>CAVVDN010000007.1:0-231535 GCA_963747045.1 uncultured Acidobacteriaceae bacterium | reverse complement strand
GACTACCCTCCTTCGCCCAACGATTGCCTGGTGAGGAGGACGCGAGGACCCCCGCGGACTCCTCGCCAGGAGCGCCAAGAGGCGAGATGATTGAAGACACCGCAAACAAGTCCGCCCCGGGAGCCGCGGGCGCCCCCCCGTGACCGACGCCGACGATCCGCTGCCGGTCGTCCGCGCGGCCGACATCGCCGACACCGAGGAGGGTCCGCGCTGGCTCGTCGAGCCCTTGTGGGCGCGCGCCGGCGTCGGCATCCTGGGCGGCGCCCCCAAGTGCTGCAAGTCGTGGCTCGCGCTGGAGATGGCGCTCGCGGTCGCGAGCAGCGTCCCTTGCCTGGGGGTCTTCGGGTCGCAGGACCCCGGCACCGTGCTCGTGTACATGGCCGAGGACGCCGCGCCCGTGGTCAAGGCTCGCCTCCGCGGCATCTGTCGTCACCGGGGGCTGGACCTCGGCGCGCTGCCCGTGCACCTCATCACCGCGCCGGCCCTGCGCCTCGACCGCGCCCACGACCAGGTGCGCCTGCGCGCGGCCGTCGCCTCGTACGCCCCGCGGCTCTTGGTGCTCGATCCCTTCGTGCGTCTTCACCGCATCGACGAGAACGACGCCGGCCAGGTCTCCGCCGTGCTCGGCTATCTGCGCGAGCTGCAGCGAGCGCACGACGTGGCCGTGGTGGTCGTGCACCATGCGCGCAAGGGCGGCGTCGGGGCTCAAGCCGGCCAGAGTCTGCGCGGCTCGGGCGACTTCTTCGCCTGGGCCGACTCGCTCCTCTACATGCGTCGTCATCGCGGACGGCTGCTTCTGACCGCCGAGCATCGCGGCGCGCCCGCCCCCGAGCCCATGGCCTTGGCGCTTGCCGGCGACGAGCAAGCCCACCTGGAGATCGACACGGAGCCGCCAGAGACCTCCGAGCGACGACGGGCTCGAAGCAGCCCGCGCCCGACCAGGTCGTGCTTGCCGCCCTCGCCCGAGGCCGACGCTCCCCTGACGCGTCCACAACTCCGCGCTCGCGTCCGCATGCGCAACGAGCGTCTGGGCGAGGCCCTCGCCCGGCTCGTCGCCGCCGGCGCCGTCCGTCGACTCGGCGATCGGTGGGCCGTTCCCGATTCCCATTCCCCCTCACGCTAGACACGCGCGGGAACGGGAACCGGAACGCGGCTCGACGAAGGCGAATCTGACCCTGGCCGATTGGAATCGGACCTTCCGAGACTGGCTCCGGACCTCCATCCTTCCGCCCGGACCTTCTTCCTTCGGACAGCGGACCTTCTTCGCTCGGGCGCGGTCCTTCGGTAATCCGAACCGGAACGCCACCCAGTGAGGCTGGACCTCGTCGCTTACCAACCGGAACGTCATCGTTCGGGAGCGGACCGTGGCCGATTGGAAGCGAGCCTCCTCCCATCGGGCGCGGACCCTCTCCATTCGGCGGCGAATGTGTTCGAAACCGGCCTCGACCTCCTTCCATCGGAAGCGGTCCGCGGCGGAGACGGAGCGCGTCGCGCCGGATACGAAGCGGACCTTCTTCACTCTGCCGCGGATGCTCACTGCTTCGGGACAGGTCCTTCGCCCATCCGAGCTGAATCGCTTTGAGACCGAACCGGACCTTCTCCTCTCGGCCCCAATCCTCTCTCAGTCCGGCCTGGACCTCGGCCGACAGGTGCTGAGCCGCTTCGTCGAGGAGAAGGTCAGGCCCCGAGCGATGAAGGTCCGCATCGTGTCCGACCGTTCAGGCTTCAATCGGGAGAGGCGAAGATCCAGAACCCGAAAGGTCCAGTTTGGATCGTCGAAGGTCCGTGTGCGAAGGAAGGCGAGGTCCGGAGCAGTTCCCGGAGGGTCCGTTTTCAAACGGCGACGCCTTCCGTTTTCTTATTTGCCACCGGCCAAGTGCCCTGGAATCGCTGGCGATTCCCTCGATTTCGCTGTCAGGGAGATGACGTTGGGGGCGGGTGCCCGGGTGGCGCCGGTCGGCCACCTCGTCTCCGTCTCACCGATGAAACCGTCGAGTCGATTTTTTCAACATGCTCGGGTCCATATGCGATTTCGTCGGGTCGCCTCATGCCGCCCCCCGGAGTCGAGAGATTGCCTGCGGCGGCGGCCTCGGGTCGTTCGTTGTCCGGTCCGCGCGGGCGCCTGGATCGAGGAACCAGGTAACTCACCGACGCCATGCCATAGGTCTCGAGCGTCACGTTGCCACCGGGCCGAGAACGCCGCGTACGCAGCAGCGCCCACGAACGCCGGCTCGTTCGTGTAGATGGCCGCGAACACGATCTGGTTCTGCGAGAGATCCGGCGAGAACGGTGCCAGCGTGCCTAGGGCCTGGGTCGTCGTCGAGGGGTACCACTGGTCGTTCGCGGGGCACGAGCTCGCGCACGTCGGATCCGCGTTGAGCGTCGCGATCGAGATCGGCGTGGGGACCGGCATCGTGGCGAAGTACGCGTCGGCGTACGTCTGACCGGACGCGGGGAGCATCGACAGCGAACCGCCCGCGCCGATCGCCGGCTCGGCGGGGAGCACGGTCGTGTCGTAGTAGCCGTAGAGATCCCCGAACTCCTGGTCGTAGTACGTCCCGTACGGCGAGCCGGGCACGTCGGCGATCGCGAGGCCCACCCAGTTGTGGGACGCCCACACGATGTTGCAGTAGTGGCCGGCGAGCGAGTCGTCCTGCGCGCAGTCGCTCGCCGACTGGTCTGGCAGGCTGGACTTCTCCGCCATGAAGGACGACTCGGCCTCCACGTACGTCGAGTCCGCGGCCGCGCAGCTCTCCGCGCCCATCAGCATCGAGCCGAGGAGCAGCGACCGCGTCGTCGGCGCGAGCCCGTGCGGATCGAAGTGCGCGAAGTACCCCTGGGTCCCCATGTCGACCGCGTGATCCCAGGCCGCGACCGTGAGCCCGTTGTCGAGCTGCACCGGGCCGGCGCCGTTGGCCGCGCGATCGCTGTTCACGAGCGACAGCCAGCCCTGCAGTGACGCCCCCACGGGAAAGAGATGCACCGTCCGGTGCGTCGCGCCGCCGGGAACCTGGATCGCGCCGTTGTACGTCGCGTAGCCGCTCGCCGTGATCGCGACCGGGTGCAAACCCGTGCCCACGGCGAAGCAGAGCGAGGAGCCCGAGCCCGCGGACGCGCCATCGGCCGTCGCCGCAGCGGTGACGGGGGCTCCCGTGAAGTAGTCGACGACACGACGACGACGCCGCCCTGCGAGCACGATGTCGGGTTGCGGCGCCGCGCCCGACTCGGATGCGCCGCCGTCCACGCCGGGAGGTGCGGAGGAGCCGCCCTGGTCGCCGGCCGGCGGGCTGCCGTTCTTCGAACCGCCGCTCGTGCCGTTGGCGGCCCCCAGCCGTTGCCGCCGGACTGGGCCTCGAATGACTCGCCAAAGCCCGGAGCGCCCCCGGTCGCGCACCCGAGCGTCGTCACCGCGAAGGCCAGGAGCGTCAGGAGTCGAGGAAGCTGGTCGGCGTGCATGCACCCCCTTGATTGCAACCGTCTAGCCAGCGCGGAAGAAGCCTCGGGGGCCCGGATTCCCGCGAGATTGCGGACCGGTGCGACGCCGGCGTCGCGGCGGGGACTCGAGGGCTGCGACGCCCGCGTCCTGTTCAGGAGTTGCGGAGGGGGGCCGCCAGCATCACATTGCGGCCCCCCCGATGCTGCTCGCCCCCTCCTTCTCCCGCCCCTCCTGCTCCTCGCCTGCAGCTCGTCCTCGTCCCCCCTCGCCTCCGTCGACGCGGGCAACGATGCCTCCGCGCCCACGCCCGACGCGTCCCTCGATGCAGCGAGCGACGGCGGTGGTCTCGACGCCCGCATCCCGACCGACGCTCCGACGACCGACAGCTCGACCGGGCTCGCCAACGGAACCGTCGGCGCATGGCAAACGCTCTCGCCCATGCCGCAGGCGCGCGCGAACCACTGCTCGGTGACGGCCGCCGGCTATCTCGTCGTCATCGGCGGCAACTACGCGAACGACGCGGGCGGCTTCTCGAGCACCGACGCCGTCCACGTCGCGGCGCTCCACGCCGACGGCTCCCTCGGCGCATGGTCGCAAGCGGGCACGACGCCGAGCCCCGTCAACTCGTGCACGGCGACCGCGCAGGGCAACACGATCTACCTCGTCGACGGCATCTACGATGACCCGTCGTACCAGGGCACGATGCTGTCCGCGACGCTGTCGGGCGCCGGCGTCCTGTCGCCCTGGACCATGCTGGGTCCCTTGCCGAGCGGGCAAGACGCCTTCTACTCCAACGCGTGGATCGCTTCGGACTCGGCGTCGACGCTCTACGCCATGGACGCCTACTTGCCTTCCGACGGCGGAGCCGGCGCGATCATCGCGCTGCACGTCCCGCTCTCACCGCAGGTCGGCTCGTGGTCCATGGATGAGTGGATCCCGGACTTCCTCGGGCACCCGGAGTACGCATTCACGGGCAAGTACGTCTACGCTCTCGGCGGGTACACGACCGACGACGCCGGCAATCTGCCCGTCCAGAGCGCCGTCTTCGGGGCGCCCATCGAGACCGGCGGAGCGGTCGGGAGCTCGGTTGCAGAGCAGGCGCTCCCCTCGCCCGTCGCGTTCGGCCAGGCGGTCGCCGTGGACGACTGGCTCTTCGTCGTCGGCGGCAAGGACGCCGTGTTCGGCTCGGGCGCCTCCAGCGTCGTCAGCGCGCAGCTCGGGAGCGGAGGCTCGATTGGTGCGTGGGCGTCGCAGACGGCGCTCCCCGACGGCCGCACCGACTTCGCGACGACTCTCGCCGGCGACTTTCTCTACGTGACGGGCGGCGGATTCGAACGGGCCGGGCCTGGATACGGTGTTCGCCGCGCGGGTTCGGTTCTGAGGACTACGGCTCCCCCCCACCTCGTAAACCTCCACCCACTTCCCCCCGCCTCGAACCTCACCAAGCCCTTCGCCCCCGTCGCCTCCACGATCCTCCGGCAGAGCGGCTGCTGCGGATGGTACCCGTGCACCAGCACCAGCTGCTGTGCCCCCGCGTGCGGCGCGAAGTCGACGCACCACCGGAAGTCGAGCGGCCGCGTCACGTACCCCTGCCACGGCTCCGCGAGCTCGTACGCCTCGGGCCCCGCGCCGTAGATCTCCGCGTCTGGGTGCTTGCTCTCCAGCCAGTGCGCGCTCTTGCGGCCGAGGGTGATCATGTCCAGGTACGCGAGGTTCTCGTCGGGCCGGAACACGTACGACGCGGTGAGCTCGGCTCTTCGGGTGCCACGTCGTGGCGAACGCCGCGAACAGCCCCGCCGCACCGGCCCCCAGCCACATCCCTCCGCGCGCGCCCAGCGCCTCGCGCACCACGACCAGGCTCGCCACCAGGTACGCCGGCAACAGGTAGATGCCGTACCGCAGCCCGAACTCGCCCACGCTCGCGAAGAGCAGCGTGCCCACGGCGATGGGGGCGACCAGCGGAGCGAGGTGTCCGAAGCGGAACGTGCGCGGCGTCCTCCTCAGGACCACCCCGGCCGCGACCAGCGCACCCAGCAGCACCACCCAGCGCCACTGACCGAGCAGCAGCCACTCCAGGACCGTCGCCAGCGCCTGCAGCCGATCCATCACGCCGCGCGGTGCCGGGACGCTTCGCCCCGGTCGCCAGAGGATCCAGCCGGTCACGGCCGCGTGGTACGCGAGCCACGCGGCATCGACGAGCAGCGGCACCGCGAGCGTCGCGTACTCGCGGACGTCCTTGCGGCGCTCGCGGCTCGCGACCACCACCAGCAGCAGCGCCCCCGGCACGGTGAGCGGCGCCGGAATCTTCATGAGCGCCGCGACCGAGAACAGCACGCACGCCCACACGCGCCGCTCGTTCATCCACGCCAGCAGCCCCCACGCCAGCAGCGCCGCGATGGGCAGATCCATGTAGACCTGCCCCACCTCCGCCAGCACCACCGCCACGCCCCCGAAGAGGAACGCCGCCGCAGCACCCACCGCCCGGTCACCGAGCTTCAGGCCGAGCCGCCAGCGTCGCCAGCATCGCCGCCGGCAGCGCGGGCAGCACGAGCGCATGAGCCACGACGCGCGACTCGCCCAGCGCGCTCCACGCGAGCGCCACCAGGGCGACGAACAGCGGCGGGTGCGCGAAATCCGAGTGCGTCGCGACGAGCGGGTGGAAGCCCCGGGACATCAGGTCCCGCGCCGCGTCGACCACGAAGGTCGCGCTGTCCCAGTGGTACGGCAGGTCCCGCGTGGGCCACCACACCGCCAGGCCGTACAGGGCGATGCACGCGACGGTCGCCCGGTCTGCCCACTTCTCGAGGCGCGTCGCGTTCAGGGCGCTCATGCTACCGTACCGGGTAATCGCGTGCGTATTCTCTCGAGCGCCCTCTTCTGGCGCATCCTCCTGAGCTCCCTGCTCGTCGTCGCGGTGCTCGGCGTGGGGCTCTATCGCGCGAACGCGGCGCACGAGGAGGTCGACCAGCAAGTTCGAGCGCCTCGTGCAGCACGACCTGAAGCTCGCCGACGACGCCGAGCAGCTGCTGCGCCTCATGGCCGACCTCGAGACCGGCAAGCGCGGCTACCTGCTCACCGGCGACCGCAGCGTTCCTCGAGCCCTACGACCAGGCGCACAAGGAGCTCGACGGCGTCCTCGCCGAGGCCCAGGGCATCGCCGAGAACGGCATCGAGGACGAGCGCGTCGCCGCGTTCGGGCGCCTCGTCCACGAGTGGATCCACGACATCAGCGAGCCGCAGATCCACGCGCGCGAGCAGGGCCAGGCCTCGACGCCGGAGCTGGCCGACGAGGGCAAGGTCGCTCACCGACGAGATGCGCGACATCCTCAACGAGCTGCGCAAGCACGCCCTGGACGACGCCGACGCGCGGCGAGCAGGAGGCCTTCGCGCTGGCCGACGCCTCGCGGCGCCTGACGCTCACCGTGCTGCTGCGTCGCGATCGTGCTCGCCCTCGGCAGCGGCGCCTGGATCGCGCGCGACGTCGCGGGCACGACGCGCCAGCTCGAGGAGGCGCTCGAGGCCACGGGCGCGCTCGAGCCGCTGCCCGCGCTTGCCGGCCCGGCGCGACGAGCTGGGCGCGCGTGGCGACGAGCCTCGGGCAAGATGGACGCGCTCCTGCTCGACAAGGACTCGAGCCTGCGCTCCACGCTGGCCGAACGCGAGCGCGCCGTCGCCGAGCTCACGCGCGCCAACGCCGACCTCGCCGCCGCGACCAGCGGGCGCGCGCGTACGCCGAGTTCGTGCGCGAGCTCAAGACGCTCGACGTCGAGGCCCTGGCCGCCAGCGGCCTGCAGTCGCTCGTGCGGCTGGCCGACGCGCAGGTCGGCGTCGTCTACCTGCTCGACGACGCCGATCGCCTCGTGCCCGTGCAGGCCAGCGCCTCCGACGGGCGCAGCGTCGACCACACGGCGTTCGGCGCCGAGGGGCTGCCGCGCAGCGTCCTGGAACGGCGCGAGCCGCTGTTGCTCCGGGCCGAGGATCTCGGCCGAGCCGCTGCCGAAGCTGGACCTCGGCATCGGCAAGGCGCCGCTGCGCTGGGTGCTCGCGCACCCCATCGCCCTCGGCGACGAGGGCGGCGGGAGCGCTGGTCCTCGGCGGATCCACGCCGCCTCCGACGAGCGACGCCGAGTCGGTGCGCGACGCGGCCCGCCAGCTCGCCGTCGCCCTGCACAACGCGTGGACGCACGACCGCCTGCGCGAGAAGAGCGTCATGCTCGCCGAGCAGGGCGAGCGCCTCACGCGCGCCAACCGCGTGAAGACCGAGTTCCTCGCGTCGATGAGCCACGAGCTGCGCACGCCGCTGTCGGCCATCCTCGGCTTCGCCGACCTGCTCTCACCTCCCCGAAGGAGCAGCTCTCGCCGCGCGCGCGCGAGTCGCTCGAGCGCATCAAGCGCAACGGCGAGCACCTGCTCGCGCTCATCAACGACGTGCTCGATCTCGCCAAGGCCGAGGCCGGGCGCGTCGAGGTGCGCCTCGGCCGCCGTCGACGTGGCGCAGCTCGCGCGCGCGTGCGTCGCGGAGGTCGACAGCCTGCGCAGCGGCAAGGAGCTGCGCCTCGCCGTCGACGCCGGCGAGGCGACGCTCGAGACGATGACCGACGCGCAGCGCGTCCGGCAGATCCTGCTCAACCTGCTCTCGAACGCCATCAAGTTCACCGACGCGGCGAGGTCGTGCTGCACGGTGCGCGCCACCGGCGCACCGAGATCCACATCGCGGTGAGCGACACGGGCATCGGCATCCCGGCCACGCGATGAAGGAGCTCTTCCAGGACTTCCACCAGCTCGACGACGGGCGACGGCCGGCGCTACGAGGGCACGGGCGTCGGGCTGGCGCTCTCGCGCCGGCTCGCGCGCGCGCTGGGCGGCGAGATCGAGGTGCGGTCGCGCGAGGGCGAGGGCTCGACCTTCACGCTGGTCTTGCCCCGCGTCGCGCCGCGGCCGGTCGAGCCCTCGCCCGCGAGCGTGCCGCCGCCGCGCGACGCCAGCACGAGGGATCGCTGTCGTGACCGCCGAGGCGCCGTCCTCGCTGTCGCGCTCGGCGACGCGAGCGGCGACGTGCTCATCGTCGACGACTTCCCCGACGCGCTCGCGCTCTACGAGGCGCTCCTCACCGACGACGGCCACCGCGTGCGCACGGCGCAGAGCGGGATCGAGGCGCTGCGCATGGTCGACGAGCGCGAGCCCGAGGTCGTGCTGCTCGACGTGTCGATGCCGGGCATGGACGGCGTCGAGGTGCTCAAGCGGCTGCGCGCGCGCCGGGGCGGCGGCCCCGCCGTGTTCATGCTCACCGCGGCGCGCCGCGAGCCGCACGCCATCGAGGCTGGCCTGCAAGAAGGGCGCCGACGCGTACCTGACCAAGCCCATCGACTGCGCGCGAGCTCCTCGCCCGCGTGCGCGCCGCGCTCGAGACGTTCCGGCTCAAGCGCATGCTCGAGGCGCAGCGCCGCGACCACATCGCCATGCTCGTCCACGATCTGCGCCATCCGCTGTCGTCGCTCGGGCTCATCGCCGAGGTGCTCGAGGCCGAGGACCTGTCGGCCGCCGAGCGTCACACCTCGGTCGCAGCAGATCCGCAGCATGTGCACCGACATGGCGCGGCTGGTCGACGGCGTGCTCGCGGCGAGCCGGCTCGAGGCGGGGGTGTTCTCGGTCGAGCCGCGGCCGATGACGGTGCGCGCGGTCGTCGAGCCGATGCTCGCGGTCTTCACGCCCGTCGCCACGCGACGGCGGGTCGCGCTGGAGTTCGACGGCTCGCTCGACCTCGAGCTGCGCGCCGATCCGCAGAAGCTCCGGCAGGCGATCGACAACCTCGTCGCCAACGCGCTCAAGTTCACGCCCAAGGGCGGCACGGGTGCGGCGTGCGCGTGTGGCGCGACGGCGCGAGGGCGACAGCGCCATCTTCGAGATCGCCGACACGGGCCCGGGCATCGCCGAGGCCGAGCGCGCCACCGTCTTCGACCGCTACCAGCAGGGGTCGCGGGGGCGGGCCGCCGGGGGGCGCGGGCTGGGCCTGGCCATCGCGCGAGGCATCGCCGAGGCGCACGGCGGCACCATCGCCGTGACGACGGGGGACCTGGGCGGGGCGGCGTTCCGGATTGCCCTGCCGGGTCGAGACGGCTCGCTCACCCCTTCCGCACGCGGATCTTCGATGAGCTGCGAGGCGCCTTCGACGGAGGCCTCGACGAGGGCCTCTTCGACGGCGGCCTGGACGAGGCTTTCTTCGAAGTCGAGGCGGCGGCGGATCGACGGCGGCCGGGACGAGGCAACGGCGGCGGCTGCCTCGAGGGGGTCTCGACGACGGGATCGGCGGCATCCCGGATCCCCGCCCGCGAGCGGCACCGGCGGGGGCATGGTCGCGCGCGCCGGCGTGCTGACGGACGTGTTGGCCATCTTCAGCCAGAGCGCGCGCTTCTCGCGCTCGCCGGGGAACAGCGCGTCGAGGATGTCGCTCGTCATGGCTGCCCAGTCCTCTTCACCCTGGCTGGCCGCGAACGCGTCGAGGTCGCGCGCGAACGCCTCCGCCGTGGGGTAGCGCTCGTCGCGATCGCGCGCGAGCGCACGCCGGACGACGTTCCACAGCGCCTCCGGGTAGGACGGCATCCTGCCGCGCGGATCGGGGACCAGGCCCGCGCGCACCGCCATCAGCGTGTCGACGTCGTCGTCCTTCACGAACAGACGCCGCATCGTCGTCAGCTCCCAGAGCGTCGTGCCGAGCATGAAGATGTCGCTCCGGCGATCGAGCGGCTGCTGCTCCACTTGCTCCGGCGACAGGTACGGCAGCTTGCCCTTGACGATCCCGGCCGAGCTCTCGGCGTGCTGCCGCCCCGTCGACTTGGCGAGGCCGAAGTCGAAGAGCTTCACCTCGCCCTCGAAGGTCAGGAAGATGTTGCTCGGGTTGACGTCGCGGTGGATGACGCGCAGCGGGACGCCGTGCTCGTCGGTCAGCTCGTGCGGCGCAGTGCAGCCCCTCGGCCACGCGCGCCGCGATCCACGCGGCGTGATCGAGCGCAGCGACAGCTTGCGCTCCTTGCAGGCGTTCCACACGTCGAGCAGCGTTCGCCCCACCAGCAGCTCCATCGCGATGAAGTGCTGCGCGTCGTCGGTGCCGAACTCGTGGGTCCCGGCGACGTTCGGGTGCGACAGGCGCGACAGGACCTTGGCCTCGTCCAGGAACATCTGCACGAAGCGCTTGTCGTGCCGCAGGTCGTGCCGGATGACCTTCACCGCCGCGAGCCGCTCGGCCCCGGACGCGTCGCGCGCGCGCCCGAGGTAGATCGTGGCCATCCCGCCGCCCGCAATCTTGACGACGATGTCGTAGGGGCCCAGCCGTCGGGGACGTGCCTGGATCGACATCCTTGTCCGGTCGAGGGTATCAGCCCCGCTCCGGCGGCGCGCCCCCCTGCCCCTCCTTGACTTTCCCGCCGGTCCCCGTAGATTGCGCCCCCCGTCCTTTCCGAGGGTTTTTCCGTGGCCAATCACGCATCCGCCGAGAAGCGCAACCGTCAGCGTATCAAGCGCACCCTGCGCAACCGCGCCGTCAAGAGCGCCGTGCGCACCCACGTGAAGAACGTGCGCGCCGCCATCGACGCGAAGGACGCCAAGGCCGCCAAGGCCGCGCTGCTCGCCGCCACGGTCGAGATCGACCGCGCCTCCAGCAAGGGCGCGCGTGCCCCGCAGACCGCCTCGCGCACCGTGTCGCGGCTCGCCGCGCGCGGTCCACAAGCTCGGCGCCTGAGCCTTCGGCGGGCGGATGGCAGGATGACCGGCGCCGGTTACACGCCGAGCTGGCCCGGCCGCACGCTGGGCGGTCAGCTACCGCATCGTCCGCACCCTGGGCCACGGGGGCATGGGCGTCGTCTACGAGGCCGAGGCCCTGTCGCGGCCCCGACGCTTCGCCATCAAGATCCTCGACCGCGAGTGGACGCGCGACAGCGTCGGTCGTCGCCCGGTTCGCCCGCGAGGGCAGGGCCGCGAGCGCCGCGGCGAGCGAGCACATCGTCCGCGTCCTCGACGGCGGGACCGAGGCCGGCTGCCCGTACCTGGTGATGGAGCTGCTCCAGGGAGAGGACCTGGGCAAGCGCCTGCGCCGCCAGCGCACCCTGCCGATCGACGAGTCGCTCCACATCCTCGAGCAGATCCTGCGGGGCCTGTCGGCCGCGCACGGCAGCGGGTCGTCCACCGCGACCTGAAGCCCGACAACGTGCTGCTGGTCGAGCGATGGCCGCGCGACCACGCTAGCTTCGCGGAATGATCGTCGACTTCGGCATGTCGAAGATCGAGCGCCCGGCGGGCGGCACCGCGCCGGTCGTGCTCACGCGGCAAGGGCGTCGTGCTCGGCACGCCCGCTGTACATGTCGCCCGAGCAGGCGCGCGCTGCTCGCCGATCTCGACGCCCGCAGCGATCTCTACTCGGCCGGGCGCCATCCTCTTCGAGTGCCTCGCGGGGCGACCCCCCAGGTGGGCCAGACCTACGAGCGAGATCCTCATCGCCATCTGCACAACGACGCGCCCGACGTGCGTCGCTACCGGCCCGAGGTCTCGCGCGAGCTGGCGGCGTTCGTGGCGAAGGCGCTCGGCCGCGAGCCCGACGCCCGCTTCCAGACCGCCGACGCGATGCTCGAGGCGCTGGCGCTCGTGGCGCGCGCGCCCGCGGCCGACCCGCGCGTGCTCCGGCGCCGGGCCCGGGCGCGCATGATCGTCGCCGCCGTCGTCGCGATGCTCGTGGGGGCCCTGGTCACGCTGCTGGCCGTGGCGCTCGTGGGCAAGTAGCGTAGCCTTCCCTCATGGAGCGATGGGTCTTCGCGGCGCTGGGGGCCGCGGCGCTCGTCGCGAGCTGCGGCTCGTCCTCGCCGCCGCCGGTGCTCGGCTCGCTCATCCCGGCCGACGCGGGCACGGCACGACGACGGCGGACCGCGGCAGCCTTCGGCCCGCCCGATCCCCGCCAGCGACGATCCGACGACCTGCGCCGAGGCCGCCGCGTCCAAGTCGTACGTCGGCTGCGACTACTGGCCGACGGTGATCGCGAACATCGTCTGGTCCATCTTCGACTACGCCGTCGTCGTCGCCAACGCCGGCACCGCGCCCGCGTAGGTCACCGTCACCGGCCCCGGCGGCGCGAACCAGACGCAGACGGTCGCGCCCGACGCGCTCGCGAAGTTCTACCTGCCGTGGGTGCCGGCGCTCAAGGGCGCCGACGCCGACGCGTGCGGCGACCTCGGCGCCGCTGACGGCGTCCGTCGCTCGCGCACGGGCGCGGCCTACCACCTCGTCAGCTCGGTCCCGGTCACCGTCTACCAGTTCAACGCGCTGGAGTACGCGGGCAAGGGCGGGCCGGCCGGCAAGGACTGGTCGTGCTGCCCGGGCAACCAGCGTGCACCGACCGAACAGCCCCAACTACGGCGCGACGGTCGGCTGCTACTCGTTCACGAACGACTCGTCGCTGCTCCTGCCGAGCACGGCCCTCACCGGGCAACTACCGGGTCACGGCGCTACCCGGGGCGAGACCGCACCGCAGCGGACGATGACGACCGCCGGTACATGGCGAGCTACGTTGCCATCACGGCCACGACGGACGGCACCCACGTGCAGGTCGCTCGTCGCCCGTCGGCGGACATCGTGGCGGGCACGGGCGATCGCGGCCACCGCGGCCGGAGGGGAGCTCGATCTCACGCTCGACGCAGGCGACGTCGCGGAGCTCGTGACGCGACTCGGCGACACGTTCGACCTCAGCGGATCGCTCGTGCAGCGCGGACCAGCCCGTCCAGGTCATCGCGGGGGCGCCGTGCGATGACGTGCCCGAGACGCGCGCCCGCGTGCGACCACCTCGAGCAGTCGGTCTTCCCCGCCGAGACGCTCGGCAAGCACTACTTCGTCACGGTCCCGACCGGCCCGGCGGCATGCCCGTCGGCCACGTCGTGCGCATCTACGGCAACGTCGACGGCACGACGCTCACGTACGCGCCCTCGACCCCGCCGGGTGCCCGGCGACGCTCGACGCGGGGCAGGTCGTGCGACTGCGGCGTCGTCGCGCCGACTTCGAGGTGACGGGCACGAGCGAGTTCGCCGTCGGGTCGTTCCAGCTCGGGGGCAGTCTGGTCGACCCGACGGGCGGCCTGGGCGATCCGTCGCAGAGCCTGATCGCCTCGGTCGAGCAGTACCGCGACCAAGTACGTCTTTCTCGCGCCCGACGACTACGAGGAGAACTTCATCGACGTCGTGACGCCGGCCGGGACGCCAGCTCGTGCTCGACGGCGCCGTCGATCTACGGGCCGCGAGCCGCCCATCGCCGACGGCTACGACGTGTGGCGCGCCGGGGCTCGACTGGGCGACGAGCGGCGCGCACACGCTCGAGCGTCGACCAGCCGGTCGGGCTCCAGGTGCTCGGGTACGGCCTCTACACGAGCTACCAGTACCCGGGCGGCCTGAACCTGAAGCAGATCGCGCCGCCGCCGCCGACGCAGTAGTCGGGAGCGGCTCGCATTCGCTCGCGAGGCTGGGTAAGGTGCCCGCGTGCACTTGCCGGTGTTCCCGGGCCCCGACGCCCTCCTGCAGGTGCGATCGCGATCGCGCGAACGGCGCGCTCGGCGACCGTGGGCTGGCGGACCATCGTGCGTGCGCGCGCATGCGGACGGTCGGCCGGGACGTCGTACGGCCCATCGCCGACCTCGACCTGGACCTCGAGCTGCCGGGCCTTTCGGGCCGCATCCGCGAGCTGACGGCGGCGGCGCCCGCGGACGTCGACACGCTCGTCTTCGGGATCTTCGACGGCATCTCCGACGGCGACGGGCGGCTTCACGGGCTATCACCTCGCCGGGGCCCGCGGCTTCAATCCCGCCCGCCGATGGCTGCCCGAGCCGAGCTGGGTCCCCGACCACCCCGCTCTGGTGAGCGCGTCGCTCGACGCCCTCGCGCGCCGCGCCGGCGCGATCGACGGACCGGCCCGCGTCGCGGTGGCCCATTCGCTTCGCTTCGGCGCGGCGGCCCTGCTCAGCCGCTTCTCGGCCCGCGAGCTTCCCTACCGTGTCGTCGTCGCGTTCGAAGGCGGGGACTGCGCCGAAGTCACCGAGCGTCGCCGCGTGCTCCGGCGCGACGCGGTCATCGCGCCGCTCATCACGCGAATTTGAGGACGTCCGGCGCGAGCGCGACTCGCACGCTCGTGCTGGAGTCGGATTGAAATCAAAGCGCGCGGACGCCGGCGAAGAGGGTACGGTCGTAGGTGCTGCGTCGAGCACCCGGCGGGGGGCGGCAAGGTCGGTTGGAGATGTCCGCGGCGACCCCCGGCTGTACGAAGGACACGGACTGCAAAGGCGCGCGGATCTGCATGAAAGGGGATTGTGTCGATCCGCCGTCCGGGGGTGGCACGCCCCCTGAAGCGCAGCACCGTGAAGGATGGTGGAGCCGAGCGAGGTCAAGGACACATCTGCGCGCACGCTGCATATTGCGGCAACCCTGCTGCTGCTCACACGCCGAACCTACCGTGCGCGAGAACGCCGGACATTGACTGCCCGGGTTGGTGAACGCTTCGATGCAGTTCTGGCATTGCGCGCTGACGATCTCGCCAGGGCGTGACAGAAGTCGGCGGGACCGGAGCACGAAGTGTCGCAGGGACCCCCTTGACGAGACAGTCGGCGAGGTCGACGACAAGCGACATGAATCCACCGGGATCGGCTTGCTGGCATGCCTGGCAGCACCCGTTGCCGCCGCAAACCAGGCAGTGCGGCAAGAGTGGCCGGTCGCGCCGTCTCCGGTGGCTCCAGCGTCTGCGACGAGGGAACCCGCGTCGCCGCTGCTCACCGCTTCCGCTGTCGGTACCGTTGCCGCTACTCCCGCCGCTGTTACTCCCCGTTCCTCCACTCGATGCGCTGCTCCCCACGACCGCGACTCCAGAGGAGGAAGCGCTGCCTCCGCCGAAGATGACGACGTCGACCCTCGAACGCGTCGACAGCCGGCGTCTCCCGCGACGGAAGACACCCGACCCCCGCATGGAGAATGCCGACGGCGACCATCGCCGCAAGGGCGTTGCGCGGCAGGATGGGCGCCTCGGTCATCGTAAGCACCTTCTCTGCGCGCACAGTCCGCGGCCTATTGCGCGTCGAAGGAGACTCCGATCTGGTCGTCGTCCGGGCCGACGCCGGACACGCCAGATTGTCCTGCGGCAAGCGGCACGAAGCCGAACGAGACCTGGCTTGCACCCGCCAGTAGCGTGACGGATCCACTCGTCAGGACGGTCGTACACGCCGGGTCGGCGTAGAGCGAGCCGTTCTGCGCCGTGAGCGCAAACGCGAGATCGTGAGGGGCAACCGCCGTTCCGGCTTGGGTCGAGTGGTACGTGATCACGAACGACGCGCAGACGCCGTGCACGAAGGTTGTCGCGCTCCAGGTCAGATCCGTGCTCCAGCCCTCGCAGATCCCGTTGGCGCAGATGTTGAGCTCGTCCTGCGCCGGGCAACCGAGAATGGGCACCTTGCATCCGGCGGCGATGAACGGCCCGCAGGCGGTGTTCGCCGCCGTCTGCAACGCGGCGGCTCCCGCCTCGTCGGTCAGCACGTTGCCGCACGGTGCCACGCACTGGCCCGCTCCCTGCGGGGCGATCCGCGTGCAGTCGTCGTCGGTCGTGCATCCCAGGTACTGCTGGGCCAGCGCCCCGAACTGACCCGCGGCCTCGTTCTCGAGCTCCGAACACGACACCTGGCCGTCTTCGTCGCCCGTGTCGGCGAGGGTCCCGCTGTCGCTGACAATCCCCGTGTCGCCGACAGGCCCGCCGTCGCTCGAGCCGTCGTCGGCGATGGGGCGCGCTGCGATTCCGCCGCAATGGACGGAGAGGAGCCCGATGATGCAGATGGCAGCGGCTCTTCGCATGGTTCGCAGCCTAGGCACTTCGTGTGCCCAGGGTTGGAGCGCGATTTCCGCCGCTTCGGCAGCGGCCATGGGTCAAGCTGTGCCCCTTCCGCGACCGAAAAATCACGACCGTCACTCCGCGAAGGGGTTGATGACCGTCGCGTGCCCCCCCGCGAGCGCGCTCGCGAAGAACTGTGTACTGCGTTCGTCGCGTCGTTCGTGGAGATGAGGCTCGCGTGCTGCGTGGGCGTCGCCGTCGGCCTCGGTCGAACTGGTAGATGCCGCCCGTCGCGCCGCCCGGCAGGTTGCCGGCAGCGGGGGACGGGACGTCACTGCAGCCCGCCGATGGGCACCGCGACCGGCTGCACCTGCGCGAGCCCCGCCGCGCGCGCGTACCGCTCGGCCGAGCTGTTGGGCACGATCGTGTCGCCGATGACCTCCTCGATGAGCACGTCCTTCGGCTTCCACGCCGGCACGCCCGGCAGCGCCTTCGGGCGTCACGTACGGCGCGTAGTTCGCCGCGTCCCCGGGATCGACGATGCCCTGGATGATCGAGAAGAACCGCGCCAGCTCGCCCTTGGGTCGTCCCGGCGGCTCGAGCGACTTCGCGAGGAGGCTGAAGAGACCCGAGTCCTCGAAGAGCATCGCGAGCCCGGCGCCCCCGACGTTCCACACCGCCGCGCTCGACCTCCGGCGCCAGCGACGTTGAACGTCGCCGCCATGACCGAGCCGAACGACTGCCCGAGGTAGATGACCTGCGTCGGGTCGAGGTCCGGCTTGCCGTCCGGCGCGCCGAGGGGCAGGACGTCGAGCGTGCCCAGCGTCTGGATGAAGCGCAGCATCTCGAGCTGGTCGCACGCCATCTGGCGGAAGTTGTCGCGCGCGATGCCGATGTCGAAGCGCGCCGTTGCTGCAGGTCGATGCCGAAGAAGTCCTCCGACGCCGTTCACCAGATCCGTCTGCCCCGGCGGGTACGGCGGCGTCGCGCGCGAGCCGTGCTCCGGCGCGTCGATGCCGATGACGGCGACGTCCGAGGCTCGCGAGGCGCTGCGCCGTGCCCCAGGTGGAGTCCTTGTCGCTGCCCAGGCCATGCTGGAAGATGGCGACGGGGCGCGGCCCCGAGTAGGTCGCGTCCGAGAACGCGAGGAAGAACTGCGAGGCTCGCCGTGTCCACGAGCGCCGGCATGCCGTCGGCGCCGACGTGCCACTTGCCGTCGGGCTTGCGCGGCGCGGAAGTCCGGGCGCCGGGAAGTTGCCCTGCGAAGCGCACGCGGTTGTCGCCGTCGCCCGGCGCCCGTCTCGTTGACGACCAGGGTGTCCGACAGCGTCGGCGCCGGCGGCGGCGCGGCGATCGCTGCGCGACCGCGAGCACGCGTGTCGTGGACGGTCTCGGTCGTGAACACGGTGGCGAGCACGACGTGGGACGGATCGATGCCCGTCGCGCGCCTGCACGACGGGGAGGGCCGGCGCGGACGCGCGCGCCGTAGCTCGCCCTCCGCGGTGCCCGTGAGCGAGCGCGAAGGTGTCCGGCGCTCGGCACGAGCGGGACCTGCCGGCAGCGTCGTGACCGCGTCGGTGAGGACGAAGGCGTAGCGCGTCTTCGGCCGCAGCGGCGTCGCCGGCTCGGCGACGAGGACGTGAGCTCGGGCGAGGTCGCGTTCGGATCGTTCGCGGACGACACGTACCGCGGCACGAGCGCCGCGTGCGGTGCCCTTCTCGGGCGACGACGGGTCGACGTCGACGAGCGCCAGCGGCGTACCCGGCTGCGTGTAGCCGTCCGGCGGCGCGCGTGAAGGACGCCGGGTCGAGGTCGTCGGTGAAGGTCGCGACGACGCCGCCGAGGTGGAGAAGCCGTCGGACTGCTCGATCGTCGCCCAGGCGTAGGACAGCTGCGGGACACCCGAGTCGGTGGGGGCCGACAGCATCGGGTCGCCGGTCGTCGTGCGATCGAGCAGGACGCGCAGGCCGGTGGCGGTCGTCGTGTCGGTCTTCGTGTAGCGGTTCGACGGGTACGGCGTCAGCGCGGTCGAGGGGCCCGGGCCGTAGAGCGGGTGAGGACCGGAGGGCAGGCCGAGCGTCCCGTCGGAAGAGCATGCCGCGACGAAGAGCACGAGGGGCGGGACCAGGGTGCGCATCGGTTGGTGGGCGCAGTGTGGCCCAGGTGAGACGACCGCTCGCGCGCGACGGGAGTCTTGAGACTCGGCCTGGACTTCGCCGAGCGTCGCCGACAGCGGAGGGATCTGAGAGCATAGAGCCTCCGGCTCGCCGGGTTTAGACTGGATTCGGAGAAGCATGTCGCGTCATCACGGTCTGCTCGCGGGCGTCGTCGGGGTGGCGCTCTACGCGTGCGGGGGCGCGGGGACGGCCGCGCTCGGGGGTGGAGACGCCGGCGGTGATGCCGGGGCCACGCAGGACTCGGCGCCCGCGACCGACGGGCCGGCCATGCCCGACGCGCTCGTCGTGCCCGATGGCGCCGCGGGTCCCGACGCCGCGCCGTGCACGGACGCGTGCACCGCGGGCGCGATGCAGTGCGAGGGCACCGGCGTCCAGACGTGCGTGCGCGGCACGGACGGGTGCACCGCGTGGAGCGCGCCGTCGCCGTGCAGCAGCGGCGCGTGCACGGCGGGGCAGTGTTCGGGCATGTGTCCCATGCCGGGAGCGACGGAGTGCTCGGCCACCTCAACGGCGTCCAGACCTGCGACGCCACCGGCCACTTCGGCGGCTCCGGTCGCGTGCGCGAGCGCGACGTGCGTTTCCGGCGCGTGCGCGGGCACGTGCGCGCCCGGCCAGGACAACCCCATCGCGTGCGGCAACTGCGGGACCGATACGCAGACGTGCAGACCGGCCGGGACGCTGGGTGGATGGCACCTGCTCGGGGCAAGGCGCGTGCGCGCCGAACGCGACGCAGACGTGCAACACCTACGGCAGGCAGTCGTGCAGCTCGACCTGCGCTGGGCGGCCTGCTCCTGCACCCGGTCTACGCCGGTGTGCACTGCGAGCGCCACGCAGTGCTCGGGCACCGCCGGCCGCAGACATGCGACGCGTGCGGGCAGTGGGGCACGGCTGACATGTCCCTCGGGCACGTGCTCTCGGGCGGCACATGCGGGAGACGTGCCCTCGGCTACACCGGCAGCGCGCAGACGTTCGTCGTGCCTTCGGGTTTCACCCAGGTGACCGTGAGGCGTACGGGGCCGCGGGCAGAGGCAGCTACGGCTCCACGGGGGGCGAGGGAGGATCGGTGACGGCCGAGATCGCGGTCACACCCGGCGAGACCTTGATGGTCTACGTCGGAGGCGCGGGCGGCAGTCCGACCCCGTCCGCCCGCCGGCCCTTGCCCGTGCGCAACGTGCCCGGATATCCATGCGTGGCCGGCCTCGCTGGCTTCAACGGCGGCGGCGTGGCGGGACCGAACCCTATTACTCCGGCAACGGAGGCGGAGGCGCGTCCGACGTGCGCCAGGGAGGAAGCGCGCTCGCCAACCGCGTCGTCGTGGCGGGAGGCGGCGGCGGCGGCGCCTCCTACGATGGCCTTTACAACGGCGGTGGTGGCGCGGGAGGTACGACGACCGGTGCGAGCGGCTTCGACGTTGCCGGAGACGCATTGGTGGGGGCGGCGGTACGCCGAGCGCGGGCGGGATGGGCGGAGCACCCGGCACGTCGGTTCCGCGGGCGCTTCGGGCACGCTGGGGGCGGCGGCACCGGCGGCGCCGCACCGGCAACACCTGTGGAGGAGGGGGCGGCGGCGGTTGCTACGGCGGCGGTGGCGGGGCGGCGATGAGAACGCAGGAGGGGGCGGAGGAGGAGGATTCTCGTATGCGGAGCCGGCCGCGACGGCGTCACGATGGCGGCGGGCGTGCAGGCGGCGAATGGTCAGGTGATCATCGGCTGGTGACCTCGCTTGAGCTGCACAGCTTGCACCCAAGCTGCGGACCCTCGAGCCGCGCACCACCCGGCAGAGCGCGAACGGACTGGCCGATCATGCACGCGACCAAGGCGGCTGGCGAGTGCCAGGCAGGTCAGAGATGACCGGTGGGATTCTACGAACAGTGACGCGAGATGTCGACCAAGCCCGGGGAGTACACGCAGAAGAAGCAAGGCTCGAGCGGGAGATTACCAGGTCTGCATCGGGACCCGATCCGGTCTCGAGCGTCCATGTGTCAGGCATCACAATCGAGTCTACCAGGCCACCATCAGGCGCCATGGTGGCATGCAACACGCGTGATGTATGTATGCATGGCACGGCATGGCATCGAGACCTGGTGATCGGGTCATCGTGGTCGACATGGTGCTGTTGCAAGCCGATCATGGAGGCATCTGCTTCGAACATTGGGGATGTAGGCTTGATGGTGGTCTCGAACACGGACCATCGAAGGCTACATTCCTCGTGTACCAGGCGTGGTGATCGACCCATCGCGACCTGCATGAGGGATGTTGCACGGCTCGTCGTGGAGGGATGCAGGGTGAGTGGGTGCGTCGACTCGAGCACGTGGTCGCGGGGGGGTGCACTGACCGGGATGTCCTGGACGGCGAGCATGAACCGCAACGCGGTCAACGCGGGCGACGGTTCCTCTCGCTCGATCGGCACACGTTCACTTTCCAGGCCTTCGGGTGGGACTCCCGACCCAGCAGCACGAGCCCTTCGGGCAGCCGATGACGGGCCAACCGCCGCCGCATATCTGCCCCTCCCAGCAGCACATGCCGGTGGGCTGCCCCGGATTCGGGTCGTTCGGCCCGGCGTAACACACGATGCCGTGGGGCCCGCACGAGAAGCTGGCACCGCCCCCCGTCGAGCGGGTCCCGCCTCCCAGCACGTCGCGAACGGAGACGCCGTCGTGGCCGTTCATCTTCGTCGCGCCAGTCTTCGTGGCGCCCTTGAGAACGGGGCCCCACGCATCGGCGGAAAAGGACCCCGCGCGCAGGAAGTGGGTCTTCGCGACGAGCTGGATGTCCGCAGCGTCGTCGGGAACCGGCTCGAGCCTGAGCTGCGATTCGCCAGCGCGTTCCCGTTGGCGTACAGGACGAGCCCAGTGGCCCGCCCTGCCGTTGCGACGCGACGCGACAGCTCTCGGTGCCAGGCATTCACGTCGTCCTGCGCGGCTCCGGCGGGGCTGAGCACCAGCGCCACCCACGACAGGGGCGGGATGGGGTTGCCGGAGTCCGTGCGGATGATCACCAGCGCGCGCGCCTCGCTGGGTTTGCGGAGCACGAACGCCACCTTGGTCGTCTTCGTCGCCACGATGCGCGTGAGCGCTGCCTTTCCGCTCGGTACTGCCTGTCGGAGCATGTCCCGCGTGGCATCGGGGATGGCGTCGGCGCCGAGCTGCTGGTCGACGAACGCGATGAGCGCGTCGCTGTCCCCGGGGCCGAACGTGTCGGGGCGGTCGGGACGTCCTCCGCCGCAACCGTCGGCTGAACGAGCGCAGGATCGAAGGCGGAATCGGCGCGCGAGAGGAGAAGGCCTGTCGGCGAGGCGCTTGAAGCGCCGCCGCACGCCGGGGTCGCGGTGAGCGCCGCGAAGCCCACGACCGGGAGAAGCCAGCGCAAGCGGGCGCGCATGGGTCGATGATACGCACGTCGAAGTAACCCGGTTGTTGTTCTCGGACTGAGGTTGTGGCGCCGACGGCTCGAGGGGCCATACTGCTAGCGCGGCGGGTCGACGCTTGCCCAGCGCTCGACGATCCGCCCGTCCGCGAATCGCCAGATGACGATGCCCTTGAACTGAACCTTCTTCTTGCCGTCCGTCGCGCGCCAGACGTTGCGGCAGACGACCTTGTCGCCCTCGGCGATCATGTCCTCAATCGTCACGTGCAGGTCTGGAAAGCGCGCGTGCATCCGGTCCGTGTCGGATGTGTAGGCAGCAGGACGCGGCAACGAGACTCCTTCGCGACCGCTGCGCCGACTCGGATCGGACGGCGCTTCCGTCCACGCTGAACGCTGGTCTTCCAAGGCGCGTTAGCCGCTTGCTCGCCATCGACCCGTTGCACGGCCTTTCTCGCCTAATCAGGTGACGCTCCTCTGGAGAGGTGCCGTCCCCTTGACTCTCGCGATCGCCTGCTTCACCTACACCGCCGGTGACGGAGTCTTCCGCCACGTCGACTCGATCTTCGCAACGAGCGACGGGTAGAGAATCAAATGCCGTGCGGGCCAGATTGCCGCCATGTAGAGGCGACTCATCACGCCACGATGTTTCACGTAGACCGCGAGCGAAGCCGCCGCGTCGTCCGTCATGGCGACGTGGAGCAGCGTGTGGATCGTGTCGTTCGAGAGCTCGCAGAGCGCTTCGTCCGCGAAGACGTAGACCGTCTTTACCTTCGGCGTCGGCACCGGCGGCGGCGCGTCGGCGAGGTTGCGCGCGCGATCGTCCGGTCCAGGCGCGCGCCCACGCTCGCCTCCGCGCAGCCCGGGATGGCCAGCGTGGGATCGTAATCGTCCCACTTCATCGCACGACCGATCGCATCCGCAGCTTGAAGAGCCAGTTGCCCGAGAGACCGTGCATCACCTCCCAGAAGCACGCGAGAAACTCGCGCACGTCGCCCACGCGGCGGCCGCCGAGGTGGAACATCCAGAGGTCTTCGAGCTCGAAGTCGTGCGCGAGGGTGTGGACGCGCCACGCTCTTTGCCGATGCGCGGTCTCGAGGCTGGTCATTTGCCGACGGAAGTGGAGCGCCTGCACGCCGGACTTGAGCCGCTGCGTCGACAGGAGCTCGAGATGCCGCGCACTCGACAGGCCATGAAACAACGTCGGCCCGCGGCCACCGATGACGGGTGAACGACGATGCGGTACTCGTCGATGAGCCCCAGCTCCTCGAGCGCAGCCGAGAGCTTGGGCGCTCCGACGAGGACACCCCGCTCGGTCTTCGCTTTCAGCGCCGAGATCGCCTCGCGAAGGTCACCCTCCACCCTCATCGTGTTCTGCCACGGAAAGTCGCTCCGCGAGCCCGACACGACGTACTTCGCCTTCGCCTCGAGCTTCTGTGCCCACTCGCGCATCGCGCGCGGCGCCTTTTCGTCGCGTGCCACCGTGGGCCAGGCTCCCTCCATCAGCTCGTAGGTGTTGCGCCCGAAGAGCATCGCCCCGCTCTGATCCATGAGCTGGGTCCAGTAGTCGAGCATCTCGTCGTCCACGATCCCCTGGGTGTGATCGACGCACCCGTCCAGAGTCACGTTGAGACCGAAGGTGAGGAGTCCCATGGCGCTGGCCCGGTCGCGCGTCAGCGCTTCGCGTACCACGCCTTCACGCGCTCGTGATCCCGCACGGCGTCGTGGTGACGGCACAGCTTCGGGAACGCATCGAACACGGTCGCCGGGATGTGATCGAGCGCGCCGCTGCGGAACCAGCGCACGCCGATGTACAGCTTGATGTCGACGACCTGGAGCGCCGCTCCGGCGAAGAACGGACCGTCGCCGAGCTGCCTCTCGGCGCGCGCCGCCCACTCCGGCAAGTAGCCGGCCGCCAGCTCCTCGCGGACCTTCTTCTTCTCGGCCTCGTCCTTGATCCGCAGCGTCGGCGCGACGTGACCGCGAAGGTCCTCGACGTAACACATCATCGCCTCGTGCCGCGCCGCCTCGAAGGCGTCCTTGGGGTGCAGCCCGTGCTGGCGACCGATGAGCACGAGGATGGCGTTCGACTGGGCGAGCACCGGGTGGCCGGGCATCTCCAGGGTGGGCAGCGAGCCGAAGGGCGTCTTGGGCTTGAGCGCGGGCCAGTCGGCCGACTTGATGCGGTTGTCCTCGAAGTCCACGCCGGCGACGTGGAAGGCGAGGCGGCACTCCTCGCCGCGGCTGACGGGAGCATCGAAGTAGGTGAGCTTGGGCTTGGTCATGGGGCAACACCGTAGCCGCGAACGGGCCGGCCTTCCACGCTAGGCTCGCCACGACCTTGAAGTGTTCGGGAACAAACGTGCCGAGCTCAATGGTATGACCGCTGAGCGGGATGCGAAGCAGCGGTAAATTATGGCTGGGCGACGAAGGATTCAGTACGCGGTCGAAAACCGGACC
The DNA here is from genome assembly GCA_963747045.1 of uncultured Acidobacteriaceae bacterium. Lineage (GTDB taxonomy): Bacteria > Acidobacteriota > Terriglobia > Terriglobales > Acidobacteriaceae > Bog-257. The sequence goes on along the minus strand of CAVVDN010000007.1, from coordinate 207,266 downwards.
GATCAGCAACACGCGAAACGCGTCCAGCAGCCCCACCAGCGCCATGAAGATCACGGACGCAAGCAGGTAAAACCAATAAGAACGGGCGTACCGAAACAGTCGGCTCAGTCGATGCATAAACTCCGCGAGATGACAGGCAGCGCTGGCCAGAACGGATTTGTACAGATGAGGTGCAAGTCTCGATTTTACTGGAAACGGCGCTTCGGAAGGAACGGTGATGAGGGCCGGGGAGGTGGCCCAGTCACTACCCGGGAATTGTGGACCCCCGAGCACGCAATTGTCATCCGAGGCCACCTTTCGGGGCCGCTTCGTGATGACCATCTGCTACGTCGAGCCGCTTAAACTCATTTCCACTCCACCTTCGATGTACTCTGTATCGGTATGAATCTATTGCTAACCCACGCAGCACAGCTCCTCACCTTGCGCGCCAGGCACAATGGCAATGGCCCTCGTCGCGGCGCAGCTCTGCGCGAACTTGGCGTTATCGACGACGGCGCGGTGCTGATGGCCGACGGCAAAATCACGGCGGTTGGTACCACCGACGAAGTCACCAAGCCGTTGACGGGCCGCCCCGCCGATCTGGAGGAAATCGACTGCCGCGGCAGGGTGGTTTTGCCCGGATTCGTCGATTCCCACACCCACCCGGTTTTCACGGCCCCCCGCCTGGTCGATTTCGAGAAGCGCATTGCCGGCGCCAGCTACGAGGAGATCGCCGACGCGGGCGGCGGCATCCGCGCCAGCCAGACCGGCGTTCGCCAGGCGTCACCCGCCGACCTCACAGCCGAGGTATTGCGCGGCTTACACGACATGGGCGCCCAGGGCACGACGACCGTTGAAGCGAAGTCCGGCTATGGGCTAAGTCTCGAGGCCGAGATCAAGTCGCTGGAAGTCATTCAGCAGGCCGGGAAGCTGTGGGGTGGAACCGTGGTCGCGACCCTGCTCGGCGCGCACGTTGTCCCCCACGAGTATCGCGACAATCCTGACGAGTACGTCCGCATCATCTGCGAGCAGATGATTCCCGAGGTGGCCCAGCGCAAGCTGGCGGAGTTTGTCGATGTTTTCTGCGAGCGCGGAGCGTTTACGGCGGAACGATGCCTGCAAGTCTTTCAAGCCGCGGCCGACCATAAGCTCGGCGTGCGTGCGCATGCCTGCCAGCTCTCGACGCTCATGCTGGATCCACTCATGCGCTTCGATCCAGCCTCGCTCGATCACATGGATTTCGTCAGCGACGACGATCTCCCCCTGCTGGCCAGCAGCGACACCGTGGCCACGCTGCTTCCGGCGGTCAACTATTTTCTGGGGCTGGCGGACTTTCCGCCGGCGCGAAAGCTCATCGATGCGGGCGCGGCCGTCGCGCTTGCCACCGACTACAACCCTGGCACTGCGCCGACGCCATCCATGCCCTTCGTTTTGTCGGCGGCCTGCACTCGCATGAAGATGCTGCCCGCCGAGGCCATCACTGCGGCCACCTATAACGGCGCCTGCGCGCTGCGCTTGCAGCACAGAAAAGGCAGCCTGGAACCGGGCAAGGACGCCGATATTGCCATCTTCGGAGCAGAAGATTATCGCGAGCTGGCGTACTGGTTTGGGGTCAATCGGTGCGAGCGAACGATCAGCTTGGGCAAAGTCCTTTGATGGCATGCCAACGTTGGAGCGCTGAAAGCGCGACAGAGCTTAGCCCAGCCGTTCAAGGCTGGGTACATAGCATTGCGAGGATGAGTCCGGTACGGAAGACAAGCCTCTGTCGTGCCTACAGCACTCTTAATCTTGAATTCGCACCTCACCCAGCGCTGAAAGCGCTGGGCTAACCTCTTCCGCGCCTACAGCGCTCGCGCGCTTCCACTGTTGTGCTGCATTCCAGGTGAGAACATTCGCACTTCATCAGGCACACCTATCGCACGCACGCTCCGAACATTTGAAAAAATGCCGTAACAAAACATTACCTTCGGTTGTCCGTCTGCGGCTCGGGATGGATCAGCACGCGGAACAATTCCGGCACCTCCTGGCGGAAACGGCCCTCCACCGCCGTCTGGATGTCGTGCACGCGCGACAGCGGCAAATCGTCCTGCATGGTAATGTGCAGCGACAAGTACAGCCTTCCGCTTACGCGCTTGAAGATCAGGTCGTGCATATCCACGAGTTCCGGGAAAGACTGAGTCACCGCCTGTAGCCGGCGCTCGAGGCTGGGCACGCGCAACAGTCCGTCGCTGGTTTCGATGGTGGCCGGCTCGCTCTCGATGTGCGTCAGGATGCTCGAGATCTCGCTCATCTCTTGCTTCATCTCGTTTTCCAGTCGAGTCACGCGGTCGTGCGCTTCTTTCAGGCTCAGGCGTTCGTCGAGCTCGACATGCTGCTCCACGTGCAGGTTCCCGGCAATGTCCTGCACGCTGATGTCGTGAACGTTGAGATTGTTGCGCGTGGCCACCGCGCGAATGCGATCGAACAGGCTCTCCTGGCGGCTGGCACGAGCGACGGCATTCACCACCACGTCGGCATCAGGCAGCAGCTTGCGAATGCGCGTCGCCACCTCGTTGGCGACCTGTTCCGACTTCTGGAAGGTCACGTTGCGCGACATCGCCACCGAGACGTCGGCGAAATATCGGCTTCCGGCGCGACGAATGCGCACGCGATCGACGCCCAAGCACGCCGTCAACCCGGTAAACCTCCTCGATGATGCGAGCGCGAATACCTGTGGGAGCAGCGTCCAGCAGAGCGTCAATCGTCTGCCGCGCCAGTCGCGAGCTGACATACACGACGATGCCGGCGACCACCAGCGCCGCGATCGGATCGGCCTTCATCAGCCACGGCGCGGAGTACTTGCCGGCCAGCATCACCAGCGCCAGTCCCAGAATCACCACCGCGCTCGACCAGATGTCGGTGCTGAAGTGCAACGCGTCGGCCTGCAGCGCCTGGCTGTCGTACTTTTGCGCGATGCGGCGCAGCCGGCGCGAGCGCCAGAAGTCGACCACGATCGACATTCCCATCACCACGAAGGCCCACACCGTGGCTCGATTTCGCACGGAGTGGAAGAACAGCCGCTTGCGCCGCTTCGTAGACGATCCAGACGCAGGTCAGCAGCAACAGGCCGGTTTCGATGAAAGCGGAGAAGCTCTCGACCTTGCCGTGACCGTATTGATGGTCGGCATCGGCAGGCTTGTCGGAGACGCGAACCGAGAAGTAAGTGACCGCCGCGGCCACCAGATCGAGGCCCGAGTGCGCCGCCTCGGAGAGGATGCCCAGGCTGCCGGTGGTGACGCCGACCATCACCTTCAAGCGCGGTGATCGTCGACGGCCGCGAAGATGGAATTCAGCGCGACGCCTTCTTCTCACGCTGCATCTCGCCGAGCTTGGCGACGTCGATCATATGCTTCTGATTATTCACGCATTCCTGTGGCTTCGCCAACTTCAGGAGGCAGGTCCCAAAGCCCAATTTGTCAGCATAGTGTGGTACGATTTTTGCATCCATCGCCCCCGCTATCAAAGCGGTACATTTCCGGAGGAATACCACTTCATGTTACGTCCCACATTGCTGGTACTTGCGTTTTCGTGTGCCATCGCGTGCACCAGCTACGGCCAACAGCCGAGCTCCACACACCCGACTCCGACCCCCGGCGCGCCGGCTGCCGGCCAGACCGCGCCAGCTCAGCCGGGCCAGAGCGCCGATGGCAAAACCACGACACCCCCGGCGACGAACGTCCCCATGACCGCACCGGTGATCACGTTGAAAGGCGCCTGCCCGGAGAAGAATGGCACCAAGCCCGCCGGCTGCACCAGCTCCCTGACACGCGAACAGTTCGAGAAGTTGACCAACGCCATTCAGCCGGCCGATCGCGGCCCCGTGCCTCCTGAGATGCGCCGCAAGTTTGCCGCCCAGTATGCCAAGCTGCTGACCATGGCCGACGCCGCCCGCGAAATGGGATTGGAAAACGATCCCAAGGTGAAAGAGATCTTTGCCGTCGTCCGCAATCAGGTCCTGGCTGAGGCGCTGAACCAGCACCTCATGGAAGAGTACTCTCACCCTACCGACCAGCAGGTTCAGGATTACTACGACAAGAACGAGAAGAAGTATCACGAAGTCACCTTGCAGCGCATCATCATCCCGATGATCCAGAACAGTCCTGATAAGCCCAAGGCGACCCCCGAAGAGCAGAAGGCCTACGCAGACAAGATTCGCGAGCGCTGGGTCGCGGGGGAAGATCCCGCCAAGCTGGAAAAGGAAGCCATGGACCACATGGGCCTGACCACGACCTCGCCCGACGTCAATGTCGGCGCACGTCGTCCCGGCTCTCTACCGGAGGCGCACGCAGGCGTCTTCGATATGAAGGCGGGAACGGTTTCGCAGGTTTATTCCGATCCGGCCGCGTTCTACATCTACAAGGCTGTCTCCGAGCGTCAGGTACCGCTGAGCGAGGTGAAGACCCAGATTACACAGACCCTGCAGCGGGAAATGTTCAACGACAAGCTTCAGGAAATCCAGGCTTCCGTAACGCCAGAGCTTAACGATGCCTACTTTGGCCCGGAGACCGCGCAGCAGCCGATCACGCCGGGGATCATCCGGCCGGCGCGCCCTGGCCCTCCCGGAGCCGGCGCACCGCCTCCGCCTCCGCCTCCGCCCGCGCAGAATTCGAACAACCCTTCGAATTCCTCCAAGTAAGCGGAAATGCCATCCAAGCGAACCGTCCTGGTCACCGGAGTTTCAGGAAATCTGGGGACCAGGATGCTTCCCTTGCTGTCCGACTTTGATGTGGTGGGCGTCGACCTGCACCCGCCCGACGCCTCGCTCGCGCGCTTCGAACAAGCGGACCTCGGCCACGAAGCCTCCTGCCGCCAGCTGATCGACCTTTTGCGCGCGACGCAAGCGCGCTCTGTAGTTCATCTGGCGTTTGTGCTCGACCCGCAACAGGCCGGCATTCTGGACACTGAACGCATGTGGCAGATCAATGTCGCAGGCACGGCACGCGTGATGGAAGCCATCAGCGTTGTTAATCGCACCGGCGGCAATGTGCGGCAATTCGTCTTCCCCAGTAGTGTGGCGGCCTACGGACCGGAAACCGACGGCCCGGTGAAGGAAGACGCGCCGCTGCGCGCGCACACACTGCCCTACGCCATGCACAAGCGGGAGAGCGACGAGGTGGTGCGCTATCGCGCCGAAAGTCTTGGCGACTGCCGGGCTTATATCCTGCGCCCCCCGATTTACACCGGCGCCAGCGTGCAGAACTACATGGTGGGAGCGTTGCGCGGAACCGCTTTCGGCAAGAGCAAGCGCGCCGCCCGCATGCGCGCAGAAGGCAAGCGGCTGCCCCTGATGTTGCCGCGAGGCACGAAATATCTGGAGAAGCACTTTCAGTTCGTCCACGTGGACGATATGGCGCGCCTGCTCACGCTGCTGCTTTACCGGCCCGACAACGATCCACTGCTGACCATCATGAATGTCGCCGGCCGCGGCGATGCGATTACCATTCAACGCTGCGCGGAGATCGCGCAGGCCACCATCAAGCGCGCGCCCACGCGTGCGGCCTTCCGCACGGTCCTGCGGTTGTTATGGAAGTTCGGAATCTCTTCGATTCCGCCGGAAGCACTGCCCTACCTCATCGGCTCCTACACCATGGACACAACGCGGCTACAGGAATTCCTCGGTGACGATTATCCTCGCGTGATTCAGTACACCGTGGAGGACGCGCTGCGGGACAGCTTTAACAGCAGTGGTTAGTGGTTAGTTACAGCTTGTGACATCTCAACTGACTCGCAGCACCACGACTTTGTGTCGCTAAGACTACGGATCCGCGTCTGGCCGCTATCCACTGCTTTTCTTTCCCCTGTACAGTCCCGCGATTCCGAACGTGTACGGCGTCCAGGAGATATCTTTGAATCCCGCGTCGCGCATGCGCTGCTGCATCTCCTCTGGCGAGGGAAAGCGCGACACCGATGCCGGAAGATACGCATACGGCCCGCGCACTCCGGAGATCAACGTGCCAATACGCGGCAGCACCTGTTTGAAGTAAATCCGGTAGACCTTCCCGATCAGACCCTTCGGTTCGCCAAAATCCAGAATCCCGATTTCGCCCGCGGGCGCGAGCACGCGATAAATCTCTTCCAATCCGCGATCGTAATTCGCCAGATTGCGAAAACCGAAGGCCGCGGTGACCAGGTGGAAGCTGTCCGCCTCGAACGGCAGATTCAGCGCGTCGGCTTCGATCCAGCAAATCTTTGCTTTGCGCTCGCCCGACTTCTGTTCGGCTCGCACCAGCATGGCGTGAGAGAAATCGGCGCCGACCAGGCCTGCGCCGTCGCCGCTGCATGCGACGATGCAGCGCAAACGTCATGTCGCCGGTGCCGCAGCAGAGATCGAGCACCTGCGCGCCAGGCCGCTCAAGGACGTGCCGGAAAGTCCGTGCCGTGCGGTTCCACCACACCCGGTCGATGTTCATCGACAGGACGTGGTTCAGCAGGTCGTAACGCGGCGCAATGGAGCTGAACATCTCGCGCACAGCAGTCGCTGCGCTCTCCTCGTCGCGCGCGCCAACCGGCGCTGCACCGGTGACACGATCCAGCTGTCCGCTTCGCTCCTTAGTCACGCCTTTGACATCCGCCGAATGGTTTTCACCGCCTCGATCACATATTGCGACTTAACGCGGTTTGTAACTTCGGTCTGCCCGATCGCACTGGCCAGCACGAAATGTGGCACCCCGCCCACCGATTTCTTGTCTGACAGCAGCCGCTTGAACACACGCTTCGAGCTCACACTAACCTTCGGCAGCGGTCCATACGACAGCACCAGGTCGATCACGCGCTGCGCCGTCGCTTTATCGGTAATCTCCATGCTGACGCCGATTATGCTGGCGGCAACCATGCCCCACCCCACCGCCTCGCCGTGAAGGAAGCGCTTGTAGTTGGTCTCCGCCTCGAGCGCATGTCCCACCGTGTGGCCGAAGTTCAGGATGCGCCGCTCGCCGCCCTCACGCTCGTCGCCGCCGACCACGTCGGCTTTGATGCGAATGCACTCGGTGATTAGCGTCTCCAGCAACTCGCTGCGGCGTTGCAGAATCGCTGCGCGGTTCTCTTCCATCAACTCGATGATTGCGGGATTGCGGATGACACCGTACTTCATCGCCTCGAACAATCCCGAACGATATTCGCGCTCGGGCAGCGTCGCCAGGACATCGGGATCGGCAAGCACCGCGCTCGGCTGATAAAACGTGCCCAGCAGGTTCTTCCCTGCTTCCAGATTGACGCCCGTCTTGCCGCCGATCGCCGAGTCCACTTGCGCCAGCAATGTCGTCGGCACCTGCACCACGGGAATACCGCGCATGAACACCGAAGCGAGAAAGCCACCCACATCGCCGACGACTCCGCCGCCCAGCGCCACGACGACAGAATGCCGGTCTGCGCCGTACCTCATCAACGTGTCGCCCAGCTTCTCCAATTGCGCGAGCGTCTTGGCTCGCTCGCCATCCGGCATCAGCAGGATCTCGACGGCGTGCCCTGATTTGCGGAGACTCTTTCGCAGCGGCTCCGCCCACAACTTGCGAATCGGTGGCGAGGTGAGAACAAACAGGCGCGCACCTTCCGGAATGATGCCGCGTAGCGCCGCGCCCGCCGAGCGCAGCAAGGCGCGCTCGACCAGCACTTCATACGATCGCGAAGGAGTTTGGACGGAGATGCGGGTCAAGCGTCTAGTGTAATGGAATGTAAACGAGCTTATAGAAGGGCGCCTAAATATCTAGGGTCTGCACCGCAGCAGACGCGCTTGTTGGCTCAAACATTTTGGGGGGAAAGAGACGGACTTCAATGACCGCCCAGAGAACCAATGCCGGAAGGGCGTAAAAAGACACGACGAAGATGACGAAGGAACCGTTCCATCCGTGCGTCCACGCATAGGCGAGGCCGGCACCATAACAGACGGCGAGCCGTAGCCAGTGATAGCCAGGGAACCGCTTCGGCTTAAGCATTCGGTGGCAGCCCGGACAGGCGAACTTGCCGAAACGGATATCTTCGCCGTACAGCGTCCGGTTACATAGGGGGCAAGCGCCCATTGAATCGGGAACGTAGTTGACTTCTCGCACGTTCAACGGCCCTCGCGAAAGATTTTACGTCGGTGGAGGACATTTTCGGAAGTCTTCCCTGGCCTCCACTGCGTGCTACCATTGGGCCATCATGCAGCAGCTCCCTGCTGAGACCGATTTCATCGTGGTTGGCGCGGGCATCGCAGGCCTGCGCGCATCGGTGGAATTGGCGTCTGCGGGCCGTGTCCTCTGCCTCGCTAAGTGCGAGGTCACCGAGTCAAACACGCAATATGCGCAGGGCGGCATCGCCGCAGCGCTCAGCGATGATGATGAAGTCAGCCTCCATCTGGAAGACACGCTCAAGGCGGGCGACGGCCTGTGCAACGAGGAAGCTGCCCGCATTCTGGTCGAGGAAGGCCCACCCCGCATCGAGGAGCTGATCGAATGGGGTACGGAGTTCGATCGCACCGGCACGAAGATCGCTTTCACGCGCGAGGGCGCGCACAGCCGCAGCCGCGTGCTGCACGCCCACGGCGACTCCACCGGGCGCGAAATCGGACGCGCGCTTTATCTGAAAACCGCAGCCCTCAAGCCCATCACCTTTCACGAATTCGAATTCACCACCGACCTGCTGGTGGAAGATGACCGCGTCGTGGGTGTGCGCGTGCTCGACCAGGCGGCTCAGTCGCATGAAGTCCGTGCCAGCTCGGTGCTGCTGGCCACAGGCGGACTCGGCCACGTTTACAGCGACACCACGAATCCGGCGGTGGCCACGGGCGACGGCGTGGCGATGGCTTATCGTGCCGGCGCCGAGATCAGCGACATGGAGTTCGTGCAGTTCCATCCCACGGCGCTGTATCTCAAAGGTGCGCCGCGCTTCCTGCTCTCCGAGGCGCTGCGCGGCGAGGGCGCCTACCTGCGCAATCTCGATCTCACGCGCTTCATGCCTAAGTATCACGAGATGGCGGAGCTGGCGCCGCGCGACGTGGTGGCCCGGGCCATTACCCATGAACTCGAATTCGTGAAGCGGCCCGACGCGGTCGTCTACCTCGACCTTGCGCATCTCAAGCCCGACCACGTGCGCACGCGCTTTCCGATGATTTACTCCACCTGCATGCGATACAACATCGATATCGCCAGCGAGCTGATACCGATTCGTCCCGCCGCTCACTATGCGATGGGCGGCGTGCGGACAGACCTATGGGGACGCACCTCTCTTCCCGGCCTCTACGCCGCGGGCGAGGTGGCGTGCACCGGCGTTCACGGCGCGAACCGGCTGGCCAGCAATTCCCTGCTGGAGGGTCTGGTGTATGGCGCACGCGCTGCCGATGAAATGCGCAAGCATCTGGGCGCAACGAGCGCTCGCGGCTCCAAATCAGCGGCTGCCAATGCAGCAACAGGCACCAACGGGCAGCCCGCCGAACTGGAGAAGCTGGTCAGGAAAGTGCAGTCGCTCATGTGGCAGCACGCAGGCGTGGTGCGGGATGGAAAGGCATTGCAGAAGCTGCTGCCGGAGCTGCGCAGCCTGCAGTCGCAGATACCGGAATCCGGCCAGCGGCGCGTATACGAAGCGATGAATATCGTCCAGACAGGATTATTGATCGCGCGGGGCGCCCTGGCTCGCGAAGAGAGTCGCGGCGCCCACTATCGCCTGGATCATCCGCTCAAGAACGACGCCAAATACCGCAAGCATTCCATCATTCGCGGCGACGACCTGCGATTCGCGTAAAGCTCAGCTGGATCGTTTGGTCGCGGTCAATCCGATAAGCCGGGGTTTGCCCTCGCGATAGCTGATGGGTACGCACTTCTCCACATCGAATCCCGCCCTGGTAATTTCGCGAGCGATGGCTTCGGGTGTGAACGTAGTGTGTCGCGAGATTTTTTGCAGGATCGGCACCTTCTGCCAGCCGCTTCCGGCTTTGGTCAGATTGAAAGCCGAAAGTTCGCGCAGGCGAGCCAGCCGCGCGCGTCCCCATCCGCCGGTGCTGTCCCACAGCTGCTGCCAATAGCCGAAGCCTTCCACCGTGATGGTGAGCCGGCCTCGCGGTGCGAGTACGCGCCGAGCTTCTTGCAGGGCGCGCTCGACCGGCAAAAGCGACAGGGTCACAAAGGAATGGAAGTGCGTGACGGCGCTGTCGCGCAACGGCAAATCCAGGGCGTTACCCCAGACCCACAGCCGCGGTTGCTGCGTGCCCTGCCTCGTCCACGCCATCGACCCCAGAGCCAGCGGAAACAGACTGTAGTCCAGCCCGATCAAAAGCGCCGGCGACCGGGGCAGCAGGTGAAACATGTGACAGCCCAGCGAGGAGCCGACGTCCAAAACGCGGCTGTGTTCATCAACGCGGCAATGATCCAACGTGAACTGAATCGTGTCGGTGATTCTTCGCGTTGGATTATCGCTGACCAGATCGCGAAAGTCATTCCAGATCTGGGTCGCGTCCGGCATGGTCAGCGCTTCGATCACTGCCGGCGGAATTTCTAGTTGCGAAGCTGTGCTGCTTCCCGGCTTCGATGCCAGGATTTCGTCCAGACGATCGGAATGCGCGCAGAGCCACCGTGCAATTTCCTCCTCATTTTGCGAGGATAACCGGATCCCCTGGTTCTCCTTCATCCCACAGAGAACACCGGCCATCGCATTGGGCAGCGGCTCGCGCAGCACGTCCATTGCGATGTTTGTGAGAGGACTGGAGGCCATACGGAACGTGAAGGGTAACACAGCCTTTCGGCCGCACGAAACGCTGGCGTCTACTGCGCTGGCGTTTTGAAAATCAGCTCATGCATCATGGCAACGTTACCGGCGCGATCAACCGACCTCACCCTGAAGTGATATGCGGTATTCGGCTGCAGACCCGTCAGTTTCACCTGATGCGAAAGCGTCATGGCGTTGTCCGCGGGTGAGCTCTCGTCGAAACGCGTCTTGCCGTAAATAACTTGCGTGGTCGCGGGCTTATAGGTCACCCAGAAGATCGTCGCCGTCGTGCTGGTGATGCTTCCGGCCTTGCAGTTGGGGAAATAGTTGGGATCGCAGTTTACCTTGTCGGTGATGGGCGGCACCGTATCCGGATACGGCCCGGTGTACGGGTTGTTCTCCTGAGCCAACGTCGAGGTCTTCTCACCCTTGCGGTAGCGCACGAAATCGAAGCTGAACTCATACAGCTGGCTGAACTGTTTGCCGCTCCACGTGACCGTGCCGGGATCGTCGAACGCATGCTGGAACGCCAAGTCGCCGTGATCGCGCTCCGTGGTGTCGCCCGTCTGCATCCAGTACCAGGCGTACGCCACCGAAATCATGTTATTGAGTGCGGTGTAACGGACGTCGCTGTTGCGCGGCAAGGTGAACCGGTTGTAGTCGAACAGGTTGTACTTCGGCTCCCAACTGTTCGCCCACACGCCGTCCAGCGCCTCCTTGATGACCGGCAGCACGCGATAGTCGGGATGCCCCTCGGCCATGTTCAGGTCGTACCAGTGGATCAGCGTCTCCATCCCGATGCCCGCCATGAACGAGAAGCCCCAGGGAGCCGTGCCTTTGCCCATCATGCTCAAGTTTCCCATGAGCTTATCGATATTGCGTTGGAGCAATGGCGCCCGCGGCGCGCCCAGCATCTCGTCCATGATCCAGGCGTTGCTGCGATAGGAATTTTCGCGGATGCCGGCGGGATCGGTGTAGCCCACATGCACGCGTTGCGGTCCGTTGGCCAGCGCCTTCACGCCGTCACGCATCAGTTGGCTGTGCGTGCGCCAGTAGTCCATCATCATGCCGCCAGTGAAGATCGAGTAGCTGGCCATTGCGCCATTGTTGCCCACCAGGTATGCAGCGTAAGGCTCGAGCAGCGACAGCGCGCAATGCTGCCAATGGGGATGGTTGGGATGCCCGGCCGCAGCCGTGTAGGTGTCGATATTCTCGAAGCTGCGCCCGCCATCGTAAAACCACGCGTCCGAGGTCACGCCCCACGCGATGACAAAGTTCCCGTCTTTGTTCTGCTGATCGCGATACGAGCACCACTTGTCGCCCAGCTCAACCATCTGCTTCTCCCACGTCGAGAGGCCGGGGATGGCTTTGCTGGTGAGCTGCGGCGCCGGCGGCGCAGTGGGGGTCGCTCGCACATCGAAGTCGTACGTCGCAGCTCGCTTCACGCCGTTGTTCTCGATGGTGAACGTCAGCGAATACTTGCCTGGGATCGTCTCCCGCGTGGTCCGCACTCGGAAAGAAATATCCGCGTGTATGTTTACGCCTTTATCGCAATACCCAAGGTCGCGTGAACGGTCCAGCGACTGCTCATCGCGGTCGTTCCCGCCGGCATTGGCCCACGCGCAAGATAAATGGGCGCTGATGGTCTCGGGATTTCCTTTGCCACTGCCAAGAAACTTCACCACGCCATCGCTGCTGTTGTTGTAACCGTGCTGGTTGTAAATGTAGAAATTGGCGGGCGGCCCGGCGACCACCGCCGGTTGTACCAGGAAGTACATGTCGTAGCCGGCAAACACCTCATCCGGGCCCAGCGTGTAAATCTTGAAGTCGGGCGGAGCTGCGGCGTCGGCGGGACGAGTCTTCATCGACATCAGCGGATTCTTGCCGTCCACCGTCTGCGGCCCCGGCGCGGTCGACATTTGGCCCTTTTGGTCAACCGATGCCACATAGATGAAGTACTCGTATCCCGGAAACAGATGATCGACCGTAACGCGGTGCGCCGTCACCAGCGCAGGATCGGCCGTCGCGGGAATCCAGCGCTCCGGTTCGTACTCGTTGCTCCGCGCCAGCAGCACCTGCGACGTGCCCGGGTGGGCCGTGTCCCAGAGCACATCGACGGACGTCTGCGTCACGTTCTCGAAGCGTATGTTGGAGATCTCGTGCGCCCGGCCAGTGCTGGCCGGCAGCACGCCAACCACGCTCACCATCAGCAACGCACAACCGATACCGCTACGGAGCAATGTCAGGATTCTCATGGGTAGAAGGGCGTTCCAACGCTGGAAATCATATTAACGGATTGACGAGGGCGGACGCCGCTCAGTCGGGTACTTAGTTCCAACGCCCGTGTTTCTGGTGTTGAAACGCTGTCCCGTGTCAGACGTCCAATATCGTAAAGGGTGAAAAAAGCCTCTGCCCGGCGCGGCTGAATATGCCGTTTTGCTGCGGCGTCTATAATGAAGCTCCGGATGAAAATCCTCGCAATTTTGGTCCTGGCAGCGGCGCTGCCACTCGCGGCGCTGGCCCAAGACACCCAGCAGCCGCTTCCGGAGGCCCCCTCGGCCTCAAAGTTCCCGCCGCCTCCGCCGAATCCCCCGCCGCCAGCCAGTCCGCCGGCCGCCAGCACAACGCCATCGACTCCTCCGGCCCAGCCGCAACCCGGCCCGCCGAGTCAGACCACTTCGCAGCCAGGCACCACTCAATCCGGCGACGGATCGCAATCGGCCAAGGCCAACGCGCCCACGCCGCCGCCAGCAACCCAGGGCAGCTCGGATGTCGACGATCAACTCCCGCTCATTCGCAAGCGCGTCGACGAGGTCAACGTCGTCTTCACCGTCACCGACAAGCGCGAGCACTTCGTGAAGGACCTGACGCAAAACGATTTTCGCGTCATGGACGACAACAAGCCGGCCAACATCGAGTACTTCAGCCGGCAGACCAATCTTCCCCTGCGCGTGGGATTGCTCATCGACGCCAGCAACTCGGTGCGTGATCGCTTCAAGTTCGAGCAGGAAGCGGCCATCGAGTTTCTGAACCAGATTATTCGGCATGGCTTCGACAAGGGCTTCGTCATCGGCTTCGACACCACCCCTGAGGTTACGCAGGACTTCACCGACAGCACCGAAGCGCTCTCGCACGGCGTCCGCATGCTGCGGCCCGGCGGCGGTACGGCCATGTATGACGCCATCTATTACGCCTGCCGCGACAAGCTTATGGCCGCCGACAAAGGAGTGCTTGCCACCCGCCGCGCCATCATCATCCTGAGCGACGGCGAAGATAATCAGAGCCGGGTCTCGCGCGAGGAAGCCATCGAGATGGCGCAGCGCGCCGAGGTCATCATCTATGCGATTTCCACCAACACCAGCGGCCTGGTTTCGCGCGGCGACAAAGTGCTGAAGCATTTCGCCGACGAGACCGGCGGCAAGGCATTCTTCCCCTTCAAGATTGAAGACGTCGCCAACGACTTCAGCGAAATCTCCGACGAGCTGCGCAGCCAGTACGCCATCTCTTACAAGCCCGCCGACTTCCTCGCCAATGGCAAGTACCGCAGCATCGACATCATCGCGGAGAACAAGAAGTACCACGTCCGCGCCCGCAAGGGATATTACGCGCCCCGGCAGTAAGGCAGTGGCTGTTTGGTCAGTTGATGCAGGTCCAACGAAACTGGCGCACATTTCGCGATTCCTAAGCTACAATTCCGAAATGAGGAATTCATGGGCAGGTGTGCTACTGGGCTTTCTTGCCGGAATTGCTGCAGGTATTGCGGCCTTCCTTGGGAGCTCGGAGCGGCGATATAAAGCCTATAGAGCTGCCACGAATTGAGCCCGGGGCGCAAGCCCCGGGTGAAGGTTAGAAAATCGATCCGAGCCGCGTCAGCGGCGACAGTCGATCGAGCCGCGACTCGCATTCTTCCCCAAACGACAACGGGGAGGTCAGCCCCCGCACGTCTGCGCGGCTCGTCCAGTGTCGGTTGACGTCGCCGGCCTCAAGCGTGCGGCAGCAACTCATTCGATGCATTCGGAGCCAATGTCGCAACCTTGGCCTTGAATTCCGCATTCGGCTGAGGCATCGAGTTTTGGGGAAGGCGTTGTGCGGGTTCTAATCGGCACAACGATCTGCTGAACAACGTCCTTGTTTGTCCTGCGGGCGTGCAGTTGCAAGCTCTCGGCGGCTTCTGCGGATGACTTGCCTGGCACTGCGGGGCTTAGTCGGAACATGGGTCAGTTACTCCTGCATAAGGAAGGCGCTCCCGCAACGGATCCATTACCAGCCATTCAGCCCTCGAGCAGGATTTCGCTGGATTCTCCTTCAAGTACTTGACGACGATCCGAGCTGGCCGTCCGCTGTGATACAACATCCTCAGGAGCGCAAAAGCGCACGAAAGCCTCTTGCTTCTTAGTTCGGTCGAAGACTTGATAGCTCATCGCTGCATCGCGAACACCGGTGATGTAGCCGTAGCAAAACGCTGTGTCCAATGCTTGCGTACCCTGCGGTTGCTGTTCGTCGTCCATCGCCGCAACAGCATGCGAGCATTGGCTTAACAGGTCGTTCCCGGTCTTTTGGGAAAAACAGTAGGGCGCAGCGAACAGAAGCCATGCAGCGATGAAGATTCTCATGCCGCGTATTATTGTGCAGTGCGGTTGTGGGTGCAACGAGGATTTCCTTGCGAGAGGTTACTGTCCGGCTCTGGAAACATCAATGGCACCGTCTTCGTCTTCCGCGACATGTAATCCATCAGCAGATACTGCCCCAGCGTGTACGGCGTGGTGAAGTACGCTTTGCCGCGGCACATCTCCGTCACCTTCTGCACGAACTGCACCAGCCCATAATCCGACGCGAGCATAAATGTATTGATCAGAACACCGGCCCGCTTGCACTTCGAGACTTCCTTCAAAGTCTCGCTCACCACCAGCGGATCCAGCCCGAAGGCATTCTTGTAAATGCGCCCGTCTTCCAGCGTCAGCGCCGAGGGCTTGCCGTCGGTGATCATCACGATCTGCTTCATGTCTTTGCGCTGGCGTTGCAGGATGCGCTGCGCCATGCGCAGGCCCTCGCGCGTGTTGGTGTAGTACGGCCCAACCTTCACGCGCGCCAGTTGCGACAGCGGCAGCTCCTCGGCCGAGTCATGAAACAGCACCAGCGAAAGCGAGTCGCCCGGATACTGCGTGCGAATCAGGTGCGAGAGCGCCATCGCGACTTTCTTCGCCGGCGTGAAGCGGTCTTCGCCGTACAGGATCATCGAGTGCGAGCAGTCGAGCATCAGCACCGTCGCGCACGAAGACTGATACTCGCACTGATGCACCTGCAGGTCGCTGTACTCGATATTGAGCGGCAGGTGCAGTCCTTCACGCTGAATCGCGTTCGACAGCGTCGCCGTTATATCGAGGTTGAGCGTGTCGCCAAACTCGTAGGTCTTCGACGCGCCGCTGGCTTCGATGCCGGTGGCCATGTCGCGCGTGTCGTGCCGACCGAAATTCGATTTGCCCAGCGAGCCCAGCAGGTTGCGCAGCGCCTTGAAGCCGAGGAAGTCCAGGCCCTTGTCGGTGATCTCGAAGCGCGCCTGCGGCTGCGACTCGCCCACCTGCCCGCCCACGCTCGACTGCCGCGACGGATCGTGCGGCTGATCGACGGTGATGTAATTCTCCTGCTCCATGCGCTCGATAAGCTGCTCGATGAGCTGCTCCATCTGCTCGGCGCTCATGTTCTCGATCTGCTCGCGCATCTGCTCGTCGAGCATGTCGCTGTTCATCAGTGCCTCGGCGATGGCCTGCCGCAGTTCGTCGAGCGTCTGCTCAGCGTCGTTCAGGTCGTACCAATCGCTGAACTGCTGCTGGAAGCCGCTCTGCAGCAGGTAGTCGGAGAGCGCGTTGAGCAGGTCCTCCATGCTCATCTCGGAGGCCGGCTCGGGAACGTATTTCTTGTACTTGATGAACTTCATAAGAGCAGCAGTTAGCAGTTAGCAGTTAGCAGTCAGCCAAACGCATCCACGTTCCGGTCTTGAAGCGCAACACGAGCCGCGAAGCGGCGGCTCTGTTGTTAGCCCCGGGCGCAAGCCCGGGGTGGGCATCCGGCGAATGATTTCCGGGCCGCGTAGCGGCTGTACCCCGGGTGTAGGCCGCTACGCGGCCTTGTATTTTTTGCTCTTTCTCACCCGGGGCTTGCGCCCCGGGCTCAAACCGAAGCCGGCGCTACGCGCCTCGCGCGTCAGCTCATCTAGGGATACATCGCTGGGCTGCACATCATCTGTGTGCTCCCGCAACTTGCCTGTTCCAACGCTCACGTGTCTTTCTATGCACGAACTATGCACGAACCACGAATCCTAATTAAACGGCCTTCTCTGCCTCCGGAACTCCCGCTCATCCTCTTCTTCGCGGAAGCTCGGCTTCTCGCGCTTGCGGCTGCTTCTCGCCGGCGGTAAACGTGCGCTCCTCGCTGCGGCCAATCTTCTTGTGCGCGTACAAGCCTTCCAGGATGAACTCCGCGCCCGACACCAGCACCTCGGACGGTTCTTTGCCGCTCAGCCCCAGCGCGCTCAGCTTGTCGAGCAGCCCCTGAATGCCGCGCAGCTTATGCAGCATCTCCTGCGCGCCGGATGAGTCGCGCATCTGAATCTCGCCGCCCAGATCGAACCACTGCACCACCTGGTTCATGTTGCCGGTGCCGTGGAAATAGCGTCATACGCGCGCGCCACCGCGCTGCGGATAATCTCGCGCACGACCGTATCGGCGCCCTTCAGCTCGCCCTCGTATTCCAGTTCGAGCTTGCCGGTCATCGACGGCATCGCGGCGTAGATATCGCCGATGCGGGGTACAACCAGCTTTTCGTCAGAGCGGATGGCGCGCCGCTCGGCATTGGAGATGACGTTCTCCATCACGCTGATCGGCAGGCGCTGGCTCACGCCGGAGCGTTTGTCGATGCGCTTGTCTTCGCGCGCCACGAAGGCAATCTGCTCGATGGTCTCTTTGATGAAGTCAGGCACCTGCAGCGGATGTCCGTTGCGCTCCGTCCACGCCTCCTGCGCGGTGATGGCGATGCCCTCATCCACCGTCGCCGGATAATGCGTGCGAATCTCCGAGCCGATGCGATCCTTCAGCGGCGTGATGATCTTGCCGCGCGCCGTGTAGTCTTCGGGGTTCGCGCTGAAGACGAGCGCGACATCGAGCGGCATGCGCACCGGGTAACCCTTAATCTGCACGTCGCCTTCCTGCATGATGTTGAACAGGCCGACCTGGATTTTTCCGGCGAGATCGGGCAGCTCGTTGATGGCGAAGATGCCGCGATTGGCGCGCGGCAGCAGCCCGTAGTGCACGGTGTACTCGCTGCCCAGTTCGTGCCCGCCCTTGGCCGCCTTGATGGGATCGATGTCGCCGATCAGGTCGGCGATGGTCACATCCGGCGTCGCAAGCTTCTCGACGTAGCGCTCCTCCGGAGTCAGATATCCGATCGGCGCGTTGTCAGGGTTCGTGGCCAGCAGTTCGCGGCAATGGCGGCAGATCGGCTCATACGGGTTGTCGTGAATCTCGCAACCGAGGATGTACGGCAGTTGCGGATCGAGCAGCGAAGTGAGCGCGCGCAGAATGCGGCTCTTCGCCTGGCCGCGCAGTCCGAGCAGAATGAAATTATGACGCGAGAGTACGGCGTTAATGATTTGTGGCACGACCGTGTCGTCGTAGCCGACGATGCCGGCGAACACGGGCCCCGACGAGCGCAGCCGTGCGATCAGGTTGTCGCGCATTTCGTCTTTGACGCGGCGGTTGCGCACCCGCTCTGGATGGAATTGCTGGCTGCGGCGAAGCTCGGCCAACGTCTGGGGAAGATTGCTCAAGGCCTGGGTACCTCCATTACGTCCGCATTCTGCGCCATCGAAGCAGGTGCGAATGATCGTATTCTACGCTACCGACGATCAACCAGAGTTTGATGATGCGAGAGAGCGAATCGCTTCCGATCAGCGCAGAAGATCCTCAAGCGTGACGCCGCGATCCGTGCGCTCGTCGCGATACTTTACGATCACCGGCGAGTACAGCGACAATCCCCACTCCGCGGCTTTGCCCTTGGTGATCGCGCGCGCGCCGGGCACGACAACGGCTCCTTCCGGAACACGCAGCGGCTCGGAGTCGCTGGCGCGATAGATCTCTCCCCGCACGGTGTCAAACAGCGGCGTCGAGCGGGTGAGGATCACGCCCGCGCCCAAGACCACACGCGCGCCGACCTGCGTGCCTTCGTAGACACCGCAATTGCCACCAACCAGCACATCGTCTTCGATGATGACGGGCGAGGCGTTGATCGGCTCCAGCACTCCGCCGATTTGCGCTGCGGCGCTGATGTGTACGCGCTTGCCGACCTGCGCGCACGATCCGACGAGCGCGTGCGAGTCGACCATCGTGCTCTCGTCGACGTAGGCGCCGACATTGATGAACATCGGAGGCATGCAGATGACCGAGGGCGCGACATACGATCCGCTACGAACCGATGATCCGCCGGGCACCACGCGAACGCCTTCACCGGCGGTGAAGTGATGCAACGGGTAAGTGTCTTTGTCGACGAAGGCGAGCACGCGCGCGTCGCCACTTTCCGCGAGTTTGCCGATGCGGAAGCCGAGAAGGATTCCCTGCTTCACCCAGGCGTTCACGCGCCAGCGGCCGTCGATCTTTTGCGCGGCGCGAATTTCGCCGGCGGTCAGCGCGTCGCGGAACTTCACGAAGGTCGCGATCGCGTCCAGATCGTCGGCAGCGGACGCTCCTGAAGCGTACAGCCGCTCGATGTCAGGCTGGAGTTCGTGCATGGCGGGCAGTATAACGGGTCGGCGGGAGCCGGGGTGGAGCGGAAATCGGGGGGTCGGCTCGCTCACGCTGACGATTTCTTGGTTACCTCGCCGGAGGCCTTAGTTACGGCACTATCGTGTAGTAGCTAAGTATTGCGTAGTCAATAACCTACAAAATTGTTCCACGTGGAACAATTTTCGAGGCGCTTGGAGTGAGCGGTTGAGCTCCGGCGCTCAATCCAGTCGCGGCGATTGCGCATCGAAAGCGGCATGCCCTGGATCGAAGAGCTGCTCGAGCGCACGCTCATTCTGGTCGCGCACCCAGACGATGAGTGCATTGCCTTCGGCGCTCTCGTGCAGCGCATCCGCGAGCCGCTTGTCGTCTTCGCGACGAATGGATCGCCGCTCGATGCTTACTTCTGGAAGAAGTATGGCTCGCGCGAAGCCTACGCTGCGTTGCGTCAGAAGGAAGCGCTCGCTTCCATGCATGCGGCCGGAGTGAAGGACGTAATCTTTCTCGCCGATTTGCCGGGCGGTGAATCGCTCGTCGATCAGGAGTTGTTTCGCAATCTTTGGCCTGCATTCGATCTGCTCGCCGACATCATGCGCCGCCGCATGTCGACTGCGCTGCTCACGCTCGCGTACGAAGGCGGGCACCCGGATCACGACTCGTGCAGCTTTCTCGCCGCGCAGCTCGCGAAGCTGACGCGCGTTCCTTGCTGGGAGGCGCCGCTGTATCACCGCAACCAAGATGGCAGCGGAACTTTTCAGGAGTTCCTCGCGCCCAGCGGAGAAGAAGTCGATGTGCATCCAACTGCGGAGGAGGAGCAACGCAAGCGCGAGATGTGCGCCGCCTACAGCTCGCAGGGCGACTTCCTCAGTCGCTTCAAGCTCGCGCCCGAAATCGTGCGGCCGCAGCTCGCGTACGACTACACGCGTCCGCCACACGCCGGCAACACCAACTACGAAGCGTGGCAATGGAAGATGACCGCGCAGGAAGTGTCGGCGGCATTCAGTGATTTTCTTCGCTCCTCTTCGGCGCAGAGTGCGGGCAGATGACGACGCGGCTTTCCATTCTTTATGTCGCGTATCCGCTGCTTGCGGTGACGGAAGAAAGCGCGGGTGGCGCCGAGCAGATGCTGCTCGCCGTCGAACGCGAGATGAACGCGCGCGGGCATCGCACGACGGTTGCGGCGGCGGAGGGATCGCGAGTTTGCGGTGAGCTGCTCGCCACCGGAGCCCCCGCGTGCGGGCCCGATCAATACGACGCGCGCGAGCGCGAGCAGACCAATCGCATCCTGGATTATTTGGGTTCCCATGGGGACGAGTTCGATCTGATTCACGACGAGAGCGGCAGCTTCTTTCGCCATGCCGAGGAGTGCCCGGTTCCAGTGCTCGCGACGCTGCATCTGCCGCGGTCCTTCTATCCAAAAGAATTGTTTTCCTGCTCGGCCCAGGTCAGGGTCCAAAAGACGGCCCCGAACCTGGGGCACCAAGCCTTCACCGATCTTCCACCGACTTCTACAACGCAACCCATCTTCAATTCGCTCGCGCGAAACCTGCACTTCAATTGTGTCTCGGAATCGCAAGCGCAAAGGTTTGCGGATCTTCCAGAGATGCTCGGCGTGGTGCAGAACGGAATTGCGGTCGAGCAGTTTCCGCTCACGCGCGACAAGGGTGACTACGTTCTCTGGTTGGGCAGGATCTGCGAAGAGAAGGCGCCGCACCTGGCGATCGCGGCGGCGCGCGCTGCGAACCTGCGGTTGATCATCGCCGGGCAGGTCTATCCGTTCACCTATCACCAGAATTATTTCGAGCGAGAGATACGTCCGCATCTGAACGGGCGCGTGCGATTCGTCGACACGCCGCTGGCTTCGCAGAAGCTTGGACTGCTGCGTCACGCGCGTGCGCTGCTGGTGACTAGCACCGTCGAAGAGACGAGTTCGCTGGTCGCCATGGAGGCGATGGCTTGTGGCACGCCGGTCATTGCCTTTCGTCGCGGAGCATTTCCGGAAATTGTCGCTGATGGGGAAACCGGTTTCCTTGTGGATACGGTCGAGGAGACGATCGCTCGTCTCGGCCAGGTAGACCAGATTTCTCCAGAAGCCTGCCGCGCGCGATCGGAGCAGCACTTCAGCGCGTCACGCATGGCGCAGGAGTACGAGGAGCTTTACCGGCGAGTGCTGACCTCTGCAAGAAAATTGGCGGCGTGACCGGAGACCGCCGATCAGTCATGCAGACATCGCTCTACCGTCTTCGCGTAAACCGTAATGTGGCCCGAAACCTGAGTGGATAGAGTGGGAGGGGGCCGTGATACGACACCCCTCTCCTCTCTTCCAACCGACCATATTGGTTCCTGCGTCCCGGTGGCGCAGAACTAACCGTCAACTGGTGATACATCTTTTAACCGAGAGCGGGCCTACGGGGTCCGCAGGAAGCCGTGAAACACCCCGTTCGCGTCCTGGTAGAATCCGGCGATCTCCCCAAACAGGTTCGGGGTTTGCGGAATGGTGCCCTCCTGAGCGGGGTTTTTTGAGGCCCCCGGAGCGTCGAAGGTGGTGATGGCGCCGGAAGGACTCCGCACGAAGGCGTGATTCACGCCGCTCGAGTCAATGTAATTTCCCACCACCTCCCCGAACAGGGTGTTGCCCTCAGGCTCGGTGCCTTGGCCGGAGCCTGTTCCCGCCCCCGGAACGTCGAAGCTGGTAATGTCGCCGTTCGCAAGGCGGACGTAGCCATGAAGCACGCCATTCGAATCGATGTAAGGTCCCGTGATCATCCCCAGGTCGTTGATGGCTGAGCTCTCGGTGCCCTGGCCGGAGCCCGTGCCTGCACCCGTTACGTTGTATTCGGTGAAGGCGCCATTCGCAGCGCGCACGTAGCCGTGGGCCACGCCGTTCGAGTCAAAGTACTCTCCTGTGAGCGCCCCCTCCAGGTTGAGGCCAAGCGCCGCCGCGACAAGCGTGAATCCCGAGCCCATGGGATCGAATGAGGTGTAGGTGGTATAAGGCGGAGCGGTGACGAAGCCATGAGACACGCCGCTCGCATCAGTGTAGTTTCCGGAGATCTCCCCTTCCAGGTTGACGCTCGTCGCGAAAGTGCCCTGGTTGGCGCTTGTGCCCGCGTCCGGTTCGTTCAAGGTGGTGAAGGTCCTGTAGGGCGGAGCGGTCACGTAGCCGTGAATCACATTGCTCGAGTCACGGTAGAAACCTACAACCACCCCGAAGGCGTTGTTACTGAAAGCGTACGTGCCCTGGCAAGTCTGGGGAACAAAGCAGTTGGAACCAACGTCGGCTGTGCCCGCCCCCGTGGCCTCGAAGGTCGTGAAGGTGCGCGGCGATGTGCAGCCGGAAACGCAAACGAAGGTGTGAACCACGTTGTTGGAGTCAGCGAAGAATCCCAGAACCGCCCCCTCCAGGTTGATGCTTATACCCGAGGTGCCCTGCCCGGCGCCTGTTCCTGCGCCCGGAGCCTCGAAGGTGGTGATGTGTTGAGCGCTTGCTAAACCACACGCAAGAAGTACGACACTTACTACTAGGCAAAGCTGCAGTCGATTCATAACTCCTCCTGAGTTGGTTTGAAATGAGTGGTCATGCTGGACTCCTTGGAAGCAGTGGCTGGTGTTTCGTTGTTCTGTTAGTGGCTTGGAGACGGAAGACATCGTTGCAGCCAGCTCCGCTTACTTTGCGACACCGCTGAGTCTCTCCCGCCCTGGCCTTCCGGCCAGGCAGTGCAACTCCGAGCAGAAGCGTGCGCTGATGCACGGGGCGTACGAATGCATGCGGGCTGCCACCAACTCCGACACAGGCCGCCTGACCTTCGCTTTCGTTACGGCATGAATGAAATCGCAGATGGACTACTCGCGGCGTAGTGCAGATTTGAGTGCGGAACGTAGGCATCACTGGCAATCGCGTTCGTTCGTGGACTTGATGCGGCACGAGACACGAACCGGGCCTTTGGCGGCCCAATTCTATAAAACAGAATAGCGTTGGTCCCCCCCCATCGTATGTAGCAACCAGTTGCTTATTTCGCAACCCGGTTGCGTATAGCGCATTAACAATGAGACCGACACAAGAACCCCTGGCCGCACGGTGTGTTATACAGCCGGTTACCAGTTGCAACCAGTTGTAAAATTATTCAGGCAAGGAATGTCAAACCGGAGTCGCGGCAGAGTGCGCAAGGGTCCCAGGTCAGAGTGCGTTATGAACCGAATGGTCGAAACGTTTGGCGATCAGTGGACTCTGCTCGTCATCCGCGACATCATGTTCATGGACCGAAGGCATTTTCGCGAGCTCCTGACCAAGTCTCTGGAAGGGATCGCGTCGAATATTTTGGCCGATCGTCTTCAGAGGCTTGTCAAGCAAGGGATCATCGTCAAGTCTCATGACGCCAGCCATAAACAGAAAGCCATTTACAGCCTTACGGAAAGAGGCATCGAATTGCTTCCTCTTCTGATGGAGATGAATGCATGGGGGCGCAAAAACTTGCCCGCCTCCAGGCTGAGGTTTATCGCTCGGGCCCTGGAAAAAGGAGGACCGAAGCTGCGGGCAGAGTTTATGGCTGAACTTCGCGAGACGCATCTTCCGAAGCCAAGCGCCAAACAAAAGACCTGGGGCCGGACGAAATCTACGCGTATTCTTGCGATGCAGAAGCTTCAGGCGGCATACGAAGCGGCACTGGCCCGGAAAAGACAGTAGCGAATCGCTATGCTTAGCCCCCCATGATGAGGGTGCTTAACACCTACCGTGCGGTGACGGACTGCGGTTGCAGCAGTCCAACTTCGGCTGCGACCTTCTCCAGCTTGGCGCGGTTCTCTTTCTTCATCGGCACGAGCGGCAGGCGATAGATCTCTTCAATGCGGCCCATCATCGCCAGCACGGCTTTTGCCGGTCCGGGGTTCGACTCGATGAAGTTGGCGTTCATCAGCGGCAGGTATTTGCGGAAGAGCAGGCGCGCCGTGTCCGATTTGCCGCTGAGGGCGGCGTTGGTCATGCGCGACATCTCGGCAGGAATTTCGTTCGACGCGACCGAGATGATTCCGACTCCGCCGAGGCCAATCACCGCGAGCGTGATGGCGTCGTCGCCGGAGAAGACGAGAAAGTCTTCCGGCACGGTCGCGCAGACTTCGGCGATCTGGCCGATGTTGCCGCTGGCCTCTTTCACGCCGATGATGTTTTTGATTGCCGCCAGACGCAGCAGGGTCGGTGTTTCGATGTTCGTGCCCGTGCGGCCGGCGATGTTGTACAGAATCAGTGGCTTGGTTGAAGCTTCGGCAATGGCCTTGAAATGCTGATAAACGCCTTCCTGCGTGGGCTTGTTGTAGTAGGGCGTCGCGGTCAGGATGTAATCGACGCCCGGGCGCGACGAAGCTTCTTTAGCTTTCGCGACGGCCTCGCGCGTGTTGTTGGAGGTCGCACCGGCCATGATGGGAACGCGTCCGCCGGCCACCTCGATCGTGATATCGATGACGCGCAGCCATTCGTCGTGCGTAAGCGTGGGCGTCTCGCCGGTGGTGCCGCAGGGAACGAGAAAGTCGATGCCGGATTCGACCTGCCAGCGCACCAGCTCGCGCAGGGCCGGTTCATCGATGCTGCCGTCTTGCTGGAACGGGGTGACGAGGGCGGTACCGCAACCACGAAGTTTCATGCCAGAAGGATAACTCTTCCGTCGAAATCCAGAAATGGTAGAGCGGACTTTTAGGCCCGCGGCGGCTCGGATAGCCCAGCCGTGCCAACAGATCCTCAAAGGAGCGGATGACGCGGCTCTGCAGCGCCGCTCTACCCCAAATTCAAAAGGCCGCCTTCCGGAGGGGATGGCGGCCTTTTCCAATGGGCCCTGCTCTAGGCCATTGGCTCCGGGCTGAGAGGAG
The DNA here is from genome assembly GCA_963747045.1 of uncultured Acidobacteriaceae bacterium. Taxonomy (GTDB): domain Bacteria; phylum Acidobacteriota; class Terriglobia; order Terriglobales; family Acidobacteriaceae; genus Bog-257. Next base: position 181,947 of record CAVVDN010000007.1, on the reverse strand, counting down.
ATCAATATGTCAACTACTGTGCGGAAGCCGAAGCACCGGCCTGCGCCGACTCGGTCAGGCTGTTCTCCATCAGCCGCACGTCAACGCGGCGATTTTCCGCGCGGCCTTTCGCCGTCGTGTTCTGCGCTACGGGGTTATCCTTGCCCAGTCCGATCAAAAAGATCTTGTGCGCGGGCACGTTGTACTTGGTCGCCAGATACTGAATGACGGCGTCGGCACGGCGCTGGCTCAGCTGGTAGTTGTAGTCGGCCGGTCCGGTCGAATCGGTGTAGCCCTCGACCTGGACGATGTAGTGCCGCTGGTTGCCGAGCTGCGAGGCGAAGTCGTCGAGCGTCTGCTTGTCCTGGCGGGTCAGCGCGGCCTTGTCGAATCCGAACTGGATCGTCGTCTGCTGCACGGTCTTGTAGTTGTCCAGGTTCTCGACGGTCCCGGCCAGGCTGGTCACGCGGTTGGAAGCCTGATTGGCATTTTGAGTAGCCTGATCCGCGGTCTGGCCGGCAGCAAGAGCCTTCTGGTCGGCGGCGGCGGACTTCTGGTTCACCTGCGCAATGCCCTGCTGGGCGCGCGTATCGACGTCGCGGATGTCGCGAGTATTTTTCGCCGTTTCGTCATCTAATTCATTGACGTTGTTGATGACGGGCGTGGTCTGGTTGCGGACGTAATTCTTGGTGGCGCAACCCACAGTGAACGGCAGGCTGGCGGCTACCAGCGCTGCAACTGCGGTAAATCGGTTCATTCGCGTGACTCCCCTTGCCAACGTACTCAGCCTCGGCGGACGAGCGGCCTCTCGGCTGACTATGGCGTAGCAAGTGGAGGGCCAGCGGCGAGGCGTCGGCGCCAAGTGAAATGAGCTTTAATTTTCAGCGGGTTACGGGCGCCAGAGTAGGCGGTCCGGTTGCGGATTGAAGGCCGCCCGATAATCCTGACTGGAAGCGTAGAATTTTTACCAGCCGGGTGGCTGCCTTCTGAAGTGCCGAACTGCAGATCCCGCGTGGCTTGAAAGCCTCCTCGGGATGACAAAATGAGTAAGCCACGTCTACAGCGCACCTGAAGGTGCGCCCCTTCAAAATCTTTTGTATGGACCTGCACCAGAAAATTCGCACTCTGCCGACCTCTCCGGGCGTGTATCTGTACAAGAACGCCGAGGGGCAGATCATCTATGTGGGCAAGGCGAACAACCTGCGCTCGCGGGTGCGATCGTATTTTCTGGAAGGCGCGGCGGCCAACGCCAAGACCGGGTCGCTGCTGCGCGAGGCCGTCGATGTCGACTACGTTGTCGTCGATAACGAGAAGGAAGCGCTGGCCCTCGAGAACAACCTGATCAAGCAGAAGAAGCCGCGCTACAACATCCTTCTGCGCGATGACAAGACGTACCCGTACATCAAGCTGACCATCGGCGAGCGCTATCCGCGGGTGTTCCCGACGCGGCGGCTGCGTAAGGACGGCTCGCTGTATTTCGGGCCGTACTTTCCCACCAGCCTGGCGTACCGCATCGTCGATCTCATCCATCGGCACTTCATGATTCCCTCGTGCAAGCTGGACCTGAACCGCTACTATCCGCGGCCGTGCTTGCAGTACTACATCGGGCGATGCCTGGGCCCGTGCGTCGAAGGACTGACCACGCCGAGCGCTATGCCGAAGCGGTGCACGACGTGAAGATGTTCCTGGAGGGGCGCGGCGCGGATTTGTCGCGCTCGCTGCATGTGCGGATGGCTGCGGCGGCCGAGGCGCAGCAGTACGAGCTGGCGGCCAAGTATCGCGACCTGATTTCGACGCTGGAACTGCTGGAGCAGAAGCAGCGAATTGCGGCCGTCGAGGGCGACGATGCCGACGTCTTCGGCTATCACTACGAGAACGAGATGCTGGCGGTGAACCTGTTCCACATGCGCGGGGGCAAGATCGTCGACAAGCGAGAATTCTTCTGGGAAGACCTGCCACCCCAGCAAGTCCAAGCGAAGGATTTGTCGGATTCGCGCGAGATGGTGGGCGGGAGCTTCGAGCCGGGCGAGTTCTTCTCTTCCCTGTTGAAGCAGGTGTACCTCGATCAGCAATATGTGCCGCACACAATCTACGTGCCGGTGGATTTCGAAGACCGTCCAACGCTGGAGGAGGTGCTATCGGAGGGTCAGAAGCGGCGGGTGCAGATTCACGTGCCGCAACGCGGCGAGAAGCGGTCGCTGGTGGACCTGGTGGGGCAGAACGCGAAGCAGGCGTTCGATCAGCGTTTTCGGGTGATGAAGCCGGCGATGAAGGCGATACAGGAGGCACTGCAGGACGCGCTCATGCTGCCGGAGCTGCCCAAACGCATCGAGTGCTTCGACATCTCGCACATCCAGGGCGCGGAGACGGTGGCGTCGATGGTGGTGTGGGAAGCCGGCAAGATGAAGAAGTCGGATTATCGCAAGTTCATCATCCGCAGCGTGGCGGGGGTGGACGATTTCGCTTCGATGCGCGAGGTGGTGACGCGGCGCTATAAACGGGTGCAGGAGAATAAAGAAGAAATGCCGAGCCTGGTGCTCATTGACGGCGGCATCGGGCAGCTGCATGCCGCGGCGGACGCGCTGGAGTCGTTAGGGATTGTGAATCAGCCGCTGGCGTCCATCGCCAAGCGCGAAGAGATCATCTATGTACAGGGGCAGGAGGACGATCCGATCGTCCTCGAGCGGCACTCGCCGGTGCTGCACCTGGTGCAGGTGATTCGCGATGAGGCGCACCGCTTCGCCGTGACCTTCCATCGCAAACGGCGGCAGATGCGCGATCGTTCGACCGAGCTGCTGGAGATCCCGGGCGTAGGCGCAAGGACGACGAAGCGGCTGCTGCAGCATTTTGGCAGCCTGCAGGCGGTGAAAGATGCCGACCCGGCGGCGTTGACTTCGGTGGTGAATCGCACGCAGGCAGAGGCGATTTTGCGGCATTTCGGCAAAAACCAGGCTGCGGTTGCCACGTCAGACAATTCGGGATCAACCGGGGCGAAGTGAAGGCGGGTCAGATATGGATCTGCGGAATGATTCGAAGACGCGGCTGTTTTTGTTGTGCCTTGTGGTTGTGCTGCTGGTCTGGATAGTAGGATTCGGATTCGACCGCCTGCTGGCCAGCGACGGCGTCACGCGCACGGAAATCCTGCTCACCTCGAACGCGCTGACCGGACTGGTGGCCGGCTTCCTGTTCTACACGCTGGCGTTGAATGAGCGAGTCCGGCGCAATTTGATGCGCGAGCGCCTGCGCACCATCGCCGAGATCAATCATCACATCCGCAATGCGCTGCAGGTGATCACCTACGCGGCCGAGGTCAATAAGAATGACGCTTCGGTGGAGATGATTCGCAAGTCGGTGGAGCGCATCGAGTGGACGCTGCGCGAGGTGCTGCCCGGGGGTTTGCCGTCGGATGAGCCGCTCAAGCGAGACGTGCGCGAGCGCGTGCGCGCATGATGAGTCCCTCCCGCCATTAGTGAAAGGCTCGCCCGCCACATATAATTGAGCCTTGAGGACGAGCGCCTCTGCCGCGCGGTCCTGCGCACTTCGGACTTCCCCATGATCCAGACCCTGTTCGGCAGCACCGAAGAAAAACCCAGTTTCCTGCAGCGCATGAAAGAGGCGGTCACGCGCACGCGCGAGAGCCTCAGCGAGCGCATCGAGGACGTGGTCGCCCTTCCGCAAGGAAATCGACCGCGAGACGCTCGACGATCTGGAGGCCACGCTGATCGCGGCCGATCTCGGCACCGCCACGACCGACGGCGGTTCTCGCCGCGCTGCGGGAGAAAGTCGATCGCAAGCAGGTCGGCGAATGTCGACGAGTTGAAGCGTGTGTTGAAGGAAGAGCTGCTGGCCATCCTGAATGCCGCCGAGCAGCGGCCAGTGCAGAAAGTCGACGGCGAGCCGGAAGTGATTCTGGTGGTCGGCGTGAACGGCACCGGCAAGACGACATCCATCGGCAAGCTGGCGCACCTGCTGCGCGGTCAGGGCAAGACGGTGCTGCTGGCCGCGGCGGACACCTTTCGCGCCGCCGCCATCGAGCAGTTGGAAATCTGGGGCGACCGCACCGGAACGGAAGTCATCAAGAACAAGCCGGGCGGCGACCCCGCGGCCGTGCTGTTTGACGCGCTGCAAGCCGCCAAGGCGCGCAATACCGACTACGTCATCGTCGATACCGCCGGCCGGCTGCACACCAAGAGCAGCCTGATGGATGAGCTGGCGAAGATGCGGCGCACCGCGCAGCGCTTCATCGCCAACGCTCCGCACGAAACGTTGCTGGTCATGGACGCCACCACCGGCCAGAACGGCTTGCAGCAGGCGCGGCTGTTCACGCAGTCGGCGGGCGTGACCGGCATCGTGCTCACCAAGCTCGACGGCACGGCCAAGGGCGGCGTGGTCGTTGCCATCTGCAAGGAGCTGGGCCTGCCGGTGCGCTACGTCGGCGTGGGCGAGAAAGCCGGCGACCTGCTGCCGTTCAATCCGCAGGACTTCGTGAATTCGCTTTTCGATTAGATGACGACATCCCGAGCCACGCGACGAGCAGTTCATGCAGCAGGCCGCTGGAGCTGGCCCGGCAAGGCATCGGCGCTGGCCTCGCCGAATCCTTGCGTCGGCGCCGTCATCGTCGACGCCGACCGGCGAAGTCGTTGGCTGCGGCTCGCACACCTATGAAGGCCGCAAGCACGCCGAAGTGCTGGCGATCGAGGAAGCGGGCGAGCGCGGCGCGCGGCGCAACGCTCTATCTGAATCTTGAGCCCTGCTCGCATACGGGCCGCACCGCCGCCCTGCGCCGATGCTGTGATTGCAGGCGGGAATCAAGCGCGTGGTAGCCGCCATGCGTGATCCCAATCCTCTGGTGAGCGGCAAGGGCCTTGGGAAGCTGCGCGCGGCCGGAATTGAAGTGCAGGAAGGCGTTCTCGAAGCCGAAGCGCGCAAGCTGAACGAGGCCTTTGCCAAGTACATTCGCCACAAGGTTCCGTTCGTCACGCTGAAGACGGCGATGACGCTGGACGGCAAGATTGCGCCGCCTCCGGGCGAAAGCGGATCGCCGCCGGCCCTGAGGTGCGGTGCGCGAGCCAGCGGCGGCTGGATCACCAGCGAGGCGGCGCGGGCGCACGTGCAGCAGCTGCGTCACGCCAGCGACGCCATCATGGTCGGCGTGGGCACCGTCATGGCCGATGATCCCCTGCTCACCGACCGCACCGGGCTTGGCCGCGGCGCCGGCCGCTGTTGCGCGTCATCCTCGATTCGCGCCTGCGCCTGCCGCTGGACTCGCGCGTGGTCAAGACCGCCCACCAGGACGTGATCGTCTTCTGCTGCTTCGCCGAGGAGAACAAGCGACGCGAGCTGGAAGCGCGCGGCGTTCTGGTGGAGCAGGTCCCGATGCATCAGCCGGCAAGCGATGGCACGCTTGTGTTTCCCGGCGGTGCGACGGCCGCGGATGGTCGCCCCGACCTGGCACCGTGTGATGGCATCTTGGCGAGACGCGAGATCACCAGCCTTATCATCGAAGGCGGCGCGATGGTGAATTGGGCCGCGCTGGCTGCCGGCATCGTGGACAAGGTGTTCTTCTACTATGCGCCGAAGATTCTGGCGGGCACAGGCTCGATCCCCTTCGCCACCGGGGCGGGGTATCGGCGCATCAGCGAAGCCGCGTCGGTAAAGTCGCTCACGCTGCATCGGTTTGGGGAAGATTTTGCGGTGGAGGGATATCTCAGGGATCCGTATGAATCAGGCTCTTAGCTTTTGGCTCTTGGCTTTTGGCTCGCAGATGAAGAGTCTCCTAGTGATGGATGGGTTTCTCTCGAGGCACTCATGAGGAATTTCCGAGACTTGGAGGTGTGGAGTCGGGCACACCGATTAACTCTTGATTTATACAAGGCAACGGACAGCTTTCCTGGCTCGGAGAAGTTTGGAATAACGAGCCAGATTCGCCGAGCAGCGGCGTCAATCCCAACGAATTTGTCGGAAGGATGTGGCCGTTGGGGGGACGGAGAGATGGCAAGATTCGTTCAGATCGCGATGGGATCAGCCAGTGAGCTCGACTATCTCCTGCTGCTTGCGGCTGATCTCGATTACTTGGACGAAAAGGATTATCAGGAGCTACTGTCAGAGCTGAATAGGGTTCGACGTATGCTCACCGGTTTGTACAAAAGCGTAAAGGACTCTCTCAGCTTGCGCACGAGCAAGACTTCGAATAGGAGCTAACGAGAAGAGCCAAGGGCCAAAAGCTAGGAGCCAATAGCCATGTTTACCGGACTTGTAGAAGAAGTTGGAACAGTACAGAAGATCGAACAGCGCGGCGAGAATCACCGCATCACCATTCACGCACCCAACACGGCGAAGGAGCTGAAAACCGGCAACAGCGTCGCCGTCAGCGGCGTTTGTCTCACGGCGCTCGACATCAAGCCCGATTCGTTCTGCGCCGATCTTGCGGCCGAAACCTGGAAGCGCACTTCCCTGTCGCGCATTACCCAGGGTGCGCAAATCAACCTGGAGCTGCCGCTCAAGGCCGACGGGCGTCTCGGCGGTCACATCGTGCAGGGACATGTTGACGGCGTCGCGCGCTTCGCAGGCCTCGAACCGATTCCCAACGCCGATGATTTCTGGCTGCACATCGACGTGCCCGAAGAGCTGGAGAAATATCTCGTCTTCAAAGGCTCGGTCTCGGTGGAAGGCATCAGCCTGACAGTCGCCAAGCTCGAAGGCTTGCGGCTGACCATCGCCATCATTCCGCACACCATCAAAATGACCAACCTTGGGTCGCTGAAGCCGGGCGATCCGGTCAACATCGAGACCGATATCGTCGCCAAGTATCTGGAGAAGTGGACGCGGCGCGACGAACAAACCGGCTCGCTGACCGTGGAGCGGCTTGTGGCGCAGGGATTCTAGGCTCAGAGCTGTTGGTTGTGAAATGACTGTTCACAAAAGCTAGTGGTCTCCACGGAATCCATAGCTGTCAGGGGTAAATCACCCAGACCACGAAGTGCGAGCCAGCGTGCTGCTGGACCCGAACGGCAATCTTTTTGGCACCGCGAGCCAGGGTGGGACCGGCTCGTGTGTCTACGCGTGCGGCGTCATCTGGGAGATCACTCCTTAGTTAACAGTTTCCGCGTTTGGCGACCCGAGTTTGCGATTGGTGGTGACACATCCCCGCCTTAGCATTCATTGACCCGTTTCCCCGAACCGACTTTGCAACTTCGCCTAAGCCGCATGACCGACGGTAATTCTTGACATCTACTCAAAACCAGCTACTCTGTCACGAAACCGTACAGGAGGATCCCATGGGGTTGCTGGAAGTGCAACGCGTAAGGCGAAGTGCGTGCGGGGTGTTCGTCTTGAGTTTTGCGCTGACGTTGGCGCTCGGAACCGCGCCCTCGGCGGGGGCCCAAAGCTTTCGCGTCATTCACACCTTCAGCGGCTCGGGGGACGGCGCCACTCCCACCTCGACCATGGCCGTGGATCAAGCCGGAAACTTATACGGCACCACCTCGTACGGCGGAGCACAGTCCGGCTTTGCCGGCTCCGGCATTGTTTTCAAGCTTGCACAAAGGAACTCAGCCTGGACCCTCACCCGCTTGTACACGTTTCAGGGTGGCAGTGATGGAGCCTATCCTGGCGCCAGCGTTGTGCTCGTCCCCGCTGGCATTTTGTACGGAACGACGTCACTCGGCGGCAATCCAGGATGCCCGGCAGGAATGGGTTGCGGGACGGTCTACCAGTTACAGCCGCAGCCCAGAGCCTGCGAGTCGGTTATGTGCCCGTGGACAAAAACCGTGCTTTACCGCTTCACCGGCGGACAGGACGGCGCCAACCCAGCCTATGGGCAGCTGATCTTCGACCATTCTGGAAATATTTACGGTACGACTGGCGGCGGTGGCGATCTCGGCTCAGGCGTAGTCTACGAGCTGACCCACTCCAGTGGAGGATGGCAAGAGAGCGTTCTGCACAGCTTCGACGGCATGGGGGATGGACTTGAGCCGCAATCCGGCGTGATCTTCGATTCCGAGGCAAACCTCTATGGCACGACCGTTCGGGGCGGCGCACAAGGCAATGGAACGGTCTACGAGCTGTCGCCGTCTGGCTCGGCATGGACAATCTCAAAGCAATACGACGTCGCGAACGAAGGTAACTCGCCTTACGCTGGCGTAGTACTCGATCCGCTGGGAAACGCGTACGCGGCGACCTTGTCCGGCGGCACGGGCAACGGTGGCACCATATTTCAGCTGGCGACCTCGGGAAGTCAATGGAACTCCAGTATCATTGGCAGCTTTTCACCTGTAGGCGGCCAGGGTTTGGGCGTGTTCAGCAGTCTGACCATCGACGCAGCCGGTAACCTTTATGGCACCACCGGAACGGACGGCGCGCACGGGTTCGGATCTGTCTTCAAGCTCGCACCCCAAAATGGTTCCTGGGTGCAGACGACGCTATACGACTTCGCCGGTGGAAGCGATGGCTGCAATCCGAGTGGCGGCGTGACGCTCGCGCCGAGTGGCAAGCTTTATGGCACGACCCAGGGATGCGGAGCCGGGTACGGTGTCGTCTGGGAGATCACGCCGTAGCCTGAGACTTCCCTCGGGCACTCAAGCGTCTTGCCTAAGTCCCGATAGACGCAATAGCACAAGTTATCCAGAGCTTTGGAGTCCTTCCAACTATGACTCAACAGTTGAGAAGTTAGGTCGCCGCCTCTAGTACGCGGCGTTGCCGCACTTGGTGCAGAAGCGGTTGCCCGGCGTTAGCAGGGTGCCGCAATTCGTGCAGAAAGCCTGAGGACCCGTTGTACCGAGCTGTGGCGATATTCCCGGTGCGGCGGGCTGACCTATCGCCGGCGCGCCATACGGTGCGGCTGCCGCCCAGGCCGCTTGCGCGCCCATTGCTTCCAACTTCGGGTTCGGGCCATATTGGTTCGGGCCGGGATCGCTGTCGATACAGGCAAAGATCAGCAAAACCACGCCGCCGAAGGGGACCAGAGAGATCAGCCACCACCATCCGCTGCGATTGATGTCGTGCAGCCGGCGCACCAGCACCGCTAAGCCAGGAATAATCGTCGCCAGGCAGTAGCCGAGGAGGATCAGGCCCAGACCCATGCTGCGAAAGCCGGTCGAGGCATCCAGCAATGCAAGCAGGCAGATGACGATCACGTTCACCAACTGGAACATCCAGTACTCTTTACGCCTCGCCCGGCCGCTAAATACGGCGTACTTGTTCAAGACCTGCAGGTACCAACTCATGGATCCCTCCTCAGTTGCGTGGAAACCGACGCGAAATTGTGTGTTGCTTTCCGGCGAAAAGCAACAGAAAACGCGCTTCGAACCTTCGACGGTGATCAGGCCGGCATCCGGACGAGTGGTTTGCGCGCATCGTCCAAGCGGCAAGACCGTCAGGAAGCTTCAAATTTCGGCTGGTGGGGTGGGCGTTGGGCGCCGAAGTAGGCTTCGAAATCCAGCGAATCGAGTTCGAGGAACTCCTGCACGATGGGCTCCGGACACTTGGCCATCTCCGCAAACGTTCCGAAGAAGATTGCTTTGGCTTCGTACAAGAACAGCAGGCGATCGGCCAGCTTCTTGGCCAGCGCCATGTCGTGGGTCACGACGATGCTGGTCAGCTTTAGCTGCTTCTTTAGCTTCTTGATCAGGTCGCCGAGCAGGTGGGCCATCAACGGATCGACCATGGTGGTCGGCTCGTCATAAAGAACTGCGTCCGGCTGCGCCGCCAGCGCTCGCGCGATGGCCACCGAACGCTTCATGCCGGTGGAAAGGTCGGATGGCAACTGGTCGCGAAACTCGCGCACACCCACCATCTCCAGCAGACCGTCGACAATCTGAAAAATCTGTTCTTCTTGCAGCCCGCCGCGTTCGCGCAGCGGGAAGGCGACGTTCTCGCCGACGGTGAGCGAATCGAAGAGGGCGCCGTTCTGAAAGACCATCGTCACCTTTTTGCGGATGCGCTCCATCTCCGCCTCGGGGTAGTCGGTGATGTCCTCGTAAGCGACCCAGATGCGCCCGCTGTCCGGCTTCAGGAAACCCATGATCTGATGCAGCGATACCGACTTGCCGACGCCGCTGCGGCCCAGGATGCAGACCGTCTCGCCGGGCATAACGTCGAAGCTGACGCCATCGAGCACCACATTGCTGCCGAACGCCTTGTGGACGTTCTGGAACTCAATGTAAGGTTTGCGATCACCTTCCTGCTCTGCTTTCGGCTGCTCCTGGACGGGAGTTTCCTGCTTCAACTCCTGCGCCGGAACGTCTACCGTCATCGACGGCATTGTGCGTACTCCTCGGGGGTATTGATGTTCTGAAACAGATCGAGCGAGAATCCCGCCGCCGTAATCTCGCTCTCGGCAACGATGCGGGTCGGCACATGCGAAAACAAATGACCGACCTTGTAATCGCCTTGCTGCAACGCCAGTTCGGTGGCCTCGGCCGCCGCCTTGCGATAGATAGCGCAGAGCGGCTGCAGACCTCCGGCCGCTTCGGGCACGACAATCAGCTCCGCTCGCGTCCTTCCCTGCCTGGTCAGCCAGCCAAGAAATTCCGGCGTCATTCGCGGCATATCGACCGAGAGTATCAGGTTGAGGTCGCTCCCGGTAGAGGCCAGTGCGGCGTGGATTCCCCCCAAGGGCCCGCATCCGGGATGGACATCTTCGATGACGTCGCCGAATTCCTTGTACAGCGCTCTTAGCTCCGACAATATAGGCCTTATCCGAGACTTCTTTGGCGACGTGCAAGGCGCGCTGGAGCAGGCTCTCTCCGTCGAGCGACAGCAGCGCCTTGTCGCGGCCCATGCGCGAGCTGCGGCCCCCAGCGAGGACAAAAGCCGAGACGCCGCTCTTCGCGGTTCGCTTTGCGCTGTTCGCCAAAGGATCGCTTTCCGGGGGGCGTTCCCTGCTATTGCTCACAGCGACGCTCGCTTCAAAACATTGCTTGTGATAAGGCGATATATGAACAGTTATTTACTATCTCCGCTACTTGTCGGGGTTCGTGATTCGTCCTTCTCCTCTTGCAAAAGGGCGTTAAGGTTGTACGCGATCCAGGTTCGAGCTTGATCGTCCACTTCCGTGATCACTGCCATCTCTAGGGATGGAACGGCTGAAACGTCTCCCCGCAGCCGTAGGGTGGTACTAGCCTCTACCCTGACCATCGGATCAGAATCCTTCAAGCACTCCATAACATGGTTTCGAATCTCAGTAGATGCCTCTGGAGACAAATCATTTGGGAGATACCGAACCAGACGTAAGGCCCAGATGCGTGTATCGCGATCCCTGTCCGCCTGAGTACTCCAATTCGTCATCCAGTTGAAGCTTAGTGCCGCAATGAACGTTTCCGAGTGTGGCTCTTTGTGAAGTCGGAGCAAATATTCAGCTGCGGCGAGTCTGGTCGCTATAGGCAGACTCGGATCATCGCACTGCTGGCCTAAGCTGCGCCATCCGTTTTCGTCGCCCATTCGTGTGAGAGCCATCGCTAAGTCAAGCTTTACCCAATCCACTTTCTCAGCCCGGAGAGCCTGAGTCAGTGCGGGGATGGAATCGGTGATGTTCTTGCAGACCAGTTGTCGGGCAGAAACCATGCGAACCTGAGGATCAGGGTCTTGCAATGCAGCTAGCAAACTATTTTTTGTTAGTGCAATGTGATGCTCGGCAAAAAATTCGGTAGGCCCGCATGGCGCGGGCGCTATTTGCCACACGACGATAGGAGGGTCAGGCTGTCCGACATAAGTCATCCCTCCATAGTTTAACTGGCAAATTGCGGGTGTCGTGAGCAAAACCACCAACGCGCTAAGGCACGTCGACCTCCGCATAGCGAGATTGTAGCGTAAGGTTGACGTAACCACGCGTTATCATAACCGATCTTCGCTGGGCCTTTTCCTGGTTATCACCGACCAAAATCCGTTTCGTGGAAACGGAAAAAGGCGGCCTTTTCTACGCGTGGGCGGGTTTGAACGTGCTCGTCTTGGGAATGCAGCCGTTGATCTCGATGGCCACGATACGGCCTGCCTGGTCCAGCTCCAGCGTCGCCGGGACGGTCAGCACGGCGTCGCCATTCAAGCCGGGCAAGGCGATGAAGATGCGATTTTCGACGCACGAGGCGTTGGGGTCGCGCTTAAGATAGCGACAGCGAATGATCGTTGCGGCACGCCTTGGGCAGAATGAAACTCAGGTCGGCGACGTCGCCGGTTTCCGAGAGCGAGATTGCGGCTTCGACCGAGATGCGCGAGCGCACCTCATCGCCATCCACTTCCACGGGAGGCTTGAAGCAGATGTAGTACTCGAAGCCGGACTCAGGATCGAAGGAGCTTCGATCCACCTGAAAAGCCATTACGTGCCTCGTCCGAGTCGGTACTTCTGCTCGGGATTGCATAGTAAATCACGGCTGGCCTGCCTGAAAAGTGGGAGATGCCGCATTCAGCAAGAGTGCCTGCCAAATAAGGAACGCCGTGACACGGGCGGAGGCTCAGTTATCTGAACCACTGCCGCGACGGTCACGCGCCTCCTCTGATATAGTTCGTGTTTACGCTGTCTGAACGCCAGCATGCCCATCTTCTCGGTCACGGACTTTGTCAAAGAGCAAATCCTGGCGGCGCAGGAGTATTCCCTGCTCGCCGGTCGATCCATCAGCAACGTCTTCACTCGGCCGCGCTATTTTGCCGACACGCTGCTGCAAGCTGACCTGATCGGCGTCGGCTCGCTGCCCATCGTGGTGCTCACCGGCTTCTTTACCGGCGCGGTGCTGGCGCTGCAAACCTCCAGCACGCTGCAACAGTTCGGCTCGCTATCGCTCACCGGCCAACTGGTTTCGCTTTCCATGGTGCGCGAGCTGGGACCGGTGCTGACGGGCCTGATGGTGGCCGGCCGCAACTCCAGCGGCATGGCCAGCGAACTCGGCTCCATGAAGGTGACCGAGCAGATCGACGCCATGCGCGCCATGGGCGTCGACCCGTCCAAGAAGCTGGTGACGCCGCGCGTAATCGCAAGCGTGGCCATGCTGTTCTTTCTCAGCATCATCTCCGACCTGGTGGGACTCGACGGGCGGCTTCATGATTTCGTACCTGCTGCTGGGGCTTGACGCCAACCAGTACTGGACCACGGCGTATCAGATCCTTGCGCTTCGGCGATGTCGTGATGGGACTGAGCAAGCCGGTGCTTTTCGGCTTCATTATCGCGACCATCGGCTGTTATTACGGACTGTCGGCAAAAGGAGGCACGCAGGGCGTGGGCCGCGCGACCACGCAAGCCGTGGTGGCCGCGTCCGTGCTGATTCTGGTGAGCGATTTCTTCCTTACCCGTCTGCTGATGGGCTTCTTCCAGTACTGACGATGACTACGCCCCCGCTTCCCGCCGATGGTTCGCCACGGTCGCTGGTTTGCGCGACGGCGAACCGGTCATCCGCTTCGAGACGTCTCCATCGCTTTCGACCATCCCGTACTCGAGGGCATCTCTTTCGAGCTTCCACGCGGCGAGACCAAGATTCTCATGGGCGTGGCCGGCACCGGCAAAACGCTGACGCTGAAGCTGGCGCTGGGACTGCTCAAGCCGGATTCCGGACGGATCACCGTCTGCGGCGAGGAGATTACGGCCATGCGGGAACAGGATCTGTTTGCTCTGCGCCGCAACATCGGGATGGTCTTTCAGGAGAGCGCGCTCTTCGATTCGCTGACCGTGGAGGAGAACGTCGCTTATCGGCTGATTGAAGAGACGGGAGGATGTTACCGACGAGATCCACGCGCGCGTGCTGGAGGCGCTGCGATTCGTCGAGCTGGAGCACACGGTTCAGCCTCTTTCCGTCGGAGCTATCGGGCGGCATGCGGCGACGCGTCGCCATCGCCCGGGCCATCATTACCCAGCCGGAAGTGCTGCTCTACGATTCGCCCACCGGCGGGCTGGATCCGGTCACTTCCAACACGATCATCGAACTTGATCGTGAAGCAGCGCGATGTCTATCAGCACCAGCTCGCTGCTGGTGACGCATCGGCTGCAGGACGCGTTCACCATGGCCAGCCATTACTTCGACCGCAAGCAAAACAAGATGGTGCCCATCACCGAAGGCGAGATCCACGACGTGCATACCCAGTTTGTGGTGTACCGCGATGGCCATATCCTCTTCGAGGGCACGGCAACGGAGATGCTGCAGAACCACGATGCCTACGTGCGGGAATATCTGAGCTAGAAGGCCGCCGCGCCAGCCTCGGCGACAGCGTGGTCCTGGTCGCCCGAGCCGCCGCTCACGCCGATTGCGCCCACCACTTTGCCGTCGCGCTTCAGCGGAATGCCGCCGGCGAAGATCATGATGCGGCAATCATTCGAGACATGGATGCCGAAGAACTGCCCGCCTGACTGGGAGTGCGTCGCCAGGTCTTTGGTCGCAATGTCGAAAGCGCGCGAGGTGAACGCCTTCTTGATGGAAATATCGACGCTGCCGATCCAGGCGCCGTCCATGCGAACGTGAGCCACGAGATTTCCGCCCTCATCGGCCACGGCGATGTTCATCGGCTGGCCGATTTCCTGCGCCTTCTTCTCCGCCGCCGCAATCACGCGGCGCGCGTCTGCCAGATTCACTCCTGCCATGATTCCCTCCTTACGTTGACCCAAATAAGCTGTACAGCAAGATCCCCAGGACGATCAGCGTGATCACCACGTACATGGAGTCGCGCTCGATGGCGAACGCTATGGCCGAGAATAGCACTCGCGCAACGGGTGTTGCGATGAGCAGCAGCAAACCGAATTGGATAATGGCATGCGCGCTGAGTGCCATCACGCCGTGAAAGATATCGGCCATGCTCTTGAGACTTTCTGGCTCCCCTCGAAATGTGGTGAAGTTGGGTACCTCGTGGCCGTGCCGGACAAGGTACAGGATGCCGCCGGCAAATACCACCGCCGCGGCCAGGATCACGCCTGTGCGCAAAAGGGTTCCGATAATGATTTCGATCCGCTGATCGTCGAAGCCGCCCGGGAGCGCGGTTTTGCCTTGCTCCGTCATATGCGTCCCCTGATTCCGTTGACGATCATCTCGATACCGAGGCCCACAATCGCGGCCGCAAACAGATAACGTAATACTTTAACGTTTGCTCGTACCAGGAACTTGGCGCCGATCATGGAGCCGGCCAGGACTCCCAGCATGACGGGCATGGTAATGCCCGGGGCGATGTATCCGCGAGCCAGGTAAAGACCGGCACTGGCCGCGGCCGTAACGCCGATCATGAAATTGCTGGTGGTGGTCGAAACCTTGAAGGGGATCTTCATCGCCTGGTCCATGGCCAGCACCTTGACCGCGCCCGAGCCGATGCCCAGCAACCCCGACAGCACGCCCGCGCCGAACATGAGACCGTAGCCCGCAGGAACGCCGGTTACGGCGTACGGCTGCTTCCCTTCCGGAGTGGGATAGCTGCCGTGCAACCGCAGCTTCTCGGCCAGGGGCGACGACTTGAGCTGTGGGTCATGCTCTTCGCGATGACGGCTCGACAGGTAGGCCGAGTAGAGAAGCACCAATCCGAAGACGATGGCGATGGCGTTGGTGCGAATGTGCAAGGCGATGGCCGCTCCCGCGATCGCCCCGGCGGTGGTGGCCGTCTCCAGGAACATGCCGATGCGGATGTTGGAGTAGCCCTCGCGCACGTAGGCAGCGGCCGCGCCCGACGAAGTCGCGATGACCGAAACCAGCGACGCCCCGATGGCATAACGGATGTCCACATGAAACAGCAGCGCCAGCATCGGCACAACGATCACGCCGCCTCCCAAGCCGGTGAGCGCGCCCAGGAAACCGGCGAGCAGAGAGCCGAGGGCCACGAGTCCAGTGAATTCCAGAACGTTCATGCGAGATTAACGATTGCGACTTTGCCGGAGGAGCAACAGCGCCGAATAAGGATTGTACATGCCGGTTGTGACGTTCCTTCTGCCCGTGCTGGATTTCGCCGGTCAAAGGCTGTAGGTTAGAAGCAGGGCGCGGTACCCAAGTGGTAAGGGAGAGGTCTGCAAAACCTTTATGCGTGGGTTCGATTCCCACCCGCGCCTCCAGCCTTTTCAGCAGCGATTGCGCCGAATCGTCGCAGTTCCTATCCGCGCACGCCGATCGCGATGCCGTGACGGATGCGGAAGGGACCGTACCAGGCGACGTGCTCGTACGCTCTCTCGATCTGAAAACCAGCCTGGATCATCAATGCAGTCCAGTCGGCCAGCGTGCGGTTCGCGTGGGGATGTCCGGCGAACTCGCCGTTCATGACGCTGTCGAAGAACTTGGTGCAATTGAGCTCGACTGCATTCCGATACGTGTCCTCCATCAGCACCAGCTTGCCGCCGGGCTTGAGGACGCGAGCGGCTTCGCTCAGGAATTGCGTGTGATTCGCCTTGGGCACATGATGAAGCACTGTCACGAGCAATGCCGCGTCGAAGACAGCATCGACGAACGGCAATGCCTTGCCATCACAGAGTACATAGGGCAACGGCAGCATCAGCAGGTTCATGATGTCGCATGCGACTACCCTGCGGTCCGGCGACCGCAAGAGCGCAGCGACGTGACCGGTGCCTGCACCGATGTCCAGCAACTTGCCGGCTGGAGGCAGGAACCGCTCAAAGAAGGAGACGACAGTTCGCGAGCGCGGCCAGGTTACGGCGTGGAAGGCCTTGCCGAACCAAACCTCATCTCTGGCGAAATCGACCACTCTCTGCTGAAATTGACGCCGCGCAGGCTTAGGGCCGACGGTCACGCCTTGCCGCCAATCGGAAGAGCTTCGCGACCCGCAATCATGTTCATCACGAAGGCCAGCACCTCGTTCATTCCCTGGCTGAGCAATTTCGCGGTCCCCGCACGCCGATAGCCGCTGGCTATTTCGGCGCGAAATTCGTCGGAGGAGATCAGCTGGGTGTTGACGAAGCTGTCGATCCAGTTGAAAGTATCGGCGGCGCGGATCGACGGAGTCGCCGAAACGACTCGTGTCGCGAGATCGGGATCGGCATATTGACCGAGGAAATGGTTCACTGCAGCCTCGTCGAAGAAGCGGATATTGGCCAGCAGATCGACCAGGGTTTCGCGCAGCTCCGGCCGGACCTTACCGGCAGCATCCTGCAAGGCAAGCAGCGCCAGATCGTGGCGATCATACGAATGCGAGAGCACACCGGCCGCGCGGATCGCCCGGCGCGCATATTCCAGATCACCCTCCGCCAGAGCTTCGCGATAGAAGTGCGGGATAAACTGCGCTCTGCCGCTGGGACGATGCTGCTCGAAGATGATCTCCGCCCACCCCATGTGCGGCAAAAGCGGATAGCTCTTCTTGTTCGGCGTGACGAACAATCCGCGCGTGGAAGATACGGTGTCGCGGGTCATCGTGCGATAGCTCTGCAACCAGCGGTCCTGCGCATCGGGAACATTCCGCAGGATGTGAAATGTCGTGTACAAGGTCGACTGATGGAACCAGGGACATCCCTCGCGATAAATGCGCCACAGAGCGTCGATGATGCGCTCCGGATCGCGGCAGCCGTGAACGAACAGGACACGTTCTGCGACCTGCATGAGGAAGACGTCGAATGCCACCTGCTTGTCGAGCAGCACCGCCATGGTCCGCTCGCATCCCCCATCAAGGTCATGCAATTCGTCGAGACACTCGACGCCCAGCTGACGGCTCGGAATCTGCCGTGGATTGGTGAACGTGGCGAGCAGCTCATCCAGGTTCAGCGGTTGAAAATCGGCCTGGGCGGCCAGCACATGGCGCAAAGCGTATTGAAATACGAAGAGCGCCGGCGGCAGGAGAACGCGGAAGACCCTGGCCAGTTTCTCCAGCCGGGCGACGTTCTCGCTCCAGGGATGCCGCAATCGCTCGATGGTCGATGGTTCATCGTAGTGATGCGCCATGATCATGACCGACATGAGCGTGCAGCTCTCAACCTTGTGGAAGTTCGGCAGGCCCAGCGGCGACACCATATCGCGGCCCAGACCGTCAAGCAGCTTCCACCCCGGCTCGCGTTCCTTCTTCCAGAAGCGATAGAGGTAAGGGCCGGCGAGAATGCGCACCGCCCGCGAGTTGTCGAGCGCCGCCTGCTCGAGCTTGTCGCCCATGCCGAAGTGATAGGCAACCTCAATTGCGACGCGGCGGGCGTTCATCGCCGCCTGCGGGAGCTCACGCCCGCGTAGTGCCGCCAGAAAGCCAAGCCGCTTCGACTCCAGCAGGCGCTGCACAATGGCCACGGTTCTCGCTTGCGGCACGCCCGCAGCAGCGCGCAGGCCCAATGCCAGGCCGTCGCGATAGAAAGCCTCTTCGCGCCCGGCCAGCGCGGCAACATCATCATCACGTCTGTTCTGCAGAAAGACCCGAACCAGGTACGAGACGTCGTCAGCAGCCAGAAAGGGGTCGTCCAGGCGCCGGGTCTTTTCGTCGAGAAAGCTGGTTTTGGTAAGCAACTGCTCCAGTTGTTCATTGGCGCCGGCCTCATAGAGATGGCCGGAGTAGTAGCGCAGCGGATAGCTGTCCTGAATGCCGGCCCAGTTGCTGCAGTATTCCAGCACCTGCCGGTGCATGCCTTCGAGATGTTCGGGCGAGACCGCTGGATCGGAGGCGGGTCCCTGGTTGAGCCGCTTCGCCGTAGCCGGGATTTTGTCGGAGAACAGCCCTACAAGAAACTCGCGAAATTTCGCGTGAAACAACTGGAACGTCGACACGCGTCGCGAATTCTCGGCTACGTTAAGCAGAGCGCCGAGTTCAAAATCAATGCCCGCTTCCACGTCTGCCTGCGGCAAGTTCGCGATCGCCGAAATCTGCGCGATCGACAGAAATCCATGCGCCACGCTGAGCAGCAGCAACGTATCGCGCAGCACTGGCCATTGCGGACTCGCCGAAAACCGTCCCAGCAGCTTCTCGAAGTAACCTTCAATGCCCAACGGCAAGTGATCGATGTCCTCGAGATACAGTCGCCCGAGCGAAAAATCTTCCGCCAGCATCCGTATGTAGAGCGGATTTCCGGCCGAGACGCGGGCGATCGCCTTCACGTGCTTGTCCTCCAGTTCATACTTGGAGACGACGCGGAAGAGGAGCCGGCGAATTTCAGGCTCGTGAAGACCTGACAATTCCAGGTTCAGCTTCGGCACCTCGGGGTCGCGGATCGGAGGGACAGCGCCGCGGCGGGAACCGAGCAGCACGAAGACGTTGGATGGCAAGCGCTCGCCGGCGAACAGCAGCGCGTTGAGCACATTCTGCCGCTCGGCATCACTGCGCCCGGCCAGAGCTTCGTCGATGCCGTCGACGACCAGAAGCAGTTTGCCGCGGGTCTGCTCGACGGTCGCGCGCGCGGCAATCGCCAGGTCGGAGGCAACGACCGTAGTTGCCGCGCCCCGCGCGGGAAGCTGATTCACCAGCGAAGAGAGAATCGTCGACAGCTCCTGGCTGTTCTTGTCGGTTCCGCAGAGATGAAATGCGACCTGAAGCTTGCTCTCATGCAGGCTGGTAGCAAGCTCGCCCAGGTCTTCCGAGCGTCCGAAAGCCGACTTGGGTCCGAGCAAGTCGTGCACCGTGCGCGACAGCAGCGCCGTCTTGCCGATCCCGGGATCACCCTCCACGATCAGAAAGCCGCGCGCGCGTTCGGCGATAAATTCCAGCAGCTGCAGCTCTTCGCTCACCCGGCCGACGACCTCCTCTGAGCGCTCCTGCAAGAGCTCCCATGAGGCGGCGCTGGCTCCTTCCGGAGCGGCAAGCTCGATATGCTCGGCGCTGTGCTCGATGATCGAGCGCAGCCGGTCGGTCACATCGCCGGCCAGACGGTGATGCGACATCCAGTAGTCGAGAAAATCCGGCCGGTGCTTCAGGCTGTTGAAGAAGAAAATCTTGTTTTCTGAGCAGAGCCCATGAGGGGTGCGGTAGTCGCAGCGCGCGTAGAGCAACAGCGGCGACAGAGGCAGGACGTGCGCGTTCTGCACCAGGCAGAGCTGCCCGGAACCGACCGTCGATGCTGCCGCCGGAAGCTCCACGGCTTTCGGCTCTGTGCCCATCATCCGATACGCCGAGCCATCTTCCTCGCGCAGGATCAAGTCATAGGAACTGAGGAAGCTCAGATCGCCGAGCAAAGCAGCCAGCGTCGGCCAATGTTTTCTGAACTCGTCATCCGAGTCCTCATCGGACGGACGCGCACCGTGGGCGAAGCGATTGCGCAACGCGACCAACTGGCTGACGCGCTCCTGCCGCCGGTCCAGCGCTTTGCCGCGCGCGTCGTAATAGAAATCGACCAGCGACGGCATAAAGAGCTCCTGCCGCCGGCCGCGAAACGACCGCAGCACCTCGCGCAGGAAGGCGCTCCAGTTGCCAAGCTTGGGGATGCGGAAGTGGCGTGCGACCTCTTCGTCCACGGCGGGTGCTCGCACGCCGAGACGAACGTACTCCTGGATGGCGATGATGGCGCAATACTTCAGCGAGACTTCGAAGACGTCGATCAGGCCGTAGAGGCGATGCAGCGGAGTTTGCGGCTGCTGAAGCTTGGAGTCGAAGGTGCGAGCGATCGGTAGAGGATATTTCCCCACCACCATTGCGGCGTCGAAACCGCTGGCCTCCGGAGCTGCCCTGTTCGCGGACGTAACCTTCTCCTCTGCATTCGTCGATGCCGGCGCGAAGCGCTCAGCCGGCGTGGGGCATCAAGGCCCACAGGATTGCGGCCAGACACACCAGGCCCAGAAGGATCAAAATGTAAGCCGGCCTGGGAATGCGTCCTGGCGCCTCATCACCCTTCCGCTCCCAGGGCCGCAGCACGAACACCACGAATGCCAGGAAAAGCGGGATGCCGTAAATGATCAGCCACTTGTGCCATCCCTCCCCATACTTCAGCTGCTCGGCGTAGGCATTGATCATCTCGATGGCGTAGACACCGATGATGAAGACCTCAAGCCATTCGAGTTTGCTCTGTACCTCGGCCACGGTCTCCGTGCTTTCGCTCAGCCGGTGCGCCTGCTCCTCCGCCCTCTCGCGGTGGATGTGTGCGGCCGAGTTCTGATTCAGATCGCGAAGCGTCGCGAGCAGCGCATCGATACCTGTCGCGTCGTAGAAGCGGCGCAGCAGATCGCTCTCCGGCAAGGTCAGATTGTGCTTGATTCGTGCCGCATTCCGGGCCAACTCCTCGCCGCGTGCCGCGAGCTCCTCGGCCCAGTCAGGTGCGGGGGATTCACTTGCGCCCGCAGGATCGCGAACTTTTACGGGCGGCTTGCCGAGCTCGTCGCCGTCGGCGATGAGTTTGTCGATCTTCTGCGCCAGCGTGATGACGTTCCTGAAGTCCTGCTCGCCGCCATCGTCTTCGCCGTTGCCTGCCGTGTGAGGTTGCGGCTTGTACGCGATTGCGATACCGCGATCGCCCCACACACCTACGTATCGCGGCGCAACCACGAGATGATGTTGCGCAAAGTCGGCCGGCGTTGCGCCGTTGAGATCTGGATACAGGACCTGCCACAGGGTCTCGCCGATTTGCAGGGCGAGTCCCCTGCGCCCTCCTGCGGGAGCGATGGGCACATCGTCGCGCAGCCTTATGCTTACGAAGCGGAAACGCTGCCCAGCGGGCGGATCGATGTTTCGAAGCTGAGACAGGTCTTCGCAGTGCGCTGGTGGGTCGGCCTCGCCTTGGATGGGCGAGCAATCCACAACCCTGATGGAACCAGCCTGATAGATGGAATGCTCAAGTTCACTTCGCACCAGATCGACTACCACGTCATCCTGAAGGCCGGGCTCCATGCCGGGCGGTCCGATCCTCGTGCCATGATTCGGCGTGGCAACGATCGTACAAAGGTAGTTCTGTCCATCGAACCACGGGTCGGCGAAATATTTTCCAAGCGTTCCGGCGCGCCTTTCAAAGGCAGGACGCGGCTTTGCCTCAGGTTCCGGCACGGCAGCCTGGGTTCGCTCATCCTCGCGGAGCGCATTGACTTCGCGCGCCTGCAAACGCGCCCACACGCTATACAGGTGGCGTCCATTGGAGCGCTCGGGATCGATCGCGAAGAAATAGTCGCTATGGTTGATCTTCCCCTCGGGGCGTCCCGCCGAGTAGGCCACGGCGGTAAACTCAAACCCCTTCCCGAGCGACGAGTTGTCCAAATCCAGGCGCGCCCATTCTTTGAACAGCAGGCACTCGGGATCGCGCAAATAGATGCCGTCGCTGGCTATCCGCGGCTGTTCCGAAAGCAAATGTGCAGGATCGAGCTTCAGCGTTTCGCCACTGCCTGACAACAGCGGCAGCTCCCGCACCGTTTCGAAGCACGCGGTGAATTGCTTGCATTGTTGAAGGTAGACGATGGATTTGCGCGCCCGCCGCACATCGCGGTGATAGGCTTCCTGCTCGCGATCCAGCATTGCCAGCTCGGGCGCAAACTCATCACTGTCTTCCAGTACTGAGTCGTAAATCGGATTGCGTTTCTTGTCGCGGATCGCATGCTTGATCTCGTTGAACAGATCCCGTGCGCCGCTGGTCTCGCTCAGGTAATCGCGTCCACGTTCCAGCGCCGCATACAGGATGGAATGCAGGGCGCGAGTTCGCGTGCACGGAAAGCGCCGGCCATTGTCGACAATCGCCGCATAGCTGGCCATCAACAGCGGCCAGCGCCGCTCATTCGGAATTCCGTGCAGATCGAGGTCGTACCAGTCGATCTTTTCCTCCTCGCCGCAATCGGACCAACTGTCCGGCGAGAGGCCGTACTCCTCCCAGTCGAGGATGGCGTGTGGATCCTCTAGAATCCAGCGCGCCAGATACATGGAACAGAACGCGTCAAAATCGGGCTGTTTGTGGGTGACCAGCCAGAAAACGCCATCCTGCCCCGCGAAGCGCTTATGGATTAATTTCGCTTTGTGAAGGACGGCGGCGGAGGCCGACGGGAACTGGGCCTCGCGCGTGAAATGGTGATCGATCACGGCCAGCGGCTCATCGCCGCTGAAGCACATGCTGCCGACATCGGTGACCAGCTCGTTGCCAAACAGAGTGCGCGGATCGCGGGAGCCCTGGTCGGCTTCCCGGTTGCCTTCGCCGGCGGAAAAACGGGTTCCAAAGTCAACGAATCGATAACGGAACGTCAGAGCCATCGCCTGTCCGACACCACCGCGATATCAGACGGTGGCGTGGCCTAGTATTTTGCCAGAGAGCGAATTCGCTGGATAGGGGCAGTCATGGCGAATTCGCCTCCGCGCTGCCGACGCTCAATCCGCGGCGATGGCTCGTGCGATGCAGTTTTGCTGACCAGCTCGCTCAAAAGCAATGGCCAGATCCTCCAGTAAGTCGTCCACATCTTCCGCGCCCACGGAAATTCTGACCAGATCAGCAGGAATGCTCTTTCTGCTGGCGAAGCTCCGCCGGGATGCTGGCGTGCGACATGTAATTGGGCAGGCTGATGGTGGAGTTCACTCCGCCGAAGCTGACCGTGATGGCGAACAGCTTCGTGGCTCCACGATGCGTCCGCGAGAACTCGGGATCGCCGGTGTCGAAGCTGAGCACTGCACCGTCGCCGGAAGCCTGCGCGCGATGAATGCGGTGCTGCTTCTCTCCGCGAGGCCGGGATAGTAGACGCGATCGACGGCCGGATGCGCGTCCAGCAGATTCGGCAATCTTCTTCGCGTTCGACTGCTGGCGATCGAGGCGGAGCGCCAGCGTCTTTGATACCACGAAGCAGGAGAAGCTGTCGAATGGCGAGAGGACCGCGCCTTCGCCGTTCTGGATGAGGTATAGCTCGTTGCCGATCTCTTCGTCGTTGACGACGACAGCGCCGGCCATGACGTCGCTGTGGCCGCAGAGAAACTTGGTTGCCGAGTGCAGGACGATGTCGGCGCCGAGCTTCGAGCGGGCGCTGCAGATAAGGCGACATGGTGCTGTTGTCGACGCAAAGGAGTGAGCCATTGCGATGCGCGATGTCGGCGACGGCGGCGATGTCGATGATCTGCAGCAGCGGGTTGGTCGGCGTTTCGAGATAGACCAGCTTCGTGTTCGGGGTGATCGCCGCGGCGACTGCGTCGAGATTGCTGAAATCGACGTAGCGAACGGTGATGCCGCGCTTGGCGAGAATGCGCGAGAAGAGGCGATAAGCGCCGCCGTAGAGATCGTCGCAGGCGAGGATCTCTTCGCCGGGCGAGACCAGGCGCGTGACAGCGGTGATCGCGGCCAGACCGGTAGCAAAGCAGAAGCCTCGCGCTGCCGCCTTCGAGCGAGGCGATTTGTTTTTCGACGACAGCGCGCGTGGGATTGCCGCTGCGCGAGTAGTCGTATTCGCCGAACTCGGTCGCGTCTTCCTGCCGGAAAGTCGCGGTCTGATAGATGGGCGTGTTGGCGGGCGTGAAACGATCACCGGGAGCGGGGTCGAAAGTCAGAAGTCGAGTGGCGAATTTCACGCAGCACCTCCGAAGGCAGTAACCGGGGTCCCCAACAAGTCCCGTTTGGACTTGTTGGGGTGGATTGTCGGTTGCCAGTTGTCAGTTGTCGGTTCGGGTAGCGGCGTCCGAGCAGATTCGCGCGCGAGCCATCGGTTGCACCAACAAACGGGCTCACGGATGGCTGCCTGGGGTCGCGTAGCTCAATGCTTAAACCTAACGACGCCTCCAAGCACCTGCAGAGCGGAATTCCTGGCTCTCTCCAGCATTCCCAGCTCGCGGCTCGCGGCTCGGCGCCTGCGGCTCGTAGCTCGCGGCTGAGGTCGAACAGGTCGGCCATGACGGCGGCGGTGGTCGGCCAGCGGCCGGCGCCCCGGCCCGTCCAGAACTGTTGTGGACTCGGAATGGTCCGGTATCGATCAGCAGACAATTCTCTTCGTTCCGGATTTGCGCGAAGGGATGCGACGCGTCGACCAGCTGTGGCTTCACTTCGAGATGAACTCGGCCATCGGTCATGCCGCGCGGTGCCGACCAGTCGCGCGCGTCCGCCGTCGCGCGCCGCGACTTGCACCCAATCAGGATCGATGGCTGTCGATGCCAGCGGCAGCTGACGTAGTGCTGCGTCGACGTCGGGAAAGGCGCGGCGAGCGAGCAGACGCAGCTTGCAGACCGTGTCGGAGCCGGAGACATCGGCGCGGGGATCCTGCTCGGCGAAGCCGTGGGCCTGCGCTTCGGCGACGGCCTGCGACCAGGAGCATCCGGCGGCGAGGCGATCGAGGATGTAATTGCAGGTTCCGTTGAGGACGCCGGAGAGCGAGACGATGCGGCCGTCGTCAGCCAAGGCCCGCACCGCTTCCAGCGCCGGAACTGCGCCGCCAACGGCTGCGGAGTAGCGCAGCGAGTGATGGTCGTCGAGCTGACGTCGTTCGCGAGCAGAAGCTTGTTGGCGGTTACGACCGGCTTGCCCGCGGCGAGTGCGGCTTTGACCAGTTCGCCGGCAGGATCGGTGCCGCCGATCAACTCGACAACGACGTCGACATCGTCGATCGCGTCCCAACAATCGCGCGTGAGGAGATTGCTGGGCGCGTGATCGGTGTGCAGCTCGGGACGGCGCACGGCGATGCCGGTGACTTCGAAGAGTTCGGGATGCTTCGCCAGTTCCTGAAAGACGCCGAGGCCGACGGTGCCGAGGCCGAGCAGGCCGATCTTCAGCGGCGCCTGCGAGGGATGTCGCGCGGCGAGCACCGAGTGATGGCGCCGACGATGGTAGCGTAGTTCTCGCCGAGGGCGGCGACTTCGAACGGAACGCCGGTCTTGCGTCCGAAAGCGATGGCTTTCTGCTGGACGATCTTGCCGCCGATGGCGAGCGCGTCGGAGAAGTTGATCTCGTCGAAACGCTTCGCGCCGGAGCAGGCGGCGGGATCGCTGTCGTAGATGCCGTCGACGTCTTTGATGAGGCGGCACCGCGCGCCGAGCTGCTTGGCGAGGAAGAGCGCCGAGAGATCGGAGCCGCCGCGACCGAAGAGCGCCACGCGGCCGAGGCGATCGCGAGCGACGAAGCCGGGAATGACCGCGACGCGGCCGAGCTCGAAGCCGTTCTCGATGACGAGTTGATGTCGGCGCTGACTGGCTCGGTGTCGTTCGAGGTCGTTTCGGCGATGAGCTGGATCTGGCTGGGATCGAGCACTTGCGCGGGGATGCCGAAGCGGTCGAGCTCGAGCGCGAGGAACGCCGTGGCAACTTCTTCGCCAGTGGCGACGACGCGCGCGATCGCT
Organism: uncultured Acidobacteriaceae bacterium; assembly: GCA_963747045.1. Taxonomy (GTDB): domain Bacteria; phylum Acidobacteriota; class Terriglobia; order Terriglobales; family Acidobacteriaceae; genus Bog-257. The sequence goes on along the minus strand of CAVVDN010000007.1, from coordinate 155,899 downwards.
TCGGGACTGGCATCGCGATAGTCGGCAACCGTTCCCAACAGCCGGTCGGTTTCTCCCGCGAAGGCCGAAACCACGGCGACGACGCGATATTGGCGGCCGCACCCAGCGATAGATCTCGTGGACGGCAAAAGGCAGTTCCGCGCGAGAGTGCAGAACGGAGCTTCCGAACTTGAGGACGATTACTTTGCGAGACATGGTTCAGCCTCCTTCGCTCGCGTGGTGCCCCAGGTTGGCGCCCTTTGTTTGGGCGCTAACCTGGGTAGCGAGCGCACTTTCCAGATCGGCGATGATGTCGGCCGGATTTTCCAGCCCGACCGAGAGCCGGACCAGGCCGTCGGTGATACCGGTACGTTCGCGAATTTCGCGGGGCACGTCGCCGTGCGTCATAGAGACGGGATGCGTGATCAGGGTCTCGACGGCGCCGAGGTTCTCGGCGAGCAGGCAGAGACGAACCGTGTTCATCAGCTGAATGCCGGCGTCGGCGCCGCCCTTGAGTTCGAAGGCGAGCATGCCGCCGGGCAGCGATTGCTGTTTCTGTCCAAGAGCGAATTGCGGGAAGCTGGCAAGACCGGGATAGTGAACGCGGGCAACCTTGGGATGTTGCTCAAGCCACTCGGCAATCCTCCTGCGCGTTGGCCGAGTGCGCTTGCAATCGCAGCGGAAGTGTCTTCAGTCCCCGCAGCGTCAGCCAGGATTCCTGCGGAGACTGGATACAGCCGAGCGTCTTGCGCACGAGGCGCAGCCGCTCGAGCAAGGCTTCGTCGCGCGTGGCGATGGAGCCGCCGACGGTGGAGTTGTGGCCTTCGATGTACTTGGTGGTCGAGAGCAGCGTGATGTCGGCGCCGAGATCGAGCGGCCGCTGTGCAGACTGGCGTGAGGAACGTGTTGTCGACCGCGAGCTTCACTCCGGCGGCGTGCGCGACGTTGGCGATGGCAGCGATGTCGGTCAGCTTCAGCGTGGGATTCGCCGGCGTCTCGATGAACACCAGCTTCGTGTTCGGGCGAATCGCTTGAGCGACAGCGTCCACGTCCGAGGTATCGACGAAGGCGGCGTCGACGCCGAAGTTCGCTAGCACCTGCTGGAACAACCGCACCGTGCCGCCGTAGACAACGTCCGACACGACGACGTGATCGCCCACTTTCAGCGTCGCGAGAAATAGCGTCGAGATTGCGGCCATGCCGGTGGCGAAGCAAACCGCGGGAGGCGTGCTCTCGAGCGCCCCCAGCGCAGCTTCGAGCGCCGAGACTGTCGGGATTCGCAGCGCGCGAATAGGTGAATCCCTTGTGCACGCCGACGGCCTGCTGGTGATACGTCGTTGACTGATAGATGGGGGTGAGGACCGCGCCGGTCGCCGGATCGGGCGCCAGGCCGCCGTGCACCGCCGTGGTCGAGAACTGCTCAGGTGAGAATGTCATCGAAAGCTCCAATCGATCGCCCCAACCAACGTTGGTTGCCGTGAGAATTTGCCCAGAAACAGCAAGACCGCCTGTCAACCTAGGCGGCCGTTCACGATTGGAGTTTTCTGCTTGGCTGTCAGGCTCCGAACATGGACACGGCACCGCCTAGGGTGCACATGGCCATGGTCATTCGGTTGGTCGCTGACAACATGCTGTTAAGCTACCGGATAAATTCCCGTGATGTCAAGCCTTAAAGTACAACCCTTCTACCACGAACGGCGAATAGGCTCACTCAAACTCGTCGCCCTCGCAATCTTGTGAGACTTAGGCATCGCAACCCGGCTACCCGGAATCCTACTTATCGCACCGCTCCAGCCGTGCGTGAGCAGACGTATGCCCCGGCCGCGAGTGGCAGCTTTCAGCAAGGACAAAAATCATGCGAAGCTTTGTCATGGATGTCGAAGAGATTCGCCAGAGAGCCGCTCAGAAGATTGAAGAAGGCCCCGTCACCGAAACCTACAAGGGTGACAAGGAGCAGACCATTTCGATCCTGAACGACGCGCTGGCCACAGAGATCGTGTGCGTGTTGCGCTACATGCACCACTACTTCATGGCCACCGGCGTTCATGCCATGGCCGTGCGCGACGAGTTCAAGGAGCATGCTGATGCCGAACGCGAGCACGCCGACAAGATCGCCGACCGCATCCAGCAGCTTGGCGGCAAGCCCGACTTCAACCCCGGCTCGCTGGTCGATCGTTCGGCTTCGCAGTACGCTGAAGGCAAGTCGCTCTCCGACATGATTAAGGAAGACCTGATCGCTGAGCGCATTGTCATCGAGGTGTATCAGAAGATGATTCGCCATTTCGGCAATGACGATCCGACGACCCGCATCATGATTGAAGACATTTTGAAAGACGAAGAAGAGCATGCCGCCGATCTTTCGGACCTGCTGTTCATCACCGACCCTCGCAGCGGCGAAACTGAAGGCGAAGACCCCGGCACGCATCCGCTCGATATGCATCAGGACGAGCAGTCGCGCCAGCAGCGTGGACGAGGGAACGTCCAGGCCGATGCGGGGCGGACGAATCGTCACTCCGATTCAGGACGGTCGGAATCGGGTGCCAGTCAGCAGAAGATGCAACGCCGCGAACTCGATGTTCCCGCAACGCCTCGCCCGGGCGGAGGACGCACCGAGCCAAAGCAGCCGCAGTTCGGCGGTGAACGCAATGAAGAGGGCGTGGGTAACTTGATCAGCCGTGATAAGACGCTGCTGGAGAGCCCAGAGCGCGGAAAACGCGTGGCGTCGGTCGGGCGCGGCGGCAAGTCCGCGGGCAAGAACGGCAAGAACAAGAAGAAGGGCGCAGCGTAAAAGCCGTTGTCGGTTGTCAGTTCTCGGTTGTCGGTCGCCGATTCTGGCAACTGACAGCCGGTAACCGACAACTAGTTTCTGATCGCGGCCAGCAATTGCTCCACTTCTTCCTTCTTATCCGCCGTGAGCGGCAGCAACGGCAGCCGGACCGACCCGCCGAAGTACCCGTTGTAGTCCATCGCGTACTTCACGCCCGGGATACTGAGCGCGCCAACGATTCGCTCGGCGGCCTTGGCGATGCGCTCCTGCTTTTCGCGCGCAAGCTTGGCGTCGCCGTCTTTCCATGCAGCGTAAATCTCGTAGCAAGCAGTCGGCGCACAATCAGCGAACGCGAGGATCGCGCCTACTGCGCCGGCCTCAAGCGAGGGATGCAGCTTGTGCGCCGCGCCCACCAGCACCTGGAACCCCACTTCCTTCTGCCGCGTCTTCAGTTTGCCGACAACATTCACGGCTGACGAAGACGGCCTCTGTGACGGCTTGGTCGGCTCTAATCTGCCCGTCTCCGCAGCGGTCCCGGCCAGAGCACCCACGCTAACCAGTTCGCCGCCTTCAGCGCTGGCCGCGGCCGTCGACGCAGCTTTCAGCATTCGGCCAGTAACCGCAGCGAACGTTTCCGTCACGGTCGCGCTACGCTTGATGTGGCGCGTGGCCGCCACCATCTTCTGCACCTTCTCGATCGAGCCGGACGATTCCTTGATGCCGATGAGGTTCGGGTGCTCCGCCAGTTCAATTACGAGTTCGGCGGGGATGTCGTAGCCGGTCGCCTGCGGGAAGTTGTAGATGATGACCGGCAACGGCGAGCGATCGCACACAAAACGATAAAACGCCAGCATATTCGCCGCCTGCGCCATCTGGCCTTTGAAGTAGTGCGGCGTGCGGACCATCGCGACGTCGTAACCCAGCTCCGCCGCGTACTCGGTCAACCGCAGCGTTTCGATCGCCGATTCGATGCCAGTGCCGGCAATCAGCACCTTCTCGTTCGCCGCGGCGTCGCGCGCCGACTTCAGCACTTCGCGACGCTCTTCATCGCTCAGCAGAATGGCTTCGCCGGTCGAGCCCTGCACAACAACGCCAGCTATCGGACCGCGCGAGTATTGCTCGACGTTCTGCTCGAGTTTGCGAAAGTACACGTTACCGTCGGGATAGAACGGTGTAGTGATAGGAGGGAAAACTCCGTGTAAAAGCATGATGAAATTATAGGACGGGTACTCGTCACGCGCTGTGACGTTGCTGAATGTGAATTGCTAAGTGCTGATTGCTAAAACACTACGGGATGGTCAGCCGCCCACCCTCCGGCACAGTCGAGGTATTTCTTCGACCCCGATACTCGTAGACAACGATCAGCTGTTTCGATTGTCCGACCGCCGGATCGCCTCCCATACTTTGATTATTCACGGTTATATCCAGCCGGTTGTTGTTTCGTATCATCCCCTGGAGGCGTTGTGTGACATTCCGGTTGCCCCGGCCGCCGGTCGCGCCGTAGTTTGCTTGCACGATCCGGAGCGCATAGTTATTGCCGCCGTTCCACCCGCCGCCGCCCCACTGCGTTCCCGTGAACATGGCGGAGTTAACCGTCGCGCCTTCCTTGTAGGTGAAGGTCTGCACGCGGCCGCTCTGGTCGCGGCCGATGATGCGCAGGGTCTTGTCCGCGCCGACAGCCGGATCCACGCCCATGTTCTGGTTATTGGCTTTGAAATTTCCGCCGCTGACCAGACGTCGCACGTTATTGGTGACGTCCTGACGCCGATTGCCCGATCCCCAATCGGCGCTCTGCACGTACCAGGTTTGTTGCGCGGCTGCGCTCAGGGCGCAAACCAGTAAGGCTGCGATGGAGAAGAGTGTTCTTGCAGTCCGCACGGTACACTCCTGAAGGAATTTGGCTGCTAACTGCTGGTTGCTAGTTGCTGCTTTCTGTCCGCGTGCAATTGTTGCAGAGCGTACACTTTGGCCTCGCCACGCTGCAATGCGGCAATGCCATCGCAGGCCGCCTTCGCCGCCGATAACGTCGTGATCGTCGGAATGCGCGCGGTTACAGCTGCACGGCGGATGGCCTTCTCGTCGAACCAAGGCTCCACGCCGTGCGGCGTGTTGATGATGAGATGGATGCGCTCGCCCTTGATGAGATCGACGACGTTCGGCCGCCCTTCCTTGACCTTGTAGACGCGTTCCACACGCAATCCGTGGCGCTCAAGCTCGCGCGCGGTTCCATGCGTGGCAACGATGCTGAAGCCCAGCTCGACGAAGCGCTTGGCCAGTTCCGGCATGAACGGTTTGTCGCGATCGTTGCCGCTCATAAAGACCGTCCCTGAAGTTGGCAGCTTTTGCCCAGCGGCCAGCTGCGCCTTGGCGAATGCTTCGCCGAAGTTGTCGGCAACGCCCATGACCTCGCCGGTGGATTTCATCTCCGGGCCCAGTACGGTGTCGACGCCGGGGAACTTGCCCCAGGGGAATACCGGCGATTTCACAAAGTAGAAGTTGCCGGTATCGAGATCGCTTTGCCGCTCGATGTGTTCCGGCAAGAATTCGCGCAGCTTGCGGCCGGTCATCAGGCGCGCGGCGATCTTCGCCAGCGGTACGCCCGTCGCCTTGGAAACGTACGGCACGGTCCGCGAAGCGCGTGGGTTGACTTCGATGACGTACACGCGATTGCGCTGAATCGCATACTGCACGTTCATCAGCCCGATCACCTTTAGCGCGCGCGCGAGCTGGAACGTGTACTGCCGGATGGTGTTGAGCAGGTGCTTGGGAATATCGACTGCCGGCAGCACGCACGACGAGTCGCCGGAGTGAATGCCGGCTTCTTCGATGTGCTGCATGATGCCGCCGATGACCACGTCCTCGCCGTCGGAGATCGCGTCCACGTCGATCTCGGTCGCCGACTCCAGAAAATGATCGATGAGGACCGGCCGCTCCTGCGAGTACTCGACCGCTTCCTTCATGTACTGGGTGAGCGACTCGTCGTCGAAGACCAGCGCCATCGCGCGCCCCCCGAGCACATACGACGGCCGCACCAACACGGGATACGAGATGCGATTGGCATTCGCGATCGCCTCTTGCAGGCTCGTAGCGGTTGCCCCACGCGGCTGGGGGATGGACAACTCTTCCAGCAGCTTGCCGAAGCGCCTGCGGTCCTCGGCCAGGTCGATGCTGTCGGGCGAAGTGCCGATGATCGGCACGCCCGCGGCTTTGAGCGGCAGGGCCAAGTTCAGCGGCGTCTGTCCGCCGAACTGCACGATGACTCCGATATCGGCGCCGCCCGCCGCCTCGTGCTCGTACACCGCCATCACGTCTTCGAAGGTCAGCGGCTCGAAGTAGAGGCGGTCGCTGGTATCGTAATCGGTCGAGACGGTCTCGGGATTGCAGTTGATCATGATCGTCTCGTAGCCGTCTTCGCGCAGCGCGAAGGCGGCGTGGCAGCAGCAGTAGTCGAACTCAATCCCCTGCCCGATGCGGTTCGGCCCGCTGCCCAGGATGATGACCTTCTTGCGATCCGTTGGCGTCGCTTCGTCTTCCTCCTCATACGTCGAGTACATGTAAGGAGTAAAGCTCACGAACTCCGCGGCGCAGGTGTCCACGCGCTTGTACACCGGCGTCACGCCGTGCTGCTTGCGAAGCTGACGAATCTTCTCCGCGGCGGCGCGACCGTTCTTGGCTTGCAATGCCTCACCCAGCCGCGCGTCGGAGAAGCCCATGCGCTTGATCTCGCGCAAGCCGCTCGGCATCGATGTCTTCGCTGCCCCAGCTTGGCCTGCACTTCGGCAATTTCCTTGAGCTGGTGCAGAAACCAGGGATCGATGTTGGTCATCTGCGTGATCTCACGTACGCTCATCCCCTGCGCCAGCGCGTAGCGGATGTACTGCAGCCGCTCCGGATGCGGCGTGACCAGCCGCTTGGTCAGAATGCGCGGCTCGATCTGATCGGCGTCGACGCGCTTGCCGGTTTCCAGCGAGCGCACCGCCTTCAGCAAAGCCTGCTTGAACGTGCGGCCAATGGCCATAACCTCTCCGACCGACTTCATCTGCGGTCCAAGCGATTCGTCGGCTCCGGTGAATTTCTCGAACTGCCACTTGGGGATCTTGACCACGACATAATCAAGCGTCGGCTCGAAGCAGGCCGGCGTCTTGCGCGTGATGTCGTTGGTGATTTCGTCGAGCGTGTAGCCGACCGCGAGTTTCGCCGCGATCTTCGCAATCGGGAAACCTGTGGCCTTCGAAGCCAGCGCCGAAGAGCGCGAGACGCGCGGGTTCATCTCGATCACGACCATGCGCCCATTGAGTGGGTCGACGGCGAACTGGATGTTCGAGCCGCCAGTCTCGACGCCGATCTCGCGAATCACGGCAATCGCGGCGTCGCGCATCGCCTGGTATTCGCGGTCGGTGAGCGTTTGCGCCGGCGCGACGGTGATCGAGTCGCCGGTGTGCGTGCCCATCGGGTCGAAGTTTTCGATGGAGCAGATGACGATGACGTTGTCCGCCAGGTCACGCATCAGCTCCAGCTCGTACTCCTTCCAGCCGAGCACCGATTCTTCCAGCAGCACTTCATGTACGGGCGACAGGTCGAGGCCGCGTGCGAGCAGCTCCAGCAGCTCTTCGCGGTTGTAGGCAATGCCGCCGCCGGTGCCGCCCAGCGTAAACGACGGCCGTAGGATCAGCGGGAAACCGATTTTGTTGCTGAAGTCGATGCCGTCTTTCAGGTTATTCACCAGCGACGACTTCGGCACATCAAGGCCAATCGCGGTCATCGCGTCTTTGAACAGCAGGCGATCTTCGGCTTTTTTAATCGCGTCGAGCTGCGCGCCGATGAGCTGCACGCCGTACTTCTCGAGCACGCCGCTGTCGGCCAGCTCGACTGCCAGGTTCAACGCGGTCTGCCCGCCGACCGTAGGGAGTAGAGCAAATACACCGGTCCGGCCGCTCTCTTTCGAGATCTCGGCTTCCACGCGAATGATCTCTTCCAAATAGGCGCGCGTGAGCGGCTCGATGTAGGTGCGGTCGGCCATCTCGGGGTCCGTCATGATGGTCGCCGGGTTCGAGTTGGCGAGCACGACCTCGTAGCCCTCGGACTTCAGCGCCTTGCAGGCCTGCGCGCCCGAATAGTCGAACTCGGCCGACTGGCCAATGACAATCGGCCCCGAGCCGATAATGAGTATCTTCGCGATGTCGTTGCGGCGTGGCATGAGTTAGGTGTTGCTTGACAGTTGCTCTTCTTGAAGGGGCGTGCCTTTAGGCACGCCGTTGAGTTGCCTTTCGAGTGGCTTTAGCCACTGAGAGACCTCGTCTTTCAAGCTGCTGGAATGGGCCGAGCAGTACGGATAATCAGCAGCATTCTTGGCGAGCTTTTTCCCGACTGGATTGCGGTAGATGTATCCGACATGAATCCGGTAATCCTCGAAATCCCGGACCCGATGATCCGAGAATCCGGTCTGCCAGATTTCCATCGAAGACTGCAGTTCCTTCTTTACTCGATATGAGAATCCGCCTTTGATGAACTGAACTGCGCGTTCCAGAGTCACTGACGGGGTTATCAGCACATGGAAGTGATCGGGCATCAGCACATATTCGTGCAGCAGATAAGCGCGCCCGCGATACGCCTGGAGCGTTTCAAGGAACAGCTCAGCCCACTTTTCATTCCTGAATAGCGCCCGTCGCTGCCAAGTCTGAGAAGTAACAAAGTAGGTGTAGCCTGAAGCTGTTTGTTGTCGAGTCGGTCTCAAATCGAGGTCCCTCAGGGGCTAAAGCCCCGATGCTTGGTTGGCTTATACGGCGCGCCTAAAGGCGCGCCCCTTCCCACCATCACTTCCCCTTCCACTCCTCCATCATCTTCACGAAATCCTTGAACAAGTAGTGCGAGTCGTGCGGGCCAGGGGCGGCCTCCGGATGATACTGCACGCTGAACAGCGGCAGCGAGCGGTGCCGCAGGCCCTCGAGCGTGTTGTCGTTCAGGTCGATGTGCGTCAGATCGACCTCGCTCTGCTTGAGCGATTCGGGATCGACGGCGAAGTTGTGATTGTGCGCCGTGATCTCGACTTTGCCGGTTGCCATCTGCTTCACCGGATGGTTGCCGCCGTGATGCCCGAATTTCAGCTTGTAGGTCTTGCCACCCAGCGCGAGGCCGATCAGTTGATGCCCCAGGCAAATCCCGAAAATCGGCACCTTGCCCATCATGTCGCGAATGCTTTGCTGCGCGTAGGTCACCGGCTCAGGATCACCCGGACCGTTCGACAGGAACACGCCACCGGGCTTGAGCGCGAGCACGTCTTCGGCGCTGGTCGTCGCCGGGACCACGGTCACATTGCAACCCTCGCCCACAAGACGGCGCATGATGTTCTGCTTGATCCCGTAGTCATACGCAACGACGTGGTGCTTGGGCGCGGCGTCTTTTACTCCGACGATCTCCGTCGGCTCGTGCGAGCGCACGCCCTCGTCCCACTGATACACACTCCGCGTCGTCACTTCCTTCGCGAGATCCAAGCCATCCATCTTCGGGATCGACCGCGCCTTCGCGATCAGCTTCTCAGGATCGAATTCAAGGGTCGAGATCACGCCGCGCATGACGCCGTTATCGCGCAGATGCCGTACCAGCGCACGCGTATCAATTTCGCCGAGCACCGGAATTTTGTAGCGCTCCAGATACTCCTCGGCGACCTCCTGCGAGCGCCAGTTCGAGCTGACGCGCGAGAATTCGCGCACAATCAGGCCCTCGATGTAGGGCCGCGTGGCCTCATTGTCGTCGGAGTTGGTTCCGTAATTGCCGATTTCTGGATTGGTGAGAACTACAATCTGCCCGGCGTACGAAGGGTCGGTGAAGATTTCCTGATAGCCGGTGATCGAGGTGTTAAAAACAACTTCCCCGTAACATTCGCCTTTCGCTCCGTAGCCTTTGCCGCGGAAGACGCGGCCATCTTCCAGCGCAAGGATTGCCTGCATTAGATCTCCGGGGAGTGGATTTCTACGATTTTATCAGGGAACGCCCGAGGAGATAAGGGCCGGCTGTGGAAAGGTACTCTGCACAATCCTTCATGCAGTTGGTGGCGGTCAACCTCGGATCGCCGCGAACCGTGACATGCCCGCAGCACTGGCCTCGTCCCTTTTTGGAACGACTCCTGAGAAATAACCGTCTGAGACACGAATCGGCGTTGACACGGATGTATGCTGCCCTCATCCACACGTCGTAAATAGAAATTGCAGGAGAGCCCTCATGAAGAAAATGATGATGCTGGCGTTCCTCTTGCTCATCGCGGTAACGCCGGCAATAGGAAAAGTCCACAAAGACAATTATTCCGTTTCGTGCAGCGAGCTATGGCCTGCGGTCATGGACACCGTCAAGAATTCGGGGCACTACACCCTTATCCTCGCGGACGACAAGCAAATGACCGCGACTTATAACATCAGCGGCGCAATCCACTCGCGTGATCTCTCGGTGCATCTGGAGCTGCAAGGCGCCGGCTGTGAGATGCAAACGTCGACCGCCTTCAGTGGAATCATGCAGAATGACGCGGGAGACTTCAAGTCTCGGGTTGAGCAGTCGCTGGCCAAGCTGAAAGCCACGCCGACTGCTGGAGCCGCCACCCCTGCCGACGCAGGAAAATGATCTGAAGCAGCTACTTGTTCTTGACGACCACCGCGCCCTTACCCTGCTGACTGTCCATCGTCTCACCGGGACGAAGCAGCGATGGCCGCGAGGAGGGTTCCTGCGTGGACGCTGATGGATCACCGCCATTGGCGGCCGGCGTTGCCGTGGAACCAGAGGCAGCCCCCGGTGCTGAAGCCGTGGTTGCCGGCCCCGGCGTCGCTTGCGACGCAGCAGCGCTGGGTTCGCCGACCGTTTTTGCCGAATCCGCCCTCCGGTTTGATCCTTCTTCTGCCGCAACTCCGCCGCCCGGCTGCGGAGCTCGCGCGACCGTCACCGCCGGCCCGCGATCGAAGCTGGCGCGCTCATTGGTCAGCGCCCGCAACTCGCTATCGTGCGGCGCGGCGAAGAACCACGTCAGTAAATACCCGCGCCGCTCGGTGACCGCCAAACCCAGCGACAGCCGGCGCGAAAGCTCATCGTTCGGAATCCCGAACGCTACCGTGCCTTCCAGGAACAAGAACGTGATTCCGTCCTGCGCGAAAACTTTGGCGTCGCGCATCTCGTCGACGATGGGGTGCGTGAGCGCGTACTCGCGCAGGAAATCCTTAAAGGCTCCACGGTCGTCCGCTTTCGTCGGGAACATCATGTTGGGAAAACACGCCAGCGACATTGCGGTGACCGTCACTTCCCCGAAGTCATCGTAGGAAAGCTGGCCGTTGGGGCCGGGACGGTTAGCCCATGCCGAAAACAGCGTCTTGCTGCACGCATCGACCACTTTACGTTCAACTCGGCCCAGCCGCGGCCGCCCGAAGTCCTGCGTCTGTCGATCGCGTTCGACCGCCTTCTGAACCGCGCCTTCGGATTCGATGGACCAGCCCTGTGGAATGCGATAGCTGAACCCCAGCATCGAGTTCTCGTAGAAGTCACCGCTCATATTGCCCGCGTCAATATGTTTCGACGGCGGATCGCTCTCCAGCATCGCCATTCGATGCGACGAAATGGAAGGCCCCTCGTAGGGCTTCGCATCCGCGGTCACGAACGTATGCGCTACGTCAGGCGCGAAGAAGACCACGCGGTCGAATGAGGTCTCCAGCTTCTTGACTGTTTTTTCGTCGTGCGCGGCCAACACGACTCGCAGAATGTATTCGCCGCTAGTAGTCGCCAGCAGCATGTGCTGCTCAATCCCACGCCGCGTCTCAAACAAGTAGAACTGATGACCCGACAGGCTCGTCTTCGACAAGCCATGCAACTCCTCGACGCCGCGATATAGCTCCTGATCGAGCAATTGGCGCATCAGTACCTTGGCGTCGTCGCCCTTGCCGCCCCCGGCTGGAATGGCGGCAATCGCGATCTCTGCATCTTCCGGCGCAGGTCCGGCCAGATCCAGCAGAGGAATGCTGCCGTCCCGCGCCGCAGGCTCGGGCTGCGGGGTGAGATGGGCCTCCGTCGGCAAGTCGAAGCTGAAACCAAAGTACTGGTTGACGTAGCGCGACGAAGAAAGATATGCCTGCTCGGGATAGCCGGATTCCGTGCTGCTCGCGCGACCGCTGGACGCAGTCTGCGACGCAAGCAACGTTGCAGCGACCAGAACGCAAGCCAGGCACAGGGACCGGAATTTTGGCAAAGCACGCATCGCAGGAGAGGCAGGTGTCACCATTCTTCCCTGATATGCAGCAACAGTCAATGTCACCGAACAGAGATGCCGACCTCCCCAACGCTGCCCCACTCACCCGAATATTCTCGCCGTTTACCGGGTTGCGGAAGACATTCGTTGCCAACTCCTGTCGCCCGAATATGCCGACGCGTTAACATCAACCAGAGATGCGAGAACACTATCGCCGCTGGATCTACGAGTGGGAGTCGCGCCTGACCTCGCGCGATAGCAACCGCATCGTGCGTCCGTTTGAGTGGGGCGCGGAATGGACGAAGCCGTGGCCCGGGATTGACGGCTTTCTCTGCTCCGCCCAGTGACCAACGATCGCTCCGCCATGATCGACTACATGGCGGCGATCAACGACCGCCTCGTCCGCAACAGCGACGAATTTTTCGCCTATCGCACTCCGACGGATTTCCGCCTTGAACATCGCAAGGTCGAGCTCTTCCACACCGGCAGCGAGCCGCCAAAGAAGGTCCCGAAGGACGAATGCGGCGAACTTCCTGCGTTTCACTTCGCCCGATCCAGTCCCCGTACCCCGAGAACAATCTCGTCAACGCCCGCTGGTTTCCCGCGCATGGACGCCGCGCCGTGGTGCTCCTGCCCCAATGGAACGCCGACGCCGTCAGCCAGAGCGCGCTTGTGCCGCATCTTCAACCTGCTGGGCATCGCCGCGCTGCGCCTCGAGCATGCCGTACCACGATGTCCGCCGTCCAGCGGGACTGACGCGCGCCGATTATGCGGTGTCGGCCAACATCGGCCGCACCATCGACGCCGGCCGCAGGGCATCGTTGATATCCGCTCCTGTCTCGACTGGCTGGAAGAGCAGGGCTACACAGGCTCGGCATCGTCGGCACCAGCCTGGGCTCGTGCTACGCCTTCCTGGCCAGCGCGCATGACCCGCGCATTCGCGTGAATGTCTTCAACCACGCTTCGACAACCTTCGGCGATGTGGTCTGGACCGGCCAGTCGACGCAACACATTCGCCAGGGAATTGAAGGCGTCTTGACGCAAGAAGAGTTGCGGCGCGTCTGGATGTGCATCAGCCCCATCGTCTACTTCGACAAATTCAAGCGCTGGCCGAAAAAGTCGCTGATGATCTACGGCCGCTACGACCTGACCTTCCTGCCGGAGTTCTCGGTGCAGGCGGCGAGTGAGTTCCTTCGGCACGGGCTGGACACGACCATCAAGGCGCTGCCCTGCGGTCACTACTCGCTGGGCGAGACTCCCTACAAATACATGGACGCATGGCACATCTCGCGCTTCCTGGCGAAAGCGTTTGCGGGATAGTGCGGGCCTTGAGGCCCGCGTTTCGCGCGTGAATGATCGAGGGGCGAGTGCTGACGCCTATAGACGTCAGCACTCGCCCCTTTTTCTCATATTGCTGATGACGCCGACCTGAAGGTCGGCTCTACCAACCCCTACGCCGCCAAACTCCGATCCTCGTAATAATCGAAATCCGTCAGCCCGGTGATAACCGTTTCGCCGAGCGCTTCGATGCTGAAGAAGCGCGCCTCGCGACCCTCGGCAAAGCCCAATAACTTCGGTGCTGCCGCGGTAAAGCCTGCAATCATCGAATCGTTTCGGCCGTGCGTGCGGAAGCTGATCTTGGGAACCACGCCCCCGGGATAGTCCGTCACCAGCGCATTCGCCAGGGTGGCGCCGCCACAAATCAGCGAGGCCGCAGCCGCACGCCGGTTCCGTTTCCATGCCGACGCCGCCTTCAGCAGGAAGCTGCCTGCCACCACGTAATCCAACACCGCGTGCATTGTCGGATTGATGACCTTGGGCATCCTGCGAACCGCGAACTTCGCCCCCCGGTGCAAAAGCGGCATAACGGACCCTCCATCATAGGTTTTGGTACTCGATGCGGCCGGACGCCTTGATTGTACGCTCGCGCCCTGCCGGTGCTCTCAACAGATGCCATGGGCCGCCGTTAAGTTGGCGCAGCGGAGCTTTGGAACGCATGGCCGGGGTTCCGCTCTCATGCAAACGGCACCAGTGCCGATGGTGCACGCAGGAGGGCAGTCATGGCCTATTTGACCTGGACGCCGCGCTACAGCGTGAAAGTCAAACGATTCGATGGCGACCACCAGCAACTGTTCGAAATTATCAACCAGCTGCACGCAGGCATGAAGACAGGACATGGCAAAGAAGTGCTGGAGCCTGTGCTGGCCGCGCTCATTCGCTACACCGAAGACCACTTCACCCGCGAAGAAGCCACCCTGAAGATTCACGGTTATCCCAGCCTGGCAGCGCATATCGAGCAACACCGCCGCTTCGTCGCCAAGATGAAGGAGATATCGCAGCAATACGAGACTACTGCGGTCGGCCTCAGCGTCGAGGTGCTGGAGTTCCTCACCCAGTGGCTGGCCAAGCACATCGTGGGCACCGATCAGCAATACAGCGCGTTTCTGAATGCAAAGGGAATCGCGTAAGTTGGGGGCCCCGGAATGCTAGCTGGTCTTCCCTCGCGACAGCGCCCGCTTGATGGTTTCATCCAGCGCGGACTTGGCCTTGGCGTACTCCGCAGGAGAAATCTTGCCTTGCTGGCGGTCGATCTCGAGCTGAAAGAGTTCTTCCTTCATCGCTTCCAGCAGCAAAGCATTCCGGTCGCGGGCTGGCGCGGTCGGCTCGACGAAGTCGGCGAACGCTGCTGCCGCCTCGCTGCTTTCTGCCGTGACTTTCCCAGCTCCTGCCGCCACGGTCGCGGGCTGCGGATGATTGGAGCGCGACACGATATACGCTCCGCCCATCACCAACACCAGCGCGAAGGCTCCGAGAATGTACACGCGATACGAGTGCAGCGGATCCGGCGCGTCGATGGGAGCGCCCAGGCCTCCGCCAGGGCGATTGTCGGCGGCCGCCGCCTGTGATCCACCGCCACCCATGCCTCCCGAGGCGTCGCCGGCGCCCTGCTGATTATCGGCCTGAAACGCGCCTGAACCCGAGACGCGATAGCTCAGCTCCTGCCCCGGCTTGACCCCGGTCGCAACCATCACCGTCGTGTGCGGGTCCGCCATCTGCGGATCGGTCATCACCTGATATTGCTGCGGGTCTTTGGCGCTGAAGCTCATGCTCTTCGGCATCATCACCACGAAGTGCTGCACATCGTGGAAGACCTTGGGCGAGAAGCTGGCCTCGCCGGAATACGGCATGTGATACGCGACTTGAAACTGCGTCTCGCCGGGACGCAATGGATAGCTCAGGAAATAGTGCCCTTTCTGCGAGCCGGGCTGCGCTTCGATGGCGATCGGTTGCCCGCCGGGTCCCTTCCCCTCCGCGGTGTCAATTTGAGCCGCTTCCGGAAGAACAATCTCGAAGGTGCCCTTGTCATCGGCCAGCGTGCGCGGCGGCTGCGACTTGTTGCTCACGGCGTAGAGGGTTATCCCCTGGAGCTGTTTGCCGTCGCTCTGCAGGCGATCCACTTCGACGGTTTGACTCAGGTCTTCAATCTTCTTCGCCGAATCGTAGATTGTGAGCTCGGCCGTCGTAGCGCCGGGCATCAGCGGCCCACTCTGAGGAAAATAGCCGACACCCTGATGCGTGACCCGCACCATGTGCGGCCCTTGCTCCTTCGGCGCAGGAAAAGAGAAGTGCCCCTGCGCATCGGTTTTGGTGTTGCCGACCTCCTGCATGCCTTGCGACAGCGAGAGCAGCGTCACCTCTTCCCCAGCAGCAGGCTTGCCCGTCGTGCCGTTGGTAACCGTGCCCGTGATGTTCTGGGCCGCGGCGCTTACCGCGCCGATCGAAAGCAGGAGGACGGCGAGAGAGATCGATCGAATCAAAGCCAGCCCGAGTCGCAAGGACCTGGCGTGGCCAAAGAATGCAACACTGCTTGCACGCGAGCCGACAAGCAGCGGCTGCGAAGAAATAACGTACTGCGACGACGCTGGCCTGAGGGCCCGCTCTACCCAGGTGCTCACGCGCGCCCTCCATTCGTCCTCACCCCAGCGGGCCGCGTTCCTTTGCGCAGGATCGCGCGTGTCTTCTCGATCTGCTCCAGCTCCGCCAGGATGGCCGCCGCTTCGTCCTCCAGCGCCGCGCGCTGAACGGCGTAATCCTGCTCGCTCAGCTTGCCAGCCTTGTATTCGAAGTTGAGGTCGCGCAGGTTCTCGTAGGTCGCCTCTTTACGCTCCAGCAGATAGCCCTGGCGCGTCTTCTCCTCACCCGCTTCGACCTCGCCCGGCTGATAGAACACGTACACAAACATAGCTGCGGCGAACAGCGCGCAGCCGAACAGCACAAATACACTTCCCTCATCGAAGATGCCAGTAGCCATAAATGCCAACATTAGAATTCAGTCTCCTGACGAGCTTTCTTCCGCAGCTCGTCCAACTCCTCGGCCTGCAATGCGGGCTGAGCGACGGGTTGTGCCACCGCGCGCGACTTCCACAGGCGCACCAACCACACGGTCATGATCATCGCGCCGACAAATACGGCGAACGGCGTGATCCATGCCACGATGTTAAAACCGCTGCCCGTCGGCGCTGCCAGCGAGGTATTGCCGTACTTCTGCACGAAGCTTTGCAGCACTAGCGAGTCGCTGTCGCCGCGATCGATTGCAGCCGCCAGTTCGTTGCGCATGCGGTCGGAGTAAGTGCAGCCGACGTGATTGCACTCCAGCAGAACCTGGTTGCAGCCGCACATGCACATGAGCTGGTGGCCAAGCTTGTTGAAGCGAGCGTCGTCGCCGGCGCCCATGAAGCCAACCGCCAGCAGCACCACGAGCAACAGCTGCGCGATGCGAAGTTTCGAGTTTCCAGTTTCTAGTTTCAATGTTGAGAGATCCTAATCGTAAGCCTCACGCCGATGTGCGATCCGTGTCACAGCAACGGTTTCTGCATCATCATCGATTTCATACACAACGCGGTAGTCGCCCACCCGGATTCGCCATTCGTTGTCACCGCCCTTCAGCTTCTTGCAACCGGGTGGTGTCGATTGGACGAGAGCCGTTCAATTCGTGGAACTATGCGGGTCACCATCTGCGCCGGCAAGCTGTGCAACTCGCTTTCGGCGCTGGGTAAGGGCAACACGATAATTATCCATTCCGAAGTTTCCCTGCTTTTATCAGCCCTGCTTTTACCTTTCCAACGGGATCCGCTTTTCACGCTTCCGTGATCGACACAACCGGCACGTCCTGAAGGTCTTCCCAGAGCTCGCGATGTTTCCTGAGACCGATGAGAACTCCGATCTTGCGCCCCCTGTCATCCGTCACATGTTGCACACCAGTCATACAATCCTCGTTATCAAAATCGTCTCACGCTTTCGGATGCGCGGCGAAGAACTTCCACATCACCTCGGTCGCCGGCAGCGTGTTGCCGCTAATCGACGTTCCCGGCCACATGTGACGTCCGCCCTGTATCGCATACAGCGACACGCCGGTTCCGTCCTTACAACTCGAATAGGTATCGATGTGCACCTCGTTCGATTCCTCGTGCTTCGGCGTCGGCGAGCAGCCATCTTGCTTCACCCAGAACGCGACCGTCTCCGCAACCGAGCTGTCGTTCCGATGCGGCCCAATCTGATACGGCGTTGAGCCGCCATTGTACGGCACCAGGCGATCTGCCGTCCCGTGAAACACAATCACCGACACCGGCGCCGCGGGCTTGCACGCCAGGTTTTGCGCGCCCTCAACCGGCGCCACTGCGGCCACCACATCGGCCATCTCGCAAGCTGCGCGGTACGACATCATGGCGCCGTTCGAAATACCGGTGACATAAATACGCTTGCGATCAATCCTGTACTCCGTCTCCAGCTTCGCGATAAGAGCGCGCAGGAAGGCGACGTCGTCGACGTTCTCGCGTTGCGCGTACCCGCAGCAATTGCCGGCGTTCCAGGTCGGCAGCTTGCCCGTGCCTTCGGGGTAAACCGCGATGAAATTCTCCTTGTCGGCCAGCGCGCTCATCCCGGTCATGCGTTCGGCGTTCGCGGCCGGTTGCGTCGCGCCGTGCAACACAATCACCAACGGGAGTTGCGCCGTTCCGCCGTGCCTTGCGGGAACATGCAGAATGTATTCGCGCGCTCGTCCGTCAACGGTGATCGTCGATATCTGGTCGCCGCTCGCAGCCCGCGCCCGCCGCCACATCACCGCAGCCACCACAGCGATCAGGATAGCCAATACAATCGTCAATCGTTTCATTCAAGAGTGCGGCAGCTTCAACCGCGCCGAACCGCAGATCCTTCGACTTCCCCTCTACGCAGGCGACTGGTCACTAACCGCTGCTTCTTAATCTCCGCCCACGCCCACGGCCCCGCTCCGCACCGCTTCCGCCGCCTCTCGATCTTTGTCCTTCGTCACCGCGACCTTCCCCGGCTTCATGTTCGGGAACAGCGCGATGATCGTCCCGATGAGCACGACGTGCACCCCGATCCAGATCCACATCACCAGCGGATTCACGTGCGCTTTGATAATCGGCCGGCCCGTGTCCTGATTGCGCCCGGTGTAGACGAGATACAAGTCTTCGTTCGGACGCGAGCGGTTCGCCACTATGGTTGCCGTCTGCTCGCTGGCTTTGTAGAAGCGCCGCTCCGGATACATGGTGTCGATCTTCTTGCCGTTCTTGTACACGTCGATGACCGCCCACTCGCTGCCATAGTTAGGCTTGTCGTCCTGCGTGTACGACTGGCAGACCAGCGTGTAGTGGCCGATCTGCATTTTGTCGCCGAAGCCCATCTCCTGCTCTTTGTCGACATTGAACGGCAGCCCGGCGAAACCGATCACGATGAGCACCACGCCGATGTGGATCAGATAGCCGCCATAACGCCGCGTATTGCGGCGCGTGATGACCACCATGCCCTGCGCGATGCTCACGCCGGTTTGCCGCGCAATCACCCGGCCGCCCCGCCAGAATTCGCCCACCACCGTCGCGATCACCATCACCGAAAGCGCAATCGCCACCAGCGAGTAGAAGTAGGCTGAGTCTTCCCACGGCTTCATGCCGCCGATGATCAACACGATCACCGTGAGCACCGCGAGGGCCGTCGGCCATACGAAGTTACGTTTCACGCGATCAAACGAAGTTTGCCGCCATGCCAGCAGCGGGCCCACGCCGGTCAGCAGCACCAGAAAAATTCCGATCGGCACATTCACGCGATTGAAGAAGGGAGGCCCAACCGTCACCTTCGATCCCGTCACCCACTCCGACAGCACCGGAAACAGCGTGCCCCAGAGCACCGCGAAGCACGACACCAGCAGCACCAGGTTGTTGAACAGGAAGCTCGACTCGCGCGACACCAGCGACTCCAGCCGATGCTCGCTGCGCAGCGTCTCGCGATTGCGCACGAAGAAAAATACGCAGGTGGAGAGGATGATCGCCAGGAACCACACAAACCACGTGCCTATGCTCGACTGCGCGAACGCATGCACCGAACTCACTACACCGCTGCGCGTGAGGAAGGTGCCGAAGATGGCCAGCAGAAATGTGGTGAAGATCAGCCACATGTTCCACATCTTCATCATGCCGCGCTTCTCCTGCATCATCACCGAATGCAGAAACGCAGTCATCGTCAGCCACGGCAGCAGCGACGCGTTCTCGACGGGGTCCCATCCCCAGTAGCCGCCCCAGCCAAGTACTTCGTAGGCCCAATGCGCGCCCAGGAAAATGCCGCAGGTCAGGAAAAGCCACGCCACCATCGTCCAGCGCCGCGTGATGTGGATCCACTTTTCGCCGGGATACTTCATGATCAGCGCGCCCAGCGCGAAGGCGAACGGAATGGTCACCCCGACGTAGCCGAGGTACAGCATCGGCGGATGGATCACCATCTCGGGATATTGCAGCAGCGGATTCAGGCCGTTGCCATCGGCGGGGATATTTCCTGTCACCAGCCCGAACGGATTCGCCGCGAAGTTCACCAGCAGGAAGAAAAACACCTGCACGGCGGCGATGATCACCGACGCGTAATTGAACAGCATCGGGTCAACTTTGTAGCGCAGCCGCAGCACCAGCGCATACGACGACAGCAGCCACGCCCAGAACAGCAGTGAGCCTTCCTGCCCGGACCACAGCGCCGCAAACTTGTACGCAATCGGCAGGTCGCGATTGCTGTGGTGCATGATGTAGGAGACCGAGAAGTCATTGCCGAGCGCGGCCATCACCAGCGCCAGCCCGGCGATGGTCACCGCGGCCCACGACGCAATGCCGGCGCGGCGCGCGGTCTCGACCAGGCGGTCGTCCTTGCGCGACAATCCCAGCGCGCCTGCCAGGAACGAATAGGCGGCCAGCGCAAGCGCCAGCAGCAAGGCAAAACTTCCAATCAATGGCATGTGGTTCTGCTACCTGTGAAGGGGCGCAGGTTGAACTGCGCCGATGCTGTTCCGTCATTCCCACCGTTGCCGGCAGGCTTCGGCGTGCGAACGGTTGTGTTTTTCGATTGTGCCATCCGGTGTTGCAGTCATTCTACTCGCCGCAGCAAGGGATTGAGTGGCCAAGGAATACAACTTTGCGGGAGCCACGTTACGAGCTTGCTACTGCTGCGCTCGGCTCCCCGCGAACGGCCAGGGAGACTCCGATCAAGGCCTCAGCGGCTCAAACCGCACTCCAAACGGGTGACCTTGCGGACGGCCGAAAGGCCGCCCCTTCCAAAACTGGAAAAAATTAGAGGCTGCCAGATATCGGGTCGCCCAAAAAGCGAAAGAGCCAAGAAGGAGATTGCTCCCTTCCTGACTCTCTAAATACAGCATAGCACATTCGATGGGGTTTTGTTCAGTTTTTGCCAACTATATATTTCCAACTATGCCATTGGTTTGCGACGATTTCGACACCTTTGTGGGACTTGACAAGCGATTCCCAAATCGAAACATTGCACCATAATCAGTGCACTTCGTCGCTCTTCGGTTCTTCCTTTGGCTGCTCCTTCGTCTCCGCACCGCATGGCGAAATCGCCGGATCCGTAATTCCCTCGCCTTCCTTCGCTGGGGCGAAGATCGCCGTATAGCAGCCGGCTTCGGAGTACCTGCCGTCGGCGTACTTGTAAACGGTCAGCCTCGTCTCGCTGGGAGTAGTGTGCCGCGCGATGACCAGGTCGGAGTAGCCGTCGCTCGAGGTCGCCTGGACGGTGTAGCTTGCGGCCACCGTGTCCAGCAGCGACACGTAGCCGTCTTTGGTGTGGCGAAAGATCCAGAAAGGGCAATTCACCAGGACGTCGCAACCGCCTTCAATACCCAGCGACTCCGCCATGATCACCGGCTTACCGTCGCCTAGATCGACGAAGCGCACGCGCGTGGTCAGCGCAATCTCACGAATGCGGTCGTCGCCATAGCCGGCATCGGTCAGTGGCTTCAGCAAACGCGCAATGACCGCGTCGAGCAGCTGGTTGCGCTCGGGCTCCGTCAGCTTCGAGGTCGTACTGAGGCTCGGATCGTTGCGGCTGATGACCTCCTGATTGTGCCAGTCCCATTCCAAGTCGCCGGCGAGCGCGACCGCGCACAGCAAGGCCAAAATACTTGCCAAGCCCAGCAGCTTCCGGTTGATGCTCATGGTTCGCTTGTACGCCGAGGCAGCGCCGTCTGTCTAGCACTGCCGGCTGGCGGGAGCCAGAATCGCGGATGTTTCTCGAGAGGATTGATGCTGCCCCACGTTGTCTTCTCTCCGCAGTCAACTATGTGGAGACGGCAGCAGTTGTCGACAGCCTCCGCGATCCGGTGGCAAGCCGCCAACTTGATGATCTTCTGCGCGAGTCGGGCATTACGATTCAGCCGGTTACAACCAGCCAAGCCTATATTGCCCGACAGGCTTACCGCGATTTCGGCAAAGGCAGCGGCCATCCCGCAGGACTGAACTTTGGTGATTGCTTCGCTTATGCTTTGGCCAAGGAGAGCGGAGAGCCGCTACTTTTCAAGGGCGAAGATTTTGGACACACCGATGTGACTTCTGCGTCCGAGCCGTGATGACTGGCGGGTCGGAAGTCTGCTACTCTCGCGGCACAGGATCTCCAGCGATGCCAGGTTCCAAAAGCGCCAGCAAACGCGGCCGCCAGTCGACAGCAGACGCCGCCAAGCCCTCACCGCGTCAGCACGACCAGCACGAGCTGGTCATCATCTCCGGCATGAGCGGCGCAGGCAAGGCGTCGGCGCTGAAGACCTTCGAGGACCTCGGCTACTACTGCGTCGATAATCTTCCCGTCGGGCTGATCACCAACTTCGCCGAGTTGGTGCTCGACAGCTTGGAAATTCAGCGCGCGGCGCTGGTGGTCGACATCCGCGAGGGAGCGCGGCTGGACAAGCTGCCGCAGACGCTTGCTTCGCTGCGGCACCTGCTGCAAACGACATTTGTTTTTCTGGAAGCTGACGAGGAAGCGCTACTGCGCCGTTACAGTGAGACGCGCCGGCCGCATCCGCTAGGCCGCAACGCTTCCGTGCGCGCCTCGCTGGCCTCCGAGCGCCGGCGGCTGCAGCCGGTCAAGGCATTGGCGGACCTCGTCGTCGACACCACCAAGTTCAACGTGCACGAGCTGCGCGCGATGCTGACCGAGCGCTTCCAGCGCGGCAACCGCGACAAGAACATTCTGATTTCCTGCGTCAGCTTCGGCTATCGCGAGGGCGTTCCGGAAGATGCCGATCTGGTGTTCGACGTGCGCTTTCTGCCTAACCCGCACTTCATCCCGAAGTATCGCCCGCATACCGGCCGTCATCCCGCGGTCGCGAAATACATCCGCTCGTTTCCGCAGACGCGGCGAGTTCATTCGCCGCATTTCGGAGCTGCTGATTTACCTGATCCCGCACTACATCGAGGAAGGCAAGAGTTACTTGACAATTGCTTTCGGATGCACGGGCGGCAAACATCGCTCGGTGATGATCGCCGAAGATGTGCAGAAACGCCTGGCCAAGGCGGGCTACAACGTGAAGACCGTGCACCGCGACTCGCCGGTGGCATGAGCGCTGCCTGCCGTCCCTTGTTCTCACGCTTTCCCCGCGCTAAAGCGCTGGGCTGAGCTCTTCCGTCTCGCTGAGCGAGACTCTCTGGCTCCTACTTCTTCCCTTTCGGCTTCTTTGCGCTGCGCGCCGGGGTGCGCTTCTTGCCGCTTGCGCCCGAACCCGTCGCACCCGACCCCCGCCCCTGGCGCACCTCTTCCAGCTCCTCGAAGCTCAGCACCGTCAGGACGACGCCGTCGATGCGGTTGTCGGCGGTGCGATAGGGCGTGAGCCGGAGATCGCACCATTTGCCGTCGGCATCGCGTACGCGGAACTGCACGGGTCGCACTTCGGAGATAACGTCGAGCATCGACTGCTCCAGGTTCGCTACCGACAGTCTCAGCTTCAGCCGCCCAATCGGCCGTCCCACGTCGGTCCCCGTCAACCCCAGCACGCGGCTCGCCTGGGGGGTGAAGCGGCGCACGTTCAGGTCCGGCCCCACCATCACCATCGGCAGATTAATGCTGTTCAGCAAGTTGCTGAGGTCGTTGTTAAGCTGGGTCAGCATTTCGTTGCGGTGCTGCATCTCCTCGTTGACGGTGTGCAGCTCCTCATTGGCCGATTCCAATTCTTCCTTCGAAGTCTGCAGCTCTTCGTTGGTGCTCTGCAGCTCCTCGTTGCCCGACTGAATCTCCTCGTTCGCCGATTGCAACTCCTCGTTGGTCGACTCCAGCGCCTCGATGATGGATTGCAGATACTCTTTCGTCGCCCCCAACTCCTGTTTGAGCTGCGCGACCTGCTTGTCTTTCAGGTTGCGCTCATCTTCGCTGAGCGGAGAGATGAACGCTTCCTTGGAAGTGGAGATCGCGCCCCCCTCCGGCGGTTCAAAGGTGACCAGAAAGCTGGCCCTGTTCTGCGCTGGGGTCCTGAATGGAGTCACGCGCACCGACGTGAGCAAGGTGCCTCCGTTACTGTCCACCGGCACGGCCGTACGCACCGCATCGATGCCGCTCTTGGCGGCCTCGTCGATGGCGCTCTGCAACTCGGAGAGCAGGCCGGGACGGGCCATCTTCAGCAGGTTCATGGTCACCTTGCCCGCGGGCAGCTCCAGATAGGCGCCGGTGTGTCCCTTGATCTGTACGATCTCCAGGTTGTCGTTCACGACCACGCTGGGCGGAGCATAGCGCGCCAGCAGCAGGCGGTCGGCTTCGCGTTGAAGATCGGTGGAGACGCGCGGGGGTTCGACAGGTTTCGCCGCCAGGGGCGGCCCGCCCTCGGCATTTATCGGATTCATAGGCACGGAAAAACCGAATGTTACAGGAGTGCTGACCGGTTTCTTACGAAAAATCCTTTGCTTCTTGTCGGCGGCGTCGAACAGCTCGGTCCCCGACGGTAGCAGGCCCTCGGCATTGCCCACCATCAGGAAGCCGTTCGGATTCAAGGCATAGTGAAACACCGGGATCACGCGCCGTTGCAGTGGCTGGCTCAGGTAGATCATGACGTTGCGGCAGCTCACCAGGTCAACCCGCGAGAACGGCGGATCGCTGAACACATTCTGGATGGAGAAAATACACACGTCCCGGATGGTCTTGCTGACCTGATAGCCGCTGTCGACGTGGTGGAAATATCGCCGCAAGCGCACCGCCGATACATCGGTCGCAATGGCGTCCTTGTACAATCCCACGCGGGCGCGACTGATGGCGGTGGCGCTCAAGTCAGTGCCGAAAATCTGGACGGGAAGCTCCGTTCGCTCCTCATCCAGAAACTCCATCAACGAGATGGCGAGCGAATACGGCTCCTCGCCGCTGGAGCAGCCCGGCACCCAGATGCGGATCGGCAGGTTGTGGTCTAGCGCGTTCCGCACCAGCTCCGGGTAGACCACCCGCTTCAGCGCCTCGAAGGCTTCGGGGTCGCGGAAAAAACTGGTCACGTTGATCAGCAGGTCCTGATAGAGGGCGTCCACCTCTACCAGATCGTGCAGCAACAGGGCAACATATTCTCCCAGCCTTTCGATTTTGTGCAGCGCCATGCGCCGGGCCACACGGCGGCCGATGGTGGGCCGCTTGTATTCCGAGAAATCCACGCGCGTGGTCCGCCGCAAGATGGAAAAGAGCTGGCCCATCTGCGCGTCTTTGATCTCCCCGGAGTCACTGTCGAGCTCGAGGCCGACGCCGGAGACGTAGGGATGGCTGGCAATGCGCGTCAACTCCCGCGCCAGGGCATCCGGCGGCAACACCAGGTCGACAGAGCCCGAGGCGATGGCGCTGGCCGGCATGCCATCGTACTTGGCGGAGCTGTCCTGCGCGAAGGTGATACCGCCCTCGCCCTTGATGGCCGTCAGCCCCAGCGTTCCATCCGAGGCCGTGCCCGAGAGAACGATGCCGATGATATTGCTGCCCTGGTCAATGGCCAGAGAGCGGAAAAAAATGTCGATGATGGTGTTGACCGGCCGGGCGTGTTCGGGCTGCGTGATGTGCAGCACCCCGCGCACCATCCTCATCTCGCAATTGCGGGGGATCACGTAAACGTGATCCCGTTTGACCGCCATGCCGTCCGTCACCTCGATGACCGGCATGGACGTAGTGCGCGCCAGGATCTCGCGGAAGGCGCTCTCGCGCGAAGGATCCAGATGCGGCACAAATATGTAGGCCATGCCCAGGTTCGCAGGCAGGGTCCGCAGCAGGATCTGGCAGGCTTCCAGGCCCCCGGCCGAGGCGCCAATGCCGACCACCGGGAACGGCACGCGTCCCTGAGAGCCACTGGCGAAATCGTTTTGGTGTTCTCCCGTTGCTTCGGGTACCGGTCCCGTGTCGCTCACAAGATGGCCTGTTCTAGGAATTGGCAACGCGGCGTGCGGGTCCCGCCACGACAAGCAGGATGCTTGCTTTCCTTCTCAGCTGATCTAGGAACCGAGCGGTGGCAGTTCGCTCATTTTCCGGTGCATTGCCTCACACTCTTCGACCATGCTGGAAACTCCATGCCGCAGTTCCTTCAGCAGCAGACGATTGGCCATGCGCAACGCCACCGACTGCTCGATTTGCGCGCGTATCATGACCAGAGGTCCGGGATCCAGCGCCAAGGCTTGCGCGAATTCCTTGGGTCGCTGCGACCACTGATCGCGTAACCACTGGTCCAGCTCTTCGCGTTTGGCGTGCACGATCCCCTTCGCCTTCTCGTTGGGACGGCGAACCGGTAATCCGAACTGTTGCTCCCAACGTTGGACCGTGCGCACGCCCTTGCCTAAATACGAGGCAATTTCTTTCCAGGACGTCAGCAGCTCTGCTGGCTGCGAAGTGACGGACGCGGACATCGATGTCCCTCCTCTACCCACGATCTTACAAACATAGTAGATGCGCCGGGGTTGCCTTGCAATAGCTTAGATGGCATGCGTCGCCGGCCCAGATACCCGTTCCCGGCTGTGTACAATCATCTCTGCGCTTGAGCGTTTACGCATAAGAGGATCGTGCATCGCACATGTATCGCGTATTATCGACGAGCCGCAATACTAGCCTGCTGCTATCGAGAAACGATGTTCTCGCGATGGCGGGTTTTTCCGTCATCTCGCCTAAGTATCCCGAACAAGCGCCGTCGCTCGCAGCCCAGCAGAACGTCGACGCGGTGGTGATCGGGCATTCCGTAGAACCGCCGCTGCGCCGGGAAATCATCGCCGCCGTTCGCGATATGAGCCCACAATGCGTGATTTGCTTTGTGTTCGCTGCTCCGGACACGGAAGGGGAGCCGTTAGCCGATGCGTCCCTGGACGTAACCCATGGCGTGGAACCGCTCGTCCTCGCATTGCAACTGCGATTGCCGAGGAACGGCGAAAGAGCATCCTAGGCGCAACCACAGCCTGTGTAGCAACGATCCGGGCTGGCTGTAATCTAAATCTATAAAACTCGAACAATGCCAGTGAGGTTGCATTCATGCCAAACCAGACTTTGGAAACCACCTGTTGTGTGGTCGGCGGCGGCCCGGCCGGAGTGATGCTGGGCTATCTGCTGGCGCGCGCGGGCGTTGCCGTCACCGTGCTGGAAAAGCACAAGGATTTCTTCCGCGATTTCCGCGGCGACACCGTCCATCCTTCCACGCTCGATGTGATGTACGAGCTCGGCCTACTCGACGATTTCCTGAAAGTCCCGCATCAGACTCTGACCTCGGTCGGCGGAGTCTTCGGCGGTTTTCCATTTACCGCTGCCGATTTCCGCAGCGTGCCGACACACTGCAAGTTCGTCGCCCTGATGCCGCAGTGGGACTTCCTCAACTTCCTGTCGGACAAAGCGAAACAGTTCCCCGGCTTCTCGCTGCGCATGGAAAACGAAGGCGTCGATCTGATCACCGACAACGGACGGGTGCGCGGCGTCGTGGCCCACACGCCCGCCGGTCCTGTCGACGTCATTGCCGATCTGGTCGTGGGCTGCGATGGCCGGCACTCGCGCGTACGGGAAGCGGCCGGCTTCGAGGTCCAGGAGTTCGGCGTGCCCATCGATGTGCTGTGGTTCCGCATCAGCCGTGTCGGCAACGATCCCGAACAACTCTTCGGCAACATCAACTATGGCAAGGCGCTGATCCTCATTCCGCGCGGCGATTATTTCCAGGCGGGGCTCATCATCCGCAAAGGTTCGTTCGCAGAGATCCAGCAGCGCGGCGTGGAAGCTTTTCGCGAAGACATTCGCCGCATCGCGCCTTATCTCGGCGATCGCGTGAATGAGCTGCACGATTGGGAGCAGGTGAAGCTGCTGTCGGTGCAGATCAATCGGCTGCGGCGCTGGTATCGGCCGGGGCTGCTGTGCATTGGCGACGCTGCCCACGCCATGTCGCCCGCCGGCGGTGTCGGCATCAACCTCGCCATTCAAGACGCAGTGGCAACGGCGAACATTCTCGGCGCGGGGCTGCGCGAGGGCCGTGTCACGGACGATTTGCTGGCGCAGGTGCAGGAGCGGCGCGAGTTTCCCACGCGCGTCACGCAGTACGTGCAGACGCAGGCGCACAAGGCATTTGAGGCTATTTTCCGCGATCCCGGTCCGGCGCGCGCGCCGTGGCAAGTGAAGGTGGCGTTCAACATTCCAGGGGTGCAACACGTGATTGCGCGGTTTGTCGGAGTGGGCGTTCGTCCCGAGCATGTCGCCTCCGCGAAGAAGCAGCCGGTCTGCCCGGTCCCGAAGCTGGCGCGGATCGCCGTAGCCGCGGGCTTGGCGTTGGCCGGCGTGAGCATTGGCTTGCGGTTGCTCCGCAAATCGCGCAAGCCCAGCTTCGGGTGGAGCTAGCAGCGAGCAGCGAGCCACGTGGCCTCAAGCTTCGGGCGGCGAGCAGCGAAGCACGAGTTTCGGGCTTCACCCGCCGAAACCTGAACCCGCGTGGGACGGAAGCGTCTGCCTTTGGCGCTACAAGACACCATGACGCACCGGCTCGCAGCTCGTAGCCCAAAGCTCGCGGCCCGAAGCTCGTGGCTCGCGGCTCGACGCTCGCCGCTCATTCATCAACTCTCAATTTGACGGGCGTGCGAAGCGGTGTTAATTTCGCAATACACTGGAAAGGAGGGTGATCCAAATCTATGAAATCTGACAGTCATTGTAGTTTCCCAAGTGAGGTGGCTGAGGCTTAGGGCTTCCGCTCTATTCCTCGCAAGACAGGTGATTGCCACCCCATCGCGCCAACAATGGGCGCAATGGGGACCCCGGATAAATCGTGTCTGCCGCTGAGGCCACGCCGACCACGAGCAATTGGTGGCCGGATCAGAGTGGACAGCCTCAGGCCAATCCCAACAGCTAACCGGAAAAGACCCGCAGAGCGCCCCGCGCCGCGGGTCTTTTTCTTTCCGCCGACCTGCGGATGGAGCACGCCTTCAGGCGTGCAGAAAAAACTTCAATTGCAGAGCCGGCTTCAGCCTCTGAGGCGATTCTGCACGGACCCATCACCTGAGCGGCTGAAGCCATCGCGCAGTCGCAGAAAAAACTGCACACGTGAAGATGCTTCACCCATTTCGGTGTTCAAAAACGAAGGGCGGCCACTTTGCCTCTGGCCGCCCAGTCTGCGTGCGTTCCTCGTTTGACCCTCTCCCAGGTCACGCAGACTACTTCACGCTTTGTCTCTCCCTATAAGCAAAAGAAGAAACCCGCGGCGCGCCTGAAAGTTTCGGGTGATCCGGCTCGGCGCTAGGCATTCACCACGGAATACACGGAGAAGAAAAAATCAGGTGTCGCTAACCGGCAATCTATTCCCAACAAATTCCGCGCTCTCCCTGCTTCCGTGGTGAACACTCTGCCGGGAATCACCCACGTCGCCTTGCGCCGCTACGACAGTCCGCCGCTGTTCACGCCTTGCGCGGGAGTTCCTGCCATCATGCCCTGCGCCATCACCAGCTCGCGGGCCTCACGGCGGAACGTTGGCAACTTCGTCCAGAACAGCGCTGCTCCGACAATGCTGGCCAGCCCGCCCAATGCCACCGTCCAGGGTGAGCCGATGCGGTGCGCCACGGCTCCGGCGAACAGCGCTCCGAACGGCGCCATTCCCATGAACATCATGGTGTAGACGGAGAGGACCCGGCCGCGCAGCTGATCGGGCACCATGGCCTGGATCAGCGTGTTCGACGATGCCATCTGCACCATGATGCAGAAGCCGACGGGCAGCAGCAGAATTGTCGACAACCAGAAAATCTTCGAGAACGCGAACAGCACCAGGCTCGCTCCGAATCCGGCGGCGCAGATCGCAATCAGCCGGCCCAGTCCGCGCAATCCAACCCGCGCCGCCAGGCTCGCCGCGCCCAGCAGTGCGCCCACGCCGGTTGAGCACATCAGGATGCCGAGTGCGCGCGCGCCACCATGCAGGATCTTGTCCGCAAAAACCGGCATCAGCACGGTATAGGGCATTCCAACAAAACTGATCAATCCCAGCAGCAGCAGAATGGCGTAAATCGGTCCGGTGTTCTTGGCGAAGGCAAAACCTTCCAGAATGTTTTGCAGCGGCGACCCTTCTTTCGCCAAGTTGGTGGGATTCGTGACGCGCATCATCAGCAGACCCGCAATTACCGCGATGTAGCTGACCGCGTTCGCGAAGAAGCACCATCCCTCACCGATGGACGCAACCAGGATGCCCGCAACTGCCGGGCCGATGATGCGCGCGCCGTTGAACATCGAGGAGTTCAGCGCGATGGCGTTCATCAGGTCTTCGCGGCCGACCATGTCGATGAGGAACGCCTGGCGCGCGGGAATGTCGAACGCGTTGACCACGCCCAGGCCCGCGGCCAGCACCATGATGTGCCACACCTGCACGCGCCCGCTCAACGTTAGCGCAGCCAGGATGCCGGCCAGAATCATCGACGCGGTTTGGGTTGCGATGACGATGCGCTGCCGATTGCGGCGATCGGCGACGATGCCGCCGATGGGCGCCATGATGAACACGGGAATCTGGCTGGCGAACCCGACCGTGCCCAGCAGCAGCGCCGAATTCGTCATGCGGTAGACGAGCCACGACTGCGCCACCGTCTGCATCCAGGTGCCGATGAGCGAGATGAGTTGTCCGGCGAAGAAGAGTTGGAAGTTCCGATGCCGCAGCGCCCGCACCGCCAGTGCCAGCCTTGAGCCCCTCGATGCCGGCCGTGCGAATTCCTGCTCTTCGTCCTGCAGCACGTCGCGCAGAGACTCGCGTTCCCCGTCGCCCAGAACGGGGCTCAGGGTCTCGGATTGTGCGTCGGTCGGCTGCTCGGACATGCTTGTTGGATGCGGCGACAGAATCGCGCCACACGCGGTGGGCGCACCACCTTTCAGAATACTTGAATCTGCTGCGCGTGAGGGAGGCGAACGAAGTACCGATCACTTCGCGTTGTATTCAAAAACGGTCACACCCGTGAACTTCTTTTCGTTGGCAAGCTGATACTGCCGGCTGAGCTCCCGCTGAATGCTCGTCGCTTCTGCACCGTCCGGCATGGCGCGGTAAATCACCAGCCACACCCGGCGCGAATCGCCGATGTCGCTTTGCCACGATGCGTTCAGCGGCTCGATGCCGATTGTCGTTGGCTTGGGTGTGGTCGGCTGCAACCACTCGCGATAGCTCTCACCGGCAAACTTTCCAACTGATTGGTAATACAGAACGCGGTCTTCAGGACGCGTGTTAGCGATGAGGTAGTTCACTGCCCCGCGCCAGTCTTCGCTCGCCCGCCGATATAGGATGACCGTCGTGACCAGCGATAACGCACAAATTACGCCGATCGCCGCGGCTCGCCATGTGGAGCGGCTAATCCGCAGCAAACCGAGCGCGATCATCAACAGCCAGCCCGGCAGGCAGATGATGAGGAAGCGGTGATAGAACGCGGGCCGCACGACCGACACGAGCAACGTGATGACGATGGGAGTCGCGACCACGCTGGCCACCAGCGAATACCGCCAGCGAAGTAGTTCGTCGCGGTCGTCGCGCCAGACGTTTTCGAACGCTACGACGAAGAATCCGACGAGCGCCAACTCCAGCGCCAGCAGAATCGCGCCAGCGGCCTTACCTCCGTCAGCGGCAAGAAAAACACCGAGATGATACAGCTCCAGCCACGACGGCGCCTGCAGCCAGGAGATGTGTCCCACGTCCTGCACGTGAATCAGCCAAAGAATCGGCACGGCCATCGCAGCGATGATGGTCCAGGACAGAAGCAGCGGCTTCCAGCAGCGGCGGTTCGCCGGCAGCGCCAGAACGGAGACCGCGTGCGCGGCGGGAACGAGCACGCCGAAGTAGTGGATGTAGCACGTCAGTCCCGCGATCAGCGCGTAGGCGATCGCGCGCGAATCGCAGGGCGCTTCCACCAACTTCACCAACAGATACGTTGACGCGAGAACCAGAAGGACGAGAAAGCTGTAGGCGCGCGCCTCCTGCGAAACCCCGATGGCGCAGGCGTTCACGGCCATGAGTGCGGCACTCAGAATTCCGACTCGTCGCCCGAACAGCCGCGCCCCCAGCAGATACATCAACGGAATCGACAGAACGCCGGGAATTACAGAGAGAAAACGCACGGCCGCTTCGCCGTACCCGAAGTGCAGCCACGGCTTCAGCAGCACGTAGTACAGCGCCATATTGCCTTCGTCATGCCAGAGAAAATGCCAGAAGAACATCTGCGGCCGGCGCGCAATCGCGACGCTGGCAATCTCGTCGAGCCAGAAACTCTTGTGACCCAGCGCGATGAACCGCAGGATCGCACCCAGAATTACGATCAGCCAGAGCGGGAGTCCGCCGTCGCGTAGAGAGCTTCCACGTTGGGCCTCCTGATGCGCGTTCTCGCGTCGCATGTTGGTCACGGAAGACGACGACATCTCTTGGACTATAGCAGTCAACCAGAAACCCTTTGCGCGGAATGAAGTGCTGACCGCGGTCGCGCCGTTGCTGATATCTTGTCAGGTGAACGCTTCGTATCCCGTCTCCCATGCCCACATTCGCCGCCATCGACATCGGATCCAACTCCGTCCGACTGAAAATCGCCAAAGTCGAACGCGGGCGGCTGGAGACCCTGCACGAAGACCGCGAAGTCACCCGTCTGGGTGAGAGCGTCTTCGCCAACGGCACGCTCGAGCCCGCAGGCCATGGCGCACACCATGCAGGTGCTGCGCCGCTTTCATCGCGCCACGCAAACCCATGCCGCCGACCGTGTGCGCGTCGTGGCCACCAGTGCGCTGCGCGACGCCCGCAACGCACGCGCCTTTGTCGACTGGGTGCGCACCGCTACCGGCTGGAAGGTCGAGGTCATCTCCGGACTGGAAGAAGGCCGGCTCATCCATCTCGGCATTCTGTCCAACGCGCGCATTGCCAGAGCCGGGCGCTGCTCATCGATCTGGGCGGCGGCAGTTGCGAGCTGACGCTGTCCATTGAATGGCCACATCGCCGACATGGTCAGCCTGCCGATCGGCGCGGTGCGGCTGACGCAGACGTTTCTGCATCATGATCCTCCGAGGAGCAGCGAGCTGGAGCAGATGCGCGGCTGATCCAGCGCGAAATCTCGCGCATCCGGAAGCGCATCATCGATGCCAAGCTACAGATCAGTCATCGCGACCTCGGGCACGCCCGCCGCCCTTTCCAGCCTGTATGCGGCCAAACGCGGCGGCTACGACGAAAGCAAGCCGCATACCGTCCCGCAGGCCGCGGTCGCATCGCTGGCGGAAAAGCTGAGCCGGCGCAACCTGGCGCAGCGGCGCGCCTGCCCGGCATCGGACCGCGACGCGCCGAAATCATCATCGCCGGAGCGATGGTCTTCGCCGAGCTCATGCAGCTCTGCAAGCTGCGCAACTTCCGCTACCTGCCGCTGGGCCTGCGCGACGGCCTGCTGGCGCAGATGATGGCCGACTATAACGCCAGCACCGCCATGCGCGAGCGCGTGGAATCGGAGCGCCATGACGCGCTGATCGCCTCCGCCAAACATTACGGCGCCGATCTGCCCTTCGCGCAGCGCATTCGCGACCTCGCCATGCAGCTCTTTCGCCGGCTGCAAGCGGTGCATCAGTTGCCGCCGCAATACGCCGATTGGCTGGAAGCCGCGGCGATGCTGCACGAGGTCGGCGCCTACATCAATCGCTCCGGCCGGCGCCGTCACACCTACTACGTCATCGCCAACTCGGAGATCTTCGGATACACGCCGCTGCAGCGCCGCATCATCGCGCGCCATCGCGCGTTATGTCGGCAAGTCGCTGCCCTCGCCCAGCGACCGCATCATTCGCATCCTCCCGGCAGTCGAGCAGATCCATGTCTCCGAAGGCCGTAGCTCTGCTGCGGCTGGCGCGCGCTCTTGACCAGGGTCGCCGCGCGGCCGTGGCGAGCTGCAAGTCCGCATCCATCAGGACGGACGCGTGCGCCTGATGCTGAAACCGCAGCTCGCCGGAAGGCATTGAGCTGGAGCTGTGGGCGGTGGAGCAGGAGAAGAACTACTTCGAAACTGTCTTCGGGCGCGAGCTGCCTGGCCGAAGCCTTCTGAATCGCGCGCACCACCTTCGGCGTCATGGCTCCACTTCAGGACGGCGCGCCGCCGGCGCTCTTTGTCCACTCTGGCGACGGCGCCCTTCTTGAAGTCGATTCCGCCTGACCCTCGGCGGTGATCAGCCGGCCGAGGAATTCCGTCATGCTGGGATTGTGGCCGACGACCAGGACGGCTACGCGGTCGTGATAACGCGCCAGGAGCTTGTCGAATTGGTCGTAGCTGGCCTCGGGGCGCAGCGCATCGTCGAGCACGATCCTGTTCACATGACCGAGCTCCTCAGCCACAATGGCTGCTGTCTGTGCGGCGCGCACTAAGGGGCTGGAGATAATCTCGTCCAGCTTGAGTTTGAGCGCTGCCAGACCACGTCCTACGATGTGGGACTGCTCGATCCCAAGCTCATCGAGCGGACGCTTCTCGTCTTTAGCCGGGCTCAACTTCGGTTCGCCGGCACTCGCATGGCGCAAGAGATAGATTTCCATGTCTCTATTTTGCCTGACTGGCGGCGAATGTGGAGCGAACTACTTCAATCGAGGTGAGACTGATGGCGGCGGCGCGGTGCGCGGCGCGGAGGAACCGCTGAACGTGACTTCGCGCCGGCGGTTGGGGTCGGTCGATCGAGTGCCGGGAGCGCCGGCGTTCTGCGTCGCCGCATGCTTGGCCGGCGGCGCGGGAGCATGAAACACGGTGTGATCGCGGCCCTGGTAGCGTTGCGCGAACAGCGTCCCGCTCAACAGGGTCGTAAGGAGCAACAGACAAACTGAATACTGCTTGGACATGGCCCGGAATAGCCTCGAATTATCTTCATTTTACGCTACCGCCATCAGGCCGGAGAAGATGGCACAGCAGGACCCGGCTACAACTTTCGGCGGAGGCGCTTCGGTGCCGGAACTCTCGCTTCCGGCGCCGCCTTACCCGCCTTTAATGCCGTTTTCCGCCCGGACGGCATTGGAGAAGCGGTGTTCGAACTGCCGCATATCGACCTTCCGGCCGCGAAGAAACGAACGCCTTCGGCCTCCAGCAGAAAACGCTGTTCCAGGGCCGCCTCGCCGCGGAGCGAGATGCGTCCGCCGGAGCCCACAATCCGCTGCCAGGGCAGGCCCTGCACTTGCCGGAGTACGCCGGCAACATGACGCGCGCACCGTGGGTATCCCGCGGCTTTCGCGACGGCTCCGTAGGTGCTCACTCGTCCGCGGGGCACGCGGCGAATGGCGGCGGCGATGGCAATTGCGAGTGGCTTCTTCGTCATAGCAACGAGCAGCTAGCAATTAGTAACTAGGGATCACTGCCCGCGTGGGACGCCCTCGGTGGCCGGAAGCTGACGATGCAGACACCCGAGCTAATTGCTGGTTGCTCATTCTTCGCGGCTCGATGCTACCATTTTCCTCATGCCTCCTTCTGCCCGCGACTCCGTGGCCCGCTTCTCCGACCGGGCCGAAGACTACGCCAAGTATCGTCCGCACTACGCTCCCGATGTGGCGCATGCGCTGCAGCAGGCTTGCGGGCTGCGCGCCGAACACTTGATTGCCGACGTAGGCTGTGGCCCGGGAATGCTGGCCGAGATCTTTCTGCAAAACGGCAATCGCGTGATCGGTGTCGAGCCTAATCGCGAGATGCGCGTAGCCGGCGAGAAATATCTGCGCAGCCTACCCCAATTTCAGCATGGTCGATGGCAGCGCCGAGTCCACAACTCTGCCCGACGCGAGCGTCGATTTCGTCGTCGCCAGGCCAGGCGTTTCACTGGTTTCGGTCCGCCGAAGGCGCGCGCTGAATTCGCCCGCATTCTCAAGCCGGGCGGCTGGGCGGTGCTGGTCTGGCACGATCGCGACGTCGTGTCGACGCCCTTTCTGCGCGACTATGAGGACGTTCGTCCGGCGATTCGCCATCGATTACGAGCAGGTTTCGCACAAGTATGTCGCCACTACGACGCGCTGCAGCATTTCTTCGCGCCCAACGAGATGACGCTGATCAAGCAGCACAACCAGCAGTCGGCTCGACTTTGACGGCCTGCGCGGGCGGCTGCTCTCGTCGTCCTACATCCCCAAGTCGGGCCGCGAAACGAAGCCATGATTGGAAGCCTTGCCGCAATTGTTCGCATCGCATGCGGCTGATGACAACGTGGTGCTCGAGTACGACACCAAGATCTACTACGGACATCTGGATCGATGAGCGGCGCCGGCCGCGCGTGATTTTGCGCACGGAGAACTCTGTCACGCCGCGTCGGGCGAACTCGCCATCGTCAACGATGTATCTCTCGCCGTCGAGCGCGGTGAACTGCTCGGGGTGGTGGGCCCGAGCGGCTCCGGCAAAAGCTCCTTCCTGCGCTTGCTCAATCGCCTCGACGAGCCAACCAGCGGCACTGTGTTTCTCGGACGACCGCGATTATCGCCAGATCTGCAGCCGCGCGAGCTGCGGCGCCGCGTGGGCATGGTGACGCAGCGACCGTTTCTCTTCCTGGGCGACGTCGCGTCCAATCTGCGCTTCGGCCCAGCGCAACGCGGCGAGACGCTGGCCGACGCGCAGATCGCAAGACTGCTGGCAGCGGGTCGGTCTGCCAGGATTTGCTGCGCGTAATGTCGCGAATCTCTCCGGCGGCGAGCAGCAGCGCGTCTCGCTGGCGCGGGCGTTGGCCAACCAGCCGGAGATTCTGCTGCTCGATGAGCCGACGTCCGCGCTGGATGAGAAGGCAAAGACTGGCATTGAACTTCTCATCCGCAACCTGCGCGGCGCACATCGGCTTCACATTTGTTCTGGTGACGCACGATCGCGATCAGGCGCGGCGGCTGTGCGATCGGGTTGGTCTGATGGACGCCGGGCGACTGGTCCAGGTCGGACCCCAGCAGAGCTACTAGGTGGTTTTGAAGGGGCACGGCTCTAAGAGACTGCTGAAATGGTCGATTGGCGAGCGCTTTGCAGGGGCGCAGCTTCAGCTGGCTATAGAAGCCGTTCATTTTTGTCGATCACGAGCGGGCTTCAGCCCGCGCGGGATCTGCTTTCAAACGGACGATCGTCTCAACGCGTGCCCTTTCAGGCCAGCAGCAGCGTGCGGAACGGCTGAACGCTGCGATCCTCGGAGGTACTGCATGCTTAAGCTCTTCTTCCATTCGCAAATCGCGCTGGGATTCGCGCAGGCAGCCATCGCCTCGGTGCTGGCGCTGCTGGTGATCCTGCTGGCGCGCCGCCGCAACATTCATCTGGAGAGCGACACGGCCATCGCGCTGGTGCGCGGCATCGTGCAGATCGTCGTGGTCGGCTCGGTGCTGGTGCTGCTGCTGAAGGCGCCGCGCTGGAGCAGCGTGTTTCTGCTCGCAGGCATGATCATCGCCGCGGGATCGATCTCGGCCAAGCGCGCGAAGAACATTCCCGGCGCGCGCAAGGTCTCGACCTACTCCATCGCCGCGGGCGCGGGCCTGGTGACTGCGGTGATGACCTGGGCGGGCGTGATCGACACCGCCATCACCTCGCTGATTCCCGTCGGCAGCATGATCATCGCGAATGCGATGAACACCAATGGGCTGGCGCTGAATCGCTTTCGCTCCGAGGTGCTGTCGCATGCAGGCGAGGTCGAGACGGCCCTCGCGCTCGGCGCCGCGCCGGAGCGCACCATCGCGAGCTATACCGAGGCCAGCATTCATTCTTCGCTCATTCCCGCCATCGACAACCTGCGCTCGCTGGGCATCGTGTGGATTCCCGGACTGATGACCGGCATGCTGCTCTCCGGCGCCGATCCGCTGTACGCCGCGATCTATCAGTTCGTGGTGATCGCGATGATCCTCGCATCGTCGGGGCTGACGTCGCTGCTGAGCACGATGATGATTCGCGCATACGTCTTCTCGCCGGCGGAGCAGTTGGTGCTGAAGGAGACCGCGTAGTGGATCTTCGCGTTGTGAACCGTCACGTATTGAACGTGCGCGTCCTGATAAGCGCCGTAGGCGCTGAATAGGCCGAGAGCGACGTCTCGCCGGAGACAATCGATGCGCTACAGCTCAATGTGCCTATAGCCACAGAATCACCCACGCCGAACGAACATCTATAATGGAGCAGTTAGCTGCTGGGCCGGACGGTCGCTGCGGGCGCAAGCTCGCAGAGGAAAGTCCGAACTCCACAGAGCGGTGTGCCGGATAACGTCCGGGCGGCGGACCTCAAAGGTCCGTTGACGGCCAGTGCCACAGAAAACATACCGCCCCGCCTGCTGGGCGGGGTAAGGGTGAAAAGGTGCGGTAAGAGCGCACCGCGCCGCCAGCAATGGCGGTGGCAGGGTAAACCCCACACGGAGCAAGACCAAATAGGGGAGGAACCGAGTTTCCGCGAGGGGCTCGGAATCGTGCCGGCTCGGCGCGTCACAACTCCCGGGTAGGTCGCTAGAGCCGCGCAGCAATGC
This sequence comes from uncultured Acidobacteriaceae bacterium, assembly GCA_963747045.1. Lineage (GTDB taxonomy): Bacteria > Acidobacteriota > Terriglobia > Terriglobales > Acidobacteriaceae > Bog-257. The sequence goes on along the minus strand of CAVVDN010000007.1, from coordinate 117,737 downwards.
GCGGCCCAGAGGAATGACCGTCCCCCGTCCCTTCGTTCCGCGCGTGACAGGCTTGGTCGCGCGCGGCAGGAAGGGGCGGGGACAGAATTCGGCTTACAGGCCCGGCAGCTAAGAAATCAGCACTTGGCATTTGGCGGTTGGCATTTGGCCTGAATCCTCAGGATTCTAAGCCCCCCGGCAAACGCTGAGTGCCTTTCCTTTTGACCATCCATAAAACGCAGTTGCGATTTTTTGAGGCTTGAGAGGTGGCTCGCCCTCAACCTTCCTTTCCCCTCGCAGCGTTGCAACTTCTCCGGCGCGCTGACAGAATCTCCATCCGATCCAGGCTCGGCCAGCTGCCAACTGCTAACTGCCAAGTGCCGGCCGCCGGCTCGCCCAGCAAAATAAAAACCGGTGAGAGCTTGCGCTCTCACCGGTGGTATTGGCAGGCGGTTGAACCGCGCAGGCCTTACTGGCTGGCTGCGGGTTTCGCCGCTTTCTTCGCGTGATGATGCGGCGCCGGCTTGGTCTGCTCGCCACGCGGCCAGGTCTTCTGGTTCGGTTTCACAACCGACTCATCGACCGGGGTCGTGTTTTGCAGCTGCGGGCAGTTCTGCGCGCTGCTCTCATCTGCGCCCTGCGGGACCCAGATGATGTCAGCCGTCTTGGACTGACCGGTACCGGTGCGGACTTCAACCCTGCTCGGATCGATGCCGTCCTCCTGTACCAGGTAAGCCTTGGCGTTGACTGCGCGCTGCGCCGCCAGGTTCATCGGATGACGCTTCTTGCCCGTGCCTTCCATCGGCGCCTTATCGCCATCGGCGTAACCGATGATGACGATCTTGGCGTTCGGGTCTTGCTTCAGGCGGCTGGCAACGTCGTCCAGGATGGCCTTCGCCGTGTTATCCACACGCCACGGACGCTTGAGATCCGGGAATGCGATGGAGTTGATCTTGTTGCACATCGGCGGCGGCGGCACGTTCTCGACCGACACCGTGCACGTTCCGCTGCCGCTCAGGTTGCGAGCGTCAGTTGCGGTGGCGGTGATGGTCACCGGACCAGGCTGTACGCCGGCGGTGTCAAGAGTTGCCGTCATGCCCGAACCGCTGATGCGGCCGGCGCTCGAGGTGAACGAGTAGTTGGTGATCTGCGAGTTGTCGGGGCTGGTCGCGATCGCGGTGATCGTCGAAGGCGTGCCAGACTGCACCGAGCTCGGATTGACCGAGCAGCTCACCTGCGGCGGATTCATCGGCTTCGCCTTGACGGTGTAATTCGCCGCGCAAGTTGCCGAGCCGCCCTTCTTCACTTTGGCGTCGGTAATGGTGGCGTTCGCGGTATAAGCGCCCGCCGCTACACCCGTCGTGTCGATGTGCGCCGACTGGGCATTGGCGGTATCCAGCTTGCCGCCATTGGTCGTCCACGCATAGCCGACCGTGTGCTTGGGATTGAAGTTGCTTCCCGTCGCGGTGACCGTTACCGGCTCGCCTTCCGTCACTTCCGTCGGCTGCGCCGTGCAGGCCGCCGTCGGGCTCGGCGTGTAGTAATTGCCAATGTTCCACAACAAACCAGCTGACAGACGAATGCTGTTCCACGTCGGATTCGTCGTGGGAATAAGCTGGTTATAGTTGCTGTAAATGTAATCGACTTGGGCAACACGAAGGCCCAGATGATGGCCGATGTTGTAGTCAAAACCGCCGCCCACGCCGAGAGCCGCGTTCCACTGATCGACGTACGTGGGTGCTACCTGACGAACCGCACCTGCGAACACGCGGAAGAACGGCGAGAACGAGTCGGTGTGGTACTTGTACTGCAATCCGCCCAGAACGTAGTAGATGTTCTGGTTCGCGGTGCCGAAGTGTTGGCTACTATCTGCCAAAACGCCCAAGTTGTGGGCAAAGGGCAGGTAGTACACTACCGACTCGTCAATGCCGGTGGTGTGGTCGGTCGTCGGAAGACCGTAATCGTAGTGCCCACCCGGGTGCAACCACGAGTATCCAGCGTAAACCTCGGCTTGCGGCTGGATGGTAACCTGCGCCGCAGCGAAGCTGCCCAGCAGGAATAGCGCACAGGCAAGCGCGATCATTGTGGCAAAGTAGCGTCTCGGGATTACTCCAATACGCAAAGACATTCTTGATCCTCCGGAACTCAGCAGTACCGTAAGCAAATGGCCCAGCTCGGTATCTCTAAATTTCTATAGTAACAAGTGCAGGTGATGGCCCTGCTCGTAACAGCAGGCCATTCTACAACAACGGAGCGGATTAACAAATCTTTTATCTGGCACATGTTAGTAGAATCGGCAACACATATTAACTAACTTTGTACCCACATTTACTCGCTGCCGCTGCCACGGACGTTGGTAACGACTTGAAAATCGCCAATTTCTGCACCCATCAACTTTTATCACACTTTCTCATAATGTTTCGCGCACCGCGCTCTTCTTGCCATTGACATTCCCGAAACGGGAGGTGGGGTCTCGCCGGCTCGCCCGACGAGCCACCAGGAAATCGCGCCAGTACAGGGGCGAATCGGGCTCGTCCCCACGCTCCCTGCCCGAAAGTGGTAACGTTATCGAAAGCATCAAACGATCGCCACAATTGTTCGCTGGGCGCATCTAAGTTGCTGATGAAATGACAGGCTGCGAGTGCCCCACACTCGTCGCCGGCGAATCGCGAGACGCTCGATGGCGCAAGAAAAAGTCCTAATCGTCGAAGATGAAGAAAATGAACGCACCGGCCTTGCCGAACTGGTAGAGGCCTGGGGCTATGACGCCCAGACCGCGGTCGACGGCGTCGAGGGTCTACTTGCGGTGGAGGCGTGGAATCCCGGCATCGTCATCACCGATCTGCGCATGCCGCGCATGGACGGCATGCAGTTGCTCGAGCACATTGCCGCCCAGCCGCAACCGGTCGCCGTCATCCTGCTCACCGCGCAAGGCAGCGTCGATGCCGCGGTTAACGCCATGAAACGCGGCGCATTCGATTTCATCGAGAAGCCGGTCAATCCCACCCGGCTGCGCAACATCCTGCAAAACGCATCGCGCTTGCGGGGCACCGAGCGCGAGTTGGAAGCCAGCCGCCGGAAATTGCGCGATGTCGGCGTTCTGGGCGCGCTCGTCGGTCCCTCCAAGCGCATGCAGGAGGTCTTCCGCCTGATCGAGATGGTTGCGCCCAGCACGGCGTCGGTGCTGATCACGGGCGAAAGCGGCACGGGCAAAGAGCTGGTCGCGCGCACGATTCACTCGCATGAGCCCTCGCAAGGCAAAGCCGTTTGTCGCCATCAACTGCGCGGCTATTCCGGAGACGCTGATTGAAAGCGAAATCTTCGGTCACGAGAAAGGCGCGTTCACCGGAGCCATGGAGCGCCGCATCGGCTGCTTCGAGCTGGCCGAAGGCGGGACGTTGTTGCTGGACGAAATTGGCGAGATGCCGATCGGCACGCAGGCCAAGCTGCTGCGCGTGCTCGAAGACCGCAAGCTGCGCCGCCTGGGCAGCAAGGCCGAGACCTCGGTGGATGTGCGCGTGCTCGCCGCTACCAACAAAGTCCCGGAAGACGCCGTCGCCAAGGGTCAACTGCGCAACGATCTCTACTATCGCCTGAATGTCTTCAACATTCAGCTTCCGCCGCTGCGCGACCACAAAGAAGATTTGCCCGACCTGGTGCAGGCGCTGTTAAGCGAAATGAACGAGAAGCACAGCCGCAACGTGGGCGGCATCAGCGAGCAGGTGGGCGGCGCTTTCAATTCGTATGCCTGGCCGGGCAATGTTCGCGAACTGCGCAACACGCTGGAGCGCGCAGCCATCGTCTGCGATGGCTCGATGGTCGAGTTGAAGCACTTGCCGCCGGGATTCGGGCAGGTCATTCCACGAGCGCCGGTGCAGGAGGCGAATGCCGTCCGTCTGGGCGTCGGTACCACGGTCGATGAGGCCGAGCGCCTGCTGATCCTGAAGACGCTGGAAGCGACGAATAACAACAAGACGCGTGCCGCCGAAATTCTGGGAATCAGTCTGAAGACGCTGCACAACAAGCTGAAGGAGTACGGCGCGCAAGCCGCTGAGGCCGACGCCGCGGCCAGCTAGAAAGGCGAACGCGAACAGCGGAATTGCGAACTCTCGCCGCCCGCCTGTACAATCGATTTGCTTCCTGAACCGCGAGTTGCGATCGCAGCTCGCATCCATCCCGTGCCGAAGTGGCGGAATTGGCAGACGCGCATGGTTCAGGTCCATGTACCCGCAAGGGTGTGGGGGTTCGAGTCCCTTCTTCGGCACCAGCAACTCCGTTTTGCCACACCAGACGGAAGGATCGCTACGTTCAGTGCCGAGTTACGAACCACACAGTGAAAAAAAGCCCGATCCCGAAGGCTGCAGTGAGCAGAAACAAAACCATCGGCAGTTGTAAGAGGTAGTTCCATCCCCCCGCTTCAGCTACCAGTCCGGCTACTCCGGTTCGATTCTTGTATGACTGGATACTATGAGCGTGCCAGGTCAGGATACCGATCCAAGCAATGAGCACGGTGACCAACGCGCCGCTTAGGGCTTTGATAAGCAAAGTCACTGGTTTCGCCTCGTGGGAGACGATTGTTGTTTGTGAAATGGCATTACGTCAACGATGAGAAGGGCTACTCCCGTTTTGCCGAAATCTCGGTTGCAGCAATAAAGTCTGGGCAAAATAACTAGAAGAGGTCCGTTCTTGTCCGATTTCCACGCAAGCCTGTCCAGGTTAGTGAACGCCAGGCCGACTGGGCGAAACCCAGTCCAGACTAAGTCCATTACGGGTTGCCAGAAGTATCAATGACCGAGACGCCATCCTCGGTGGAATCAGTTCTCGCGCGGAGCGCCCACGCCCGCGATCTCCCACACCACGCCGCAGCCGGTGCCGCCGCAGCTTCCCGTACCTCCAAATTGCGTTGTGCCGTAGAGATTGCCGCTCGCGTCGAGCGCCGGGCCGCCATAGGGGCCGTTGCCGTCACTACCGCTGAAGTCGTGGAGATCGACCACGCTGCACCCCTGGCTGCAATTGGTCAGCTCGAAGATCCAGCCCTCTTGAAACGCGCCGCCACCATAACAGACTCCAAAAAAATTACCGGCTGCGTCCATGGCTAACCCACCCCTGGACCGCGCACGAGCTAAAGGAGTAGAGCACGGAGTAGGTGAACCCTCCGCCTGAGGGCGCCAGTTTGAAAACTACGCCACCTCCATTTTGTCCGCCGCTGGCCGTGGTGCCATAGAGGTTGCCGGAACTATCGATGATCAGGTCACCGTAGGGGGTTTGCCCGTTCGTGACGTCGAAGTTAACCAGGATATTCTCCACCCACCCGCCGTTGGAAGGCATGAGCTGGTAAACCGTTCCGCAGCTGCCGTGGCAGTTTTGCGGTGATCCGGTTCCCCCGCGTTCTGTGGTTCCGTACATGTTTCCGGCCGTATCGAAGACGACACCCGCCAATGGGTACCTCCCGTCACTCCCGTTGCCGAAGCTATGAAGGACGCTCTCCGTGTATCCTCCGCCGGAAGGGACTCAGTTTGAACGCAGCCCCTGAGTTATACAGGCCTCCGCCCCCGGTCGTGCCGTAGATGTTTCCCGAGCTGTCGAAGACTAGATTCTCGGTTTGCGGTCCAGACCCGTCCGGGCCCGTAAAGGTGTGCAGTGCGTTTTCGTTCCAATAGCAAGTTATCGACCTGCAAAAGGTAGGCGGAGGTGTCAGTTCGAAGACTGTCCCGAAGGGACCGTTAACGCTACCGCCGAAGGTCGTGCCATATAAAGCACCATTTGGGCCGATCACTACCCCGCCCAGTGGGAGGGATCCGCCGCCGACCCCGGTAAATTCGTACAAGGGACTGAAGACCCAACTTGAATTCACCTGGCTTAGCTTGAAGACTGTGCCCACGCCGTGGGCTCCGCCGTTTTCCGCCGTTCCATAGAGAACGCCTGTACGTCCGAGGGTGACCCCGGCATAAGGAGCTGCCCCGTCGGTTCCGCCGGTGAAAGAGTGAAGCACGCTGAACGTCTGCGCCTGCGCAACGGTGACCGAGAGGACCGAGATGATCGCCAACAGCGTAACCACGGCTGCGGACCGGTTGACGAATGCGAAGTTCGCCGAGTCGCGTCGCAATTGCATAGCATCCCCCTAGGAAACGGCAACGAGCATATCTCGAAAGCAGGAATTTGTCGGTAGACGTTCGTTCGACTCTAAGATTTTATTTCGTTTTGGACAAAAGCAGTCACAGATATTTTTTCAGGAACCGCACGGCTCGCTGGCCTGCATCCAGCCACTGCAGACCGTTGAAGCCATGTCCGGCGCCGGGATAGAGCTTCATCTCATACGGTGTGCCGCTGCGTTCGAGTAGTTGCTGAAGACCGTGCGCCTCCGAGACAGGAACGACCGGGTCCTGCTCGCCATGCAGAATGAGGATCGGCGGCATGCGCGTGAAGCCATGCAACTCTTCCGGCACTCCGCCGAAGAACTCCACCACGGCTTTGACGCGCGGCTCAAGCGACGCAACCGACAGCGCCAGATATGCTCCCAGAGAGAAGCCGAGCAGACCGATGCGGCCGGGATCGACCAACGCGTGTCGTGTGGCGAAGGTGATGGCATCGCCGACCGTTCCCATCCATACGGGAAAGTTCGATTGCGTGCTCTCGCGATCCGCGCGAACCGTACCGGTCCGGTCAAAGTAGTGGACGAGGAAAACGGAGTAGCCCTGGGCCGCCAGCAATCGGGAAGGTTGGTCGCCCCAGCCCTCTCGGATGCCGCCTGAACCATACAGCGCGAGCACGGCCGGATATTTGCCTGGCGATGACGGCACGAATTCCTGAACGGTGATGGAGCGCCCGCCGCTCTCGAACGCGGTGTTTGCAACTTGAATGTCGGTCCCGAAAAGGTTCACGGTTGATGGATGCTCTCAATCGATGCCAGGATCAGACGAAGCCGAGCGAGGGAGCTTATAACATGAGCTTCTGCCGTGCTGCGTCGACCGGCAACTCCTTCCACAGCCGCTCGAAATTTTCAACGCTGCAGAAACTTCGACTATACATACGATCGAGGTACAAACATCCCTGCAGGTGGTCGATTTCATGTTGCAGGATTCGCGCGTACCAGCCTTCGGCTTCGACACGCACCGGTTCGGCGCGCTCGTTCAGCAACTCTACCGTTACCCGCCGGCTTCGAGGAACCACGGCCACGTATCCGGTGACGCTCAGGCATCCCTCGAAAAACTCCAGCGAGCCTCCCGCGGCTGACACGATGCGGGGATTGATGAGCACATGAAAGGGCACGGGCCGCCGTTGCCGTTCGGCCAGATGTTCCGGCGTCAACTTGGCATGGTATTCCGCGCGATCTTCAATGACGGCCAGTTGCACCCCGACTCCCACTTGCGGCGCCGCCAGCCCCACACCTGGCGCGCTGCGCATCGTCTCCCGCATGTCGGCTATGAGCTTCTGCGTTGCGTCCGCCAGGATTTCCGCGCGGCTCAGTTCGCGAGCCGGCGATCGCAACCCTTCTTCACCTGCCTGGATGATGCGCAGAGTCAATCGTTATGCCCCTGGTTTGGTCGGCGCAAACTGGATCGCCAGCAGGGTTTCATCGTCCGTCCTTTCGGCGCGACCGCGGAATGCTGTCAGACTTTCCTTCATCGCCTGCACAAGCTTGTCCGGTGACTGCGAAGGGTGTTCCTTCAGAAGCTTGACCACCGCGTCGACCCCGTATTCCTCGTCGCTCTCGTTGGCCGCCTCCGAGATGCCGTCCGTGTAGAGCACCAGCGTATCTCCCGGCGACATCTTCCCTTCCGTTACGCGCACGGCATTGTCCGAAAAGATGCCCAATGGGTGGCACGTACTCTCAAAGCAAGCGATACCATTCTTCGCAGCCAGCAGCGCGGGAAGATGACCAACATTGACCAGCTCGAGATCGCCCTGCATCGAAGCGCGGCCGAACACCGCGGTCGCGTACTGCGCGGGCAGCGCGCTCTCGCGGAACAGACGGTTGGCACGAATCAGAAATTCTTCGATGCTGAGGCCGAGCGGGATCAGCGAACGGAAGACCGCGCGCAGATTGGATGCCAGCATCGCCGCTGCAACGCCCTTGCCCGACACGTCCGCCATGATGAAGTAGAGATACCCGTTCTCGCGGATCACGTCGCAATAATCGCCGCTCACCACGCCCGCCGCCTGATAATGGTGCGCGACCTGCCATCCTTCAAAGGAGGTTTCCGGGGCAGGCAACAGCCCCTTCTGCAGCTGCGCTGCGACTTCCAGGTCGTACTCCAGGGCGCTGCGCTGCTTGGGCGTCATGTGCTCCAGGCACACTGTGGTCAGCGGGTTCTCGCGCAGCCAATCCTCGCCAATGTCGGCGTGACACTCTTCGCAAATGCCGAAGGTCCCGGCTTCGATGCGCTGCAACGCCTCATCGACTTCGCTCAGCAGCCGGTCCACGTGCTCCTTCTCGCCGGCCGCCAGCACTTCCGCAAGCCTTGCCCTTCCCGCCAGCAACTGCTCGCGGACGCCGTTCACATACGCCGTTTCTCCGATTGCCATAGCTAACCGCCTTATATCGTTTAGAGGGTTATCGAGGGTCCAAGGATGCAGTGTTTTTGCTGCCCTGAACCGCCTGCGATGACTCCGACTTTAGACTCTTGCGTTGTAGAAATCAGCCCGCATCTTGCGGCCAAACCGAGCTGGCCGAAGCAGGTCAACAGGGTGAGTTTGCAGAGGAATCCGGCGGAAATCAACGCGAAAGCGCGAGAAACACCGGATGGCGGCCATGGCGAGGCCTCGAATCCCAGCGGAAACCCCGTCCGACAAATAAATTTCCGCTTCGGCCCCATCTTGCTGCGTTTCAGCCCATCCGCGCGCCGGTTTGACCGCCGCAGCACCATCCCGTACCCTAGAACGTTCGCGAAAAATGCCCCTCTTGAGTTCTCATGAAGACTGCTGAAACGGTTTCTTTCTCTCAGCCACGTGCGGCTGGGGATGCCCGACGCATCGCCGAGGAAATTACCGAACTGGTCGGCCAGACTCCCGTCCTGCACCTGCGCAAGCTGTCTCCCGCAGGCGGCGCGGATGTTTACGCCAAGCTCGAATACCTGAATCCCGGCGGCAGCATCAAGGACCGCGCTGCGCTGGGCATGATTACCAAAGCCGAACGCGATGGGCAGGCTGAAGCCGGGCGCGACCATCTTCGAGGCGACCGCCGGCAACACCGGCGTGGGGCTGGCGCTGATCGGCAGCGGCCGCGGCTACAAGACCGTGCTGGCCGTGCCGGAAGGTTTTTCGCAGGAAAAGGTCACGCTGATGGAGGCGCTTGGCGCTGAGGTGATTCGCACACCTAAAGCCGACGGCATGCCGGCCGCCATCGACTACGTCAAAGAACGCGCCGCCCGCACGCCCAATTCCTTCATCGCCGGCCAATTCGAAAATCAGGACAATCCCGACTTTCACTACGAGACCACGGCGCGCGAGCTCTACGACCAGCTTGGCGGCGAGATCGATGCGGTCGTGATCGGCTGCGGCACGGGCGGCACGTTCACCGGAGTGGCGCGCTATCTGAAAGAACGCAATCCGCAGAACGCTGGCGATTGCGGTCGAGACGCAAGGCTCGGTGCTGGGCGGCGGCGGCAAAGGGCGAGCACGAGGTGGAAGGCATCGGCGCCAGCTTCATCCCGAAGACGTTCGACGGCTCGCTGGCGGACGAGATCATCGCTGTCAACGATCACGATGCCTTCGACATGGTGAAGAAGCTGGCGGCAGATCGAAGGCGTGCTGGCGGGATCAAGTGCAGGTGCGAATGTGTTCGCGGCGATCGGCATCGCGAAGCGGCTAGGACCAGGAAAGCGCGTCGCGACGATCATCCCCGACTCAGCGGAAAGATATTTGTCGAAGGACATCTTCCACTTCAACGAAAAGCATTGAGTTCACCACGGAGGCACGGAGAGCACGGAGAAAAAGCTATTTCGAATTTGATCCGCGCACGTGTTCCGTCAGAAGCACACGGAACGCCACCAGTTGTTCCGCCGAGAGTGCGCGCTTTGGAATCGTGACGAACATAACCGGGGATGTATACAAGAGAAATCCGCTCGTGCCCTCTAAGTATCGAATTACATTCTTCCAAGCGATATCTGACGTACCGCCATCCCATTGCCAGCGCATGCCCGTTGAATCCAACGATAGAGTTCTCGGACCTTGCGCTGACGGCTGCTTTCGAAACTGATTTCGAGTGGCCCACCAAGGCGCAGCCAATTTGCAACATGCCCACAATAGGGCCACGGCGACCAATATCACGGCATTTAGGGTTAGCCCCGAAGTAGGTTGTGCGAAGATAAGAAAAACACCGACAGCACCGGCGAGCAAAGCTACCAGCAGCATTACCCGAAACCGCCACTTTGCAAACGGCGTGCGATTACGGTGCGCAATCATGGAATCAAAGACATCCTGTTGCGTGAGCTCGTATGTGATTTCCACGACCGCATTCTGCCAGATGTGTACATTGAACTCAACGGTTTCGAGAATTCCGTGTCCTCCGTGCCTCCGTGGTGAAATAGACCTTTATGCTTAAGCAAAACGCTGGTTTCTCCACTCGCGCCATCCACGCCGGCAATGAAGCCGACCCGTCCACCGGAGCCGTTGCTCCTCCCATCTTTGCCACCTCGACCTACGCGCAGGAAGAGCTTGGCAAGACCAAGGGCTATGACTACTCGCGCGCCGGCAATCCCACGCGCACGCGGCTGGAAGAAAATCTCGCCTCGCTCGAAGGCGGCATCGCGTCGCGCGTCTTCGCCAGCGGCATGGCCGCGGTCGGCGCGCATCTGCCACCTGATGAAGGCCGGCGATCACATCGTCGCCTCGAACAATCTCTACGGCGGCGTGCCGCGGCTGTTCAATCAGATCATGACGAACTTCGGCCTGGAGTTCACCTACGTCGACACGGCCGATCCGCGCAACGTCGAGCGCGCCATCCGCAAGAACACGCGCTACGTCTACATCGAGACGCCGACCAATCCGCTGATGGGCCTCACCGACATCGCGGCCGTCAGCGAGATCGCGCACAAGCGCGGCTGCGAGGTCGTCGTCGACAACACCTTCATGTCGCCGTATTTCCAGCAGCCCATTCGCTTCGGCGCCGACATCGTCATGCACTCGACGACGAAGTTTCTCAACGGCCACAGCGACGGCCTGGGCGGCGTGCTGGTCTGCACGACAAAAGATCAGGCGGAGAAGCTGCTGTTTGTGCAGAAGGCGGCGGGCGCGATCCTGTCGCCGTTCGAGTGCTGGCTGGTGCTGCGCGGCACCAAGACGCTCGCCGTGCGCATGAAGCAGCACGACGAGAACGGCCGCGTGATGGCCGACTTCCTCGCCAGCCATCGCAAGGTGAAGAAGGTCTTCTATCCCGGACTGAAGAGCCATCCGCAATACGAGCTGGCGTGCCGGCAGATGTCGGGCTTCGGCTCGATGATCACGTTTGAGACCGGCTCGCTCGCGAACGCCAAGCGCCTGCTGAAGCGCGTGCGCCTGTGTACCATGGGCGAGTCGCTGGGCGGAGTCGAGACGCTGATCTCGCATCCCGCGACCATGACCCATGCGGCCATCGGCGAGAAAGGCCGCAAGGCGATCGGTCTGACCGACGGCATGGTGCGGATTTCCGTCGGCATTGAAGATGTGCAGGATCTGGTTGCGGACTTGGAGCAGGCGATGGCATGAGGCCTAGTCCGTTGTCCGAACGGATTACGGGACGGCGTCGGGGTGTTGGTCGCGGACACAGAGTCGAGTCTCAGACCGCAGGACGACGCGATCGCTTCCTCGGCGCGTTCGAGGCTTGCGAAGAAGAGAGCGCATGAAACCGTTTCGTATTATCGGGAATCTACTAGGAGCGCCTTCATCCAAGGCTACAAGGATAAGAAAGTGTCCGACACTCTTCAGGAAACGAATAAGGCCCTTCTGATCAAAGGTTTTCAGGTTCTGTTCAACCAGCGCGACTTCGCGGAAGCAGAGAAGTTCTGGTCGCCTAACTACATCCAACACAGCTCGCATATTGAACCCGGAAGAGAGGGGCTCTTCGCGCTCGTCAAATCGCTGCCGGCTGGAACCAGGTGGGAGCACGGCATCATCATGGCGGAGGGCGACTATGTAATGGTCCACAGCAGGTATACGAACCCCGATGGGTCCGCGATTGTGGTTGTGGACATCATGAGAATCGAAGGCGGGATATTCCGGGAGCATTGGGACGTGATTCAGCCTGAGGCAAGCGAGGCTGAATCCAGAAGCAAACTTCCCATGTTTGGAGACAAATTCCGTCGCTAGGCTCCACTCTGCGGTGTACTCGTCGAAGCGGGAATCGATTGTCTCGACCTGCGGGCTGAGCTTAGGAGGGTTTGTTTGGCCGCCGAATCTGACCGCATCACTGAGCTGCTGAACACTGCGAGGACCATCGCGGTCGTTGGGCTGACGAATTCGCCGCTGCGGCCCAGCTACGGCGTCTCGCATTACATGCGCTCGCAGGGATACCGCATCATCCCCGTCAATCCCAACATCGCGGAATGGGAGGGCGAGAAGGCCTACGCGTCGCTGCTCGACGTTCCTGACAAAATCGACCTCGTGAATATCTTCCGCCGCCCGGTGTTCGTGCCCGACGTGGTTGAGCAGGCGATCCAGATCAAAGCTCCCGCGATCTGGATGCAGGAAGGCGTGATTCACGAGGCCGCGGCAAACAAGGCGCGCGAGGCCGGCATCTTTGTCGTGATGGACCTCTGTATTCTGAAGGAACATCGGAGAAGGCAGTAGCTGGCAACTAGCAAGTAGCAATTAGCAGCTAGCGTCAGCTTTTGCAATACACGTCCTTACGAGGCGTTCTGCTTCGTATCGGGGCACGGCTTCAGCCGTGCCGAACGAATCGCTCAATCGTTTCGCCAAGCCGCTTCAGCGGCGGCAGGGGCTGAAGCCCAAAATTTAATCGTGCTCTTGCGGCACGACTGAAGCCGTGCCCTGATACGAAGCATCTCAATCCGTCGAACATCCATCTACGCGGGAAATACAAAAATCATTACTGGAGCTTCGAATGTCTGAGACAGTCAAACTAACGGCCAGCGACGGTCACGAACTGAGCGCCTACGTTGCGCGCCCGAGCGGCGCGCCCGTCGCGGGATTGGTCGTCATTCAGGAAGCGTTCGGCGTGAACTCGCACATTCACTCCGTGGCCGACGGCTACTCGCGCGACGGCTTCCTCGCGATCGCGCCTGCGTTGTTCGATCGCATCGAGACCGGCGTGGAGCTTGGTTATGAAGGCGAAGATCGCAACCGGGGCATTGCCATCGCGCGGCAGTTGAACCTGGACAATTCCGTCCAAGATATCGACGCTGCGCTTGCCTGGTTACACGAGCAGAAGATCAGCAGGTCCGGCGTGATTGGTTACTGCCTCGGCGGAACGATCGCCTGGCTTTCGGCCACGCGGCTGAACATCGACGCGGCGGTTGGATATTACGGCGGCAACATCGGCAATTTCGCCCAGGAGATGCCGCGCTGCCCGGTGATGCTGCACTTCGGCAAGCTCGATCAAGCACATCCCGAAGGAAGAAGTGGACAAGGTGCAGGCCGCGCACCCGGACGTTCAGATTTTCTGGTACGACGCCGATCACGGCTTCAATTGCAACGATCGCGCCAGCTACAACCCCGCAGCCGCAAAGCTGGCGCGGGAGCGGTCACTGGCGTTCCTCAAGCAGCATCTTGCTGCGTAGCGAAAGCATTCACCACAGAGACACAGAGGCGCAGAGCTTTACATATTCCTGTTCGTTGAACGCCGCTGGCTTCGCCAGAACGACGCTCCTGCCAGAAGATTGTCATCATGAGCGGAGCGAGGGACCTGCTGTTCGCCGCTGCTGGATGGATGTGCGTGCCGGCCTTTGCTTCCCACCCGCGCGGAAAGCAGATCCCTCGTCGGGCTGAAGCTCTCCTCGTGATGACAATTTTCTTATTCCGTCGATTCCTCTGTGTCTCTGTGTCTCTGTGGTGAAATTGCCTTTGCCTTTTGTATCTCTTCCAGCCGTGCTTTGATTCGCTTCTCGATTCCCTCTTCCGTCGGGTGATAGTACGTGCGGTCTTTCAGATTGTCGGGCAGGCATTGCATGTCCGCGACCTTCGACTCCAACTCGTGCGCGTACTGATAGCCCTCGCCGTAGCCGAACGCCTTCATCAAGCCTGTCGGCGCGTTGCGCAAATGCAGCGGCACAGGATCCTGCGCGGTGCGCTCGACGTCCGCCTGCACCGCTCCATACGCGAGATACACGGCATTCGACTTCGGCGCCGCGCACAGATACACCACCGCCTGCGCCAGCGCGAGGTCGCCCTCCGGAATGCCGAGAAAATCGAACGCATCTTTCGCCGCGAGGGTGATGGCGAGCGCGTTCGGATCAGCGAGCCCGATATCTTCTACCGCCATGCGAACGACGCGCCGAGCAACGTAGAGCCGGTCCTCACCGGCCTCCAGCATGCGCGCCAGCCAGTAGAGCGCGGCGTCGGCATCGCTGTTGCGCACGCTCTTGTGCAGGGCCGAGATGAGGTTGTAGTGCTCCTCGCCGGCTTTGTCGTACATCAGCACGCGCTTTTGCAGGGCGTCGGTGACAATCGCGTCAGTGATGCGCGGCGTCTTCTGTTCGGTCGCGAGCGTCGTTGCAACTTCCAGCGCGTTGTAGGCGCTGCGCGCGTCGCCGCTGGAATAGGCCGCGACCTTGCGCAGTGCATCTTCGTCGGCTGCGAGATGCAACTCGCCCAGCCCGCGCTCTTCGTCCTTTAATGCTCGCTGCAGCAGGCCAACAATCTGCTCTTCGCTCAGCGGCTTCAGTATGTACACGCGAGTGCGCGAAAGCAGCGCCGAGATGACCTCGAACGACGGATTCTCGGTCGTCGCGCCGATCAGGCGAATGCTTCCCTTCTCCACATACGGGAGAAACGCGTCCTGCTGCGCCTTGTTGAAGCGATGCACCTCGTCGACGAAGACGATGGTGCGCGTGCCGTACTGCCGCGCGCGTTCGGCGTCGGCCATCACCTGCTTGATCTCCTTGATCCCGGCGAGCACCGCCGAGAACTCGATAAAGTCGGCGTGCGTCATGCGCGCAATGATCTTGGCCAGCGTGGTCTTGCCAACGCCGGGTGGCCCCCAAAAGATGAGCGAGCCGGTATCGTCGCGCTCGATCTGCACGCGCAGCGATTTGCCCGGCCCGAGGATGTGCTCCTGGCCGACAAACTCATCGAGCGTGCGCGGGCGCATGCGATCGGCCAGCGGCCGCGTCTTGTCGACCGCTTCCTCGCGCGGCAGGTTGGAGTCAAACAGGCTCAAAAGACGTTTTCACCGCAGAGACACAGAGACATCGGTAAATATTTTCTTGGCAATTCGGGCAGTCAACATGCCCCCCGAACCGTACGTATAGTGGATCCGAATCTCTTTCATTCCTCTGTGTCTCTGTTTCTCTGTGGTTGATGTCCTCTTTGCCTCGCGGCTTCATACAGCACCACCGACGCCGCGATGCCAGCATTCAAAGATTCCACTTTTTCGGTCTGAGGAATGGCGATCAACTCGTCGGCTTGGGTGATGATCTCCTTCGGCAAGCCCGCTCCTTCGCCACCAATCGCTATTGCCACCGGGCCGCGCAGGTCTGCTTCCCACAGCGGCGTACCTTTGTGAGATGACGTGGCGAGCACGCGGATTCCTTGCGCCTTCAACTTCGGCAGCGCTTCCTGCAACGAAGTCCTGACTGCCGGGATGCGAAACAGTGCTCCTGCCGAGGCGCGCGTAGCTTTCCAGTTCCACGAGCTTACCGTCCCCTCGCCGAGCAGCAGACCGGTCGCTCCGAAAGCCTCGCCCGAGCGGGCAATTGTGCCGAGATTCCCCGGATCCTGCAGACCCGCCGTCACGACCAGCAGCGCCGGCTGACTCTTGAGCACATCTTCAATCGCGAACGACTTCACGCGAACCAGCGCGGCGATGCCTTGCGGCGTCTCGCTGGGAACGGCTGAGGAAAAAATATCGTCGGGCAGAAGCAGCGCTTCGGTATGGGCCGAGAGCTGCGGCAGCAGCTTATGCGCGCGCGGTCGCGCCGACTCGCTGAAGAACACGGTCGAGAGCCGCAAGCCGCTGCGAATAGCCTCTTCGACCAGATGCATTCCTTCGACGGCGACTTCGCCCTCGGAATTCGGCGCAGCCTCACGAAAGCCGCGGCGCAGTTCTTTGACGCGCGCATTGTGGCGGCCATCAATCCGCCGCAGCCGCCCCTCGAAATTGATTTCCGTGCGCATCACTGTTCGCAAGCCGCTGTCTATCCTACAATGCCACGTTGGGCGGGCAGTCACCGCGAGACTTTACGGCTCGTGGTAATCTGCTGTGTGCCGTTGTGCCGAGCCCTGTGTTACACCTCGCAAGCGAAGAGGTAGCGTGCGTCCCGAAATCGTCAAAATCAACAGTCAAGAGCCGGAAAGTTCGCTGGTCACCTACGTTGCGGAGAAGATTCGCGCCGGCGAGGTGCTGGGCATGCCCACCGACACCTTCTACGGCCTCGCCGCCGACCCCTTCAACCTGCACGCCGTCGATCGCATTTACGAAATCAAGAGCCGTTCGCGGCACAAGCCGCTGTCGCTGCTCATCGAGTCGGTCGATCAGGCGGCTGATCTCGCATGGCCTTTGCCGGAAATTTTCTATCTGCTGGCGCGGCGCTTCTGGCCCGGGCCTCTCACCATCGTGGTAAAGGCCGACCCGAAGCTGCCGCTGAAGGTAACGGCCAACACCGGCAACGTTGCCCTGCGCGTGCCCAGCGCCGAGGTGCCGCTGGCCATTGTTCGTTCTGCGGGATTGCCCATCACCGCGACCTCGGCCAACCTGCACGGCGAAATGGAATGCACGTCGGCGATCGCAGTGCGCGATCAACTCGGCGATACACTGTCCCTCATCGTCGATGGCGGCCAGGCTCCCGGCGTCCTGCCGACCACGATCATCGATCTGACCGCCGATGGCAGCTGGCGTCTGCTGCGGCACGGCGCCATTCCCGAAGAGCAGATTGTCGAGCTTTTAGGACGGGAGTAGTCGCTACGCCCCTTCGTGTTTTCCAACCTCATCCCGTTCGCACCAGCCTGCTGCTGCTGGCGATCGTCGCGATCGCATTTTTCTCCTACATCGGCGTGCAGATTATGCGGGAGGCCGGAGTCGATGAGGAACACACTGCCGATGCCATCGTCGTCTTCGGCGCGGCGGAGTACAGCGGACGGCCATCGCCGGTGTATCGCGCGCGCCTCGACCACGCCTACACGCTCTTCCAGCGGGGACTGGCCCCCGTCATCATCACCACCGGGGGCGCCGGCAAGGACCCGCATTTCAGCGAGGGCCAGGTGGGCCGCGACTACCTGGAAAGCCGAGGCGTTCCCGACGCCGATCTCATCGCCGAAACCCAGGGCGGCGACACCGATCAGTCAACGCAACGGGTCGCGGTGATTCTCCGCGCCAACGGCATGCGCACTTGCCTGCTGGTGAGCGACGCCTATCACATGTTTCGCGCCAAGCAGATGATGAACGCGCAAGGGATCACCGTCTACATTTCGCCGCGGCCGGGATCGATCCCGAAGACGACGCTGGGAAAGTTCTTCGCGGCACTGCGCGAGAGCTTCAGCTACCTGCTGTATAAAGCGCACGTGCGATAGGCTGTTCGGGTAGTGCTGGCCTTCAGGCCAGCGTTAGGCAATTGCTTCTGAAATTGCGAGCCGGCTTCCGCCCGGCGACAGACGTGCTGCAAAGAGCGGCCCCGCAGCAGTAGTTTCAACTGAGCCCACGACACAACCGGCTACTGCCCTTTGATCGTGGGATAGCCCTTGTCCACCCAGTCCGTTCCTAAGTTGTCGGCGATGTAGAGGACCTTCACGTTGCTGAACCCGGCTTTGTGCAACTGGTTATAGGCAGGACGCACGTTGGGGCAATGGCTCCATGGACAGCATCCGCAATAGAGCACGATCGACGTGTTCTTCGCCAACGGCTTCACGCGTGTGCGCAGCGCCTGCATCCCCTGCGGACTCGACGCCGCGCCAATGTACTCGGCGCCGGGAATGTGCGCCTGCATATAGAGCAGTGAAGGCCCGACATTCAGAATGAGCGGCCGTTCGCCTTGCGGCGCTTGCAGAAGCGTGACCAAATCTTCCGGATTGAGAAGCTGCGGGCTGCCGGGCGGAAGATCCGATTGTGCAGAACCGAAGCTCGGCGCGAAAGCAATGACGGCCACGCCGATCATCAGGGCGCCGAAGATGACGTGCGGCTTAGCGCACGCTTTCATGCGATTGCTCTTTCGAGGCAGGCAATTCACAGGACGTCTGGTTTGTCTTGGACCCGACCGGGCCCGCGCGCCTCGCTCAAGTGGAAAATCCAAACTTCGGCAGCACCCACTTCGTCAGCACGACGTAAGCGGCGAGTAGGAGAACGATGACCAGCCAACCCGGCATAGCGACCTCGCAATGACAATTATGCGCCTTCTAAACCGCCGATGCACTCGGCAAACCTTGCATGTTATTCTGCGCATTGGCTGACACGGGGCCTTGTCATGCGAACCTTGTTTGCCGCGCTGATCCTGCTTCCGGTCCTGCTCGGCGCCACCCCGCAACAGGACAACCTTCCCCAGAAGACAGCTCCCTGTCACGTCTCCGGCCGCGTGGTCTCCGCCGTTGATGGCGCTCCCCTCAAGTCGGGCCACGTGGCACTCATCCAGGAGAGCGCCAA
Source organism: uncultured Acidobacteriaceae bacterium (assembly GCA_963747045.1). Classification (GTDB taxonomy): domain Bacteria; phylum Acidobacteriota; class Terriglobia; order Terriglobales; family Acidobacteriaceae; genus Bog-257. Next base: position 99,034 of record CAVVDN010000007.1, on the reverse strand, counting down.
AGACCATCCGCAGATCTTTGCCACGACCACCGATATTGACGGCCACTTCGAAATCAAGAACGTGATTGCCGGCCGCTATACCTTCTTCGCAATGCACGTCGGTTATGTCGATCAACAGTATCAAGCCAAAAGCGCCGGTGAAGGCGCTGTGCTATCGCTGCAGCCGGGCCAGGAGATCGCGGACGTGCTGTTCCGCATGATCCGCGCGGGCGTTATCACCGGGCGCATCGTGGATGAAAACGGCGAGCCCTTGCCGAAAGTCAGGGTTTCGGCGCTGCGAAGGCCGACCGCCGAAGAGATCGAGGATGAGGGCGGTCGCCGGTCGCGGAAAGAGCACCTCGTCGCCGCCAGCGAAACCGTAACGGACGACCGCGGTGAGTATCGGGTCTACGGCCTTAAACCGGGCCAGTACTACGTCAAAGCGTCCGAGTCGGCCGGATCCATGTTCTTCCTCGGCGGCGGGTGGAAAGACTATCAGCTACAGCGGGAGCTGGGCAGCGAATACGCGCCGCTGTATTACCCGGGAGTGCTGAACGCCGCCCAGGCACTGGCGGTTGTCGTGGGCGGGGGTGACGAGATACAAGCCGACTTCAACATGCGCCGCGTGCCCAGTGTCGAAGTTGCCGGCAAGGTGATCGGGCCGGACGGCAAAGCGCCATCCAGCGCTTCCGTTCGCCTCGATAGCTCAGGAAGTGAAGACAGCGGATACCTGGACTTCCAGGTTGCTGTCGACGGCAAGGGCGAGTTCTCGCTGAAGAACGTTCCACCGGGCAGCTACACTATCGTCGCGAGTGAATATGACGAGGGGAAGATTTGGCATGCGCGACAGAAGATCGACGTCGGCGAGCGCAAGCTGAGCTCGCTGGTGCTGGCGTTGGGAACGGGCAACAAGATCGCCGGCCACGTAGCCTTCGCAAGCTCCGGCAAGCCTCCCAACCTGGGTCGCGTGTCCCTTTGGCTGGAGCCGATCGACGACAGCAATGACTTCGGCGGGATGGCACACTCCGAGAAAGACGGCTCGTTCGAAATTCTGGATGTACCGGATGGCAGCTACGCGCTTCATGTCAACGCACCCGAGCCGGGCTGGTATGTGAAATCAGCTCGCTTCGGTCCTGACGATGCGCTGGACAAAGGCGTGCAGATCGAGGCCGGAGGCACGGACGCAAGGCTTGACATCGTGATGAGCTCGGCAACAGCACAGCTCGAGGGCTCCGTCACACAAGGCGACAAGCCCGCCGTAGGGGTACACGTCCGCGTCCACCCCGATCCGGAAATACCCTACAACGAATCACGTGGCCGCGGAACAACCACCGATCAGAACGGCCATTTTTCCGTCCCGGATCTGGCGCCGGGAAAGTATCGCGTCACCGCTAAATTGAGTGTTGAGGCCGGCGTTCCCACGGCTTCCGCGGAGGCGCAGACGATCACATTGCATGAAGGAGACCGGCAGTCGCTGCAATTGACCCTGGTTGAACCGCAGGACAAGGAAAGCGCGGCGCCATAGCGGCATCAAATTGCGGATCTACTGGTACGTCACCCGGCGCTCGCCCTTCACCACGCGACCGATGGTATAGGCCTTCTCGCCGCAGCGATCGAGGATGCTCTGCACCTTCTTGAACTTCTTCGCCGGCACCACCAGGATCATGCCAATGCCCATGTTGAACGTCCGCAGCATCTCGTCCTGCGGCACGTTGCCGATTTTCTGCATATGCTCGAAGATGGGCGGCACAGGCCAGGAATGCATCTCGACAATCGCGCCGACGCCCTTCGGCAGCACACGCGGCAGGTTTTCCGTGATGCCGCCGCCGGTAATGTGCGCCATTGCGGAGACGGCGTCAGCATCGACCATGCGCCGCACGATGGGCCAGTAGCTGCGATGCGTCTTCATCAGCTCGGTGCCGACCTTGCCCTTGATCTCGCTGACGTAGGACTCGGGCGTGTAGCGCGCGGTCTCGAAGAAAAGCTTGCGCGCCAGCGAGTAGCCGTTGGTATGCAAGCCGCTTGACGCCAGCCCAACCAGCACGTCGCCTGCTTCCACCGTCTTGCCGGTGATGATCTTCTCGCGGTCGACTACGCCCACGATGAAGCCCGCCAGATCGTACTCGCCATCGGCGTAGAAGCCGGGCATCTCCGCGGTCTCGCCGCCGATGAGCGCGCAGCCGTTGTGCTTGCAGGCATCGGCGATGCCGGCGACGACTTTTTCGGCGACGTCGGCCTGCAGCTTGCCGGTGGCGAAGTAGTCCATGAAGAACATCGGCGTTGCGCCCTGCACCGCGATGTCGTTGACGCAGTGGTTCACCAGGTCGGCGCCGATGGTGTGGTGCAGGTTCATCTCGAAGGCGATCTTCAGCTTGGTGCCCACGCCGTCCACGCTCGACACCAGAACCGGGTCGACGAATTTCTTCTTGTCGATGGCGAACAGTCCGCCGAAGCCGCCGATTTCGCTCAGCACGCCGCGATTAAAGGTTTTGTGCGCGAGATACTTGATGCGCTGCTTGGTACGATTGGCGCGCTCAATGTCAACGCCGGAATCGGCGTATGTAATCGTTCGAGGTTCAGTCGTTTGCGGTGCCAAGAATAGGGGTCCAGTCTAGAGGGCGCATCGCCGCAGGTTGTTCGCGGAACCATTATTGTAGCAGTTGTCAGTTGTCGGTTCTCGGTGTTCTGAATGTCTGATGGGGTACAACTCTAATTCTTGGTGCGTAGGACAAGCTTTGCTGACAACGGACAACGGACAACCGCTTCACGCCGGTTGTTGCTGCGTCATGCAATGCAGCGCGCCCAGGCCCCAGATGAAGTCGCGGCAATAAACTCCGACGACTTCGCGATCGTCAAACTGCTCGGCGAGAATGTCGAGGGCGTGACGATCATTGGCGTCCCCAAAGATGGGAACCAGCACCAGCTTGTTCGCGATGTAGAAATTCGCGTAGCTGGCGGGCAGACGCTGGCCTTCAAAGTACACCGGCTTGGGCATGGGCAGCTTGATGACCTTCAGCGGCTTGCCCGATTGGTCGCTGCTCTTCTTGAGCCAGCGGAAATTGTCGCGCAGCGGCTCGTGGTTGGGGTCGTCGGGATCGGGCTCGTAGGCCGTGACCACCGCTCGCGGCCCGACAAAGCGCGCGATGTCGTCGACGTGACCGTGCGTGTCGTCGCCAGCGATACCGCGCTCCAGCCAGATGACCTTCTCGATGCCAAGATAGTCGGCAAAGAGCTCTTCCAGATGCTCTCGGGCCACTCCGGGATTGCGCTGCTGCACGTCGCTGAGCAGGCACTCTTCCGTGGTGATGAGTGTCCCGCGTCCGTTGACGTCGATACTGCCGCCCTCCAGCACGATGCGGTGGTGCTGCTCGTTGTTCAGGCGCAGTTCGGGCTGCCACACCGGCAGGCGCAGACGCTTCGCGATCTCGGCGCCGGCAGGCGCGTCCAGCTTCCAGTCGCTGTACTTGGCCCATGCGTTGAAGCGCCATGCGGTCGCGGCGACGGCGGGAAGATCGCCCTTCCGCGAGTCGCGGCGCACAAAGATCGGCCCGTAGTCGCGCGTCCACGCGCGATTGGTTGGAATCTGCCAAAAACGGATGTTGCCCATCGTCTTTGCTCGCTGCCCCGTTCTAGCCTTCTGTTGGCTGGAGCGGGACCGCGGTTCAGCGGCCCTTTCCGGCAGCACATGCGAGCGGACCAGCACCTGCCGAGCTTTCGCCTCGGCCGCTTCGTCGTTCACCAGAATCTCAACTCGCTCAACGCGCGCGAGATGGCGAACGATCTCGGCGTAGATCCAGGGAATGGATTCGAACTTTCCCGGCCAGTCGGAGCGATTGTGCGGCCACGCGATCCACGTGGCCTCATGCGGCTCCCACTCCGCCGGCATGCGATAGCCGAGCGCGGCCGGGGATTGCGCGAGTTGAACGGGAATCTTTGCCACAGCTCAATCCCAGTGGAGCACGCCTTTACCGGCTGCTGAAGGTCGGTGTTGTAGTGCTTCGTATCAGGGCACGACTTGAGTCGTGCCGAAAACGGCTCACCTAATTTTCTTAGTCGGCTTCAGCCGACGTCATACGCGTGTGTCGCCGGCTGAAGACCGGCTTCCGAGATTAAAAGGGGCTAGTCCAGCACGAGTAAACTCGTGCCCTGATACGAAGCAAGCGAATCCCGACTTTTTGAGCAGTCTCCTCAGGGCGTGCGGCACCCTCTTCGTAAGTTCCAACACTACAGCATGAATCGCTGCGTAATCGGCGCATAGGCGTCCACCCGCCGGTCGCGCCAGAAGGGCCAGTTGCGCCGCACATCTTCCATGCGCCGCAAGTCGACCTCTGCGACCAATATCTCTTCCTTATCGTGCGACGCCTGCGCGACGACCTGCCCGAAAGGATCGGCAATGAACGAGCCGCCCCAAAACTCCAGGCCCTTGCCCGTCGCTTCCTTGCCGCGAATGTTGCCGGTCTCAAAGCCAACCCGATTGGGCACGGCCACGTACACACCGTTGGCGATGGCATGGGCGCGCTGAATCGTCCGCCACGCGTCGTACTGCGCTTCGCCGTACTGCGCCTTCTCGTCGGGATGCCAGCCAATCGCCGTCGGATAGAAGAGCACGTTCGCCCCTTGCAGCGCGGTCAGGCGCGCGCCCTCGGGATACCACTGGTCCCAGCACACCAGCGTGCCGAACTTCCCAAACTCCGTCTCGAACGCCTTGAACCCGAGATCGCCGGGCGTGAAATAAAACTTCTCGTAATAGAGCGGGTCGTCGGGGATATGCATCTTGCGATAGATGCCCGCCAGCTTGCCGCCCGTGTCGATGATGGCCGCGGTGTTGTGATAAATGCCGGCCGCGCGCCGCTCAAACAGCGACGCGATAATCGTGACCTTCAGCTCGCGCGCCACATCGCCCAGCCGCTTGGTTGCCGGCCCGGGAATCGACTCGGCCAAATCAAACAGCGCCACGTCTTCGCGCTGGCAGAAATATTGCGTCTGGAAAAGCTCGGGCAGGCAGATGAGCTCGGCGCCCTTCTGCGCCGCAGTGCGGATGTGCGCAATGGCGCGTTCGAGATTCTCGTCCGGCTCCGGCGTGCACGACATCTGCACGATGCCGATGTTGAAATTGCGTTCGGTCAATCCGTGCTCCGCAAAAACGAATGGCTAGGATAGCATCGCGAGGTTACAGTTCGATGTATCGTTCGGCGCCTCCGTACGCCTTCGGCTTCATCAAAATGCGGCTGGAGTTGGTCAGGCAGAGCGACGTTTTAGCAGCGGATCCGGGTAGAGCTGCGCTCTTGCGGCGGGTGCGGGTAGAGCGGCGCTTTAGCGCCGCGTACATGGACATTTGATTTCCTGAGCCGGCTTCAGCCGGCGGCACTCTGCCCTCGGCTGAAAGCCGACTCACCCATGAAAAAAGCACGTTGGACGCAGGCCTGAAGGCCTGCTCGACCAGGCTCGCCCCGCAGGCCCGGTTTACCCAGTCCTCCTCAGCACAAGCCTATGGCCAACCCGTCACACCCTCTCCGCCGCCAGCAAATCGTCAATCGATTCCCGCCTGCGAATCAGCCGGGCGCGATTGCCCTCGACCAGCACTTCCGCCGGGCGCGGACGCGTGTTGTAGTTCGAAGCCAGCGACATGCCATATGCGCCCGCATCGAGAATCGCCAGCAGATCGCCCTCCTCCACATGGCCGATCTCGCGGCCGCGGGCGAAGAAGTCGCCGCTCTCGCACACCGGGCCGACGATGTCCACCGTCTCCGTCTTCCCGTTCGCGCGCATGATCGCGGGCACAATCTCGTGATACGCGTTGTACAGTGACGGACGAATCAGGTCGTTCATCGCCGCATCGACCACCACGAATTGCTTGCCGTCATTCCGTTTGCGATAGAGCACGCGCGTCAGCAGCACGCCGGCAGGGCCGACGATCGCCCGGCCCGGCTCGAGCAGCAGATGCACCTGCAGCCCCCGCAGCGGCTGCATTACGGCCGTGGCATAGCGCTGGGTCTGGGCCGCAAAGTCCTCTTCCGCATCGTTCCATAAGGAATGGCCAGCCCGCCGCCGGCATCGACGTAGCGAATGTCGTGGCCCTCGGCGCGCAGCGACCGCACCAGCACGGCCACGCGTTGCATGGCCTCGCCGAAGGCGTCAATGTCGGCGATCTGCGATCCGATATGCACGCTCACGCCCGCCGCGCGCAGATACTTCTTCGCCGCTCCTGGCGATAAAGTTCGGCGGCATCGCGCCACGGCACGCCGAACTTGTGCTCGTGCAAGCCAGTGGAGATGTAGGGATGCGTATTGGCGGCGACGTCGGGATTCACGCGCACCGCGAAATTGCGCCTCTTGCGCAGATGCGCCGCGCGCGCGGCCAGCAACTCCAATTCGCTCGCGCTTTCCACATTGAACAGCAGAATCCCCGGCGCGCAGCGCAAGGTCGATCTCCTCGGCCTGCTTGCCGACGCCGGAGAAGACAACCTTGCCGGCGCTTTCTTGTCGGCCGCCTGCACGCGCTGCAGCTCGCCGCCCGACACGATGTCGAATCCCGCGCCCAGCCTGGCCAGCATCCGCAGAATCGAGAGATTCGAGTTCGCCTTCACCGAATAGCAGATGGTGTGCTGAATCTGCCCGCAAAAGCCTGGTCGAACGTCCGATAGCGCTCGCGAATCGTCGCCGCCGAGTACACATACAGCGGCGTGCCGAAGCGCTCGCGCCAACCGCTGACAAGGAAACCGATTCAGCATGCAGCTCGTATTCGGAGCTGCGCAGCAGAGCGCCTGCCGGGACATAGGTGAAACCCGGGCGGGCGCGCTGGAAGCTGAGAGGCTTTCACTTCTTGCCGGAAGGCCCCTTTCACCTTGAGCGCGACGATCGTCTGATCGTCGAATGCCTCGACCCCTTCGGCGTGGCTCGACACGGCGGTGAAGATCGCGTCCACGAACTCCTCGGCGCTGCAGCTGGCGTTGCGCTCGCACAATCTCCTGCAGCCGATGCCGTGCCGAACATCTCACCCTTGGAGCTGGTCGCGTCCAGTATGCCGTCGCTGAAGAACAGGAAGACATCGCCCGCGCCGGCGCGCAGGGTCAGCTCTTCATACGTCGCGTTAGGGAACAGCCCGATCGGCAGGCCTGTCGCCTGAATCTCCTCGACCTTGCCGTCGCGGCAATGAATCGGCCGCGGCAAGCCGGAGTTGGCGAGCTGCAGCGTGCTGCTGCTTGTCGTCCCAGATGGCGTAGATCATCGAGACGTATTGCCCGTCGATGGGCCGCTCCGACAGCGACAGGTTGATGGCCTCCAGCATGCCGGCCGCGCTCGGCTCTTCCATGGCGTGCGAGCGCGCGATGCCGCTCACCAGCGCCGCGTAGATCGCCGCCGGCGCGCCCTTGCCGCTGACGTCGCCCACCGCAATCCCGGTCACGCCCTGCGCCGCTGTACTTCAGGAAGTCGTAAAGGTCGCCGCCGATCTGGCGCGCGGGAGCGAAGCGCGACGCCACCTCCGCGTTCTTGAACACGGGCAGCTTCTGCGGCAGCAGCCGGAATTGCAGCTCGCGCGCCAGCGCCAGGTCCTGCTCCAGCCGCTTCTCCTGCCGCGCAATGCGCTCGTACAGCGTCGCGTTCTCAATGGCGATGGCCACCTGCGCCGCCATGGTGGTCATGATGCGCACGTGATCTTCGTTGAAATAATTGCGCCGCGTGTGCTCGATGTCGAGCACGCCGATGACCTTGTCCTTGTAGATCAGCGGAATCGCCAGCTCCGACCGCGTCTCGGGATTGGCCTCGATGTAGCGCGGATCTTTGCTGCACGTCGGGCGCCAGCACCGGCTCTCCGTGCTGCGCGGCATAGCCGACCAGCCCCCGGCCCAGCGGAATCTCGTGCTTGAGCTGCACGCTCTCCTTGAAGCGCAGCGAGAAGCGATGCTGCAGACGCTGCCGCTCGGGATCGAGCAGCAGGATCGAGAACATCTGGTAGTCGATGATGCGGGTCAGCAGGTCGGCAATGCGCTTCAAGCAGTTGATCGACGTTCAGGATCGACGTGAGCTCGCGGCTGATCTCGGTGAGCAGGGTCAGCTGGCGCGCCTGCCGCGAGACGCGCGTGTAGAGGCGCGCGTTCTCGATGCCGACGGCGATGCGCGAGGCAAACAGCGTCAGCAGGCGCTTGTGCTCTTCGGTGAAGGCGCCGGGCTGCGTCGGCCTCGACGTCGATGCACGCCGATGACTTTGTTCTTCGCGATGAGCGGCACCGCCAGCTCCGAGCGCACGCCGGGCGCGGAGTTGATGAAGTTCTCTTCGGCGGCGACGTCGTTGACCAGCACCGGCTCGCGCGTCTGCACCGCTCTGTCCGGTCACGCCCTGCCCGACCTTGATGCGGATGCGCTCGGCGACTTCCGGCGGATGCCCCACCTGGAAGCGGATGCGCAGCTCCTGCGTCTTCTCATTCAGCAGCAGGATGGCAAAGATTTCGTAGTCGATGAAGCGCTTCAGCATCTCCGCCACACGCTGCAGCAAGGTGTTCAGGTCGAGCGTGGTGTTGACCGCATCGGCGACCTCCAGCAGGTAGCGAGGTCGAGCGTCGAGCGAAACCAGTGGTCTGTGGTGGGTGAGCGAGAGGACATCGGCTCTGCCACCAGATGATAGCAGTCCGACTGGCCCGCGAAGTTGCGAGCCGATGCGCTTCGTGCTGGCCAATAGAATCTTGCCTGCGAGGAACGCGATGAACTTGCAAGGCAACCAGCTCACGTGGCTCGGCCACGCCACCTTCCGCATCGAGACCAAAGACGGCGCAGCTGTGTACGTCGATCCCTGGCTCAGCAATCCGCTGTGTCCCGAGAACGAAAAAGAGGCGAAGAAATGCGACGCGCTGATCTGCACGCACGGCCACTGCGACCATATCGGCGACGCGGTGACGATCGCCAAGCAACACAATCCGGTGGTGGTCGGCATCTTCGAGCTGTGCATCTGGATGCAGAAGAAAGGCGCCAAGCAGATCGCGCCCATGAACAAAGGCGGCACGCAGACGGTCGCCGGAATCAAGATCACCATGGTGCACGCCGTGCACTCCTGCGGCATTCAGGATGACGACGGCAGCATCGTCTACGGCGGCGAGGCTTGCGGCTATGTGCTGGAGCTGCCGGGCGGAGTCAAGCTCTATCACGCCGGCGATACCGCGGTCTTCGGCGATATGCAGATCATTCGCGAACTGTACGCGCCCGAGATCGCGCTGCTGCCCATCGGCGATCACTTCACCATGAGCCCGCGCGAAGCCGCGTACGCTTGCAAGCTGCTTCAGCCGAAGACGGTCATCCCGATGCACTTCGGAACGTTTCCGATGCTGACCGGCCGGCCGGGCGAGCTGAAGAAACTGCTGGGCTCCGGCGGGCCGGAGATCGTGGAGATGAAGCCGGGACAGACCTTGTAGGCAGAGCCAGCCTTCAGGCTGGCATCCTCGGCCACATCTTCGATTATGGTTGCTGAATGCGACGCTGAAGCGCCGATCTACCGATACTTATGATCAGCTTCACTGATACGCGCGTCGAAAACTACCTCTACGCCATGCTGCCGCCGCGACCGCCGGTGTTGCAGGAGATGGAGCGCCAGGCGAAAGAGCGCGACATCCCCATCGTCGGGCCGGCGGTGGCACGGCTCCTCTATCAGTACGCGCGGCTGATCAACGCGAAGACGGTCTTCGAGATGGGCTCGGCCATCGGCTACTCCACCATCTGGTGGGCGAAGGCCGTCGGCGCCGGGCGGCAAAGTCCACTACACCGACGGCAGCCGCAAGAACGCCGACGAAGCGCGCGGCTACTTCCAGCAGGCGGGCGTGGCCGATCGCATCGAGGTTCATATTGGCGACGCGCTGGAACTGCTCTCCGAGCGCAAGGAGCAGTTCGACATCCTCTTCTGCGACGTCGACAAGCACGACTATCCGCGCGTCTTCAACATGGCCGCGGCGCGCGTGCGCAAGGGCGGACTGTTCATCACCGACAACACGCTGTGGAGCGGACGCGTGGCCTACGCCGCGGGCAATCCCGATCTGCCCAAGCCCGCGCCCGACAACACAAACCGAAGGCGTGGTCGAGTTGAATCGGCTGCTGTACTCGTCGCCGGATTGGTACACCACGATCATTCCGCTGCGCGATGGCGTGACCGTGGCGATGAGGATTAAGTGAGTTTGAAGATGCAGTGCTTCGAGAGGAACGGGTAGACGGCGCTCAGCGCCGCGTCACGCCGCTGCGATCCCGTGTGAGAGCCGGCTTCAGCCGGCGACACTCCTGGCGTCGGCTGAAGCCGACTCCGGTCATCATAGAGGCCATACGGCGAGCCTGAAGGCCCGCTCTACCAATACTTCATGGACGACAACTTTCAAGCCGACATTCTTGCCATCGCCGCGCATCGCGATGACGTCGAGCAGACCTGCGGCGGCACGCTGCTGAAGATGGCCGAGCGCGGCTATCGCACCGCCATCCTCGATCTCACGCAAGGTGAGATGGGAACGCGCGGCACGGTCGAAGATCGCGCGCGCGAAGCCGACGAAGCGGCGCGCATCCTCAAGGTCGGATGGCGACAGGCGCTCGACATCCCCGACGGCCGCGTCGAGAACACTTACGAAAACCGCCTGAAGGTCGCGCGCGTCATCCGCGCAGCTTCGCCCGCGCGTGCTGATTCTTCCCTACTGGCAGGCGCGGCATCCCGATCACGCGACCGCTTCGCCGCTCGGCTACGAAGCGGCGTTTCTCGCAGGACTGACCAAGCTCGATCTCGGCGCCCCGCCGCATCGGCCTTTCAAGATCATCTACGCCAGCCTGTATGCTGACGTGCGGCCGACATTCGTCGTCGACATCTCCGAGCAATTCGAAACGCGCTTCGCGGCTCTGATGGCCTATCGCTCGCAGTATGAAGACCAGCAGGCCGGCAGCGGACTGTTTCCGCGCCAGGCGGAAATTCGCGAGCGTATCGCCGCCATGGCAGGCTATTACGGCCTGCTCGCGGGCGTGCGCTACGCCGAGCCGTTCGTGCCGAAGGAAGTGGGATTGGTTGACGATTTGCTGCAGATACCGGTGCAGTCGATCTGACACGAACGCCAATAGCTGAGCATCAAGAGGCAATTTCGATTCATCGGCGAGATACAGAGCGCCGTAGGCGCGACATAGGTAGCCCAGCGCTTCAGCGCTGGGGAAGCTCGCAAATGGTATTCGAGTCCTGTAGGGACGACATAGGACGCACGCGGCTTAAGCCGCGTGCTCACGCGTGCCGTCGCTACGCGACTCAGAAGTCATATTGGACGCTGACCCAGCGCTGAAGCGCTGGGCTAACCTATGTCGCGCCTACGGCGCTCCTAGATGTCCTAACCCGTCAGCGGGAATTCGCTCAGCACAAACGACAGCGCTTCCTCGCGCGTGTGCAGCGTGCCTTCCAGTTGCGCGTCTTCGACGGCCGACAGGATGTCGCGAAAATCCGGCCCGGGTTTGTATCCCATCTCAATCAGGTCCGTGCCCGTGAGCAGCGGCGCCGGCCGCATCTCTTCCTCCGGCATCTCTGCCAGACGCTGCCGAACGAAGTCGTACAGCCCGAGATTTCTGTGGCTGCTCAGGCAATCGAGGCGATGCAGCGCGAGGTGCTCGTCGAACCTGGGCAGGCGCATAAAGCGCTTGAGCGTCGATTCCTTCATGCGCTCAACATCGGCAAAGCGCATGTGATTGGCAACCAGCGCGGCGATCTGCTTGGTGTCGTCGTTGGAGAAATGCAGGCGGCGGCAAATCTCCTCCGCCATGCGCACGCCCGACTTCGACGTGACCATCGAAGCGAATGCGATCGGGCGCGACCCGAAAAGTCGGCGGCTTGCCGACATCGTGCAGCAGCGAACCCCATGCCAGCGTGCGCGAGCATCCCGCCGGCAGCTTCTCCAGAAGCAGAAGCGTGTGGATCCACACGTCGCCCTCGGGATGAAACTGCGGCGGCTGCTCCACGCCCTTCATGCGAGTCGATCTCCGGCAGCACTTCTTTCAGTAGACCGGTTTCCTCCAGCAGCTCGAAGGCGGCGCGCGCGTGGCCTTCGGTGAGCATCTTGGTCAGCTCCTCGCGCACACGCTCGTGACTCACCTGATGAATGAACGGCGCCAGCTCGCGAATGGCCGCGAACGTCTGCGGCTCGATGACGTACTGGAAGCGCGCCGCAAACCGCACCGCCCGCAGCATGCGCAGCTTGTCCTCTTCGAAACGATGTTGCGGCGTGCCGATGGCGCGAATCACTCCCGCACGCAGGTCGTCGCGTCCGCCGACAAAGTCGAGCACGCGGTCCCCTTCCAGCGGGTCCATCAGCAAACCGTTGATGGTGAAATCGCGACGCTGCACGTCTTCCTGCGGGCTCTTGGAGTAGCGCACCTGATCGGGGTGACGGCCGTCGGAGTAGGCGCCATCGTTGCGGAAGGTCGCGACCTCGACGTAGTTCGGGTGCTCCGACGGAGTGAGCGGACGCGGCATGTCGTCCGGCGCCGGGACCAGCACCACGCCGAACTGCGCGCCTACTGCGTACGTCTCGGGGAAGACGCGCATCACCTCCGGCGGAGTGGCGTCAGTAGCGACGTCGTAATCGGCAGGAGCAACTCCCAGCAGCGTGTCGCGCACGCAGCCGCCGGCGAAGTACGCCTGAAAGCCGCGCCGGCGCAGCTCGCGCACAATGTTGGTGGCGTGTTCCCGCATTTCAGATCGATGATAACCCGTGATGTGATGGCCCCACCCTATCCTCCGCGGTTTACACTGGTGCGTGCGAGTCGCCATCGACATTCGCCGCATCACCGAGTTCGGCGTGGGGACGTACACCCGCAACGCCATCCGCACGCTCGCGCGCCTCGATCACGACAACGAATATCTCCTGATCGGCAATCCCGACAAAATCGGCCCGCGCGGCAAGCTGGGCGACCTCGGCGAGCTGCCGCCCAACTTCGTTATTGTGCCCGGCCAGCCGAATGAGCTCTCGCTGAGCAGCTATCTCGAGCTGCATCGCATCCTGAAAGACAATCGCTGCGATTTGCTGCATGTGCCGCACCTGTTCTGGAAGCCGCAGGGTATTCCCTGCCCTTACGTGGTCACCGTGCATGATCTGCTGGACCACATGTACCGCGTAAACAGCCACTCGACGGTGAAACGCAATCTGCACTTCCAGTTCACCAAGCGCGTCCTGCACCACGCGGCGCGGATTTTTGCGGTATCGAATTTCTCCAAGGCGGACACCGTCCGCATCTTCGGCGTCGCTGCGGACAAGATCGAGGTCATCTACAACGCCATCGACGATCGCCTCCGCATGGGCCACGCCAGCCAGGCCGAATGCCAGTTCATCGCCGAACGCTACCAGGTGAACTGCCCGTTTCTGCTGTACGCCGGACGCATCAGCCCGCACAAGAACGTGGTGCGCATCATTGAAGCGTTTGCCGCCCTTAAAAGCGAACTCAACAAGGAGGGCAAGTTCGAAGACCTGAAGCTCATCATCATCGGCGATGAAGTGTCGAAGCATCCCGACCTGCGCCGCGCCTGCGTAAAAGGCGGCGTGCAGAACGATGTGCGCTTCCTGGGGTTCGTGCCCATCGACGTGCTGCGCATCTTCTACGATCAGGCGAAGATCTTCGTCTTCCCCTCGCTGTACGAGGGTTTCGGGCTGCCGCCGCTGGAGGCGATGGCGCAGGCGACGCCCGTGGTCACCAGCAACACCTCGTCGGTGCCCGAGGTTGTGGGCAACGCGGCGATGATGGTGAATCCCGAGAACGTCTTCGAGATCATGCGCGCGCTGCATCGCGTGCTGCTCGACCAGCCGTTGCGCGAAAAGCTGAAGGCGCGCGGCGTGGAGCAGGCCGCCAGGTTTTCGTGGGAAGTCAGCGTCCGCAGAATGCTGGACGTCTATCGGCAGGTAGCGAAGTAAAGCAGCAGCCAGCCACTCGTGATTAGCAATTAGCAAAAGAAAGGGGGCAACTGGTTGGTTGCCCCTCTCCTGTCACCGCCGAGGCGATGTCCCCCTAGGACCGCCCGCGGTATCAGCAATGGCCCGGTCGGCAGACCTCGAGGCTAAGGGGTTGCGTAGCCACGTTCTGGATGGAGTCCATCACCTGCACTGTGAAGTTGAAGTTTCCGGCCAGGGGCGTATTGCCCGAGATGACGCCGGTGGAGGCGTTCAGGTGATAGCCCGGCGGCAGTAAGCCGTCACCGGAAACAAGGCTCCAGGTGTACGGTGGCGTGCCACCGACCGCGTTCAGCGTCGCCCGGTAGGGCACCACCCAAACCGCGCGCGGCAGCGACGTAGTCGTAATCGTCAGCGGCGGAGGCGCGCTGTTCGGGCTGATGAGTATCGAGCTCCACGACATGCCGTAGTTGGCATGCACACGGATTCGGCCGATGGTGTCGAGCACGTTATCGCTGACGCTCGCTTGCGTGTTGAGGGTATAGCCGACCCAGTTCTGATTCCCGGCCAGCACGAAACCATCCAGCCAGGACCCGACTGTCTGCCCTTGCATGATCCAGTCGTAGACGTTTTGTCCCGCGGTCGTGGGGCAGGTGTTATTGGAGAAGTTAAAGCCGGCGAAGCCAGGCTCGCCATAGAGGGTCACGTTATAGGTGCCGTTGGGAAGAACGACTTCTACCTTGGTATCGCCCCCGAACGAAGTCGAGCGGCTGTAGAGCTGGCTGTCGGCTCCGCCCCACGTGTCGTTGGAGCACGGCCCGTTGCCCTGCCAGGTCCCCGTCTGGGTATCCCAGGCGACGCCGGGAGCCTCGTAAGCATTGTCGAATTGGTTGGCGCCCCAGCTTCCCCACCAGGTGAAGTTGTTGGAGTCGACGTAATCTCCGCTGTAGTTGCCCAGCGCGAGCCGATAGCCGCCGTCAGCCGAGATGGGCAGGCAGCCCACCTCAATGTAAAGCGGCAGCGCGTTGGAGTCGGCTGAGGATGTCACCGTAACCATGCCACGTTGTTTCGCCGTGCAACTTGGCATAGTCAGCACCCCCGACGAGGACACCGAAGAACCCGGGATTCCCTGGTCGATGGAGTAACTGAGTGCGGTATTCACGTTGCCGCGGACCCAGACGTTCAACTGGTACGAGGTGTTGGCCGCCACCAGCAGCCGTTCGCGGTCGGTGCCGATGGTGGTGCCCTGCAGGAGAATATCGTCCGAGGCGGTGCCACTCGAGCCGGTAACCGTCACCGTCGTGCGGTTGACGTTGCTGGCCAGGTAACGGCCGAAATCCGTATAGGCCTGTTGCGAGGAGCGGTCCACTACCTCCAGATAGGGCTCAACCGGCTGCAGCCCCGTCCAGGTGCGGACGTGATAGGCGGCATCGACCAGCACGTTGGGATGAAATTCGCTGGTCACGACACCGTTGTCCCAGTTGTCGGAGGGCACGGTGCCGTCGGACACAACCATGCCGTAGTTCTGCAGGGTGCGCAAATAGACCTTGGCATAGGGGCACCAGTTGCTGAGATCGGTGCTGGTGCACAGGCCATTCAGGTCGACCGAAGACTTCAGGCGGATGGTCGCGCCGTAAGGCATGAAGTCAAACACGAAAAGAGCACCGGGAAATTGCCCGAAGCCGCTGGAGTCGATAGGAACGCTGAAGTGGGTGTTGTCGATGGCGGTGGCGACCCAGTCGCCGTTCAACTGCATCCAGGGTCCGCTGATGATGTTGTAGATATGGACGTGGAACTGGCAGCCCGAATAATACATATAGTTGTCGCACGGCGTCCCTTGCGATAAGTCATTCGAGCTGGTCAGGATCGCGGGATTGCTGTCGCTGGCCTGGGTGACCTGGGTCAGCGTTCCGCCTACCCCCAGCGCGTACAGGGTCGCAGGCCAGGTGGCGCGCGACGAAAGATAGCTATTCGACAAGGTCGTACGAATGGCATGGCCAAGGTCTGGCCGCCCGGCTTGCGTCGCCGCATACCATTCTTCCATCTTTACGGAGGCCGCGCTGACCGGCATGCCCGCCGCATCAACTCCACCCAGCTGCGCATACGAAGCCGGCGAGAACTTCTGGCCGGCCTGGGCATTGCACTGCGGACAATTATTGCCCGTGGTGGTCATGCTGGTGCCGCTCGGCGCCGGGCCCCACTGTGAGGAATCGAAGGGCAATGTACCCGTGTTATTTCCCGTCGGCGTCAGGCGCCAATTGCCATCGGCGGCCGACCACGCTCCGCTCGCGCCGGCGATCACCACGGGATAGAGCTGCGGCATCGACCAAACCGTCGTGGTCGTCCAACTCACCTGGGTCGGATTGCCGGGGGTAAAGGTCACGGTATCGAAGTCGAAGTAGGGGTTATAAATCTCGTTTTCCGAGCAATCGACGCTGCTGGTGCTGAACAGATGACGATCGTAACCGGCGCCGGGGTCGAAGTTGGTGCCGCTCTCCATCACCGCCGTTCGCTGCGAGGGAAAGGGGAAATAAGTGTTCTCGTACCCGTTCGATTCCACGGGATAGATAAAGTTCATGAGCTGCTGCTGTGAGCTGCTGTTCACCACGTTGGAATAGAATGTCACCCATTCCGGATACACCTTCAGATTGTGGTCCGGCGCGGGGTACTGCGTACCGTCTTCGGACACACGCGCCAGCCATAGCGCGCTGTGCTGATCGACCGGCAGGGTGTTCACCGGCACATTGAACGAAGCGTTGTTGGGCAGTTCCTGGCACCCGCGGTTCTGGTTTTGCGCCTGCACGCTGATGGGCGCGGTGTAGGTGCCACTCTGGCTGATGGTGCCTCCGCCGGAGACCGACCAGGTCAGTCCCGTGCCGCAATTCACAGTGCTGAAGCTGTAGCTGCCACCGGCGGGCACGGCGACCGGGTTGCTGGGAATGATCAGGCAATGCTGTGCCAGGCCGAATTGGGAAGTCACGAAAATGATTGCGATCAGAAGAAGCAGCGTTACGGGAGGGAACTGCAAAAAGCGAAGCCGCGATGGGTTAGGGCCGTCCTGGGATTCGTCGTCGGGGCGCCAATCAGAATTGAAGAGATGAACCTCCGACATTATCGCGCTGCTCTGACTTGCTGGTAAGTTTGTCATATAAGCCGCCTTCACATAAGCGTTAACCCAAGCCTGGCCCGGCCGTGCTTGCGCGGCGCTCGCGTACTAGGGTCGTCAAGAGCACCGACGCAAAGATCAAAGCCAGAACCAAGGTTGAACTGTAGGGTTGGGTTAAGTATCGGCGGAGGATTACGAAATGGGGCTATTGAACTGTTACGGAAAAGCACGAAAGTAACTGAAGGTCAATTACTGCAGAGAGTCGAGATCGCGCAGGATCGCGCGCGCCGCGTGCCGATCTCGTTGCGCCATCGCTGCAGTTATGAGCTCAGTGAACCTGCATGTTGATCTGCGCCCGGCGAAAGGCCAAATCGCTGATGTGAATGTCTCCCTGAAACGGCCGATTAATGTCGGCGATCGCCACCAGACAGAAGGAAATCAGCAGCGAGAAGGCGAATACCTGCAAGGCGTGGAGTCGCACGCTCTCCGATCCGAACAGGCAGGAGGAAGTAATCGTCAGCCCTCCGCCGATGATAAGCACGCACCACAGCACTCCAGGCAAGCGCGATGCGTTCTGCAAGACGCGCGTCCTGCGGTGTTGCGTCAAGTCACTCAGCTGGGACAGGGCGTGATCTTCTGCTGTCATTTCGGCCGAATTCGTCGACCGGATGGACATCAGCGTCTGCCACATTTTGAGATTGATATCCAGCGTGTCATCGGGCGGCTGCGCGACGATCATACGCGGCCAGTCCTTTTGGATCGCGATGTCGGCATAAGAGTGCGCCAGCGACTGGAGTTCGCTGCGCTGCGGTTCGGGAATGCCGTTAGCCAGCTCGTACAGGTTCACCAGCGCGTTGGCTTCGAGGTCCACGTTCAGGCTGGCATCGCCAAAGTTAGTCCAAACCGTGTACAACATGAACCCCAGAATGACCGCATAGGTCGTTCCCAGAATGCTGAGCTGCCAGCCAATCAGGTCGTTGTGGCTTCGCCGCTTCTCCCACGACCAAACCCGGTTGACGACGGCCACAATGAGCAAAGCACCGGCGACGGTAACAGTGATGATGACGACGTCCGAAAATAAAGTCAGCATAGGCGTGAATCGGCGAACGGTTCCCCAGTTTACAGCGAGCGTCAAGCGGTACAGAACCCGCCCGCCGCGCGATTGCTTCGCAACCGGGCACGGGTTTAGAGCCGGCTTTACAGTCCGCTGAGGTACCTCGCTCGAGTCCGTAGGAATTGCGGCTGTTCGTGCTTTGCTGGCATGTACATCAGGGCCTAGAGGCCCAGCAAATAATTACCGTCGGACGCAGCGCGGAAGCGCCGCACTACCCTGACCGGGCCTCTCCGTTTTTCAGCGGCCTCATTAGTCGCGTCCTGATACGAAGCTCAACAAAAGAAATCCTGTTCACGATTTGACCCGCTTGTACTCGTCAAACGCGTCCAGATAGCGATCGATGTCCGGCTTCGACAGGTAGTACGGCGTCGAGAGCCGCAGCTTTGACGGATCGCCGCCGCGGATGCGGATCTTCTTCGCCTTCCACATCCAGTCTTCCAGCTTCATGCGTTCGATGGGCGGCACGTTGACCGTCGCGATCGCGCAGCGCAGCTTGGGATCGGGCGAGGTCCACGATTCGGCGCCGCGCTTCATCATCTCCGCCAGCATGTAGTCGCACAGCGCGCGATGGCGCTGCTCGATGCGCTCCATGCTAATCTCGTTCGCCAACTGAATCGCCGCCCGCAGCCCATGCAGCGACGGCACATTCGACGAGCCGATGCGCTGGAAGCGCTCAGCGCGGATATTCTTTTCGTTCCAGCCTTCGGTCACGATGGTGTTCCACAGATAGTCGATGACTTCATTGCGCACGTAGAGGAATCCCGAGCCCTTGGGCGCTTGCAGCCACTTGTGCGGGCTGGAGCTGTACATGTCGCAGCCGATCTCGTGCAAGTCGAGCCGCATCATGCCAGGCACGTGGGCGCCATCGACCGCCGACAGGATGTTCTTCGAACGCGCCAGCGCGCAGATTTCCTTCGCCGGCAGCACCACGCCGGTCACGGTCGTAATGTGGCTGAAGAAGATGACACGCGTCCGTGGGGTGATGGCGTCGTTGAACAGGTTGAGCACCTGCGGCGCGTCCTGCACCGGCTTGGGCAGAGTGATTTTCTTCACCACCACGCCATAGCGCTTGGCCTTCAACTGCCACGGCTGCTCGCCGCCGGGATGCTCCTGGTCGGTCATCAGGACTTCGTCGCCCCGCTTCATCTCGAGCCCGTTGGCGATGTAGCTGTTCGCCTCGGTGGCGTTGCGTAGCAGCGCAATCTCGTCGCGCGAGCAGCCGACAAACGACGCCAGCGGATCGCGAAACTCATTCCACGGCCCGTAGCCCCAGATGGGATAGTCCTCGGGATCAGTCTCGTCCAGCTTCTCCGTCGAGGTGTAACCGTCGAAGACGGCGCGCAACACCGGCGCGGGACTGGAGCCCACGGTGCCGTTGTTCAAGTAGATTTCGTCGGGCGGGATCAGGAACTGCTTGCGCAGCTCGGCCCAGTAGGCGTCTTCGTGGTTGGCGTAAGCCTTGGGATCGGGCAGCGACGCGGGAACACTTTGCAGCTGCGCGAAGAGTTCGTTGCGAAAGGCAAGCGCGGCGGCGAAGCCCGCACTCGCAGTGAGAAATCGGCGACGATCGAGCACGAGGCCCTCCCGACGAACGCGCCATCTTACACCTGGGAGCAGTTGTCAGTTCTCGGTTGTCAGTTGTCGGTCGCACGTTTGACGAAGATTAAGTTGCCTGGATGTGGGGGCTATCGTCGCCAGCCATCGCAAACCCCTCAACCACGCCCCCGGTCAGAAAGGCCAGCCCTGCGGATCGGCGCTGTCTTACACACTTCACCGATTCGGACGCCCTAGCCCTAGTCCAGCCAACGCTTTAGGCGGATTACCCGGAAATTATCGGGCGGTCACAGGCAGTGCATTGAGAGCAGAAGGAATCGGGCGCATTGTGTCGCCATGGAACGGAGCACGAGACGCCTTGGGGGCCAGCAGCGAAGGCAGTGGGTCCCCAACGCACATGCCCCGACCCCCATTTTCAAGGAGGACGTCATGAAGCGGTCCGAATTTATGCAACCACACCAACTCGAGATGTTCGTGCCCTTTGTGGAAGAGCATCCCGGCTTTTCTCCACTTCTGATCGGCGAAGATGCCCAGGTTTGCGGTTTCCAGATTGGCGGTAGCTACGTCAGCATCACGGAAATGGAAAGGATGATCGGCGCCCGGCCGCGATTCGACCCACAGCAGGCTGCCCTGTTGCTGCTTCCTGCGGCGGTGCCGGCGCGCAAGCATTGAAAAGTGCGACCGAGAGATGCTCCACGCGGGCCCGCCACTCACTTGCGGGGCGTGACTCGAAGCCAAGGCATTTCTGCTCCTTTGTGCCATTGCATTCGCGTTCGATCGGGTGTAATTTGCCGAACAACCTGCGCTCCCATCCATTTTCTGGCCGCGAATCAGCACCAGGAGGCCAATCATGGCAGAGCCGACCCAGTTCTCCCGCAGGGAATTTATCAAAGGGGTAGGCGCGCTTGGCGCTGCCAGCCTCACCCTGTGGGCAGGCGGATGCGAGTCCTGCATCCAGCAGATCAATCAGGAAATTCAGCACCGGCCGACGCGCAAGAATATTCAGAAACTGTGGGACGCCAACCCCTCTGATCCCGTCATCGCCACTTACAAGAAAGCCGTGACCATGATGAAGGCGCTGCCATCGAGCGACATGCGCAGTTGGCAGAACCAGGCCAACATTCATTTCAACGCCTGCCTGCATCGCAATTGGCTGTGGCTTCCCTGGCACCGCGCGTACCTGCTTTATTTCGAGCGCATCTGCCGCAAGCTAACCAAGGATGACAGCTTCGCGCTGCCTTACTGGAACTGGAACACGCATCCCGCCGTGCCCGATCCCTTCTGGGAGAGCGGCAGTTCGCTGCTTGATTCCACCCGCGCCATCACGCAAAGCGATAAGGCCGACCCCTCGTTCATCGGCGACACCGTGCTGAATAACATCCTGAACGAGCCCAGCTTCGAGCTGTTTGCCAGCAGCAAGCCGATGGCGGGACAGAATCTCCATTTCCCCGCCAACGGAGAAACCGCCACCGAAGGCATGCTGGAGGCCACGCCCCACGACAACATTCACGTCTTTGTCGGCGGCGATATGCTGCAGTTCCATTCCCCGCTCGATCCCGTGTTCTGGACCCATCACTGCATGCTCGACTGCATGTGGACGCACTGGAACCTCGATCTCAGCAACGCCAACACCAGCGATCCGGACTGGCTGAATCACAGCTTCACCGATTTTGTCGACGAGAACGGCAACTCCACGACGATTTCCGTGGCGACTACGGTGCTGCTGCCGATTTTGACCTACCAGTACGAGCCTTGCACCATCGGAGGAATGCAGCCGGGGCAAAAGAAGAAGCTTCAGGGCAAAGAGCTGGAGCAGTTCCTGAAGACCGGCGCTCCCTCGAGGCTTGATTTCGTGCAGCGCTTCCCGCTGCAGCAAACGCTGACGGCGCCCGTCGGCAAGCAAGTCAATGTTCCCATCAGAACCGAGTCCACGGCCATTACCAATGCGCTGCAAGGCGGCAACACTCGTGTCGTGCTGACCGTCGCCAATGTGGACATACCGGAGAAACGCGACTTCTACGTCCGCATCTTCCTCGACAAACCCGACGCCTCGGCGCAAACCTCGATTGACGATCCGCACTACGCCGGCAGCTTCGGCTTCTTCTACGATGAATCAGCCATGAAGAACCACGGCGTCACGCCCCAGAACGGCCCCTCGGGGCGGCCGAGAACGGGTTACCTGGTGGATGTAACCAACACATTACGGAACCTGAACCAGGCAGGCTCGCTGCCGGCGGACGTCAACGTCAGTTTCGTGCCTGTGGCCTACGCGCGCCGCGAGTCAACCGGAAGCCTCAACCTCGACCGTCTGGACTTGTCGGTGGTGCGCTTCGGAGAGCAGCGCTAGCCGATTCGCCCGATAATGGAGTCATGAGGCCCGCGGTCAGCGTTATCGTGATGGCGGCGCTGCTCATTGGCAGCGGGAGCTGCGCCGCGCAAGGCGGCACGAGTCGCGTCACTCCGGAGCAGCCCACGGCGATCACGCTCAGCAATGTTCATCCCGCGGGAGAGTTTTCGCTCGATCCGCAAACGGTCGCCGCGGCGCCGCCGGTGCTCGCCTTGAAGGTCACAAAAGTCGCCAACCCGGCCGATACGGCCTTTCAGTTGTTCGTCTATCTCTTTTATCAATCGGCCTCGGGAGCTCAGAAGATTCTTGTCGGCAATGTCGGCTTTTATCCGCCAGACCGTCCTGCGGGATTTCTGCTGCGCTCTTCCCGGGCCTTTGAAGAGCTGAAAAACTCGAAGGCTGCGGGCGAAGTGCGTCTGCAGCTGGAGATCAAGCGACTGCACGAAGCAAAGCCGTGGACTCCGGTCGAGATAACCGTTGCGCCGCCGGAGTGGAAGCCGGAGCCGAAGGAATGAAAAGTTGTCGGGTGTCAGTTGTCGGGTGTCAGTTGTCAGCGGTCGGCAGTCGGCACTCGGCAGTCGGCTTGTGGATATTGTTTACTGGATACTATCGATCACTGACAACCGACAACTGACAAGGGATAACGTTCCTATGACTGGCACTCGTCTCGATAAGTGGCTGTGGGCCGCGCGCTTCTTCAAGACGCGCTCGCTGGCGGCGCGCGCCTGCGAACTGGGCCGAGTCCAATCCAACCACCAGCCCGCCAAAGCCGCGCGCGAGGTGCGCATCGGCGATATGCTGCAAATCACGACCGACGGCGGCGACTTCGAGGTGAAGGTGCTGTTGCTCAGTGAGGTTCGCGGACCGGCCGCGGTCGCGCATACTCTCTACGAAGAAACCGAGGCCAGCCGCGAGGCCCGCATAAAAGCTGCCGCGGAGCACAAGTTGTTGAGAGACTTCACTCCTGCGCCTCCAGGTCGGCCGTCGAAACGCGATCGCCGCCACATCATCCAGTTCCGCAGCGGACGCGGGTAGTGGCAGTGGTCAGGGGCCAGGGGTCAGGGTTAGGCAAGCTTGGGTAAGGGGCCTTTTGTCGGTTGTCGTTTGCCTAGAAGCTATTGACTGCTACGCTTCTGCTATCCGCGATCAACTAGTCACGGTCCACTACGCCTCCTTCTATCCACGATCAACTAGTTACTATCCACGATCCACTCCCCTGACCCCCGAATACCTCGAATAGAAATTATTGATTGGACGCGGCCCCGCCGCTCGCAACACTATGGCCCACGGAGATCGAACCATGGGCCTCAGCGCCGTACCTCTCTCGCAAGATCCCTGGTGGCGCACCATCAGCGAACCGACGTTCCTGATGTGCCCGCCCGATCTGTACGACGTGAACTATGTGATCAATCCCTGGATGGAAGGCAACGTCAACCGCTCCTGCCGCAAGCAGGCCGCGGTGCAGTGGGAGCAGTTGCACTGCGCGCTGGCGGAAGTCGCGCAGGTGGAACTGGTCGAGCCGCAGGCCGGCTCGCCCGACATGGTGTTCACCGCCAACGCCGGCCTGGTGCATCGCGGAGTCGTGGCGCTCAGCAGCTTCTTGCATCCCGAGCGTCAGGGCGAGGAGCCGCACTTCCGCCGCTGGTTCGACGACTGCGGCTTCGGCGTCTGCGAGATTCCGCGCGCAACGCCGTTCGAAGGCGAAGGCGACGCGCTGTTCGCCGTCGATGGCTCGTGTCTGTGGGCCGGACACGGAATCCGAACCCGGCAAGCCAGTCATCGTCATCTGGGCGACAGCCTCGGCGTCGACGTCATCTCGCTGCGGCTGGTCGATCCCCGCTTCTATCATCTCGACACCTGCTTCTGCCCGCTGTTCGGCGGATACCTCCTGTACTTCCCCGGCGCCTTCGACGCCGCCTCGCAGTCGCGGATCGAAGCACATTATTCGGAAGAGAAGCGCATTGCGATTGGCGAAGGCGGATGCCCTGCGCTTCGCCTGCAACGCGATTAATGTCGGGCGCACCATCATGCTCAACGAAATCAGTAACCACCTGCGCGACCGCCTCGCGGCGCTGGGCTTCCGCGTGGTGCAGGTCGAGTTGAGCGAGTTCCTGAAGGCGGGCGGCGCAGCCAAGTGCCTGGCGCTGCGCCTGAGCGAGGTCGACGTCACCCACACCTCCGCAAGGGTCGCGCCCGGCAGCGACGAGGCGCACCTGCACCGCAGCGGAGTTGTGCGTTATAACTCTATGTATGAAGAGAACCGCATTCACGTTGCTCCTCGTCTTCCTGGTCTCGGCTCTTTCCTGGGCGGGTGACACCTACAGCCAGGGCAAGATCGTCAAGTGGGACAACGGCACCTACGCCGACGGCAAGAAGACGAAGAACTGGGTCGTCTACCAGCTCCAGGCCGACACTACCACGTACTCCATCGCGCGCCACAAAGAGACCAAGCCGCAGATGCAGCCGGGCGAAGCCGTACGGTACGCGGTGAAGGGCAACAAGATTAACGTGATCGACGCCCGAGACAAAAAGCGCGAGTACCAGATCGTGGGACAATCAGCGCTGACAACTCCGCCGCCAGCTCAATAACGCCGAGCATTTAACGAGGCGCATGGAAGGCGCCAACACGAACCGCGCTTGATAGAGTGTCGTGCCTACGGCACTCGGGATCGAAATCGAACGCTAACCCAGCCGTGAACGGCTGGGCTAACCTATGCCGCGCCTACGGCGCTTAACGAAATGGTTGCCCTGATACAAAGCAGGCAACCGGGAGTTTCTCATCGACGCTCCACCCGCCGCACTTTCGGAGCACATCGATCACGGCCCGACGCGCCCTCTGTTGACGAACCGGCTTCAGCCGGTGACGCATTTCCCTTCCTAGTTGAAATCTCCGCGGCAGAGTGCCACAATGCCGGCATCTCCCGGGTAGTTAGGCTCCGATGTCCCCAGGTCTGTGGTATGGGCAATCGGCCACACCGCCGGCGCACCCTCGGCAGCCAGCGCAGCACCCTCCACCTACGCTGGTGCACCCTGCTCTCTGTCCTGATGTTCACCAGCGCCGTTGGCGCGCTCGGCCAGGCAAATCCGACGAAAGCCGCGACCGTCGAACTCCGCATCCAGCTGAATTGGAGTGCGCCTTCCAGCGCTCATCCGGCGACCATCGTGCTCGCGCCCGCCGACCACACGGGCCTGCAGCAAGAACTTCGGCTCTCTCTGACGTCCGACATCACGGTGAGGGTCCTGCCCGGGCGCTATCAGCTGACCACAACCACGCCGCTGGTGATCGACCGCCAGGCTTATGGCTGGAACGTCGAGCTGGCGCTCTTTGATCCTGTCAATGTTGTTCGGCTGTCGCAGGAGAATGCCCTCCGGGTCGAAAAGGGCGATGTCATCGAACCGGCCTCGACCCACGTGCTCTCTCCGGTCGCCGCCCCGGTCGCCGCCGCGGATGCGCCGGCGGGCGTCAATGCCCGAGCGCAGATTGCCGCTGTGCTGAACCGCTGGGTTGCGTCGTTTCGCGCGCGCGACCTGCGAGGACAAATGTCGTGTTATGCGCCGCAGCTGGCGCGATACCTGCAGCAGCGCAATGTCTCTTCGTTTCAGCTGCGCGCGGAAAAACGAAAGCAGATTGAGCTCTACACCCAAGTCCGCAGGTTTGAACTCAGCGACATCGGCCTGACACTCGACGGCAGCCACGCTGATGCAACTGCTGTTAAGAGCTGGGACCTCACCAATCATGAGGTCGAGTCGCGCGGCAACGCTCTGGTCCATTTCGAATTCGCGCAGCTGGGATCCCGCTGGGTGATCACGTCGGAGTGGGAAAGTCCGATGGCGGAGAAGTTGAATTCCGCCGCGCTGCGGTGAAAAACAAAATCCACCACAGAGACACAGAGTAAACACGCGGGGGAAAACCTGAAGAGGAAAAGAGATCAAAAAACTCTGTGCCTCTGTGTCTCTGTGGTGAAAAGAAGTTATTTCCTGGCTTTCAGCTTCGCCGTCACGCGCCGCGGAGGCCGAATCGGCGAGGCCAGGATTCCCGACAGATGTTCGACCTCGGTCACCACGCGGTCGAGGTCGTCGATCAGCGGCTTGAGGCGATGGGTCACGCCGCCCAGACGATACTCGCGCACCAGCGAACGGTAGTACCACAAGGTCTTGGCTTTCGGCGCCGAGAAGCGCGCGAAGGCGATGTCTCCGTCGTAGCGCAGGTCACGCAGCACGGCGCGCACGTTGTAAAGCTTGTCGGCGGCCGAGACAAAGCGCGTCTCCGCGTCTTCGTGGCGCACGCGATGCAGGTAGCGCAGCTTGCGCTTCTCCCACGCCTCCTTCTTCTTCGGGTCTTCGACGTACGAATCGGTGCACCCATCGACAATCTTCGCGACGCGTGGCCCGAAGATCTGCTCGATGATCTTCAACATGGGACGGCCGCCGTGGTCCTCGACCGCGTCGTGCAGCAGCGCGGCGATGGCCATCTCCTCGTCGCCGCCGTAATCGAGCACGATCGACGCGACGCCCAAAAGATGCGAGAGGTACGGAATTCCGCTCTTCTTGCGGTCCTGATCGCGATGCACCTGGGCCGCGAACAGCAGCGCATGATCGAAGCGGGTTGAGAGCGGAATGAACTTGCGATCGAAGGAGCTGTGTCGCTTGATGGCCATAAGTCGTGGATGAAATTTGGTAGCAGACAGGATAGCGGAAAATGCTAAGGGCAAGATGCTAAACTTTCGCCGCGGCCTTGCGCATCGCCTCGGGCGACTTCGTCTATGACCCCTCCCAATTCCGAGCTGCAACAACGAATCCGACGCATCGAGTACGGCCTCGAGCAGGTGGGAAGCTTGCTCGTCCCAATCGAGATCAGCGACGGCGTGAAGAAAGCCATCACGCTCTGTAATATCGATCCCGAGATGGCGCTGGGCCGCGCCCGCAAAGTGCTCGACTTCATCCTGGCCGACCTCTACAAGCGGGAGTTCGCGCGCCCCGCCGGAACCCAGCCGCTGGAGAACCTGATCCAACAGTTGGCCAAGGCGGGCAAGCTGCCGCGGACGATGGTCGCCTACGCCAACAGCGTGCGCGAGCTCGGCAACGTCGGCATACACGGCTCGGGCGAGGCCATCACCCAGGACGACGTTGTCTCCTCGCTCGAGAACCTGATGCGGCTGGTGGCCTGGTACTGCGAGCAAGTTCGCCCCACGGCGGACGAGAAGAGCGCTGCAGTTGTCCCGCCTGAGGATTCAAAGTTAGCGCACAGTGAAGCGCATCCGGCAGGCGACGCTGCCACCTCCGGTACGACTAGCGCTGACACGGTCATTCCGCCAGCTCCGCCTCCGCCGCCCAAGCCGGTAGATCAAGCGCCACCATCACTCGCACCGAAGGACGTTCCTGCCGCCCCCGAACCCGCGAAGCGGGAGGACGACGACGATGCGAATGCCACCGGTCCGAGTCTGGATGAATTGCGCGCCGAATCCTTCAACGAGAAGGCCCGGGCGCTGCCGCTCACCGGCGGCACCGCCATTCCTTTTCTCGATCAGGCAATCCAGGCCTATACGGAACTGCTCGCCAAGGCCGACCACGTGTGGTCACACGACGCGATGTATAAGTTCACGGGGCTCGACAAGCCTCTAAAGCTAAGCAAGGAACAATGGATTGACGAGTTGCAGTACAAGCTTGCCGATACCTATGCGACGCGCGGTATGGCCAAGGTCTATGCGGACAAGTACGGAGCCGCCGCCGCCAAGCCCGACTTTGACTATGCCATTTCCGTGCTCGAGAAAATGGAAGCGGCCAAGATGTCTCCCGACCCGCTGCTTCTGGACGTGGGATTTCTGATCAACATCCGCGGCACTCTGCTGCAGTCTTATTTTTTCCGCACCAACAGTCCGAACGAGTTGCCCGCGCAGCTGCACGATGCCAGCGAGTACATCCGAAGGTGGGAGATGAGCTTTAATAACACGCCGATGGAAGAGCTGCTCACCACCGGCCGGCTCAACTGGCTGTGCCTGATCCTGCAGCGGCGCGCCTACATCAATTCGGAGCTGGGCAATTATCCGGCGGCGGTGGCCGATGCCGAACGCGTGGTGAGCATTATGGAAGCTGCGCGCCAGGCGCGGCCCACCGATGCCACCGTCGCCAAGGAGCTGAGCACGGCGCGCCAGTTTCTCGCGGGTACCAAGTCAAAGGCCGCCATTGGCAAGTTCACCGGCTGGTTCAAGAAGAAGTAGGCGTGGACGTCGCAGGCCCCTGTGACGCCCCTCGTTGACCGCCAAAAATCGCGCGTGTTACCGTACCTAGTTACACCATCCTGATTCGCGCATTCTGTGCGCCGAAGGACCCCAATTTGTCTTCCGAAACCTCAGTAGCCGCGCCGGTCCGCAAGACAGCCCTGAACGCCGTCCATCGCCAGATGGGCGCGAAGATGGTCGATTTCAACGGCTGGGACATGCCGGTCGAGTATCCCGCCGTCGGCGGCCTGATGAAGGAGCACCTGGCCGTGCGCACCGGCGTGGGCGTCTTCGACGTCAGCCACATGGGCGACATCCGCATCTCCGGGCCGCAGGCGCTCGAAGCCGTGCAGCACATCACCATGAACGACGCCGCGGGCATGGGCATCGGCCAGTGCCACTACTCGGCCATGCTCTATCCCGAGGGAACCTTCGTCGACGACGTCATCGTGCACCGCCTGGGCGAAGAAGATTACCTGCTGGTCATCAACGCCGGCACGCGCGAGAAGGACGTCAACTGGGTGACCGACAACACGCGCCAGTTCGACTGCGAAGGTCGAGAACCTGAGCGACGACTACACCCAGATCGCCATCCAGGGCCCGCAAGCGGCGTCGACACGCTGCAGAAGCTGACCGACGCCGACCTGTCGAAGGTCAAGTTCTACTGGTTCACCCACGGCACGGTCTGCGGGCTGCAGAACACCCTGATCGCCCGCACCGGCTACACCGCCGAAGACGGCTTCGAGATCTACGTCCCCACCGACGAAGCCACCAGCGCGCGCGTCTGGAACGAAGTGCTGGAGGCGGGCAAGGAGTTCGGCATCGTGCCCTGCGGGCTGGGCGCGCGCAACACGCTGCGCCTGGAAGGCAAGCTGCCGCTCTACGGGCACGAGATTTCCGACGAGATCAATGTCTGGGAGGCCGGCCTCGACCGCTTCCTCAAGATGGAGAAGGGCGAGTTCATCGGCCGCGACGCGCTGGAGAAGGCCAAAGCCGCTGGCATCAAGCGCACGCTGGTCGGCCTGGAGTCGATCGATCGCGGCATCCCGCGCGACGGCTATCAGGTGATGGACCTCGACGGCAAGGAGATCGGCTACGTCACCAGCGGCTCGTACGCGCCGTTCCTGAAGAAGAACATCGCGCTGGCCTATGTGCCGGTGGAGCAGTCGGAGATCGGCAACGAAGTGAATGTCCAATGCCGGGCGACGCCGGTAAAGTGCAAGGTCGTGCCCACGCCGTTCTACAAGCGGCCGAAAAAAAGCGGTGGCCAGTAGCCAGTGGTCAGTAGCCAGTTGTCCTTTGCGAATTGGGAGAGGGTTTAGCCGTAAGAGCGCCGCAGGCGCGAAAGTAATTAGCCGAGCGCGGAAGCGCTGGGTAGAAGCGGTAAAACAGGGCCGAGTCCCTTTAGGGACGGCAGGGTTTCGGCGCGAACGAAAAGCAGGTCCCTCGACTGCACGTCCGCCTGAGAGGCGAACGCTCCGCTCGGGATGACAAATTTCATATAGGCTAGAGCGGCGCGCCTGGAAGCGCGCCGCGTCAAGGCTGCCAGGAGAGATCAAAATGGCTTATCCCGCGGATTACAAATACACCAAAGAACACGAGTGGCTGAAGGTCGACGGCAACACCGGCACCATCGGCATCACCGACTACGCGCAAAACTCGCTGGGCGACATCGTCTTCGTCGAGCTGCCCAAGGTGGGCACCGAAATCGCCGCCGGCAAGACCTTCGGCTCGGTCGAGTCGGTGAAGGCCGTCAGCGACCTGTTCGCGCCCGTTTCCGGCACGGTCACCGAAGTCAACGAGGCGCTGAACACCGCGCCCGAGCAGGTGAACAAAGACGCCAACTCGACCTGGATGATCAAGGTCACGCTGAAGAATCCGGGCGAGGCCGGCAGGCTTGCTGTCCGCTGCCGACTACGAGAAGTTCATCGCCGAAGAGGGCGGCGGGCACTGAAGCGGCAGCTAGCACTCGGCACTCGGCATGGAGCGCCGGAAGGCGCAGAGTCAGCTTAGCCCAGGACGCAGTCCTGGGTGCGGTTCAAGTAAATGATCAGAGTCCCTTTAGGGACGACGCTCCGGTCTGCATCCGGCATCGCTCGCGCGCTATCTATATAAAGTTCCGAACAGCAGGATCTCTCGCGGGCTGAAGCCCGCTCGGGATGACAAGATAATTAAGGCGTGTCGGCACGACTGAAGTCGTGCCCTGATACGAAGCACTCCTAATTTTCGCCCAGAAAAGCCACAGGTACCCATGCGCTATCTTCCTAAGTCTCCCGCCGACCGCGACCTCATGCTGCGCGAGATCGGCGCCAAATCCATCGACGACCTCTTCGCCGCCATCCCGGCCGAGTATCGCCTCACCCGCGATCTCAACATCCCGCGCCAATACGCCGAAAGCGAGATCGTGGAGTTCTTCCGCGAGCGCGCCGCCAAGAACGCGCAAGGCTACGCCACGTTTCTCGGCGCCGGCGCCTACTCGCACTACCGCCCGGTCGTGATCGACTCGCTCATCTCGCGCGGCGAGTTCTTCACCGCCTACACGCCCTATCAGCCGGAGATCGCGCAGGGCACGCTGCAATCCATCTTCGAATTCCAGACGATGATCTGCGAGCTGACCGGCATGGACGTCGCCAACGCCTCGATGTACGACGGCTCGACCGGCGCAGCCGAGGCGCTGATGATGGCCGCGCGCGTCACCGGCCGCTCCAAGTGCGCGGTCGCCTCGACGGTGCATCCCGAGTACCGCGAGGTCATCACCACCTACGCGCGCTATCAGGGCATGCCGATCTCGACCTTCGGCTACGCGAAGAACGGCCGCGTCGATCTCGACGCGCTCGACATGGCGCTCGACGACGAGACCGCCGGCGTGCTCATCCAGTCGCCCAACTTCTTCGGCACCATCGAAGACGTTGCCGCCATCGCCGACATCGTGCACAGCAAAGGCGCGCTGCTGATCGTCTCCATCGCCGAAGCGGTTTCGCTCGGCATCGTGAAGCCCCCGGCCGAGGCCGACATCGTCAGCATGGAAGCGCAGTCGTTCGGCGTGCCGCTGGGATTCGGCGGCCCCTACTGCGGCGTGATCGCCACGCGCGAGAAGTTCGTCCGCCAGATGCCTGGCCGCCTCGTCGGCGAGACGCGCGACCGCAACGGCAAGCGCGGCTTCGTGCTCACGCTCTCGACGCGCGAGCAGCACATCCGCCGCGAGAAGGCGACCTCCAACATCTGCACCAACCAGGCGCTGGTCGCGCTGATGTGCGGCATCTTCATGAGCCGTCTACGGCCGCGAAGGACTGAAGGAGCTGGCGAAGCAGAACCTCGCCAAGGCGCACTACGCCGCCGAGCAGTTCAAGAAGGCCGGCGCGACGCTGCTCTTCGACGGCGCGCCGCGCTTCAACGAGTTTGTCATCCAGACCAGGACCGATCCTTACGCGATCAACGACAAGCTGCTAGCGCGAACGAATCATCGGAGGCTTCCCGCTGAAGAAGTTCTATCCCGAGCTGAGCAACGCCGCGCTGTGGTGCTGCACCGAGACCACGACGAAAGCCTCGATTGACGCGGCTGCGAAGGAGGTGGCGCTGTGAACCCGAACGACAAGATCAAGAAAGCCACCACCCACATCAGCCAGAACGAAGGCCTGATCTTCGAGAAGTCGTCGCCCGGCAAGAAGGCCTACAAGCTGCCGCCGCTCGACGTGCCGGAAGTCGATCCCGCCGAACTGCTCGGCGACCACGCGCGCGAAGACCTGGGCGAGATGCCCGAGGTCAGCGAGATCGAGATCATCCGCCACTTCACGCGCATCTCCACCTGGAACTACGCGGTCGATCACGGCATGTATCCGCTGGGCTCGTGCACCATGAAGTACAACGCGCGCGTGAACGAGTACGTCGCGCGGCTGATGGGACTGGCCGAGGCGCATCCGTATCAGCCGGAGCGCATCAGCCAGGGCGCGCTGCGCATCATGAAGATGCTCAGCGAGCAGCTCATCGAGATCACCGGCATGGATGCCATCACGCTGCAGCCCGCGGCCGGCGCGCATGGCGAGCTCACCGGCATCCTGATGGTGCGCGCGTATCTCGAGTCGCAGGGCAATCCGCGCAAGAAGATCCTCATCCCCGACTCGGCGCACGGCACCAATCCCGCGACCGCAGCGATGGTCGGCTACACGGTCGAGAACCTGAAGTCGAACGCCGCCGGCATGGTGGACATTGCGTCGCTGGTAGGCGCAGGTGAACGAAGATGTCGCCGCGCTGATGCTCACCAATCCCAACACGCTCGGCGTCTTCGAGCAGGAGATCCACAAGATCGCCGACGTGCTGCACGCCAAGGGCGCGCTGATGTACATGGACGGCGCCAACATGAACGCGCTGGTCGGCAAGGTGCGCCCCGGCGATTTCGGCGCCGACGTGATGCACCTGAACCTGCACAAGACGTTCTCCACGCCGCACGGCGGAGGCGGTCCCGGCTCGGGCCCGGTCGCGTGCAAGAAGATTCTGGAGCCGTTCCTGCCTGCGCCGGTCGTCATCGAGAAACCCGACGGCACGCTCGGCTTCGACTACAACCGCCCGAAGTCGATCGGCCGGGTGCGCATGTTCTACGGCAACTTCGGCATGCACGTGCGCGCGCTGGCCTACATCATGGCCAACGGCCCCGACGGCCTGCGGCAGACCACCGAAGACGCCGTGCTCAACGCCAACTACATTCGCAAGAAGCTGGAAGGCATCTACGATCTGCCGTACTCGACGCCGACCATGCACGAGGTCGTCTTCAGCGATCGCCTGCAGAACCGCAAGGGCATCAAGACCGGCGACATCGCCAAGCGGCTCATCGATTACGGCTTCCATCCTTACACCGTCAGCTTCCCGCTGGTGGTGCACGGCGCGCTGATGATCGAGCCGACCGAGAGCGAGTCGAAGGAAGAGCTCGACCTGTTCATCGACGCGATGAAGTCGATCGCGGAAGAAGCGGAGCAGGATCCGGAGCTGATCGCAACTGCGCCGCACAACACCCGCATCTCGCGCCTGGACGAAGTGAGCGCCGCACGCAAGCCGGTGCTGCGCTGGCGGCCGCAGACGGAAGCCGTGGCGAAGTAAAATCTTTTCACCACAGAGGCACAGAGGGCACGGAGTTAGGATCTCGGATTTGCCATGACCCTTTTGCAGTTTGAAGCACGCGAGCTCAAGTCATATGCTCAGCCCG
This sequence comes from uncultured Acidobacteriaceae bacterium, assembly GCA_963747045.1. Classification (GTDB taxonomy): domain Bacteria; phylum Acidobacteriota; class Terriglobia; order Terriglobales; family Acidobacteriaceae; genus Bog-257. Next base: position 65,646 of record CAVVDN010000007.1, on the reverse strand, counting down.
TTTCGGGCAGAGACCTGAAGAAAGGCTCCCTTTACTTCGTGCTGAACTACGTTGGGTGGAGCACTGCTTCAGCAGTGCATAAAGACATCTTCAAACATTGGCGGCTTTAGCCGCTGAGGTAATTCGTCCAGCTTGAAGTGACAGTTAGCTGAGGAGCAGGCGTAGTCCTCAGCCCTCTCGACTAGCCCCGCCCGAACCGGATTCTGGTGGATGTAATTCTTGAAGCGGATGCATTCGGACGCATCCCTAACCCGCCGATCCACAAAACTCTTCTGCCAGATCGCATTGCCGATGCCAAACAGTTTGCCTGCCTGAAAAGAAAAGCCGCCTTTCACCAGTTGCATGACTCTCTCCAGGGTCATGCCTTCAGGAACGGTGATCAGCAGGTGAATATGATTGGGCATTACAACAAATGCGTGAACCTTCAGGTTGCCTGCATCGCGATACTCGAACAGTGTTTTGCAAAACAGCTTGCCCATCCGTTCCGACTGCAGAAGGTAGGCTTTATTGAATGTGCTGGCGGTGATGAAGTAGGTGGAGCAGGAGGTTTCTCCGCGATACGGGACACCCATGTTTACCTCAGCGGCTAAAGCCGGAAGTCTGAACTGGCTTTCAATGCACCGCTGAAGCGGTGCTCCACCCATTCTTCTTTACACGGCTCTTCGCTTCGGTGATGAAGATCACCCGCTGAGGTGCTGCGGTGGAAGCCGCAGACGGAAGCCGTAGCGAAGTAAAGATCTTTTCACCACAGAGGCACAGAGACACAGAGGAATCAACCTTGAAATCTCTGTGCCTCTGTGCCTCTGTGGTGAATCGCCTTTTTGATGGAACCGGAAGGCTCTTCCTTCCGTCTATCACCCCAGCTTCTGAGCTCGGAGTGTGCGCATGTATTCCTTCCGCCAGGATTTTCGTTTTGCGCTGCGTCAGTTGCGCAAGTCGCCGGGATTCACCACCGTCGCCGTGCTCACGCTGGCGCTGGGCATCGGCGCGGCCACCGCGATGTTCAGCGTCATCTACTCGACCGTACTGCGCCCGCTTCCCTACCCTGAGCCCGACCGCATCGTCTTTGTCGAGACCCACGCGGCGGCGGACTACACCCAGCCGTCATCGTGGCCCGGTTATCTCGACGAGCGCGAGCAGAGCCAGAGCTTCGAGTGGCTGGCGGGCTTCGCCTCCTTCGGCGGCGTCAATCTCGATACCGGCTCGCAGATCGTCCACCTGCATAACACCGCGGTCACCGATCACTTCTTCGACGTGCTCGGGGTGAAGCCTCTGCTGGGCCGGACGTTCTTGCCGGGCGAGGAGCAGGATGGGCGCAACAGCGTCGCGGTGCTGAGCTACGAGGTCTGGCAGCAGAACTTCGGCGGCAACCCCGGCGCCATCGGCCAGTCCATACATGTCGATGGATTTCCCTACACCATCGTGGGCGTGATGCCGGCAGGCTTCCGCTTCCCCATCAGCATGCCGAACCTGCTCTATACGCCGATGCGTCTCCCCAAAGAGCTGCGCACGTCGCGCGGCGATCACTGGATGCGCGTCATCGGCCGCCTGAAGCCGGGTCTTACCGTGCCCCAGGCGCAGGCGGACATGAATCATGTACTGGCGAACATCGGGCAGGCGCATCCCGATACCGACAAGGGGCGCACGGCGCGCGTGATGCCTCTGACCATGTTTGTCACCGGCAACGACCAGCGGCAGGCGCTGTGGATTATGGCCGCCGGTGTGGCGTTCGTGTTGCTGATCGCCTGCGTTGATGTTGCGGTGATGCTGCTGGCGCGCGGCGTGAGCCGGCAGCGCGAGATGGCCATCCGCACCGCGCTGGGCGCCGGACGCGGGCGCATCGTGCGGCAAATCCTGCTGGAGAATTGCGTGCTCGGCGTGATATCCGCCATTGTGGGACTCGTCATCGGCTGGGGGGTCACCGCCGGTCTCGAACAGTTCCTCAGCAAGTCGTTCCAGCGCGGCGGCGACATCCATCTCAACCTCGCAGTGTTCTTTGCTGCTCTGGCCATCGCCCTGGTCTCCAGCCTGATCTTCGGAATCCTTCCCGCGCGCAAGATGTCATCGGCCGACCCCAATCAGTCGCTGAAGTCCGGCGCGAATGCGGGAACAGAGCGCGGAGATTACCGCCTGCGCTCGGCTTTTGTCGTCATCGAGGTGGCGCTGTCACTGATGCTGCTGGTGTGCACGGGACTGGTGCTGATGCAGCTGTGGCGGATGCAGCATCTCGACTTCGGATATACCACCGACCATCTGCTCACGCTGGAGATCAACGTCTCGCCCGGCGACTATGCCGGCAAGGACCTCGACGCCGCGCTGTATCGTCCGCTGGCGGAAAAAGTGCGCGCGATTCCCGGCGTGAAGGCGGTGGGATACAACCGGCTGATTCCGCTCATCGAGTGGGGATGGAACAGCGGGATCGAGATGGTCGGCAAGCCGCCGGACCCGCCCAATCATGAGCGGCTGGCGGAGGTGAGGATGGTTTCGTCGGGCTGGTACCAGGCCATGGGGCTGCACTTGCTGCGTGGGCGGCTGTTCGATCCCGCGATCGATAAGCCCGGAGCCCCCGATGTGGTCATCGTCAACCAGAAGTTTGTGGATACCTTCCTGCCCGGCGAGGAGCCGATCGGCAAGCAGATCAAGCAGGACCCGAAGAACCAGACAATCATTGGGGTCGTGAGTAACGGGCGGCAGGCGGTAACTGGAACGGATCTCGCCGAGGTGGACTACCCGATGTCCGAGGTGCCGCTGAAGGACAGCGCCGACACACTTACGCCGATGGCGCTGTTTGTGCGCACTGCGGTCCCGCCGAGCACGATCGTGGGACCGCTGCGGCAAGCGTTGCATGAAGTCGGACCCACCGTTCCCTTCCAGACGCCGGAGACCATGGACGACGTGCTGGCCGACGCGCTGGTCTTCGGCCGCATGCTGGGTTGGCTGTTCAGCATCTTTGCCGTGATTGCGCTGGTGCTGGCGCTGACCGGAATCTACGGCGTGCTCAGCCAGGAGGTCAGCCTGCAGACGCGCGACATCGGCGTGCGCATGGCGCTGGGGGCGTCCAGGCCGGAGATCCTGCGGCTGGTGCTGAGCCGCGCGGCGCTGCTGATCGGGCTGGGCCTGGTGGTTGGTGTGGTCGGCAGCGCGGCGACACGGCGACTGATGGCCAGCATGATTCCGGTTGCGGGAGGCCGCGATGCGACGGCAATCGTTCTGCTTGCGCTGGGATTGGCGATCGTGGGATTGATCGCGAGCATGGTCCCCGCGCGCCGCGCCGCCTCGATCGAGCCGATGCAGGCGCTGCGGAATGAGTAAGGGCAGAGTCAGGGGTCAGTGGTCAGGAACCAGGAGGTCAGAGATCAGAGGCCAGGGGTCAGGGACCAGGGAGCACGGGTCAGTGCAAGCGCTGAAGAATGCGTAGTAGTGGATGGTGGATGGTGGACGGTGATGGTGGATGGTGGATAGTAGATGGTGGATGGTTCGTATCAGGGCACGACTTCAGTCGTGCCGAGGAAGGCTCGCCCAAAGTTATGGGCTTTAGCCCCTGTGCGCAAAGGCTAAAGCCCGAGTTTAACTGACCCCTTGACCCCTAACCCCTGATCCCTAACCCCTGATCCCTGACTCCTGACCCCTAACCCCTGATCCCTGACTCCTGACCCCTACTTCCCCGGCGGAATCGGATGCTCACGCTCCAGATCGTAGAACTGCCGCGGCGGATGGTCGGAGTGGAAATTGACCGCGGCTTCGGCCGGCGTCACTCGGCGTACCGCTCTATGCGTCTGCGGCAGCGGATTGACGGTCGTGAAAATCGCTTCGTCGAACACGCTGCTCGTCTTGGTCTGTGCCACCGCGAAGACCGCCCGCGGCTGGCTGTTGGAATAGGTCGTGGCGACGTAATCTCCCACCATCAAGCCGGATTGTGTATTGGGCAGCCACGCCAGCGACATGGGTCCGGCCAACATGGTCGCCGTGTCCCAGGTGCTTCCGCCATCCGAGGAAGCGATGAAACCCACATCCAGCTGACAGGTCGAAGCGGTACAGGCCGCGTTGGGATAGAAGTAATAGGTCAAGCCGAGCTGGGCTGCGGCGCCGCTGGTAATTGGATTGGCAGCCAGCGCTGGAAGAAAGTGGTCGACCGTCGTCAACGTGATCGCGTCGATGGGCACGGCCACGGGCGCGGTCCAGAGCACTCCATCCAAGCTCGTGGTCAGCACGATATCGTTCGACGCGCAGTTGGTGCGAAACCGGCAATCCTGCCACACCACGTACACGTGGCCCGCGGCGTCGACGGCTGCCGAAGGCAGGGGCGAGGTTCGCAGCCCACCGGCCACCAGGTGGTCCGTAATATTCGAGATCGTCACGGCCGGGCCCCAGGAATCGCCTCCATTGCCGGAGGTGAAGGCCAGCATGCGTGTGCCATCGGAGCTCTGGAGGGGCACCACCACCACGCCGTTAGTGCTCACCACCGGCTGGCCGCCAACCCCTGCGAGCCGGTCTGCGGTGTTAATGGCTGCGCTCCAGCTGTTGCCACCATCGACGGAGGTGCTCATCCAGATAAAGCCGTTGCCCGGCTGGCTGGGATCGTCCCATTCGATATAGCAATATCCGAAGAACGGGCTGAGGCGGTTGTTGTCGCACGTGATCCAGGGTTTGTCCGCATCCGGCGTGAAGCTAACCGTGATGGGCGCCGACCAGGTTTCCGCGTCGGTCGAGCGGCTGACCACCACCGTATCGGTGTTGCTGCCCACCCCAAGCGAGGCAATGATCCAGGTGGTATGCGCCTGATCGAAGGCGATCGAGGGATCGCTGGCTGCGTTGAAGCCTCCGCCGGCAAATTGCGTGATGCCGCTGAGGAATCCGTTCGTCCACGTGGCGCCGGCGTCGGTCGACGTGGCAAAGCCGATATTGGTAGACCCGGCCGTGAACATTCGCCCGACCTGGAAAGCGGTCACCAGGGTTGAAACATTGGCGGCCATCGCCGGCTCAACCTCGGTGGCGTGCTGGCTTTGCGGATTGGTGTAGAGATCGGTGCTCAATCGCTGCAGCGCGACCTGTTGCGTTCCGCCGGAACTCTGCGTTCCGCCCATCAGCGACGATCCCGTCATGCTACCGACGCCGCCACTGCCGCATCCCGTGGCCAGGAATGCAATCAAGCCAGCCGCAATTGAGCAGCCGCCAAAGCCGAAACCACTGCCGGTGGATCTCATCTGCCCACCCCCGGAGTCACACGCCGTTGCGCGAATCGTGAGTCTCTGACGCGCCCGCTGTCATGCGGAACGGGACGAACGCACCGGGAACTTAGATGCTGAAGATTGCCCGCTCGCTGCGCCCACTGCTAGACTGGGGAGTTTCCTCAGCCTCGAAATCTCATCCATATAGACATGCCAAACGGAACTGATATCGCAATCGTCAACGGCGCCCGCACGCCTATGGGGCGCTACTGCGGGAAACTAAAGGACTTCACCGCCCAGGAACTGGGCGCCATCGCGGCCGTGGAAGCCATGAAGCGCTCCGGCGTCGAGCCGGGCGAGATCGACCACGCCGTCTTCGGCAACGCCCAGCAGACCTCGGGCGACGCCATCTACGGCGCGCGTCACGTGGCGCTGAAAGCGGGCGTGCCCATCGAAGTGCCCGCGCTGACCGTGAACCGCCTGTGCGGCTCGGGCATGCAGTCGGTGGTCACCGCCGCGCAGATGATCCAGCTCGGCGAAGCCAAGACCGTGCTGGCCGGCGGCATGGAATCGATGTCGCAAGCGCCGCACGTGATTCGCGGCATGCGCTGGGGCGTCGGCCTCGGCGAAGGCAAGCTCGAGGACTCGCTGATGGTCGCGCTCATGGACAGCTACTGCAACATGTACATGGCCAGCACCGCCGAGCTCTACGCCGAGCAGCAAGGCATCACCCGCGAGCATGCAGGACGAATTTGCGCTGCGCTCGCAGAAGCTGGCCGACGAAGCGTACAAGGCGTGCCGGCTCAGTCAGGAGCTGACGCCGGTGGCGATGCGCAATCGTCGCGGCGAGCCGACGGGCGAGATGTTCACCGAGGACGATCATCGGCGTCCCGAGACGACGATAGAAAGCCTGAGCAAGCTGAAGCCCTCGTTCGGCAAGAACGGCACGGTGACCGCCGGCAACGCCAGCGGCATCGTCGATGGCGGCGCAGCCATGGTGGTCATGCCACTGGACGAAGCGCAGAAGCGCAATCTCCAGCCTCTCGGACGAATCGTGAGCTGGGGCATCGCCGGCGTCGATCCCAAGATCATGGGCTCCGGCCCGGTTCCGGCGACGCGCATCGCGCTGAAGAAGGCCGGGCTGACGCTGGATGACATCGACCTGATCGAACTGAACGAGGCGTTCGCCGCGCAGGCGCTGGCCGTCGTGAAAGAGCTGGGGCTGGATATGAACAAGCTCAACGTGAACGGCGGCGCGATCGCGCTGGGCCATCCGCTGGGCGCGACCGGCTCGCGGCTGCTGATCACGCTGCTGTACGAGCTGCGGCGGCGCAAGGCGAAGTACGGATTGTCGACCGCGTGCATCGGCGGCGGGCAAGGCATCGCCGTGATTGTGGAGAATCTGCAGCGGTAGCTGAAAGGCCGCGATTCGCTGTTCGCCATTCGCTATTCGCCAGAATTGCTAAGGCGCCGAGAACCTTGATCTTCACGCTAGCTGGATGGGCAGCTCGCTCTGTCGAAAGGCGAAGAGCGAATGGCGAAAGGCGATTTTATGCGCGTGTTCAGCGGCGCGGTCCTCGGATTTCTGCTGTTCGAGCTGTCGTGGCGCGGCGTCTTCGTGGTCACCAACACCGATCCGCACGCGGCGGCCAGCATCGCTTTCCAGGCCGGAGCGGTGATCCTCGGGATGCTGTTTGCGCTGCTGGCGGGCTTTCTCGCCAGCCTCATTGGCGGGCGGCCGCATTTTGTGGCCGCGTGGATCGTCGGCGCTCTGGTGGCGCTGTCGGCGATCGTGGCGATGGTCAGCAAAGGCGTCGCATGGCCACAGGTAGTCACGCTGTTATTCCTGGCTCCGGCGACGGTCATCGGCGGCTGGAGTTATGTGCTACGGCGGCGCGCGGCCGACGCCAGGAAGAATTCATGAGAACCGAAGAACGCGCCTTGCACACCATGGTGTATCAGCTGGAGTCGGCGTGGAATGCCGGCGATGGCAACGCCTTTGCGGCGCTGTTCGCCGACGATGCCGATGTCATTCACATCCTCGGCGGCTACTATTCCGGGCGGGACACGATTCGCGCCGGACATCGCATGATCTTCGGCACGATTTACAAGGGCAGCACGGTGCGCTACAGCGTGGAGAAGATCAAATTTATTCGTCCCGATGTGGCACTGGTTTTTCTGCGTCAGTTTCTGCAGCTCTTGCAAGATGGCACACCGCACGAAGTACAGGCGCGGCCGATGATCGTCGCCGAGAACGTCGAGGGCAAGTGGCAGATTGCCGCGATGCAGAACACCAGGATCAGCGAGGCGGGAAGTAACCGATAGGGGCATGAAGACGGATCACCGCAACCAAGTGGACAAATTGATAGCGGAACTGTTTGGAAGACTCGGGTATGCCTGCCGCGCGATCTGCAGAAACGACGATAAGAGAGTTTTGGAATTCCACCATAGGGACCGAAGTCAGAAACTGAAGGGGAACAATAGGAGTTTGCCGAAGTATAAAAGGTATTTGACGGAGTGCAGCAATCTGCAAATACTCTGCGCGAATGGCCACACGATCGAAACATATAAATATGAAAGAGCAAGGAGATCGGGTTCTGTAGCAGGCGGCGCGAAACTTTTTCTTGAGTCGCCTCGTATCAGGGCATGGCTTTAGCCATGCCGCCCGACGTAGAATGAATTGGGCTTTAGCCCCTGCTCATGGCCGCACCTGTTCGTAATTCCAGTTCAACAAGTATCGTCCGCCCTTCCCGCACTTTCTTTGTCACGACGAAGACCAGCATGGGCCGAGCACTGCTGCAATCCGAGCGCAACGCAAGCCTACTCATCGATGCCTTGCGATCCTATGTCAAGGCGCGCAAGTTCAAAGTGCACGATTTCGTCGTGATGCCCGATCATATCCATGTGCTCATCACAGTCGGCGCCGACATGTCAGTCGAGAAGGCGGTTCAGTTCATAAAGGGCGGGTTCTCGTATCGTTTAAAGAAGGAGCATGGATATAACGGCGAGGTCTGGCAGCGGGGATTTTCGGAAGTTCGAGTGGATGATCGCGAGAGCTTTTTGCGGCATCGCGAGTACATTGCGCAAAATCCAGTGAAACGTGGTTTGGTTGATTCGCCTGAGAAGTTTCCTTATAGCTTTGCATATTTGGCGAAGCGAAAGGCGGCAGGGGCTAAAGCCACATGATTATGGGCTATTGCGGCACGGCTGAAGCCGTGCCCTGATACGAAGCAGCAGATGGGCTGAAGCACGTGGCCTTCGCAACATACGCTTCGTTCTCGGCGAGATGGTACATGCACTGGCCGGTTCGTCGGTGAGATGGTTCGGCGCGGCTTTGGTCGTATCAGGGCACGAGTTTACTCGTGCCGAATAAGAATCCTATTTCAGGTTGAGCCGCTTCAGCGGCGCACACGACGATCATTCAGATAAAAGGACGAATCGCACACATGCAAATCAAGAAAGTCGGCGTACTGGGTTGTGGGTTGATGGGTTCGGGCATTGCGCAGGTTGCTGCCGCGGCGGGCTTCGACGTCGTGGTGCTCGAACAGGAGCAGAAATTTCTCGACAAAGGTTTCGCCGGAATCGACAAATCGCTCTCGCGCCTGGTCGATCGCGGCCCCGAGAAGGGTGGCCTCACCGCCGAGCAGAAATCGCAGGCGCAGGCGCACCTGAAAGGAACCACCAACATGAAGGACCTCGCCGACTGCGACATCGTCATCGAGGCCATCATCGAGAACGTCACCGAGAAGCGCAAACCTACGCGCAGCTCGATTCGATCGTCAAGAAGGAAGCCATCTTCGCCACCAATACCTCGTCCATCTCGGTCACCGAGCTGATGACCGCGACCAAGCGCCCCGAGCGCTTCATCGGCCTGCACTTCTTCAATCCCGTGCCGATGATGAAGCTGGTGGAAGTGGTGAAGACCATCGCCACCGCGCCTGAGGTGTACGACGCGGCGGTCGACTTCGGCAAGAAGCTCGGCAAAGTACCGGTGCGCACCAGCGACAAAACCGGCTTCATCGTGAACCGCCTGCTGGTGCCCTACCTGCTCGACGCGATCCGCGCCTACGAAGAAGGCGTCGGCTCCATCACCGACATCGACGAAGCCATGAAGCTGGGCTGCGGCTATCCCATGGGACCGTTCACGCTGCTGGATTTCGTCGGGCTCGACACCACCTACTACATCACGCACGTGATGTACGACGAGTTCAAGGAGCGGCGCTTCGCCTCGCCGCCGCTGCTCAAGCGCCTGGTGATGGCCGGCTGGTATGGCCGCAAGAGCGGCAAGGGCTTCTACGACTACGCCGATCCCAACAAACCGGTGCCGGGAAATTTCGTGTAGGCCACTTGCGAATTGAAAACCAAAAGCGCTCCCCGGTTCGGGAGCGCTTTCTTTGTGGCGCAGATTGGTTGATCTGCGAGTGCGGTGGGGCCGATTCCCCGTCAACTCGGTCCCACCACCGGCCTACTTCTTGCACTTGCCGGCGTGACCGGCCTGCAGCAGCCCGAGAATCTCATCCGAGTCCAGCGCGCGGTTGAAGATCTCCAGCTCATCGATGCCGCCGTTGAAATAGCCCCCGCCACCCTGCGCCAGGGAGCGTACGCCGATGTCGAGTGGAACGGCGCTGCTGAGCGAGCCCTGATGCCCAGTGGGATCGAAGCTGCCGACCGCGACGCCATCCAGATAGAACGTGCCGCCGTTCGTGCTGTTACGCACCACGGTCACGGCGATCAGGTGCCACTGATTGTCGGCGGGTACGGTGACGTTGAAGTCCGTCCCGTAGTTTTGATACGTGCCGTCAGCCAACTGGACACCGATCCTGCCCTGGTACAGGTAGAGGTGATAGCCGTGATAGTTGGCGTCGCGCTTGTCCATCACCACCTTCACATCGTAGTTGTCGATACTGGCGATCCTCACCCAGGCGTCGATGGAAAAATCACTCGTGCCCAGGTCGAGCGCCGAAGTAGTGGGCGCCTCCACGTAGGAGCTGGCGCCATTGAACTGCAACGCACCGGCGACCTCGCCGATCACGCTGGTGGTGTTGTAAGCGGTTGCCGGGTTGTTGGTAGTCGACAGATCGTTCTGCGTGCTGCCGGCCTGATCGAAGCCATACCACGCCACCATGTTGCTGGGCGGAGCCACGCACTTGCATTTGCCGGCAGGGCCAGCCTGCATGATCGAGAGGATCTCACCGGCACTGAGTGCGCGGGTGAAGATTTCTACCTCGTCGATGCCGCCTTTGAAGTTGCTGCCTCCACCTTGGGCCGCGCTTCGCGTGCCGATGTCCAGCGGCACGGAGTTGGTGAGCGAACCCGCGTGACCAGTGGCATCGAAATTGCCGATTGGAGCTCCATCCAGATACCAGGTGCCGCCGTTGGCCAAATTGCGGCTCACGGTGACGGCTACCAGGTGCCACTGATTGTCAGCCGGCATGGCCGCAGTGGAAATGTAGTTGGCGTATCCGAGGCTGTCGGCAAGCTGCACTCCAACTTTGCCGTTATAGAGAAAGAAGTGATAGCCGTGAGTGGAAGCGTCGCGCTTGTCGAGGATCACCCTCACGTCGCTCTCATCCACCGTCTTCGCTACCTTCACCCAGGCATCGAGGGAGAAGTCCGAGGTGCCGAGATTGTTTTGCGACCCCGACGGCGCCTCGACGTAGGCATTGGTGCCGTTGAACTGTAGCGCCCCGGCGACTTCGCCGGCGATGCTGGTTGTATTGTGCGCCGTCGCTGTGTTCTGTCCGGCCAGGTCGTTCTGCGAACTGCCGGTCTGGTCGAAGGTATACCAGGCGGCCAGATTCGCGGGCGGCGCAATGCAGGCGGGCGCGGCAATCGCGACCGAGGTGGGAAGGGGCACCCCCTGGATCAGGTTATTGTTGATCGCTGCACCCGTAGCGGCGTAGTACTCGCCCAGCGTGCCGTTCCCGTATCCCGTCACGAACACGGCCGCACCGCTGGTGGCGATGCCGTAGGGTGACTCGGTGAGAACGTAAGCCCTATAAACCAGCGCGCCCGTGTCGGTGCGGTACCTGGAGATGTAGCCGTTGAAGTCCAGCACGACGCTCTGATAGTCGACTGCGTAAACATACTGCCCGTCGGCAGAGACGGCAATTCCTGTTGGGTAGTTGAGTCCAGAGGCGAGGGTAGTGGGGTTTCCTACTACCGCGCCGGTGCTGTCAACCACGGCATGCAGGATAAAGCCGGTGTAGGGTTGCCCTGTCGCATCGGAGGTCATTGTCATGTACAGATGGGTGTTGCCCGCGGCATCAGTCCATGCCGCGAGTTGCGAGGCTTCCGTGACCGTTCCTGCCGGAAGCAGGTCGGCATACTTCACTTTCTGGGTGCTGTAGGTATACTCGGCGAGCCGGACGGGATAGTCATAAAGCACGAACATGTAGCTCCCGCCAACCACGGCACTCACGGGATACTTCACCGGGATGTTGAAGTTCAGTGGGTTTCCGGAATTGATGGCATACTCCAGCACCGCGGCATTGGAGACATTGTCGGTCGCATTGGGAACTACCAAGGCGCTCTCGTAGATCGAGATGCTCTGGACGTACGACCGCAGCTCGGTAACGAACTGGGGATCGATTACGGTTCCGTCGGGCGCGTACTTGCCGATGGTCAGGGTGTCATCGTCGCTCTTAAAGCTGCTCATGTAGATGTCCTGCGCCGCCGACCGCGTCACCACGGCGAGTACAAACAGCATGAACATCAGCGCATACAGAAGCAGGCTCGGAACCGACAACGGGCTCAGGGCCTTTGAAGGGTAATTTCTGGACTGCGTTTTCATGGAGCTCCTTTTCGCCTCGGATTGGGCAGTGTAGGAACGCAGCTGCCTGATTTTGCTTGACCCCTCTCCGGGCGGCTCGTGTCTTCGTCACCGCTACAACTGTTCCGGCCGCCGCCGAGGGGTCATTGCTTAACAACGCGGCCAGTGTGCGGCAACCGCGTTGGGGGAACAATGCACCGGGGGTAATCCGTGGGTGTACGGGGAATGGACTCGAGGTGGGCCGTTGGTCCAGCAGGTTGGTGTGGCTTCGGCCCCTGATGTCCAACGGTAAAGATCAGAGGCTTCTCGTCCTGGACGTTCCAAATCGGGAGAATTCCAGGGGCTGTGTGTCACTTTAATGCCATATATTTGGCGGATTTCTGATCTGACCCATTTTTTGATAGAAGCGGCCCGCGCAGTGATGGCATGAATTTGCGTTTAAAGGCGATTCTGTAGGCAATCGACAGCGCGGAGGCATCTAGATATCTGCATGGCACCTAAACGCGTTTATAAGGGAAATTGTGCAATAGTTTGCACAGTTGAGGAAGAGACGCTCGAACGAACGATTAGCCTATTCGTGGTGTGTAGCCTCACGCCGTCCCTTCGCTCCTACCACGTCCATGAAAACTCAACCTGCGTTGCATGCGATTTTCCCGCTGTGGCATTCTGACGCTCCGTTCCCCGGCGAAACGTGAACGTGAGGTTCTTGTCCGGCAGGGTGACGCTGGTCTCGAAGCCGGAGGCCGATCCTGAGTATCCCAGGAATGGACTCGCCAGCGGGCTGTTCGCGAAGGCGGCATACGACACCAGCTGCTGCTGGTATCGTCCGGTGGCGATTTCCATCGGACCCAGCCGGCTGGGCACCAGATGCGCCAGCTCCCATTCCATGGTGAAGGTCTGCGCGCCCGGGTCTCCCGCTGCACCGGCTTCCCGCTTCTGCCCCTGCACTTCAAAATCGCTGCTCATGCGCACGTACGTCGTGAAGCTGCGATTGACAAAGGTTGTGACGGCGCCGCTGACGTCGCTGTCCCAATCGCTCGGGCCGCTTTCGTTGTGGCCGAACGAATAGAAAGCCGGCGGCGCGGCAAAACCATACTGCGCCACGGCGGTGATCCACTTGCGGTCGAGCTGAAGCAATAGCGAGCCCGAGCTGTCGCCATCGTCCGTGGTTTTGCGTCGGCTGCTGGAGGGGCGCTCGAACGGATTTGGGACTACAGGCTTTGCCGCCTCCGCCAACGATCCCAAGCTGGGCATCACCGGATCGAAGTTCGTGCCCGCGCTGCTCGCCGCCGCCGGCGCCTGTTGGCCGTGAACCGGCAGCGGGCACAACAGCGCCGTCACCGCAAAGGTAAGAAGGACAGCGCGAAAGATTGGTATCGCTCGACTCATGACTTGCCTGCTTTTCCTGTCGCCGCACGTGCGGCAAAAAGAAGCGGGCAGGATGGAGGTTGTTCCACCCTGCCCGGAAGAGAGGCGATCGTCAGCCTAAGTCAGGCCGCCGGTCACCGGTTACTTTTGCGCCGGAAGGGTATGGTTCGGGATCCAGGCATTGCCGCTCGTCTTCTGGCCGGTCGTCGCCTTCACGAGAACGACCTTCTTAGGCGCGATGCTGTGCGAAGGAACCGCCGAGGCGCCCTTCTGGTTCTTGGCCATCGCCATGGGAGCGGCGGCGCTCAGCGCCAGGGCTCCGACTAAAGTCAACATCGTCAGTTTGCTTTTCATATCGTTCCTCTTTCGTTTTTGATTTATCCGCTTTGAGCTCTGGGCTCGCTGCGTGATGGTGCGAATATGCGGCAACTGCGCCGGGCGAACAATGCACTGGCGATAATTCGGGTCTGAACCGGAGATGAATTGCGGATAAATCGCCCTAACGCATTAGAAAGTCGGCAGTTAACCAGCGAGAGGCAGCGCCTGAACATGCCCGCGAGTTGGTTGGGTGGGCCGGTATCCCTGGCTGGAAAAGATGGGTCGCGGCGAAAGCAAGCGTCTGTGATAGCGAGCCAAACACAAAGTGCTAAACGGTGAGTGCCACTTGATGGCCACCCGTTACCAGACGGGAATCGCTGTTGCGAAAGACGCAACAAGTCACTTGGTTTGGATATTCCTCCGGTAGTAAACTCTCTGCACTTGTACCCGGACGCCACCCATAGCTCGCAGACAAGGCGTTTATGACCGGAGCTACCTCCGCTCGCGTCCGCATAGGGGCGTTCGAACTCGATGTGAAGGCCGGTGAGCTGCATAAAGCCGGGCAGAAGATTCGTCTGCAAGAACAGCCCTTTCAAATCCTGCAAATGCTGGTGGAGCGCGCCGGGGAAGTCGTGACGCGCGAAGAGATTCAGACCAAGCTCTGGCCCAATGACACCGTGGTCGAGTTCGATCACGGCATCAACACCGCGATTCGCAAACTGCGTACCGCGCTCGATGACTCCGCCGAAACTCCCAGCTATGTCGAGACCGTGGCCCGCCGCGGCTATCGCCTGATCATGCCGGTGGAGTGGCTACCGTCCAGCAGTGACGGAGCGATTGCGCCTGCTCCCGCGGTTCCAGCCGGCGAAGGAGCTGCCGCCAGGCCGCAGCCAACCACTCCCGTGTCCGGCCAGACGCTTTCGCATTATCGCGTCCTGAACATCATCGGCGGCGGCGGCATGGGCGTGGTGTATCGCGCCGAAGACCTGCGCCTGGGCCGCGCCGTCGCCCTGAAGTTTCTTCCCGAAGAGGTAGGCAGCGATCCGGTTGCACTGGCCCGCTTCGAGCGCGAGGCCCGCACCGCCTCCTCGCTCAATCATCCCAACATTTGCACCATCTACGAGGTCGAAGAGCACCAGGAAACCAAGTTCATCGTGATGGAGTACCTGGAAGGCATGACGCTGCGCGACCTGATTGCCCAAGCGTCGATTGCTTCGCCTTTGACCCGGACCCGCAAGCCGCCCATGTCGATCGAGGATGTCCTCGACATCGCTCTGCAGATCGCCGATGGGCTGGACGCGGCGCACCAGAAAGGCATCATCCATCGCGACATCAAGCCGGCCAACATCTTCATCACGCGGCAGCGGCAGGTGAAGATCCTTGATTTCGGATTGGCCAAGCTGATCACGACCACGCGTGAGGCCGGAAGCGACCGTCTTACCCGCGCCGGCCGCGATCCCGACACCGAACTCGAGCCTGCAAAGCCGGCGGAAGCGGAGCCGGAGAGCAATCTGACGCGAATGGGCGCCTCCATCGGCACCACGGGCTACATGTCGCCCGAGCAGGTGCAGGGGCTGAAGCTGGACGAGCGCACCGACCTCTTCTGTTTCGGGCTGGTGCTCTACGAGCTGACGACCGGGCACCGCGCCTTCAGCACCGCGACGAAAGAGATTTTCCGCGAGGCGGTGCTGCATGCAGATCCGGTTCCCGCCAGCGAGCTGAATCCGTTTGTGCCGGCGACGCTGCAAGCGATCGTGACTCGCTGCCTGCAAAAAGATCGCGACCAGCGTTACCAGCACGCCTCCGATTTGCGCAGCGACCTGAAGCAGATTCGGCGGGAGATGAGCGCGCTGCAAATTCCGGCAGCGGAAATCAAGCAGCGCATCGAAGCGGCCGCCAAGGCGTCACCGCCGCAGCCCCAGGACGTAACCAGCAAGCCGGTTGAGCGGGAAACTGCGAAGCGGCCGCGACGCGGCAAGTGGATTGTCGCGGCACTGATCGTGGCCGTGGCCCTCGCTGCCGGAGCTCGATTCGCCTATCGCTCCCTGCGTCCTCCCAGCGTGGAGGCGAGCGCTACCATCGCCGTATTGCCCTTCGCGGATATGAGTCCCGGCCATGGGGAGGAATATTTTTCCGACGGCCTGACCGAACAGCTCATCAACGATTTGGGTCGCATCCCCGGTTTGAACGTGATTGCGCGCTCCTCGGCGTTTCAGTTCAAGGGCAAGAACGTGGACGCTCGGGCGGCGGGACGGACTTTGAACGTCGCCAACATCCTGGAAGGCAGCGTCTGGAAGAACGGCGACCGCGTGCGCGTCACGGTAGAGCTGACCAAGGTGGCTGACGGATTCCAGCTTTGGTCGCACAGCTACGACCTCCAGATGGGCGACATCTTCACCATGCAGGATGAGATTGCCCGCGGCGTCGCGGGCGAATTGCAGGTGAAATTGACCGGGGCCGGCGGGGCGCCACTGGCGCGTGCGAATCCGACGACCACGCCGGAGGTCTACGAAGCGTATCTGCAAGGACGATATTTTTCCCGCCGCCACGAGCCCGGCGATTCCAATAAAGCTTTGACGTTCGCCAATCAGGCCATACAGCTGGACCCACGGTATGCGCCGGCCTGGGCGCTGCGATCCTATGTGTTCAGCTCGCTGGCGGTGCGCGGCGATGTCGACAATACGGAGGGTTTCAGCAAGGCGCGGGAGAACGCTCAGGCGGCGATCGCGCTGGATCCCGCGCTCGCCGATGCCTATCTCGAACTGGTACTGATCCAGGTCTACCACGACTTCGACCTCGCCGGGGCCGAAGTCAATCTGAATAAAGCTGCGGAATTAGAGCCGGGCAATGTCGAGGTCTATATGGCTCGCTCCATCATCGCCCAGGCGCAGGGGAAATTGGACGAGGCCATCGAACTGGAGAAGAAGATCATCTCCCTTGATCCGGTGCGGGGTTATACGACGATAGGCATCACCCTGTATAACCAGGGAAGAAACGAGGAAGCTCTGGAGGCCCTCCAAAAGGGCCAGGGTCGAGCCCATTTTTATCGCGGCACGATTCTGATGGAGCAGAACCATCCCGACCAGGCGCTCGCCCAAATGCGAGCGACGGGAGACGAGCCTTTCCGGTTGTTGGGTGAGGCGATGATTTATTACGCGCAGGGCCGCCAGCGGGATTCCGACGACGCTTTGGACGAACTGATCGGCAAGCACGGAAAAGACTCTGCGTATCAGGTTGCCGAGGCTTACGCCTTCCGCAACCAGCTCGACAAGGCGTTTATGTGGCTGGAACGCGCCTATGACCAGCGTGACGGCGCCATGATCAATATCAAAGTCGACCCGCTGCTGAAAAGTCTACGCCCGGACCCACGCTACGCCGAGTTGCTGCGCAAGATGAATCTGGAAGGCAGCAATTAGCAGTCGGCGGTCGGCAGTCGGCGCCGGTGATAGGGCGACCTGGCGAAAGCTAAGCTGCGACCCGAGGTTCGTATCAGGGCACGGCTTCAGTCGTGCCGATAAGAAACAAAACAGTTTCGGGCTTCAGCCCCTGTCCGCGAAATACAGGGGCTAAAGCCCGGACTCCGCGCATGTCTCGTCCGGCACGACTGAAGTCGTGCCCTGATACGAAGCGCCTGACGAATGACCGATTGCTGACTGCTGATTGCTGACTGCCGATTGTTGATTGCCGATTGTTGATTGCCGATTGTTGATTGCCGATTGTTGATTGCCGACTGCCCATTGCTGCCAGCTAGTTGCCCGCTGCTAATTGCTGTACTCTTTCCCTCATGGCCCCTGACGATCCCCAGCGCAAAGACAGCACCGCCGTAATCTGGGCACGCTATTCGCAGGTTGCCTTCATTCTTCCGGCGGCGGTAGTGGTCGGCCTGCTGCTCGGGAAGCTGCTGGATTACTGGCTGCATACCCACTGGATGTTTCTCGCCGGCATCATCGTCGGCGCCATCGCCGGCTTCGTCGACATCATCCGCACCGTCACGCGAAACCAGAGCTGAACTGCGTGGAGCACTGCTTTAACGGTGCAGCTTCAAGGCCGGAAGAGCTACGGCTTCAGCCGCTGAGGCAAATCCTTGCCTCGGGCGCTGAACGCGAAACCTGAGGCAGCGCAAGCAATGCACGCCTGAAGGCCTGCTCCACCCAATTAACGCATGGAGTACTGCGTTACATTTGTTCTTGCTGATGTCTTCTCCCCAGTCCATCTTCGCCGAGGCGTTTCTCGACCGGGCGCTGCCCCGCATCCGCCGCATCATGCTGGTGCTGGCTGTGGTGGGAACGCTGGTCAGCCTTGCCTTTCGCTGGCAGGCTGCGGCGGGATTCGTGATTGGCGCCGTGATTTCCTATCTCAACCAGCGCTGGCTGGAGCGCGCCATCGAAGCCCTCGGCGAGCGTATCACCCAACAACAAAGCACCGAGCGCGGTGGCATTATCGTGGTGCGCGCCGTGCTGCGCTACGTCCTCATCGCCGCGGGAGCCTATGTTATATTTAATGTTTCCCTCGCTGGGCTCTACGGCTTTCTCGGCGGCGTCTGCCTGCCGATTGCGGCGATTGCCTGCGAAGTCGCAGCCGAAGTCTTCATCATGCTGCGGCATGGAACCTGAGGTTTTCCTTAGCGTTATCAGATGATGGGTGGAGTACGCCTTCAGGCGTACATCTGTTGCGGCGAAGTTTGGATTGCGCTTCAGCGCCTGAGGTAACGGCTTCCCTCAGCGGCTGGAGTGCGGATTTCTAACTTCAAACTTTATGTGACTGCACTGCTGAAGCAGCGCTCCACCCGCAGCTGGTCAATTTCCTGCGAGTCTTCATACATGCACGAGCAACTGTGGTTCACAGCACTTCTGAACAAGTACTTTGCCGGCGTCGCCAACGCGATCCTGAGTGCAGTCCACCTGCCGGCAGCCGATCCCAGCGCACCCATTCCCAACTGGGTGGCCATGCAGCTGCTGGTTTTTCTGCTGCTGGTCATCTTCTTCCTCATTGTGCGCGCGCGCCTTTCGGTGGAGAATCCCGGCGCCCTGCAGCACACGGTCGAAGGCCTCAACGCCTTCGTCGCCGACCAGAGCCACGAGGTCATCGGCCACGGCTACGAGCGTTACGTCGGATACCTGACTGTGCTGGGGATGTTCATCCTGGTGGGCTGCTTCATCGGATTGGTTCCCGGATTCGAGACCGCAACGGCTACGCCTTCGGTACCGCTGGGTTGCGCCCTGGTCACCTGGTTCTACTATCATTTCCACGGCCTCCGCATCAACGGATTCAGCTACATCAAGCATTTCCTGGGACCGGTGTGGTGGCTGGCGCCGCTGATGCTGGTGATCGAGACCGCCAGCCATCTGGCGCGCATTCTGTC
The DNA here is from genome assembly GCA_963747045.1 of uncultured Acidobacteriaceae bacterium. Taxonomy (GTDB): domain Bacteria; phylum Acidobacteriota; class Terriglobia; order Terriglobales; family Acidobacteriaceae; genus Bog-257. The sequence continues at coordinate 46,658 of CAVVDN010000007.1, read as the reverse complement.
GCTCACCATTCGTCTTTTTGCCAACATGTTCGCCAGCGACATGGTGACGCTGGTGTTCTTTACGCTGTTCCCGATCGGCATACCGATCATTTTCATGCTGCTGCACGCCGGCGTCGCCATCATCCAGACCTACATTTTTGTGCTGCTGGCGACGGTGTATATCGGCGAAGCGGTGGCGCACGAGCATTAGCATTCAGCAGTCAGCGCTCGGACAAATGCAATCGTTCAGAGGTTGAATGCTGATCAAAAGTTTTTAGTTGCCGATGGCATGGGAGCTCTCTGCAGTCAGCACCCGGCGTTTAGCCAAGCAGGATCGTCAATGGCTGAATGCTGAATGCTGAGTGCTGATTGCTGCTGCCAGTGTGAGGGCGTCAGCACGGTGAACGTCAACCACCTCCTGGCGGCAATTCATAACCGCCCCAGCAAGCGCAAATTCGACGCTTGTCGGGGACCCTGAAGGAGAAACACAATGCGGAAAACGATGATGATTGTCTTTGCGCTCATGGCACTGATGATGGTTGCCATGCCGGCGTTCGCGCAGGATGCCGGTGGCGGCGCTGCCTCCAGCCACCTCAATTACGTGGCCATTGCCTCCGGCTTCGGCATCGCCATTGCCGCCGGCCTGGCCGGTCTGGGACAGGGCCGCGTCGGTGCTGCGGCTTGCGAAGCCATGGCCCGCAACCCTGCCGCGCGTCCCGCGATTCAGCTGGCGCTGATTCTCGGCCTCGCGTTTATCGAGTCCCTGGTGCTGTTCACGCTGGTTATCATCTTCGCCAAGGTCGTCTAGGCCGCGGCGAGCAAGATCGAGAGCCCCATCGCGTGATGGGGCTTTTTTCTGTAAGTTCACCACAAGTGGCTGAAATTCTCGAATACACGAACGTCACGAAGGACTACCGCAGCCTGTGGTCGCGACGGCGTGTGCGCGCGCTCGATAACTTCTCGCTTTCGCTCGAGCCCGGCGAGATCTTCGGCTTCCTCGGCCCCAACGGCGCGGGCAAAACCACGGCGATTCATCTCGCGCTGGGCTTCATGCGGCCATCGTCCGGCGCCGGACAGATGCTGGGCAAGCCCTTTGGCGACGCCAAGACACGTGCGCGCGTCGGCTTCCTGGCGGAGAACGTCGCGCTCTATCACCGGCCGGCGATCAAGCTGCTGCGCTTCTACGGCACGCTCAACCGGATCCGTCCCGAACGGCTGCGACTGCGCTGCCGCGAAGTTCTCGAACAAGTCGGGATGGAGTCCGAAGCCGATCGCAACGTGGCGAGGCTTTCGCGCGGCATGCAGCAGCGCATCGGCCTGGCGCAGGCGCTGATCGGCGATCCCGAACTGCTCATCCTCGACGAGCCGACGTCGGCGCTCGATCCCGTGGCGCGCGCCGCCATGCGCGAGCTGCTCTTGGAATGCAATCGCGCCGGCAAAACCATCTTCGTCAGCTCGCACCTGCTGTCGGAGGTTGAGCTGATCTGCCATCGCGTCGCCATCCTTGTGAAAGGCCGATTGATGAAGTTGGGGCGCACCGACGACCTGCTGGTCTCGCGCGATCGCTACGAGATTGTCGCGCGCGGTGTGCGGCCGAATAGCTTCGACATGGTGACCCAGGTTCGCGTTCTTCCTTTGGACGTTAACCTGGGACGGAATGGTTTGGTTCAGTTCACCGTTCCCGCCCAATCGCAACGTGATGCTCTGGAGAAAATCTGGATACTCGGTGGCGAGGTCGTAAGCGTCAATCCCATGCGGCGCACTCTGGAAGAGGTGTTTCTGGAGCTGACCAACAACAAGGGAGCCGGCGCGTGAGGGCGATTGCGATGATGGCCGCGAACTTTCTGCGCCAGCGGCGCTGGCCAGTGCTGCTGCTGTTCGCGTGGATCCTGCTGACCGCGGCGCTCGCGGGCGACTTCGGCCGCAGCCGTCCCGCCGAGCAGGACGTCGTCTTTCACGCGCAACATCAGTCCATCTACATCTGCATCTTCAGCGCGTTTCTGGCGGCTGACGCGCTGCAGACGGAGCGCAAGTCGCGGCGCATTCTGCTGCTGCTGGCCAAAGCGGTCAGCCGCGCTGACTACCTGCTCGCCGTGCTCGCCGGCACGACGGCGCTCGCCGTCGTCTACGCGCTTCTGTCGGCGCTGTGCAGCATCTGGCTCGCGACACGCACCATGGTCCCCAGCGCCGGGGTGTGGGAGCTGCTGCCACTGGTCGTCGCCGGGGCGATGATCTCCGCCAGCATGGCTGTATTTTTGTCCACGATCTTGAATCCGTATTTCGCCACCGCGTGCACGCTGGCCATCTTCGCCGCGCCGATCATGGTGCAGGCGCAACACCACGCCGGATGGGTGTGGCTGCCGGGCTTCCCGCTGCTGGTGCAGTTCGTGCGCTTCAATTTTCACGCCTGGTCGCCAAACTGGATGACCCTGGTCGCGGCGGTGCTGGAATCGATCGTGTTGTGGATGGCAGCGGCGGCGATCTTCGAACGCAAAGACATCGCGGTGCCGCTGGAATAATTACAGGGCGTGATGAGCGCGAGCGTTGGCACACGGCTCAGAGGCCGAGTTTTGCATCACGCGCGAGAGCAACGCGATTTCCGATTGTGCGACCGTTACGTGATAGCGCGCGTCGGTGGGCACGGCCGGATCGCGACTGAGCAGATACAGCAACTGCATCAACTCCTGCAGGCGGTTGTAGGCGGTGTCGAGAACGGTCTCCGTGTCCCAATCGGCCGAGATCGCCGCACTGGCGGAAGGCTGGCTGAGCTTTGGATCGCGGGGACTCGGGCTCTTTCCCGAGGTGTCTTCTCTGAGATTGGTTTGGCTGGGGAATGCGGAACGACCTGCTTGCTGCTGGCTCAAACTGTCCCCCTCGAGTCTGTCTGACTGATCTTCCTGTTTAGACGTGCGGCCGTTCCGAAAGACTCGGGGGATTAACAAAACGTTACCGCATGTTGATGTGGCAGTTCGTATTTCGACAAATGCGATGTTGCGTTCTCGCAGTCGGTCTTAGCAATTCAACTGCCGTCCGAAAATTCGGCCCAACTGCCGTGCCCGGGGCGCTCGGTCGTTTCTCTCACCAACCGCGCCCTGAACGGGCGAGGCTATCAGCTCTCGCCCGCCGCGGTGCGGGCTCAGTCGGGATGACAAACATAACGGGGCGCTGCGGCACGGCTGAAGCCGTGCCCTGATACGAAGCGCAACAGGGGCAGTGGCTGATTGCAGATTGCCGATTGCTACTTCATCAAATCCTGCGCGCTGTGGATGGCGTACTCCAGCACGCGGCCGGGCAGCACGCCGAGGTAGATGGTCGCGACCACGGCGATGGTGAGACCGATACCCAGCGAAGCCGGGATGGGCGCGACCGGCACGTCGACGCGCTCATCGCGCATGTACATATAGACGATCACGCGCAGGTAATAGTAGGACGCGATAGCGCTGTTGATGAAGCCGATGATGGCCAGGCCGACCAGGTTCGAGTCCAACGCAGCCTGGAAGACGTAGAACTTGGCGAAGAAGCCGCCGGTGATGGGAATGCCGATCAGCGATAGCAAAAAGATCGTGAGGGTTGCGGCAAGCAGCGGAGAGCGGCGGCCCAATCCGGCGTAGTCGGAGAGCGTGACATATTTTTCGCCCGCCGACGCCAGGTGCGCGACGATGGCGAAGGCGCCGACGTTCATCGCCGCATATGTCGCCGTGTAGAAGATGGCGGCGGAGATGCCCACCTGCCTGGCTGCGGCGAAGGCCACAAGAATATACCCGGCGTGTGCGATCGACGAATACGCCAGCAGGCGCTTCACGTTCTGTTGCACCAGTGCGCCGATGTTGCCGATGGTCATCGAGAGCACGGCTGAGAGCCAGACCATCCAGAACCAGCCGGGCGCGCCGGTGGCGAAGAGCACGCGCAACAGCACGGCGAATGCCGCCGCCTTCGGACCGGTGGACATCAACGCCACAACGGGCGCGGGCGAGCCCTCGTAAACGTCGGGCGTCCAGACATGAAATGGCGCGGAGGCGACCTTGAAGCCGAGACCGACGAACATCAGTCCCACGGCGAGATACGCCAGCGTCGACGGCTGGCCTTGCAGATATTTTGCGATGCCGTAGATGTTGGTCGTGCCGGTGGCGCCGAAGACCATCGCCACGCCGTAGAGGAAGAACGCGGTCGCGAACGAGCCGAGCAGGAAATACTTCAGCGACGCTTCGGCGCTTTCGGCCACGCGGCGTCGCATGCCGGCCAGGATGTAGGTCGAGATCGACGAAATCTCCAGCGCGATGAAGATCAGCACCAGCTCGACCGCCGACGACATCAGCATCATGCCGACGGTGCCGAACAGAATCAGGCCGTAATACTCGCCCGAGCGAATCTTCTGCACCTCGAGATATTCGAACGAGGTCAGGATCACGACCAGCGCGATCAGCAGCACCACAAAATGAAAGAAAACGCTGAAGGTATCGACGCTAATGGTGTTATAGAAGGCGCTGCCGTAGTAGCCGGTCTGGTAGACGGTTGCGATCAGGCCGGCGACCGTACCGACGAGGGCGATCATGCCCTGCGGCTTCTTCGAGCCCTGCTCGGGCAGCAACGGATCGACCACCATGATGACGATGCCAAATATCGTCAGCACAATTTCCGGCAGGATGCGGATGTAATCGACGGAGGGAATCATCGTGCGATCGCCTCCGCGGTGGTGGCGACATTCGGGTAGAGCGAGCCTTCAGGCTCGCGTCCCGCGTTCTTCCCATTCGGGTAGAGCAGACCTTCAGGTCTGCGCCCCGCGTCCCCATTGAGTCGCGGCTTTGGCCGCTGCGGGGACGTCACGTGTACCTCAGGGCCTGAAGGCCCACCCTTTTCTACTAGGCTGACGCCGACCTGAAGGTCGGCTCTACCCGATTTTGACGGCAGGACGAGGCGCTGAAGCGCCGCACCATTCAAATCAGGCGCCTCTGCGGCACGGCTAAAGCCGTGCCCCTTCAAAGCCTCTGCCTGCGCCTGGAACGGCTTCAGCGCCTCGGTTACCGAGGGGCTGATGGAGTGCAGCCACAGCATAGGCGCAACGCCCATCACCAGCGCCGCAACCGCCGTGGGCCACAGCGACACCTGCTCGCGCGCATCCAGATCGCGCAGCGTCGCGTTCTTGGGATTCGTCACCTCACCCTGGAAGACGCGCTGGTACATCCACAGCAAATAACACGCGCTCCAGATCACGCCCGTCGCCGCGAGAATCCCGTACAGCTGCTTGGCCTGGAACGCTCCGCTCAGAATCATGAACTCGCCGACAAAGCCGTTAAGCAGCGGCAGGCCCACCGACGACAGCATGATGAACGAGAAGAAGGTCGCATAGATCGGCATCGGCGTCGCCAGCCCGCCGTACTCGGTGATGTCATAGGTGTGGCGCCGGTCGTAGATCATCCCCAGCAGCATGAACAGTGCGCCGGTCGAGACGCCGTGGTTCAGCATCTGGTAGACCGCGCCGTCCACACCGAGCTGCGTGAAGCTGAAGATGCCGAGCACCACGAAGCCGAGGTGGCTGACCGAGGTGTAGGCGATCAGGCGCTTGATGTTGGGCTGAATCATCGCCACCAGCGCGCCGTAGATAATGCCGATAATCGCCAGCGTGATGATCCAGGGCGCGTTGCGCCGCGCCTGCTCGGGAAAGAGTCCGAGGTTGAAGCGCAGCAAACCGTAGGTGCCCATCTTCAGCAGCACGCCCGCCAGCAGGACGGAGCCGGCGGTGGGAGCTTCGACGTGCGCGTCGGGCAGCCAGGTGTGCACCGGCCACATCGGCACCTTCACGGCGAACGCGATGAAAAAGCCGAGGAAGAGCCACAACGCGGCGCGCTCGAAGCCGGCGACTTGTCCATTTTGTATTGCCGCCTGGATGGTGACGAAGTCGAAGCTGCCGGTCTTCGCGTAAAGCCAAAGGATCGCCACCAGCATGAAGACCGAGGCGATCATCGTGTACAGGAAAAACTTGACGGCGGCGTAAATCTTGCGCCCGTGGCCGTACATTCCGATGAGCAGCGCCATCGGAATCAGCGTGGCTTCCCAGAAGAAGTAGAAGAGGAACAGATCGAGGGCGACGAAGACGCCGATCATCGCCGTCTCCAGCACGAGCATGAGGACGAAGAATTCCTTCACCTGATGGTCGATCGACTTCCACGAGATGAGCACGCACAGCGGCATGAGGAAGGTCGTCAGCACGACCAGCCACAGCGAGATGCCATCGACACCGAGGTGATAGTGGATGTTCGGGTGCGATATCCAGGGGATGTTCTGCTCGAACTGGAAGCCGCCCTGGCCGCGCACGTAATACCACGGCAGATGCAGCGATGCCAGCAGGGTGATGAGCGAGACGAACAATGCAAAGTAGCGAACGTCGCGGTCGCGGCGGGGGATGAACATCAGCAGGATCGCGCCCGCCAGCGGCAGAAAGACGACGATGGTGAGGATGTTGGCGTTGATCGTTCTCATCGCAACCCCCTCCACACCATGAAGGCGATGACGGCGGTTGCGCCGACCGCGACCCATCCGGCATAGGAGCGGATGTTGCCGGACTGCATCTGGCGCATGCCGTCAGAAACTTCCTGCGCGCCCTGCGCCGCGTTGTCGACTCCCGCGTCGATCAGGTTGCGATCAATTCCCTTCCACAACACGTTGCTGGAGAGCGCAATCAGCGGCTGGATGATGACCGCGCTGTAGAGTTCGTCGATGCGGTACTTGTCGAGCACCAGGCGGTACAGCCCACCGGCGCTCGCAGCCATGCGGTCCGGCAGGTCGGTGCGCTTGTAGTAGAGATACCAGGCCAGGAACAGCCCAATTAACGCGACCCCGAATGAGCCCCCCATGAGAACGAACTCCGTGCCCGGGTCTTCGGCATTCTGTGGCGCACCTTCGACAGCGCTGGCGGCTTCTGCGGCCAGAGCCGCGGGAGCATGCGCTGTGAACACCGGCTCGAGGAAGTGGTCGAAGTGATTCGAACCGCCCAGCGCCTTCGGAATTCCGACCCAACCGCCGACGAGCGAGAGAATCGCAAGAATCACCAGCGGCACCACCATCACCCACGGACTCTCGTGCGGCGTGCCGTGGCCGTGGCCGCCGCCAGCCGCGTGCTTGTCCTGCGCATCATGAACCGCGCCGGTATGTCCGGCGTGTTGCGTATCCGGATCGTGACCGTGTCCGCCGGTCGCGGGATTTGGCCCGCGATACTCGCCGAAAAACGTCAGGAACCACAGCCGGAACATGTAGAACGACGTCATACCGGCGGCGATGATTCCGATCAGCCACAGGGCGTGCTGGCCGCTAGCGAAGGTCCTGCCCAGAATTTCATCTTTCGAGAAGAATGCGGCCCATGGCGGCAGCCCGGCGATGGCGATGGTCGCCGACGTCATGCACCAGAAGGTCCACGGCATGTACTTCCGCAGGCCGCCCATGTGGCGCATGTCCTGCTCGCCGCCCAGCCCGTGAATGATCGCGCCCGAGCACAGAAACAGGCAGCCCTTGAAGAACGCGTGGGTCATCAGGTGAAAGATGCCCGCGCTGTACGCGGCCACGCCGCAGCCCATGAACATGTAGCCCAGTTGCGAGACCGTCGAGTACGCCAGCACCTTCTTGATGTCGGTCTGCACGATGCCGATCGAGGCCGCGAAAATTGCGGTCAGCGTGCCGATGATGGCGACGGCCATGCGCGCATCGGGCGCGCGGTCGAAGATGGGATTGGAGCGCGCCACCATGTAGACGCCGGCGGTGACCATGGTCGCGGCGTGAATCAGTGCGGACACCGGCGTCGGGCCTTCCATCGCATCGGGCAGCCAGACGTAGAGCGGAATCTGCGCCGACTTGCCGGTCGCGCCGACGAGCATCAACAGGCCGACGGCAGTCAGCAGTCCCGCGCCTGCACTCTCCACCGGATATTTGCCGATCGTCGCCCACAGGTCGCCGAATTGCAGCGAGTTGAAGTGCTTGATGAGCAGGAAGAGCGCGATCAGGAATCCGAAGTCGCCGACGCGGTTGGTGATGAACGCTTTCTTGCCGGCGTTGGCGGCGCTCTGCTTGCGGAACCAGAAGCCGATGAGCAGGTACGACGCCAGGCCCACGCCCTCCCAGCCGACGAACATTTGCAGATAGTTGTCGGCCAGGATCAGCATGAGCATGAAAAACATGAAGAGGTTGAGGTAGGCGAAGTAGCGGTAGTAGCCGCCCTCCTCGGCCATGTAGCCGACGGAGAAGATGTGGATGACGAAGCCCACACCGGTCACCACCAGCAGCATGATGAACGAAAGCTGGTCGAGCCAGAAGCCCCAGTGAACGGAGAAGCTGCCGCTGGCCATCCAGGTGCCGTAGGTCTCGACATAGGGCACCTGCGCCGCGGGCAGCGCCAGAAACTGCGATACCACCCAGAGCGCATAGGCGAAGGCCAGCCCCGTCGAGCCCAGGGCAATGGTGTTCACCAGCGCCTTGGGAAAGCGCTTGCCGAGCAGGCCGTTGATTGCCGCACCCGCCAGCGGGAGCAGCGGGATGATGAATAAGTGCATAAGAACGCTTTTCGCTATTCGCCGTTCGCTATTCGCGAGAAGGCGAATGTCCAAGTTTCAGGTTCCTGGAGGATTCGCCCCGGTGAGACGAACCTCACTGGCGCGCCAGTTCTTCGTGTTACCCTGCGCTTCTAGACGCCCATCTTTGACGAGCGCGTCAACTCGTGCTGCGATCGCTTCGTAGTGCTCATCTTCACTTGGCAAGCCCAAACCCATCGCATGTGTGGCCTTGACAAGAACCATGGCAACTTTCATCCAACGTGCTCCAACGACGGATAAATCGCTTCATCGATTTTCGATCCAGTCATAGAGCCGACATCCCGGTGCTTGTCGCCGGTATCTCTGGCGAAAAGCGAATGGCGAATGGCGTCTTCTCACAGCTTCAGCAAGTTCACGCGATCGACATTCAACGTCTCGCGCGTGCGGAAGACGGCGATGATGATGGCCAATCCCACGGCGGCTTCGGCCGCGGCCACCACCATCACGAAAAAGACAAAGATATGGCCGTCCAGCGACTTGAGCTGCGCCGCGAATGCGACGAACGTCAGGTTCACGCCGTTCAGCATCAGCTCAATGGAAAGAAAAATCGTAATGATGTTGCGCTTGATCAGGAACCCGGCAACGCCGCAGGCGAACAGGATCGCGCTCAGGATCAGATAGTAAGAAAGAGGGACCATCTACTCCTCCCTCCGCGCCAGCACTACCGCGCCCATGATGGCAATGAGGATCAGCACCGACGTGACTTCGAACGGCAACAGGTAATCGCGGAACAGCAGATGCCCGACGGCCTGCGGATTGCCGAAGAGGTTTTCGCCGTTCATCACGGTTGGGCCGCCGATTCCGATGCGGTCCAGCCCGGTCATGTGCGCTACCAGACCGGCGCCAATGCCCAATCCGATGATCAGCGCCGGCACGCCCAGCATGGTCGCCACGCGGCTGGTGTGCGGCAGGCGCTCTTCTTCGCCCGCGTTCAGCAGCATGATGACGAAGACGAACAGCACCATTACCGCGCCGGCATAAACGATGACCTGCACGGCGGCGACGAACTCCGCGCCCAGCAGCAGATAGATGAGCGCCAGCGAGCCCATCACCACGATCAGCGACAGCGCGCTGCTGATGGGGTGCTTCTGCACCAGCAGGTTGATCGCCCCTCCTACGCACAGCGCCGCGAAAATGAAGAACAGTATTGGTGCAAGCATGTTTGAAAAACAGCAGCTAGCAGCTAGCAATTAGCAATCTGCATTCAGCAATCGGCAATTAGCAATCTGCAGCCGGCAATCTGCAATCAGCAATCAGCGCGACCAACCCTCTGCGCGCGTATTCAACCAACGAATGATTCGTATCAGGGCACGGCTTCAGCCGTGCCGGACGACTCGCGTTTCGATTCGGGCTTCAGCCCCTGATCACGGCCGGCGGGGCCAAAGCCCATAATTTCTCAAGTGCCTCGTTCGGCACGACTGAAGTCGTGCCCTGATACGAAGCCATTCAGAACCGAGCAAACCTTTGGCAAATTGCCTAATTGCTAATTGCTAGCTGCTAGTTGCTTCACTTCACCGCAACCACGAATGCCGTCACCACAATATTCGCAATGGCCAGCGGCAGCAAAAACTTCCAGCCGAAAGCCATCAGCTGGTCATAGCGGAAACGCGGCAACGTGCCGCGCACCCAGATGTAGACAAAAATAAAAGCAAACACCCGCGCAGCGAACCAAACCACCGGCAACAGCGACTGGAGGATCGGCGGCCCGAACACCGGTCCTGACCATCCGCCCAGAAACATAATCGAAGCCAGGCACGCCACCGTGAACATGTTGGCGTACTCCGCCATAAAGAACATGGCAAACTTCATCGAACTGTACTCGGTGTGGTAACCGCCGACCAACTCCGTCTCCGCTTCCGCAAGATCGAAGGGAATTCGATTGGTTTCGGCATAGGCCGCCATGATGTATATGAAAAATGCGACGATCTGCCCCTTGAAGATGATTCCACTTGGGAATGAATCCCAGCCATGTGCCCGACTGCGCATCTACGATGTCACGCAAGCTGAAGCTGCCGGAAAGAATCAGCACGCCCACCAGCGACAGGCCGAGCGCCACTTCGTAGCTCACCATTTGTGCCGAGGCGCGCAGGCTGGCCAGCATGGAATACTTGCTGTTCGACGCCCATCCCGCCAGTGCGCCGCCGTAAACTCCGACCGACGTGATTCCCAGAATGATGAGCAGACCGATGTTCACATCGGTGATCTGTAGCGGCGTGTGAATTGACTGCCGATCGTGATCCACGGACCGATGGGAATGACCGCCATGGAAGTTAGCGCCGTGACCAGCGCAATGACGGGCGCCAACAAATACAAAGGCTTGTTGGCGAAGGGCGGTGTGACATCTTCCTTAAAGATAAACTTTAAGCCGTCCGCCAACGGCTGCCAGATGCCGAACGGCCCCACGCGCGTCGGCCCCCAGCGGTTCTGCAGATGGGCGACGACCTTGCGCTCCAACAACGTCGTGTAGGCGACCGCAGTCAGCAGGACGAAGACCGCCATGCAGAATCTTGACGATCGATACGATGATGAACACGCCAATGGACATGTGGTAGTTAGCAATTCGCAACTAGCTTTTAGTAATTAGCAATTAGTTGAATCAGCAACTAGCAACTAGTAATCAGCACGCTTCGTATCAGGGCACGGCTTGAGCCGTGCCGAAACGCGTTGCCATTCCAGAGCGAGCGGCTTTAGCCGCGGCACAGGGGCTGAAGCCCACCTGAAGCGCTCTCCTGCGGCACGTCTAAAGACGTGCCCTGATACGAATCTGAATCCCGCTTTACTGCTGCGTCCAATACGAAAACTGAAACCCGAAACTGCCTTACTCGCCGACGCGCACCATCGGGTCGTAGCCGGCCGCGATCTCCTCGTGCCCGTGGGCGGGTTGTAGCGCTCATCACCGTGGCCAGCGTCGCGGAATATCGTCCCAGCGTTCCCGAGGTAAACAACGAATCGTTCGCCGGCATCACCAGCGCGGGATCGCCCGTGCCCGTCGCGCCGGCGATCTGCACCAGCTGCGAGTGCACATCCTGCCCGGCCAGCAACTCCAGCCGCGAGATGTCGTATGCCGGCACCAGCCGCTGAATCTCGTCCAGCATCGCGGTCGGATCGTATGGGCTCATCTTCGGCTCCAGGCCGCGGTCGGTGAGCCACACCGCGTGCCGATCGGCCTCGCCCGACTGCGCTCCGCGCGTCTGCCCCATGTCGGCGCGCGTGCCTCCGCCGCCGAACGGCACCAGTTTGCGCACGTCGTAGCCCATGCGCAGCGCGATGCGCACGATGCACTCGAAATCGTTGCGCACGCCCGCAAACTCGCCCGCCTTCTTCAGCATCTGCACGTCGCCGTAAGTGTTGGTGTAGGTGCCCGACTTTTCGTACGCGTTAGCCACCGGCAAAACGATGTCGGCGATCCCGACGCCGTCTCGGTCAGGAACATGTCCTGCACGATGACGAAGCTCTTCGACAGCGCGAAGGGATCGATGTTGTAGCGCGCGACGGGATTCGAGCCGACGACGTACAGCGCCTTCAGCTTGCCTTTCTTGGCCGCCTCCATCATCTGCAGCAGATTCATGCCGGGCGTCTGCGGAATTTCGTCCAGCCACTCCTCGTGATAGCGCGTGGCGCTGGTGACCGGCGCGTAGCCGGGCAGCATGTCGGGATAAAGCCCCATGTCGGCCGCGCCGCGCGAGTTGGCGTAATCGCCCAGGCAGACGAACTTCGCGCCCTGCGCCAGACCGAAATTGACCAGAGCCTTGACGTCGTCGCCGCGCAGCTCGGAGCCAAAGACGATCACCAGCCCCGACTCGCCCTTCACCGCGTCGCGAATTTTTGTGAGCGCGTCGCGTGTCAGGTTCGGCGAGACCACGGCATCGGCCGCACTGTCGTTGCCGGCGAGGAACTGCACGAAGCTGCCTTCCGAGCCGGGCGCGATCTGCGCGAACGCAGTCGCCTGGCGCTGCAGTTTGATCGGCGACGAATTCACCACGTACAGCTTGGCGCGATGCAGGCGCACGTTGCTGCGAATCTGCCACGCCAGCAGCGGATGCTGCTCGGTCGGATCGTTGCCGATCAGCAGAATCGCCGGCGCGCGAGAACAGATTGCGCAGCGACGCGGTCGCGTCCTTTTTGTTCGCCAGGGCCGAGGCGAACGCCGGATAGTCGGCGGTGCGGTGATGGTCGATGTTGTTCGTGCCCAGCACCAGGCGCGCGAACTTCTGCAGCAGATAATTTTCTTCGTTGCTGGTGCGGTTGGAGCCGATGACGCCGATCGAGCTGGGCCCGCCGCCGTCGCTCAGGATCTCCTGAAACTTGGTCGCGATCAGGTCGAACGCCTGCTCCCACGTTGACCGTCACGAAGCTTGCCATCGCGCTTGACCAGCGGCTGCTGCAGGCGGTCGGGATGATGCGCGAAGTCGAAGGCGTAGCGCCCCTTGATGCACAGGAAATCGCCGTTGATGCCGCTCTTGTCGCGATTGTCGCCGCGCACGATCTGCATGCCGGTGTCGGCGCGCCGCACGCCCAGCGTGGTTTTGCAGCCATCGCCGCAATGCGTGCAGATGGTGCCGACGTGGTTCATCTCCCACGGCCGCGTCTTGTAGCGATACGCGCCGGAGGTGAGCGCGCCGACCGGGCAGATGTCGATGCACATGCCGCACTCTTCGCACTCCAGATGATCTTCTTTATTAGGCGCGATGATGGAGCTGGAGCCGCGGTTCTGGATGCCCAGCGCCCACACGTCCATGCCCTCGCCGCAGGCGCGAATGCAGCGGTAGCACAGGATGCAGCGCGGCCGGTCGAAGTACACCACCGGCGACCACTGCTGCTCGTCGCGATGGTTCTTCAGGTCCATGAACTTCGATTCGGCAGCGCCGTACTTGAAGGTCATGTCCTGCAGCTCGCACTCGCCGCCGGCGTCGCAGACCGGGCAGTCGAGCGGATGATTGGCCAGCAGCAGCTCGAGCATCGACTTGCGCGCCTGCTTGATCTTGTCGCTCTCGGTCGAGACCACCATGCCCTCGGCGACCGGCGTGGTGCACGCGGTCTGCAGCTTGGGCATCTTTTCGATTTCGACCAGGCACATGCGGCAGGCGCCCTGCAGCGACAGGTTGGGGTAATAGCAGAACGACGGCACTTCGATGCCCGTGGCTCTTGCAGGCCTCGATGAGCAGCGTCCCCGCGGGAACCGTGAGTTTCTTGCCGTCGACAGTGAGTGTTACGTCAGCCATAAAAAGCAATCAGCAGCTAGCAACTAGCAATTAGCAATTAGTAAAACCACATTACGCCGCGCGAGCGGGTGTAGCCGATTGTGGAAGCGACACGCTCAGCCACTCGACCACATATTGTCTCGTCTGATGGTCGGGATCGAGTTCACTGAAATCCACGCTTGTTGCAGTCGCATCCGGCACCGGTTCTCCAGCGTTAGCCGTCTCCCTCCATCGCTTCACGCCTGTTGGCGCGCGTCTCGACTTGTGCCGTCCCTAAAGGGACTCGCATTTCTTACATTCCGCTTACCCAGCACTCCGCTTCGCTCCGTGCTGGGCTAAGTTATGCCGTGCCTTTGGCACTGCTGTTTTCACTTCAGTGATTCTCGGCAGTCGGCGACTCGAAACTACTCTCTGACCACTAGCCACCGGCCACTAGTTCCGCCACCTTCTCATACGGACACGGCTTGCCGTCCAGGTGCGCCTCGAACTCCGGCCGGAACTTCTGGATGTACGAGATCATCGGCATCGCCGCCGCATCGCCCAGCGGACAGAACGTGCGCCCCAGCATGTTCTCCGACAGGTACTTCATGTTGTCGATGTCCTTCATCACGCCGCCGCCGTTGTGAAAGCGCATGAGCGTCTTCTTCAGCCAGTCAGTGCCTTCGCGGCAGGGGATGCACCAGCCGCAGCTCTCGTGCTGGTAGAACTTCATCACCCGCAGGGCGAATCTCACGATGCACATCTGGTCGTCGATGACGATGACGCCGCCGGAACCCAGCATCGAGCCGACCTTCAGCACCGAGTCGAAATCCATCGCGACGTCGATTTCATCCGGCATCAGAATCTGCACCGACGAGCCGCCGGGCACAACGCCCTTCAGCTTCTTGCCCTTCACCATGCCGCCGGAGACGTCGTAAATCATCTTCTTCAGGTTGTAGCCCATGGGCAGCTCGTAGACGCCGGGCCGCTCCAGCTCGCCGCTCATGCAGAACAGGCGCGTGCCGCCGTTGCGCGGCGTGCCCAGGCCGGCGAACCACTCGCCGCCGCCGAGAATGATGTGCGGCACGCTGGCCAGCGTCTCGGCGTTGTTGATGACCGTCGGGCCCGCCCCACAGTCCCACGACCGCGGGAAATGGCGGACGAATGCGCGGGACGCCGCGCTTCCCTTCGAGCGATTCCATCAGCGCCGACTCTTCGCCGACTTCATAGGCGCCCGCGCCGGAGTGCACAAAGATGTCGAGATCGACGCCCGAGCCGAAGATGTTCTTGCCGATGAAGCCGCGCGCGTAAGCGTCGGCAACGGCCTTCTCCATGATCTGGATCAGGTAGCGATATTCGCCGCGCAGATAGATGTAGCCGGTCTTCGAGCCGACCGCGAGCGCGGCGATCATCACGCCTTCAATGATGGAGTGCGGATCGTGCTCGAAGATGAGGCGGTCTTTGCAGGTGCCGGGCTCGCTCTCGTCACCGTTGCACAGCACGTACTTCGGCTTGGCCGACTGCTTGGGCACGAACGACCACTTCATGCCGGTCGGAAATCCCGCGCCGCCGCGGCCGCGCAGGTTCGACTTCTTCACCTCGTCGATGATGGCGTCGGGCGTCATGCCGAGCGCTTTCTGCAGCGCCTTGTAGCCGTCGAGCTCGAGATAGCGGTCGAGCGAGGTCGCGCCCATGCCAAAGCGCTTGGAGACGACCTTCACTTCATCGGGATGGGAGACCAAGTATGCCATCGATGTTCGTAGCCGTTCTCCCTTGGCTCTTGGCTTTTGGCTATTAGCCTTTGGTGAACAGCCTCAAGGCGCATTTACCAAAAGCCAATTGCCAAAAGCCAAAAGCCCGAATTACTGCTGTTCCTTCTTCTTCAAACCATCGATCAGCTCGTCGATCTTCTCCGGCGTCAGGTTCTCGATGAACTCGTAGTTCAGCATCATCGCCGGAGCCCACGAGCATGCGCCGATGCACTCGACCTCTTCCAGATGAAACAGCCCGTCGGGCGTAGATTCCTTGTGGCCGATGCCCAGCTTCTTCTTGCAGTGGTCAAAGATTTCTTCGCCGCCGCGCAGCAGGCAGCTCACGTTGGTGCAGATCTGGAAGTTGTGCTTGCCGATGGGGTGCGTGCGCAGCATCGAGTAGTAGCTGATGACGTTGCGCACCTCCAGTTCCGACAGCTCCACGCGTTGCGCGATCTCGTGGATGGCCTCGTCGGTGATCGCGCCGATCTCGTCCTGGATGTACAGCAGCATGGGGACAAGCACCGAGCGCTTGGTCGGATAATGCGTGACCATCGTGGCAAAGCGCTGTTCGAGTTGGTCAGAGAATTTCATGTTCGAGCAATCAGCAATTAGCAGTCAGCAATTAGCCAAAAGAGCTTCGTAACAGGGCACGGCTTCAGCCGTGCCGAACAACCTCCCAGTCAAGATCGAGCGGCTTTAGCCGCGGCACAGGGGCTGAAACCCGACATCGATAAGCTCTTCCGCTGCACGTCTAAAGACGTGCCCTGATACGAGGCCCGTACCCACTGCTAAATGCCGGAGTGCCCCGTCCTTTCCCATCTTTGGGGAAAGGGTGGGAGGCTTCCAAGTGCCCACTGCCAAGTGCCGTATCTATTCAAATTCACGCTTCGGCGCGGCCTGCTCGTGCCCGACTCGACCGACGACAATTTCCGCGCGGTAGTAGTTCTCGCTCTTCATCTTGAAGCCGGCGATGCGCCGCAGCATCGCGATCTGGCCGATGTGCGTCAACGCGTCGGCAATCGGGCCCTGAAACAACGCCTCGGCGCTCGCATGCAAAGGTTGCGCCGAAGCCAGGTAATCGTCGAACGCCTGCACCGCCGCGTGAAACCGCTTGACCTCGTCATCCCAGGCCAGCGGCGCCGAATCGTTCCATTTCTGATTGCCTTGCGCAATCGACAGCGCCCAGTCCATCAGGTCGCCCATATGCGCCAGGATCTTCGCCGGCGTGCGCCCAACGTCATCGAGCCGGAAGTCGGCGAACTCCGCGGGTGCGCCGCGCAAAGTCTTGCCGCCGCGATAGGCCATCGTCGCCAGCGCATGGCGAAGCAGTTCGCGCTTCGAATCCACGACGGGTTGGGTTGAAGTTGCCATTCGTATCGCCGCTCCGCGGCTGGTGCCGTCCCTAAAGGGACTCGGATTCGTTTCTCACGTTTACCCAGCGCTGAAGCGCTGGGCTACCCTGTTTCGCGCCTACGGCGCTCGTCTCTTGCCGCTTCTTCGTATCAGGGCACGACTTCAGTCGTGCCGAACTTCGGCCAATTCAGAATCGAGCGGCTTTAGCCGCGGCACAGTGGCTGAAGCCCGACCTCGCAGAGCTCTTTTACGGCACGTCTAAACACGTGCCCTGATACGAACCCTTCGATTGCTCAACCGACAACTGACAACCGACAACTGCCTACCTGTCGCAATCGCCCAGCACGATGTCGATGCTGCCGATCGCGGCGACCACGTCGGCAATCAGGCGGCCTTCGCACATCGGCTTCAAGGTCTGCAAATTCGCGAACGACGGCGAGCGCATATGCACGCGATACGGTTTCGCTGTGCCGTCGCTCACCACGTAGTAGCCCATCTCGCCGCGCGGCGACTCGATCGGCATGTACACCTCACCCTCAGGCACAGTAAAGCCTTCCGTCACGATCTTAAAGTGATAGATGAAGGCCTCCATCTGCGTCTTCATCTTCTCGCGATCGGGCAGCACGACCTTCGGCGCGTCGGCTTTGGTCGGACCTTCGGGCATTCCCTCCAGCGCCTGCATGCAGATCTTCTGCGACTCGCGCAGCTCCTGCACGCGTACCAGGTATCGCGCATAGACATCGCCGTCTTTCGACACCGGCACATTGAACTTGAAATTTTCGTAGCCCGTGTACGGCAGGTCGCGGCGCAGGTCGACATCGACGCCGCTGGCGCGCAGAGTCGGCCCGGTCGCGCACAAAGCAATCGCATCCTCGGCTGACAGGAACGCCACGTCCTTCAGGCGATTCACGAAGATGGGATTGTTGGTCAGCAAGCTTTCGTATTCGTCGATGTCGGCCGGAAATCGCGTGAGGAATTTCTTGGCGCGGTCGAACCAGCCCAGCGGCGGCTCCAGCGCCAGCCCGCCGATGCGGAAGTAAGACGTCATCATGCGCTGGCCGGAGACCGCTTCAAACAGCCGCAGCACGTCTTCGCGCTCGCGGAAGCAATAGAGGAACACGGTCATCGCGCCGATGTCCATGGCGTGCGTGCCCAGCCATACCAGGTGCGAGTTGATGCGGGTCAACTCGTTCAGCAGCACGCGAATCCATTGCGCGCGCGGCGGAATCTCCAGCCCCAGCAGCTTTTCGACCGCCAGGCAGTAGGCCAGGTTGTTGGTCATGGGGCAGAGATAGTCGATGCGGTCGGTCATGGGCACGACCTGCTGGTAGAACTTGGCCTCGCAGGTCTTCTCGATGCCGGTGTGCAGATACCCGATGTCGGGCATGATGCGCACGATGGTCTCGCCATCAATCTCCAGCAGCAGCCGCAGCACGCCGTGCGTCGAGGGATGCTGCGGCCCCATGTTCAGGACCATCGTCTGGTCTTGCGTAGAATCCAGAACCGGCGTGGGAGTCATGGGTGCCATTAGCGGTAGCCCTCGACGGGATAGTCCTTACGTAATGGATGACCCTGCCAGTTCTCCGGCATCATGATGCGCTCGAGATTCGGGTGCTGGTCGAAGCGCACTCCGAAGAGGTCCCACACCTCGCGCTCGAAAAAGTTCGCGCCCGGCCAGATTGGAGTCAGCGAGTCGATGCTGGGGTCTTCGCCCTGAAGTCTCACCTTCAGCCGCAAGTACTTTTTGTTGACGGTGGAAAAGAGTTGATAGACGACCTCGAAGCGCGGCTCGCGCGGAAACCAGTCGACGCAGGTGATGTCGGCGAGGGCGTTGTATTGCAGCGCGGCATCGTTCTTCAGCCCGAGGCAGGCGTCGCGCAACGCCGTACGGCGCAACCAAATGATGAGCTGGTCGCGATCGAACTTGGCGCTTTCGACGGCGTCCGAGTTCCACGCCAGAAGCGCGGCCACTTCGGGGCGGTCTTTCAGTTGCGCCATGTCGGTGATTGCCGGCTCGAGTGCCATCTAGATCTTCTCCGCCTTGCCCTGCTTGTTCCAGTCGAGCACGCCCTTGTGCCACACGTACCACAAACCGGCGAGCACGATGCCGATATACACCAGCATCTCCCAAAACCAGAACATGCCGAGGCCGGCGCTTTTCAGCGAGTTGCCGACGATCGCCCAGGGGTAAAGAAATATCGCTTCGACGTCGAACAGGATGAAGAGCATCGCGACCAGGTAGAACTTCACCGTGAAGCGCTGCCTGGCGTCGCCCACCGGCTGCATGCCGCACTCATAGGGCGACATCTTCTGCTTGTTGTATTTATGCTGGCCGATGAAGTAGGAGAGCGTCACCATGGCGACGGCGATCGCGCCGACGACACAGACCTGGATCAGCAGCGGAAGATAGCGTGCAAAGTAGAGGTCCGGCATGTCTGCTGGTGCTCAGAAGACGTCTTGCAACTGCGGATAAACATTCGAGTTTAGAGACCACGGCGAGCGATGTCAACCGCACACGGTGCGTGTTCATCGGCAGTTCACAAAGCGAGTTTCAGTTTCCGGTTTCGGGTTTCGAGATGCGAAAATCTGTGTACTCGAAACCCGAAACTGCTTCTCAGCCCCCGCCGACAAAGTGAACAACCTCCAGTTTGTCGCCGTCATTCAACTTCGCCTCGGGCCATTGCGCGCGTGGGACGATCTCGCGATTTAGCTCGACAGCCACGCGGTCGCCCTTCATGCCGAGCTGCTCGATGAGTTGCACGAGATTCAGCGAATCGGTAAATGTTTGCTCTTTGCCGTTAATTGTAAGGCGCATTTAGACAGTTTCGAGTTTCCAGTGCCAACTTGCAAATCGAGTCTCGCAAGAGGCGAAAGTGAATAGCCCAGCGCGGAAGCGCTGGAAATGCATCGTAATTTGATTTGTGCGCCCCTTCAGGGAGCGGCACCCCGCTGTGTCGCCGGCTGAAGCCGGCTCTCACATTCACTGGCGTTCGCGTCCCACCGCTTCCGCGGTGGGCTAATTACTTTCGCCCTGCGGGCTGTTGCGCGCCGCGGAGCGGCGGCACGCTTCTCTTTGGATACCGCCGCTGCGCGGCTCGCTGCTTGAACTCGCACATACCGCGGGCTCACGCCCACGGCTAACACACATGCCGCCGCTGCGCGGCTGGCACCTATAGCACGGTCCTTATTACGCTGCCGTACGCGCTCAAGACTTCCCTCAATGGTGCTTTGCGCGCGCCAAACAACGCTGCAACCGACCGCATCAACATCCCAGAGATGATCGCCAGTCGCAAAACCACAACCTGGCCTCCGGAAAAATGCTTGCGCGCGTAGCGCAGCATGTTCCCATACCAATACACCTGCTTCTGGCGAAACGAGAGTTGTCTCACACTGTGGGCACCGCTGTGGCGCAATCGCGCCTCCGGGCAGTACATAATCTTCGCGCCCTGCTCCCGCAAGCGCCTGCAGAAATCCACATCTTCAAACCATACGGGGAAAAACTGCTCGTCGAAGCCGCCGAGCTTCTCCCACATTGTCCGACGTACGGCCAGACACGCTCCCGCCGGCTGTTCCACTTCCTGCTGCTGCGAATAGTTCGCGTCCAGGCAGCGATAGCGACGGTTTACGGGATTGTCCGGCCATAGCTGGTTCACCAGCAGCGCCTCGCACATCAGCGGTGCGAGTGTTGCGATTTGGCGAAAGGCAAATCCGCGCGCAGGTTGACCGTCCGCTTCCATCAACGCCCCTCCGACCGCACCGGCGCCGGTTGCAGCCATGCAGCCCAAAAGCGCGGGAACCGCTCCCTCCTCTGCAATCGCATCGGGATTGAGGATCAACAGAACATCACACTCAGCCTCACGCGCCGCCTGATTCACCGCGGCCGCGAAGCCGAGATTTTCATCATTCGCGATCAGCCGCAGAGGATGCCAGGCGACGAATTCCTCCACGCGTTGCACCGTGTCGTCGCTGGAGGCGTTATCGACTACGATGATCTCGCACTCCTCCACCTCACCAGTCGCGGACCCGTCGGCGCCCGGGGAGCCCGACTGCGCAGCGAGGGCATCCAGACACTCCCGGATGGTCGCACCGGAGTTGTGCGTGACAATGATGGCCGTGCAGCGCATAGAAGAAGGAAGCTCGCATTATAATGTCGCAGCGCACGAAGGTTTCGCAGCAGCACGTCGAAAGCGCTGGCGGAGACTCTGCCGCGCAACGGCTTTGTATCAGAGGCGGCCCGGAGTGATTCCTCGTTGCCTAAGTGATTCCTCGTTGTTTATAGGATTGAGCTTTGTATCGGGGCACGAATTTAGTCGTGCCGAAAGCACCTCGACTTGATTTCTATAGCCGGCTTTAGCCGGCGGCAGAGCAGTTCGCAAGGCGGTGACGCCGCTACTCGGCTCGTTATGTAAGGAACTGCGTTGCGGCACGGCTGAAGCCGTGCCCTGATACGAACCTGATCGTCGCCGTGCCTGATACGAATCTGACGAAGTCGGAAGTTTTGACCTGCCGCATGGATCGCGGCTGAGACCAATTCATCACCATGACAGCAACCGCACCCGTGACTACCTCCAACTTGCAAATTACCGAAACTTCCCTTCCCGGCGTCCTTGTCATTCAGCCCCGCGTCTTTGGCGATTCGCGGGGCTTCTTCATGGAAACCTACCGGCAGAACGCGCTGGCCGAGGCCGGCATTCGCGAGACGTTTGTGCAGGACAACCACTCGCGCTCGTCGCGCGGCGTGCTGCGCGGGCTGCATTATCAGCTGCGCACATCCCCAGGCCAAGCTGTGCCGCGTGGCGCAGGGTGAGGTGCTCGACATCGCGGTCGATATCCGCGTGGGCTCGCCGCACTTCGGCAAGTGGGTGGGCGTGGTGCTCTCCGGCGAAAACCACCTGCAGCTCTATATCCCCAAGGGCTTCGCGCACGGATTCGTGGTGCGCTCCGAAACCGCCGACTTCCTCTACAAATGCAGCGACTACTACGACGGCCCCGACGATCGCGGCGTGCTGTGGAACGATCCCGACATCGGGATCGACTGGCAAATGCCGTCGCCGATCCTCTCGGAGAAAGACGAGCGCTACCTTCCGCTGGCGCAGATCGCGCACGATCAGTTGCCGAGGTATGAACCATGAGCCTGCAGACTGCTCATCACCGGCGCTAACGGACAGGTCGGCTGGCATCTGCAGCGCACGCTGGCGCCCATGGGCGAAGTGCTGGCCATCGACATCGAGCAGCGTCGACCTGACTGACCTGGACGCCGTCAGCCGCACGGTGCGCGAGCTTCGCGCCCGACATCGTCGTCAACGCTGCCGCTTACACCGCCGTGGACAAAGCCGAGAGCGAGCCCGATCTGGCGCGCGCCATCAACGTTGCCGCTCCGGCGCAGATCGCGGAGGAATGCGCGCGCAGCGGCGCGCTGCTGGTCCACTACTCCACCGATTACGTTTACGACGGCAGCAAGTCAGATGCCTTACGAAGAGAGCGACGCGACCGGCCCGCTGAGCGTCTACGGCGAGACCAAGCTCGAGGGCGATCAGGCGATCATCGCCAGCGGCTGCGCGCACATCATTCTGCGCACCACGTGGGTCTACGACATCCGCGGCAAGAACTTTTTGCGCACCATGCTTCGCCTGGCGACGCGAAAAAGAAGAGCTGCGGATGGTCGGCGACCAGTTTGGCGCGCCGACCTGGGCGCGCATGCCTGGCCGAATCGACGGCCATCATCTGGCGAAATCCGCCGAGCGCGAAGCAGACGGACGGGCGCGTGGCAGAGCGGGCTGTTCCATCTCACCGCCGGTGGACGCACGTCGTGGGCGGGATTTGCGCAGGCGATCCTGGAAGAATACGAAGCACTGCTTCGACCTGGCCGGCCGAAACCGGCGAATTCGGCGGCCCGCTGAAGGCCAAGCGCGTGGTGGAAATCGCCACGCGACGAGTATCCGACTGCCGGCGCGCAGACCGCGAATTCCGTGCTCTCGAACGCCGCAGATACAGGCGGCATTCGGGATCGTAATGCCGGATTGGCGGCGCCAGCTCAGGCTTGCCTTGCAGGATGCGATTCGCTGATAATGGCGGGTAATCTTTGATTAGACTATCCCCCTTTGTTTGAAGGCAGCTCAGGGTGCCTAACAATGGAAGCAAAGCGGCTTTAGCCGCTGGGAGACGACCTCAGAGCCTAATGCCAATTGTGTGGGACCAGAATCGGCGTGTCTGAACCGGCTTTCAGGCTGCCACCGGTCGGAGCTCGGTGCTTCCACCGAAAACAGTTCATCAACGGAGACCTATGAAGGGCATAGTCCTGGCAGGCGGCATCGGCTCGCGCCTTTACCCGCTGACCCGCGTCACCAACAAGCACCTGCTTCCCGTGTACGACAAACCCATGATCTTCTATCCGCTGCAGACTCTGGTGGACGCCGGCATCCGCGACATCCTGATCGTCACCGGCGGCCAGAATGCGGGCGACTTCCTGCGCCTGCTGCAGAATGGCAAAGACTTCGGCCTGCAGCATCTCAGCTTCGCCTACCAGGAAGGCGAAGGCGGCATCGCCGACGCGCTGCGCCTGGCCGAGCCCTGGGCCAAGGGCGACAACATTTGCGTGGTGCTGGGCGACAACATCATCGAGGGCGACATTCGCGACGCCGCGACGCAGCTTCGAACAGCTGGACAAGGGCGCGATGGTCATGCTGAAAGATGTGCACCGACCCGGAGCGCTTCGGCGTGCCCGTCTTTGAGAAGCGAGCGCATCGTGCGCATCGAAGAAAAACCCAAGAAGCCGCTCTCGTCGTTCGCCGTGATCGGCATCTATTTCTACGACGCGCACGGTCTTCGACCGCATTCGCGGGCTGAAGCCGTCGGGCCGCGGCGAGTACGAGATCACCGACGTCAACAACAGCTACATCGCTGAAGGCACGCTGCACCACAGCATGCTGGATGGCTGGTGGACCGACGCCGGGACCTTCGAATCGCTGTGGCACGCCAGCAACATGGTGCGCGAGAAAGTGCTGCGCAATGCGGACGAGGCGGTCAAGACGCTGACGTCGCCAGGTGCGCGGCGCATGAAGCTACTGGTCACGGGCGGCGCGGGATTCATCGGCTCCAACTTCGTTCATCAGACAATGGCCAAGCATCCGGAGTGGAAGCTCGTTGTCCTCGACAAGCTGACCTACGCCGGCAACCTCAAGAACCTTGAGCCCGAGCTGCGGCGAGGGCCGCTGCGAGTTCGTGCAGATGGACATCTGCGATCGCGGCGTGGTCGGACGCAGGTGCGCGGCTGCGATGCGGTGATTCACTTCGCCGCCGAGAGCCACGTCGATCGCAGCATCGAGGACGCGGCGGCATTCGTGCGCACCAATGTCGACGGCACGCACAACCTGCTGCAGGCTTGCCGCAAGGCCGGCGTGCCGCGCTTCGTGCACGTCTGCACCGACGAGGTCTACGGCAGCCTCGGCGACACCGGCCAGTTCTCCGAAGAGACGCCGCTTGCGCCCAAGAGTCCGTACTCGGCGACCAAAGCATCGTCGGACTTGCTGGTGCTGGCTTACGTGCACACGTACAAGTTCCCCGGCATCGTGACGCGCTGCTCCAACAATTACGGGCCGTATCAGTTTCCCGAGAAGTTCATTCCGCTGATGATCGCGCAATGCGATGGCAGGTGAGCAGGCTGCCGGTGTACGGCAAGGGCGCGAACGTGCGCGACTGGATCCACGTTGACGATCATTGCAGCGCGCTGCTGACGGTGCTGGAGAAGGGTCGCGACGGCGAGGTGTACAACATCGGCGGCGGCTGCGAGATGCGGAACATCGAGGTGGTGAAGCTGATCCTGAAGGCGCTGGGGCGAGGCGAGGAGCTGATCGAGTTCGTCACCGACCGTCCGGGACACGATCTGCGCTATGCGATTAACTGCCAGAAGCTGGAGCATGAGCTGGGCTGGACGCCGCAGGTGAAGTTCGATCAGGGATTGGCAGACACCATCGCGTGGTATCGCAACAATCAGGTGTGGCTGAACGACGTGCGCAGCGGGCAATATCGCGATTACTACGAGCGGCACTACACGCAGCGCGAGAAAACCTTCGCAGGACGATAAAACCGTTTCACCGCAGAGACACAGAGGGCACAGAGGTTTTAAGATCTCAGATTCCTCTGTGTCTCTGTGCCTCTGTGGCGAAAAAGAACTCGACAATGCCGAAGAGTGTTTCCAGTAAGAAGCAGCAAAGCTTTGCGATTGCGATCCTTGCTGCCGGCAAGGGCACGCGGCTGAAGTCGCGGCTGCCTAAAGTGCTGCATGCGATCGGCGGCAAGCCGCTGCTGGCGCATGTAGTCGCGGCCGCGGCGCAGGTCGTTCCCGCGCAAAATATCTTCGCCATCATTGGACATGAGGCCGACAAGGTTCGCGGGCGCTGGAGTCGACGGGCATCGGCTTCGTCTTGCAACGCGAGCAGCGCGGCACCGGCCACGCCATGATGGAGGCCCGCGAAGCGTTGCAAGGCTTCGAGCATGTGCTTGTGCTTTCCGGCGACGTCCCGCTCATCGCCCCGGAAACGATAGCGCGCGTTCGCGACTTTCATACTGCGCACCATGCGGCAATGACGGTGCTCACCGCCGAGCCGCCCGATCCCACCGGCTACGGGCGCATCTTCCGCCGCATCGCGAAAGGCGAGCCGACCGACGAGATCGAGCGCATCGTCGAGCAGAAGGCCCTGCGTGGCAGCGAGGCCAGGCAGCGCGAGATCAACTCCGGCATCTACGCCTTCGCGACCGCCACGCTTTATGAGTACATCGGCAAGCTGGGCACTGACAACGCTCATGGCGAGTACTACCTTACCGACGTCGCCGAACTCCTGCGCAAGGCGCGCAAGAAAGTTTTAGCATTGCGAGCAGACGATTCGAGCGAAGTGCTGGGCGTGAACACGCGTATGGAACTGGCCGAGCTTGACGCCAAGCTGCGCGCCAGAAAAGCGCGCGAGCTGATGGAAGGCGGCACGACTATCTTTCGGCCCGAAACCTGCGACATCGACGCCGACGTCACGATCGGCACCGACACCGTCATTGAACCTCACGTCCAGCTCATCGGGCGAACGAAGATCGGCGACAACTGCCGCATCCGCTCGTACTCCGTCATCACCAACTGCGAAATCGGCGACCACGTTCTGATTCTTCCCGGCTGCATCATGGACGATTCCGTCGTCCGCAACGGCGCGCAGCTGGGGCCGTACTCGCGCCTGCGCCCCGGCAGCGACATTGGCGAAGGCGCGCACCTCGGCAACTTCGTCGAGACCAAGAAGACGCGGATCGGCAAGGGCTCGAAGGCCAACCATCTCAGCTATCTGGGTGACTCGGAGATTGGTGCGGGCGTGAACGTCGGGGCGGGCACGATCACCTGCAACTACGATGGCGTGACCAAAAGCGTGACGACGATCGACGACGGCGCGTTCATCGGCAGCGACACGACTCTGGTCGCGCCGGTCCGCGTGGGACGTGGCGCCTACATCGGAGCCGCTTCGTGCATCACCGAAAATGTTCCTGACGACGCTCTGGCAGTGGCTCGAGGCAGGCAAGTCAACAAAGAAGGTTGGGCAAAAGCGCGGCGGGCGAAGAATAAATCGGCGAATAAAGAAGCAAAAGCTTCGTCATAAATGCGAAACCTCCAGGAGCCACCTGGAGGTTACAAGGTAGGGTCTTGGACCCGCCTGCGAAGCAAGTACAGCCTACCGCGAAGATTGCGCGACCGCCGTCTGTCCGTCAGCCCAATCAATATTCCGAGTCTTCCCGAACAAGCAACGTAAACCCCGTGTCGCCGCTCCGCGGCTTGCACTCAACCGTTATGGGGGCTTCCGCCCCCGCCTAAATTCATCGCGCGGCTGCGCGGTTGCTGGAGCTCGCCTCCATCGGACTGCTGCTGACCGGTGCTGCAGCTCTCGATTAACGACCGGCAGCTTTCGATTCCCATCCCTTCAACTCACGATCCAGCCATCTAAATTAGCTGGAGGTTCTTATGCCGAAGAGCACTGATCGACATTCGATGCCGGACATTCCGGGCACCAATCCCAGCGTCAACCCGAAAACGGGGGCCGTGAATCCTTCCGCTCCCACCGTCGGTACCGAGCAGTGGGGCAACACCAGCGACGAGCGCCGCGTACTGCAACAGAACGAACCGGCCGAGACTCGCGCGGGACAGATGAAGGGGAATCCCGGAGACCACATGGCCGCCGCATCGCATCGCGAGAGCGAGCGCGCCACCACCAACAAGCGCCGCGACGATCCCGGCAATCAGCCTGATCTGTCGCGCCGGACCAGCGCGTCGGCGCATTCCATGCACTCCGACCAGCCTAAGGGCAAGCACACCTTCCGCTGCGCCGACGTGGGACCTGCGGATTGCAAATGGGAAACCGAAGGCGAGAATGAAGACCAGGTCATGCGCCGCGTCGAGGAGCACGCCAAACACGACCACGGCATGAAGGACTGGAGCGATGCCATGCGCAACAAGGTACGCGACAATATCCATCGCCGGCAGGCCGCGTAAAGTCTCTTTCGCCTTCAGGTAAGTCGGCAACCGGAGAGAGCGATGGCGGAGAGCTGACGAAGCAGCCGGTCTACTTCTTTTTCTCGTCGTGCCTCTTCACTTCGACGGGAATCTCGACCATCGGCCGGCCCATGCGCTCGGCTTCTTCCGGCGTGATGCCGGCCATTTCCATCTTGCGTTGCTGGATGGCGCGCAGCTCGGCGAGAATCGCGCGCTCCTGCACGACATACTGTTCTTCGGTGATCGCTCCGTCTTCGAGCTCCGTCTGCAATTCCAGCAGGCGCTCCTTGATGGGCGTGTCGTCGGTGTACTGCTCTTCCGCGGCACGGGCCAGGGTGCGCAGGATGAACTTGAAGCCGGCGATGGGAGAGAGCAGAAGGTCGTCGATCAGGAGCATAGGTGATTCCAAGGGCCAGGGTTTAGAGGCCAGGGGCCAGAGGTGGATGAGCGAACGCGCGCTGACATTCTGATCCCTGACCCCTGGTCCCTTCTTACGCCGTGCTGCTGGGTTCCAGCTTCAGGCGGATGTTCACGAAGTTGTACGGCGGCCACGGGCCGGTGTACTTGAAGTTGAGCCGCTCGCCGAATTTCTTGGCGATACGATTGACGGCGGCGTCGAACTCGGCTTCCCGCTCGCGCTCCAGCAGGAAGGCGGCGTTCAGGATCATCTTGTCGCCGATGGGCTTGTTGTCGCGCGAAGCCACGCAAATCTCGCGCAGGGTCTCGTAGATGTCGCGCACGTACTCTCCGGAACGCTCTTCCAGCGCCTTGTCGATCATGCGGCCCAGTTGCATGCGGGCGAAATAGGTCGATTGCAAATGCTTGCGCGTGATCTCCTGATGGAAGCGGTGGATCTCCTCGTGCTCGCGCTGCAACTCCTCGATGATGTGGTCGCGGTCCCAGGTGACCTTGAGTCCGAACTCGACTTTGCCCGCCATCTGTTTCAGCACGTCTTTCACCGACGGATAGATGCTGCGCAGCACTTCGCGTATATCGTCATCGGTGCGGAAGACGGTGCCGAAACTCATGGGGATGATGGTGTGCGTCTTCATCACGGTTTCGATGACGTGCTCGTGGGAGAGTGCGTTCTCGCGGGTGGGATCGAAGATGAAGACCGGGGTCCGGCTTACCACCGCGGCGATATCGCCATGCGTGACCACGTACACCATCTCGCCGCTGCCGCCGATGCCCATGCGGCCGAAGGTCACCGGCTCGCGCGACTGAATGATGCCGTACACATAGCGGCCTTCCTGGCGAACGTCGGGCACGGGAATCGGCCGAGGCGCGAATTCGACGCTGGGTGCCGGCGGCTTGGGCTCGCGCGCCGGCGCCGGCACCATCGCAATCGGTTGCGCTTTCGGCTTCGCGCTCTTTGCAGCTTTGGTCTTACCGGCCGTCTTAACCGGCCGCTTCGTGCTGCTCATAGTTCTCCTTCAAGAGTTCGGAAATGGTGTCCAACAGCTCCTTAATGTCGATGGGTTTGAAGAGCACTGGAATATTGAGTTGCTGCGCCCGGTCGTTGGCCTCGGGCGTGGCGTAGCCGGTCAGCAAAACCGTAGGCATCATCGGATTCTTCTCTCGCGCGAAGGCAATGACGTCGAAGCCGCTCTCCTGCTTTTCCAGCGACAGGTCGCAGAGCAGGAGATCGATCGAATCTTCGCTGATGGCCTTGCGCGCCTCCTCCGAGGAAATCGCAGCGCAAACGCCGTAACCCTGCTGCTGCAGAATGAGACGATAGGTCAGCAAGACATTGGGTTCATCGTCCACAACCAGGATCTGCTTCTTCATGACAAACGCCCGCTTTCGTTTACTGCACGGCCGGCAATGTGATGCTGAATACGGTTCCTTCCCCAACTTTGCTGCGCACGCGGAGCTTGCCCCCGTGGTTTTCCACGATGCCTTTAACAATCCACAAACCCAGGCCGGTTCCGCGCTCGCCCTTGGTGGTCACGAACGGCTCGAACATGGTTTGCACCATGCCGGTGGGAATACCGCAGCCCGAGTCGGCGACCGAGATAAGGATGTTCTGCCGCAAGTCATCTTTCCGCACCAGCCGCGTGCGCACGCGGAGAACTCCGCCGGGACCCATGCTGTCCTTCGCATTCACCACCAGGTTCGACAGCACCTGCCGTATCTGGTCGGCGGAGCCCAGCGCCGGCGGCAAGATACCCAATTCCCGCGCCACGCGAACGCCGGCGCGGTCCAGTTGACGCGCGAACAGTACCAAGGTGTCTTCGACGACGGAGTTGACGTCGAAGTTGCCGACCTGATCGGTGTTGCGATAAAGGCCGAGCATCTGGCGCACGATGCGCGCCACGCGTTCGGTCTCGCCCTTCAGAATGTCGTAGACCGGCGCCGCTTCCGGCTTGATCTGGTCGGTCAGCAGGAAAATGCAGTTTTTGATGGCCTCCATCGGATTGTTGACTTCGTGCGCGATGGTGCCGGCGAGGCGGCCAGCGGCGGCGAACTTCTCCATCTCCAGCATGCGCCGCTCGAGCTTTAACTGCTCCAGGCGGCGAACCGCCGTCAGGTCGCGCAAAACGGTGACCGTGTAAGCGACCATGCCGCGCTCGTCGTAGATCTTGCCCGAGCGTGCGTCGTACTCCACCTCCTGCAGCGTCGTGGGATGCGTCAGCTGGATCGGCGAGCTCTCGCGGTCGGAGAACGAGTAGGTGAACTTGGTGATGTAGGCGTCGAGCTTGGCCTGGTTGCGGATGTGGAGCGCGCTGCGTCCGTGCTGCGAGCCCACCAGCTCCTGCGCCAGCGGGTCCATGAGGGCGATCTTGGCGTCGCGGTCGCACACGACAATCGGGTCGCCGACGTTCTCGATGACCAGGTTCAGGCGGTCGCGGTCCTGGCGCACAACTTCTTCCGCCTGCCGCAGCTTCTCGTAGTTGGCGCGCAGCTCCTCATCGGCGCGACGCAGATCGGTGACATCGCGCAGCACCGTGACCATGCCGGTGCGGCGTCCGTCGGGCGCGAACGAGGGCGCTGACACCGCCTCGAACAGGACCTCGTCGCCCTCGATCGCATCCACCAGCGTCATATCGCGCGAGGAGTCGCTGCCCGATACCGCCATCGAGGACAACGCCGCAGAGAACAGAAGGTTGTTCAGCTCCACGGCGCGCACGCGGCCCTCGCTCACCTCTTCGGGAAGCCGGAAGTAGCGTGCCGCGGCTTTGTTCTGGGTGATCACGCGATGTTGCGGATCGGTCAGGATCACCGGATCGGTCATGCTCTCCATCACGGTTTGCATCTGCGTGATAGTGGTCTCCAGGTCGACCATGCGGTTCTGGTAATGCTCGACTTTGAATAGCCGCGACAGGTACCGGTTGGCGAGCTCGAGCAATGCGCGCAACTCAGCAAGGTCAGCGTCCCGGGCGCCGCGCTTGACCTCGACCACCGCAATGGCGGCGTAAGCACGCATCTCGCAGACGCTGCAAATCTGCTGCTGCAATTGCAGCTTCAGCCGGGAATGAAAATTCTCGACGGCAACACACTTGCCGCCGCGCACGCGCTCCGCCTCCCAGCAGGGCGTGCGATTGCGATAGATCAGCGGATAGTAGTAAAAGTCGGAGCTGCGTTTGCTGCGGCCGCGCACCAACGCCGGCTCAAGATTGTGGAGCGCCCTGGCTGCCGTCGTCTCCATGGCAAACAACGAGCTGTGAAAACGCTGCACGAAGGAGCGCGGGCAGTTGAGGGAGGCGACAGGAGTGATCTCCGAGGTCTCGAAGTTGACTATGGCGATGAGGGCCCGCGGGTGTCCGAGGGCGACGACTTCCTCCACCAGCACGGGAAAAATCTCGTCGGCGCGCTCTACGTTGAGCAGACGCAGTGCCGACCGCCGGCCCTTCCCCACTTGCTCAGGGACGTGGGAGCGCACGCGCATCTCGGGGGACGCCACGGCTACATCTCCTCGTGATCGCTAGGAGCGAACCGCTGGCCGCCGCGCGCGGACTGGGCGTCTGGTGGTTTCAACGGTGGTGACTTCTTCCTCTTCCCCTCCAGCTCCGAGCTGCGGACGCGAAACCAGGCCGGTCAGGCCCACGGCATCGGCGTACTTCAAGTAAGTGTCGATGGAGGCGACCACGATACGCGCCTCGACCGTGATGAGGTCGATACCCACCAGGGAGATGCGCACCCAAGCATCAATCACGATGCCTTTGTCCAAGACCCGGTCGAGCACATCGATAAGGCTCGAACCACCGGAAACTCGTTCTACTGCCATTGCACATCCTCCTGCCGAACATCCTGGCCGAACTTCGCCGGGTTCAGTCGACTAAGTCTTCTTTCTCTTCTTCGCAACTTTTTTTGCAGCCTTCGCCGGAACGCTTGCTGCCCGCATCTCCGTCCCAGGTCCGGCGCGCGGCAACTGCCGCCGCGGAACGTCGGGCAGGCTACCCTGATGGGTGAGGTTGGGATCGAACTTCCACCAATTCAGCCCAATCTCCTCGGCCTTATCGACCGAGCACACCAGCAGGCGAATGCGGATGGTCAGCAGTTCGACGTTGGCCAGCGATATGCGGACATCGCCGGCAATGACCAGACCTTTGTCCAACACCCGGTCAAGGATGTCGAGCAGGTTGGCCGTTCCGGAGACGGTCGGTACACGTTCCATGGGATCGTGAGAAAACGGAGAGTGCAGAGTGTCGAAGCTCCCCACTTCCTCTCAGGCGCCAGTCACGGCACCCACAGAGGCTCCTCAACTACACTTCTTGCCTCGACACAAGGGCGTATCCTAGCGCCCCTGCAAGCTGGTGTCAATTCAACCAGCGTGAGAAGGCGAAGTGGCGGACGCAACAACCCTGAACCGGTACTCTCCTTTGCATTAGATGCAAGCGGGTTGCCTGGCGAAAAACGCACTTTCGCTTTGTGCCCGCCAGGTTGTATAAGCGAAAGGTCTTGCGAAACCACCACATCGGTAAAGGAGACGACCATGCAGCAAAGGAATCAAGCGCGGTTTTTGGCGATCCTCATCAGCCTGCTGTTGTTCTGCGGCTTGTGCCAGGCGCAAAGCAGCGGTTCGGGTAAGTCCAGCACCAGCGGCAACTCGATGTCGAGCGGCCAGGCCGGTTCGAGCAGCTCCGCCTCGAAAACCAAGTCCTCCGACCTGGTCGACATCAACTCTGCCACCAAAGATCAGTTGGACGCGCTGCCCGGCATCGGCGCGACGTACTCCCAGAAGATCATTGATGGCCGCCCGTACCACGCCAAGACCGATCTGGTAAGAAAGAAGATCATTCCGCAGGCGACCTACGACAAGATCTCGGGAATGATCATCGCCAAGCAGAGCAAAGCCGGCACCATGAGCAACACCAGCAAGTCGAAGTAGCGGTTTTTGCCCGGGAACCCTGAGTCGCTTACTGGAAGGCTGCATGCCCGGCTTGAAGCTGCATGCATGCCGGCGCGAGAACCAGCCGCAACGCGGCGGGATGAAGTTAGGCGGGGACGCAAGCCCCTCCGCTCGAACCGAGGAGCCTGAAGCGCGGCAGCAGCGCCACCGCTCCCCCGCAGGTTTGCGTCATCAAGACGATGACTAAAACGTGTCACCTTCTTTGTGATCTCTATCACAGCCCTTTGGTACTAGAATTGGCGAAGATGGTGTTGCGTGGGTGCCCCACTCATTCGCGCTGTTCAAATGAGTGGGTGAGCGAACTGGAAAGTTCACCAGGATCTCACTCATCCGAAAACCACGGATGAGTGTGGCACCCCCGATAAGGCAGGTACTTGCATGGGCTGGATCGAAAACAAATTCGAGAAAAACTTTTTAGTCACCACGGTCGATTACGTCTTTAACTGGGCGCGGAAGTCCGCCATTTGGCCCATGACCTTCGGCCTGGCGTGCTGCGCGATCGAGATGATCGCCGCGTCCACCTCGCGCTTCGATATTGCGCGTTTCGGCTCCGAAGTATTTCGCCCCAGCCCGCGGCAAAGCGACCTGATGATCGTCGCCGGCACCGTCACCCTGAAGATGGCGCCGGTAGTGAAGCGCATCTACGACCAGATGCCCGATCCCAAGTGGTGCATCTCGATGGGCGCGTGCTCGTCGGTGGGCGGCCCGTTCAATACTTATGCCGTGTTGCAGGGCGTGGATCGCATCGTGCCAGTGGATGTGTATGTTGTCGGCTGTCCGCCGCGCCCCGAAAATCTCTTCTACGGACTTCTGCGCCTGCAGGACAAAATCGACCAGATGAGCATCTCCAAGAAGCCGACGGAAGTTCGGCTGCGCGAGGACATGGTCGAT
Organism: uncultured Acidobacteriaceae bacterium; assembly: GCA_963747045.1. GTDB lineage: Bacteria > Acidobacteriota > Terriglobia > Terriglobales > Acidobacteriaceae > Bog-257. The sequence goes on along the minus strand of CAVVDN010000007.1, from coordinate 13,053 downwards.
AGCTTCAAGGAGCAAATCCGGATCGCTCAAGCCAACTTCGCGAACCCAGAGCAGTTAGTGCAGCCAGTGAACAACGGAGTCGTGGTAGGGCGATAGTTTTCACCACGGAAGCACGGAAAACACGGAATTTTTCCTTGTTGGCTTCGACGCAGGCGAAATCAACGCCGAAAAACCGAGAGTGATTTCCAATTCAGGCCAACAGCAGGTCCCTCCATTCCGGCTGAAGCCGTCAGTCGGGATGACAACCGATCATTCTGAAACGTAGGAAGAAACAGGAAATATTTCCGTGCATTCCGTGCTTCCGTGGTGAATCAATAATTCAACCGGAAATTCAGCACGTGCCAGTTCAGCAGGAAGAAGCTGTAGCCCACGCACGCCAGCATCAGCAGCGTGTTCCAGACCCTCGTCCAGAACCATAATCCCTCCGCCGCCCATGAGCGCAAGCAGTAGTTAATCGCGATGAACGTCCCGAGCACCCCCAGCACCCCGACGACCTGCATCGCGTGCAGCTTGGCGTCGAAACGACTGCTGAGCAGGGCGATGTTTTCAGGTACGGAGCTGAGCCAAAGCACGAAGCCCGCGAGCAGTGCCAGATCGACGATGCAAACAATTCGCATCCAGAAGCGCAGCTTGCGGTACTGCGGCGTAAGCTCGAGGCCGTAGCGATAATGCCAGCGCAGCATCGCGTTGATGGGCCAGAACAGCAACGTCAAAGCCATTACGATGACCGCGCCGATGAGAATGCCAAGATTCAAATTCTGGTTTTTCAGCGAGGGCACGGGCTGGAAGACGAAAACAGGTATATCGCTGACGATGATGCGTTGCCCGGCATAGTCTTTCAGAAACGCGAGGTGGCTTTGCCCATGCACTTCGCGAAACAGCATCGGCGCGACCTCCTCGAAGCGCTTGGGATTGCCGGCGAGGTCCTTCACGCGATCCAGGCTGATGGTGCCGTCGGAGTTGATCGTGAGTTGCACCTGACTCACGGCGGAGCCTACCGCCGCGATATTGGTTTCCGAGCGGCGGCTCAGCCAGTACCATCCAGCGAGGGTCTTCGCGTCCTGCGCGGCGCTGGCAAGGGGCTGCATCGCCGGAGGCGTGTAGGGAAAGTAGCGGTTCAGAAAAGTCTGCCAAAGCGCGGAGCGGCCAGAGAATCCTGGCTTGCCCGCGCTGTTATAGGAAACGAAGAAGCCGACATGGTCGTCGGGCATCAGATGCATGTCGCTGTGAAACCACTGCGAATCGCCGCCGTGCCCGATGATGCGGTGTCCATTGCGCGACTCCTCGTAAAACCCATACGCCATACCATTCAGCTCAGGCGTCAGACCGAAAAGGCGCGAGTGCATCAGCTGCGCCGTCTCCGGCTTCAGAATTCGCGCCCCTTTGTACTCGCCGTTATTGAGGTGCGCGATCATGTAATGCGTCATGTCCTCGGCGGTCGTGGACAAGCTGCCCGCCGGCCAGGCCTGCACGAACTCGAATTCCTTCGCTGGATCGGACGCCTTGTTGTAACCGTCCGACATGTAGGGCTTCAGGTTCTCCGGCAACGGCTGGCGAAACGTGCTGCGCTGCATGCCCAGCGGCTGAAAGATGTTTTTGTCGATGTAGTCGTCGAAAGGCATGCCCGAGACGCGCTGCACGATGTAGCCGGCCAACGTCGCTCCGTAGTTCGAATATGCCGGAGTCGTTCCCGGCGGAAAAATCTCCTTCGGTTCGTGGGTGCGGACATATTCCTGCAGCGACGACAGGTCCGACGATTTCTCGACAAATAAATCCCGTAGCGTCTCCTCAAAGCCCGGCGTGTGGGTCATCAGGTCCTTCATGGTGATCGGCTTGCCGAACTTGGCCGGGATTTTGAAGTCGAGATAGTCGTTGATGTCGCGGTCGAGGTCGATCTTGCCCTGCTCGTAGAGCTGCATCACCGCGGTCCAGGTAAACGTCTTCGAGATGGAACCGGGACGGAATAATGTCGCATCGACCGTCACAGGCTTGCGGTTCTTCACGTCGGAGTAGCCGTAGCCTTTGGCGAAGAGCACATTGCCGTCTTTCACCACGGCCACGACTGCACCGGCGATGTCATCGCGCTGAATTTCCACTGGAATGAAGCCGTCGAAGAAGGCTTCCAAATCTTCTCTGGTGAGCTGCGCCGGCATTGGAGGCGTTTGCGGCAGAGGCGCCGCGGTCTTCTCCGGCGCGGAAGGCGGAAGCACTTCCGGCTTTTGGGCAAACAGGGAAGCAGAAAGGCAGCAGAACAGGATGGCAGCGAGGCGTCGGCCCGGCATTCGCATGGGAACTCCCAAGGGTACACCTCAAGCGCTGTGAACCGAAGCGCCAGGAGTCAGGTAATGGCTCAAATGCAGGTTCAGTCGCCTATCCCCGCCGCCGCCGGGCGGAGCACGCCTCCAGGCGTGCACAGAGCCGACCAATCGGATATGCGCTTTGGCGCCTGAGGTAAAACTACCCTTTGCCTCAGCGGCTGCAGTCGAGTGTGGGCCGATTTCAACTGCACACCTGAAGGCGTGCTGCACACAAAGTTACTCCGACACACTTCAAATTGACCCAGTATCGAATCGGCGAACATCATCCCGTGGCTCGGTATAATCAATGGCAACAGCCTTCCTCGAGTGGGAACGTGCCCCATGGCGAAACATCAATCCTTTTCCAGAATCCTGCCCGCGATTACGGCAATTGCGGTCCTTGTCAGCCAGGCTTTGGCAGTCAGCGGTGGGCCGCAGCTTCCGAATCCGGGCAAAGCTCCCATCAGCCATAACGACCAGATTGCGCTTGGCCTGAAGGCCGCGGGGCAGGTTTACCAGCAGATGCCGGTGCTGCCCGACAACAGTCCCGAGACGCAATATATTCGCCAGCTCGGCGCGAAGCTGGTCGCGGTCATTCCGCCGCAATATTCGTGGCCGTACGAGTTCCACGTCATCCCGCAAAAAGAGATCAACGCCTTCGCGTTGCCGGGCGGACAGGTCTTCATCAACGTCGGCACGATCGCCGCGGCGCAGAACGAGGCGCAACTGGCGGGCGTGATGGCGCACGAGATGTCGCACGTCTACATGCAGCATTCGGCCAAGCAGGCGGGCAAAACGCAAACCACGGCGGCCATTGCAGGAATTGCCGGCGCACTTCTCGGGGCTGTCGGGGGAGGCTGGATCGGCTCGCTTGCGCAGGCCGGCATTGAGTTCGGCGCGCAAGGCATCATCCTGAAATATTCGCGCGCGGATGAGGCGCAGGCCGACGCCGTAGGCGCCATCATCATGTACAAGGCGGGATACAATCCGCAGGCCATGGCCGACTTCTTCAAGCTGCTGGCCTCGCAGGGCGCTGACGCCGGTCCGCAGTTTTTGAGCGACCACCCTAATCCCGGCAATCGCGAGCAGTCCATCCAGCAGGAAATCGCGAGCTGGCCTCCGAAGACGTATCTCACCTCCAGCGCGGCGTTCGAGCAGGCGCGTGCGCTGGCTATGAAAACCAAGACCTATACCGCGCAGCAGATTGCCGCGGGAGCCAAGAGCGGCGAGTGGGCGCGGCTCAATCGGCAGAACGGCGCCGTGTTAAACGCAAATGGAGGAGCGGTCACGCCTGCCTCCGCCAATTTGTCCGGGCCCTCGGCTGCCGTGTCGATCGCGAGCGTGCTGCCCAGCTCGCGCATGGTGAAGACCGACTTGCGATTGCTGACGGTTTCGCGTCCTGAGAATTGGCAGGTCTCGCAGTCGAGCGAGCGCGGGCAAAGCGTAGAAATCGCGCCGCCGGCGGGAGTGACAGGCGGCAACATCGGCTATGGCGTGATCCTCAACGCGATCAAGCCGCAGAACGGGCAATCGCTGGACGAGGTGACTAGCGCTCTGGTGAACGGAATGCAAAACGGGGGCAACGATCTTCAGCTTGTCGGCAGCGCCCAGCCGATCAAAGTCGCGGGCGTCGAAGGCAGGTCGCAAGCGATGCAGTCGACGTCGCCCTTCCCTGACGCCAATGGCGTGGCGCAGATCGAGCACGACTGGCTGGTTACGGTTCCACGCTCCGACGGCTCGGTGGTTTATTTCGTCTTCGTCGCACCGGAGGCGCAGTTCGACCAGTTCCGGCCGACCTTCGACGCAATGCTGAAGAGCCTGAAGATTCGGAATTAGCTCTCCGTTTTGGGCGACGTCGCGGCCTGGTCTTCGCGAACGAAGCCGTACGGACAATGACGGCATCCCGAGCGGCAGCAGAAGCCGCGGTTCCGGAGATATCGCTCCGTGAACACCATGAAACCGTTTTCCACGTAGTAGTCGAGCCCTTCGATCAGTTCGTCCGGCATCAGTCCCCGGCTGCCTCGCCTGTCCCAGGGGCAGGACCGGGGTTTCCCGTCCAAGTCGGGTGCCCCATCCTTTCGCCCGCGTTTGGCGAAAGGGTGGAATGCTCAGGACCGTCAACGGCAACGCCATCGCGAAAACTCACGAACCTGCCGGAGATTGCGGGCACGCGCTCGCCGGGGACGATGACTCCGACCAGGTTCAACGGGTCGGCGGCAGAAATGGTGATGACTTCGCCGCTGGGCGGCAAGTTGCGCATGGCACGCAGCGACTCGACGGCTTCCGGCAGCGCAAACTGCTCGCCGATAAATCCGTTGACGAAACGGCCGCCGCGCACCTCACCGCGATCTTCGAGGCGACGGAATGCGATAAGCAGCTCGCGCCATTTCGGCAAGTTGGATTCACGCGCCAGCATCTCGCGAAAAACCACGCCATAGCGCCGCAACAGCATCCAGCAGGTCGCCTCGGCGACTTTGCTACGGTCGGCTTGCTCGGCGGGATACAGCAGCGACCATCGACCCGGCGTATGTCGCGGCCGTGGCGCCTTCGTGGATCCCGGTCCGATGCGCCGCTTGGGGCTGATGAGGGAGCGGAGGTTGTCGAAGCCGTCGGCCGTCACCATGCCCGCGGCAACCAGTTCCCACAGCGCGGTCTCGATTTCCGCTTTCAGCTTGCCTGTGCCGCGCACGATGTCAGCGAAGAACGAGGCACCGCGGCGACGCAGAAACTCGAGTACCGCACACGCCGATGGGCTGAGCACGCGCTCGAGGTTCTGCTCGTCATTGCCTAAGCGCGGCTGCATCCACTCGGATTCTTCGCGTACGAAGAACGTAATCGGCGCAACGCTGGTGGGCACCACGCGGCGACGTGCATCGCCAGATTCTTCCAGTGTCGCCGGATGCGGCGAGAGCCGTCCCCAGCCCACCGCTCCCGTCAGGCAGAGCTGATCGAGCGCCGCGGCATCGTAGTCGCTCATGCGGCGCGACAAGATCTGCTTCTCCCAGGCGTTGGCTGGAATCTCAAATCCCTGCAACTGCCGCAGGACCTGCAACAAACCGCGCTCTCCGCTGAGTTGCGACTGCGGAGCGATGTGCTGCCAGCGCAGGAGCCAGCGCATGAACACCGCCGCCGTCACCGGCTCGACCTGCTTGCGCAACGTGGCGACGGTCAGGTGATGGATCCGCGCGAGCAGGCGACGTTCGCACCATTCTTCGGTGTTTTGTCCGGTGAAGTTCCCGCGGAGAATCGTCCCCGCAGCCTCCAGCCGCAGCAAAGCGTTCTCAACTTCGGGGGACGGAAGCCCGAGCGCATACGCAAGCGCGGTCGCCGAGGTTGGCCCCGAGTGCATCATCCAACCGTTGACCATCGCGAGCATGGCGTCATCGCGCGATGCAACGTTCGAGGGCAAATCGGGAGGGACGACCTCAAACTGCGCGTCGGGGAAAATCTGCGCGAAATCCTTCGCGCGCTCGGAGGGGACAAGGTAGGTCAGGTAGAGCGGCGCTTCAGCGCCGCGTCCATCGTGCCTATCATTTTCGTTACCGGGCTTCAGCCCGTTCGTATCGCCGGCGAAAGATGGCTCACATCCGCAAAGGAGGCGGCTGGACGCGGAGCTGAGGCTCCGCTCTACCCTCGCTCGCACCACTCTCCAGCCCTCCAGCAACTCCGGCAGGAACTGCTTCCAGCTATCCACCACCCGCTGCCAGTCCGGATCAGCAAGTTCCTCCGGCACGGCCACGAGCGTCTGCAATGTGTCGTGCAATTCGTCGCCATCGCGCACGTCGGGCCGAGCCTCCTCACGCACGCGGGCGATCGCCTGCTGATCGAGACGCCCCACCTCTTTCAGGACCGCTTCCGGCAGCACGCGCCGCATCTGCACAGCGCGCGCGCGACGCTCCTCGAGCGGAGCGTCGTCGAGATATGCATATGGATTGGCGTTCAGGATTTCGTGCGAGAACTGCGACGGCACCGGCGTGTCCACGGCCACGCAGCGAATCGCGCCGCTCTGAATCGCGTCCAGCACGCGTTTCAATCCGTCGATGTCCATCGCCTCGGTGAGGACGTCCTTCATCACCTCTTGTACGAGCGGGTGATCGGGAATCTTGATGTCGCCTTCGATGTTTTCCTGGCAGGCCGCAACGTCGGGAAACACCGACGCGAGAAGATCGTCGCTGCGAATGCGCTGAATTTGCGGAGGAACTTTCTTGCCGCCCTGGAAGCGCAGCAGCGCCAGCGAGCGGTTCGCGTCCCAGCGCCAGCGGGTGGCGAAGATGGGCGAAGCCAGCGCCGCCTGCTCTAGGATCGCCTGCACGGTCTCGGTTTGCAGGTAATGAAAAACGTCGCCGAGCGGGAAGCTGTGCTGCTCGGCGAGTGCGATGTTCAGGCCGTTGTCGGTTGCGGCGGCTTGCAACTCGAAGTTGAACGAGCGGCAGAAGCGCTTGCGCAGCGCCAGACCCCAGGCCTTGTTGATGCGACCGCCGAAGGGCGCGTGAATGATGAGCTGCATCCCGCCGCCCTCGTCGAAGAATCGCTCGGCGATGATGGTCTGCTGCGTGGGAACTTCGCCCAGCACCGCGCGGCCGGTGACGATGTACTCGATCGCCTGCTCCGCGCCGGCGTCGTCGAGTCCGCATTCCTGCTTCAGCCATTCGACTGCGTTCTGGACTTCGGGACTCGATTCGAGGCCGCGCAGGCGAATGCGGGGAACAACCGGATCGAGTGCGACCTGAACGCTTTCCGTCGGAGCGAGGTTCGGGTAGAGCGGCCCCTCAGGCCCGTGTTCAACCGCTCCATAGTTCTTCTCATGAGCGGGCTTTAGCCCGCGGGACATGTCGCGGTTCACGGAAGAAGTGTCGCCGGCTGAAGCCGGCCCGTTCTCAAAAAGCGGCGTGCTGGACGCAGCCCTGAAGGGCTGCTCTACCCTGTCGCCGGCTGAAGCCGGCTCGTTCTTCAATCGGGGCTGGCTCGGACCTAAAGGTCCGCTCTACCTTCGCACGGCTGAAGCCCTGCTCTGCCTCTGCACCCTTGAAGGGGTGCTCCGCCCAGGCCTCTTCGGGATTCATCGGCGCGGGCAGCGGCGCTGTGTTCGGCAACAGGGCGCTGAGCCGCTGGCGTAAATCCGCGACATGCGACGACAGCTCATCGGTGCGCGCCGGCGCTTCGCCGCGCCAGAACGGAATGGTCGGCGCGGCGCCGTGCGCGTCTTCCACCAGCACGCGTCCGGAGTTCGATTCCACGCGGCGAATGCGCCACGATGTATTGCCCAGCAGCATGATGTCGCCGGCATTGCTCTCGACCGCAAAATCCTCGTCGAGCGTGCCGACGACGATCTCTTCCGGCTGCACGACGACCGTGAACAATGCGGTCTCGGGAATCGCGCCGCCGCTGGTGATTGCAGCCAGGCGCGCTCCGCGACGCGCACGCAGCCGCCGGTTGACCATGTCGCGAAACAGATACGCCCCGTAACGCCCGCGCTTGGCGGCGATGCCTTGCGACAGCATCTCCAGAATGCGGTCGTACTCCTCGCGCTTCAGCTCGCGATAGGGATAGGCGCGCCGCACGCAGTCGAACAGCGCGTCCTCGTCCCAATCCTCGCAAGCTGCACATGGCGACGATCTGCTGCGCCAGGATGTCGAGCGGCGCAGGCGGGAATGTACAGGCGATCGAGATCGCCCTGCTGGATGGCGCGAACCGTCGCGGCGCACTCCAGCAAATCGTCGCGCGTGGTGGCGAACAGGCGGCCCTTTGGGAATGCTCCGCGCCAGTGGCCGGCGCGGCCCACGCGCTGCAATGCGACCGCAATCGAGCGCGGCGAGTTGATCTGGCAGACCAGGTCGACTGTGCCGACGTCGATGCCGAGCTCCAGCGATGCGGTTGCGACCAGCAGCCGAATCTCGCCGTTCTTCAGCTTGCGCTCGGCGTTGAGCCTGATCTTGCGCGAGAGGCTGCCGTGATGCGCTGCTACCAGCTCCTCGCCGATGCGCTCGCCCAGGTGCAGCGCCACGCGCTCGGCCAGCCGCCGCGTGTTGACGAACACCAGCGTCGAGCGATGCTGTAACGCCAGCTCGGCCAGGCGGTCGTAAATTTCGCCCCACATTTCGTTCGAGGCGATCGGCCCCAGCTCGGAGCGCGGCACCTCGACCGCCAGATCGAGCTTGCGGCGATGGCCGATGTTCACGATGGCGGGAAGGTAGTGCGGCGCTTCAGCGCCGCGGGGACGGCCGTCGTTCTCCGGATAGAGCAGCCCTTCAGGGCTGCGTACCGAGCCGTTGTTGTTTTCTTCTTCGACAGGCTTCAGCCTGTCGCCGGCTGAAGCCGGCTCCTTCTCCAAAGGAAGCACGCTGGACGCCGGCCTGAAGGCCCGCTCTACCCTGTCGTCGGCTGAAGCCGACTCGACACCAGAAAGCGGCACCGAGGACGCAGTCCTGAAAGGCTGCTCTACCCGCTCGTACGCCCGGTCAGAAAGTGCGCGACCTCCTCGATCGGCTTCTGCGTTGCCGAGAGCCCGATGCGCGTGGGATGGTCGCCAGCAGGTCGAGCCGCTCGAGCGACAGCGCCAGGTGCGCGCCGCGCTTGTCGTCGGCGACGGCGTGAATTTCGTCGACGATCACGGTCTTAACGTGGCTGAGGATGGTGCGGCTGCTGTTCGCGGTCAGCAGGATGTAGAGCGATTCGGGCGTGGTGACCAGGATGTGCGGCGGGCGCTTCAGCATGTCGCGCCGCTCTTTCATCAGCGTGTCGCCGGTGCGGACGGCGGTGCGAATCTCCGGCATCAGCAGCCCGCGCTCGCCCGCCAGCGCGAGAATCTCGCCCAGCGGAATCTTCGAGGTTCTTCTGGATGTCGTTGCCCAGCGCCTTCAGCGGCGAGACGTAGAGAACTTCGGTGCAGTCGCGCAGCTCGCCGGCAAGCGCCTTGCGGACCAGGCGATCGATGCAGATGAGAAATGCCGCCAGCGTCTTGCCCGAGCCGGTGGGAGCGGAGATCAGCGTGGTGCGGCCGGCGAGGATCTCCGGCCAGCCCTGCTCCTGCGGCTCGGTGGGCGTGCCAAAGCGGCCGACGAACCACTCGGCAACGAGCGGATGCGCCCACCCCAGCGAAGCCGGAATCTGGTCGGGAGACATCCCACTATTTTAACAGACTTTCGCTAAAGCTTCGCCCGTGTGGGACGCCGATACGTCTTGAGACTTCAGACGCTACCCCCCGCGAAGATCGGCAATCGCACAATGACCGGAGCCCGAAGGGCGTGCATGACAGCCCAGCCTGGAGCGAAGCGGAATGCTGGGTTGCGGTTCCGTTTTCGCTTCCAAGCCCCTCGGGGACGATGCCCGCGCGCGTGCACTGGCACTCGGGAAAATCGAACAATCGTTATTTCCTGAATGCGCCCGGAGTTGATACAGTTTGCAAAGATGCGAAATCGTACGCTAATACTGTGTCTCCTTCTCTGCGCGGTTCTGCCGATTACCTCAACTCAGACGGGTACCAGTCAACCAGCTACGACCACTCCGCATTCGCAACAATACAACTGGAAACACTATCTCAAGATCGGAGGTGACGTTCTCCCGCCTAACCCTCTCGAAACTCCGCAACCGAGCGGCCCTAATACCGGATGCAAGCCCAGACACGACGAGACGGTGGTCCTGCAGATTGGCATCGGCGAAACAGGTACCATTGAAGCGGTCAAGGTGCTGCGCTCAGTCGGTCGCGATCTGGATCAGAAGGCGATCGAAGAGGTAACAAAGTGGAGGTTCGCGCCGGCTACCACGAAGGGTCAGGCTGTCCCTTCGCAGACCGACGTTCAAGTTAATTTTCATCTCTGTTAGCTCCATCGTGTGTAGCGAATCGTCACTCCGCAATCACGCTGTGTCCATTACCCTTGCGGTGCCTCCCGAAGGCGCCCGCCAGCGGCTCGATCAGTTCCTCGCCGCGCAGCTCCCGGACCTCAGCCGCGCGCGGGTGCAGCAGTTGCTTCGTGAAGAGAAGGCGCTGGTCAACGGCTCTGCGGCGAAGCCTTCGCTGAGGCTCCGTGGAGGAGAGCAGATCACCGTGACCGACGGTCCGGCTCCGCCCTTGCGCGCGATCGCGGAGGACATTCCGCTCGACATTGTCTACGAAGATGCCGATCTGGCCGTCATCAACAAACCAGCCGGCATGATGGTCCACGCGGGCGCGGGCGCGACCGACAATGAACGCAATCGCGGCACCCTGGTCAACGCGCTGCTGCACCGCTTCGGCAAGCTCTCCGAGGCCGGGCGGCGAGTTGCGTCCCGGCATCGTGCATCGGCTGGACAAGGAGACCAGCGGGCTCGATTGTCATCGCGAAAAACGATGTGGCCCATCGCAAGCTGGCGCAGCATGTTTTCCCGCGGCGAGATCAAGAAGCGCTACATCGCCCTGGTGCATGGCTGGCCCGCGAAGGACCGCGGCACGATCAATCTGCCAATCAGCCGCGACCGGCGTCCGGCGCGACGCGCATGACCACGCGCGGCAGCGGATTCCGGCGCCGCAGCGGCGGTGTCGCACGTACGAGGTGCGGAGCGGCATCGACGCGCTACGGCAATTCGCCCTGCTGGAGGTGCGGATCGAGACCGGACGCACCCACCAGATTCGCGTGCACATGGCGTCGATGGGGCATCCGGTGGTCGGCGACACGCTGTATGGCGCGCCGAAGGAGCTGAAGCCGAACCTGTCACGGCGTCCCGTCAGGCCGGCCGATGCGACGCATTCTTCGGCGAAGGTCGTGACGCTGGGTCGAAACTTCCTGCATGCCGCGACGCTGGAATTTCATCAGCCGCGCACCGGCGAAACTTTGCGGCTAGAAGCGCCACTACCTGAGGAGCTCATTGTCTTGCTCGACCATCTCCGCAGTAGGTAACCCCTGGAGGTCCGCGGAAGTTTGCACGGTCAAGCTAATGATTCGAATCATATTAGTTGGCAAACCGGAACGGTTTTCTCGGAAATGACTGCGGCTAAGTGGACTGAGTAAACAATCCGCACTCATAACGAAAGTAACACTAAGGTATTACCTATCTAATACATTTGTGCTTGATTTTTGTGAGGACCTCAAGGTAAGGTGTTCAGTACAGGCACGTACTTTACCCCGCGTTTTGCTTAACCTTTTCGCCCGGCCTAAGGCGCTCAGCGAGCAGAACGTGGGCGCTTTTTCTGCGGCAATGCGGATTGTACCGCAACTCCGGTAAAAGCTAGCCAGGCGCTTGTGCGTCTCCCGCGCGTTGCTTGACGATCAGCGACGCAGCTACCGAAATCACCAGAATGGCAGCGACGTCCCCGAGCGCGATCTCTGTCCGCATCTCGATGAAGTGGGAACCATCATCTTCACGCCGATGAAGACCAGAATCGCCGACAAGCCATAGTGCAGGAACCGGAACTTCTCGATCATCCCCGCGATCACGAAGAACAGCGAGCGCAGCCCGAGGATCGCGAATACGTTCGAGGTATAGACGATGAACGGCTCGCGGGTGACGGCCAGCACCGCCGGCACGGAATCGACGGCGAAGACCACGTCCGTGGTTTCCAGCACGATCAGTACCAGGGCAAGCGGAGTGGCGAACGTAGGGTTCCCGGCGGACGAAGAGCGCCCGCCTTTGTAATCGTTGGTGACCGGGAAGAGCTTGCGAAAGCCGCGCAGCAGCGGGTTGTTATCCGGATGCACCTGCGCCCCGCGCCGACGCAACAGGCGAATACCGGATAGACCAGGATGCCGCCAAAGACATAGGTGATCCAGTAAAGCGATCGAGCAGCGCCACGCCGGTGACGATGAAAATGCACGCATGGCGAGCGCACCGACACGCCCCAGAACAGCACCTCGTGCTGTAACTCGCGCGGCACGCTGAAGTAGCGGAAGACGAGCAGGAAGACGAAGAGTGTCGACGCTGAGCGACTGCTCGATGATGTAGCCGGTAATGAACTGCAGCGAAAGCTGCGCGTTGGACTGCGTGCCACCGCCGACCATGCCGCTGGCCGTACCAGAGAATCAGGCGGCGAACGTGCAGCGAGCCCGATCCAGAGGGCCGTCCAACCCATGGCTCGCGAAAGCCTAGCTCGTGCTTGCGGCGATTGAGCACGCCCAGATCGAGCGCCAGCATCGCCAAAATGAAACACGTTGAAGGCGAGCCAGAAGATCCAGTTCGAGGCCATCGGGCCTTTTCCGGAACAGCCATTCTATCGGGTGCCGCTCGCCCCGGGCTCTTTCATGTTTTGGTGCAGTCTCATGCCGAAGAAGTCCGTCACTTCGCCGGAGCCGCGGTAGCCGTGTCTCTCATAGAAGCGCATGGCACGCTCCAGAGGTTCGGGTCGTGTTGTCCAGATTAAGCTGGAGCAGATTAAGCTGGATCAGGGCACACTGACGGAGACGGGGCAAGCCCCGTCTCTACAAAAGAGCAAGGGCAAGAGTTAGGAAGGAAACGTTATGCGCAATCCGATTATCGAAAAACTGTTGGCGAAATCGCGCCGCACCGACATTCCGAAGTTTGGTCCCGGCGATACCATCAAGGTGCAGGTCAAGATCAGAGAAGGCGAAAAAGAGCGCCTGCAGGCGTTCGAAGGCGTCGTCATTTCCCGGACGCGAGGCGCGCAACCCAGCTTTACGGTGCGCAAAATCAGTTTCGGCCAGGGCGTGGAGTGTATCTTTCCCATCGACTCGAAGGTCATCGACAAGATTGACGTGGTGCGTTCCGCCAAGGTCCGCCGCGCCAAGCTTTCATCATCTGCGCGAGCTCAAGGGCAAAGCCGCGCGAC
>CAVVDN010000006.1:0-203424 GCA_963747045.1 uncultured Acidobacteriaceae bacterium | reverse complement strand
AGCCGTCGGCTCCCTGAGCAAAGGGGCGCGTGCCGGTCGCCGATAGCGCGCCGATCTTGCAGAACTTCACGAATGTGGGCGCGCCCATGTTGCGATCGATGCCGCCGGTCACCGCGACATCGAATACGTTCTCCACCAGTCCCTCGACGGCCGAGGTGATCGCCGCCATCGCCGAGGCGCACGCGGCGTCACAGGTATAGTTCGGGCCATGGAAGTTGTAGAGGTTCGCAATACGTCCGGCAATGCAGTTGGCCAACTCGCCGGGCATCGAATCTTCGGTGATCTCGGGCAGCCGCTGTCCCATCCTGCGATGCAATTGCTCGGTGATTTCGTTGCGCAGATTCGCCGGCAGAGCCGCGAAGCTCGCCGTCTCCGCCAACTCGCGAGCGTATTCCGGGAAGAACACGCGCATCGATGTGAGGTAGTGCCGTTCGCCAGCCATGGCGTTGCCCAGAATCACCGCCGTGCGGTCCAGGTTCAGGGGACGTTGGGGATAGCCGTAATCCTCCAGCGCAGCGCGCGTGCAGGCAATTCCCCAGTGCTGCGCCGGGTCCATGGCATTGGCCACCTTGGGCGGAATCGGCAGATGCCACTTCATCGGCTCCCAGGCGTACTCGCGTACCCAGCCACCGATCTTGGAATAGGTCTTGTCGGGCGCGGCGGGATCAGCGTCGTAGTAGGCGGCGGAGTCCCAGCGGCCGGGCGTGACTTCGCTGATGCTGTAGCGGCCGGTCTTTACGTTGTTCCAGAAGGCGGCAGCGTCAGGAGCGTCGGGCAGGATGGCCCCCACTCCCACAATCGCGATAGCGCGATGAGCAGTGTTTTCCATAACACGCACTTCCTTTGGCGATAATTTGTTCGCGACAAAATGGCGGCTGACGGGCGCGGATGAAGCACAGAACCGAAAAGTATTGGCGTACCTGTCTCCTCAACCTGGAGGACGGTTCCGCTCACAAGGGGAGGGCAGGCGGATAGCGCCCGAGAGCATCTCTACTTTGGCAGTATCGGCAGAACGTTGTCAGTGATTAGGCGGGCGAAGACCTGTGACCAACGGGCGCGGGACCGGTGATGAATGACACCTCGGGGGGTGACAGAGGCGTGGGTGACACGCAGGAGAATTTTGGAATCCGCCGATAAATGTGTGACAACACGAACGTGCAGGATAAGCTAGGCCGATAAGCATGTGACAACACGCAATCCGGTTGGGCGGGGAGGACAGAACATTATCTGGCAGGCATAGGTGCCTCGGCCGCCGCGGCGGGCTCGTGATGAGAATCTTCTTGCGCGAACGTCTTACGCTACAGCCATCTTCCTCCCGCGATTGCCAGGCCCAGGCTAGTCCAACCGAAGGGCGAACCTGGGGCACCAGGCCCGCCCGCTAAGGCGTAAACTGCCACACCGTTCCAGAACCGTTGGCTCCGCAGTCGTAGGTGGTCCCATATAGGTTCCCACTTGAGTCGAGCGCCAAACCACCAACCGCTTGGAAATACTGATTGTTAAGAAAGTCAAGGTTGCTCCACCGCAAGCCACCGCTCCCATACGAAGCTTGGAAGATGAAACTATAGGTGGAGCACGGATAGGGGTAACAATCTCGCCCACCGCCGTATCCCGTACCATATAGGTTGCCAGCAGCATCGATCGCAAGATTGTTTAGGACGTCGTAGTTACCACCATTTTCGACCGTAGTCTCGCTGAAGTTCCAGCCGGAACTTGTCTTTACCAGCACGAAAATTCCGCCATAGGTAACACCGAGATTCGCATCAAGGCCCCCTATGATGCCGTAAAGATTGCCTGCTATGTCCTGAACCAGGTAACCAGGGAACTCGCCGTCTACATAATAATAGAATGCATGAAGTATGGTCTCTGTCCATTGGCCACCCGAAGGCGTCAGTTGGAAAACCACTCCATAGCCGTACATACCGCCGCCGGCAACGCCATAGAGATTGCCGTCGTTGCCCACCAACACCTGGCTTGGATTGCCGCCGCCGTTAGCTCCGGTGAAGCTGTACAGGGTGGTCTTCGTCCAGCCTAGACCTGATGGCGTGAGCTCAAATACGGTACCAGCACCATGCGTCCCGCCGGTGAACGTTGTGCCGTATAGGTTGCCTTGCTGGTCGTGCGCCGAGACATTGATCACTCCAGAACCATCACTCTCACTGCTGAAGCGATAGGGCACGTTTTCGTTCCAGCCACACAGGGCGGTAAGACAGGCCGACGGCGGAGGAGTCAGATTGTAGACCAGTCCGCAATATTGGCTACCATCGGTACCGCAGTTCTGGATGCCTCCCTGCGCGCCGCCGTAAAGAGTTCCGTTCGAGCCCAGGATCGCGCCGGTCGGGTCACCCCCGCTGTTGCCTCCGAAGAAGCTGAACAGAGGATCAAGCAGCCAGTCGCTAAAGCGATGCAGCTTGTAGGCAAAACCGGCGCTGTTGTTGCCGCCGTTAATGGTTGTTCCGTAGAGATTTCCCGCGCTGTCAATGGTGACGCCGTTCGGGCCGGGATAGGCCCCTCCTTGCTGCGGGGTGAAGTCATGGATGATCTGTAGATTTCCTTGCGACTGGAAGCACGTGGGCGAATCCGTTGCGCTACCCCCAGCATGCGTGAACGATTCCGAAGGAATTGTGCCCACCGAATTTTCCGAGGCCAGCGACGGACAGCCGCACGAC
Organism: uncultured Acidobacteriaceae bacterium; assembly: GCA_963747045.1. Classification (GTDB taxonomy): domain Bacteria; phylum Acidobacteriota; class Terriglobia; order Terriglobales; family Acidobacteriaceae; genus Bog-257. The sequence continues at coordinate 200,758 of CAVVDN010000006.1, read as the reverse complement.
TCGCATCCCACTCCGCTGTTCTCGTCCCAGTACACCGGATCGCCGGTGTTAACGATGGCATTCGACAGATTCACCCAGTAGGTGCCTGCCGCGAGATTGGGACCACTGAAGTTGCTGCTGGTTTCGGTGCAGATGTTGAAGCCGTACTGATTTCCGCTGCAGCCGCTCTGGGTGAAGTTGACTACCCCATTGAAGTAAGTGGTCCCGCCAAACTCCGACGAGGTTATGGAAATCTCTACCAATAGTCAGGACGTCACCAGGGAATAGCCAAGCCGCGAAATTCATACCGTTGACGCCGCCGCCGCACCTACGGTGATCGTGTTCGCTGACGACAAATCCGGAATTAATCGTCCACGCGTCCGTGGTGCCGTTGATGGGGCCGTTGTCGTAGATCGTGCCGCCCTGCGGCGGGCCATTACGAGACCCTCGGCGTGCAGGCGGGTTCGGCCGTGATGCCGATGGACTGCCGGGATGGACGAGGCGCGGCGCGTACTGCGGCATTTTCGCTGCCTGCGCCGCAGTAGCAGGAACGGAGCTCTGTGCACGCATGGGAAGCGCAGCCGACGTGATCAGTAACGCGGCGACTCCCGGCAGAACGATGGTGCGAAACAGCGAGATGAGACGTTGCGCTTGGCTTTGCATCGGCTTGTGCTCCTCGCAGTAGCTGTAGACGTTCGTGAACCGGAAAGAACGTGTGCGATTGGGCACGTGAGAGAGGATGAGAGGTCTACTTCTAGGCGCTTGGGAGCGAATCCGGAACGGGCGGGAAAGACGCCGGAGTCCTCTCGCGAAATACCCGGCAGAAGTATACACCCGCCCGGGTCTCGAAAAACGTGAGATGCGGGCCAGGGCATCGATTCAAAAGTCCAGGTTGCCCAGCCGAAGGGCGAAGCTGGGGCACCAACCTTCCTGTTATTCCAGCTTCGCGTCCTCGGCTTTGGCCTGGATAAGGACAGGCACGTCCGGGTCGGCGTCCTTCCAGAGAGTGAGGAAATTCTGATAGGCCGCGCGGGCCTTATCGCGGGCGGCAGGGTCCTTCGCGGCGTCCAGCGCGTAGGCGCGCGCCAACCCAAGCCGGGCCAGCGCTCCCCAGGAAAAGTTGACCACCAGGCCATAGTGGTCGATGAACTTCTGAAATTCCGCAGCCGCAGCCTTGCCATCGCCCAGCATGAGATAAGCCTCTCCCCGCAGGTAAACCGGACACAGCGAAACCGTGAGATTCGTGGGCAGACCCAACTCAATGGAGCTGGCAGGCTGCAATTGTTCGACGGCGCGGTTCGGGTCTTTGCGTCCGATGGCCACGGCCGCCGCGATGCAGGGCAGCCAATATCTCTGGACCATGGTGTCGAGCGGGAAGGATTCATTGAGTTCGGCCGACAGCTTCTCTGCAGCCGCGGTATCGCCTGCCCGCGCCAGGGCGAGGGCTGCCATTGCCCACACGTCGCGATTTGGAGCTAGCTTCACGGCGGCATTGGCTTCGGCGCGTGCCTGCTCTCGGTTTCCGAATTCCACTTCGCGCAAGGCTGCCGCCGCCTGATAGGTTGCGGCGCCCTCTTTGGCGTCGCTCGCTTCGGCTGAGTTCATAACGCGCCGCGTGAGCTGGTTCGCGTCCTTCAACTTGCCATGCCAAGCCTCCGTGTCAGCCTGAGCAGCAAGCATCTGATCTTCTACACCGAACTTGCCAGTCGCGGCTGCTGCCCACCGGGCCATTGCCGCGGGATCGTTCCGAAGAAAAGCGAGCTGATAACGCCCGACCAGCAGGTTTTCCTCATCCACTTTGCGCTCTTCTGCCTGCTTGTACACAGCTTCAGCTTCATCCAGCCGATTAAGGTTGGCGTAATCTAACGCGGCCCCGCCGGCGGTAAACCCGCTAGTCGGGTCTACGCGCAGCGCCTCGCGCGCTTCTTGCAACGACTTGTCCCAGTTTCCCAATGAGGCCGCGATCGATGAAAGGTTGATGTAGGGCTCGACATCCTGAGGGTAGCTCTGCTGCCAGATTTCATGGGCCTGGGCTGCCTTGTCCAGTTCTCCCGTGGCCCCTAAGTAATAGAACGCCTCGATGCGCAGGCGCTCCCGTTCGCTCACCTTAGCGCGCAGTTCGTAGGCTTTGCGCGCTGCCTCCGCTGATCGCCCCAGCTCGTCAGCATTGTTGTAGACAATGGATAACGCGGAGTAGGCCAAGGCAAAATTCGGATCGAGCTCGACCGCGCGGTTCAGGTAAGGGAGCGCCTCCGTGCCCCCTTTCAAATCGAATATCCTCCATCCCTGGCTGTAGGCTCGCAGCGCCTCCAGTGAGGGCGTGGTCGCCTCCGGCAGCGGCGTCGCGTACTTACGCACCGAGCTGGCCGACTCACCCAACTTGCCGCGCAAGCCCACGGCCGCCGCGCCGAGCGCCTTGAGCACTGTCTCCTTGCTCGCCGCCTGCTCTTGCACATCCGCCAACACGTCTCCGCTGTCACAATCTGCGGCCTTCAAGCCAATCACATATTGGCTGCCCAAGCCTGCGATGGAGCCGGTCACCATGGCTTTGCTGCCGGTCCTTTGGCACACCTCGCGCGTGACCTCAGGCGTCAGGCGGTCGCCCGCGGGCCGGCCCATCAGCTTCAGGGTTTGGTTGACTTTGTTGTCGGAGACCAAGGCGAGGAACGGTGTTTGCTCAAGCTGCACGGCCAGGCCTTGCTTGAGCGTGTCGTCGAACACACTGTCCCCGGTTTTGTTATCGAAGTCTCCCAGGACGATGTTGGCCCTGTTGGTGAGCTTGGCCGGACGTTGCGAGACGAAGTACCATCCGGCCACTACCGCCATCAGCAGCAGCACCGCCGCCAGCAGCCAGGGCAGCGGTTTGTTCCCAGCCGGCGCCTGTCGCGATTTATCGGAAGAATCTTGCGAGTCCCAATCGCGCTTCAGTCGCCGCAAGTCGGCGCGCAGGTCGGCCGCATGTTGGTAACGCAGCGCCCTGTCTTTTTCCAGCGCTCGCTGGATAATGTCTTCCAGCTTGGGCTGTACCTTCGGATTCAACTCCGAGGGAGGCGCTGGATTCTTCCGCAGAATCTCCGCACAGGTGTCGACCGGGCCATTGCCCTGAAACGGCATCTTGCCTGTCGCCATCTCATAGAGCACGCATCCGAAAGAGAACAGATCGGTACGCGAATCAACCTCCTCGCCGCGCACCTGCTCCGGCGACATGTAGCCGACCGTTCCCATGATGGCCCCGGGCACGGACAGGTCCTTCGCGCTCAGCACGGCTGTCTCGACCGAGTCAGTCCCTGCCAGGGCAGACCCTGCGAACCTGACCTTGGCCAGGCCGAAGTCCAGTATTTTGGCGTGTCCGCGCTTGCTGACGAAGATGTTGGCAGGTTTAATGTCGCGATGAATGACTCCCGCCTGATGTGCGGCGTCCAGCCCATCGGCGATTTCAATTGCCAGCGTCAGCAACAGCTCGGAGTCCACGGGGCGGCCGGCGATGGAATACTTGAGCATCATTCCGTCGAGATACTCCATCGCAATGAAGGCGCGGCCTTCCTCCTGGTCGATGTCGTAAACCGTGCAGATGTTGGGATGGTTCAGCGCCGAAGCGGTGCGCGCTTCGCGCCGGAAGCGCTCCAGCGCCTGGGGATCGTGGGCCAGGTTTTCCGGCAGGAACTTGAGGGCGACAGCACGGCCGAGACGCGTGTCTTCCGCTTTGTACACAACGCCTTGTCCGCCGCCACCGAGCTTTTCGATGATGACGTAGTGCGAGATGGTTTGGCCGATCACGGGCCAGCAAACCCCAGTCGAGCCATCTTAGGGATGCCTCACTGCCGAGTCAAACAAACCCGCTGATCGAGAAGCCACGAAAGAGATGAGCGGATGCAACGTCAATCGCGTATTCTGCCGGACGAAAAAAGCGTCCGGCGGGTTCGCCGGACGCCCACGACCTGCGCTGGTTTGTCCTCGAATCAGGCCAGCACGGGTTGTTTCACCTCTGAGGCTTTTTTCACGCGGTTGTAGAGCGCGTCGGCGACGTAGTCCATGTCTTCGACGAGTCCCTTCTGCGCGCGATGGATGGCGGTGGTGCTCAACGCGGCCTCGAACAGCGGCATCTCTTCGTCGCTGACACCGCCGGCGCCGGCGATGCACTTCACGCCCTCCTGCGCGACTTTCACGGCGGCTTCGCGAGCGAAGATGCGCGCGATCGCCGCCAGTGCCGTCGCGTCGAAGCGATCGTTGGCCTTCTCGTGCTGCTTGCCGTCGGCGAAGAGCGCGGCACGCTTGGCCAGCGTGAGCGCGCATTCGGCGTAGGCGATCCATTCGCCGATGCGGAACAGGATGTGCTGGAAGCGGGTGAGCCGGTGGACGCGTGCCTTCTCCATCAGCTCAGCCAGCGCGTGCAGCGCCAGCGCGGCAACGTCGGCGCCCACGTGGGGATGAGTCGCGTGCAGAGCCTCGGCCTCATGCGCCTTGTCATGGTAGTACTGGCCCTTGGTCTTGAGATGGAGCTGCCAGCGGTCGCGGCTGATGGTCATCTCCATAATCTCCGAAGTGCCCTCGTAGATGCGGGTGATGCGTACGTCGCGGCTGATCTTCTCCACCATGTATTCGTGCGTGTAGCCGTAGCCGCCGAGCGCCTGGATGCTGGCGTCAGCCGCCGCGTCGCCGGCTTCGGTGGACATGTACTTGGCAATCGCGCCTTCGGTGTTGAACAGCGTGCCTTCGCTGGCGGCGTCGATGCGCTGCGCTGTCTCTTCGATATAGGCGCGGCCGGCTTCGAGCTTCACCACGTGGGGCACGATGAGCTTGTGGGTGTAGCCCTGCTTCTCCGAGAGTGGCGTGCCGCCCTGAATGCGCTTGGTCGAGTAGGGAATCGCGCGGTCGAGCGCCGACCATCCGGCGCCCAGCCCGAACGCCGCGACCATCACGCGGGTATAGCCGAAGACCTTCTGCGCCTGGATGAGGCCCTGGCCTTCGACGCCGCCAACGAGGCGGTCGGGCGTGACGAACACATCGTTGAGCGCGAGCGCGGCGGTGTTGCTGAGGCGAATGCCGTGCTTGTCCTCGGGCTTGTCGTGCGCGAAGCCCTTGGTGCCGGCATCGACGATGAACCAGGTCGGGCCGGCGGGCGTATTGGCCAGGATGGTGTAGTGGTCGGCGATGCCGCCGTTGGAGATCCACTGCTTCGATCCGCTGATCTTGTAGCCGACGATCTTGCCGTTCTCTTCGACGCGATCGGCGGTGGTCTTCAGCGAACCGAGGTCGCTGCCGGCGTCGGGCTCGGTCGCGCCGTAGGCGAAGAGGATGCCCTCGTCGGCGATCTTGCCCAGCCACTTCTTCTTCTGCTCCGGCGTGGCGCCGAAGGTGATGGGATCGCTGCCGAGGAACGTGGCGAACAGGGAAGTGGCGACGCCGAGATCGATGCGCGCCATCTGCTCGCAGATGAGATAGACGTCCATGGTGCTGCCGCCCATGCCGCCGTACTCTTCGGGGATGAACAGGAGCTGGATGCCGAGCTTGTCGGGATCGCTCATGTGGCGGACGATTTCGACCGGACATTCGTCGCGCTCGTCGAGCGCGATGAGTTCTTCGTCGGGCAGGCGCTTCTTGGCGAAGTCGCGCAGCGATTTCAGGCTGAGTTGCAGGGTCTTCTTGGTGATCATGTGGGAACCTCTCCTAGTACCTGAAACTCGTGTCTCACCTGTGATCGGGTAGAGCGGACCTTCAGGTCCACGTCCCGTGATTCTCTAGCTCTCCGAGTCGGCTTCAGCCGACGCCATATGTCGCCGGCTGAAGCCCGGCTCTCCCAAAAGTATTGCGGCCCGGACGCGACGCTAAAGCGTCGCTCTATCCGCTGGGTTACGCCGTGACCTTCTTCGCTTCGCGAACCTTTTCGGTCAGCTCGGGCATGAACTCCAGCATGTCGGTGACGATGCCGACGTCGGCGACCTGGAAGATCGGCGCCTTGGGGTTCTTGTTGATGGCGACGATGAAGGGATTGCCCTTCAGCCCGGCCAGGTGCTGGAAGGAACCGCTCATACCGCAGGCCAGATAAATCTTCGGCTTCACCGTCTGGCCGGATGAGCCGACTTGCCGCGACTTGGGCAGCCACTTGGCATCGACCACCGGACGCGAGCAGCTCACGACCGCGCCCAGCGCCTCGGCGAGTTCTTCGGCGATCGGAATGTTGTCCTTCTCGCCGATGCCGCGGCCGATGGAGACCAGCACCGGTTCCTTGGTGATGTCGACATCGCCGGCTTCCGGAACAATCGTCGTCGAGATAGCGGCGCTTCGCGGTGAGCGCGCCGACTTCTGCCGACTTGTCGACGACTTTGCCGTGCGGCAGCGCTTCGATTGGCTTGAATGCGCCGGGACGAACATTCACCACGGCGCCGTTAGCGATATTGCAGCGCACGTGCGCGCTGACCTGCTCCACCAAATTCCTGGCGAACGACTTTGAGGTTGGTTCCGTCGACGCCATCGATCCCGACCACGTCGGAGACGAAAGCGGCGTTGAGCTTGATCGAGAGTCCGGGCCCGAGGTCGATGCCGAAGTGATTGTGCGGAACCAGCACGATCGCAGCCCTGCGGAACAACTTTCACCAGCGCCTGGCGAACCAGCTCGGCGTTGGGATAGGCGAGGCTGTCGCTCGTCACTTTCCACACTTCGGGGAACGATCGCAGCGACGTCTTGCAGACTGCGTCGAGCTCCGCGCCGGAGCCGACGACAATCGCAGTGGGAGTTGCGGCGGGATCGATCTTCTTTGCCGCGGCGAACAGCTCGGCGGCGGTATCGTCGACCACTCCAGCCTTGTGTGCGATGTAGGCGAAAATCCGGGCTGTCATTGCAGACCTCCTTTGGCTCTTCATCAGCTCGATCAGCTTGTCGGCAATCTCTTCGTTGCTGCCCTGCAGAATTTCGGCGCCCTTGCCGAGCGGCGGGAATGAAGTAGTCTTCGCGCTTGATGTTCGCGGCCGCTTCGCCGACGGTCTTGGTATCGACTGCCAAGTCGGACGCGCCGTAGGTCGGGATCTCGACCGACGCGACCTGGCGGATGCCGCGCATGCCGACGTAACGCGGCTCGTTGATGCCGGTCTGGATGGAGAGCACGCAAGGCAGATCGATCTCGCTGATCTCGCGATTGCCGCCCTCGATCTCGCGGCCGATCTTCAGCTTGTTGCCGTCGAGCACCTCGATGGAATTGACCAGCGAGGCGAAGGGATAGTCGAGCATCGCGGCCAGCATGCCGCCGACCTGCGCGCCGCCGTCTTCGGCCTGCACGCCGGTCAGAACAAGGTCGAACTTGTTCTTCTGGACGTAAGCCCTTCAGCACGGTCGCGATGCCCTTGCCGTCGGAGCCGGCGAAGGCGTCGTCGGATGAGCAGCACGCCCTGGTTGGCGCCCATGGCCATCTCGCGGCGCAGGATCTCTTCGTCTTCGTCGGTGCCGACGGTGGCGACCGTGACATTGCCGCCGGCTTTGGCGACGATCTGCAAGGCCTCTTCCACGGCGTAGTTGTCCGGCTCGTTGATGGAATAGACCAGGTCGTCGCGTTCGATGTCGTTGCCCGCACTGTTGAGCTGAATCTCGTTCTCCGACGTGTCGGGTACTCTTCTGGCGCAAACTAGTATTTCCACTTCACCCTCCCGAAAGTTTCGATGGCGGTTTGTATCAGGGCACGACTTCAGTCGTGCCGAAAAGCCGTGGAGCGTTCGGGCTTCAGCCCCTGTGCTCAGCGGCTAAAGCCGCTATTGTGGACTCCGTTTGCGGCACGACTGAAGTCGTGCCCTGATACGAAGCCTTTCTCCATAGTTCAATCTTTAGTTCAATCTTTGTGATTGGCCCGCTCACGCATGCACCTCTTCCGGCGCCGTTTCCGGCGTTGCCCTTGGAGTCGGCCGCACCAGTTGCTGGTCCACCAATTCTGCCAGGTCGATTGCGGTCATCTTGCCTTCCATGCCTGCGACCTTGATCGCGTCTTCGATGTTCACCATGCAGAACGGGCAGGCGGTCACGATGACGTTCGCTCCGGCTTCGGCGGCCATGCGCACGCGCTGCACGCCCATGCGCTCCTCTTCCTTCGGCTCGTAGAACAGCATCAGCCCGCCGCCGCCGCAGCAGAACGAGCGATCGCGGCAGCGGCCCATCTCCACTCGTCTTCAGTCCGGGAATCGCGTCCAGCACCGCGCGCGGCTCGTCGTAAACCTGGTTGTGCCGGCCGAGATAACAAGGATCGTGATAGGTGTAGATCTTCGCAGCTGTCTTCGACCGGATTGAACCGCAGCCACCCGCTTCGGCCGCGCGCGCGATGAACTGGCTGATGTGCTCGACCGGCGGAACATCTTTGTAGTCATGCCGCAGCGCGTTGAAGGCGTGCGGGTCGGAGGTGACGATGCGCTTCACGCCCGAATCCTTGATCGCGTCGGTGTTGTGGTCGCGCAGCGCCTGGAAGAGCATCTCTTCGCCGAAGCGGCGGACATCATGGCCGCTGTCTTTTTCCGCCGCGCCGAGGATGGCGAAGTCTTCGCCACTGGCGTTCAGAATGCGCGCCGTCGCGCGGCCGATGGCCTGAATGCGATCGTCGTAGGAGGTGATGCTGTCGACGAAGTACAGCGTCTCGGCCGAGCCGTCGCCGTTCAGCACTCTTACCTCGCAACTGGCTGAGAACTCTTTATCCTTCGCCCAGTCGGCCCGCTTCTTCTCCATCTTGCCGTAAGGATTGCCGCGGCTTTCCAGCGCCTTCAGCGCCTTCTGGATCGACTTCGGCACGTTGCCGTCATCGACCATGCCGCGCCGCAGGTCGACGATCTTGTCGATGTACTCGATCAGCAGCGGGCATTCTTCTTCGCAGGCGCCGCAGGTGGTGCATGACCAGATTTCGTCTTCGGAGTAAATGCCGCCGATCAGCGCGTGGCTGTTGTCCGACTTGCCGAAGACCGGAAAGTGCTCGAAGCAGTAATCGCGCGCCTTGATGGTCAGGAAGCGCGGCGACAGCGGGCGGCCGGCGGCATTCGCCGGGCAATTGTCGGAGCAGCGTCCGCAATCGGCGCAGGAGTAGAAGTCGAGCATGTGCTTCCAGGTGAAGTCCTCAAACTTCTTGACGCCGAACGATTTCACCTGGTCGAGTTGGCTGTCGGCGACGCCCCAGCGCACTGGCTTCACCGTGCCGCGATCGAGCTTGGCGAAGAAGACGTTGAACAGCGAAGTCTCGACGTGGAACTGAATTCCAAACGGCCGGTAGCACAGCAGGAAGTAGAAAGTCAGGACATCCAAGAGGTAAGCGCCGATGTGGAGGTTCCACAGCGCCGAAAGCGGCAGCGAGGCGAAGGCGTCTTTCAGCAGCCACGGCAGCGACAGGATTGGCAGAAATTCCGGCTCGGCACCGCGTTGCATCTGAATGGCGACCCGGCTGGCCTCGAACAGGCTTTCTGAGGTCATCAGGATCGCGATCAGCACTAATAAGAAGATGGCGTCGACGGGATGGCCCTTCACGCCAGTCTTTGCCGGAACGGCGTAGCGCGCGGGCTTATAGAAGATGCGCCGTGCCGCGGCCGCGGACACCGCCAGGAAGACGAGGGTCGCAGCGTAATCGGCGACGATGTCGTAAACGCGCCCGACTCCGCCCGTCGCCGCGAAGTCGTTCGACAAGCCGAAGATCAGCAGGTAGAAGGCGCGCGTCGCCAGGATGATGAATCCGGCGAAAATACAAAGATGCAACGTGCCCGCGACGCGGTAGCGCGGATGCTTCCACTGCCCGAACCAGAACTTTAAGAGTCTTTGCAGCCGAGTCCATGGGCGGTCGAGCCGCACATCGCTTTGGGCGCGAATGAGTGGTGCAACACGCTTTGCCACGATATAGGCAAAACAGGCAAGTCCCAGGAGCTGCAAAAGAAGAATCGCAGCAGGCGCTTGCCCCATCCAGTAGGGGGCGAATGCGGGAACGTACACGGCTTCGAGCATGAACCTAGCCTCTCCGCTTCGTGGCCAGCTTTGTGTTGCGCAGGGAAGCGCAGATATAGAGTCCTCCAGGTGCCACCGTTGCGTGGGTACTTCGTGACCACGCGGCGCACCACGGGTCCCTGGAAGTGGCGGCCTGGCGCAGCCAGTGGAACCTCGCACGGCTGCTAACTATGCATTCTTGGGCATCCATGGGTGAAGAGTCAGTGAGCCGAGACGTTGTGGGGTGTGAGAGGTATCACATCAACCTGTGGCGCGAGGGCAGGTTTTGGCGAATTTGACGGGCCCTGCGAGTTGGCAGGAACAAGCGCAAAGCGGCTGCGTTGGCCCGAATCGATCTGTTGCGGCGGCGCAACCCCGCGCACGGTTTGCGAGATCAAAGCACTGTAACCAATTCAGGAGGGAAGTGAGATGGTAATACTTTGGTGGATTATCGTCGGTTTAATCGCCGGCTGGATCACCGGCAAGCTGATGAAAGGCTCCGGTTATGGCGCACTGATGGATATCGTCGTGGGCATTATTGGCGCCATCATCGGCGGCTTCATCATGCGCGCTCTGGGCTTCTCCGGCCAGGGCGGGATGATCTACACAATTGTTGTTGCCGTGATTGGGGCGGTCCTGTTGACGCTGTTGATTCGCCTGATTACGGGAAGACGGACCGCCTAGCCCGGTAAAGCTCCGCGCGCAAGTCCAGCCTCGGCGCCGCGCCAAGGGGGAAGTGTGCCTTGTTGCTGCCGGGACGCTATTTCTATTTTGAAGTGCCGTCCGCGAGCCGATATGTGGCGACATCGACCCAGCGTTCGCCGCTGCCTTTGACCAGCGTGAGCGACTCGATGGACGCGATGCGGGAGCCGGTATACGACTTCCAGCGCTCGCGGGCGACCTTCAGAATTTTGTCCGCCTCGCCGGAATCGTCCATCTTTGCGATGGTGAGGTGCGGCATGTAAGGCCACGGTTCCTCGAAGCACAGCGAGGCGCGATTCAGCTTGTCGCGCAACTCGCGCATGCGATAGGCGCCCCGCGACACGCGCAAAAACACGGTCGGCGTGACCGGGACGAAGGTCTCCACCCCGCCCATGGTGACCTCAAAGCGGTTGGTGGAGCGGGCGACGTCGGCGAGCAGTTGCAGGGCGTCCTGCCCGCTGCCGCAGAGCGGACGGGGTGGAAGTATGGTCAAATGCGCATCCGCGTGGGTGTGCGCGGGATGCAGTTCGCGGCGCAATTCCTCGACAAAACTTCCTACTGGGCTGCGCACGTACGCAATGACCGCGTAGACGAGGCCACTCATGAAGCCCTCATTATAGCTGCGAGGGACGAGCTGTGAGCGTCAAGCTCGAGCTGGAACTCGCGAGCTCTCCTTTGGGAAAGCTTTTCCTCGCCGCTGGAAGCTCGCGGGTCGAAGTTCGCAACTCGCCGCTTTCGTTATAATCGAGGCAGTCGGGGCGTAGCGCAGCCTGGTAGCGCACCTGCCTTGGGCGCAGGGGGTCGGAGGTTCAAATCCTCTCGCCCCGACCAATTCTTTCAAACCGATGCCGCCGTTTTGAAAACTAAGAATCGCCGAGAGGCGATTTCGACGACGGTCGAATCCTCGCGCGATTCCCGCTACGCAAAATTAAAGGGCCCCTTGAGTCACGAATCGGGTCTTCAGCTCCCCGACACTCTTTCGTAATCTTCATAGCCTACTCTTTCGGCGGTGACATTTTTTGCCACATCGATGATGCACGAACGGGTAAGTGTCACCCTGTTCGGCCTCAGAACGGCCGGACCGAGCGCGTGCGTTATGCTCTTATCGTGTCAAGTCGTGCCACTTCCGGCGAGATGGATATCACCACGCCTGTGGTGAATCGTATTGCGCAGCAAGCTGTCCAGCGCTCTGATCGAATCACTCCTAACGGTTCTTCGAACGACAAGATGAATTTGAGGACAAGATTTGCATAACGGGTTTCACCAACAACGCATCAGCCACACATCTTCTTATAGCCGTGGCGCATTCCTCGTCATACTGATCGCAACCCTGCTGCACGTGTCGTTAATCTGGTTGCCGGGCATTAATCTGGAATGGGTATTCGCCGACGCTGCCCAATACTTCGCATGTCACGATCCAGCTCTTCTCAAGCACTACTTCCTGTTGGAAGCAAATACCCTGGGGATGCCATTTCTGGCCTTTCTTCTACACCGTCTTTTGCCATTTCTGACCTATAGTGCCGTACTGCGTGTGCTCTCTGCATCAAGCTTTCTGCTCCTTGGATATTCGCTATTGAAGCTGCACTCTCTTCTGGACCGAGACTACAATCCAGCAGTTCTATTAGCTATAGTATTTCTTAACCCATTGATCTGGATCTTCGGCGGCCGCGGTACTGCCGATCTCTTCCCTGCTGCGTTGACATTGTTCGCGATCACGCTATTCTGGCAGCCCAACTGCTCCCCCGTGCGGCTAGCCATTGCTATTGCCACCTTTGGCATTGCCATCACGCTTAAGTATCATGCAGCACTACTGTTGCCGCTCGTCGGCTTGGAAATCTTAACGCGACCCGGTGTCAACATCAGAAAAGCGCTGTTGCGCTTCAGTATTATTGTGGCCCTGACATTGGTAATTCCTGGGCTCTACATACTTCTCGCAAAGCGATTGTACGGATTCTGGTTTGTACCCCCAAAGTTTCGCGCTATACACGAGGTCAATCTAAACCTCATCAGTATTGTAATGAACATGATTGGGTATGCAGCTTATTTGTCTCTGCTGCTGCTCCCGTATTCTCTTGCGGCCGTACGGAAGCGGGTAAACACGTTCCGAAGAGCCTTAATCACGCTGGGTGCGGGGTCTGTCATTTTTGTTGCGGGAGTCTATTGCGTAAGAGTCGGCACAGAAATGCGATTTGGTCCCTTGGATGCATATATCAACCCGCGGATCTATAACGGCGTTTTCCTGGTCTTTGCGGCGATTTTTGTTCTTCTGTCGAAAGACATATTGCAGGATGCAGCAACGGCGTCCGCGCGCCGTTATCTGTTGTGCATATTTCTGGGCGTTAGTATCTTTGTGGCTATACTTTCTTTCACGCGGCCCGCGCAAAGATATTTGTTATTTGTGTTGCCGCTGTCCTATTTCCTTGTAATGACCAGGAGCAGAAGTGGAAAGTACATTACCGGCGCGACGATCCTGGTCTACGCCATGCTGATCCTGTTTATCACCCTCAATCAGGTGGCAACCGGTGCGGTTGTACAAGAGATGGTCCGACAAATCGACGCGCGTGGGTTGGTCGGTGACACAGTGCCCGGTAAAGTCATCCTGGGCTCCGCTGGAAACCTGTTCCCGGATCAGGCGAACGGAACTGCGCCAAAACACTACACCGTCATTGCGGGCAATAGTCCCAAGGCAATTGTCACCGTTGAGAGCCATCCTGCTCCGCTGGTTCGTAAGGTGCTCTCGTTAGTGCGCTCAGAAGACGCGCCGTTGACGATTGACGACTCGAGATAAATCTACAGGATGGGGATGCGGAGCCCGAAAGCGACGCTTCGCCTGCGGCGTCGTGTGGCGGGAGCGGCGGAGCATCACTGCGACCGGCACTAGCTGGGGAGCAAGCTGCCACCAGAAGCCAGCCAAAACCCGCGATCAGGCACGGGACGAGGATGGATTGTTCAAAGATGTTTTTTACCAGGGAGAGGGAGAATGCATTCCGGAAGAAGCTGAACGTCAGCCAACCCGAGCACATCACATACATAGTCGCGAATAGTGTGTTGGACAGCCGACTCCTCAGATAGCGAAAACCCAGCGGCATAAGGAACCAAAAAGCGGCTGTCCCGAGTAGTCCGAAATATAGATCAAAGGACACGAACGAGTGAAGGCCGCCCAATGGCCGCCAGGCATCAGGCTGCTTCAGCAACTTATACTTGTTGGGCATCAAAACTGTCGGAATCAGATTTTCCAAGTCGCTGATCAACTCAGTAGGCTCATTGATCCATGCCATACCTTTGTAGCGGAGGTGATGGACAAGGGAAAGGCTTATCAGCATAGGTTCGGCCAAAATGTTGGAAAAGACGCCGGTCGGACTGGTGTCCTGGCGCCATGTACCAACCAGGCCAAAAAAGACAGCAAAAAGAAGGCCTACAGCTATCATTTTCTTGAGCTTGAACCTTGCGCGAAAGTTAGTCTCGTAAATCGCGTACATCACCACCAGCGACGCAATATAAAGCCTGCTGCCAAGCAGAAGCATCATGCCGCCGCCCAGGAGCACCGGCAGGAAGTAGCGGCTGAGCAGGAGCGCGCGCCACGGCGTCTCGCGCCGTTGCAGGCTGAACATCAGGGCCACGCAGCTCAAGAGCACGACACAGCCCGTAACCTCCCCGAGAGCGGTATGTATTTGAATGGCGCCGGGCACCGAGGGCCGGAAGAGCTCGGCTCGTTCTACATAGACGGAGTACGCAAGCAGCGCGCATCCGAAGGCCGTAGCCAGAGAAAGCGCGAGCGTGGGAATCGGCTTGGCCGATTCGGTCCTCTGACGACGCCACCATCGGGCGCCGAGCGAGTCGCCTAAAATGAAGCAGAGATATAGGGCGATGCACGACAGCGCATAGGGAGCGATCCAACGCTCACGAAATAATCCCAGCCATGCCCCGCTCAACGGAAAAACCAGATGCGCCGCCAGAATTCTCACCGCCAGCGGCGTGATCCAGTAATACAAAAAGCCCAAGCTAAAGGTGGTGACATGATTGATCTCGACCCGGCCGCCGGAGACGGACCGTCGATACCCATACCAGCAAGGAATCGTCACCGCGAGTAAGAACAACATCATCGGTCCGAATTGCTCCTGAACCACTGCCACGGCGGCGCGAACATGCACGCAAGCTTTGCGTGACATATGCCCTGCTCCGTTGCCTACCATCCCGCCGACGAAGGACCGGCCGCGAAAATTATACCGGACACGCAGTGTAAGCTTCCCGAGGATTGGCCCATTAGCACCCGATGCACCAGGGATTTTCCCAGTTTGCGCGAACCCGCATCTGGCGCTAGCATCTGTGTGTCTTCAGGAGGTGTCACATGGCGGCCGGCCAGCCTGTGCACGCCAAGCCGGACGTGAGCCGAGCGGTCGAGATCTTCATCAACATCGGCCTGGTGTTTCTACTGGCGATCGTTTGCCTGCTGATCCTGCGTCCGTTCGTCGTGCTGATCGCATGGGGCGTCATTATCGCCGTTGCCTGTCACCCAATCTTCAAAAAAGTGCAGAGACTTCTGGGCTCTGCCGAAGTGCTGGCCGCGGTTCTCTGCGCGGCGGTTCTTCTGGCGATTTTGGTAGTGCCGGC
Organism: uncultured Acidobacteriaceae bacterium; assembly: GCA_963747045.1. Lineage (GTDB taxonomy): Bacteria > Acidobacteriota > Terriglobia > Terriglobales > Acidobacteriaceae > Bog-257. The sequence goes on along the minus strand of CAVVDN010000006.1, from coordinate 185,535 downwards.
GATTCTCATGGCGCGGGGCCTGGTCGAGAGCATTCAGGCTGTGACCGCGCGCGTGAAGGAGGGAAGCGCGTTGATCCCAACGCCACCTGCTGCCATCGCGAATTGGCCGCTCGTTGGCACTCCTTTGTATCGCATCTGGAATCTGGCCCACGCCGACCTGACGCAGACGCTGAAAGACTTCGCTCCACAAATCAAGTCGGTGCTGCCGAGCGTGGTCTCGGCGTCCGCCGCAGTCGGCCTCACCGTGCTGCAATTCTTTTTTTCCATCATCATCGCCGGCGTGCTGCTGGCGAATGCACAAGCGGCATATGAGGTCACGCGCTCGCTGTTCAACCGCATCTTCGGGGACAGCGGGCCCGAGCTGCATCAGCTGGTGGGCGCCACGATTCGCAGCGTCACCTTCGGCATTCTCGGCGTAGCGCTCATCCAGGCAGCTTGTGCGACTCTCGGATTTCTGGTGGCCGGCTTGCCCGGAGCGAGCCTGTGGTCAGTGATCTTCCTGATCGCGGCCGTGCTTCAAATGGGAGCGCTCGTCCTCATCCCCGCCGTTATCTATGTGTTTGCCACTGCCAGCACGACGAAGGCCGTGATTTTCCTGGTCTGGTGCATCATCGTGGCCCTGATGGATAACGTCCTGAAGCCCCTGCTGCTGGGGCGCGGCGTCGCAGTTCCCATTGCCGTAATCTTCCTTGGCGCGATCGGTGGCTTCGTGGCCATGGGAATCATCGGCCTGTTTGTCGGGGCTATCGTTTTATCGGTTGGCTATAAGCTGTCAATCGCGTGGCTTGGCTATAGCGGCAACCGTGTAACGACAACGTAGCCGGACGCACGCCGTCGCCAATAACGTGCTCACCATTACGTAAAGAAACGCGTCCCCTCCCAGCCACATCTACTAGTCCCATGAAATGGCCGTGCGACGCCGCCGTCGTTCAGTCCCGAGTTGCGGGCTTGCCCTGCGGCCGCGCCCAGGGAGTATGGGTTTTAGCCGCCACCATCATCGCCTCGAGCATGGCGTTCATCGACAGCACCGTGGTGAACGTTGCGCTGCCGGCACTGCAGAGTAGCTTTGGCGCGAGCCTGGTCAGCGTGCAGTGGGTGGTCGAGGCCTATGGCCTGACGCTGGCTGCGCTGATTCTGGTGGGCGGATCGATGGGCGATTTGTTTGGCCGCCGCCGGATGTTTCTGTTCGGCGTCGTGCTGTTCGCGCTCGCATCGATTGCCTGCGGACTGGCGCAAAGTGTCCAGCTCCTCATTACCGCGCGCGCGGTGCAGGGCGTCGGGGCGGCGTTTCTGGTTCCCGGCAGCCTGGCGCTGATCAGCGCGTCCTTCGACGAACGCGAACGTGGCCGAGCCATCGGCACCTGGTCGGGATGGACGGCGATCACGACCGCGATCGGCCCCGTGCTCGGCGGCTGGCTCATCGAACATCTGTCGTGGCGATGGGCATTCTTCATCAACGTGCCGCTTGCGGCGGCGGTGGTCGGTCTCAGTTTCTGGCGTGTTCCCGAGAGTGAGAGCGGCCAACGCGGGCGAATCGATTGGCTCGGCGCAATCGCGGCCATTGTCAGTCTCACAGGTCTAGTATTCGCTTTTATCGAATCCTCGCGCCTGGGCTGGAGGAACCCGCTGGTGCTGGCCAGCTTATTCATCGGCATCATCGGAACGGCCGCGTTTCAGCGGATCGAGGCCCGAGCAGCCTCGCCGATGGTGCCGCTGAGTCTGTTTCACTCCCGCGCCTTCGGCGGCGCCAATCTGCTCACGCTCTTCTTGTACGCGGCGATTGGAATTTTCTTCTTCGTCCTGCCGCTCAACCTGATTCAGGTGCAGGGCTATTCGGCGACGGCCGCCGGCGGCGCAGTGCTGCCCTTGATCCTGCTGATGTTTCTGCTGTCGCGCTGGTCCGGCGGATTAGTCGCGCGTTACGGCGCCCGGCTGCCGCTGATCATCGGACCCGTCATCGTGACTCTTGGTTTTCTTCTCTTCTCGGTCCCATTCGTAGGCGGCAGCTACTGGAGCACCTTCTTCCCGCCGGTGCTCGTACTAGGTTTGGGGATGGCCGTGAGCGTTGCGCCTCTGACAACGGTGGTGATGGAGGCGGTCGATCAGGACCGCGTCGGCACGGCGTCGGGGATCAACAATGCGGTGGCGCGCGTCGCCGGGCTGCTTTCGATCGCGGTGTTGGGCGTCGTCATGGTGGCCGCGTTCAGTCATAAACTGAATTTTCGTGTGGCGCAGCTGCCGATCTCTGGTGAAGCGCGCGCCGAACTGCAAGCGAATGAGACGCGGCTCGCCGCTCTTAAGCCGCCCGGCGGCATCGATCCCGGGACGGCCGCCGCGATACAGTCGTCCATCTTCGCCGCATTCGTCTTCGGCTTCAGGATCGTGATGTGGATTTGTGCGGCGCTGGCATTTTTCAGCGCGGCGGTGGCGTGGCGAATGATCCCGGCCGGACGCAACCTCGCCGGTGCAGCAGATTGCCGCGTGGCCGAACCTGTTGAACTGCGGTCGCACGCAGATTGAACGCGCCGCTAGTTCTTCTCCACTTCCAGCTCCAGGCCTTCCACCTTGCGCACGACGACGTGGTCGCCCATCCCCACGCGTGTGGGGGCATGCGCATTCCACAGCTCGCCCAGCACGAAGACCTTGCCTTCGGGATCGATGTCGGTGCGCGCCTCGCCGATCGCGCCGATCATCCCTTGCTCACCGGTGACAACTTTATTGCGCCGGGCGCGCAGCGCGATGCTCATCAGGAAGACCGTGATGGCGCCCAGCGGAACGCTGACGCCGAGCGGTCCACAGATTGACGCGCATCTGCGGGATCGGCCCATCGACCAGCAGCAATCCGCCCAGTGTCAGCAGGACGATGCCGCCGAGTCCGAGTATGCCGTGGGTGGCAAACTTCGCCTCCAGCACAAACAGCACGAAGGCCGCGATGATCAGCGTGAACGCCGCATAGCGGGTGGGCAGCAGATTCAGCGCAAACAGCGCCAGCAGAATGAAGACCACGCCCACCACACCGGGCACGACCGCGCCGGGATGATTGAACTCGGCGTACAGCGCAAGCGCGCCGACGGCCAGCACCAGGAAGGCGATGTTGGGATCGAGCAGGAAGTCGAGGATGCGCTGGCGCAGCGTCATCTGCATCTCGTCAACCTTCGCGTCCACCAGATCGAGCTTCACCTGCTTGCCGTCAAAGCGCTTGATGGTGCGTCCGGAGATCTGGCGGAACAGATCGTCCTGATCTTTGGCGACGATGTCGATGAGGTGCTGTTGCAGGGCCTCCTGATCGGTCCACGATTTCGACTCGCGCACCGCGCTTTCCGCCAGTTGCACGTTGCGTCCGCGCGGTCCGACGAATGAGCGCATGAAGGCGGCGGAGTCGTTCTCCATCTTCGCCTTCATCACGTCGTCCATCTTCTCGCCGCCAAGGATAACGGGATGCGCCGCGCCGGTGTTGGTGCCGGGAGCCATGGCCGCGACGTCGGCGGATTCCAGGATGAAGAAGCCCGCCGACGCGGCGTTCGCACCTGTGGGCGCGACGTAGACGATGACCGGAACGGGCGAGGCGAGAATCTTCTCGATGATCTCGCGCGTGGAATCGACGAGTCCGCCCGGGCGTGTGTCAGCTCGATCAGACACGGCGTCGGCGTTGGTCTGCCGCGCGTGTTCGATGGCGCGGTCGATGTATTCGGCGCTGATGGGCTGGATGGTGTCGTCGATGCGGATCTTGACGACGGTGCTGGCGAACAAATTGGCTGACGCCAGCAGGAGAGTGCAAAGACAGAAAAGAGTAGTGCGAGCACGCAACATGTGGCCTCCTTTACCCGGGAGCTCCCTCTCTATTTTGCGCCTGTTTGCCGGGCGGCGATATCTTGTTTTAGCGCCAGGGCTGCGGAATTGGCAGGCTCCAGCGCCAGCGCTCGCTGGACTTCACCCTCCGCCGATTGCACCTGGTTCTGCTTCAAGTCCAGCCGCGCCAGCACCAGCAACGCATCCACGTTCGGCTTGAGACGCACCGAGTTCTGCGCTTCCACTGCGCGCGTTGATCACGTCGCCCTTCTTCTCCAGCAGCATCGCCAATTGCGCGTGCGCCACGGCGTTGTTGTAATCGGCGGCGATCGCCTCGCGAAACTCGCTCTCCGCCGGCTCGTTCATGTTCTGCGCCAGCAACTGCTTGCCCCGCTCCACGTGATAGGCGGAGCGGTCGTGATTACTCATCTTCGCCAGGCGGGCTTCGTTGAAGTTGTGGATCTCCAACTCGAGCTGGCGGTAGGAAGCCTCGTCGTAGTTGCGCTTGATGCGCTCCAGGGGCAGGCGCGGCTGGTTCGGCGGAAGCAGGGCATTGCTGGCGGAAGCGGTAGCTGCCACCGGTGGCGGCACGCCGCGGTTGATCATGTCGAGCAGCGACTTGGCTTCGCTGTCGCTGGGACGCTGCTGAAGCTCCTCTTTCAGCTGGCGGCCGGCCCCGGCGCTGTCGCCATTGCGGTATAGCGCCACCGCCAGGTTGAAGCGATAGTCCGCATCGTTGGGGTCGGCGTTGACGGCCTTCGTGAAATACTCCACCGCCTGCGCGCGATGCCCGCGCCGCGCCTCCACCACTCCGATATTGTTGTAGACCTCGGTCAGCGGCAGCCGTTGCAGGAGAAAATTGAACGCCGCGAAGGCCTTGTCGAAGTTGCCGCGATAGAACTCCGACATGCCGAGCAGGAAATTCGCCTCGCCGGCAATGGGATCGGTCTTGGGAATACGCGCCAGCCACGTCGACGCCGACTCGTACTCGTGATTGTCGAAGTAGGTCTTGCCCAACTGCAGCATGGCCAGCGTGTAGTTGGGATTGAGCTTTACCGCGTCGTGAAGGTAATGAACCTTCTGCTGGTGATTGGTGGCCAGAACGCCGCGAATGTAATTCTCAAACGCGTCCAGCCGGATCGGCGGTGACGCTTTCAGAAACTGCTCGCGCGTGATCGCGGGATGCGACGGCAGTTGCTGAAGCAGCTCCCATGCCAGTGAGGTCTGCAGGTCGATCAGATCGGTCAGCGGTCCGCTGCTTTCGACCGGCGGATACAAGTGCAGCTTTCGCATGTCGAGCAGCTGTGCCGTCGCCATGAAGGTGCTGCCATCGAAGTTGTAGCTGCCCATCACTACATAATCCGCTCCCATCTGCTCGGCCACGCGGTACATGGTGGCACGCGACGGCATTACGGTGGACGGAACGCCCGAACGATCGAAGGCATAGGCGCGATCCTCGCGGCTCATCACATAGAGCTGCGGAGACGCCATGCGCTGCGACAGGACCTCGGGAAAAGCCTCCGCAATCCACTCCAGGCCGGGAGCGCTGGACTGGTTCTCGAACGGCATCACAATCAACGTTTGCGTCGGAGAAACTTGTCCCACGGCGGGAATCGTTGCTAGGCAAGCCGCAGCCAGCAAAGAAAGGGAAAAGCGTCGGAAACTGACGTTTCGCAAAGTAAGTCGATTATAGCTGTTGGAAATAAAGAGGACGGCAGTAGAGGCAGACGCCGAGGTTGTTCCACCTAGGAGCTAAGGCGTTCCGAATTGGGAACGAGCCGCTGCATAGCGAAACCTTTTACAACCACTCCGAATCTAAAGCAGTGTAGTCAACGTACTGCTGGAAAACGGATCTTGCAAGCTTGGGCCAAGGCAGTTCGGGCTGAGAGTATGCGAACTGCCGAATCCGGAGGTAGCTCATGAAGCTGTTCGACATGGTCTTCGGCTGTTCACATAAACGTTGCAGCTTCCCCATCACCGTGCGCGGAAAACAGCGCCGCACCCCCGCCGCTTCGTTGACCGGTACCTACGTCGTTTGCCTCGATTGCGGTCAGGAGTTCGCTTATGACTGGAACGAGATGAAGCTGGTCAATCCCAGGAACAGCGAGCATGCCGACACGGTTCCGGTCTACACCGGACCGAAGGCTGCGTAGAGGCGAACTAAGAAGGGTCGTTTTCAGCAGGATGCAGGATGCAGATCGCAGGCGCTCAAGGGAGTGCCTGTTTTTCGTTTTCAGACCCTTTCGCTGCCCTCTCGCGGTACGCCAAAAATTTCGTCCCAAAGCGGCAAAGTTCCCAAACCGAATCACCAGTCACCCCCTCGCGTGACGCTGGGCACAGAGTTCTTGTCTACCCCGTGAAAAGCTAAAGCTGAAAGAACCGCGAGGCGCTACGGGAGATGAGGATCTAGGTCCCAAGGCGCGTGCGGTTCCACCTGTTCGTTCCTGCGGAGAAAGGAGCGCCAGGCACATGGCCACTGCGCAGATCACCGTTGACAACGCCGAACAGGCGTTTCTCGACCAAGTCATAGCCAAGCATAGCGGACAACCCGGCGAACTGCTCGGCGTCCTGGAAGCCGCCCAGGAACACAATCCGCACAAATATCTCTCGCCGGAGACGCTGCGCTATATTGCCGGCAGCCTCGATATTCCGCTATCGCGGATTTTCAGCGTCGCGACCTTCTATGCGCTGTTCAATCTGGAGCCGCAGGGCGACAACACCATCTGCATCTGCCGCGGAACGGCGTGCCACACACGCAATTCGCGGGTCCTGCTGGAAAGCCTGCGACTGGAGCTGGGGCTGGGGATCGAAGACGGCGACCAGGGCTCCGAAGCCGACAAGCTCACGCTGACGACTGCCGATAAGAAATTTACGGTGCGGACCGTCGCCTGCTTCGGGCAATGCGCGCTGGCGCCGGTGGTCGAGATCAACCATCGCATCTGCGGGCACGTGAACGAACGCACCTTGCAGCGCGAGGTCCGCTCGCTGGAACGGGAGAATGACTGATGCAGCGCATTGAAGATATCGGCGCGTTCAATGCCGTCCGCGAACGTGGACTGGCGAAACTGGTCCCTTCGATTCCGCGCATCGGCATCGGCATGGGCACCTGCGGACGCGGCAACGGCGCCGAAGGGCTGTATCACGCCTTCGCCGAAGCCATCGATTTCAGCGGCACCAGCTTCTATCTCGCCAGCGTCGGCTGTTTCGGCGCCTGCTACCAGGAGCCGCTGGTCAACGTGCATGTGCCGGGACAGCCTCTGCTGATCCTGCAGCGCGTGCAAGCCAATGACGCCTCCCGCATTCTGCATGACATCACCAGCGGCGCCATTCGCCCCGAACAGGTCTACTGCAAGATCGAAGAGTGGGACCACATCACCGGCACCATTCGCTACGGCCAGGGCTATCCCGAGGTGCCGCTGTGGAACGAAGTGCCGTTCTTCAAGGGCCAGAAGAAGATCGTGCTGCGCAACTGCGGGCTCATCAATCCCGAAGACATTGAGGAGTACGTCGCCGTCGGCGGCTATCAGGCGCTGTACAAGACGCTCATCGACGAGAAGCCGGAAATCGTCATCGATCAGGTGAAGGCAGCGAAGCTGCGGGGCCGCGGCGGCGCCGGATTTCTTACCGGCAACAAGTGGGAATTCCTGCGCAAGGCCGTCTCCGACCAGAAATTCATCATCTGCAATGCCGACGAAGGCGATCCCGGCGCCTACATGAATCGCAATGAGATCGAGAGCGATCCTCATGCGTTACTTGAAGGCATGATCATCGGCGGCTATGTCATGGGCGCGACCCCGGGGATCATCTACGTCCGTGCCGAGTACCCGCTGGCCGTTCATCGCCTGAAGCGTGCGCTGGAGCAGGCACGCGGGTATGGGCTGCTGGGCACAAACATTCTCGGGCGCGGCTTCAACTTCGATATCGAGCTGGTCGAGGGAGCGGGAGCGTTTGTCTGCGGCGAAGAAACCGCGCTCATCGCTTCGCTGGAAGGCGAAGCCGGGCGTCCTCGTCCCCGTCCGCCGTTCCCTGCGCAGAAAGGCCTGTGGGGCAAGCCCAGCAACATCAATAACGTCGAGACCTGGTACAACATCGCGCCCATCGTCACCAAAGGCCCGGCCTGGTTCACCGAAACTGGCAGCGCCAAGAGCGCCGGAACCAAGGTCTTCTCGCTGGTCGGCAAAATTCACAACAGCGGGCTGGTCGAGATGCCGATGGGCACGCCGATCAAGACCTTCATCTACGACATCGGCGGAGGCGGCGTCGAAGGCCGCACCGTCAAAGCGGTGCAGACCGGCGGGCCGTCCGGCGGCTGTATTCCCAGCGAGATGTTCGATACGCCGGTCGACTACGAAAGCCTGGCGCAGCTCGGCTCCATCATGGGCTCCGGCGGCATGGTGGTGATGGACGAAGACAACTGCATGGTCGATGTCGCCCGCTACTTCGTCGAGTTCACCAACTCGGAGTCATGCGGCAAGTGCATTCCATGCCGCGTCGGACTGAATAAATGCCTGCGCATTCTTAACCGCGTATCCGACGGCGCCGGACGCATGGACCACCTGGAGCGGCTGGACGAACTCAGCCGCTACATCCGCGACTGCTCGCTCTGCGGGCTGGGGCAGACCGCGCCCAATCCAGTGCTGACGACGATGCGGCACTTCCGCCAGGAGTTCGAAGACCACATCGTCTCCCATCGCTGCGTTGCGGGCGTCTGCACCGAGCTGGCGCTGTCGCCCTGCGAGAACAGTTGCCCGCTACACATGAACATCCCGCGCTTCCTCCAGCTCTACAAAGAAGGACAGCTCGAGGAAGCGTTCGAGTCCATCATCATGGACAACCCGCTGCCGTGCTCGACCGGACGGGTTTGCCAGCATCCCTGCGACGAACGTTGCCGCCGCGCCGCCGTCGATGACGCCGTCAACATGCGCGAAGTGCATCGTTTCATCGCCGACTACATGCTGTTGGGCGAACACTTCGAAGAAGGCGTGCGCCGGGTTTTGTTGCACCGGCTCGAACCCACGGGCCGCAAAGTCGCTGTCGCCGGCGCCGGGCCCGCCGGTCTGACCGCTGCTTTCTACCTGGCTTTGCTGGGTCATGACGTGACGGTCTTCGATTCGCTTGCCCGAGGCGGGCGGCATGCTGCGCTTCGCGTTGCCGGAGTATCGTCTGCCCAAGCCGGTGCTGAGCCGCGAGCTGGAGCTGATCGAGCGGCTGGGGGTGAAGTTCGTCTTCAACACGCGCGTTGGCTTCGATCTTCCGCTGAACGAACTCGATGAGCGCTTCGATGGCGTCTTCCTCGCCATCGGCACCTGGAAAGAGTCCTGGGTCTATCTGCCGGGCACGGAGCTGAAAGGCGTTTTCCCGGCGCTGCCGTTCCTGGAATCGGTTGCCAAGGGCGAGTCTGTTCCGCTGGGCCACAAAGTCGCCGTGATCGGCGGCGGCAATGCTGCCATCGATTCGGCGCGAACGGCGCTGCGCCTGGGAGCGCAGGTGACCGTCGTCTATCGCCGCGAGCGCAAGGACATGCCCGCGATCGAAGAGGAGACCGCCGCGTGCGAAGAAGAAGGCGCGAAGATCGTGTTCCTCTCCGCGCCGCATCGCATCATGGGCGACGCCAAGGGAAACGTGCAGCGCGCTGGAAGTGGTGAAGACTCGGCTGGGCGAGTACGACCGCTCCGGCCGCCGCAAACCGATCCTCACCGACGAAGTCCAACGCATCGAGTGCGATTCGGTAATTCTCGCGGTGGGCGAAACCGTCGATCTCGATTTCGCCAAGGCTTCCGGCCTGGAGATCAAGGAAAGCGGCACCATCGAGGTCAATCACTTCACGCTGGAAACCAGCCGGCCGCGCTTCTTTGCCGGCGGCGACCTGGTGACCGGCGCGTCCAACGTGTCCAACGCCATGGCCTACGGCAAGCAGGCGGCACAGTCGATTGACGAGCAGTTGATGGATCGCAAGCGCTGGGAGAAGCTCTTCCGGCCGATGACGTACGAGCCAGTTGCCGCCGAAGAAGACGAGCGAGAGCCGCCGTCATCACTCGCGCGTGTTGCCGGTGCACTGAGCGTGCCAGCTCGTTTGAAGAAGTGGATCTTGGGCTTTCGGCGGAAGACACCCACGAGGAGTGCTGCCGCTGCCTGCGCTGCGATGTGGGCGTAACCGTCGCGCGCTGAGAGGATGTTTTGAAGGGGCGCAGCTTTAGCTGCGCCGTAACGATGCTCTTTATTAGTCTGTCATCCCCGAGGGAGGGCTTCAGCCCGACGAGGGATCTGCTTAGGAATAGCGGCGGCTCGTAATGGAGAAGTCGGCGTGAGACGCAAGCCTGAAGGCTTGCTCTACCGGTCCGAGATCGCCGCAAGGAGTTCACCTTGCCGCAAAAGAAAATCGCGCTGCGCATCGATGGCGAACTGGTAAACGCCTTGAGGGCCAGACCATCCTCGACGCGGCGCGCGCCAGCGGAAAAACGCATCCCGACGCTCTGCTTTCTGGAAGGCCTGACGCCGGTGGGCGCTTGCCGCCTCTGCATGGTCGAGGTGGCGGGCATCGACCGCCTCTTTCCCGCCTGCACCACGCCGGCGCAGGATGGCATGTCGGTCATCACCAACTCGCCGCGGCTGGCGCGTTATCGCCGCATGACCATCGAGCTGCTGCTGGTCGAGCGCAATCACGTCTGCGCGGTCTGCGTCTCCAACGGCCATTGCGAGCTGCAGGACATGGCGTACACGATGGGCATCACCACCGTGCGCTTTGCCTATAACTTTCCGCGGCTGCCGGTGGATATGTCGCATCCGCGCTTCGTGCTCGACCACAACCGCTGCATCCTGTGCACGCGCTGTGTGCGCACCTGCGCCGAGATCGAGGGAGCGCACGTGTGGGAGATGATCGCGCGCGGCATTCATGCCCGCATCGTCCCCGACCTGAACCAGAAGTGGGGTGAGGCCGACACCTGCACTAACTGCGGCAAGTGCGTGCAGGCATGTCCCACCGGCGCGCTGGCCGAGAAGGGCAAAGCGGTGGAAGAGATGACGCGCTCGACCACGGCGATCACGGCGATCGCCCGCCATCGCGCGCATCGCAGCGAAGGAGTTCGGGTATGAAGAAGCTGAAGCTGGCTACCATCTGGCTGGACGGCTGCTCCGGCTGCCACATGTCGCTGCTCGACCTGGACGGCGCGCTGATTCCCATCGTGCGCAAGGTCGACATCGTTTACGGGCCGCTGGTGGACGCGCAGGAGTTTCCCGAGGACGTCGATGTTACGCTGGCTCGAGGGCGCCATCAGCACGCGAGGAAGATGTGGAGCGGCTGCGCGAGATTCGCGCTCGCAGCAAGATGCTGGTCTCGCTGGGCGACTGCGCCGTCACCGGCAATGTGGCGGCCTGCGCAATGTGATTCCGGTGAACAAGCTGCTGCAGCGGATCTATGTGGAGGGCGCGGATGCCGATCCCTGCATTCCGCACGACGGACTGCCGCAGCTGGCGAAGCAGGCGCGTCCGGCACAGGACTTCGTGAAGGTGGATGTTTGCCTCCCGGGCTGTCCGCCGCAGAACAAAGTGATTGCCGGCTTCCTGAACAACCTGCTGGAAGGCCGCAAACCGGAGACCGGACCAGAAGATCAAGTTTGGGTAAAGGGTAGAGTGTTTCAGCCACGGAAGCACGGAAATCATCGGAAGAAGAAGAGAAAAAAATCTGAAGAACGAAAAGCCTCCGAAAAGAAAGAGCAAAAGTAAACACCAATCAATTCCGTGTCTTCTCGTGCTTCCGTGGTGAACCTAAAGGTTCGCTCTACCAAAGGAAATTCCCATGAAGTCGCATCACGATTGAACCGGTAAGCCGCATCGAAGGCCACGCCAAGATCACCATCAAGCTGGACGACGACGGCAAAGTGGCCGACACCAAGTTTCAGGTCACGCAGGTCCGCGGCTTCGAGAAGTTCACCGAGGGCCGGCCGTTCTACGAGATGCCGGGCATTACCTCGCGCATCTGCGGCATCTGCCCCATCAGCCATCAGCTGGCCTCGTCGAAGGCCTGCGACGCGATCATGGCGGTGCGCATTCCCGCGCGCCGCGCAACTGCTGCGCGAGATCATTCACTGCGCCCAAGTCGTACAGTCGCACGCGCTCAGCTTCTTCTATCTGTCCGCGCCCGATCTGCTGCTGGGCATGGATTGCGATCCGGCCACGCGCAACGTCGCCGGCTTGATCGAAGCCAATCCCGAGCTGGCGCGCGCCGGCATCGAGCTGCGCAAGTTCGGGCTGACGGTGATCGAAGGACTGGCGGAAGAGCGCGTGCATCCCTCGTGGATCGTGCCCGGCGGCGTGAAGTCGCCGATGACGCAGCCGGCACGCGACCGCTTCCTCGCCGCGCATTCCCGCAGGCGCTGGCGACCACCGAGAAGACGCTCGGCATCTTCAAAGGCTTGCTCGACTCACTTCAACGAAGAGATCGAGAACTTCGGCTCGGCGCCGACCATGTACGCCGGGCTGGTCGATGACAGCCGGCAACATCCAGCTTTACGATGGCAAGCTGCGGCTGCGCTGGCCGGATTCCGGCATCGTGCACGATCATCGCGGCCGAGGAGTATCACCGCTTCATCGGCGAAGCCACCATCAGCGACTCGTATCTGAAGGCGCCGTACTACAAGCCGCAGGGCTGGCCGGAAGGGATCTATCGCGTCGGGCCGCTGGCCCGCATCAACGTCGCGGAGAAGATGGGCACGCCGCGCGCCGACGCCGAGCTGCACGAATTTCGCGAGCGCTTTGGCCGCGTCGCCGCACAGCTCGTTCCTCTATCACTACGCGCGGCTCATCGAAGTGCTGTACGCGCTGGAAGCGCATGCAGCTGCTGCTGCAGGAGCCCGACGCGCTGGACACGCACGTCCGCGCCGAAGCCGGCGTCAATGCGCTGGAAGGCGTCGGCATGATCGAGGCGCCGCGCGGCACCCTGATCCACCACTACAAAGTCGACGAGAACGGCGCGATCACGTGGGCGAACCTGATCGTCGCCACCGGCCACAACCATCGCGCCATCAGCAACGGCGTGCGGCAGGTGGGCGAGCACTTCATCCAGGGCGACAAGCTGGAAGAAGGGATGCTGAACCGCGTTTCGGCGCTGGTGCGGGCCTACGATCCCTGCTTGAGCTGCTCGACCCACGCCATGGGTGTGCCGGCGCTGGAGATCTCGCTGGTCAATGCGAAAGGGAAACTCCTCGATCGCATCAGCAGCTGAAACGCTATCGCCGGCTTTCGAGTTGCGCGACAGAGAATAAATGGCGCAAGCTTATGAGAAGGCCTGTTTTCGTCAACAATGCTGTTTCGGCGTGTGATGCGAAGATAGTGTGATTCCGCTATGCCTCTGTTCTACACAGATTCGGTGGCGCTCGCGTACTCAAACATCGAGGCCGCCAAACGCTGGTGGATTGATGCGTTCGATTGCAAGGCGGTAAAGGTGCCATCCGACTGGGATTGTCCGCTACCATCCGATGTGGCACTTCAGCTTCCGGGTCACGACGCCCCGACGATTCTTCTGAGCAGCAAGGCGGAAATCGAGCAAGCGAGATTTGACAGACCCATGCCAGTCGCATCCGTCATCTTCTGTGGCAAGTTAAAGAAAGGGCATGAGCATCTCGCCAGTCGCGGGATTCTCGCTGGGCCGATTCAAGACGGCGGTGACACGCAGTTTTTCGAGGTGCGTGACACCGAAGGGAATCTCATTGAAATCTGCAATGAACCCTAATGAGCTGATAACGAACTTCATGTTTCCTTCAAACTAGAGGCCGCACTGGACGTTTAGGAATCTCACCATCATCGTCATAATTGCGTCCTTAGCCTCGGTTTTGTTTAGGATTTTCGCAAGGCTGCCTCCCGAGCAAGTCGCTCGTTTGGAATCGCATAATCTGTTCAGTTCACTGCTGTTCGTTAGCCTCTACTATGTCTGCCTCGCAGTTGTCATGTGGCTGGTCTACATCACAAGAAACCGTACAGGTTGGTACGAGTGGGGGGTCTTCGTGTACGGTATTGTGCTGGCTGGGGCGTTAATAGGACTGGTTAACATCGTGCTGCCGCTACGCTCGCTTTGATAACTGTTGAAATACCATTACGCAACTAATGCCCCGAGTCTCGAAAGCTACCCATTCTGCATCGATCGAGCTCTGCGGCTACCTCGCGCGCCAAATCCGGGGCTCGCGAGAAGCCGCCTCGCGCGGTCGGGCCCCCTTAGGGGCGCAACTCCTCGGCAGCGTCGAACTCGCCTGCCGCATCCAATTACATCCGCTTTGTTGACCCAAACTTCGGGCGCCGAACGGTGTTTACACTGAAAGTCTGCGTCTTAGGACGGGCCGAACCCTGGAATGCCATTCCGCCTGAACAACGAACCACGGGAGATCAATCCCTGGCTGATTGCCATCGCCGTCATGTCGAGCACCTTTATGGAGGTGCTGGACACGACCGTGGTTAACGTCTCGCTGCCGCACATTGCCGGCAGCTTGGGCGCTACCAACGACGAAGCCACCTGGACGCTGACGTCGTACCTGGTCGCCAACGCCGTCATCCTGCCGATGACCGGCTGGTTGGCGAGCCGCTTTGGCCGCAAGCGCCTGCTGATGATGTCGGTCAGCGGCTTTACGGTCGCGTCGTTTCTGTGCGGCCTGGCGCCCAGCCTGCCATTTCTGATTTTGTGCCGCATCATCCAGGGCGCGTGCGGTGGCGGGTTGCAGCCGCTTTCGCAAGCGATTCTGCTGGAGTCGTTCCCTCCGGAGAAGCGCGGCCAGGCCATGGCCTTCTGGGCACTGGGTATCGTGGTTGCGCCGATGCTGGGGCCGGTCGCCGGCGGCTGGCTCACCGACAACTACAGCTGGCGCTGGGTCTTCTACATCAACGTCCCCATCGGCATCATCGCGCTTATCCTGACGGAGATCTTCATCTTCGATCCGCCTTACCTGCGGCAACGACAGAAGAGGGGCATCGACTTCTGGGGCATCGGCCTGCTGGTCGTCGGCATCGGCTCGCTGCAGGTCATGCTCGACAAAGGTCAGGAGGACGACTGGTTCGGCTCGCACTTCATCGTTACCTTGACCGTGCTGGCTATCGTCGGCATCGGCGGCCTTATCATTCGCGAGCTGACGGCCGAGCATCCCATCCTCGATCTCTCCGTCTTCAAATTTCGCTCCTACGCCATCGGTACGTTCCTGATGACGGTGATCGGCTTCGTGCTCTACGGCAGCACCGTGCTGCTGCCGCTGCTGATGCAGGTGATCCTGGGGTACACCGCAACCGAGGCCGGCATCACCAATCTGCCGCGCGGTCTGGCATCGTTTCTCATCATGCCGATTGTCGGCCGCCTGATCGGCAAGTTCGATCAGCGCAAACTGCTCGGCATCGGCCTGGTCGCGTCGGCCTACGCCATGTGGGAGCTCTCGAAGTTCAGCCTGGACGTTTCCAATCGCACCTTCTGGTGGCCGCTGGTGATTCAGGGGGCGTCGCTGGGCTTTGTCTTTGTGCCGCTCACCACCATCACCAACGGACCCATTCCCAACGAGCGCATGGGCAATGCCACCAGCCTCTTCAACCTCATGCGCAATATCGGCGCGAGCATCGGCATTGCCATGGTCGAGACGGTGCAGTTCCGTACTCAGCAGACGCACATCAACATTCTCGGCCAGCATGTGACGCCCGAGAGCACAACGGCGCAGCAGATGATCAGCCACATGAAGGCTCTCTTCATGAGCCAGGGCGCCAGCGCGGCGCAGGCGAGCCAGCAGGCGTACGAATCGGTTTGGGGGATGGTGCAGCGCCAGGCGGCCATGCTCGCCTACAACGACACGTTTCTCTTTCTCGCCGCAATGTTCGTCTGCATGATTCCGCTGCTGTTTCTGCTGCGCAAACCGAAGGCAAGCAAAGCCGGCGCGGCGATGATGCACTGAAGCAATCCTCGGCTGGATCGCCGAACCCGTCGAGCGCTAACGGCATCTTTCGGCCCGGAGCTCAGAGTCAGAGGCCAAGGCTGAATTCGCACTGGCAACCGCACCCGCCGTGTTACAACAGGGAGCATCCGTACCATGAACAACAAGCGTGCCACCATTATTTTTCTTTCAGCGCTGGTGCTCTTTGCGCTAGCGCTGACGCTCATCATCACGTGGCCGTTTGCCAAGCCCTTCGCTTTCGCTGTGATCCTGGCGGTGGTCTTCTATCCAGCGCACAACCTGGTGCTGCGCGTTACCAAGCAACGGCGCGGCGTCAGCGCGTTGATCTCCACGCTGGCCGTGATTCTCCTGTTCGGCGTACCCGCATTCATCATCACGACGCTCGCTGCCAACGAGGCCCTGACCGCCGCGCACTACCTCAGCCGGCGCAGCGCCGAAGAAGGCGGGCTCACGCAGTTCGCGTTGTTGCTGGCTGCGCGGCCGTTGAGCTTCATCGGCCGCTGGGTCGATCTTTCCCACTACGACCTGGGCGCCATTATCGCGGCCAACGTGCAGAAGATCAGCCTGGGCATGGTGGGCTTTGGAGCCGCCGTGCTCAGCAACCTGGCGAAATTCACCATCGATGCCCTGATCACGTTCGTCATCCTGTTCTTCTTTTTCCGCGAGGGCAAGGACTGGGCTTGGCGCTTCGGCAAGCTCATGCCGCTATCGGAACGACAGGTGGCGCATCTGTACCAGAACATCTCGGACACGATCATCGCGAACGTCTATGGCATCCTCACCGTCGGCGTGGCGCAAGGCATTTGTACCGGCATCGCCATGCGCATTGTGGGTATGCCTTCCTCGCTGCTGTTGGGACTGGCGGCGGGATTCGCATCCATCATCCCGGTCGTAGGGTCGGCGATTGTGTGGGGGCCGGTTGTGATCTATCTGCTGGCTACCGGCGCCATGTGGAAGGGCATCTTTCTGTTGCTGTGGAGTGCCATCGTCATCAGCAATATCGACAACGTATTGCGGCCCATGGTGGTTGCCGGACGCGTGGAACTGCATCCCATGGTGCTGCTGTTCTTCATCTTTGGAGGCGTGGAGGCGTTCGGATTCCTGGGACTGTTCCTGGGCCCGGTGGTCGCTTCTGTGCTGACGGCGGTGTTTAGGATGTTGCGCGAAGAAGTCAGCGAAGCCGAAAGCCGGGTGCGCGGAGCAGGCTGATGACTACGCCAGCGCCAGGTCTGCGCCTACTCTTCCCGCAGCGGCCGGTACAAGTCGCCCTGCTGGCGTTCGCCGATTTTGCGCAGCTCTTTGACGGCGTACTCCTGGAAGTGCGGCGAGTTGCGATGCGCTTCCAGCGCCTGGGCATCGCGATACTGCTCGTAGATGAAGAAGCGGCGCGGATCGTCGACATGACGATGCACGTTGTACATCAGGCAGCCTGGCTCCTGCCGCGAAGCCTCCTGAAGTTTTTGGAAGATGATGGCAACCGCGTTTTCCGCTCCAGGATTCGCCATCCAGGTGACTGCCAGTACGAGCATCGCTTCCTCCAACTTTGGGTAGAGCGGCGCTTCAGCGCCGCGTCACGCCCCTTTCCGATTCAAGAGCCCGCTTTTGCGGGCGAAAGTCTGTCGTCGGCTGAAGCCGATTCGATTCGATCCACATCCGTCGCACGCGAACCTGAAGGTTCGCTCTACTGGTGTTCGGCAGTTGCAGGCCTAAACGCCCGCGCTATCTTACCGGCTCATACCTTCCAGCATGCCGAGAAACTCGGGCATGAAGATGGTTTGCTCGCGGTCCGGTCCGGTCGAGATAATGGCGATCTTCGCGCCCGCTTCCTTCTCCACGAACTCGAGATACCGCTTGGCCTTCGCCGGAAGCTGATCGTAACGGTCGACGCCGAACGTCGCACTCTGCCAGCCGGGCAGCTTGGTGTAAACCGGCTCAATTCTCTCGAAGCTCGAGTTCTGTGCCGGAATTTTCTCCGTCTCCTTGCCGTCCAGCTTGTAGCTGACACACACGGGGATTTCGGCCAATTCGTCGAGCACGTCGAGCTTGGTCACGACCAGCCAGCTGGTGCCGTTGATCATGTTGGAGTAGCGCAGCAGCGGCAGATCGAGCCAGCCGGTGCGCCGTGGGCGTCCGGTGACCGCGCCAAACTCGTTGCCCTTCTTGCGCAGCGCCTCGCCGGTGGCGTCCTTCGATTCCGTTGGGAACGGGCCTTCACCGACGCGCGTGCAATAAGCTTTGGTCACGCCGATCACGGTATCAATCGATGTCGGCGGAACGCCAGTTCCGGTTGCCGCGCCTCCCGAAGTCGCACTGGACGAGGTGACGAACGGATAGGTTCCGTGGTCGATGTCGAGCATCGTACCCTGCGCGCCCTCGAACATCACGGGCTCGCCGTTGGCGATGGCGCGATTCAGCAGCAGCGCGGTGTCGGTGACGAAGGGCGCAACCCGATCGGCAATCTCGGAATACTCGGCGTAGATTTTGTCGGCGTCCAGCGGCTCGCTGTTGAACAGCACGTGCGCGATGGTGTTCTTCTCGCGGCAGGCGTTCTCCACGTGCTTCTGCATCAGCTGTTTGTCGAGCAGGTCCTGCACGCGCAGACCGCTGCGCGCCATCTTGTCTTCGTAGGTCGGACCGATGCCGCGCGATGTCGTGCCGATCTTCACGCGGCCGGGGGCGTTTTCCGCCGCCAGCTCGATCAGCCGATGGTAAGGCAGTATGACGTGCGCGCGATTGCTGACGAAAAGGTTGCCGTCAACCTGAATCCCAGTGGCGCGCAGCGCGTCTACTTCCTTCATGAACGCGAACGGGTCGAGCACGACGCCATTGCCGATGACGCCGCGGCAGCCGGGCCGCAGAACCCCGCAGGGAATCAGCTGCAGGATGAACTTCTTGCCGTGAATGGTGACCGTGTGTCCTGCGTTGTGACCGCCGGAATAACGCGCCACAACCTTGAAGCGCTCGGAGAGCACGTCAACGATTTTTCCTTTGCCCTCGTCGCCCCACTGCGCGCCGACGACGACGGCTGTCTTGCCGGTTCTCAAAATTGCCACTCCGCTTGGCGATCGCACAAAATTCCGCACCCAGCAATCGCGAATCCGCACACAACTCGCCTCTGGTTCGAAAGCAGGCCTGAATGCTGGGAAATGTAGATAAGACGAGCTATGTAACTCTAGATTTTACAGGTTACGCGATGCGACGCGCAATTCCGTGCGCAAGGAGCTTACAGGAAGGGATTTTCGAGCGGAGGGAGGCCGCGCCGTTTGCGCTTCTCCTGCACTGCGTGGATTGCCTTTCGGCGGTTTCGCTCCGCAAGGAATGGGCGGAACAGGTAGCTAAAAGCTGTGCCTATCCATCGACCCACTTCATTACCAACCTTCGGCAGAAAGTAGTGGAAGGCAATGAAAAAGATAATTGCAAGAGCCGTCAACGCTCCGTTACTTATCCTTGCGTGCACGTTCAGCAGTTTACTCCGGGGAACTGCATGTGAGTCGGAGTACAGGATATTTTAAGAACGGTCATTTATGCCCGAATTGCCCGAAGTAGAAACCATAGCCCGCGGCCTCGACAGAGCGAATCGCGGGCGACACCATCGAATCGGTCTGGCTCGGTTCAAAGCCCGAGCCGCTGAAATCTTCTGCCGCCGAGATTGCCGCTGTGCTGGAGCATTCACGCATCGCGCGTGTGCGGCGCGTGGGCAAGCACATTGTGTTCGATCTGGAGACAGGACCCAGGTTAGCGTCCAACCGAAGGACGCGAACCTGGGGCACCGAGTCTGAAAAACGAACTCGCGGCCAGTGGATTGTGCATCTCGGCATGACCGGACAACTGCTGATCGCATCGCCCGATTCGGAGATGGTAAAGCACACCCATGCCGTGCTGAAGCTGGGCTCCGGACGCGAGCTGCGCTTTGTCGATCCGCGGCGCTTTGGACGGCTGGCCGTGGTGCAATCGAATCCGCAGAACGGCTCCGGCTTCGCCGCGCCGGGCGACGAACCGCTGGACTCGCAGATCGATGGCTTCATCGCGCTGTTCCGTCGCCGCAAGACGCCGATCAAGAGTGCGCTGCTGAATCAAAAGCTGCTGAGCGGAGTCGGCAACATTTATGCCGATGAAGCGCTGTTTCGCGCCAAAGTCCGCCCGCGACGACGGCGTCGTCGCTGACCCGCGGCGAATTGCAGAAGCTGCATGCGGGCCTGCATGAAGGTGCTGCGACAAGCCATCAAGCTCGGTGGCTCGTCGATCAGCGATTATGTCGATGCCGAGGGCCGCGAAGGATTCTTCCAATTGAAACATCGGGTTTACGGAAGCGAAGGTAAGCCGTGTCTGGTGTGCGGAACTCCTATCAAGCGGGTTATCATCGCAGGACGCAGCAGTCATTACTGTCCGCATTGCCAGAAATGAAGGTTTCACCACAGAACACAGAGGAACGGTTGTCATGAGGCTAAAAAAATCCCTGAGTGTTGCAATGAAATACGATGTCGGCAGCAGGTCTTCAATCGGCAATCCGTCAGTAACTTCCCTAGCCTCCAAATTCCTCTGTGTCTCCGTGTCTCCGTGGTGAAGAACGATTCGAGGCCACATGAGCGTTTACTCCATTGCAGTCGATCTTGGCTGGAACGAACCTGCGCATCGCCGCGGTCAGCGGCGAAGGCAAGCTGCTGGAGAAGGTCACCACCGGAACCGAAGTACAGCTGGGCCGCGATCTCGTCATCCGCGAGATGTGCGACGCGATTCAGTCGCTGATCGTGAAGCATCGCAGCTGCGGGCGATCTTGCGGCATCGGCATCGGCGTGCCGGGATTCATCGATATGGACACCGGAATCATCGCGCGCTCGCCGAACCTGCAGGACTGGGCGGGATTTCCCGGTGCGCCAGGAGATCGAGAAGCGCCTGGAGACGAAGGTCGTGCTGGAGAACGACGCCAACGCTGCGGCGATGGGCGAGAAGTGGCTGGGCGCGGGCCGCAACACCGATCACATGGCGATGTACACGCTGGGCACGGGCGTCGGCGGCGGCATCGTGATGAACGGCCGGCTCTGGCACGGCATGAACGGCATGGCAGGCGAGCTGGGCCACTTCAATGTCGAGTCCGAAGGCCATCCTTGCGGCTGCGGCAGTCGCGGATGTCTGGAGCAGTACGCGTCGGCAACGGCCATCGTGCGCATGGCGCACGAGGCTATCGAGAGCGGCGAGGCGGCCGATCTGGCTCGACTTGGCGCGCGGCAATGTCGAGTTCACCTCGCGCGGCATCTATCAGCTCGCAATTCAGAAGTCATCCGTCGGCGCAGAAGATCTATCAGCGCGTCGGACGCGCGCTGGGCATCGGTATCGGCAAGCATGATCAACGCGCTGAATCTTCCCATGTACGTGATCGGCGGCGGAGTCTCCAGCGCGTGGGATGCGTTCGCGCCGACCATGTTCCAGGAGCTGAAGGTTCGATCGTTCATCTACTCCATCACCGCGCCCGACAACGTTGAGACAGGCAGAAACACACGGTGGTGACGATTGCGCTGATGGGAAGCGATGCCGGACTTGTACGGCGCGGCGCGGTTGCCGATGCTGGCTCGCGATACGAAGTCGGCAGCAACCCGTTCGTAAGCACCTCGCCCAAGGGCAGCGTGGAAGCTTGGTCAGAGTGACGACCCTACGGCCGCAGACCAAACCGCATAGCGTCCGCGGCGTCGAGGGTTACGGATTCGGGCTTCTTTGAGAACCAATCGAGCGGGTCGACGATCAGGCGAAGATTGGTGATCGCGGGACGGTAGGTTGCGCGCCAGCGGCTCTCGTCCGAATCGAAGTAATCCGCGAGGCCGGCTTCGTCCCAGGGATAGAACCAAATATCCGATTCTACGTTCGGCTCGATGACAAACCTGCGCAATGAACGGCTGCCGTCGGCGCGCGTGATCTCCAGTTGCAAACGTTCCGGCTTGCGTAACTTCCACAGCGGGTTGTAGCGAACCTTCATGCGTAAGCGCAGAAAGTCGGCGCCTCCGACCGGCCACGCAGGCGCACCAAGATCGATGACAACGGTCGACTCCGGGACGTTGTACGCGCGCGCCGGAAGCGCCAGCGAATACTCCTGCGTAGAGATCTTCGCTGCCCGCGAGTCATCGCGAAGCAGGCCAACGACACCGGGCGCAAGCGGTTGGTCGGCGCGGTAGTTGCGGAAGACCCAGAACCATACCTCAGGTGTGCGGGTGAAATTGCTGACCTCATCGATGGGGAGACTGAGTGTGGGACTTGCATACTCGTGCGGTGTGGCGTCGCGGAAGAACATGCCGACCGGCGCCTTTGCGCGGCGCATGGCCGCCACATCAAACCGCGACAGATACGATCCGTTCGCCAGGAACGATTGCTCGACCCCAGCGGCAACATCGCGCCGCGCCGCTACCGCAAACATATATTGATAGGGATAAATGAGGACCGGGTCGCGCTCGCCGCTGTGCTGCTGGAGGTATGCCACTCCGGTTTGCAGCGTGTTCGCGAAGTCATCCGCAAAGCAGGCACCATCGACATCGCGATAGCCGTCGGGACAAGCAGTAACAGGATGAGCCATTCGCGCCAGCCGCAGGCGAATGCTGGCCGGTTGAAACTCGGGCAGCGGATGAACGAACAGCAGGGAAGCAATGAATGCTGCGATCACCGCAGCGGCCGATGCGATGAGAGAGCGGAAGGAAAACAGAATGACGCCGGAGAAAAGTGCCATTGGGTAGACACCCGCGATGATGTGGGGAAAGTCGGAGCGCACCAGCCCGCTCTGCATCGAGAGCACGGCGAAGGCGAAAGCGCTGAGCAGAAAACCCGCGCGGGCGACGACGATCGTTGATCGATCAGCCGTTGCGAAAAACCGAAGCGCAAACAGCGCGGTGCCTACGGCAAGCGGCAACAACAAGTGGATCGCGCCGGAGTCGGACATTGCCGCAGGTTCATTCCAGCGATGCACCGAGACGAGCGCCAGCGAGGTGCGCCAGAAATGGAAGTCCAACAGCCCGCCATTCATGAGGTTGATGAAAAACAGGAGGACGATGGCCGTGACGGAGAATGATGCGACAGCAAGCACGGCAAGTTGCAGCTTGTTTGTATCAGCGCGATGCTCGAGAGCGATTCCGCCGAGCGTCAGGAACCAGGCCGCGATGCCGTACACTCCTGTGTCGGCGGAATAGTAGAAGGCAAACGCAATCGCCGCCGCGCTGCCGCAAGCGAACGGAATTGGCTTGAGCCAGCCCTCGCGTAGGCCGTACCAGCCACGCAGGAAGGCCGCGAACAGCAGAATTCCCAGCGCTGTGCGCCCATCCCACGATGTCCAGAAGACGCACAAGGCGAGCAGCAGCACCGCGCGCTTCCATGCCGGCTGTTCCGGCAGAAGGAGCCGCAGCGCGAGATAGCTGAAGCCGATGGCGCACCATAGCAGCAGAGTCCGATAGCTGGTGTAAATGTGACCGAGTGAGAAGCCGGCCATGCGCGGGGGCCCGGCCATCAGCCAGTGTGCCAGTGGGCCGTAGAGGAAGACGACATCCCTCGCGAAGTAGATACCGTGCGTGACCTTGTAAACCGCGTCGAGGACCCAGTGATCGTCGAAGGTGCCGGGATGCTGAATGATGACCAGCGTGCCCGGCGAGAGCCAAGCCAGCGGAAGTGACGCCACGACGAGAAGCAAGACAACCAACAGATCCCAATGACGTGCTAGTCGTGCGGGGAGCGATTGGCGGGCCGGCGGTGATGAGCGCGGCTCGCTCATCACTGCGTCAACATTCGACATAAGCGGCAATTCTAAACCAGCTTCATAGAACCTTCGCGATTACTGCGCCGCATCGAGTGGATGTTTCGCTGTGGTAGATTGGAACGCTGGAGACGGGAGCGAGCTTGGCGCGCAAGACAGTCGTCATCACAGGGGGCGCGGGATTCATCGGCGTGAACGCCGCGGAATCTTTCATTCGTGACGGCTGGCACGTCGTCCTTTTCGACAATCTGTGGCGCAAAGGGACGGACCTGAACCTGCGCTATCTGCGGCAGAACTATCCCGACCAATGCGAGTTTGTCCTCGGCGACGTCCGCTACGATTATTACTCGCTCTTGCAGACAATGGGACGAGCTGACCTGGTGCTGCACCTGGCGGCGCAGGTTGCGGTGACGACTTCGATTACCCGGCCCGTTGAAGACTTCGAGATCAACGCGCGCGGCACCTTCAACATGCTGGAGGCGGTGCGCGAGTCGGGTAATAAGCCGCTGGTCATTTATTCGTCAACCAATAAAGTCTATGGCGGAATGCCGGACGTAGTGTGTGTGAAGGAAACCACGCGCTATCGGTTTCGCGACTTCCCCGGCGGCATCTCAGAAACGCAACCGCTCGACTTCCATTCTCCTTACGGTTGCAGCAAAGGCGCGGCCGACCAGTATGTGCATGATTACGGCCGCATCTACGGAATTCCGACGGTGGTCTTCCGGCAATCGTGCATCTACGGCCAAAGGCAGTTTGGCGTCGAGGACCAGGGATGGGTCGCGTGGTTTTCCATTGCTGCGCTGTTGAACCGGCCCATCACGATTTACGGCGACGGATTGCAGGTGCGCGATCTGCTTCACGTCGACGATCTGGTTGCAGCCTACAAGAGTGCGGCGGCCAATCCCTCGCAGTCAGCGGGACAGATCTTCAACATGGGCGGAGGTCCCAGCCGCACGCTGTCGCTGGTAGAGCTCCTCGCATTTCTGGAGAAGCGGATGGGGAAGAAGATTCCGGTTGGCCATGCCGAGCCTCGTGCGGGAGATCAGCCGGTGTTCGTGGCCGACATTCGCAAAGCCGAACGGGAATTGGACTGGAAACCGAAGATCGATCCGTTGCCGGGAATCGAAATGCTGCTGAAGTGGATTGAGCAAAATCGCACCGACGTCGAGCGCGTGGTAGCGACAATTGGGTAGAGGGGGACTTCACGCCCGCGGTGCTGGCTCCGGAAAGGACCCTAGTCGGCCTTAGCCGACACGAGATAACGCGCCGGCTGAAACCGGCTTCTGAGAAGAAAAGAAAAAGTGCGTGACGCGGCGCTGAAGCGCCGCTCTACCCGCCGATGCCTCATAGCTACGTCATCATTCCTGCCTACAATGAAGGACCGAACCTGGGGTCGGTGCTGGAGCAACTGCATCAGCTCTCGGCCAGCATGCCGGTGGCCGTGATTGTGGTCAACGATGGTAGCCGGGACAATACCCTGAAAGAAGCCGAGCGCTTCCGCGACAAGTTGGATCTGGAGATCGTCAACCATCCCGTCAACCTTGGTGTGCCCATGACGTTCTATGACGGCTTGGTCGCGGCCGCCGCCAAGGCACAGCCTGGCGATTGCATCTTCATCATCGAAGGCGACGGCACCAGCGATCTCAAAGTCATGCCGGAGATGGCGCGGCGAGTTCACGGCGGCGACGATGTGGTGGTCGCGTCGCGCTACATTCGCGGTGGCGGCTATCTCAACTTTCCCTGGCAGCGCACCTGGGGCAGCTACGGCGTGAATCTCGTGGTCTCGGTTTTCTTTCATGTACGCGGGCTCACCGACTACACCATCTTCTACCGGGCATATCGTGCGGAAGCCGTGCAGCGCGCGCTCCAGCACTACGGTTCCGGCTTCGTGACTACGAAGTCTTTCGCCGCGAACCTCGAGGTCCTGCTCCGGGTGCGGCCATTCAGCAACCGTTTCAGCGAAGTGCCTCTGCTCTACGACTACGGTTTGAAGAAAAGTCAGAGCAAGATGAACCCTCTCAAGACGCTACGCGAATATCATGGGCTGATCGTCAAACGGCTGATGCGTAAAATCTAAAGTCGCCGTCGCCCATTCTGGACCACTCCTCCGCACGTTCGTAATCTGCGGTCTGCAGCGCAAGTTAGCAATGTACAATAAGGCGTCGCGTTGAGTGCAGCGCCTGCATGCTGTTTCCACGGAGTCATACATGCGTATTGCGGTAATCGGGTCGGGATACGTTGGACTAGTCGCCGGAGTATGCTTCGCAGAGCTAGGGCATGACGTCACTCTGTTCGACAACGATCCTCAGAAACAGGCTGGGCTGCAAGGTGGACTCTGTCCGATCCATGAAAAATTTGTGCCCGAGTTGCTGGAACGCCACCGCGGCAGCAAGTTGCGGCTCTCCGAATCCTTGTCCGAATCGGTAGCCCAGGCGGAAGCGATCTTTATTGCGGTGGGAACGCCCCCAACGGTGAACGGCGAAGCCGACCTCTCGTACGTCGAATCGGTTGCGCGCGAGATTGCGGTCAACATCAAGGACTACAAGATCGTCGTCGGCAAGAGCACGGTTCCGGTTTACACCAGCGAATGGGTGCGCCGCATCATGCTGCTCAACGGCGCGCCGGCGCATCTGTTTGACGTCGCTTCCAATCCCGAGTTTCTGCGTGAAGGCACGGCCGTCACCGATTTCCTGTATGCCGAGCGCATCGTAATCGGCACCGACAATCCGGCAGGTGCGGCCCGTTTACGCCAGATCTATGAACCGCTGCTGGATGGCAGCTACATTCGCCGTGCCGATGCCATCCCGTCACCGAAGTGTGTGGCTGGACCGCCCGTTCTGATCGCGACGACGGCGAAGAGCGCTGAGCTGATTAAGTACGCCTCGAACGCCTTCCTGGCCATGAAGATCAGTTTCATCAACGCCGTGGCGACGTTGTGCGAATCCGTGGGGGCCGACGTGGACCAGGTAAGAGAAGGCATCGGCTCGGATACTCGCATCGGACGACAGTTCCTGAATCCCGGCCTTGGCTACGGCGGCTCGTGTTTTCCCAAAGATCTTTCCGCCTACCGGGCAGTAGCTCGCGAATGCGGCTATGACTTCCGCTTGCTCGAAGAAGTGATGCGCATCAACAACGAGCAGCGCGAACGGTTTCTGCGAAAGGTTCGGTCCGCGCTCTGGACGCTGAAAGGCAAGACACTGGGCGCTCTTGGCCTGGCGTTTAAGGGCGGGACCGATGACGTGCGTGAATCGCCGGCGATCGCCGTCATCCGAGCGCTGATTCATGAGGGCTGTAAGATCCAGGTCTACGATCCGGCTGCCGCGCAGAATGCGCGCGAGGTTCTGGGCACGACCTCGATTTGTTATGCGTCGTCGGCTCTCGAGGCAGCACGTGGAGCTGACGCTCTACTGGTGCTCACCGATTGGGATGAGTTTCGGAGCATCGATCTGGCGCAGCTGCATGCCGCATTGCGCTATCCCATCGTGATCGACGGCCGGAACATGTTCAGCCCGGACGCCATGAAGGAACACGGTTTCCTGTACACCAGTGTGGGGCGACCCGACGTGGCGCCTGAGTATTCCGGCATACGCAAGAACTCGTCGCCTGAGAAAGCTCGCGAACAGGATCCGGCCGGCACCGTGAAGGTACCGGGTTAGCAGCTAGTCCGTGGGGGCGGCACTCTCCAGCAGGACGGTCGTGCCGTCCTGATATTTCACCTTCCATCTTGAGTTGTGCATCAGCAGGTATGCCAGCGGGCTGTCCTGTTCGTACAGCACATAACGTATGCGGTATTTGTCGAGCAGCTCCAGCGTGTTCTTGCCTCCCATGGCGTCAAGATAGTCGGCAAAGACGCCGTTGTACTCAAAGATGTCGATGCGCGAATCGATAAAAACGGGAATGTGGCGCGCATTCCAGATCAGATAGCCTCCCCACAGACAATCGTTGAACACGCGACCCTTGGGCTGAAACTGCTGCAAATAGCTCAGCGCCTTGACGGGATAATTGCGCACCGTGTCACGCCAAAGATAGGTGCTCGTTGGGAAGCGCAAGATGCAGCCGAGAACAATTGCGACCATGAAGGCGGCGTTTAAGGCGGGCTTGTCAATTGCGCGGCGATAGGGAGTGAAGAAGTCGAGCTCTTTCGCCAGCATGGGCGTAACGACAATCGCAGCCAGGAACAGAAATCGACTGTAGGTCACCGCCGCATAGAATCCCAGAATCGTGAACGCCAGTTCATGCAGCGCCCAGCGCCGCTTTCGCACCAGGGCCAGTACGATGGTAGCGGCCAGCATCGCAAACAGGATCTTGCCGCGAACGCCGTGGAAGTCGAGGCTCATCCACTCGTCGACGTGATTGACGTTCAGCCTCTGCTTGAATGCGAAGTTGAAGGGATAGAAGACCAGGCGGTAGGTGTAAGGATTGAGGAACAGTCCGGCTACGCTGAGGCTCCCTGCCAGCATCAGCTTGCGCATCTGCAACCGCGTCCATCGCACCGCTTCGATCCGCCCCCAAGTCCCTCGAACCAACCCCGAGGCGAAGAAGATCCCGAAGAACGCCATACCGATCAGCCAGGAGCCGTGCAGGTTCGCCCACAGCACAAACAGCGGCGGCAGCAGCCAGATCAGGTTCTTGCCAAGCTTGAATTCCGTCAGGATCAGCAGTTCCGCAACCAGGCAAATCCAACCGGCCAGCAGCGTTCGCGGACCAAAAGAAACCGTAGCCAGCCACACGGCCAGCCAGGAGGCGGAGAAAGCCGCTTTCACATTTCGGGATTCGAGACAGGCGAGTGCAAATACACCCAGAAGAATGAGCTCGACCTCCGAGAGCATCACCAGATAAATGCCGCGAATTCCGAACCACTGCCACCCGAAGTAGTAAGGCAATTCACCCAGCCACGCCTCGTTGATCCAGCTTGCTCCCGCGGCAGTGAACGAGTAGACATCGCGATGCACGACGGAATGCGTTTGCACGAAGATCTCGGCATTGCGCAGGTGCCACCAGATATCGGGATCGGCGATGCTGCCGCTATCGAAAACGAAAATCGAGGCGCCCAGGCTCATGGCCAGCAGCACCGGGAAGGAAAACACCCTCTTCCACCAAATCTTCCAGCGAGGGAAAGTGCCCGGGAAGGTTACCGGGGCGGGGGTAGCGTTGCGATCGCGGGCGGTTGGTTGGGCACTACTCACGCTATCGCCCGGAGGGTAGAGGTGCTTGAGCCGGCGCCGCCTGCCCGGAAGATTTTTCTTGCCTTCGATTCATTCTGGAAATCGCCCCGAATTGGAAATGAGAGCATCGATCCAACCCGCAGAACTGTTGGATGCACCCCTCATGGCCGATAGCATTTCTTGGGAGAGTGTTGCGGCAGATGGCAGATGGCAGATTGCGGATACCGCTCTTGCTGGCCAAGCAGCGCGGCTCGAGCATGATCGAAACGGCCTTAGTAATGCCGGTGCTCGTGCTCATGCTCTGCTTCGCTGTCGACATCGGCTACTTCTTCATCGTGGCGGCCAATCTTGTGTCCGCCTCGCGTAATGCCGCGTTGTATTCGGGACAGGGATTCGATTCGCCGGCACAGCAACGGTTGCCGGCGGCAGGCAGCTCGGGCTCGCTCAGTGATACGGCGGGTGTGGCCGGACTCGCCGGTGGAGATCTTTCTGGTCTTGCCGGCATGGCGACCAAAACGACGGTGCAAGTCTGCTCCAAGCAGATCGGGGTCACGCAGACTTCGAATGGCTACATCACCAATTGCAGCACCTACCCATCAGGATCGCTGAACTACACGCCCGATCAGGATCCCGAGTCGAACAACGGCATGCTGACACAACGCGTGGACGTGGTGTACACGGCCAGCCCGCCCATACCAATCGACTTCTTCGTCTTCAGCATGCCTCCTTTGACCTTGCATTGGCAGGCGGAAATGCGAGCCGTGGACTGATGACGCCCGGCAACGATCGCCGAAGCTGGATCCGCCGCAGCATGATCCGGATTGCCGGCGAGGAGAAGGGCAGCGCGGTGTTGGAGTTCACGCTTTCCGTGTGGATGCTCTTGCTGGTGACGTTCCTGATCTTCGAATTCTGCATGACGGTCTATACCTACAGTGTGCTCGGCAATGCTGCTCGCGAGGGAGTACGCTACGCCGTGGTGCATGGCACCGATAACAGTTCCTGCAGCGGCCCCAGTAGCGGATGCGGCGACAGCGCCGGCAGCAACGTCACGTCCGTCGTGAACGGCTACGCAGCGGTGTCCTTCCACGATCTCAGCGGGATGACCGTCACCCCGTCGTGGCCGGACGGAACGTCCACTCCCTCCAGCCGGGTCGTAGTCACCATTACGTACCCCTACATTCCCTATTTGCAGGTGCCCGGATTTAGCGCGCCCACGATGAAGGTGACCGCGGAAGGGCGCGTGGTCTTTTGACGAGGATATTGCGATGAAGGTTGGTATGCAGAACCGACGTCGGCGGCAAGCGGGCCAGGCGAGCGTCTTCATGGTCCTGATGTTGAGCCTGTTCTTGCTGGCGGTGCTGGCATTTGCCGTGGACTACACCAACATCTGGTTCCAGCGGCAGCAGGCTCAGACCGCAGCTGACGCCGCTTGCCAGGCGGGGGCCATGGACGTTTACCAGACGGCGAGCGGAGTAACCCTCCCGAACAAGGGCTTCACCATCGGTACAGCGGGCGATTGCAGTGCCTACGATTCGGCGGGTCCCACCATGTGCTGGTATGCCAGCAAGAACGGTTTGAATGGATATAGCGGGGGAACGGCCGATATTTCGTGGTCATTTCCGAACTCGGTTCCCGGAGTGACGGCCCCGCCTTCATCCAGTGCTCCTTATCCGTTCCTGCAGGTCAACGTTTCGCTGCCGGTGAAGACCTACTTCAGCACGTTGCTGACCGGCAATCAGACGCAAACCGTGTCGGCCGTTTCGACTTGCGGGCTGACGCAAATGATGGAAGGCGGCGCCATCATGATCCTCAACCCCACGGTCTCCGGCGCGCTCTCGTACAGCGGCGGCGCGTCGCTGACCATTGTGGGCGGACCGCCGCGCAGCATCATTGTCAACTCCAGCAGCGCAACGGCGGTCTCCTGCGGTTCGAGCGGTGTGATTGACACCAGCAAGGGAGGCCCGAACCTCACTGGTTCCGATGTCGGCACCTACGGCGGCCCGCATGTGGCGCCGGGCAGCTCCACCGGATGCTATGGCACGAACAGCAACACTGGATTGGCCGCAGGATTCAACGGCGGCACCACCGGCCATTGGGATTGGCCGGCAACTCCGGTTCCCGACCCGTACTCCAGTGTGCCGGCGGCAAGCGGAATGAAAAACGTCACGCCGGCGACTAAAGTGGCCCACAGCAACGGAACCACGTACTACAACCTAGCCGCGCCAGAGATGGACGGCTGTCCCGATACGGCTCCAACCAACTACGGCAGTTACAACGACAGCACCTACTGGACCTGCAATCTCGGCAAGTATGGCAGCAAATCGTGGTATTGCCGTGGCTGCAAGGAATACGCGCCCGGATACTATCCAAACGGCATCTCGGAGAACGGTTCCGACGTGATCACCTTTCTGCCCGGGGTGTACTACATGGATGGAGACCTCGCCATCGGAGGCAGCGACAGCATCCGCATGGCCAAGGCGTGCGCGAACTCGCAAGGCGTGGTGAATACCGACCCCAGCACCGGCAATTGCAGCCCGCTGACCCAAAATGCCGGCCCCAACGGCGGCGGCGGCCCATGGACGTGGCAGCAGACCGACGGTGTGATGTTCTACTTTCATGGCTCGGCCAAGCCGGTCATCAGCGGCGCGTCAGGAGCGCCGTCAGCTCCCCGTGTTGATAAGGTGCCGGCAACCGACCTGACCTGCGACGGCAGCACGCCGCCGTCGTATCTCAACCTGCCGAGTTCGCTCAACACCAACATTATGCTGGCGCAGTGCACGGCCAACGGCAGCTATTGGGACACGGCAGGCGATACGACTGACTCTTCCGGCAGCCTGCGCGGCCTGCTGATGTTCATGGACCACTCGGACAGCGCTTCGCCGCAGCTGCAGGGATCTGGAACGTTGGCCTACACCGGTACGCTCTACTTCCACTCCAGCAGCTACGCAACCATCTTTCAGGTTCCCGGCGGAACTACCTCTGGAACGCTGATCTGGGGGAACATCGTCACCGACCAGATGCAGCTTACCGGCAGCGGCGCGCTGACCATGGGGCTGAATCCTGCCAACATAACGCCGGTGTTGAAGGTGTCGCTGTTGAAGTGAAGGGTAGAGCGGCGCTTCAGCGCCGCGTCAACGCACGCGAAACGAGAACGGGGAGGAGGCCGTCGCTGCGCGACGGCCTCCTCCCTGACCATCTCAGCGAACTGTGACGCGGGCCTGAAGGCCCGCTCTACCAGCTCTACATGATTGCAGTCGGCGGAGCCGG
Organism: uncultured Acidobacteriaceae bacterium; assembly: GCA_963747045.1. GTDB lineage: Bacteria > Acidobacteriota > Terriglobia > Terriglobales > Acidobacteriaceae > Bog-257. Next base: position 153,679 of record CAVVDN010000006.1, on the reverse strand, counting down.
CTCGTCGGGGCTGCCAGCGTTGGCCAGAGGCACGCGAATCATCACCACAGCCAGAATCACCAGCACGATAAATCCCGAGACGACGTTGGGATGCTGGAAGATGACGGGCAGCGGCCACTGCTTGTACTTGAACACCGCGATGACGATGCCCATTAGCGCCTCGCCGGCGATGAATCCCGACGCGGTGAGCACCCCGGCATTCTCCACCCGGGCTTTTTGCGCGTCGTTGAAGTCCTTGCTGTCGCGAATCTTGTCGGTGATCCAGCGAATTACGCCGCCGATGAAGATGGCAAACGTCGTCTCCAGCGGTAGGTACATGCCTACCGCAAACAGCATCGGGCTCTTGACCTCGATCATGATCAACGCGAAGCCCATGAGGATGCCGACGACAATAAGCGGCCACGCCATTTCTCCACCGACGATGCCCTTGGCCAGCATTGCCATCAGCCCGGCCTGTGGCGCGGGCAGTTGACGATCCCCAAAACCGATACCGCCGCTATAGATGTTAGCCTGGTTCAGCAGGAGCAGAACCGGAAGCAGCGCGAAGCTGGCCACCGTCACGCCTAGGAAGTCGCCAATCTGCATCTTGGCGGGTGTGCCGCCAAGGATGTGTCCGACCTTCAGATCCTGCAACATCTCGCCCGCCACGGCGGAGGAGATGCAGACCACCGCTGCCACGCCCAGCACCGCGGCCACGCCATGCATCCCCGAAACGCCCATCAGGACCATGAGGATGGCGGCGATCACCAGCGCGGCGAGCGTCAGTCCGGAGATAGGATTATTCGAGGAACCGATCAGGCCCACGAGGTTCCCTGACACCGCGGCAAAGAAGAAGCCGACGATGATCATCACAACCGCGGCCACGATGCCCGGAACCCATGCCGCCGCATAACTCTTGTAGAGAAACACCATGCTGATCAGCACGACGAACATGCCGGCAAAGACAAACTTGGCGTTCAGGTCGCGTTCCGTGCGGGCGGTGCTGGCATGCGCGGCGGCGGACTTCTTCAGGTCGGAGACGGCGCGCGCCATGCCCGAGCCCAAACTCTTGCGCATGCGAAACAGCGTGTAGCAGGCTCCGACCAGCATGCCGCCGACGGCGATCGGCCGCACGATAAAGCTCCACACCGCGCCCGCCTGATCGGCCCAGAAGCTGTTGTCGGGAGTCATGACGTGGCCGGCGGGCGCAAATTGCGCGACGAAGTTCGGACCGCCGAGGAACAGAATGAGTGGTACCAGGAGGCCCCAGGCGATGACACCGCCGGCGAAGTTCAGCGACGCCAGGCGCGGTCCGATGATGTAACCCACGCCGAGATAGGCCGGGCTGATCGCGGGAGCAGACCACGTGGTGGCCGCTCCGGCGGCCAGCTTGGGAGCCGTCGAACTTCGTCCCATGCGCACGAAGCTGCGCCCGAGCTGTCCGACGCTCATCGTGAAGTCACGGCTGGGGCTGAACAAGCTGAATTGGCCTAATAGGTAAACCAATCCGCCGAATCCCATATTCGAAAAGAGGATCTTGGCGGCGCGGCTGCCCTGCTGTCCCGCCTTGTGAATCTCAGAGGCGGCGACCGATTCCGGGAAGGGAAGCTCGGGATCTTCTACCATCACGCGGCGCAGCAAGGTCACAAACAGAATGCCGAGTGTGCCGCCGACCAGCATTAGGATCGACGACTTCAGGTATGCGTGCTCGAAGTCGAAGACCGGCCATGCGCCGGAGATGACGAACGCCGGAATCGTGAAGATCGCGCCGGCGGCGACCGATTCGCCGATGGAGCCGATGGTTCGAGTGATGTTTTCTTCCAGCAGCGAACCGCGCATGAGGCGCAACACCGCCATGCCAATGACAGCTGCCGGATAGGTAGCGGCGATGGTCATGCCGGCGCGCAAACCGAGATAGGCATTGGCCGCGCCGAGGATGACGGTGAGCACCAGCCCGAGCAAAACGGCGCGAAGAGTGAACTCCGGCATCGTTGTGTCGTCGGGAACGTAGGACCGAAACTTCTTGGTTGGGGCAGAGACAGTTGTGCTCATTTAACGGGAGACCTCGCGCGCGGCTTACAGATTATAGCGACCGCGCAACTTAGCACGCCAGCCGTGCCCGGCACAAGTCGGAAGGGTAGAGCGGCGCCCTTCAGGGCCGCGTCTGCGCTTTTCCTTGATCTTAGATTTGGGACGCTGAGATCGACTCGATCTCAACGTCCCAAACCCGACTTTGATAAGCTGCTGAACGCGGGCCTGAAGGCCCGCTCTACCAAAGGACTGCCCATGGATTACCTGCTGAAGACCGAGCCCTCTGAATACTCCTTCACCGACCTGGAGCGCGACAAGCAAACCATTTGGGATGGCGTCTCGAATCCGGTTGCGTTGAAGCATCTGCGCGAGATGAAGCCCGCCGACCGGCTCATCATTTACGAGACTGGCGACCACAAGAGCGCAGTTGGCACTGCAACGGTCGTCTCAGCTGATCCTTCTGACCTGAAGAATCCCAAGGTGAAGATCAAAGTTGGCAAGCCGCTGGCGAAGCCGGTGACTCTGGCCGAGATCAAAGCGAACAGTTTATTCTCCGACTCGCCGCTGGTGCGCCAGGGAAGGCTGTCGGTTGTGCCGCTCACGGCAGCGCAGTACAAGGTGCTGGGGGGCTAGCGTTACGAGTGGCGTAGTCTAAGGTGCACCGAATAATTTTTCTTGAGCGCCTGCGCGATTCGCATAACCTCAATTAACTTTTCTGTCGGGCCCGGGCATTCTTTTCTGAAAGGCGGAAAACGATGACTGCCCCGCAACTGGCTTTTGCCTCGCCTTCCCAGCCTCGGCCGGCCGAATTAGGTAAACGGATTGCCGCCTGGGTGGTGGATCTGATCGTTGCTTTCGCACTTGTACTTCTGGTCGGTCTAACCGGCCGCTTTCTGCGCGCTGCGGGACTCTGGACCTTGACTCCTATGGCAAATGATCCTGAAGTGGCATGGCACGCGATGAGTGTTGGACCAAAATTGCTGGTTATTCTCGCATGGTTCGTGGCTACGGGACCGTTTTACTTTGTTGTGTTTCATTCCTCGGCTTGGCAGGCGACGCTCGGCAAGCGAGTGTTCCATATCTATGTAACGGATGATCGAGGCAGCCGAATCGGTCTCCCACGCGCCGCCGCTCGATGGCTGGTTCAGTGCTTTCTTAACTTTTTCGGAGGAGCGGTGGTGAGTTTGGTGACCATAGCAGCCACCCCGAAGAAGAAGGCGTTGCACGACATGGTGGCCCACACGCTCGTTGTGGAGGGACGACCGTCGCCAGCGGGCAGAGTTGAACTCTGGCGCTGGCTGGCGGCGTTTGCCTTTCCATTCGTTTGGGTACTGGGCACTTTCATCATCACGATGTGATGATGGAGCGGCTTGCCGCTACGCAACGCATTTGATCAGCAGCAGCGTCACGTCATCGTGCTGGGGCGCGTCGCCGGTGAAGCGGTCGAGATCGGTCATGATGGTCTGAAGCAGCATCGCCGGCGTGAGCGCCACGCCCGAGTGCAGCATCACCATCAGGCGCTCTTCGCCGTATTCCTGCTGGGCGTTATTCTCGGCCTCGACGACGCCATCCGTGAAGATCACCAGCCAGTCGCCGCTCTGTAACGATGCGGTTCCTGATTCATAGGCCGCATCCGGCATAATGCCCAGCGGTACGCCTCCCGTTTGCAGGCGCTCGATCGCGCCCGTTGGCCGGCGCAGGATGGGATTGTTATGTCCTGCGTTCACGTATGTCAGGCTGCGCGTCGCGGGCTCATATTCCGCAATAAACGCAGTCGTGAAGCGCCGTCCGTTCTGGCTATTGCTGCAGGCATAGCGATTCATGCTTCTCACGAGTTCGGTGAGCGATCCGGGCGTGGCCGAGAGCGTCTTCAGGCTCGCCTGAAACGTTGCCATCAGCATGGCAGCGGGCACGCTCTTGCCGGCGACGTCGGCGACAGCGAGCAGGTAGCTCTGAGTCTCCGGGCGCGCAAAAACATCGTAGTAGTCACCCGCGACCGTATTCGCGGGACGCGTCGTGAAGGCGATCTCCAGCCCCGCCACTGGCGGCGGACTGGCGGGCAACAGCCAGGTCTGGATCTCCTTCGCGATCTGCAGGTCGCGCTTCATCACTACGCGGTCGCCGACTTCAAGGATTAGCAGCGCGAACATCAGCAGGCCGCCCAGGAAATGGAAATCCAGAACGAAGGCTTTCACTTCGCCGTGGCTGTTGGTCCACGTCCACTCGCCGCCGGGCACGACGACTAATACCAGTGCGACCAGCAGCAGCACGCGTCGCGCCGGGGTGAGCTTCTCGATGATGGCCCAGAAGTACTGTCCGGCGAGGTTGAGCGCATGCCGTCCTCGGGGTACGCCCTCCGTCCGGCTGGGATCAACTTCTTTGGAATAAAGCTGATAACTGGAGCGGGCGTCGGTGCGGAACTGCAACCAAAGCTGGCTGAGCGCCATGCCTTCGGTCACGCGCTGCCAGAAGCGGTCGAGCCGTTCCATGAAGGTTTCAACGCCACCTTCAACGCCGTGCTTGCGCGGGCGCGGCACAACAGGTTGAGGGGTAGTAGACATGTTCGCGGGTCGAAGAAGGATTATAGAGTGGAAGAGCAGGCCAAGCCGAGAGCGCTTCGCAAAAGAAAAAATGCCCAGCCAGTGGCACGGGAACCTGGCTGGGTAGGTAACACAAGCGACTCACTCAGGAGGGCATCTACCGCTCCCTTAATTCATCGGCAAAGCGAAAACAAAACTTCAGCGCCACCTCCTTAAGCTGTGTGCGCCATCCCTGCACCCGCGCCGACACCGCGGATCATGTAATGTTGCTCGGGCACAGAGAATCCGGCGGTGGTGAAGGTTTCCTTAATCAGGCGGTTGGTGTCGAAGTAAACCTGCCAGTAGTCTTTATTGTTGCAATACGGACGTACGGCCAGCACCGGGCCGGCGAGGTTGAAAGTCAGGATTTCCACGTCCGGTGCGGGATTCGTCATCACATTTGGAATGCCTGCCAAGGCCTTTTTCAGCAGGGCCATCGCGGCATGCACGTCCACACTGTGCGCCAACTGCGCGGTGAGCTCGACCCTTCGGTATGGATTGGTCGAGAAGTTCTGGATGACGTCGCCAAAGATCTTGCCGTTTCCTATGATATTGCGGACGTTGTCCAGAGTGTCGATGGAGCTGGCAAATAGCCCGACTTCATGTACGGTTCCGGTGACGCCGCCGGCGGTGACGAAGTCGCCCACCTTCAGCGGCTGCAGAATGACCATAAACACGCCGGCCGCGAAGTTGGCGAGCAATCCGCTCCAGGCCAAACCGATCGCCACACCACCGGCTGCAATCAGCGCTGCCAGACTGGTGGTTTGCACGCCGAAGAAGCCGAGAAGCGCAATAACAAGAATGATGTTGAGCAATGCTGCGACGGCGTTCTGGATGTACCGGATCACCGTGGGATCGATCTTTTGTTTCGTCATCGCGCCGCCGATCATGCGCAGCGCCAGACCGATGAGCCAGCGGCCCACAATCCAGAGCACGATGGCTTCCAGAACCTTGATGCCGAGTGCAATCGCGAGCGTCCAGCCCGATTGCATCAATTCGCCGATCTTGCTTTCCATGACATCTCCTCCACGAAGGCCGATTTAGTTGCAGGCCGCGATCAAGCGCCTTGGGGCGGATAGTAACACGCACCGTGAGGGGATAACGTTAAAACAGCGGTCTGGCCAGCTCCCGCCTACTCGCTTCTTGCCCGCGTGCGTGACATCCACTAGCATGAAAGGTTCGTCTCATTGTGGGGAAAGCGCATGGCTATGAGTGACAAGTCTGGTGGAAAAGTTCTATCCGAGCCGCCCGTATCCGACACGTTTGAGGGAAGGCATCTGTCCGAATCGGAGAAGCAATGGGCGGAAAAGACGCTCGCTCCGACGCTGGACAAAGCACCGGAGCGGCCCATTGGCGCGCCCACCGGCGTCAACGTTGACGATAGCCGCCACGCGCGTTTCACCACAATTTCCGGCGTCCCGATTCGCCGTCTGTATACGACCGCCGACCTCCCGGAAGACTGGAACTACGACCAGTATCTGAACTATCCCGGCCAGGTGCCATTCACCCGTGGAATTCACGCCAGTGGCTACCGCGGCAAGATGTGGACGATGCGCCAGTTCTCGGGCTTTGCTTCTCCCGAGGAGACCAATCAGCGCTACAAGTACATACTGGCGCACGGTGGGCAGGGCCTGTCCGTCGCCTTCGATCTTCCGACGCTCATGGGCTACGACAGCGATCATCCCTTCAGCGAGGGAGAGGTAGGGAAGTGCGGCGTCGCCATCGACTCGCTCGAGGACATGGAGATTCTCTTCGACGGCATCGACCTGGAAAAAACCACGGTGTCGATGACGATCAACTCGCCTGCGTCAATCTTGTGGGCCATGTACCTGGTCGTCGCGGAGAAGCAGGGAGCCGACTGGAAGAAGATTTCCGGCACCATTCAGAATGACATCCTGAAAGAATACATAGCCCAGAAGGAATACATTTATCCGCCGGCGCCGTCGATGCGGCTGGTGATCGATACTTTCGAGTTCGGCTCGAAGTTCACGCCTAAATTCAACACGATTTCGATCAGCGGTTATCACATTCGCGAAGCCGGATCGACCGCGCTGCAGGAGCTCGCGTTCACAATTTATGACGGCGTCGAGTACGTCGAGTGGGCGCGCCGCCGCGGACTCGATGTCGACGAATTCGGCCCGCGTCTCAGCTTCTTCTTCAATGCGCACAATGACTTCTTCGAGGAGATCGCAAAGTATCGCGCCGCGCGCAAGATTTGGTACCGCCTGATGAAGGACCGCTTCGGGGCGAAGAACCAGCGCACGTGGCTGATGCGCTTCCACACCCAGACCGCTGGAGTATCTCTGACAGCCCAGCAACCAATGAACAACATCGCCCGCGTCGCGCTGCAGGCGCTCGCCGCGGTGCTGGGAGGAACGCAATCGCTGCACACCGACAGTTACGACGAAGCGCTGGCGCTGCCGACGGAAGACGCGGTGCGCATCGCGTTGCGGACGCAACAGATCATCGCTTACGAGTCCGGCGTGGCAAACACGATCGATCCCCTTGGTGGCTCATACTTCGTCGAGCGCTTCACGCTCGACATGGAGAATGGCGCCTTCGACTACTTTGACAAGCTGGACGCGATGGGCGGCATGGTCGCGGCCGTCGAGAAGGGTTATCCGCAGAAGGAAATCGCCGAAGCTAGCTATCAGTTCCAGCGCGCCACCGAAGCCAAAGAGAAGATTACCGTGGGCGCTAACGAGTTCGTGGTCGACGAGCCGTCGCCGAACATCCTCTACATCGGCGAAGAAGTTCTGCAGGCACAGAGCCGCAAGCTGAAAGCTCTGCGCGAGCGCCGCTCCGATGAGGAAGTGAGCCGCAGGCTGGATGCCTTGAAAAAAGCAGCGGCGCAGGAACCGAGGGCGGCTCAGGACGGCACGATCTCACCCGTCAACACGATGCCGTTCATCATCGACGCGGTGAAAGCGTACGCAACCGTCGGCGAGATCTGCGACGCGCTGCGCCATGTGTACGGCACCTACGAGGAGACGGCATTCGCGTGAGGTGGGTCTCAGAGCAGCGGGAACTTTTCCCGGCCCTCCGGTGTCTATTTTCGGAAAGACGAAGGCGTAGGCGAGAGCGTGGTCGCCCCCTCCGGATTAAGTCGCTGAGCTGCCTACGGCGCATCCGGGATCTGTTTTCCTCGCATCCTGGCAGCGCGGGTCCTGCGCAAAATGCAGCGAGGAACCTGCATAAAGTGCTAGATACCTTGCCTTACCCATCGGCGGCTACTTATAATCCCGATTCCTGCAGTTTGCATTCCGGTTGCGCGTTTAAAGCCGATCGTCAGTTCTCCAAATCGAGGAGCCATAAGAATGAAGAAGTCCCTAGTGATCATGTCGCTGGTATTCATCGGCGGGACGCTGGTCCAACAATCCGCGGCGCAAGCCGCCGGCCAGCCTGCGCAAGCGGGTCAGGCCGCACCGGGGCAGCAGAAGAAAGAGATCAAGAACCCGGCAGAGTACAACGCTTATGTCAACGCCATCCAGCAGCAGAACCCGGCCCAGAAGGCGCAATTGCTGGAGGCATTCCTGCAGAGTTATCCCAGCAGCGTCATGAAGGAAGATGCATTGGAGTTGCTGATGGCGGCCTACCAGCAGGCGGGTGATGCGCAAAAGACGCTCGACGCCGCACAGCGGGTGCTTCAGACCAATCCTAACAACATTCGCGCGCTCGCCCTCCTGGCCTACAACTATCGCGCGGCGGCCTCCAATGGCGGTCCGCAGATGCAGGACAACCTGGCCAAGGCCAAGCAGTATGGCGAGCAGGGACTGCAGGCTTTGCAAAACATGCAGAAGCCGGCGGACATGAAGGACGCCGACTTCCTTAAGCTGCACAATGAGACCGGCGCGATTTTTGACGGTGCGGTGGGGTTCGCAGCGCTTCAGTCTAAGGATTACGCCAGCGCCCAGAAAGATTTCGAGCAAGCTGTGGGCTGGGAATCACAACCTAATATTGCGGATATCTATCCGCTCGCGACCGCAGACCTGGAAGCCAAGCCGATTAACCCCGCGGGATTCTGGTTCATCGTGAAGGCGGCGAATCTCGCTCAGGGTGGAACGCAGCAAACAATTCTCGACTACGGCAAGAAGAAGTACATCCGCTATCACGGTTCTGATCAAGGTTGGGACCAACTGGTAGCGGATGCCAAGGCGAGTTCGAGCGTGACGCCGCCGGCCGGCTTTACCGTGGCCGCCGCGCCGCCGCCGCCGTCTCCTGCCGAGCAGGCTGCGGACTTGGTCAAGGCCAAGGATCCCACCCAGATGAGCTTTGCGGAGTGGGAACTCGTTCTCTCGTCGGGCAATCAGCAGGCCGCTGACACGGTTTGGAACGCCATCAAGGACAAGGCCGTGAAACTGGGCGCCAATGTCATCAGCGCGACGCCATCGAACGTTCAGCTTGCCGGCAGCGACGACGATATCGAAGCCAAGAAGACGGACATCTCGCTTTCCATGGCAAAACCGATTCCCGCGAGGCTCTCGCCGCAGCCAGGAACCCTGATGAATTTCCAGGGCACCATATCCAGCTATACGCCCAACCCCTTCATGATGACGATGACGGATGGCGTTCTGCTGGACAAGAATGGCAAGCCGGTCTCAGCTGCGCCGACGACCACGACGCACCACACGACCCATCACACCGGGCAGTAGTAAGTTGGAACATCCGCAGTGCAGAAGGGAGCCGCGAAAGAGGCTCCTTTTTTGTGGAAAGATGTTCTCTTTCCCGAGCGATTTTTGACTCCAATGGCGCTTTTGAGCGTCTAAACTTATGTCGATAGAGTTTCGGAAACTTTATGAGACCGGAAAACCAACTCGATCCTCCGAGTAATCGGAAAAACGGCTCCGCGAACCTTCCCGCTATGCTCGCCTGATTGCAGCATCGCTCACCTGGTCACACGGAGTGCAACGTGAACCCAGTGAGTGGAACCTTCCTCTTGGAAGGCGACCCTCCGTAGCTCCCCGAAACACGGGTCATCCAAAAAGGAGGAGCCATGCTGTTCCTGGTCAAAACCAAGTGTCCTTTCACCGTCAATTCTCAGCTTTCGCGCGTCTGGATCAAGACCGGCAATCCTAAAATGCCGCTGAAGTCGGTCTGGATTGACGAAACGAAGCTGCACACCGACACCGCCAAGTTCGTCCTTGCTGCTCACGAGAGCGAAGCTCAGGAACTCACTGACGATCACTTAGCGTTCGCGGCGTAAGCGGATAGAGGTGCGGTTCGACTCGCACCCTATCCGCATTTCCAAGTAGCGCGTATCGCTCTACTCACACGCAAACCCTCCTGCGCTCCCGGCATCCCACCAACCATTCAACTCAAATGTGAGGAGCCAATGAATCACAAATATTTTCGATCGTCCGAGTCGCGCGCGTCTGACTCGCGAATGGAATCGATTGCGCCCTGGGCTGCGATCCTGGGCGGAGGAGCGCTGGCCGCGTACGGTCTCTCGCGCAAGTCGCTCAGCGGAGCTGCGCTGGCTGCGGTGGGTACTTACGGCGCGATTGCCGGGGCCCGGCGCGGAAGCGCGTCCGCGACCGTCATTCACGTGCAGAAGACGTTCACTATCGACCGTCCTGCCGAGGAACTCTACAACTACTGGCACAACTTCGAAAATCTGCCGCGCTTCATGAAGCACCTCAAGAGCGTCAGCACCAGTGGCCGCTATTCTCATTGGGTAGCGAACGGCCCAATGGGTGTTCCCGTCGAGTGGGATGCCGAATCCCTCGATGAAAAGCCAGGCGAGTATCTGGTGTGGCGCTCATTGCCGGGATCGGCCATCAACAACCGCGGCTCGGTGGAATTCCGTCCCGCGACCAACGGCTCCGGAACCGAAGTCACAGTTGCCATCACCTATCGGAATCCCGGAGGCAAACTGGGTGCGGTGTTCGCCAAACTGTTTGGCCGCGAACCTGAGCAGACGATTCGCGAGGACCTGCGGCGTTTCAAGGCTCTGATCGAGGCGGGAGAGATTCCCACCGTCGTGGGACAGCCGGCAGGCCGCCGCTCCACGGTGGTCAGTCTGATGCATGCGATGGAAGAGCCGGAGGCGACGCAGCGGTTCCGCAAAGGTCCGCAAAAGCAAACCGAAACCCCCGCCTTCAAACCGCAATTCACCGGAACCGAATTTGGAGGTGCGCGATGAAAGCTCTGTGCTGGTATGGCAAACACGATGTGCGGGTAGAAACTGTTCCCGATCCCGTCATTCTCAATCCGCGCGACTGCATCGTGAAGATCACGCGCACCGCGATCTGCGGCTCCGATTTACATCTCTTCGATGGATACATTCCAACTCTCGAGCAAGGCGACATTCTAGGCCACGAGTTCATGGGCGAGATCGTCGAAGTGGGGCAGGAGGTGAAGAAGCGCAAAGTGGGTGACCGCATTGTCGTGCCCTTCACCATCGCTTGCGGAAAGTGCTTCTACTGCAAGCAGCAGCTTTGGTCGCTGTGCGACAACAGCAACCCGAACGCGGCGGTTGCGGAAGCGCTCTACGGGTATTCCGGCTCGGCTCTGTTCGGCTACTCGCACATGTACGGAGGATATGCGGGAGGCCAGGCGCAGTACGTTCGCGTGCCATTTGCCGATGTCGGGCCGCTAAAAATTGAAAGCGACTTGCCGGACGATAAGGTGCTTTTCCTCAGCGACATCTTTCCCACCGGCTACATGGCTGCCGAAAACTGCGAGATCAAAGATGGCGACGTGGTCTGCGTGTGGGGTTGCGGTCCGGTTGGGCAGTTTGCGATCCGCAGTGCAAAGCTGCTGGGCGCCGGCAAGGTGATCGCGATTGACCGCATTCCGGAACGGCTGCGGCTGGCGCAGGAGGGCGGCGCGGATGTCGTCAACTATGAGCAGACGCCGGATCTTATCGAGACCCTCAAGGAACTAACCGGAGGCCGCGGACCCGATGCCTGCATCGATGCGGTCGGCATGGAGGCCCACGGCCACGGCATTGACCGGTATAGCGATCGCGCCAAGCAGATGCTCGGCGTGACCTTCGATCGTCCCTTCGCGCTACGGCAATGCATTCAAGCCTGCCGGAAGGGCGGAGTCGTTTCCATCCCCGGTGTGTACGGCAGCTTCCTCGACAATTTCCCGTTTGGCGCGGCCTTCGGCAAAGGGCTGACCTTCCGCATGGGCCAGACGCACATGATGCGTTACATGAAGAAGTTGCTGGACCATATTGACAAAGGAGACATTGACCCCAGTGTCATCATTACGCATCGACTGCCGCTGCAGGACGCTCCCGACGGCTACAGCACCTTCTTGAAGAAGCAGGACAACTGCATCAAGGTCGTGCTCGATCCCTGGAGTGAGGGCGGGAATGCATAACTGAGCTGAGGCTCTCGAACCAACATGAACACAGAGGCACGGTTCTCCGTGCCTTTGATTTTTTGCGAGCGCGACGACAGCATCTATTCCCGGAACTTCTTTCGCTTGAGGAACACGTCGAACACGAAGCAAGCCGCCGCTGCCGCCCCGGCGTACAGAAACGCATTCGCGAAAACGATGGTTCCGATGACCAGCACCAGCGCGAGGTCAGAATCCGGCGCCGGCGCGACAATCAAGGAAAGAATGAATGGTGGGCAGAAGATGACGGCAAGAATCGTCAGCGGATGATCGAAGCCCGGCGCGATCGCACCCGACTTCCAGGCAAAGTACACCGCGATGGCCACCGCCATTCCCACAACCAAGCCAACGGAAAGTGCAATCACTAGATAGTTGTCTTTGGATTGCGATTGGCTGCGGCTATTCACTGTTAACTTCAGTGTAGTTCGTAAAAGCCTGCTTCGCACAGACGACGTGCGTCAAGCCGTGCTATGCTGCCCGCGAACAGACCGGAGATGCTATGAATACACCCAATCCCAATCCTGCCGTTTCTTACGCAACCATCGTTCCGCACAACATGGTGACCACCGCGTTCACCCTCGACGGCTATCGCATCGTGCGCAATATGGGGCTGGTGCGAGGCATCATCGTGCGTTCGCGCTCCATCGTCGGCACCATCGGCGCAGGCCTGCAAACGCTGGTCGGCGGCAACATCACCATTCTGACGAACTTGTGCGAGAAAACGCGCGAGCACGCCTTCGATCTGATGCTGCAACACGCCGCGGAACTCGGAGCGAATGCCGTCATCGGCATGCGCTACGACGCAACGGAAGTCATGCAGGGCGTAACCGAAGTGCTGGCGTATGGGACGGCAGTGTATGTGGAGAAGCAAGGATAGTGGCTAAGCGTCGTACCTGGAAATCGCGAGCAGCTGATTATGCCTGGTACATCGGTATCGGTCTGTCGGTAGTGGGACTGGCGGCATTGCTCGCCATTTATCTGCCCGAAACGGATTTAGCGACTCAGCTGTCAACGGCCTTCCTTGGCGCGTGCGCTATGACTGCGTATATCGTCTCCACCCTTTGGAAAACGAGAGCGCATCCGCTTCTACTGACATATTGCGCAGCAGCAGCGATCATTCATTTCGCGATGTGGCTTCTGGCTTACCGCTTCACTGGGCGTACGGGTGCGCGCGCGGCCGGCGGTGCACTGGTATTAGAAATAGCGGTTTTCCGCTGGCTGGCAGAAAAAGTTGTCCCCACCACTCAAAGTCGCAATCGTGGAAAGCTAAGTGCTAAATACTAACTGCTGCCTGATGGTGAGCCCGGCAGGAATCGAACCTGCGACCCACGCATTAAAAGTGCGTTGCTCTACCAACTGAGCTACGGGCCCACAACAGTTAATCTAACATAGCACCATCGGTGATTCTGTGGTTCGAAGCCTCCACTTCCGACATCACATAATGTGATGCCATGACCGAAAAAGCTCGTCCACAAGTCGTTATCGTTGGCGGAGGTTTCGGCGGCCTGAAGGCAGCCGAGGGCTTGGCCCGCTTGCCCGTCGACATCACTCTCATCGATCGGAAAAACCATCACACCTTCCAGCCGCTTCTCTATCAGGTTGCGACCGCCGGCCTCTCTCCGGCGGAGATTGCGGCGCCGATTCGCGGCATCCTGGCTCGGCGCAAGAACGTCGAAGTTCTGCTTGGCGAGGTGTCAGGTTTCGACCTCGAAAAACGCCAGGTCTTCGTGCACGGCTATCACTTGCCGTACGATTACTTGATCGTCGCTGCCGGCGCCACTCATGCCTACTTTGGGCACGATGCCTGGGAGCCGCTTGCCCCCGGATTGAAGACCATCGAAGACGCGCTCGAGATGCGCCGGCGCATTCTGCTCGCCTATGAGCTTGCCGAGCGCGAGGCGGCGCTGACGGGAAATCATCGTCCGCTGAATTTTGTAGTAGTGGGCGCTGGACCCACCGGCGTGGAGCTGGCGGGAACGCTCGCCGAAATCGCGCGCAAATCGCTGGCGCAAAACTTCCGCAATATCAATCCTGCCAAGGCCCGCATTTTGCTCGTCGAAGCCGGCCCTTCGGTGCTGAGCACATATCCGGAAGACCTGCGACGACGCGCCGTCGCACAGCTGGAACATCTCGGGGTAGAGGTGCGCACGAATTCCGCTGTAAGCGACGTACGCGTGGGACAAGTCAGAATCGGGGAAGAGCTGTTGCCGGCTGAGGTGGTGCTTTGGGCCGCAGGCGTGGCGGCTTCACCGTTAGGAAAGGCGCTGGGCAATGCGGTTGACCGCAATGGACGCGTGCCGGTCGAGCCCGACCTGAGCCTGCCGGGCCATCGCGAAGTCTTCGTCATCGGCGATCTCGCTACGATGCATGACAAGCATGGTAAGCCGTTGCCGGGAGTAGCTCCGGTCGCCATGCAGCAGGGACAATTTGTCGCGCGCCAGATCAAGGCCGACCTCGAGGCTCGCGCCCGCGAGAAATTCCACTACTTCGACAAAGGATCGCTGGCCACCATCGGGCGAGCCGCCGCGATCGCGCAGTTCGGGAAGATTCACCTCTCGGGTTTCGTCGCCTGGTTGTCCTGGCTTTTCGTCCATATCCTTTTCCTGATTGGCTTTCGCAACCGCATTCTGGTGATGATCCAGTGGGCATGGAGCTATCTGACCTTTCAGCGAGGAGCGCGGCTGATCACCGACGAGTCACGAATTGGTCGTATGCCGACACTGGAGTACGCAGAACGCGCGCGAACATCGACTAAAGGCATGGACGAGGAAATCGCCGCGACTGCGCGGGCGAACAAGCGCAGCGCATGATCCGGTCATGGCCGGGCTTGAATCTTGTCACAGCATTTTAGCGATTTTTCGGCTACCCTATTGCCGTGCCGAACATCCGGAAACTCGCTGCGACTCCTCTGGTAATCTGCCTTGCGTCGTGCCTCTGGCTGGGCGCAGCAGCTCGGGCTGACACTGCGGCGCCACAATTCACCGCCAAAACACTGGATGGCCAGACCTTCACCAGCAGCTCGTTACGCGGCAACGTCGTGCTGCTGCAGTTCTGGACTACCTGGTGTCCGGTCTGTCATCAGGACCAGGCGGCAGTGGACAATGTCCAGGCTGCCTTCGCCGGCGATGGACTGGTTGTGATCGCAATCGACGACGGCGAGCCGGAAGCTTTGGTCAGAAGATATCTTCAGGCGAGCCCACGCTCCGTGCCTGTTGTGGCGAGCGACGGCCGAAGCCTGGCCGCATCGTTCGGAGTTCACAGCTACCCCCACTATGTCGTGATCGATCGCAACGGCAACGTCGTGGCGAGTAGAGGTGGCGGCGGAGGCGAGCCGTACTTGCGCTACCTTTTGAGCCGCGCTGGACTGGGAGTCAAGACACAGACGTTACAAGCTGGTACTGCTCGTCCCTCCGGCAGCGCCTCCGGACCGCAACTGATCAACGTACCGCCAGTCGCGAACGCGGCACTAGCCAAGCCGATTCCGAAGACCGTTTTCGTGTTCACCAACGGTGATCAACTCGAGGCTGACCACTACACGATGTATTCCAACTTCCTGCACGTAACTGCCGAAGGTCAGGAGCGCAGCATCCCGATCAGTGCGCTCGACGTCAAGAAGACCATCGCCGCGAATCGCCAGCGAGGGATCAATTTAAGAATTCCGACCAGCGGCAGTGAAGTCTTTCTCGCCTTCTGAGTTCCTTCATCAGGACCACAGAAAAAAACACCCAGGCCATTTCGCCTGGGTGGGTGAGCTTCGTGTAATTGCAGTTACGGTTTACCCTACGCTGGCGACCGCCTCCGCCAATCGCATGCTCTCCGGTACCGAGCTGTCCTGCGCGTCAACCACGGCGATGGTGGCCATGTTGACGACGTCTTCCACTTCCACTCCGCGCTGCAGCAGATGCACTGGCTTCGCCATGCCTGTAAGGATCGGGCCGATGACCTCGGCATTGCCCAGCGGTCCAAGCAGCTTGCAGGCGATGTTGCAGGATTGCAGGTCGGGGAAGATCAGCACGTTGGCGCCGCCCTTTAACGTCGAGAACGGGAAGGCTGCTTCCAGCTTCTTGGCGCTCACAGCAACTCCGGCCTGTACTTCGCCGTCGATGACGAGCGTCGGATCGGCGTAGCGCGCCAGTTCGACCGCGCGCCGCACCTTGTCGCACAGCGGGTGGCGCGTGCTGCCGAAGCTGGAAAACGAAAGCATTGCCACGCGCGGCTCGACGTCGAAGCGGCGCGCTTCCTGGGCAGCGCACAGCGCGATCTCCGCCAGGTCCTCCGCCGTCGGTTCGATGTTGACCGTCGCATCGGCCAGGAAAAAGAGGTCGCCCTTGCGGGTGATGACGATGTAAATGCCCGAGACTTTGTGAATGCCCTCGCGCACGCCGATCACCTGCAGCGCCGGCCGCAGCGTGTCGGGATAGTTCTGCGTGACACCGGAGACGATGGCGTCGGCATCGCCCATGCGCACCATCATCGAGCCGAAGATATTGCGATCGTTCATCAGCTCGTCAGCCGCGCCGAGCGTCACGCCACGGCGTTGACGAAGCCGATATAGCTCGTTGACATACTCCTGACGCCGCGGCGCGGTCTCGGGCTCGAGGATCGTGATGCCGGTGAGTGGGACGCCGAGTTCCGCCGCGGTCTTCTGGATCTCGTTGGTGCGGCCCAGCAGGATGGGAACCGCGATCTTCTCTTCGATCAGCACGTGGCACGCGCGCAGAATCTTCTGGTGGTCGCCCTCGGGGAAGACAACGCGTTTAGGATTCGACTGCGCCTTGTGGATCATGATGCGCATCAACTCGTGCGCTTTGCCCAGGCGTTTCTCCAATTGCTCGCGGTACTCGTCGAGGTTGACCGGCTTCTGCGCCACGCCCGTGTCCATGGCAGCGCGGGCCACGGCCGAAGCCTCCCACACCAGCACGCGCGGATCGAACGGCTTGGGGATGATGTAATCTTCGCCGAACTTCAGGCAATCGACGCCATAGGCGCGGCAGACGGAGTCGGGAACATCTTCTTTCGCCAACGCAGCCAGGGCATACGTCGCAGCCAGCTTCATCTCTTCGTTGATCGTCGTCGCGTGCACATCAAGCGCGCCGCGAAAGATGAACGGGAAACCGAGAACATTGTTCACCTGGTTGGGATAATCCGAGCGGCCGGTCGCCATGAGAATGTCACTGCGAATCGCGCGGGCTTCGTCGTATGTGATCTCGGGATCCGGATTCGCCATGGCGAACACTACCGGACGCGGCGCCAGCGAGGCGATCATTTCCGGCGTAAAGGCACCCTTCTTCGACAAACCGAGCAGCACGTCGGCGCCCTTGCAGGCATCCGCCAGCGTGCGCATCGAAGTCTCTTTGGCGAAGCGCTCCTTGTAGGGATTCATTCCGTCTTTGCGGCCTTTGTAGATGACGCCCTTAGTGTCGACCAGCGTAACGTTTTCGCGCTTCACGCCCATGCAAATGTAGTGCTCAGCGCACGCAATGCCCGAGGCTCCGGCACCATTTACGACGACCTTGATCTGGTCAAGGCGCTTGCCGGTAAGCTCCACAGCGTTGGCGAGAGCGGCGCCGGAGATAATCGCAGTGCCATGCTGGTCATCGTGGAAGACCGGAATCCTCATCGTCTTCTTTAGAGTTTCCTCGATGTAGAAACACTCCGGCGCTTTGATGTCTTCCAGGTTGATGCCACCGAATGTCGGCTCCAGCAATTGGCAGGCCTTGATGATCTCGTCGGCATCCTTCGTGTTCAGCTCGATGTCGAACACATCGATATCAGCAAATCTTTTGAACAGGACGCCTTTGCCCTCCATGACCGGTTTGCCGGCAATGGCGCCGATATCGCCGAGGCCGAGAACGGCGGTGCCGTTGGTTACGACCGCGACGAGGTTGCCCTTGTTGGTGTACTTGAATGCGTCTTGCGGGTTCTTCTCGATTTCCAGGCAGGGAACCGCGACTCCGGGGGTATAGGCGAGGCTGAGGTCGCGCTGGGTCAGACACGCCTTCGTCGCCACAACTTCGGTCTTGCCCGGGCGCGGTTTGGAATGGTAGTCGAGTGCATCCTGATTGGTTATTGCCATAATCTTGCCTCCGCGTGAATTGGGATTGGGTGTGTGCGCAGTCGGCAGAGTATGAATTTATGAAATGAATTAGAGCGAACTCATACTGCGAACACACGCTGATTCTTCGCCAGCCGGAATCCGGCTCGCTGGTATTGAGGATGGCCCGTTTGCGGTAGGGGGTTGAAGTATGGATGTCACAACGGTTTGTGAGCGGAAGCACAAAATAAGTGGGTAGTGGTTAGTGGATAGAAAAGGCACGCCGTGCAGCAACCATCGACTATCCTCTGCTTTCTCGCATCTCCTGCACGATCTGCACGCTGGCGCTGGTGCCGATGCGATTGGCGCCGGCATCGACCATCTCCAACAATTGTGCAGCAGTACGGATTCCGCCGGCGGCTTTGACGCCGATCTTCAGGCCCACGACGCCGCGCATCAGGGCCACATCTGCCGCAGTGGCGCCGCAATCAGCCAGCCCGCTCGAGGTCTTCACGAAATCGACTTCCGCATCGGCCGCCAGAGCGCATGCCAAGATCTTCTCTTCCTGGGTCAGCAAGGCGTTTTCGAGGATCAGTTTCAGAATCGCATCGTGCGCGTGCGCGAGCTGGGTCAGGCTGCGGATTTCCGTTTGCACCAGCACGCGATCGCCCGACTTCAGCGCACCGATGTTCATCACGATGTCGAGCTCATCCGCGCCTTGGCGCAGCGCCGACTTCGCCTCAACCAGCTTAGTGCTGGTCAGGTTCGCACCCAGCGGGAAGCCCACGACTGTGCCGACCTTGACCTTGCTCCCGCGTAACTGGCTCACCGCCAAACCAACGTTAGCCGGATTCACGATGACCGCGTGAAAGCCATAGCGCACGGCTTCCTCGCACAGCGATGCCACTTGTTTGCGGGTAGCATCCGGCTTCAGCAGGGTGTGTTCGATGAGCGCGGCGGCGGCGCGCCAGTCGGTCGGCGAGATTGTTAAGATGCCCACCGCTGTGGGCGATGCGACTGCCATAACGAAGTATTATGCGCTGTTATTCTGCGCTTCTATGATACAAATGTCGGGCAAATTACGATAGCGCTGGCCAAGGTCGAGCCCATATCCGACCACAAAATGGTCAGGAATTTCGAAACCAACATAATCAGCTGAGATCGGCACCCTGCGCCGCGAAGGCTTGTCCAGCAGTGCGACGATTTTGAACGATTTCGGCCTGCGCGCCAAGAGCAGGTTCTTGATGTAGGTTACTGTCACGCCGGTGTCGAGGATGTCTTCGACCAGGATGACGTTCCTGTCTTCCAGCGTCTCCTCGACATCTTTGAGGAGCTTCAGCTCGCCGCTTTCCGTGCTGTTGCCGTAGCTGGAAACGGCAATGAAATCGAAGCTGACGTCGAGCGAGATTTCGCGCGCCAGGTCGGCGAGAAAGATAGCCGCGCCCTTGAGCACGCCGATGAGAATGACCGATTGACCGGCAAAGTCGGCACTGATGCGCGCGCCCAGCTCGGCCACTTTCGCCGCAATCTGCTCGCGTGTGATGAGAATGTTGAGTTTGTGCACCGATAAATTGGGTAGAGCGCCTAGCCTTGGGTAGGCGACGCTTCAGCGTCGCGTTACGCTGCCCGTTTCAAATCGAGCCGGCTTCAGCCGGTGGCACGTGTGTCGTCGGCTGAAAGCCGACTTTCGCTCAAAGGGCTGCCGAGACGCCGGCCTGAAGGCCCGCTCTACCAGTCACCGCAAAACCAACGCGCCCAATTCGTTCAGAGTAGCTCACTTAATGTCTCCGGGCCGGCCGGGCTGCCTACTCGTCTTTCAGCCCAAGCACCGCTCTGAGTTGCTTGGCCGAGACCTCAACTGCTTTGCCATCCTGTCAGATGTAGAGCGGTTACATCCCCGGCATCTTCATCCCCGCCAGCCGTCCGCGCGAAGCTGGGCTTGCCCATGGTCTTGAACATCTTGCGCATCTGCGCATACTGCTTGCAGCAGCTGATTGACTTCCTGCACTGGTTCCTGAGCCGCGGGCGATGCGCTTGCGGCGGCTGCCGTTGATGACTTCGTGGTGCTCGCGCTCGTACGGCGTCATGGAGTTGATGATCGCCTCCACGCGGTTGAGCTGCTTGTCGTCGACCTTGTCGGCCGCCTGCTGCATGTTGGCGAACGGCCCGATCTTCGGCATCATGC
This sequence comes from uncultured Acidobacteriaceae bacterium, assembly GCA_963747045.1. Lineage (GTDB taxonomy): Bacteria > Acidobacteriota > Terriglobia > Terriglobales > Acidobacteriaceae > Bog-257. Next base: position 133,524 of record CAVVDN010000006.1, on the reverse strand, counting down.
CCATGATGCTGGAAATCGATCCCAGCTTCTTCACCTGCCGCAGCTGGCCGCGGAAATCTTCCAGCGAGAAGCCGTCGCTCGACAGCGCCTTGCGCGCGAACTCTTCCGACTTGCCTTTGTCGAGCTTCGACTCGGCCTTCTCGATCAGCGATAGGATGTCGCCCATGCCGAGAATGCGGCCGACGATGCGGTCGGGATGGAACGGCTCCAGCGCGTCGTACTTCTCGCCGATGCCGATGAACTTGATCGGCTGGCCGGTGACGTTGCGGATCGACAGCGCCGCGCCGCCGCGCGCATCGCCGTCCATCTTGGTCAGCACCACGCCGGTGAGCGTCAGCTTCTTGTGGAACTCGTCGGCCGAGCGCACCGCGTCCTGGCCGGTCATGGAGTCGGCGACGAAGAGTATCTCCTGCGGGTTCAGGATCTTCTTCAGCGACTGCATCTCGTCCATGAGCTGCTCGTCGATGTGCAGGCGGCCCGCGGTATCGACGATGAGCACGTCGCAGGCGTTGTTGATGGCCTCGCGCCGCGCTTCTTTCACCAGGCGCTCGACGGTCGCGGTGTTCGACTCTTCGACTTTGCCCTCGTAGAGCTGGGCCTTGATGGCGTTGGCGACGACTTTCAGCTGCTCGCGCGCGGCCGGACGATAGACGTCGACCGAGACCAGCATCGGGCGATGTCCGCCCTGCTTCAGCCAGTGCGCCAGCTTGCCGGAGGTGGTCGTCTTGCCGGAACCTTGCAGGCCGGCCATCAGCACGACCGTGGGCGGCTGCGAGGCGAACTTCAGCTTCGCCGTGTCCTTGCCGAGGACGTTGATCAGCTCGTCGCGAACGATCTTGATGACCTGCTCGCCGGGCGAGAGCGCGGTCATCACTTCCTGGCCGACCGCCTTCTCGCGAATGTGGTCGACCAGCTCTTTGACGACCTTGAAGTTGACGTCGGCTTCGAGCAGCGCCATGCGGATTTCTTTCAGCGCTTCGCCGATGTTCTCTTCGTTCAGCGTGCCTTGTCCGCGCAGGTTCTTGAAGGCGCGCTGCAGTTTATCTGTAAGGTTCTCAAACATGTTCAGGAGTCCGATAAAGAATCGTGTAAGTTGGCCGACGAGCTACGGGCACAGTCAGCCGTGCCCGTAGAAGCCTATCGACTGTAATGGTCTCGCATGGTTCCGTCATATCTGCCGGTAAGCATGCAGCACTTGTTGAAATTTCCGGCCTGAGCCGCATGGACAAATATCGTTCCGGCCGAGTTTTTCGCGGAGCTCTTTGTCACCGTGTATCACTCGGATGCCGCGCTTGACCTTGGTTTCAGATGGGAACCCTTTGCGTCGCTTGCTGCTGGGCTCGTAGAAAAAAATTCGTTTGTCACGGGAGTCTCTCCTTCCAGATGGATTTGCCCGTCACATCACGGAAGCAAGAGCCGCTGGCTCATTTTACCCCATCTCCGCTGGTCAGCTGGCCCTGCCAGGATCATGATCGCCGACATCGCCAACCTGACGTATGCCGATCGGTTTCTCAAACAACTTTGGGTGTAGCGCCCAGGCAATCGCGTCCAGACCCCCGAGCAGCGTGCTCGCGGGCGTGTTGAGCAGCTCGTCGTTGATGCAGAAGACGCGATGATCCCTTGCGGCCGGCAGGCTCTGCCAGCCTCGCTGCTCGACGATCTTCTCCAGGGGCACGCGATCGCCGGCGCCGCACCAGGCGGCAAAAATGACGTGTGGTTGTGCGGCGGCAATCTCTTCCGCCGTCGTGGTTTTGCCCGGATCGCCGATGAATTCTCCGCCTGCCGCTTCGACCAGCTCCGCCACCCACGGTTGCGAGGCGATTATGGGCTTGCCCCACTCCTCGCTGAAGACGCGTACTTTGGGGCACGCTGCCGTACGCTGACGGACCTGCTCGATGTGCGCTTGCATAGTGGCGATTAAGGCTCCCCCGCGTTCGCCCGCGCCCATCACTCCGGCGATGGCGGCGATATCGGCGTAGATGTCAGCGAGGGTTCGCGGAGCGAGTCCGAGAAAACGCACCCCAGCCTTTAGGATTTCTGCGACCGCTTCCAGCTGATAGGGGACAGAAGCTAGAACAAGGTCAGGTTTCGCCGCGACGATTTGTTCGGCCTGCGCAGACCACGAATCGGAAACAAGCAGGGGCGGCCGCTGCGACAGCTCTGGACAGACATCAACGCAGTATTTCGTGCAGGCAACCAGACACTTAAGTAGCCCGAGATCGCGCAGGGTAACGGTAGCGCTGGGCTGTAGCGAGACGAGGCGGCGAGGAGTGTAGTCAAGGCTAGGCAAGCGTTGATTATACGAACACCGCGAAGGAACCATTGGTGTAATCTCGGCATGGCGGGTGAGGAGAATGTTTAACGCAGAAGCTGTAATAACTCGCGGCACCAGGATTATCGGCCGCTGTTTGGCAGCCATCATTCTGCTGACGGTTGCGGGCCACTCTTTGGGGAGGGCTCAAGACAGCAAGTGCAATAACAGTACGGTTGCGGATGCCTGGGGACCGAAGTTCGCCGACCAGGCGAGATCGTTCTTGACCGAATTACAAAAAGCGGTCGAAGGCAACGATGCGGCGAAAGTCGCGCGACTGGTTCAGTATCCGGTGCGCATCATCGGCGACGGGCGGCAGAGCAAAATCACGCGACCGTCCGATTTTATTCAGAAGTATTCCTCGATCATTACAGCGAAGGTTAGAAAAGCGATTCTTGCGCAATCCGCTGAATGCTTGTTCGGCAATCAGCAAGGGGTGATGGTCGGCAACGGGGAAGTCTGGTTTACCCAAGACTCGAGGGGCCAGATGCGCATCATCACCATCAACACAGGCGCACCATAAAGCAATGCCCATTCAGCAAATCACGATCGTCGGCACAGGCCTGATCGGCGGATCGCTGGGGCTGGCGCTGAAGCAAGCTGGCTTGGCAGGACGGATCGTCGGCTGCGACAAGCGCCATGTGCTCGAGCTGGCGCAAACGCGCGGCGCGATTGATCGTGCCGAAGAGGATCTCGAGCGCGCCATCGTCGGCAGCGATGTCATCGTGCTGGCTACACCCGTGGGATGTTCGCTCTCACAGCTCGAGGCCATAGCTCCGCTGGTGGGACCGCAGGCGCTCATCACCGATACCGGCAGCACAAAACAAAGTTTTGTGGAGCGCGCGCGGATGTTGTTTGGCGCGAACGCAGGGAAGCGCGTACTGCCCGGGCATCCCATGGCGGGCAAAGAAGTCAGCGGCATCGAAAATGCCGATGCCAAACTGTTTCGCGAAGCGGTGTGGCTGATCACGCCCATTGAGACAGAGCGTCCGCTTACGCCTAAACAGCGCGAGTATCTGGATCTGCTGAACGCCATCGTGCACGCGTGATCACGATGGATGCCGAACGCCACGATCGTCTGTGCGCGTGGATCAGCCATCTGCCGCAGATGATCGCGACGGCGCTGGCTTCATCACTGCGGGAGGAATTCGGCGACGATAAGGAGCTGATGCAGATTGGCGGGCGCGCTTTGCGCGAGATGACGCGCATCGCGCACAGTCCCGTATTCCATGTGGCGCGACATCGCGCTCACCAACACCGGCAACATCGAAGACGCGCTGCTGCGCTTCGAGCAGCAGTTGGCGCACTTGCGCGAGAACCTCCGCGGGCCGGGTCTGCGGGAAATGTTCGAGAGCGCGAATCAGTGGCCAGGGGCCAGCGGCCAGTCGCCAGCGAAGAAGCGCGACTGACTCTTTGCGCTCGCGCCCGCTCCTCGGTACAATCGCCGGTCGGAACAACTTATGTCACTCAACAAGGTAGTTGCGAGCGCGGAAGCGGCGGTCCACGACATTGAGGACGGCGCCACCATTATGGTCGGCGGCTTTGGGCTCTGCGGCATTCCGGAGAACCTCATCGCCGCGCTGGTCAAGAAGGGCGTGAAGAACCTGCACACCATCAGCAACAACGTCGGCGTGGACGAATTCGGTCTCGGCTTGATGCTGGGCGCCGGCCAGATCAAATCGCACAAAGGCAGCTATGTCGGCGAGAACAAGCTGCTTGAGGACATGGTGCTCACCGGCCGCATCGACCTGGAACTGATCCCGCAGGGCACGCTGGCCGAGCGCATTCGTGCCGGCGGCGCAGGTATTCCCGCGTTCTACACACCAACCGGGTTCGGCACGGTCGTCGCCGAAGGCAAGGAGACGCGCGAGTTCGATGGGCGGCCCTACGTTCTGGAGCGCGGCATGACCGCCGATTTCGCGCTCATCAAAGCCTGGAAGGGCGATCGGTGGGGCAATCTCGTCTATCGCAAGACGGCGCAGAATTTCAATCCAATGATGGCGACCGCCGCGAAGATCACGATTGTCGAGGTGGAGCACCTGGTCGAGCCGGGAGAACTCGATCCCGACCACATTCACACGCCCAGCGTGTATGTGCAGAGGATTTTGCAGGGAAGCAATTACGAGAAGCGCATCGAACGGAGAACAGTCCGGAAAGCTTAGTTGTGCGAGCGGGACGTGCATTATCGCGGTGCCGGAATTGGCTGCTGTTGGCGGCAGTGGTCTGTTTACTGAACAGCATCGCCGTCGCCCAAACTGTGACCGTGCAGTTCGTCAATGGACGGAACGGAAAACCGATCGGAAAAGGAAAGGCCGTTCATGTGATTTTCTTTATCGCTCCGATACGGCATTTATTGAGCCTGCATACAGATGAAGAGGGCAAGGTCGAGTTCGAAATCGAAGGTGCAACTGACTTCAAGGTCTCGCCAGTCGGCTATGTAGCTTGTGGCGAGCTCAGCGGCGAAGCAATGAAGGATTACTCCGTTGCCGACGTCGCCGATGCCGGACTGGTTACTGCCAACAACTGCGGAAACACCGTATCTCAGCCGGTGCCGGGTCGGCTGATCTATTTCGTAAAGCCCGGAAGCCGGGTCGACGAACTCAAGAAGTATCCCGACTGAGAGGAACTCGGATGGCAACAACCCCGAACATAGGCAAGAAGAAGGACACGGAAAAGCGTGATCGCATTGTGCGCCGCATAGCGCGCGAGTTGCGCGACGGATACTACGTCAACCTCGGCATCGGCATGCCCACACTGGTTGCCAATTGCGTGCCTGCCGGCATGGAGGTCGTGCTGCAAAGCGAGAACGGAATGCTGGGCGTGGGACCGTACCCTTACGCCGGCGAAGAAGACGCCGACCTGATCAACGCGGGCAAGGAAACCGTTACCCAGATTCCGGGCACCGCCTACTTCTCCAGCGCCGAGTCGTTTGCGATGATTCGCGGCGGGCACATCGACCTCAGCGTGCTGGGTGCGATGGAAGTGGATGAGGAAGGCAACCTCGCCAACTGGATGATCCCCGGCAAGATGGTAAAAGGCATGGGCGGCGCGATGGACCTGGTCGCCAGTGCCCGGCGCGTGATTGTCGCCATGGAGCACACCACCAAAGACGGCAGTCCGAAAATCCTGAAGCGCTGCACGCTTCCCATCACTGGCCTGCGCGTGGTGAACACCATCGTTACAGAAATGGCGTACATTCACGTCACGCAGAGCGGGCTGGTGCTCGATGAGATCGCACCCGGCCTCACGTACGACGACGTGCAGCGTGCGACCGAGGCGCCGCTCATCGTCAGCCCCGACCTGAAGACCATGGAGTTCTAGCCGGAAAACGGAGAGCTCGCAGACGCTTCCTCACCGCCGGCGCTGTGACCATGCCCCTTGTGACGTAGCGCATTGTGGAGCTGCAGGCGCTTGTTCCATAGTTGGCTGTCGGGACAAGCGCCCGGAAAGAAGGTCACGATGCGCTTCCGCATGTGCTACCTGGTCTCGCTTCTTTTTCTACTTACCGCTTTCGCGCACCCTCAGAGCAACCCACAAAGCAAGAAAACAGAAATCAAAAGCGCGCCCGCTACGTACACCAGTCCGACATCGGGCCGGCAGATGTATGACGCCTATTGCGCTTCCTGTCATGGACAGGGCGGGAAGGGAAACGGCCCCGCAGCTCCGGCTCTGAAGAGCACGCCTACCGATCTGACGCAACTGGCAGCGAAGAACGGCGGCACGTATCCGGCTTCGCATGTCGCAGAGGTGATCAAGGGCGACATGATGATGCCCGCGCACGGAAGCAAGCAGATGCCGGTCTGGGGACCGGTATTCCTTTACCTGGAGCAGCAGGATCCGGCGATGGCGCAATTGCGAATTCGCAACCTGACCAAATATATCGAAGGATTGCAGCAGAAATAAGAACGGTGGAGGAAGAGTTTTCCTGGCCCGTGGCTAGAACGTAAACGCCAGCCCACCGCGCACACTACGCGCCGACTGCACCAGATATACCGTGTTCCCGTCGGGGCCGATGACCGGTATATAGCCCTGCGCCAGAAGATTCCGCACATCGATCAAGGCTTCCATATTTCCCGGCATGCCATGGAAGTGCGGCAGCGGCTGCCGGAAAAAGAGATTCAGGTAAGGATCAGTCTGGCCTGCCGAAGCATTGAACAGATCAACCGGAACCAGGGTTTGCCCGCTGGTCCAGCGATACGAAGCGATCCATTTGCCATGGCACCTGGGCAGAGTGCCGTCGAGTTTCAGGGCGGCGGAATTACGCCATGCGTGGGAGAGACTGCCGCTCACCGAGCTCCAGTTGACGTTGGGCTGGTCCAACTCCAGCACGCCGCCGTAGCTGTAGTCGAGCGTCGCACTGAGATTTTCGTTGATCTTGTGCTTGTAGACGAAGCGCACGCCCTGGGCCCGCAGCTCGCCGGCGTTATAGCTGAAGGTTCCCGAATAAACGTCGGGCAGGACGTCGAGGGCGTCGTCATTCACGAGTCCGACTCCCAGCAGCGCCGGATCTTTGATGCGGTCGTTGAAATACGCCAGCTGCAGCTTGTTATTGTCCCCGATACGCTGCGAGATCGAAATCTCGTGATGATGCGCATTCTCCAGCAGTGGAGTGCCGTCGACCAGGCTCATGCGAGGCCCGGTTTCCGTGAGGTCGGCCGGCGCTGAATCGAAACCCTTGCTGGCGCGAGTCGTGGGCTCGCTAGTGGCGTAGCGGTACTCAAGGATCGTGTTGGAGCCGAGATGAAAATCGGCAACCGCGGATGGGCGGAACGCGTTGGCTTCACGGCCCAGGAACTCGATAGCCTGTCCTTCGCCACCGACCTGCACATCCATGAAATTGCCGATCGAGTAGCCGTTGGAGTAGGACATCGCCACTGCATCGAGCGCGCCACCGTGAGGCACGGAGTCCGGAGCAGAAAAGCGCCGCACAATCAGCGATACGGACTGACGGAAGCCGTCACTGTTATCGCGTGCGTACGAAGCGCGAATTACGCCATCGGGCGTACCTTCGCCATAACCCAAATCACCGGCGAGATTCAGCGTGCCGGTATGGAAGATGGACTGCTCGACGTTGAAAGCTGTGCCCAGGTCGGAAGCGCTGCCGTAGCCTTCACTGGCGGCGCCCGCCATCAAGGCTAGCGAGCCCTTTAACGGCTGACCTTCCTGCTGACTTTCCACCATGACGGCGGTGTCATCATCGAAGCGCAACACCGGGCGGTTCGTGGTGGACCGCAGCGTCCACTTCCAACTGTCGTCTTCGGTGTCGCCCTTCTTCAAAGGCGGCAGCATGCGCACGGCTTCGAAGAGCGTATTCAGCGTAATGTTCAGAACCTTGCTGGCGCCTGCCGCGAGCACCACATCCTCGCGCAGCGTGGGCACAAAGGAAGGAGCGGAGACGTGTACATCGTAGTTGCCCGGGACCAGGCCGGTTAAAGAGAAGTAGCCCTTTACGTCAGTGTAGACAACCTGCAGCTGTCCGGTCGCGCTGATCAGTTGCACCGTGGCGCCCATCTGCGCGACGCCGGAGGTGTTCTTGACGAACCCCGAGATTGATCCCGGATTGACCCCTGCCGACGCCATCGTGCACAGCGACGCCACCAGCGCACAACATGTCAGAAATCGGGTCATATTTTAAAACCCCCTTTCAGAGGTTCCGGGGAGCAAAACGCTGCGGCGCCATGCAGAAGCCCGCAGTTCCCAAGGCGTAAGTTACTCGACAGCAAAGCGCACAGACGGGGCGATCTGCTGTTTCGAGACGTTGTCGTCCACCTTTACCGTAACTCTGTAGAGGCCAGGCTGAAAGCTGTTGAGATCCAAACTCTTCGCCAGCGTGACCTGGTCGCCGATATTGCCCATGGTATCGGTCGATTCCGAAGATTGCAACACCGGCTGATTATTCGCCAAGTTTACGATTTCGTATTCGATCTTGGCCGACGTCTTCTTGGTCTTCTCGTCTGGCTGCAGATTATAAACCTGCATCCACAGGCCCATCTTCTGGTCGTGTTTGAAGCTGGCCGGCTTGCCGTCCGCGCCGTCGAGATGCGGATAGAGCGAGCTTGGTTTCGCCGATCACGAAACTGCCCGAGCCGACATTCTTGGTCGGCCACTCTTCTCCATGTGGTCGGCCAGAATCAGCGACGACGCAGCGAGCTTGTCATCCGTGTATTCCGGTACCATGATGCCCCGCGATCCACGTCCCGACACGGTCGCCATTTACGTCCTTCACGACGAGGTCGATGCGGTAGCGGCCCGGCCGCAGCGGAATGGCCTTCCAGTAAAGCGAGGAATGCTCCAGCGTCTTCTCCAGCAGGTCCTGGGGAACATCCACCTGCACCGTGTCTTCAAACGTCTGGGCCACGCTGTCCGGTAATGCCGGTGACGCGCCCGAAGATATTGACCGTGCCGCGCTGGATGCCGTCCTTGGACGCAAACGTGATGTCCTTGTTCTTGACCTGCAGGGTTACCGGCACGAGAACCGTGTCGTCGGTGACCTTCACAAAATCCGTGCGCACCTCGAAGGGCATGAGGCTTGACGTTGATCTTGTGGCTGACAACTTCTTCCAGGTCCTTGAACTTGACCGGAGGAGGCGCCTGGATCTTCGCCATCAACTCCATCCGGGCAAATTCCTTGTTGTTTTCGATCAGCTGATCCGGACCGGCATTCGAGCCGTAGGGGCCCTGCGCAATGCGTTGCGCGCGGGTGCTCAAGCCCATCTGCTCGTACAACGTGGCGCCGCCGGTTGGCGTGTGCAGCAGTGCGTCTTTCTCGTTCGGATCCGAGCTCAAGTGGAAATCGCCGCACATGCAGGGATCGACGAATTCCAGATTCACGTCCTCGCCGATGCCCTCGAGGTAGCGATACCGCCATAGTTTCAAACGGGAACGTGCGTGGTTTCGCCGCCGCCCTCTTCCATGGGCCGTTCGTAGGTGCCGCCGGTGGCATGCGATTCAATCTGATCCGGCGGTCCCCAGATGATGTAGATGCGGCCACGATCGGTCTTCCAGCCAGGAATGCCGGCCGCAAAATGCTCGTTGGCGTAAGCGATGCGGCGATAGTGTTCTTCCTTGAACTCGTTCTCCGGCGTGTCGGGCGTCGGATCGCGACGCAGCCAAAACTGCTCGATGAACTGGTCGCGCTCTTCGTCGTTGGATAACGCCTTGAACGCAGCCTTCTCTTCCGGCGTGATGATGTAAACCACGTCCTGGTTCAACCACTTCTTGTACGTCCCGCTCAACTCCTGCTTCAGCGCCTTGGAATTGGCCTTCTTTTGCTTTTCGGTCAGGGGGCGCTTAAGTGGGTCGGAAGATTGGTCGGTGTTCTGCGCCGCCGAGCTTCCGGCGGTTTTCGCCGGGGGCTGAGCCGCCGTATTCGCCCGACGCTTGCGCTCCATTGGTCGTCGCTTGAGCGTCGGAAGAAGCAGGCGGAGCTTGGGCAGCCGCAAAAATGGATGAGAAAAATAGTCCGAGCGACAACGCAATCGACCACAGAACCGCAGGCAACTTCATGTGTAGCAATGCTCTCCTACCAGACCTCTGGCAGTTAAATTGTATGTTCTAGCCACTGTGAACGCAAGGTTATCGGGACGAAACGCCACCGCCCGGTAACTGCCATTTTGTATCTCTTCCTTCGGAACACCGAACTTGGCTCTAAGTTGCTAAGAACACGTGCTGCTGAACCCTTTCCATCACCCTTCCGGCACGCTTCTGCGGCATCTTGTCAAAATTGGTCGCTCCTATGCGCATGGGGTTGACCTGCCCCTATAATCAGGGTATCTGGAAAGAGTTCGAAGGCCGGCATGGCTGGGGCGATTGACGGCTCACCTCCCGACGGGCTGGGCCGTGTCGAAGTTTGCTCTCCCCAGGAACCTTAGACCGTCTCATTTCGTACTGAAGGACAGTCCGAGGCGTGCCGACCTTTCCGGACGAGGCTCCCATGAAGAAGTGGAAAAAAATCGCGCTCATTGCTGGAGTGGTTGTGCTGCTGCTGGCCATCGTGGGCTTTACCATCCAGCAGAGCCGCAAAGGAATCGTCGCGGTCCAGACGGGAAAAGCGGTACGCGAAGACCTGAGTTCTGTGGTCACGGCCTCCGGCGAGATCAAACCCAAGCTGTATGTCAACATCGGCGCGCTGGCGCAGGCGAAAATCACTCGCCTTTATGTTAAAGAGGGCGACCGGTGAAGAAGGGCGAATTGCTCGCGAGCCTGGATAATATCCAGTCGGCGGCTGATGTAGCTGCGACCGAGTCTGCTCTGGATGCCTCGCGCACCGACGCCGTTGCGGCACAAGCCGCCGTCAACACGGCCGCCGCTGACCTGAATCAGGCGAAGGCTGAACACGAGCGCGCTCAACTCGACTACGAACGCGGCAAGGCGCTGTACGACAACCAGCTCATTGCCAAGTCCGATTACGACACCAAGAAAGCGGCCTTCGATACGGCCAACGCGCAGCTTGCTCAGGCGCAGGCCAAGCTGGCGCAGGCCAAGGCGAACGTTGATTCCGCCAAGGGCCACATTACCCAGAACGCGGCCACTCTGCGCCGCATGAGTGACGTTCTGAGCAAGACCGAATATCGTGCGCCCTTCGACGGCGTCATCACCAACCTGCCGGTGCGGGAAGGTGAGACTGTCGTTCCCGGTATCCAGAATTCGCCGGGCAGTACCTTGATGACGGTTGCCGACACGTCGCTCATCACCGCGGAAGTGAAGGTGGACGAGAGCGACATTGTCAACGTGCAATTAGGCCAGCCGGCCGAGATCACCATTGACGCCATGCCCAAGCAGAAGTTCCCGGGCGTGGTTTCGGAGATCGGCGGCAACGCGGTGTTGCGATCGACCGGCGTTTCGACCGCGCAGACCACGTCGAGCGGTCAGGAGGCCAAGGATTTCAAGGTCGTCATCGCGCTACAAAATTCTCCGCCTAATCTGCATCCCGGACTGTCGGCCACGGCACGCATCACTACCGCGAAGAAAAGCAGCGTGCTGGCGATTCCGATTCAGGCGCTGACCATCCGCACCCGTGGCGAGCTCGTTCCCGAGAACAAGAACAAGAAGAATTCCGTACAAGCTGCAGCGCCGACCGGCGGAGATGCTAAGGAAGAGTTGCAGGGCGTGTTCGTGCTGCGCAACAAGGAAGCAGTTTTTGTGCCGGTTGCAACCGGCATCAGCGGGACAACCGACATCGAAGTGACCAGCGGGCTGAAAGAAGGTGACGAGATCGTCACCGGAAGTTACAAGGTGCTGCGGACGTTGCGAAACGGCGCCAGCGTCAAGGTAGATAACTCCGTCAAGCCGAAAGGCGACGAATCGTAGAGGAGCCTTCAGCAATCAGTACTCAGTATTCAGTCAAAAATCCTGGCTGGCTGAATGCTAACTGCTGATTGCTGAGTGCTGAATATGGAGAAACGCGTGGCGACCGAAGTGATGAATATAGCCGAGCCGGTGAATGCGGCCGTTCCCGACAGCTGCATCATCTGTACCGACGACCTGTGGAAGACCTACGACATGGGTTCCGAACAGCAGGTGCACGCCCTGCGCGGCGTCAGCATTCGCATTCAGCGCAATGAGTACGTCGCCATCATGGGACCGTCGGGCTCCGGCAAGTCGACGTTGATGAACCTCATCGGTTGCCTCGATACCCCGAGCAAAGGCAACTATTGGCTCAACGGCCAGCTCGTGAGCGAGCTCGACGACGATGAACTGGCTCGCATCCGCAATAAAGAAATCGGCTTCGTCTTCCAGACGTTCAATCTGTTGCCCCGCGCGACCTCGCTGCATAACGTCGAGCTGCCGCTGATTTATGCCGGCCTGCCTGCGGAAGAACGCATTGACCGCGCCAAAAAAGTTCTGGCGTCGGTAGGCATGGAATCGCGCATGAACCACAAGCCGAACGAGCTTTCCGGCGGCCAGCGGCAACGTGTCGCCATCGCCCGCGCTTTGGTCAACGATCCCTCGATCATCCTGGCCGACGAGCCAACGGGCAACCTCGACTCGCAAACCGGCGTGGAGATCATGGCGCTGCTCGACCGGTTGTATGACCAGGGCAACACCATCGTCCTGGTCACGCACGAGCACGATATCGCCGAATACGCGCACCGCGTCATCCACATCCGCGATGGCCAGGTGTTCAGCGATCAGAAAACGGCGCGAGGATAGCAAGCAGCAGTCAGTACTCAGCAATCAGCAATCAGCAATATCAGTACTCACTACCCAGTGGTCAGCCAAGCAGGTTGCTGCTCGGTTGTGCGCGGCAGAGCTACTTCACAATGCTGTTCGACTGCTGATTGCTGACTGCTAATTGCTGACTGCTGACTGCTAAACTTCTTGCTTGGCCACCCCTGACCTTCAGCGCGCCCACTACGCACAACAACGTAACGCGTCGCGCCTCTCCATTGCACTCGCCGCGCTTTCCATCGCCGCGCTTTTTTACTACTACGCGCACCAGCAACTCTTGCTGTACGGCGACGCCGTTGCCCATATCAACATTGCCCGACGGGTGGTCGACAATCGGCACCCGCTCGAATCTTACGGGCAACTCGGAACGGTCTGGCTGCCGTTGCAGCACATGGCGATGCTGCCATTCGTGTGGGCCGACCCGCTGTGGCGCAGCGGGATCGCCGGCGCCATACCAGGTATGGTGGCCTTCGTTCTCGGCGCACTCGGAATTTTCCGGCTGGTAAACGTGCGCGCGGGAAGCCTCGCGGGATACGCGGCGGCCGCTATCTACGCACTCAATCCCAATCTTCTCTACATGCAGACGACCGCGATGAACGAGCCCATACTGCTGGCTTTCTTCCTCTGGTCTCTGGTTTATCTGGATGAATTCCTGCGCGGGACGTCGCCGCCGGATGCAGCATCCGGTCTGCAGCCCGCGGCGCTGCGCCCAAGGCAGGCGTTGGAATACTGCGGCATCTGCATGTATGGAGGCGCGCTCACTCGCTACGACGGCTGGTTCTCCGGGACAATTCTGGGCGCGATTCTGCTCGTAGCATTTCTGCGCTGGCGATCACGCACGGACAATCCGCTCCAGCGGCGGGCGATGACCAAATCGTTCCTCGAAGTACTGCTGCTCAACGCGCTGGTGCCGGTGTACTGGCTGATCTACACATGGGCGGTGTCGGGGGACGCGCTCGACTTCGCCAACGGGCCGTACTCGGCAAAAGCTATCGCTCTGCGCAGCACGGCACACGGCGCGCCGCCTTATCCCGGTCAGAATCACGTCTGGACGGCGGCTCTGTACTTCCTGAAATCGGCGCAGCTCAATCTCGGAACGTCATCGCTTGGCCGCGTGCTTCTGATTCTGGCTGTGATCGGCACCGCTGTCGCCGTCTGGCGCTTTCGACGCTGTGGGATTCTCTTGCTGCTATGGCTGCCGCTCGCGTTTTATAGCCTCTCAATCGCTTATGGCAGCGTGCCCATCTACATTCCGGTTTGGTATCCGTTCTCGTACTACAACGTGCGCTACGGATTGGAGCTGTTGCCGGTGTTCGCGGTATTTCCTGTGATTCTCGTCGCCGGCATCGCCGCGAAGGTGACCAACAGGCAGGTAAGCGTGGCTCTCTGGGCCGTATTACTGGTTGGAGTTGTGGGGTCGGCGTACCTGTCGGCCTATGCCGCGGTGCCCATCACATTGCGTGAAGCGCTCGTGAACTCGCGCGGCCGCATGGCGGTTGAGGAGGGGCTAGCCGGCGTTCTGTCGCATCTGCCGCCGACGTCGACGCTGCTGATGTATGAAGCCGAGCATCCCGGCGTGCTGCGCGTGGCAGGTATTCCGCTGCGCCGCGTTATCTCCGAAAACGAGCATCCGGATTGGGAGTTGGCGCTGCTCGATCCCGCACACGCTGCCGCCTACGTGATCGCTTGCAATGGAGATCCGGTGTGGGCGGCGGTGCGACAGCACAAAGCCGAGTTAACGAGCATGACCACGGTTAGCGCTCCGGGGCAGGCAAGTTGCACCGTGTACCGGCGCGGGCAGAATTAGCGCCGTCGTCGAAACTCTTCTTGTGAAGTACCGAGCTGGCGAAGAATCTTGAAGAACAACGGGGACAGATCTCCCGTCCACTAGGCATGTACGATTTCAGTCGTGGCGGCGGGTAATGCGATTCCTTTTTCGCGGAATTCCTCTGCCCGCACCTGAAAGACGCGCGACAGTTCTGCCAGGGCTTCCTCACGGGTAGGCATCAACGCATAACAACCGGCGATAGCGGGGACCTCGGCGACCCACGAACCGTCGTCCTGCCGATAAAGGACCGTCTTATAATCGTGAAGCTTCATGGATTGGAGCAGTTTACTATTCCTGATCGCTCAGGATCAGCCCAACTTCTTCCACGCTCCACTCCGGAATGGCGCCTGGACGGCTCGCGACCAGCGCCGCCACGGCATTGGCGAACGCTGCGCATCGTTTCATGTTCCATTCCTCGCCCATACCATGCACCAGCGCCGCCGCGAAGGCGTCGCCCGCGCCCACCGTGTCGGCAATGTTCACTCGGCACGCCGCAGCCTCGGTAAATACCCGGTCGTGGTAGACGACGCATCCTCGCTCGCCCAGCGTCACGCACACCGTCCGGCACTTGTACTGATCGCACCAGCGCTCGCAGAAATGTTTAATGGGGAACTCCTCGCCTTCATTTCCCAGCGAGGCGTCGAGAAACTCGGCTTCGCTGTCGCTCAACTTGATGACGTCGGCGCGGGACGCCAGTTGCTCGACCGCCTTCAGCGTCCAGTTGCCGTCGCGCAGGTTGACGTCGTAAATGCGTTTGGCCGAGGGCAGCTCCCGCAGCAAGGCCAGCGTTGTAGCGAGCGCATGCTCGGAGGTGTGGAACAGTGTTCCGCAATAGATCCAGTCAGGCTGCAGTTGAGCAATCTGTTTTGTCAGTTGCGATGTCCACGGCATGAAGTCGTACGCCCCCGGCCGCACAATGCGAAACATCGGCTTGCCGTCGGGATCCAGTTCTACCTCCGCCGTGCCCGTCGGCCGCTGCGCGACCACCTGCACAAAGTCGTCGGCAATGCCTAGTTGCCGAATGGCCTGTAGCGCCCGCCGGCCACGAGCGTCGTCGCCCACGGCGCTCACCAGGTACACTTCGTGTCCCATTTTGCGGGCGTGGGCCGCGAAATTCAGTGGCGCCCCGCCCAGATAGTCGGACTGGCCAATCACGTCCCAAAGAACCTCGCCGATGCTCGCGATCCGCATAAAGCCCAGTTTCCAGTTTCGAGTTTCCAGTTTCAAGTCGGAGCAGCCCAAGCTTAAAGCTCGGGCGCACATCATGTTCATCGGAGCGAATGACCTGCTATGGGAGGGGCGAGTCGCAATGCCCCGCAGGCCGGGAGCTTCCAGGTCCAAGTTGGGGCTTTTGGCTCTAATTCGAAACAGCAAATCAAAAACTCCAGCCGGAAACCGATTCTAGGCTCGAAACTGTTATTGTTTTGCGCTATGATGTCCGCTCTTATGAAGCTCGGTTTCCAGCGCGAACGCTCCAATCCTTCCGCTACGCTAGCTACGGCGGCTGAGTTTCCACAGTTGTCGGGTGCCGACATCGCGGGCATGGTGCAGGGCGCGCGGGTTGGCGGCGACTTGTATCACTTCCTGCGTGCGAATCGCAGCCGCGTGATCTTCGGCCTCCTGGATGTTGCCGGGCGTCGCGAGGAGAATCACGGCATCGTCGAAGCCGCGCGGCAAACCTTCCAGGAGCTCGGCTGCCAGAAGTTTGCCTACGAAGAAGTGAACGAAGCCGACGCAATGATGGAGTTCTCCCTCGAGCTGAACCTCACCATTCGCCGCGTTGCCTCCGGCATACGATCCTGCGCCGCATTCCTGGGCTGCTACAACGAAGATCTGGGCACCATCTGCTACGTCAACGCCGGACACACGCCCGGATTGCTGCGCGATCCCTCGGGCATCACCGAATTGCCGGCGACCGGCTTGCCGCTCGGACTGTTTGCCGCTTCCACCTACGAAGCGCCGACTGCGGCATTGCAACAAGGAGCGTCATTGCTATTGGTTTCGCGTGGCGTTGTCGAAGCCGCGGCGAAAAAGGAAGAATTCGGTCTGGAACGCGTGAAGCAGCTCTTCCTCGGCACACCCCCGGAGGACGCTCGCCAGATCGCCGGCGTGATCCTGAACTCGGTGGAGGAATTCTGCGCCTCCAAGCCGCTACAAAACGACATCACCGCCTTGGCGTTAGCCCGCTGCAGCAAAGCCGCTGTCAGCCACGCCTGAGTCCAGAGACCAGGAACGCGAGCTGATCTCGCTGTTCGCTTCCGAACGCGGAAGTTCGCCCTCGAACAAAGTCGGTAAAACTTACATTCAGAGTCTCAGCCAACTGGCTAAAAAGATTACACTTAGCTTGTTGCGGTGTGGGCAGTCCGATTGCTCTCTTCGTTTTGGACTTGCCAGGATCTCGCGATGCATAGCTTCCTCCACGATCTCCAATATGCCGGGCGACAGATGATGAAGTCGCCGGGCTTTGCCCTGGTCGCCATCCTCACGCTTGCGCTCGGTATCGGCGCCAACACGGCGATTTTCTCCGTCGTAAATGCGGTGTTGCTGGAACCGCTGCCGTATCCCAATGCCGATCGACTGGTCACGCTCTTTCACAGCAAGCACAACTTCGTGAAAGGCTCGATTTCCTATCCCAACTTCCTGGACTGGCAGCGTGACAACCAAAGCTTCGAGGCGATGGCGGCCTACCGTCATCCCGGGGGATTCACTCTAACTGGTGCCGGGCAAGCAGAAAATGTCCAGGGCGACATGATCTCGGCCGGTTTTTTCGAGATTCTGGGCGTCAAGCCCGTCCTCGGCCGCACCTTCAGTCCCGACGAAGATCGCCTGGGCGCGAACCCTACGGCGATGATCTCGGAAGGCTTGTGGAAGCGCAAGTTCGCCTCAAACCCACACATTGTGGGAGAAGCAATCGTCCTCGATGGAGTACCACGTACTATCGTCGGAATCATCCCGGCGAGCTTTAAGTTGCGTGAGTGGAACTTCCGCTCCGGCGACGCCTACCTGCCGATCGGCGAATACAGCGAGCCGCAGTTTCGCAACCGCGGGGCAGCCTGGGGCACCGATGCGGTCGCGCGCCTCAAGCCTGGCGTTACCCTGGCGCAAGCCGCGGAGGATATGGCACGTGTGAACCGCGGCCTGGAAGCGACGTATCCCGACGACGATACCGGTATCAAGACCACAATTGTCCCGCTGAAGGACCAGCTCGTAGGCGATGTCCGTCCCGTGTTGTGGGTGTTAATGGGCGCCGTGCTGTTCGTGCTGTTGATTGCGTGTGTCAACGTCGCCAACCTGCAACTGGCCCGCTCCACAGCTCGGCAGCGCGAGTTCGCCGTGCGCGTTGCCTTGGGAGCGCAGCAGGGAAGGCTCGTGCGCCAGGTGCTCACCGAGAGCCTGGCGCTGGCATTCACCGGCGGGGCCCTCGGATTGTTGCTGGCCTACTGGGGCGCTAAAGCGGCGTTGTCGGCCGTGCCGCAATCGCTGCCGCGCGCCGAGAATGTGGGACTCGATGGCCGTGTGCTGCTCTTTACTCTGCTGGTCTCGGTGCTGTCGGGAGTCGTGTTTGGTCTTGCCCCCGCCTTCCGCACCTCGCGTACGGACGTAAATTTCACGCTGAACCAAAGCGGACGTTCTCTGGTGGGCAGTCATCATCGCGCGCAAGCCATCTTCGTCACCGTAGAAATGGCGATGGCCTTGGTCCTGTTGGTCGGCGCAGGTCTCATGATCCGAACGCTGACGCGCCTATGGAGTATCAATCCCGGATTCGACCCGCACAACGTGATTACGTTCACGATCACGCCGTCGCATTCGCTCCAAAAGCAGTCTCCGGATGCGATCCGCGCAGCGTACCGGCAAATGGCGGCGACGCTGCACGCGGTCCCGGGGGTCGAGGATGTCTCGTTCGACTGGGGCGCACAGCCCATGAATAGCGACTGGGAGGACAGCTTCTGGACCGACAACATGCCTCACCCGGATCGCGAATCCGATTTACCCTACGCCTTACGGTATGGCGTTTTGCCTGAGTATCTGCCGCTCATGCGCATTCCGCTGCTGCGCGGCCGCTTTTTCACGGATGCCGACAATGAAACCGCGCCTCGAGTTGTGGTCATCGACGAAAGCTTCGCCAGGCAATTCTTCCCGGGTCAGGATCCGATCGGCAAGTACTTGCACTTCGTCAATGAGTCTTCCGGCGGCCCGCGCACCGATGTGATCGTGGGCGTCGTCGGTCACATCAAGCAGTTCGGGCTGGTACCCGACACCGCCAATAGCGTCGAGGCTCAGTACTATGAGCCGTTTCAGCAGGCTCCTGACTCGATCATGCGACTGATTGGGCAGGGTGGTACGGTGTTTGTCCGGGTGCGCGGCGGCATGGATCCGGAGGCGGTATTTCCCAACATACGCCGCTCGCTGCGGCAGCTCGACAGTGAGATGGTGGTGGACGATTTGCAGCCGATGCAGCAGGCGGTGGCCGACTCCATTGCCCGCCAGCGCTTCGCCATGCTGCTGTTTTCCTTCTTTGCCGGCGGCGCGCTGCTGCTGGCCAGCATCGGCATCTACGGAGTGCTCTCCTACGTTGTGGGGCAGAGAACCCGCGAAATCGGCATTCGTATGGCGCTGGGGGCAGGCAAGGGCGATGTCAAACTCGCGGTTCTGCGCGATGGTGCAAGCATGACGCTGCCCGGCATCGGCATGGGCATCCTGATTGCGCTGGTGCTGGCGCGGTTGATGTCGACCATGCTTTTCGGCGTGCAGCCGACGGACATCCTCACCTTCACGTCCGTAGCCGTCATCCTGATGGTGGTAGCGTTGGTCGCCTGTTACTTGCCGGCACGGCGCGCTGCGGCACTGGATCCGATGCAGGCGCTGCGGCAGGAATAAACAATGGTAGAGCGGCGCTTCAGCGCCGCGTTTGGCGGCAACATTTCCGCGCCTGCAACGCCAGCCTGAGGGCTGGCACTACCAAAGGGCGCGTGCCATCAATCGGTACTTGCGGCTTTCTCGAGATCGATCTTCTGCCACTCGCCCTTGATGATGCCGGCGCGGATCTCCGCCGGAGTCTTCTTCAGCTTTGTCTGCTCGTAGGTGTAGAAGACCTCTTTCATGCAGATTCCGCAATGCGCGCCGTGTGTGGTCTCGAAGCAGGTGTGCAGACTCTTGTGCCCGAGGCGCTCGCAGTAGCAGTAGCACGGCATCTGGTTCAGCTCATTGGGAATTTTCGCGGCCAATTGATAAGCCCGAACCTGATAGGAGAACTGAAACGCCTCGCCCTGCAGCTGATCTTTCGGGAGGATGGGCGCGGCGTCACCCGGCTTGAGCGGCCCGTGGTTGTAAGCAGGGATGTGGTCTCCCTGGGCCACGCAGATCACGCTGAGCGCCACCAGAAGTGCCAGCAAAGTAACTCTTTTCATAGCAAACCTTGGGGTGCATTGTAGCCGAGGCGGCCATCTCTGCCCTAATCCGGCTCACCCGTTTCCCCCCGGATTTCCCAAATTCGTAAATCCGTCGCCGCCGAATCTTACGTTCTCGATATGGACAACAAGCTTTGGTAATAAGCGGATAAAACGGGTGTACAATCGAGCCGCTTTCAGACCATATCGACGGCATTCGGGGCGGGCCTTCGCGCACAACTCGGCTCGTCAGTTGCGGGGAGCAGGGCAATGGATACACCAAACATCAGTCCTGAGCGTTTACCGGAAATGGAGGTGGCGCACGTTCTGTTCATGGACGTGGTCGGCTACTCCCAGCTTCCAATCGAGCAGCAAGTGGCGATTTCGGGCGAGCTGAAGCAGTTGGTCGCGGCGACTCCCGAATATCGCTCCGGCAACGAACAGAAAACGCTGATCTGCATGCCGACCGGAGACGGTATGGCGCTGGCCTTCTTCTCCGGTCCGGAGCCTCCAGTCAACTGCGCGATTCGCATCGCCAACAGCCTGAAAGACCATCCCCGGATCAAGCTGCGCATGGGTATCAACAGCGGGCCGGTGTATCGCATCCCCGATATCAAAGGCGAGATGAATGTTGCCGGCGGCGGCGTGAACTTTGCCCAGCGGGTCATGGACTGCGGCGATGAGGGCCACATCTTGCTCTCGGCTTCCATTGCCGACGTGTTGCGCCAGCACGGACATTGGGCGCCGCTCATCAAGCCGCTGGGAATCGCCGAGGTGAAGCACGGCGAGCACGTCAGTGTCTTCAATCTCTGCAGCGAGTCCGCAGGCAATCCGCAGATTCCTCAGAAACTGCTGGGCAAGCTCAGCATTCCCGAGGTGCGCCGAACTCCCGCGCCGGAGCCGCCTCCTTCAAGTGCTCCTCGTCCGCAGTCGCGTACGCCCCAGCCAGATGTGACGTCGAATATCAGCGAATCGACTATCACCTCCGCGCCGCGAGGAAAACGCCTGGGCGATTACGAAATTGTTCGCGAACTGGGTCACGGCGGTATGGGACAGGTTTATCTGGTGCGCAACGTGATCTCCGACCGTCTGGAGGCGATGAAGATTCTGCTTCCCGAGCTGGCCCAGCAGAAAGATCTGCCGGCCCGCTTCATGCGCGAGATCAAGATGTTGGCGACCCTGGAGCATCCCAACATCGCGCAGCTCCGTACCGCTTTCAGCGTCGACGACCAGCTCATCATGATCATGGAGTACGTCGAAGGCGACACCCTGCCCGCAAGTTGGAGCACGGCCCGTTTTCCAGCGCCGACGCTTTGAACTACACCGGGCAAGTGCTTACCGCGTTAAGTTATGCCCACGGTAAGGGAATCATCCACCGCGATATCAAGCCGGCCAACATGATGTTGACCCCGCAACGGCGTCGTGAAGCTGATGGATTTCGGTATCGCGCGCTCCAACCCGGACGTCACCGCCTACCGGCGTCACCCTGGGTTCGCTGGATTACATGTCTCCCGAACAGGTGAAGGCGGAGCCGACCGACGCACGCTCCGATCTTTATTCCGTCGGCGTTTCGCTGTACGAGATGGTGACCGGCCAGCGACTGTTCAACTCCACCAGCAGCTACTCGATCATGGAAGCGCAGGTGAAGCAAATTCCGCGCGCTCCGATCGAGTTGCAGTCGTCGCTGCCCCAGGCGCTTAACGACATCATCATGATTGCCATTGCCAAGGAGCCGGGGAAGCGCTTCCAAAGTGCGGATGCCTTCCGCAACGCCTTGGCCGGCGTAAGCGTCTCAGCCGCGGCCGCTGCCGGAACAGCACCAGCAGCGCGACCGGCAGTTGCGGCAACGCCATTGCCGCCGCCCATAGCTCTAACGCCGCCGCCGCTGGCTGCAGCGGCGATGCCCCCGGGTCATTTTCCGCTGATGCCGACACCGCAGCCGGGCGTCTACCCAACGCCACTGCCGCAGCCGGCGCGAGGCAGCCGCCACGTTGGTTGGATTCTCGCCGCTGCGATCGTCGTTCTCGTCGCGATCTTCGGGGGCACGCAGGTCTATCGCTCACACCAGAATCCGGCGTTGGGAACGACCTCTCCAACGCAGCCGGCTCCAACGAACCCCGCGCCGCAGCCTGTGGCCCAGCCGCCCGCCCCTGCGCCTCCGGTTGCTGAAGCCCCTGCACCCAGCGCGCCCGCTCCCCGGCCGCATCGCGCCCAGGCGGAAACCATGCAGCCCGCGCCTCCTGTGGACACCGGTCCAACCCCCGAGCAGTTGGCCGAGCAGAAAAAGTTGATGGACGATCTGGAGAATGAAAACGACCACCTGGACAGCCGTGCGGCTGCCATCGAGAGTAGCTTGAGCGCACTCGAGCAGGAGCAGCGCCAGAGCGGATTCGGGCTACGCGGCGATATGGTCGCGGCCCGCAGCAACATGCGGGCGGACCTGGCCAAGGCGAAGCAGGCCCTCGACAGCTCCGATACCGACCGGGCACGAAAGTACCTGGACCAGGCAGGGCGCGAAGTGGAAAAATTGGAAGCCTTTCTGGGAAGGCGCTGACATTTTTCGAACAGGGCAGTATCCGGTTGGTGGCGGTTGGCACTGAAACTATAATGTTAAAGTTACGTCTAACTCACCATCTATGAGTTCTGTTCCCGACCAGTTCAACGCAAGTAGCGCTCGCGCGGCCTCCGATGGCTCGGCAGAGCCGCCTGTAGGCGATGGGTCGCCGCGCAGCAAGCCGGCCATTACGGGCTGGCTGCGGGACATCGTGATCTCGCTGGCTGTCTCCGCCTTCTTCATCATCTTTCTCTACCAGCCGGTGAAAGTCGAAGGCACCAGCATGATGCCCACGCTCGAGGACCAGGAGCGGGTCTTCATCAACAAGTTCGTCTACAAGCTGGAGCCGATCGAGCGCGGCGATGTGATTGTCTTCCGCTATCCCCGGGATCCCGCCAAGAGCTACATCAAGCGGGTGATCGCCGTGGCCGGCGACCACGTGCAGATCCAGGCAGGCGTGGTGTTCGTCAACGGCCAACGCTTGCGTGAGAACTACGTGCCGCGCATGTACGAAGATGTGCGCTCCTATCCCGACATCATCGTGCCGCCACACGCCTACTTCGTCTTGGGCGATCACCGCAACCTCTCCAACGACAGCCGCGACTTCGGTCCAGTGGATGAGGACTTCATCTACGGCAAGGCCGTCTTCGGCTATTGGCCGGTGGAGAAGCTGGGAACGCTGCGGTAGGAATTCGCCTTTCGCGACTCGCTTTTCGCTCTTCGCCAAGTTGCCTAGGTCAGGCAGCGGCGCGTCCATCCGACTCAGTTGAGCCCAGGACGAAGTCCTGGTCCGCCTTCAAGAAACCTCAGCTTTGCGCCCTTAGAATATTCCTTGACACGTATATGCCGTATACGGTATATAAGGGGAATGGAATCGGTATTCGAAATCATTGCGGAGCCGAACCGCCGCGCGATCTTGAGCCTGCTGGTCTCGTCAGAGCAGTCGGTGGGAGAGATCGAGCGGCGGCTTCGTATGTCGCAGCCGACGGTGTCCAAGCACCTGCGCGTGCTGCGCGAGGCGGGTTTCGTGGAGTCCACCGTGGATGCACAGCGCCGTCTCTACCGGCTGAGACCCGAACCATTTCAGGAGTTCGATGCCTGGCTGGCTCAGTTCCGCCGGTTCTGGTCCGCCCATGTAGATGCGCTCGAACGCTACCTCGACCGCATGGATCCATCGACACCAACGAAAAGGAAAAGCAAAGAGAAGACGACGCGGCCCAAACCGCGACGTGACAAAGGAGAAAGGAAATGAAGATTAAAGTGACAACTCTATACGTGGACGACCAGGACAAGGCTCTGCGCTTCTATACCGAAGTGCTGGGCTTCGTAAAGAAGACCGACTTCAGCCAGGGGCCGTATCGCTGGCTGACCGTGGCCTCGCCCGAGGAGCCGGACGGCACCGAGCTGCAGCTGGCGCTGAACAACAATCCCGCGGCCAAGCGTATCAGGAGGCGCTGTTCCAGCAAAACCAGCCGGCGGCCATGTTCTTCACCGACGACCTGCAGGCGGACTACGAGCGCATGAAAGCGCGCGGCGCCGAGTTCACCATGCCACCGACGGACGTGACAGCATCCAAGATCGCGATGGTGAAGGACACCTGCGGCAATCTCATTCAGATCACGCAGCTGATGCGCTGGTAAGAGGAGCGACATGAAGTATAGAGTCGATCGCGCGCAATACGAACCAGGTCCCGCCAGCGCGGCGCAGGTACAGAAGGGCGGAGAGAAGTGGACGCTGATTCTCGTCCGCGAACTGCGCCACTCGCCAGAGAAAGTCTGGCAGGCGCTTACCGACCCGGCGCAACTGCGCGAGTGGGCGCCCTTCGAGGCCGATGGGAACCTGGGAACGGTTGGAAGCACGGTGAAGCTCACCTGGGTGGGAACCGGCGCACGATCGAAACCACGAGTGACGCGGGCTGACGCGCCCGAGGTGCTGGAGTTCGGCGATATTCGGTGGGAACTCGAAGCCGCTTGGGAGCGGCACGCGTCTGACGCTGTGGCACAAGCATCGATCGCCGCTTCATCTCGTGGGGCGCCGCGGGCTGGCACATCTGCTTCGACGTCCTCGATCGGTTGCTCGCGGGTGAGCCGATTGGCCGCCATCGCCGGCGGCGACGCCATGAAGTTTGCCGGCTGGCAGCGACTGATCGGCGAGTACGCCAAGCAGTTCGGCGTTGAAGCGCCCGGCTGGCAGCGTAGGCGGATCAAGAGTCGTGAATCGGAGGTCTTAAGGAGGTCAATTGAACTGGAACAAATGGATTCGGCAGACCCACCGCTGGCTGTCCATTGCGTTTACGGTGGCCGTCATCATCAACGGTGTCGCCGTGGCGCGGGGAAAGTACAACGACCAAGCTGGGCCTGATGGCAGTGGCCGTGCTCGCCTTGCTGTTTTTCACCGGTGCGTATCTGTTCGTGCTGCCCTATGCCACCAGGTGGCGCAGCGGGGGCAGAATCGAGTGAACGGGCGGGGTCCTTGGTCAAGAGGCGAGCGGAGGCCTTCGTGCCGCCATGGAAATCTCTGCCGCCGACTTTACAACACTTAACGCGCGACCAGCAGAGTTGGGCGTCAGACTCAGTGAAGAGAGTTCCTCAGGAGTGTGATTTCAGGAAAGGAGCCCGCCTTGAACTGGAAACGAGTGGCAGCAGCCGTCACGGTGGCGTTGGTGTCGGCCATCGGTGGTTATCAGGTGAAGGCGCACGCGCAGCAGGACTTCCCCCACCTTGTAGCGTGGTGGTTCCGGCCGAGTGGGGCAAATACAGGGGCAGCGTCATCGAGAGCGGTTTGGTATTTGAGGATAAGAACGGAACGCTGCGGCTCATCGCAGCAGCTTCCGTGTACGCTGGACGGCACTCCCAATGGTCCGCCGCGTGTGATCGCGGAAATCCGGCGGAAATGACGGCGTTAGCCACTCGCTTGGTCATGTCGCTGGATGCTCTTTGCGCAATCGATAGCATTTGCTGAGCGATGACATCGCTTGTTGCTCTCAGTTCGCGGTTCCTTGGCAAGGACTATCGTCAATTTTCGAGCGGCAACAGGTATCCCGGGTTGTCGCTGAACGACCCGCCGAAGACCTGTTGATCGACCGCACGCATGTCCCAGGCGATCACAGCATTCGGGACGATTTGGATCGTGACGTCGGCCCATTGTGCGAACACAGGGCCAACCCTCGGATCTGCCAGTGCTCCCGCACTCAGATACTTGCGGTGCACCTTTGCGTTCCACTCGCTCGACGCCGCGCCGGTCAGCAACCGCGCTGTACCGGTGATGCTGATGCCTCTTTGCGCCGCTGGGTCCCGTGCGTCAATCATCAGCGTCACCCGGGAACTGTGTTGAAGATTCTTAGCTTTGCGGCTCCGGCCGGAGGTCGCGATGTAGAGATCGGCGCCGTCAGACCAGTACCAGACGGCAACCATGTGAACGGAAGCATCGGGGTTGTCGGTGGCAAGCGAGGCAATGTAACGCCCCGACAATAGCTGCTGCACAAATGCATCGGAGAGCAAGGCCATGATCAGATCCTTGGTTGGCGAGAATAGCCGATATGGTAAACCACTCGGATCCTGGGCGTAGGTGTTCTTAGAATGGCCGCGCGCAGCTGTGGGCCTTCGCGCATTCTTTTGACGAACCGCAGCTACTCTCCCGCGGCGATTGCCTCCTGTAGCTTGGCGTGCAGGCGCTCGCTGTAGCCGATGCGAAGCTCAAAGGTGCGGTCGTCGGCGACCGGAACAATTTGAAAGACCCACTCAAGCAAACGGATATTTGAGTGGGATCCCCAGAAAGTGACGATGGAAAATCGGCATGTGGCAATCGGTTCTGGTCGAGACCCGCGCGGTTGGTTCCTAGGGTGTCAGCCCGGAACCTCCTTTCAAGAGTGTTCTCAGATGGCCGACTCTCTCTCTTCTGAGATATGCCGGAAACCGGTAGGTGTCCCAGCAGCGGAGCCGGGGAGTAGTCTGGATAGTTTCGCTCAGGTCTCGAACAGCGCGAAACCTGCGGCATCCGGCACCCAGCGACAGGTAACGTACTCAAGCCGCCTGGGGTTCCTGCCGATTTACATTGGTCACGATGACATCACAGAACCAGCGACCTCGTTTCGGCTGCCCACAATGCGGCGGCGAGCATATTAGCGAAAACGACATTGTCGTCGTTCGTCTCGATGTTACGGAATGGTCGACCAGCGGGGAACCGGCAAGTTTTGCGTATCCCTGGCACATGAGAGAGGGCACGATGACAACAGACGAAAAAGGCCCGCGCTATTATTGCCATGACTGCGGCAATGAATTTGAGACGCCTGCGAGAATAATTAGCGAAGGCTGATGGGCTTCGGGATGTACTGATTGCCGCCGCCCAGCATCTTGCACATGTCAATGAATCTGCAAGCAGACACCGCTCAGGCCCGACGATTCCGTTCCACTAGTCAGGTTGCTCGGGCCGTAAGTGAGCACTGGTGCTGTAGGGAGGTATACTGCCCGGTCTGCGATCATGATCGACTTCGCCAGCAGCCAGCGAATACTCGGGCATGTGACTTTGTTTGCGAGAGATGCAAAGAACGGTTTGAGCTGAAAAGTGGCAGAAGCTGGAATTCTAGAATTCCGGATTCGGCATATGAGACGATGATTGCCTCAATTCGGTCCGGTAATACGCCAAATTTGCTGATACTGCAATACTCCGTCCTGTGGCGCGTTGAAAATTTGATGTTCATCCCGAGGTATTTTTTTGTGGAGGCGGCTGTCGAGAAGAGACCGCCTTTAGGGCCGAACGCGAGAAGGTCCGGTTGGGTGGGCTGCAATATCCTTCTGGATCGGATCGCTGAAGACGGAAAGATTGGGATCGTGGTGCAGGGCCTCGAGACACCACGTGAGGAGGTGCGGGTCAGGGTAGGGCGCACGGAACCACTGCGAACGGTGTCCATCCCAGATCGAGGGTGGACGTTGGATGTACTCACAGCCATCCGGCGGCTTCAACGTCCGATGTTTACTCTGGCGGAGGCGTATTCGCTTGAGCAGGAGCTCTCTAAACTGTACCCGGACAATCACAATGTGCGACCCAAAATCAGACAGCAGCTTCAAGTTCTGAGAGACTTAGGGTTTCTGGATTTTGTGGGCCGAGGCCAATACAGACTTCGCCCCATCGGCGACACTTCTCGATGAGTGACGATTTCTTAGAAATCGACCGGGGCAAAGCGAGAGGGTCGGCGGGATGATAATCACTACTCTCCCGCCGCGATCGCCTCCTGCAGTTTGGCGTGCAGACGCTCGCTGTAGCCGATGGGAAGCTCAAAGGTGCGGTCGTCGGCGATGAGGACAAGAATGTTGCGCGTCGAATCCAGCACCGCGGCGCAGTGGCGGCAGTGGGCCAGGTGCTCTTCGATGGCCGCGCGCTGCTCGGGCGCGACACTGCCATCGATGTAATCGGAAATCTGATCCCACACGTGCCTGCAATTTAGAACCATGATCCACCTGCCTTACGGCTGAACAAGCTGAACAGCCCGCCGCCGCGCTTCGATGCCAACCGGGGCGCAAGAATTTTCTGCATCATCAGCCGCGCGCGCAGCAAACGCGTCTTCACCACGCCCTCGCTCACGCCCAGCGCGGCCGCGGTCTCGGCAATACTGAGCTCTTCCACGTCGCGGAGAAGTATCGTCTCGCGATAGATTTGCGGCAGGCTGGCGATGGCCGCCTGCAGCATCTCGCGCATTTCTTTGCGCTCCAGCGCCTGCGACGGCACCTCGCGCCAGTCGCTGATGACGGCCGGCACCGGTGCGCCTTCTTCGTCTCCCTGCGTGGTGTCCAGCGAATCGATCTTCAGCACCCGCGCATGCCGCAGCCGGCCGCGCGCTTCGTTGATGGCGATGGAGATCAGCCAAGTGCTGAACTTCGATTCGGCGCGGAAGTTGCGCAGGCTCTTCAGCGCCTTCAGCACCGTTTCCTGTGCCGCGTCTTCGGCCTCCGATTCGTTCTGCAGAATCGAGTAGGTCGCCAGGTAGACACTCTTTTCGTAGGGGCGCACCAACTCGTGAAAGAGCTCGCGCTCGCCCTTGAGAATGCGGGCAATCAGCTCGGCGTCCCGTTGCTGAGCGCTGGGGGCGGCGACCGGGGCGACGCTGTTTCGTTCTGCGTTCACGTTTCTATCGGCGACGCATACAGTATGAACTGGCGGGGCGGGCGGAGCACCCTGAGACCTGCCCCACCCTGCATACCGCTGCGCATACTGCTTAGCCCATTTGGATACGCCAGAGTACAGGAAGTTACGCTTCATCCCGGAAAAGTGCACTCTGCCACAATGACCCAATCCAGCGGCCATGCTGCGGGGCTGCCTGTCACTCGCGGAGACATTTGCGGTAGGCTGTAATCGCCCCGAAACTATGCCTGACCCAAGTCCATTCCGCACGATCGTGGATCTCACGCACGACCTGAACGACCGCTCGCCCAACTGGGAGGGAACCGAGGAGTCACCTTATCAGGCGACCGAGTTGGGCAACATCGACCGCGATGGATACTACTCGCGCATCTTCACCACGCAGGAACACTACGGCACGCATCTCGATGCCCCGGCGCACTTCGCTGCCGGCGCGTGGACGGTCGAGCAGATTCCGGTTGAGCGCCTGGTGCGGCCGTTAGTGGTGGTCGATGTTCGCAAGCAGTGCGCCGAGGATGACGACTACGAGGTGTCGCTGGCAGATATCACGGCGTGGGAGCGCGAGCACGGCGCGGTGCCGAGCGGGGCGGTCGTTCTGGCGAATACCGGTTGGGAAGAGAAGTGGAATTCCGCGAAGGAGTATCGCAACGAGCTGAGCGATGGACTGACGCACTATCCTGGCTTCTCGCTCGAAGCGGCGCAATTGCTGGTGAAGGAGCGCGGCGTCGTCGGCCTCGGCGTCGACACCATGAGCGTTGAGAAGGGTGCCACCACGACGTATCCGGTGCACGGCTTCACCTCGCGCGAGGGCGTGTATCACCTCGAGAACCTCACGAACCTGAGCCGGGTGCCTGCGGCGGGAGCGACGATTGTGGTCGCGCCGCTCAAGCTGGAGAAGGGATCGGGGGCTCCGGCGCGCGTGTTTGTGCTGATTTACTGAGGTTTTCGGGCGAATCAGGTTACCTCTCGCCCGACACCTAATTACGGCACCAATGTGGTAGGCACTAAGTGAAATGGAATCAGACGAATACAGCGGCCAAAATTGTTCCACGTGGAACAATTTTGAGGAACAATCTTGGCCGCGTTTGAGGGGACTTTTTTCGGCTCCCGCCTCCGTTTATTGCAGCAGACCAAACACCGCAACTCCGGTTTGCGTGCCCACGAACACTCGTCCGTTCGCGACGATCGCGGTGATGAACTTGTTGCCCGCACCGAACTGATCGCGCGACCCCGCCTGATTGCTGTTGTACAACTCGTGCGCGAGATTGGTTGCGTCGTAGGCATGCAGCACTGCGGGATTGCTATTTTCGACCGCCCAGACAATTGCGTTCGAGCTCTGGTTCGCCGAGACGCTCGGCGTTGTACCCGGAAACGCGAACGTATTCGTCGTCTGCGAAGTCGGCGAGGTTGAGAGCTTCGCGTTGGAGATGGAGAACGCCTTCAGCCTGTCGCCTACGTCGCCGTAATAAATCGTGTTATTGAAGTATGCGGGCTTCGACCACACTCCGCCCGGCAACGCACCCTGCAGCTCCTGATAAATCTGATTGTTGTTGCTGGGATTCCACTTGCCCATGTTGTCGCGATTGACGACATAGATGTTGGTGTCTTTGCCCGCGCCCACGGCGAGTTGATGCACCTGCCCGTTGTTGTCCATCAGATCGGGCAACACCACGACGCCGCCGGAGCCGAGGTCTTCATCCGCGTTCGACTCCTGCACCGTGTTGTACATATTGAAGTAGTCGGCGACCTGCAGCGTGCCGCTCGCGTTGGTGCAGCTTCATGAAGGCGTTGCCGTAGTCACCCATAATCGGGAAGCCCTGCGAGTTCAGCGTGGTGTCGAACGTGCCATTGCCGTCGAGAAAATAAATGTTGCCGCTCGCGTCCGCCGCCAATCCGTCACCCGTCATCCAGATCGCGCCCTCGTTGCCGTTCGGCGTTACATCGATTACCGAACTCTGCGCCAGCGTGCGCGCGTTATACGCCATGATCCATCCGGTGTAGGGGCGCTCATCGCAATGCGAGGTGAACGCGAGATACAGCGTGGTGCCGAACTCCAGAATCCCCGCGCGCTCGGCAAATTGTCCGGGATTGAAGATGACCATGCCATTCTGACTGCCGTCGCCATTGCCCGGATACATTGCCGAAATTTCCGTGGGTCCGTTGAACAGCTCCGCGCCGCTCATAAGATCGAGCGCGTGCAGCCGCTGATGATACGTGCCGGATGAGTCCTTCGTCATGGCGACGAAGTAAATCGCGCCATGCGCTCCCGCCATCTTGTCGATGACCGGCGTGTCGGTGATGCCGATCGTCGGCGCGATCTGGCCGCAGCCATGATCGTCGCTTGGCGTCTCGCCGGAGCGCAGCGCTGAAACCATCCAGAACTGCCTGCCGGTTTCCGCGCTGAAGGCGTACACGCTGTCGTTCTCGGTGACGACATACACCGTATCGTTCAAGCTGCCGTTGATGAACTGCTTGTTCACGTAGAGGGGCTGCGCGTCCACCTTCGCGTCAACCGTGAGGAAGCCGACCTTGCCGAACGAGGTTGAGTTGACATTGCTGGGCGTGAGCGTCGTCTCCTGCATGGTCGAGCCCCAGCGATAAATGTTGTAGTGATACGTCAGCACATCGGTCGGGTAGGGAATCGTGAGATTGGGATTCGTGGGTTGCGATGGCGCCGGAGCGGTGGAGTCGTTCGATGAGGCCGCAGAGTTTGCGCCACAGTTGAGTGTTACAACACATAATGCTACAGAGAGTACAAGGCTGGATCGGATAGGCAAGTGTCACCCCCAACGAAAGTTGAAGGAATTATATGCCGACTACCGAATTGTGGGTATTCGAATTTAATAAAAATGTGCTAATTGTGGGTAGCTCATTGGTGGTTGTAGCGGTGGCCGGACACCAGGAACGCAAACGCGGGCAACAGCGAGCGATCAAGACGGTCGCTTAGTCTTTGCCTTGCGCCGTGGCGTGATTGTGGGCCAGGTATTTGGTGCGGATTTCGCGCAGCTTGTCGACGTGCTGATCGCTTATCGTCTGCTGCTTGCCCAGCAGATGGGTGACCAGCGCAATCTTGGCGAAGTGCTCGACGGTCTCCATGTTCATATAGGCGTTGAGCAGGTCAGCGCCGTAGGTCACGACTCCGTGATTGGCCATCAGAATGGCGTCGTGATCGGGCACGAGCGGGGCCAGCGCCTCGGCCAGCTCGGGTGTGCCGGGCGTTTCGTAGCTGGCGAGCGGGACCGAGCCGAGGGTCACGATGAGCTCGGCGCACAGCGCGCGATCCAGAGCCATGCCGGCGGCGGCGAAGCCGGTGGCCGTCGGCGGATGCGCGTGCACCACCGCGCCCACATCGCGCCGGCGGCGATAAATCAGCAGATGCATGGCGATTTCGCTGGAGACATCCCGCGGGCCGCGCAGTTTGTGACCGTCGGGATCGACGATGACAAGATCGTCTGCCTCGATCAGCCCTTTGCTCATCAGCGTCGGGGTAGAGAGGATGTTGCCGTCTTCGAGGCGCACCGAGAGGTTGCCGTCGGTGGCCGCCACCAGGCCGGTCTGGTGCAGCAGCCTGCCGAAGCGGACGATTTCTTCCCGGTGTTTCTGCTCCGTCTTCATGCGAACAATGCGGGCGTAGTAATGGTACTGCGCGCGTGGCCTTGGCTTTATCGTACCGCAGGTGTCGGCTTGGCCGGAAGGGAAAGATGACAGGCCGGCATTAAGGTGAGAACGGTTTTCATGGAGCTTCGGGGCGGCCGGCCCGCGAAGAGGTCAGGTTCGTATCAGGGCATGACTTCAGTCATGCAGCACGAGATTTGATACGAACCTCAGCTTGTTGTCCCGCGACTCCGCTAAGATTGCCTGCCCGAACCCACTCATCCCGCAGGACTCCATTAATCTTGCCCGCGCGAGTCCGGCGATAATGATGTCGTGCTGGTTTCCGACTTCGACTATCACTTGCCGGAGGAGTTGATTGCCAGGCAGCCGCTGGCCGACCGGGCGGCGGCGCGCATGCTGCATCTCGACCGCAGCGATCTACTCGAGGATCGCAACTTCCGCGAGTTGCCAGAGCTGCTCCGGCGCGACGACCTGCTGGTCTTCAACAACACCAAGGTTTTCCCCGCCCGGCTCTATGGCCATCGCAGCGGCGCGCGGGCACAACGGGTGTCAGAGGGCAATCCGGCTTCGAAAGAGTTTCTGCGCGGGCGGGTCGAGGTGCTGCTGACAAAGCAGCTTTCGGAATCGCCCGTGGTATGGGAGGCGCTGGTGCATCCTGGCCGCAAGCTCGGAGTAGGCGAGCGGATTTATTTCGGCAAAGACGCGAGCGAAAAGTCACACGAGCTGGCGGCAGAGATCATCGATCGAGGGACGTACGGGGAACGCCATCTGCGATTTGAGCGGGTAAATGATTTTTTCGGCGTGCTCAGCCGGATCGGGCACATTCCGCTGCCGCCGTATATCGATCGTCCCGATACGGCGGAAGATCGCGAGCAGTATCAGACGGTCTACGCCAAGGCTTTGGGCTCAGTTGCGGCGCCTACGGCGGGCCTGCATTTCACGCCGAAAATCCTGGAGCGTATCCGACAGCGTGGGATCGAGACGGCGGAGCTGACGCTGCACGTCGGGTTGGGGACCTTTCAGCCGGTGCGGACGGAGGTCGTCGAAAACCACAGGCTGCATACCGAGTGGTTCGAGATTTCTTCCGCAGCCGCGGCGAAGATTCAGGATGCGCGCGATGCGGGAAGAAGAGTTGTTGCCGTGGGGACGACGACGGTGAGGACGTTGGAGTATGCGTCACGTCAAGGTTCCGATCGAAGAATCACGGCGCAGCGGAGCGAGGCCGACATCTTCATCTACCCGGGATTCGAGTTCCAAGTCGTGGGCGCGATGCTGACCAACTTTCACCTTCCGAAATCGACGCTGCTGATGCTGGTGGCGGCCTTCGCCGGACGGGAGCGTGTGTTGCGCGCGTATGAGCACGCCGTGCGAGAACGATATCGGTTCTATTCGTACGGGGATTGCATGCTGGTGGAGTAAGAACAAATCCACCACAGAGACACAGAGAAAAGAACAAAGAACAAAAGCCAAAAGCCAAAAGCCAAAAGCCAAAAGCCAAAAGCCAAAAGCCAAAAGCCAAAAGCCAAAAGCCAAAAGCCAAAAGCCAAAAGCCAAAAGCCAAAAGAGAATCTCTGTGCCTCTGTGTCTCTGTGGTGGATTTGGTTCTACCGCTGTTTGAAGCGATCCAGGAAACGGAACACGAAAATTCCGATGACGGCGTTGGCCAGCGCGGAGATGGCGATGTGGGGCCAGCTCCATTGCAGGCCCTGGCGCAAAAGGCCATGCGCCACACCGTAGTACACGCCCTCCTCGATCCCGAAAAAGAAGAAGGTGATGAGGAAGCGCGAGCCGGGATTCTCGACGTCGATCTTGACGCCCAGCGACGAGGCCAGATAGCCGACTACCGTCAGCGAGATGCCGTACATGCCGACGTAATGGTTGTAGCCGGCAAAGAGGTCCTGCAGCAGGCCGATGAAGCAGCCGGTCAGGCATCCGCTGATGGGATTGCGCCGCGCGGTGGCGAAAAAGATGGTCACCAGGAACGGCAGATTGATGATCGGCATGAAGCGGACCCGCACCGGGATGAACACCTGGATGAGGACCGCAACGAGGGGAATGAAGACGATCGCCGGCCAGCTGAACTCGTAGACCGAGAGCTGTTCCCGGGAGGTGAGGCTGCCGCGGAAGGGCATATCGCGGACCGTCATGGCTGCGGCTGCGCTCCTGCGGGCGGAGCGGACGCTGGCGGCGGCTCGGAAGGAGTCGCAGGCGCGGGCTCGGGAGCGGGCTTCGTTTTCTTCGGCTCCGGCGTCGAGTCGTCGTTGTTCACCACGCGAACCTTGATCGGTGGAGTGGTTGCGTTCGCTCCGTTAGCGCCTGCATTTGTCGAAGCGGAAGGCGTCGCACCGGATGGTTTGGGCTTCACCGGTGTAGTCGTGCCATTAGCCGCACCGGTTGTCGTGGGGCGCGGAGTTGTGGCAGCTCCGGCAGGTTTGCTCGTCGTCGTTCCCGCGGCGGCTGGTTTGTTCGTCACTCCTGTTGCCGAGGTGCCTGTCATGGGCTTGTTCGCCGCAGCTCCGGGCGTCAGGGGACGAGGGTTGCTCCTGTTGCCGGCGTAGTCCTTCCCGTAGTAGCAGCTCCAGGCTGCGTTGACGTCGCTCCCCCGGGCTTGGCATTTCCGGCGGCATCGACTTCCGCCTTAGTGGGAACCGTCGGCAGGCGCTCGGCCAGAATGTCGGAAGCGCGCAGCGGGCCGAGGTCTTTCGCGTCGGGCATCTTCTCGCTGATGTGGGTGACGATGAGCACCTCTTCCAGCTGGTCGAGACGCGACGAGGGAATCACGCGAATGTTGAGGAAGAGGTCCTTGCCGGGCTGCACGGAGACGACCTTCCCGACGGGCAAGCCCTTGGGGAAGATGCGGTCGCCGCCGCTGGTGATGACCGTCTTCGCCGGGCACGACCTTCTCGTCGCTCATGATGTACTGCAGCGTGGTCGCGCCGTTGGGCGCGCCTTTCAGGATGCCTTGCAGGCGCGAGTCTTTCAGCGCGGCGCCGACGCCGCTGAACTGGTCGTTGATGGGCAGCACCTGCGACCACTCAGGCGCGACTTGCACGATCTTGCCGACGATGCCGGTCGGCGTGATAACGGCCATGTCGGGCTTGATGCCGTCGTTGGAACCCTTGTCGACGTACAGCACGCGCGACTGCTCGCTGCCGCTGGTGCCGATGACCTGCGCGGCGACGGTGGAGTCAACGTACTGCTCCTTGAAGCCGAGCAGCGCCTGGACGCGGCGGGCCATGCGCGCGTCTTCGTCGAGGCGGGCGTCTTCGATCTTCATCCGCTCGATTTCGGCGCGCAGCTCGCGGTTCTCGCGGCGTACGCCTGCAGATACGCGTAGTTGGTGCAGAGGTTCTGCACCCATTGCTGGCTGTGGACGACGGCCTTCTCCAAGCGGCGCGACGGCGGAGATGGCCCACACGCGGATGAGGCGGGTTTCGCCTTCGTCGGTGGGGCGGCGCACCTGAACGGCAAGCGCGATGATCTGCGCGAACAGGATTGCCGCCAGCACGATCAAGTTGCGATAGCGGCTGAGGAAGGTGTCCATACTCATGCCGGGCCCCAAAAGGCTCGTTTAAGGGGCGCGAGCTTCAGCCGCGCCGTACATGGCCCCGTTCTAGATCGGCTTTAACCGCGGAGGGTGTCGCTCTATTCCAACCACGTTTTCCCCCTGCGGCTAAAGCCGGTCGTTATCCGTTGCGCAAAGGCGCAGCTGAAGCTGCGCCCTTCAATCAATCGATATCTTGCGCAGCAGCTTGAAGTCGCTCAACATTTTTCCGGTGCCCAGCACCACGCTGCACAACGGGTCGTCGGCGATGGAGACCGGCAGGCCGGTCTCTTCGCGGATGCGCTTGTCCAGATTCTTCAGCAGCGCGCCGCCGCCGGTCAGCACGATGCCGCGGTCGCTGATGTCGGCCGAGAGCTCCGGCGGTGTGCGCTCCAGCGCCACGCGGATCGCATTCATGATGGTCGAGACGCATTCGCGTCAACGACTCGCGAATCTCGCCGTCGTCGATGGTGATCGTCTTCGGCACGCCCTCGATCAGGTTGCGGCCCTTGATTTCCATGGTCAGCGGCTTCTCCAGCGGATAAGCCGAGCCGATTTCGATCTTGATCTGCTCCGCCGTGCGCTCGCCGATCAGCAGGTTGTACTTGCGCTTGAGGTAATTCATGATGGCCTCGTCCATCTCATTACCCGCCATGCGCACCGAGCGCGAGTAGACGATGCCGCTGAGGGAGATGACGGCGATGTCGGTGGTGCCGCCGCCGATATCCACAACCATGTTGCCGCTGGGCTCGGTGATGGGCAGGCCGGCGCCGATGGCCGCGACCATCGCCTGCTCGACCAGGTGCACTTCGCTGGCCCTGGCGCGATAGGCCGAGTCCATGACCGCGCGCTTCTCCACCTGCGTGATCTCCGAAGGCACGCCGATGACGATGCGCGGATGCACCAACATCTTGCGGTTGTGCGCCTTCTGGATGAAGTAGTTCAGCATCTTCTCGGTGACTTTGAAGTCGGCGATGACGCCGTCCTTCATCGGCTTGATGGCGACGATGTTGCCGGGCGTGCGGCCCAGCATCTCCTTGGCTTCGTTGCCCACGGCCTCGACATCGCCGGTGTTCTTGTTGATGGCGACGATGGAGGGTTCGTTGACCACGATGCCTTTGCCGCGGGCGTAGACCAGCGTGTTGGCGGTGCCCAGGTCGATGGCGAGGTCGCTGGAGAAGACGCTGAACAGCGACCGCATGTTGCTGAAGCGCGAGGAACTGCCATGAAAGCCGTTGGATGACATTACGCGCTAATTCTTTCTAATGACGAGAGTAGTACTTCAAGTTTATGACACAGGCGGCGCAAGAGCACACTCGACTGAACGCCCTAATCCCGAGTGCAGCAGTTCGAAGATGTTCCGAAGAAGCGCCCGAGAAGCTCGCTATGGGCTTAAACGGAGCGGCGCGGAAAGTCCTTCTCTCTACTCCCTGTTTCGACGGGCGTGTTGCGGCCTTACGCTATCAGAGTACCACCTAAACCGCGCGCAGGAGAATGTTACTTAAGCCGTAAACCCGCTTGCCGGCGATGCGATTCTTTGAGGCCGCCGGGCGGAGTGGCTTGTCCGCTTTCGAACGAGGGCTGCCGAATCCGGACGCCGCGGCCTGCGTCCAGCCAAGCCGGCCCAGCCATCGCCGCTATTTGCAAGGGTTTGTGGCTGCCGCCGATGGCCATCGACGTGTATTGTCTCATGCTGTCCTGCGCAATTACGCGGGCTCGGGGGATGATTCGGATGCAAGGTCTGCTGCAAGACTTACGTTTCGCCATTCGCCAACTGCGCAAGAGTCCGGGGTTTGCGCTGACGACGATCTTGACGCTCGCGCTCGGCATCGGCGCGACCACCGCCATCTTCAGCCTCATCCACGCTATCCTGCTGCGGCCGCTGCCGTTTCCCGCAGCCGAACCGGATGATGTCATTCGGCATCGATCGATCAGTCGGTCGGCAAGGCGGGCCTTGTCTCCAGATGCTCAGCTATCCCGATTTCTTCGACTGGCGCTCGCGCAATCACTCGTTCGAATCGATCGCATCGCTATCGCCGCGATAAGCCACACCCTGACCGGTAACGGCACGCCGCAACAGCTGCAACGCTACTGGTCTCCTCCGACTTCCTCCGCGTGCTCGGATCAATCCCCTTCTCGGGCGGGGCTTCGTTGCGCGACGACGAAAAACGCGGGACGCACGTCGCCGTGCTCAGCCACGACACCTGGCAATCTCCACCTTCGGCGGATCGCCCGACATCGTGGGCCGCGCCATCACGCTCGACAACAACAGCTATACCGTCATTGGCGTCATGCCACGCGGCTTCGAATTTCCCTCGATTTCAGCCCAAACCCGCGGATTGTGGACGTCGCTGGCAGACGATGCGGTCGATGACGATGCCAAGGACGCCGCTTCACCGACACAGCGCGGCGCCGACATGATTACCGTCGTCGGCCGGCTGAAGCCGGGAGTCACGATCGCGCAAGCTAACGCCGATCTGAGTGTCATCGCGCAGAATCTGGCGATCACAGTATCCCGACACCAATAAGAAATTCACCGCCGCGATGGTCACGCCGGAATTGGAAGACCTGGTGGGCAATACCCGTCCGGCGTTAGGGGTGCTGTTCGCCTCGGTGGTTTTCCTCTTGCTGATTGCCTGCGCTAACGTTGCCGGACTGATGCTGACGCGAGCCTCGCGCCGCCGTCCGGAAATCGCTGTGCGCGCGGCCATGGGCGCCAGCCGCTGGGAGATCATGCGGCAGGTGCTGGTGGAGTCGGTCGTGCTGTCGCTGTGGCGGCGGCCTGGGCGTGTCGCTTTCTCAGTGCTCCTGCTGAAGACGCATGTTGCAGTTCGTGCCGCAGAACCTGCCGCGGCTGAATCAAGTCTCCGTCGATGGCACGGTGCTGGCCTTTGCCGCAGCCGCGTCGATTCTTACCGGCGTGCTCTTCGGAGTGCTGCCGGCATGGCGCATGTCGCGGCTCGATCCGGCATTGGCATTGCGAGAAGGCACGCGCAACGTCACCAGCGGACGCGGACAACATCGCCTGCATGGCGCGCTGGTCATCGCGGAAACGGCCATCGGGCTGGTGCTGCTGGTCGGCGCCGGACTGCTGATTCACAGCTTCATTCGCGTCCTGGATGTCGATCCCGGATTCGACCCTCATCACGTGCTGACGGCACAGCATCAACCTGCCCGATACTCAGTATCCCGACCTGAAGAAACGCCGGTTCTATGACGAGCTGTTGCCGCGGCTCAGCGCGTTGCCGGGAGTAGAGTCGGTCGCTGCGGGAGGTCCCATTCCGCTTTCGCAATAGAACATCACCTCAGCTTCAGCATCGAGGGCCGTCCCGTCGCCAAGGGCGATGAGCCCGAAGAGCCGTTCAGCATCGTCACTCCCGGCTTCTTCCGCACGCTAGCGTATTCCTGTTATCGCCGGACGAGATTTCTTGCCCACGGACGACTCCAAATCGCCGGCAGTTGTGATCATCAACCAAGCTTTCGCGCGCAAGTATTTCCCCGGGGAGAATCCTGTCGGCAAGCACATCAAGCCGGGAATAAGCGATGGCATCACCAAGGAGCAATGCGTGAAATCGTCGGCGTGGCAGGCGACGTGAAGCGCAACGGCATCACCGCCGAGATGCCGGCGCAATTTTATCTGCCATTCAAGCAGACCCTAATCCTCGCCCCCGCTGATCATTCGCACCGCCGGCGATCCGCTCAGTATCGTCGGCGAAGTACGCGACCAACTGGCGCAACTTGGCAGCAATATCCCGCTGTACCGCGTCCGGACGATGGACGATTACGTTTCGCTGGCCGCTGCCGGCCCGCGCTTCCAGACCATGCTGATCACGAGTTTTGCTGTGCTCGCACTGCTGTTGTCGGCGGTGGGGCTCTATGCGGTTTTGTCCTACATGGTGGCCCAGCGCACGCTGGAGATCGGACTGCGACTGGCGTTGGGCGCGCAACGCGACAACGTGCTGGGGCTGATTCTGCGGCGGGGATTGCTGCTTTCAGCGGCCGGATTAGCGATAGGCGTTGTGGCGTCCCTGGCGTTGACGCGGTTCATGCAGGAGATGCTGTACGGCGTCGGTCGCTTTGACCCGCTGACGTTTGTGGGCGTCTGTGCGGTGCTGCTGCTGGTGTCGCTGATTGCCAGCAGCGTGCCCGCGTTCCGCGCCGCGCGGCTGGATCCCATGCAGACGCTGCGGGAGCAGTGATCAGTTGTCAGTGGGCCACGCGACGGATTTACCAAAAGCTGGACGATAAAACCGAATCACGCCGGCAACTGACAACTGACAACCGACGACTGCTTTTTGGAGGGGCAACATGGCAAAAGTTGAACGCAAGCGCCAGGAGATGCCGCTGTCCATCGGCCCCGACGAGATCGCCCGCCAGAGCGAGCAGGGATGGAAGCTGGTCGCCCTCGAGTGGGAGCGCGAACTGCCCGATAGCGAGACGGCCACACCGACGGAAGATGTGCCGTTTGGCCTGCGCGTCGCCAAAGACCCTCCGCGGCTGGAAGAAGATCCAAAAGAGCAGGAAGCCTTGTTTCTCATGATGGAGCTGACGGTGCAGGACGGCCCGTACTCCGTCATCGCCGATGAGCTCAACCGTCGCGGCCACCGCACCCGCGAAGGCTTTCGATGGACGCCCATCTCGGTGTTCCAAATGCTTCCTCGATTGATCGAAGTGGGGCCGAAGATCTTTGCCACGCGCGAGTGGCAGCAGCGCAGAGCCGCGGCAAGATAGCAGTCGCAACTCGGTTTCGTAGTGGGGAAGTACGCGGTCTAGGTTCGTAACAGGGCACGGCTTCAGCCGTGCCGCACACCCTACTTAATGATCGGGCTTTAGCCCCTGAACAGCTTGTTCAGGGGCCAAAGCCCTCTTCATTTTGGGTGCTTTGTGTCGGCACGACTAAAAGTCGTGCCCTGATACGAACCAGGGTCGACTATGAACACTAGACCGCCCAGAATAGACCGCCCAGAATCCAAGGAATGCCGGAGACGATTTTTGACTTTCGGTTCACAGGTTCGTATTGCCCGCGCGAGAAAACGTTAGCAGCGCACGGAGGCGGACGCAATCGCCAGCGGCTTGCGTGACGTGTAAGTCCCGCTTCACCGGAGTAGAATGCGCTTGTCAGCCGCTGTCCGGTTCTGGACAGTTTCATACTGCGAAGGGACAAAGCGCGTTTTGCGACGGCCTAAGTTGTTCCTTTAATCAATTGCAACGATTGCTGTTACGGCACTTCGCGATTGGCTCGCCGAGTGCACATAGGTTAACGCAATGGATATCGCCCGCCCCGAAATCAAACGTCAAAAGCGCCGCCGCCAGATCATCTGGTCGATTGCCGCGCTGGTCGTGCTGGTCGGAGTCACGGTCGGCATTTCGCGCCTGAAGCCGGCCGCGCCGACGGTCGACCGCAGCACCATCTGGACCGACACCGTGAAGCGCGGCTCCATGCTGCGCCAGGTGCGCGGCCTGGGCTCGCTCATTCCCAGCCACGAAGATGTTCGCCAGATTCCCGCCGAAACCGAAGCCACGGTCATTCGCATCGTCAAGCTGCCCGGCTCGCAGGTCGAGGCCGACACCGTGCTGGTCGAGATGGTCAATCCGCAACTGGAGCAGGAGGCGCTCGACGCGCAGTTGCAGGTGAAGGCCGCCGAAGCCGAGTACCAGAGCCTGAAGGTCAAGCTCGACAGCGACCTGATGACGCAGAAGGCCGGCGCGGCGACGGTCAATGCCGATTACAGCGAAGCGCAACGCCAGGCGCAGACCGACAAGTCGCTCTACGATCTCGGCGTCATCTCCGGCCTGCAGGCGAAGGCCTCGGCAGGCAAGGCGCAGGAGATGGTCACGCGCGACAAGATTGAAGATCGAGCGCCTGAAGATCAACGCAGAAAGCCATCGCATCGCAGCTCGCGGTGCAGCAGGCCAAGATCGACGAGATGCGCGCGCTGGCCGATCTGAAGCAGAAGCAGCTGCAGCGGCTGAAGGTGCAGGCGGGTGTCGACGGCGTGCTGGTCGAGATGCCGCTGCAAGTTGGGCAGCATGTGCTGCCGGGAACGGAGCTGGCGAAGATCGTTCAGCCCAATCACCTGATGGCCGAGCTGAAGATTCCCGAGACGCAGGCGCGCGACGTGCAGATCGGCGAGCCCGCGTCCATCGACACGCATAACGGCGTGATCGCCGGCGAAGTCAGCCGCGTCGATCCCGCGGTGCAGAACGGAACGGTCACGGTTGACGTGAAGCTGACCGGCGAGTTGCCCAAGGGCGCGCGGCCCGACCTGAGCGTCGATGGCACCATCGATCTCGAGAAGCTTGACGAACGTGCTGTACGTCGGGCGTCCGGCGTTCGGGCAGGAGAACAGCACCATCTCGATGTTCAAGCTCGATCCCGAGCGGCAATGGCGCCACCGCGCGTGCAGGTGAAGACCGGCCGCGCTCGGTGAACCAGATCCAGATCGACTCGGGACTGAAGGAAGGCGACACCGTGATCCTGTCCGACATGTCGCGCTGGGACAACACGGACCGCGTGAGGCTGGAATAGGAAGCAACTAGCTACTGAGCTTCGGGCTGCGAGGTGCGAGTTTCAAGCCGATAGGTTGCGACCGACGATATAAGGTCGCTTTCGGAGAAGATTTGGTTTTTGAATTGGTGCTCGGGGTGCAACAGAGTCGAGCGCCGTAAGCGCGGAAGAAGATAGCCCAGCGCTTCAGCGCTAGGTGAGCGGACATTTGAGATGTGAGCCCCTTCAGGGGCGGCCCAGTTTTTCGCAATGTTGCGAATCAATTTGCATGGTTGATGCGAACTGACGAAACCGGCAATTCGTAACTAGAACTGACGCGAATTCGCCCCTGGGCGTATCGCAAACAACATTCAACGACGAATGGACAACAACATGAGCGACTGCAGCAACCCCGCTGATCGAAATCGAAAACATGACCAAGGTCTTCTACACCGACGAGGTCGAAACCCACGCGCTCGCCGGCGTGCACCTCACCGTGCGCAAGGGCGAATACGTCGCCATGTCCGGCCCTTCGGGCTGCGGCAAGTCGACGCTGCTGTCGATCATCGGCCTGCTCGACACGCCGACCGCCGGCAACTACAAGCTCAACGGCAAGCCGGTGGAGAACCTCGATTTCGGCGACCGCTCGCGCATTCGCAATCGCGAGATCGGCTTCATCTTCCAGAGTTTCAACCTGATCGGCGACCTCACGGTGTACGAGAATGTCGAGCTGCCGCTGACCTATCGCGACGGCATGCCGGCAGCCGAGCGCAAGCGCCGCGTGCTGGAGTCGCTGGAGCGCGTGGGCATGGCGCATCGGCTGCGGCACTATCCTTCGCAGCTCTCCGGCGGTCAGCAGCAGCGTGTCGCCGTGGCGCGCGCGCTGGCGGGCTCGCCGTCCATCCTGCTGGCCGACGAGCCGACCGGAAACCTCGACTCGCGCAATGGCGAAGCCGTGATGGAGCTGTTGCAGAGGCTGCATCGCGAGGGCGCGACCATCTGCATGGTGACGCACGATCCGCGCTTTGCCGCGCACGCCCAGCGCGAAGTGCACCTGTTCGACGGCAAAGTCGTGGCCGAAGAAGAACTGCGCCGGCTGATGCAGGAGGCGCAGTAAAGCAGCAGCTAGCAGCTAGCAATTAGCTTTGATTTTGCGGGGTTCAAACATTAGTACCTGCTGGCTGTCTATTTGCCAGTTGCTTTTTAATAGACTGGAGTCCCGCAAGAAATTCGCTGCACCGTTCGCCAGTTGACTTGAACTCATGATCACGCTACGAAACGTCGAACGCAGCTACAAAACCGGAGCCGGCCAGACCTGGGTGTTGCGCCGCATCGACCTCACCATCCAGGAAGGCGAGTTCATCACCGTCATGGGGCCGTCCGGCGCAGGCAAGTCGTCACTGCTGAACGTGCTGGCGTTGCTCGACGACCAGTGGGCCGGCGAATACTGGTTTGGCGAGCAGCCGGTCCATCTGCTGAAGCGCAAAGAGCGCGCCGAGCTGGCCAAGCGCAAGATCGGCATGGTCTTCCAGAGCTATCACCTGCTCGACGACCTGACCGTGCAGGAGAACATCGATCTGCCGCTGTCCTACAAAGACATCCCGCGCGGTCAGCGGCAGGGCATGGTCGCCGAGACCCTCGACCATTTTCAGATCGTCGCCAAGAAAGACCTGTATCCCAACCAGCTCTCCGGCGGGCAGCAGCAACTGGTCGGCGTCGCGCGCGCGGTGATTCACAAGCCCGCGCTGCTGCTGGCCGACGAGCCCACCGGCAACCTGCACTCCAGCCAGGCCAAAGAAATCATGGAGCTGTTCACCAAGCTGAATCGCGAAGGCACGACCATCGTGCAGGTCACGCACTCGGAGGTCAACGCCTCTTACGGCTCGCGCACCATTCAAATGAAGGACGGCTGGCTGGTCGGCGACACGGGCAATCCAGCAGCTTGCGCGAAGCGGGGAGGCGGTGCGTTCATGACCGACCGTCCCATGTTATCTCACATTGTGGTATTGCTTCTTTGTGGGACGTTGGCGAGCGCACAAGCGCAACAGGAGATGCCGAACGCCCCAGCGCCGCAAGCGACGAATGCAGCGAGCGGGACCGCACCTCCTCCGCTGCACCTTCGCACGCCGGCGAGCCTGGCGATCCCGCATTCAAACAATCCCATTGACGCCTACGCGCCCAGCACGGTGCCCAAGCCCAACCTGGCGAACTCGCCGCGGCTGCAGCAGCTGATTCGCGACGGCAAGCTCTACATCTCGCTGCAGGACGCCATCGACCTGGCGCTGGAGAACAATCTCGACCTGGCGATCGCGCGCTACAACCTGCCGATCGCCGAT
Organism: uncultured Acidobacteriaceae bacterium; assembly: GCA_963747045.1. Classification (GTDB taxonomy): domain Bacteria; phylum Acidobacteriota; class Terriglobia; order Terriglobales; family Acidobacteriaceae; genus Bog-257. The sequence goes on along the minus strand of CAVVDN010000006.1, from coordinate 89,157 downwards.
ACCGACATCCAGCGCACCAAGGCAGGCGGCTCCTTCCGCGGCGTCAATACCGGCGTTGTGCAGGGCACGGCCGGCGGAGGCGTTGGCGGTTTCGGCGCGGGTGCTCCCGGCGCCGGCGCAGGCGGCACGACGGGCGGCGCGGGCGGCGCGGGCGCTGGAGCCGCCGGCCTGGTGCAATCGACGCTGGGCATCGGCACCAACGTATCGTCCTACGATCCCATCCTCAGCGGCACCATGGGCATCGAGCACCAGACGCTGCCGCTGGCCAACCTTCAGATTTACGGCGTGCCGGAGCTGCAGACCAACACCGGCATGGTGAATCTCAACTACAGTCAGGCGTTCCCCACCGGCACCAGCTTCAGCGTCGAGGTCGACAACAACCGCCAGACCAGCAACAGCATCTTCAACAGCTCTAATCCGAATCTGAACTCGTTCTATCGCTTCACGATCCAGCAGCAGTTGCTGGCGGGCTTCGGAACCGGCCCCAACCTGCGCTATCTGCGCATCGCCAGGAACAACAAGAAAATTTCCGACATCGCCTTCAAGATCGCAGGTGATCGCCACGGTCACCCAGATCGCCGAACATCTACTGGGACCTGGTCAGCGCCTACGAGGCGGAGAAGGTAACGGAGCAGTCGTTCGACGTTCGCGCAGCAGAGCCTGGAAACGCGCACAAGCAGCTTCAGCTCGAGGCCATCCCGGCCATGGACGTGATGCGCGCCGAAGCCGAAGTCTCGAGGCGCGACCAGGACCTGACGGTCGCCAAGACCAACCTTCAGCTGCAGGAATCGCTGATCAAGAACGCGCTGACCAAGAATCTTGACGATCCCACGCTGGAGGCCATGCCGGTGATTCCCACCGACACGCTGGACACGGTGCAGGTAGATTCCGGAGCAGCCGACGCAGGAACTCATCGAGGAGGCGTTGCGAGACCGGCCGGAGCTGGCGGAGTCCGACATCGATCTGCACAACCGCGAGATCAGCGCAAAGCCGCCACCAATGCGCTGCTGCCCACGCTCGCTCTGGTCGGCTTCTACGGCGGCACCGGGCTGGCGGGCCGCTGAACCCGTTGTTTACCGCCGGGCCCAATCCTCAGCTGGTGCCGACCAACTGGTATGGGCGCGTTTGAGAATGCCTGGAATGACTCGTCGCCCGATTACCTGGTCGGCCTGAATCTGAACGTGCCGATTCGCAATCGCGTCGCCAAGGCCGACCAGTATCGTTCGGAGCTGGAGTATCGCCAGGCAGAATTGCGCGAGCAGCAACTGAAGAAGCAGATTCGCATCGAAGTACGCAACGCGGAGTATGCGCTGGAGCAGGGCCGCGCGCGCGTGGATGCCGCGCGCAAAGCGCGCGACCTGGCGCAGAAGACGTTTACCATCATGCAGAAGGAGCAGGAGCTGGGCGCGGGCTCGAGCTTCCAGACGCTGACCGCGCAGCGCGATCTGGCGCTGGCCGAACTGGACCTGGTGAACGCCAGCACCGCCTATCAGAAGTCGAAGCTCGAACTGCAGCGCTCCACCGGGACCACGCTGGAGGATAATAACATCCAGATCCAGGCCGCGGTGGACGGGACGGCGCGTGAAGGGTAGTGCGGCGCTTCAGCGCCGCGTCATCCGACGCAATATCAGGTTAGGGCTGCGGTGCAGTCCACAACGTAGGCGGCGGACGATACCGCCAGCCTGAAGGCTGGCACTACCCGAATAACGAAATCGGAGATTTTCTTGCCACGCACACCAGGCCAAGCTGATCGTTCACGGGACGGCGCCACCGAGGCGCGCGAGCGGCAGCGCACCGGCCGCATCCTCGCGGCTGACGATCAGCCGCACATCCTCGAGGCGCTGGAGCTGCTGCTGCGTCCCGCGGGCTTTGCCGTCGACACCGCGAAGTCTCCCGCGGCCGTGCGCGAGTCGCTGGCCAGCGAGTTCTACGACGCGGTGCTCATCGACCTGAATTACACGCGCGACACGACCTCCGGCCAGGAAGGTCTCGACCTGCTCTCGGAGATCGTCGCGCTCGACAGCAACATGCCGGTCATCGTGATGACCGCATGGGGCAACGTCGGACTGGCGGTCGAAGCCATGCGGCGCGGCGCGCGCGACTTCATCCAGAAGCCGTGGGAGAACGAGCGCCTGCTGGCCATCCTGCGCACGCAGGTGGAGCTGCATCGCGCGCTGCAGCGCACGCAGCAACTGGAAGCCGAAGCCCGGCTGCACCGCGCCGAAGGCCGTCCTGACTTCATCGCCGCCGCGCCGTCCATGCAGCCGGTGCTGCAAACCATCGCGCGCATCGGGCCGTCCGACGCCAACGTACTCGTCACCGGCGAGCATGGCACCGGCAAAGAAGTTGTCGCGCAGACGCTGCATGCGCTGTCGCCGCGCGCCTCGATGCCGCTGGTCGCGGTCAACACCGGCGCGCTGCCGGAAGGCACCTTCGAGAGCGAGCTCTTCGGCCACGTGAAGGGCGCATTCACCGACGCCCGCATGGATCGCATCGGGCGCTTCGAACTGGCCGACAACGGGACCATCTTCCTCGACGAAATCGGCAACGTGCCCGATTCGCCAGCAGGCAAAGCTGCTGCGCGTGCTGGAGACCGGCGAGATCGAACGCGTGGGCTCGTCGCGCACCAAGCACATCAACGTTCGCGTGATCTCGGCGACCAACATCAACGTGCAGGAGGCCATCGCCGCCGGACAGTTCCGCGAAGACCTGCTCTTCCGCCTGAACACCGTCGAAATCCACGTGCCTGCGCTGCGCGAGCGCCGCGAGGACATTCCGCGCTTGCGGCGCACTTCCTGAAGCGCTATGCTGCGCGCTATCGCGCGCCGGTGACCGGCTTCGCCCCGCCCGCGCTGCAGGCCATGATGCAGTACGCCTGGCCGGGCAATGTGCGCGAGCTGGAGCACACGCTGGAGCGCGCCGTGCTCATGTGCCAGAGCGAGGAGATCCAGGTCTCCGACCTCGGGCTGAATGTGCAGCAACGCTCGCAGGGGCTGAATCTGGAAGAGCTGAGCATCGAAGAGGTCGAAGGCATTCTGGTGCGCAAGGCGCTGCAGCGCTTCCACGGCAACGTGAGCCAGGCGGCGGAGGCGCTCGGCCTGAGCCGCGGCGCGCTCTATCGCCGGATGGAACGCTATGGAATCTAGTTCGGGCGAACCCGGACCCTCCCCCGCAAAGCACGCAACGTCGGCGCCTTTTGGCGAGCCAATCGCCCGGCGGGGCGCGAGCTCAGCGGACGCTGACGATTCCGGGCTGATTCGCCTCCCCGCGTAAAGTCTGACATTGCGGGACATCCTACAGCCAAGCAGGTCGCACAGCCGCAGGCCGCCGCTTTCGCCTGCTCTACGAAAAACGCATCGCGCTGTTTGCCATTCTGGCGGCGCTGCCGGGCGTCGCCTTCGGCACCACGCTCATCTGGACGCACGCCTGGTCGCGGGACGCCAAGATTTCGCTCACCGTGCTGGAGCTGTTTCTCTGGCTGAGTGCTGACGCTCGCGCTGCTCGATCAGATCGTTCGTCCGCTGCAAACCCTGACCAACGTGGTCGGCGCGCTGCGCGAGGAAGACTACTCGTTTCGCGCGCGCGGCGCCGCTCCCAACGACGCCATGGGCGAGCTGGCGCATGGAGATCAACTCCCTCGCCGACATCCTTACCGAACAGCGCATGCAGACCATCGAGGCGACGGCGCTGCTGCGCCGCGTGGTGGAAGAGATCGACACGCCGCTGTTCACCTTCGATCCCGACCACGTTCTGCGCCTGGTGAACGCCGCCGGCGAGCGCCTGCTGCAGCAGCCGGCGGCGCGCCTGCTGGGCAAGACGCGCCAGCGAACTCGGACTGAATGCCTGCTTCGAAGCGGCCAACGAGACGCTGGTCGCGCTGCCGTATTCGGCGCCCAACGCGCGCTGGATGGTGCGCAAGCGTTCCTTCCGGCAGAACGGCGTGCCGCACACGCTGATCGTGCTGTCGGATGTGAGCCGCGCGCTGCGCGAGGAAGAGCGCAGCGCCTGGCAGCGACTGATTCGCGTGCTCGGCCACGAGCTGAACAACTCGCTGGCGCCGATCATCTCGATTGCCGGCAGCCTGTCGTCGCGCCTGCCGCTGCCGGAGTTGCCGGAGGCGCAGAACGCCGACTTTCAGCGCGGGCTGGGCATCATCGAGTCGCGCACCGCGTCGCTGCATCGCTTCCTGCAGTCCTATCGCCGGCTGGCGCAGATGCCGTCGCCCAAGCTGCAGCCGATCGAAGCTGCGGCCGCTGTTCGAACGCGTCGCCGCGCTGGAGACGCGGCTGCAGGTGCGACGATTTCGCCCGGCCCCGATCTTGTCTTGATGCTCGATCCCGATCTGATCGAGCAGATGCTGATCAACCTGGTTCGCAACGCCGTCGATGCCGCGCTGGAGCAGGCGCAGTCGGCGCAAACGGGCGAGCCTCCGCAAGTCACGCATGCGCTGGGAGCAGCCAATGGCAAGGTCATGCTCATCGTCGAAGACAACGGCATCGGCCTGCTGAATCCCAGCAACGCGTTTGTGCCGTTCTACACCACCAAGCCAGGGCGGCTCGGGAATCGGCCTGGTGCTCTCGCAGCAGATCGCCGAGGCGCACGGCGGCTCGATCGAGTTGGCGAATCGCGCTGACGCGCGCGGCTGTCGCGTGAAGGTCACGCTGCCGTATCGGCAGCTGTGAACAATTCCTATTCGAACAGATTTTCCTTCATCAGCTTCTGTCCCGCCAGCGCCGAGTAGCATCCCCAGACGGCCAATCCCGCAATTAGCAGGAAGACAAAGATGGGCGCGCCGACGTAACAAGCTGGAAAAATCGGTGGTGATGGGCACGCTGCCCAGCAAGTCGGCGGTGAAGATGCCGACCGCGAGAGCGATAAATCCGAAGCGCAGCACCACGAACGCGGCGATGCCGTAGACGGCGATCGATACCGGAACGATCATAGCGAGGTGATGCTCGTTTACCGACTTGATCACCGTCCAGAAGGCGACGAACGCCAGCGCCGCCAGCCACGGCTTGCGCAGGATCACGCGAAAGACAAACATCAGGAAGAAAAACACCAGCGTCGCCTGGATGGAAAGTGCCGCGTGAGAGATGCACGCGCCCACATTGCGCGCTACCCGAAGCAGAACCGTACGAGAACAGGTCGGGCTCGGCGCCGATGTGCTTCAGCGCCAGGTCCTGAGTTCGATGATCAGCGCCCAGCTGACGCCCAGGATGACGCCATAGAGAACGTCGCGGCCACCAGCGCATCGCGAATGCGGCCGGTCATCAGGCGCGACCACGAGATGATGGCGTGCGGCCAGTGGCGGCGCACAAACGGCTCAATCGCGAGATAGACGATGTAGAACACGGCCGCGAGAAACACGGAGCCGCTGCTGGCCAGGACGAACAGGCCGAACGTACCCAGGCTGGGCACAAAGTGCGCGCTGAACAGCCACACCAGCATCTGCAGCGCGAAGATCAGCAAGCCGAGACGCAGCGCGCCCTGCGGATCGCTCTTCTGATGCACGATAATTGTGGCGCGCCAGCCAGATCGCTCCCGCCAGCAGCACGAGCAGAAACGCACCAGCAACACCTGCCGGCGCCTTTGTGACTCCGTGCTTCTGTCGACGGCATGCGATCGGGCTCGGTCCACTCGCCGATCAACCGGAAGAACACCGGCTTGCCGCGCCAGCTTGCGGCTTCGACGCGCAACGGCATCGACGTTCCTGGCCACACGCCCGTCCACGCGGCGCGCTGATCCGATGCGCCGAGCGAATTCCACGTGGGCGCGGCCGAATGAAACTGTGCGATGTCGAGCCCGGCGAGAGCGAACAGCTGCTTCCAATCGTAAGGCTGCGGTTGCGCCGGCGCCGGCGATTCGTCCACTTCTGCGGAGGAATCGCCGAGAACTGCTCCAGCCGGCCTTGCGGATCGAGCGTGACCGCGATCATGCCGGACAGGATCGGCGGCGGATCGTCGAGGTCGACGATGCCCGGAGTCAGCAGGTTGCTCTTGATTTGCGGTGCGACCAGATAATCCGGACTCTGCCGCCGCCAAAATTCAAGGATCGCCGGCCGGCTCTTGAACACGACGTTCCAGTCGGGATGCTCGCCGCCGGCATGATCGAGGTACTCCAGGATAGTCGTCCCTGTAGGACATTCCGCTGGCGGCATCGACCGGCGGAGTGGTGTATCCGAGCTGCTGCACGATGTCGCGCGCCCGTTGCGCCAGCACCTCGGACGAATACGGCAGATCCATCCTCGCGACCGCGCTGGTGCGCGCTGCCAGCACGAAGAAAACGATCAGACCGACGATCGCGCTGCGCCAACGGCGAGCAACGCCGCGCGCACCGGCATGCCCGCCGTCTCGCCCGCTGCGGCGACCACTTGCGGCGACGGCGTCTCGCCCGCTGCCAGCGCCGCGGCCAGCGGATCGCCTCCGGGCAATGCCGCCGAAACCATCAACGCCGATGGCGGGCCGATCCTCCGGCTCCTCCTCCAGGCAACGCAGAATCGCGCGCTCCACCGTCGGGTCCATATCGCGCACGAGCGTGGACGGACGATGCACCGTGCTGGTCGCGGCGCACGCGCATGATCTCGTCGCGCGTGTAGCCCTGGAACGCCGGCTTGCCGGTGAACAACTCGTACAGCACCAGGCCGAGCGAATAGATATCGCTGCGCGCCGTGACCTCTTTGCCGGAAAGTTGCTCCGGCGCCATGTAGGCCGGCGTGCCGCTGCGCACGTCGTCAATCTCGTGCGCGACGCCGGCCAGCCCGAAATCCATGATCAGGACTTCGCCGCGGCCATCGAGCATGATGTTCGCGGGCTTCAGGTCGCGATGCAGCACGCCTTTGTCGTGCGCGGCGGCCAGCCCGGCACAAATCTTGCGCGCAATCTCCAGCGCCTTGTCCGAAGGCAGACGGCCAATGCGGCGCAACAGCGACGAGAGATCTTCACCATCGACGTACTCCATCGAGAGGAAGACCTGGTTGTCGGATTGGCCGATGTCGTAAACGCGGCAGACGTTGGGATGCGAGATGCGCCGCGCGATGCGGACTTCGTTGCGGAAGCGCTCCAGCGTGTGCTCGTCGGTGGCGCGCTCCGGCAGGAACTTGAGCGCGACCGCCTGGCCGAGGCTGAGATCGTCGGCGCGATAGACCTCGCCCATGCCGCCGCGTCCCAGCAGCGAGATGATGCGATAACGCCCGGCGACCAGCATCCCGGGAACAAATCGGCCTTCGTCCTGCGAGGAACTGGAGGTGACGGATCGACGCCGCGGCGCTGGTGGAGGCGGTGGCCCGGTTAAGGCGGTCGCTGCTACTGTCGGCGAGTCGGACGAACCCGCGGCCGATGACCGCTGCAGCCGACTGCCGCATTGCGAACAAAAAGGCTTCGCGTCTTCGATTTCGGAACCACAAGCTTGACAACGTTGCATGCAAGGAACTCCACCCCAGGAGTTCGAAAGGCTGGCGTGCGCGCCTTGGAGTGTATGGCAATTCTAAGACAGTTTCAGGTTTCGAGTTTTCGGTTTCGAGCGAGCAATCCGCCCGTCGCTTTGATCCGAGTGAAATGACTGAATCGAACCGTGAGTCAACCTTGTGAATCGTGGGACTTGTATCAGGGCATGACTTTAGTCATGCCGCGGGAGGCAGTCCCTGGCGCCGGGCTTTAGCCCTTGGAATTCGGGCTTCAGGGGATGAAGCCCAAGTGCTTCCTGCGCTCTCTCGGCACGACCGAAGTCGTGCCCTGATACGAGGCCATTGAAGCTCGAAACCCGAAACCAGAAAACCGAAACTTGAAACTAACTCCTGCCCCAGCCGCCGCCGCCCGGCGTTTCTATCCGAATGCGATCGCCGCGACGCAGCCGTGTTGTCGCTTTGCCGGGCATCCTCTCGGCGGAGCCATCACTACGCAGAATGTACGTTTGACCCCCCGCGCCGGATTCTCCTCCATTCAAACCGTAAGGCCGGGTCTTGCGGCGATCGGCCAGCATCGTCACCGACGCGTCGGTGAGCAGTTCCACTTCGCGCACGATGCCGTCTCCTCCGCGGTGCAGGCCGGAGCCTCCGCTGTCCCGGCGCAGCGCGTACTTCGTTACTCGGAATGGATAGCTGTGTTCCAGTGCCTCGGCTGGCGTGTTCAGGGAGTTCGTCATGTGCGTGTGCACACCCGAAACGCCGTCGCGCGCGGCGCTGGCTCCCGAGCCGCCGGCGATGGTCTCGTAGTAAGCGAAGGGAACGGCCGAGACGCCACGCGGATCCATGCCGCCGATGGTCAGGTTGTTCATTGTGCCGGAGGACGCGGCCGGTATGCGCTGGGGCAGAGCTTGCGCCAGCGCGCGCAACAGCACATCGACGATGCGCTGCGACGTCTCGACATTTCCTCCCGCGACGGCCGCGGGGGGACGAGCGTTCACGACGGTGCCCTCGGGCGCAATCACGCGGATCGGTCGCATCATTCCAGCCGTCGCGGGAACGGCCTCTTGCAGCAGGCAGCGGAAAACATAGAAGCAGGCAGAAAAAGTAATGGCGTCGACGGCATTGATGCTGCCGTCAACTTGCCGCGAGCTGCCGCTGAAGTCGACCGCGACCGGCTTCGACCGATTGCGCGGAAAGTTGACCTGCACCGCGATCCGAACCGGCGAGTCGGTCACACCGTCATCGTCGAGGAAGTCCTCAGCGGAATAGCTTCCCGCCGGAACGTCGGCGAGGAAGGCGCGCATCAGGCGCTCGGAGTAATTCATAAGATTCCGGCCCGCGCTCTGCACGCGAGGCAATCCATAACGCCGGCACAATTCGCGCAGCCGCTCGATTCCCGTGTGGCACGCCGCGAGCTGCGCCCGCAGGTCACCCTCGCGCTCTTCGGGAGTACGGACGTTGGCCAGCAGGAGCGAGAGAACGTCAGAGTCGAGCCGACCGGCGCGCATGATCTTGACCGGCGGGATGCGGAAGCCCTCCTGGTAGATCTCGCGGCACGGTCCCATGGAGCCGGCATAGGTGCCGCCCACGTCGGCGTGATGAGCGCGCGCAGCCACGAAGAAATCCGCGCGAGATTGCGGCCCAGGTTCACCCTTCTTTTGGGCTAACCTGGGCTCGCGCTTTCGCCCGATGAACACCGGCGCGACAACCGTGATATCGGGCAGGTGGGTGCCGCCGCGAAAGGGGTCATTCAGCATGGCAACGTCGCCTTCGCCGAGAACCAGACTCTCGAGAGCAGCGCTGACGGACATGGGCATGGAGCCCAGATGCACCGGCATGTGGTCACCCATCGCGAGCACCTGTCCTGCGGCGTCGAACAGCGCGCAGGAGTAGTCGCGGCGTTCCTTAATGTTGGGCGAAAATGCGGTGCGACGCAGCGCGGCTCCCATTTCTTCGGCGATGGAGTGAAACAGATTGCGAAAAACTTCCAGCTCGATGGGATCGGCGCGCATGCGTGGAAGTGTACCGCGAGTCAGCTGAGGCACGGGGGACGGCTGCTTTGCGGCGAGAGATCATGCACAGCCCAATAATCCGTGCAAGGGAATTGTATAAATTTCTATTGACATTCCCGAAAAGTAACCGCAATATCTTGCGTAGCTGTTTCGCACCAACACTATGTTGGATAAGCGAATGTAAAGGGCCCAGGATTTTCAAGGGAGAGTTTCAAGAAAAGGAGGAAATCTGATGCCTACTAAGAAGAAGGCTGCGAAGAAGGCCAGCAAGAAAAAGAAGTAACTATGCGCGAGGCCTGCGGGCCTCGTTAACTTTTGTTGGACAAAAGAGGCCTCCGCAAATTTCGCGGAGGCCTTGTTGTTTGAGCCCGGTCAGTTTGAGCTTACGGATGTCCTTCCAACTGGTAGTTACAGGTCCCGTTGGTCGGCTGCGACGGCAGCGTCGGCGGCTGTAACAAGTGTGGCGAGCTGAAGTCGAAGAAGCCACTCTGCGGATCGGCCATGTCCTGCGTGGTCGCATCGCGTTGCGTCAGCGCCGGCACATTGAAGCGCTCCTCGATCAACTTCAGGATCGACGTGTAGTCGGTTTGCAGGTGGATGACGGTCTGCGGTTTCACCCACGGCGAAACCACAATCACGGGCACGCGGAATCCGGTCACGTTGAACAGCCCCTGCGTGTCGTTCGATCCCAGGTCTTGCGGCGTCAGGTCATCCGGTGGCGTGACCAGGATTGGCCCAACGTGATCGAACAGTCCTCCACCCTCGTCGAACGTGAGGATGAAGGCCGAGTCCGGCCAAGCCGCGCTGGCCAGCAACGCGTTGATGGCATTCTGCGCACGCACCGCGCCGGTTTGCACGTTGTTGCCCGGATGTTCGTCAAAGCCGGTGGAACTGGCACGTTCGATGAAGACAACCTGCGGCAGCATCTGGTCCGCGTTCGGGCTGGCCAGGATGTTGTAGTACTCCTGAATGTTGCGCACGTTGCCCTGGATCTGGGGATCGCTCCAGTCGGCCCAGTTCGCCAGGAAGACGCTGTTGTCCTGGTAGTAGTAGCGCCAGGTAACTCCTGCCTGGGTAAGCGCGCGGAAGATCGTCGGCCGCTGCCACGCCGGATCGTTGGGATTGTTCGGCGGGAAAGCATGGCCGTACGACGTTGCCGCGAACAAGTACATGCGATTCGGAATCGTGTTGGCCGGCTCCGGCGAATACCAGGAATCGTCGGTGGCGAATTGCGTGGCCAGTTCGTAGTAATACGGCAGATCGGATTGATCGTAGTAGCCGAGCGGCCGCGAGTGCGTGGGATCGTATTGATCCCCCGTGCCCCCTGACAACGTGGTGTCAAGGAAGCGGTCCATCTTGTACTGCGAGTCCTGCATGAGATCCAGCCAGTTGTTTCCCATCAAGTCCATGTCGTAGTGAGTTTCGTCCCACGACGGTGACAGGTTCTCGATGCACTCGGTGCGCGCATGGAACGGCCCGAAACAATTTCCCTGCGGATTACAGATCTGGTAATTCGAGGGCAGAGTGTGCAGATCGTTGACGTCGCTCAGCTGTGCACCCTGAATCGGAGGCTGATGGTTGACGCGATACTCCGCCAATTCGCCGAAGTAGTTGTCGAAGGCGCGGTTCTCCTGAATCATGTAGATGATGTGGTTGAGGTTGGTTAAGCCACCCGTGCTCACGGTTACGGTGGCCGTTGCCATGACCGGCGGAGCGCCAGGATAGATGGAAGTTGCCGTCGCCGTATAGGTGGTGGTCTGCGTAGGATGAACGCAGCAGTACGAGCCCATATTCACCGGCAGCGGCGGGGCGACTTGTCCCACCCCCTGGTCGATGCTGACCGTAGCCGCATTGGCCGTCGTCCATGACAGCGTGACGGGGGTATTGCCACCCGGCGGCACGGTCTGCGGCGACGCCGTGAAGGTCAGCGTGGTTGGCGCATCGACGGCGACCATTACCTGCTGCGAAAAAGCCTGGCCCCCGGTCGGCGACGGACCCTGGATTGACACCTGGAACGTCGTGTTCGCGCTTAGCGGCCCGGTTTGATAGGTGCCCGAGCAGGTGTTTCCAGTGCAACTCGCAGGCGTGAGCGAGATGGGGTTGTTGCTCGTGCTCTCGGTCAATTGCCACATCGTGCTGCCATTGTTCGGCCCGCTGAAGGTAAGAGTCACCTGCTGGCCGGCCAGGACCATGTTGGCGGATGCGCTTAACATCACGGGCACGACGGTCAGGGTGGCGGCCACCGGGGTGGACATCATACTGCCGTTACTGGCGACGGCCTGGAATGCGGTCGTCTGTGTCATCCCCTGGGTGTTGTACGAATAGGCCGTAGCCGACAAGGGCAGCGTCATCTCGTCGTCGTTGGTGATGGCGGGAGTGACGTTGAACGCGGTTGCGTTGCTCGTCGCCCAGGAAAAGTTAACGAATTCACCGGGAGCAACCAGGGTGGGCGCCAAGGCGAAGCTGGTCACGGTTGGCGCGGTTGATCCGCCGCCGCCTCCGCTACCACCACTGCCACCACTGCCGCCGCTACCGCCGTTTCCGCTGGTATTGTTTGTGCTTCCACCGCCACATCCGGCGGCAATCAAAAGGGACAGCAGGCCAAGAAATGCTGCCGCATTGCGTAACCGAGACATAGACACCCACTCCACTTTGTTCTGGGCGACCCGACGAAGCTCGCTTTGGATTCGTAATTCACACCTTGTCTGGTGCCCTTGCGCGACCCGGAGGAACAAGACGTATGATTCAGCGGCTCACAACGGAGTTGTTCCGGTTGGAGTTGCAGACTGGGCTACTGTTGCGCGGGTGGCTGGACGTGTGCCGTGGATCCAGAGACTCTGGATGGGCCGGCACTTACGGATGACGGGCGGGGTTGATCGGGCGCTATCGAGACCCAGGTTCGGCCATCGGAAGCCAGCCCCGAAGTGGAAATGCCATAGGCGCACCAGGCGCGGAAGGAATTCGAGAAATAGCGCGGCGGACGCTTGAACGTTGCCAGCTGCACGTCGACGGCGGGAGATTCAATCGACAGCGGGCTGGACGGCAGCGCAGCGGCATCGGTACCCGGCGAAAAAGGAGTCATGCGCAGCGGATCGTAATCGCGCGGCCGCTCGGCCCGCTTGACGGCGCCACGGCTCTCAATGTCGCGTTCGGCTTCAATTACGATCTGATCGGAAGCGAATTCGACGGTGGCCCGGTAGAGCACTTGTCCGTTCAGTTGATCGGGGAGATACCACAGATAGGGACCGTCGAGCCGCGTCCAGTCGTGCTCAAACTTGCGCGCCAGAAGCGTGCTGTCCGAAGCTTCGTCCTTCGCCTCGATCCAGGCCGGACTCCACTCCTTCTGATTGACCGTGAGATAAACCGGAAACTGCTGGACGCGAAAAACGTTTCCCGCGCGTGACAGCAGAACTACGTCTGCGCGCTCTTCGAAGTCCTTTTTGGAGAGCGCGTGACTTACCGTACCCGGGCGATAGAAGAAGAAGCCGGCGGTTTCGCCGTCGCGGACGAGGCGGGGCAGTTGATGACGGAGTCGGCTGGTGAAATCAGCCATGTTGGGAGGCGGCGAATCAGCCTTGCCCGCCCACTTGTTTTCCATTCGCAGCAACGCAAGCGTCATGGCGTAGAGGCGGCTCGCTTGTGCGAACGACAAGCCAGATTTCGGAGTGCGGTATTTCACGCCCTGCGTCGTCTTGGCGGCGTTGGTGAGCGACTCCACTCTGCGGCGCAGGTCTTCCAGCTTCCACTCGGAGAAGCTATCTGGCGTTATCGCCTGCACGGCTTCGTCGTGGATCGTTCTGAGGCGGACCGAAACCTCCGATGCCGGCAGGGAAGCGATTGCGCTCAACAAAGGAATGGGACTGAAGGTCGCATCCTCGTTGGCGTAGCTGGCGAAGAAGTGCGCGTCCATCGGATCTTCGGGATGTACGCGCTTGGCTTCTCCTGCGGATTCGGCACCCATTCGGGGAAAATTCTCGTGGATCAGTTCCCAGCCCGTACGGTTCATAGCCACGAGGGCCGCGGTGGCATCAGCTACCGGTTCAGCTTTGCTGTCGTAGGCGTCGATTTCATCGTGGCCCAGACCCATCATGTTGTACGGCAGCTTGGGACGTTCGCTTTGGGACGAATTCTGCGACGCGAGGGTCAGTGGAAGGACCAGAAATATCGCGGGCATCAAGACGCAGATTACGGCATCCCGCCGATATGTCGGGTAACGGAAGCAGGAAGCTGTAATCCGGCAGCTCACAACGCGGGATTGTGTCGCGAGCCATCGCCTGTGTCAAGACAACTCGTAAGAGCCCTTCGGTCGAGAGAAAGAAGCCGTATTTAAGGTATTGTGGAGAGGCGTTCATCGGATTTTCCCGGAGGTCGTTGAATGAAGTTTCGCTCTTATGCGCTGGCTGCGGTGATGGTGGTGGTGGTGCTTTGTCTCGCTGGTTGTCACAGCTCGACGGAACCGGGCAATGCCCGGCCGGGCACCGTGCACAGCAGCGCGCCGGACTTCTCGCTGCAGGACATCAACGGCCATCCCCTGGAGCTATCCAGCTATCGCGGCAAGGTCGTGCTGCTGAATTTCTGGGCGACCTGGTGCACGCCCTGCCGCGCCGAGATACCCAACTTCGTGCAGTGGCAGGACAGCTACGGTCCGCAGGGCTTCCAGATTCTCGGCATCTCGATGGATGACGGTCCGGAGCCGGTGCGCACGTTTTACCAGCAGTTCAAGATGAACTATCCGGTTGCGGTCGGCACGGACAAGCTGGCGCAATCTTATGGCGGCGTGCTTGGACTGCCGGTGAGCTTCCTCATAGGCCGCGACGGCAAGATTGCGGCGAAATATGTCGGCGCAGTCCAGATACCGACCGTGGAGCAGGAAATCAAGTCGCGGCTGCAAGCGAAGTGAGGGACGGCGGCGGGCTGGGCCGGGCCCGGGTAGAGGGGCGCTTCAGCGCCGCGTCAGCAGCTCTCTTTGAAGATCAAGCCGTCTTTTAGTCGGCGACACCGATAGCATTGGCCGAAAGCCTAAGGGCATGCGCCCCCGGACGCGAGCCTGAAGGCTCGCGCTACGGCTGACGTTCCCCGCGCTTCGAAACGGGATGCTTTTGTTGCCTTAGTCGGTTCCTCGCGAGTGACGCCGGCCACGATTCTAGGATGCCGGCCATTGCCGGCGACTATACTTTGCCCGCATGGATCGCCGTTCGGCACTTCAGGCGCTGTTAGCCATGGCGGGTGCGGCTACGCTTGAGGGCTGTGCCGCCAGGCGCATCTCGCAGGCGAGCACGGCTCTCGCGCCCTCTCCGCTGCTGAAGCTGTCGAAGGTCAACGTCGCTCCCGACCGCGAGATTCGCACCGTCGTTGGCTTGCGGCCATTCCGGCCATCGGGCTTTGTCGTCAGTGCTCAGAAGATCGACGAGAAACTCGTCGTCCACAATTATGGCCACGGTGGTGGCGGCGTCACGTTGTCGTGGGGCACGGGCGAGCTGGCCTGTCGCGAGGTCGATGCTACGGGCGAGAAGAGCATTGCTGTACTCGGCTGCGGCGCGGTCGGCCTTGCGACCGCACGTTTGTTGCAGGAGCGCGGCTGCACGGTCACGATCTACGCCAAGGACCTGCCTCCGAACACGACTTCCAACATCGCAGGCGCGCAGTGGTCGCCGGCCTACGTCTTCGGTCGCGACCAGATCGCACCCGGGTTTATGCCGCAATTCGTGGAAGCCTGCCATATCGCGAATCGCCGGTTTCAACTGATGGTTGGCCCGCGTTACGGAATTCGCTGGCTGCCGAATTTCTGGATGGACACTGAACCCATCCCGAGCGGCGGTCTACACAGCCCGGATGGCCCGCTGCATGACCTGTTTGCCGAAATGCACTACCTGAACGCCGCAGAGAATCCGTTTCCGTTTCCCTACGTGCTTCAGTTTGACACCATGATCATCGAGCCCAACCGCTACCTGCCTGCGGTGACGGACGATTTTCACCTGGCTGGCGGTCGCATCGTAGTGCAGGAGTTCCACAGCCTTGCCGAGCTGCAGACGCTTCCCGAGCGCGTGATCGTGAACTGTACCGGGCTGGGCGCGAAGGCGCTGTTTGGCGACGAACAGTTGACGCCGATCAAGGGCCAGCTCACGGTGTTGTTGCCGCAAGCCGAGATCGACTACTGCACCATCCCGCCGGACCTGTACATGTTCCCGCGCAGCGACGGCATTCTGCTCGGCGGAACGCACGAAGAAGGAGTTTGGACGCTCGAACCTGATCTGCAAGCCAAGCAGCGCATACTCGCCGAGCACGCCCGCTTCTTCCAGCAGATGCGGTAGTTTCAGCGAACACAAAAATCCATTTTCACCACGGAAACCCGGAAGACACGGAATTTTTTTGAACTGAAAACCCGGGCTCCCGTGGTGAATTCGCTTGTTGTTCACTCAGAACGAGAACAGCATTTGCAGATCGATGCGCCGGTTCGCCGAGCCAGAGGAAAACGGTCCTCCCGCCAGCGAATTGGAAAGGCCGAAGATCGACGAATTAAGATTGCCGACCGGCGGTCCGTAATTCACATTGTTCAGCAGATTGCGCGCACTGACGCTGAACGTCAGATTGTATTTGTGGCTGGTCTCGCTGCCGAAGGTGAAGGGACTGCCTCCTCCGCCGCTGAGTCCGCGCGGACCGAGGCCCCCACCACCGTGTCCGCCGCCGCCGCCCGGTCCGCCCCTGGGCCCGCCTGCTGATCCGCTTCCACCCTTTACCACCGGCCCCAATCCAAACGTTTTGCTGAGTCGCAGGTTCAGCGTGAACAGAGCTGGTCCGCCTCCATAGTTGATAGGAGTGAGCGGCTGGCCGGCCTGCGGTACCGGGCTGAAGGTCCCGTACGGAGTTACGACTCGACCTGGGCCCGGCGTCGTCGCCAGCCCCGGGCGATCATTGAAGATCGAGTCGCCGTTGAGGTCCTGGCCCACGATGATGTTGAACGGCGCGCCCGAATCCGCGAGGATGAACGGACTGAGCCTCAGCGCATACGGCATCGTGATGGTGCCGCCGATGAACGCGCGGTTGCGCACATCGAATGCGGCGCGGCCATAATCCTGGTTGGGGTCGTAGGAATTCGAGACGAATTCCGCTGTGCCCACGCCGTTGCCGCCGAACGCCCCTCCGAAACCGCCGGCGCCCGCGCCCATCGACGCGATGGTGATCGCCTGGCCCGAACCGAGATCGCTGTTGGCGAAGGTCAGCGCATAAAAACCAAACAGCGAAATCTTCGAGCCCAGCGCGTAGCGAACATTTGTGATCAGCTGGTTCTCTTCGTACACGCCGCCGGAGTTGTACTGATAAACGTTGTCGTTGTTGCCGAGCGGCCGCACATCGCTGGGCGGATAGGTTCCCGGCAAAGGCGCGTTGGCGTTACGCAGAATCAACTGATGAATGCCGCGCGAGTTCAAGTAGGTGACCGAGACGGTCGCGTGCTTGGTCACCTGTTGCTCGACGCTAAACGCCGTCTCCATCGTGTAAGGCACGTGCAGATTGTTGGCGACCTGGTAGCTGGTGGGAGAGTTGGTGGCCAGCATCGACAACTGTGCCGGGGTCGGAATCTGCGGATAAAAATCGGGATTCGCCACCACGTATTGCTGCTGCGTCACACCATTGAAGCGTTCGGCCTGCAGCAGGTAGTCGTAGGCGAAGCGATCGTAGAAAATGCCATAGCCGGCGCGCAGCACGGTCTTCGGCTGCTTGCTATGGCCAAGTCCATAGGCGAGGCTGATGCGCGGCGCCCAATTGCCCTCATAAGGAATGCCGGTCTGCGTTTCGTAGCGCAGGCCGTAGCTCAGCGTAAAGTTGGGACGAATCTTCCAGTCGTCCTGCGCATACAGGCCGACATCGATCATGGATACGTCGGAGAGCGGCAAGCCGGAGACCAGCACGAACTGGCTCGCGCCCCCGCCCATCATCCGAATCAGCTCGGGCGATAGTCCTGCGGCCAGGCCGTTGACGGTGATCTGATATGCGTTGAACGAGGAGAAGGTGTAGGAGCCGTTGAAGCCGGAATCCTCGTTGCTGGAAAACAGTGTCCCGCGCAGCCTTCCGCCGAACTTGAGGAAGTGTTTGCCATGCGCGATAGACGTGAAATTCTGCAGCTCGTAGTGGTCCTGGTTGCCGATGCTGGTGCCGAGCGAACTGCCTCCCCCCGTAAACGCGCCTTGGACGACCAGTGAAGGGTCGAGGCTGAGCGGCAACTGCGTGTCGCTGTCGCGGATGTACTGGAAGCGCGTCTCGTTGATCATCGTGGGGCTGATGATCTGCGTATCGGTGATCTGCAACGTGTTTTCCGTGCTGTGCGTGTTGAAGCCCGTCGACGGCAGCGAGAACCCGCCGATGCCACCGTTGTCCTGCGTGTTCCGCGAGTACTGATAACGAATCGTCAGCGTGTTGCTGGGGGTAAGTTGAAAGTCCACGCGCGGGCTGATATTCAGCCGCTTCGAGGGGCTGGGCACGGCCGTCGTGTAGGGCATGGCGACATTGCCCGGACCCAACACCTCCGGCGCCACCACCACGCTCACGTTGTCGATGTTGCGCTGCTGCACGGTGAAGAAGAACGACGCCTTCTTGCCCAACGGTCCGCTGAGGTTGCCGTTGAAAATCTCGGAATAGTAGCTCGGCGTTTCATCGATAAATGGATTGAGCGAATTGAATGCCGACGAGTTGCCATTCACCAGCGCCTGGCCATGGAACTGATCGGTGCCGGGCTTGGTGAAGATCTCGATGCGTCCGTAGCCCAGCTTGTCGTACTCAGCGGAGAAGGGGTTCTGATTGATACGAATCTCGCGGATCGCCGATTTCGGCGGCAGCTGTCCGCCGGTGAATCCATCCACGTAGATCTGGCCGCCGTTGGGTCCGGCCGACGGTCCAGCAAGCGCCTCCAGCTCCGACTGCAACTCGTCGGGATCGTCCGACAGCGCATCGAGGTCCTTACCTTTCAGGACAATCGTTCCCGCGCTGCTCTCCGAATTGACGCTGACCTGAGGCGCCTCCTCCTGCACTTCGACGTGTTGCTGTTCGACCGCGATCTGCAGCTTGATGTCGAGGTCCTGCGTCTGGCCGGCGGCCACTTCCACTCCAGGCTCGTCGTCCTCCGAAAAACCCTTGGCGTCGATGGTGACCTCGTAGGTGCCGGCAGCCAGCCCTCGAACCGAAAACGCGCCTTGCTGATCGGTCTTGAGGCTGACCAACTTGCCGTCAGCGCCTTTCACCGTCACCGTCGCTTGTGGAACCACGGCGCCGGAAGGATCGGTGACGCGCCCGCGGAGCGTGCCGCTCGAACCGGTTTGCGCCGACGCGCCTAACGCGAATAACAAGCAAAGAGACAAAACGACTGGGAGTAGGTAAACACGGAAACCGATGAAAGCACGGTGGAGCACGCCTTCAGGCGCGCAGCTCGATCGATTGTTTGAGGCTGGCTTTAGCCGCTGAGGTACATGCGTCATCATCACCTCAGCGGCTGAAGCCGCTCCCTAAGGATTTGCTTGCACCCCTGAAGGCGTGCTTCACCCGCGCTGTACACATGAATGCCGAACCTGCAAGTTTCAGGATGAAATATATGTATTCCCTCAAGGCGTGTCGCCCGTTCCAGCATTTGCCCCGGTGGACAGGTTCCAGGGCGAAAGAATGGAGCTGGCCTGCACAGGCGAGGCGGCGGTAAGAATCGGCTCGACGCCGCTGAGCAGAATGATGACAGTGGAGGGAGTTTGCTCCGTGCCTTCGGTAGCGACAATCATCACCGCGCTGCCCTTCGTAAGCTCGCCCAAGCTGACGGCCGGCATGCGGTTCAGCATCTGCTGAAAGTCAGGAGTGCCGCCCGGACGCGGGCCACCAGCTCCCGGCGCACCCCCCGGCAGGCCTTCGCCGCCTTGCGCGCGCGAAGGCGCACCACCACGCGGCGCGCCTTGGCCGGGTCCTCCGGCTGCTCCGCCTTTCAATCTCGCAGCAATGCGCTGCGCGAACATCGCCGGCAGTTGATGCATCTGCGAGTCGGGTCCGGTCTTCAGCGTCACCGGCCGCTTGCTGGCGAGGTCCGTCACCGTGATGGTCTTGTTAGCGGCGTCGGTGGAGACCACCATTCCCGGAATGCTGCGGAAGGTTCCGGAGACAATCTCGGCCGCAGCCAGTTCTTTTCCGTCTTCCCTCTTGGTGCCGCGCGCGCGCAGCTGATCGCCGGGTTTGATCTGGTCGAGTGTGCCCGGCTTGGCATCGTCGAACCTGATGGAGTCGGGCGCGTAGCGGCGGATAATCGTGTCTTTCGAGACCTTCACAGCCAGCGTGCTGGGCGCGCCTAATGTTCCTGTCGAGAGAGTGATGATTCCCGTCGCAGGATCGACGGCTTTCACTACACCGCCGACGCCATTCTTCTGCCACTCCTCACGGTCGTGTTGCTGCTTCTCGGCGACATCAGACTTTTTCATCACCACGGCAGTTGTCGCCATCACCGACTTGCCGTCATCCGAAGAGGCGCCTCCCACAAGCAGGCGGTCACCGACTTGGATATCGACCAGCATCATCGGAGTAGCATTCTTGAGATCGGTCTGCCCCGGTTCCATGCGCACCAGGCGAGTCGCCGGCGCAATGGTGACCTTGACTTCGGAGCCGCTGTCGGTAGCCAGTGTAACGACGTTGCCATCGATTGACTTGACCGCTCCGACGACCCGCGCCCGCTTGGGCGCGGACGAATCCTGCGCGGCGCTGGTTTGTTGCGCGTAGCCCGCAAAGGCAAACAAGCCGAAGAAAAGAACGGCGAGGAAGGCGAGAAATCTTAGGCGTGTTTGCGCGAACCCTGACATACTCCAGGTACTAAGGTAAATGCGCTGTCTGTTAAGAAAACATAAGTTTTGTAAATTACGGTGAGCGCGTCGAGCCGGTGCCGGACTGAACGCGGAACCGTTGGCGATCCACATGCGTATAGAGTGTCAGAAGCCTCATGCAACTACAAATTGAAGGTCTCTCCAAACGCTATCCCGGCGGCACGCAGGCGCTGCAAGATGTTTGGCTGTCTATCCCGCAAGGTATGTTTGGATTGCTCGGCCCGAACGGGGCGGGGAAGTCCACGCTGATGCGCACACTGGCAACGTTACAGGAAGCCGATAGCGGCAGTGCTACGCTCGACGGCATCGACGTGTTGCGCCAAAAAGATGAAGTCCGCAGGCTGCTCGGATACCTGCCGCAGGAGTTCGGACTGTATCCGAAGGTCACAGCCGAGACGCTGCTCACGCACTTCGCAGAGCTGAAGGGCATTGAGAACGCGAAAGAGCGGCGCGCCATCGTTCACGCGCTGCTGCAGCAGACGAACCTATGGGACCATCGCAACAAGGCGCTGGGCAGCTTCTCCGGCGGCATGAAGCAGCGCTTCGGCATCGCGCAGGCGCTGCTGGGCAATCCGCGACTCATTATCGTCGACGAGCCTACCGCGGGCCTCGATCCCGAAGAGCGCGTGCGCTTTCACAACCTGCTGAGCGCTATCGGCGAGAACGTGGTTGTGATTCTCTCCACCCACATCGTCTCCGACGTGAGCGATCTCTGCCGCAACATGGCCATCATCCATCAAGGACGCGTGCATGCCGCTGGCGAACCGACTGCGTTGGTTGCACAACTTAACGGCCGGGTATGGCGAAAGCCGATCGAGCGCTCGCAGGTCGCCGACTATCAGCAGCGCTTCCAGGTCATCTCCATGCACCTGTTCGGCGGCCGCAACGTGCTGCATGTTCTGCACGATGACATTCCCGAGCCCGGATTCGAGCCGGTGACGCCGGATCTCGAAGATCTCTACTTCGCGACCATCAAAGGCTTCAACTACGGGGCGGCGAACTAAGCCATGCTCGCCGCCATCTTCCTCTTCGACCTTCGGCAGCGTCTGCGCAGGGTCTCGACCTACGTTTATTTCGTCGTGTATTTCGCGCTGGGATTGCTCTTCGCCTTGATGTCGGGCGGCGCCATCCCCGGCTCCAGCGTTGACTTCGGTACCGGCGGCAAAATTCTGCTGAACTCGCCGTACGCGCTGAACGGCATCATCACATACATCTGCTTTTTCGGCATCGTGATCACGGCCGCGATTGCCGGTCAGGCCACCTATCAGGACATCGACAGCAACTCCGCCGTGTTCTTCTACACCGCGCCCATCACCAAGCTGGATTATCTCGGCGGGCGCTTTCTCGCTGCTGTTGCACTGCAGATCGTTATCTTCAGCAGCGTGGGCCTAGGGGCGTGGATTGGCACTCTGCTCCCGTGGATCGACAAGACGCGAATGGGCCCGCAGATGCTTTTGGCCTATCTGCAGCCCTACTTCATCAACGTCCTGCCGAACCTGATTTTCCTTACCGCGATTTTCTTCGCGCTGGCGGCACTCACGCGCAAGATGCTGCCCGTCTATGTCGCCGGAGTGCTGGTGCTGATCGCTTATTTCACGATTGCCCAAGCCTCGGGTGCCGGCTTAGCCACCAGTCTGAAGGCGGCATTAGGAGATCCCTTGGGCGGAGCCGCGATTGATCGCGTCACTCGCTACTGGACGCCTTACGAGCGCAACACGCAGCTCATTCCACTCGGCGGAATCCTGCTGGCGAATCGCGCGTTGTGGCTGGGCGTGGGAGCTATCTTCTGGATCGTTGCCTACGTGAAGTTCGCGTTTGCCTATCCCTCAGAGCGAGGCAAGTCGCGAAAGACTCTCGAAGAGAATGATGCAATTTCGGCCACTGAGACGCTGCCCATCGCGCATCCCTCGTTCTCTTCCGCCGCCTCGTTTCGCCAACTCGTCTCGCTGACCTGGATTCAGTTCACCGAGACGACCAAGAATGTCTTCTTCGTGGTGCTGATGCTGGCGGGATTTCTCTTCTCCATTATTGCGGCTTCGGGGCTGATGAGCCCGCAGGAAGCGCACACCTATCCCGTCACGCACATGATGCTGTTGATGGCGAGCGCGGGTTTTCTGATCTTCGCCATCGCTATCATCATTTTCTACTCGGGCGAGCTGGTGTGGCGCGAGCGCGACGCGCAGCTCAATCAGGTGGTCGATGCGCTGCCGCTGCAACGCTGGGTCTT
This sequence comes from uncultured Acidobacteriaceae bacterium, assembly GCA_963747045.1. Lineage (GTDB taxonomy): Bacteria > Acidobacteriota > Terriglobia > Terriglobales > Acidobacteriaceae > Bog-257. Next base: position 66,678 of record CAVVDN010000006.1, on the reverse strand, counting down.
GTTCTGCTCCAAGCTCTTCGCGCTGATGCTGGTGCAGGTTCTGGTTGTGCTCACGATCTTCGCTGCCGGCGTCATCGTGCAACTGGCGCAGGGCTACTACCACTTTCAATTCAGCCTGTACTTCCGCGAGCTGTTTCTAAACCGCCTGACCCAGCTGTGGATTCTCTGCGTGCTGGCAATCTTCATCCAGACGCTGGTCAACAACAAGTACCTCGGGCATTTCGTGATGGTGTTGTACATCGTCGCGACCATCGCGCTGCCCCCGGCCGGTTTTCAGGATTATCTCTATCGCTTCGGCGAGACGCCACCCGTCACCTACTCCGACATCAACGGCTACGGTCCGTTCCTGCAACCGCTCATTTGGTTCCGTTTGTATTGGGGCATCGGCGCGGTGCTGCTGGCGATCGTGACCAACCTGCTATGGGTGCGCGGCACCGACACCAACTGGCAAACGCGCCGAAGCCTCGCGCGTGCGCGGCTGTCGTCGACGACCCTGGCGGGAGCAACGGTCTGCGCGGCGCTGATGCTTGGCGTCGGCGGATTTATTTTCTACAACACCCACGTCCTCAATCCTTATCGCAGCAGGTTCCAGGTGGACGAAGCGCGCGCGCAGTACGAGAAGAAATACCAGCAGTATTTCTCCTTGCCGCAGCCGCAAATCACCGACGTGAACACCGAGGTGGATTTCTATCCCGAGAAGCGCTCGGTTGCCATCAGCGGAACCATGCTGCTGGAGAACAAGACCGACTCTGACATCAACCAGGTTGCGCTCACCATCTGGCCGGGAAATCTTGCGCCGTTGCCGCGTCCGCACATAAAGGTCAATCGCCTGAGCTTTGAGGGAGGGCAGACCGCTATCATCGAAGATCCGGCGCACGGCTTCTACCTCTACAAGCTTCAGGCGCCGCTTGCGCCGCATCAGCAAGTGCAGCTCGACTTCGCTTTGCAATACGACAATCCCGGCTTCGAGAATTCCGCGCCCAACACCGACATCGTCGAGAACGGCAGCTTCATCACCGATAGCTACCTGCCGTACATCGGATATTCGCCGAACATCGAGCTGACCGATGACAGTACGCGTCACAAGCACGGCCTGGACAAGCCGCGACGCCTGCCGAAGCTGGAGGACGTCGCCGCTCGCCGCTACAACAGCGGCAGTTTTGATGCCGACTGGATTAACTTCGAAGCCACGCTGAGCACCAGCCCCGACCAGATCGCCATTGCGCCGGGATATTTGCAGAAGGAATGGACGGAGAACGGACGGCGCTACTTCCATTACAAGATGGACGCGCCCATCCTGAACCTCTATTCGATCCAGTCGGCGCGCTATGCCGTGCGCCGCGACAAGTGGCAGAACGTCAACCTGGAAATCTACTACCAGCCGGGCCACGAGTTCGATCTCGACACCATGATGCAGAGCATGAAGGAGACGCTGGCGTATTGCAGCGCGAACTTCAGCCCCTTCCAGTTCCATCAACTGCGCATCATCGAGTTCCCGGGCTATGGCAACTTCGCCGAATCGTTTGCGAATACGGTTCCGTTTTCAGAGAACATCGGCTTCCTCACCAAGCTCAGCGACAAGCCCGATGCGGTGAACCTGCCGTTCTACGTGACCGCGCACGAGACCGGCCACCAGTGGTGGGCGCACCAGGCGATTTCCGCTTACGTCGAGGGCGCGACCTCGATCGATGAGACCATGGCGCAGTACACCGCGCTCATGGTGATGAAGCACCATTTCGGCCCGGAATCGATGAAGCGTTTCCTGCGCTTTGAGCTCGACCGCTATTTGAGCGGCCGCGGAACCGAGCGCAACGAAGAGAATCCGCTGTACCGCGTTGATCCTAACCAGGGCTACATCCACTACCGCAAAGGTTCGCTGGTGATGTACGCGCTGCAGGATTACATCGGCGAGGACAAGGTCAACGAAGCGATTCGCGCGTTCCTGAAGCAGTACGCCTTCAAGGGTCCGCCGTATCCGACGTCGCTCGACCTGGAGAACGAATTCCGTAAGGTCACGCCGCCGCAGTATCAGTATCTGTTCGCTGATCTGTTCCAGAACATCACGGTGTACGACAATCGCGCGCTCTCAGCCGAATACGTGAAGGAGCCGGACGGCAAGTACCAGGTGCATCTCGTGGTCGAGTCCAAGAAGTTCCGCGCCGACGCTCGCGGTCAGGAGCATACGATTCCGGTGAATGACATGATCGATATCGGGGTCCTCGACAGCAATGGCAAGTATCTCTATCTCGAGCGGCAGAAAATCGATCAGGACAAAACCGATCTCACGCTGACAGTGGACGGCGTTCCGGCGAAGGCCGGTATTGACCCGGTGGATAAGCTGATCGACCGCAACCCGGACGACAACGTGATCGCGGTGAAGAAGAAGTAGCGAAGGGCGGCTCGTGCGGCGAAGGGCCGCTTTACTTCAATTGTGCCAAGGCTTTCTTTACCTTTTCCGAATCGGGGCCATTTGGCTCCAGTGCCAGGTACGCCTCGTAATTCCGGCGAGCGTCGTCGCGCTTGCCAAGCTTCTGTTGCGCCTGGGCTAGTCCGACGAATGCCGCTGCTGACTTCGGGCTGAGCTGCACCGCTTCCCGCAAGCGCGACTCCGCAGCGCGATAGTTCTTGTCCTGCAGATAGTAATACCCGACCTGAATGTCCTCCGCCGCTTGTCGCTCATCCTCGGACACCGCCTTTTCGGCGTTGCCGGCGGGAGCCGACCAGCAGGTGTGAAAGATAGCATCGATGCAGTGAGGGTCGAGCTTGTTCAGCGTTCGCTTAGGTTTCGAACTCGCGGGAGGCGAGGTCCCGCTGCCGTCGTTGGCCGGATTTGGAGCATCAGGCGGCGTGGGCGGAGCGTCCGGAGTCTGCGGACGAGACGTGCTTTCTCCGGTCGGTGCTTGCGTGCTCTGCGCAAAGACGCCCGGACCGCATGTAAGCAAGACACTCAAAGCGCCGAAGGCGAAGCAGGTCATACGCACGACGGCATTGTAACGCCGTGCGGCGCCGACCTGCTTTGTCTCACTTGCTCATCTGCTGTGCCAGATAGGCGCCGATGCCCATCTGCTTGACGGCCGTCAACTGTGCTTCGAGGAAATCGGCGTGGCGCTCTTCGTCGTGCAGCAGGCGCTCGAACAGGTCCTTCGTGCCGGAGTCTCCCGCCTCGCGGCAAATTTCAGCCGCTTCGTTGTACTCGCGAATCGCGCCCGTCTCGTCCGCCAGGCCCGCTTCAAACTGCTGCGGCACGTCTTTGCCCAGCGTTGGCGTGAGCGTGAGGTCGACCTTGGGCATGGAGTCGAGGAACAGCAGCCGCTCGATCAGCGCTTCCGCATGCTTCATCTCTTCGATAGCCCGCGACTTCGTGATGCCGGCCAGCCGTCCATAACCCCAGTTTTCGCAGATCTCCGCCTGTACCATGTACTGCACCGTCGCGGAGATTTCGTCGTGCAGCGCCTGGTTCAGGCGCGCGATTACCTTCTCGTTTCCTTGCATGTGTACGGTTCCCTCACATCTAGAGTCGCGGAAGACGAGCGACAGGGCTGCGACATGGATCACATGCGGCTGTGACGACTGGTAGCCGGCAATCGGCGTCGGCCACCGCGGGGCGGATCAGGATGAGCTGTCAAGAGCCCGGAACGGGCTCTGCGAGGTTGCAATTTCGTTGGAATCTCGAATTGCTCGTTTTGCTAGCTTGCGACCGCCGGGGTGGCGACGCGACGCGGCAGCAGCTCGCCGATGCGGCGAATCTGGGCGCCCACGCCGCGCAGCTTTTCTTCGATGCGCTCGTAGCCGCGATCGATGTGGTAGACGCGGTCGATGATGGTTTCGCCCTCGGCGACCAGCGCGGCCAGCACCAGCGAGGCCGAGGCGCGCAGATCGCTGGCCTGCACCGCGGCTCCGCTCAGCGGCGTCTTCCCCCGCACCACCGCGCGATTGCCTTCGATCTTGATGTTCGCGCCCATGCGGACGAGCTCCTGCGCGTGCATGAAGCGGTTCTCGAAGATGTTCTCGGTGATGATGCTGGCGCCGTCCGCCTGTGTCGCCAGCGCCATGAACTGCGCCTGCATGTCGGTGGGAAAGCCGGGGTACTCCTTCGTCGCCATGTCGGCGGACTTCAGCGGCGCGTCGCTCATCACGCGTACCGACTCGCCGTTGGTGCGCACGGTGACGCCGCACTCCTGCAGCTTCTGCAGCAGGGCGTCGATGTGCAATGGCTCGCAGCCGTGACCATCAGGTCGCCGCCGGTGAGCGCGCCGGCAATGACGAACGTCCCCGCCTCGATGCGATCGGGAATGATGCGATGGCGCGCTCCGCGAGCCTCTCGACACCTTGCACGCGCATGGTGTGCGTGCCGGCGCCTTCGATGCGTGCGCCCATCTTGTTCAGCAGCGTGGCGAGATCGACGACCTCCGGTTCGCGCGCGCAGTTCTCCAGCACGGTCTCGCCTTCGGCTAGCGTCGCGGCCATCAGCAGGTCTTCGGTCCCGGTGACGGTGATTTTCTCGAAGACCACGCGCGCGCCCTTCAGCCGTTCGGCGCGGGCTTCGATGTAGCCGTGCTCCTGCGTGATCTTCGCGCCCAGCTTCTCCAGGCCCTTCAGGTGCAGATCGATGGGCCGCGCTCCGATGGCGCAACCGCCGGGCAGCGAGACGCGCGCATGGCCCATTCGCGCCACCAGCGGCCCCAGCACCAGCGTGGAGGCGCGCATGGTTTTGACCAACTCGTAGGAAGCTTCGGGATTCGCCAGATCGCGGCAGCAGATGGTGGTGCGATGATGCGCGCGGCCGTAGCCGAGTTCGACTTCGGCGCCCATGGCAGCCAGCAGCCGGCGCTCGGTCTCGATGTCGCGCACCTGGGGAATGTTTTCCAGAATGACCGGCTCTTCGGTGAGCAGGGCTGCGGCCATCGCGGGCAGCGCGGCGTTTTTCGCGCCGCTGATGCGCACCGTGCCCAGCAGCGGCGTGCCGCCGCGAACAACGAACTTGTCCATCAGAGAGTATCCCGATCCGACACTGCGAACGCCGAAACGTTGCAAGGCGATACCTCATTGTACGGGTAATTCTGGCCCGAGTTCGAATGCGGTCCGGATGGCTTGAACTGTGAGCACGGTCAGCTTACTCTTTGAGCGGCGAGGCGTCTCAAAATTGTGATGCAAAAACGAAGCTTATTTCTCGCTGCGATGCTGCCGTTCTTGCCGGCTTGCTGGCCGTGGTGCCGGCCATCGCGCAGGACCGGACCGCGGCTCCGATTCCCAACACCATCTGGGTAGGAGCGGATGGCAAATTCGAGTCAGAGCCTGACACGGCTCTGGTGCAATTCAACATCGCGGCCCAGGAAAAGAAACTGCCCGATGCCATGCAGAAGGCGACCCAGGTGGCCGAGCAAGTCCGGCAGTTGTTGCGCTCGAACGGGATCGATCCCAAGGACGCGCAGTTCAGCCGCTTCGCCACCCAGCCCGCGTATGACTACAACAACGGCCAGCAAAAACTGGTCGGTTATCGCGTTGAGGCGAACATCGGCGTCAAGGTGAAGGACTTCACGAAGATCGGGTCGATCTCGGAGGGCCTGGGAACGCTGGAGGTCACCAACACGTCGATCAGCTACATGCTGGAGAACATGGATTCGGCGAAGATCAAAGCCGTGGAGGATGCGCTGCGCAAGACCCGCGACGAGGCCAATGCGGTGGCGCAATCCAGCGGGCGAAGTCTGGGCGAGTTGTCGTATGCGTCGGTGGATACCTACGAGCCGCAGCCGATCCGGCCGATGGCAGGGACGTTCGCGATGAAGGCTGAGGCTGCTTCCGCGCCACCGCCGACCGCCGGCTTCAGCGCCGAGAAGATCACGGTGACCGCGCATGTGAATGCGCTGTATGGATTGAGGTAGCAACTAGTAATTAGTAATTAGTAAATCAGGTGCAGGTGGCGACGCGACTTTCAGCTGCATGTAGCGTTATCACTTGCCGAGTGCCGATCGCTAGTTGCTCACGGGGGAATCATGAGACGTTTCGTTTACTTGCTGGCTATGTTGATCTGCGTGGGCGTGCTGTCCATGGCTGCTGTTGCCCAAACCAGCCAGGACGTACCGCAACTGAAGCCGCGCAACGGCATCGTCACCACCGAGGCGAAGGCCGATCCTCCCGCTACGCCTCCGCTAATTGTTGCGTCGGGAACAAAGATTCCCCTCACGCTCAAGCAGGGCGTCAACACCAAGAGCGCGCGGCCGGGCGATCCGGTGTACGCGCAGACCGCGTTTCCCATTACGCAGAACAATCAGATCGTGATTCCCGCCGGGACGTTCGTGCAGGGGCAGATCGATCGCGTCGTGCGGCCGGGCCGGGTGAAGGGCCGCGCTGAATTGCAGATGAGCTTCACCTCCATGATCTTTCCTAACGGCTACACCATAATGCTCCCTGGAGCTGTGCAGAACACGCCTGGATCGGGCAGCAACACCGTGAACGGGAAAGAGGGAACCATCGAAGGGCCAGGCGGCAAGGGCAAAGATGCCGCCACGATCGCGACGACGACGGTGACGGGCGCCGGCATTGGAGCCATCGCCGATGGCGGCAAAGCAGCGGGCATTGGCGCCGGGGTTGGCGGTGCGCTGGGACTGGCGACGGTGCTGCTCACGCGCGGTCCCGAGGTCGAGCTCGGCACCGGCTCCTCGGTGGAGATGATCCTGGAGAGCAGCATCGAACTCGATCCCGCGAAGGTTCACAAAGCGGCGAATAGCTACTAGCTACGAGTTGCGAGCTACGAGCCTGACCAGAATAAGGGAAGAAGCTTCGGTTCCGTGTATCGCTTCGGCATAATTTCGAATTGTTACAGCTCGGAGCTCGTGGCCCGCCGCTAATTGCTGCTTTATGTGCCTCATCCTCAACGCGAATACTCCCAATCAAATCGAACAAGTGCGCAATCTGTTTCTGGAGTACCGCGCACAACTCCCGGAGGACTACTGCTTTCAGAAGTTCGACCGCGAAATTTCCGGGCTGCCCGGTGATTACGGTCCGCCGCAGGGCAAGCTGCTGCTGGCGACCGTGGTGGGCCAGCCGGTCGGGTGCATCGGGCTGCGGCCATTCCCGCTGGATGGAACTTGCGAGATGAAGCGGCTTTTTGTGCGCCCCGGATTTCGTGGCGGCAAACTGGGTCGCAAATTGGTGGAGCGTTTGCTGGATGAAGCGCGCGAGATGGGCTACCGCTCGATGCGTCTCGATTCGTATCGCCCGACCATGCAAGCCGCGATTGAGCTATATCGCAAGTTCGGCTTTCGCGAGGTCGGTCCCGAGCCGCTGGAGCCGACGGAAGGGCTGATCTACATGGAGCTGCCGCTGGTGTAGCGATCGGCAATCGGCACTCGGGGCCGCCGAGGTCCCGCCATTCGAGGAAAGAGTTTTTGGGTTGCAAACGGGTAAATAAGCGTACTAAAGCCTGCCGATTCGTTGGCCGCAGTTCGTTTACCTCGAAAATTGCGGATGGCACGGGCCAAGTGCCGAGTGCCGATTACTCCTACGCGAGAATTCACTTGCCAGCATGGCGTGCAATGGTTACTATGCAGTCAACCCCAATGGCCATCTTCTCCCAGGATGCAATGCACTCATGAATATCGGCGAGACCATCCGTAACTTCCGCCTGCAAAAAGGCATGTCGCAGGGCGATATCGAAAAACGCACCGGACTGCTGCGCTGTTACCTGTCTCGCGTGGAAAATGGCCACACCGTTCCGTCGCTGGAGACGCTGGCCCGCATTGCCAATGCGATGGACCTTCCTTTGGCACGCTTCTTTAGCGAGACAGCAGCCGACAACGGCGGCAAGCCCGTGCCGCAACTCGCCGAAGATGAAGTCCGCTTTCTCTCGCAGATCCGCCGCTTCTCGCCCAATCTGAACGAGAGCGACCGCAAGCTGGTGATCGCCATGGTGAAGAAGATGGCGGCCAGTGCGGGAAGGTAAGGCAATTCACCACACAGACACAGAGGCCCTGGGTCGATCAATGACGCTGCGTCGGGCGCGACTTGTGGCCCCTGCAACTCATCTGGCAATTTTCACACTGACTTGGGTTCTTTTCTGGCTTCAGCCGCAGCCATTGCTAAACGGTCCTTCGCGATGGCCGTTTGCAATCGTGTTTGTGGGGGACTTTCCTATCTCGGCAATTGCGTTTGGAGCGATGTTCCGATCTGATGCAAACCTTCCTTACGCCGTTATCGCCTGGGGACTGCTGGGGACAATCGAGTGGTACTTCATAGGGCAGATTTTCATCCCAAGAAGATTACTTGGCGACTGATCAGAGGGCCCGCTCCAAATTTCTTTGTACCTGTGTGTCTCTGATGGGTTAACGCTTTCACGCCGCTTTGCCGTTTTCGCTCAGCGCCAGTACGGCCAGCTCCAGGCGATCGCGCGAGCCGGTCTTCGAGAAGATGCTTTGCAGATGCCGTTTGACGGTGTTTTCGCTGATGCTCAGGTCGGAGGCGATATCGCGATTTCGCATCCCCCGCGCCACCATGTAAGAGATCTGCCGCTCGCGATCGGACAGGCGACCCATCGAGCTGGGCGCTGTCGGCTGATTCGATACCATGGCGTCGAGCACGCTGTGGGCGATTTCGTCAGAGAACGCCAGCTCTCCGTCCGCGACTGCGCGAATGGCGGTGAATAGCTTTTGCGGCTGATCGGCCTTCAGCACCAATCCCCGGGCGCCGAGCCGCACCACCTGCACGTAATCATTCTGGCTGTCGGAGCCGGTGAGCACGACGGAAGCTACGCGGTTTCCGGCCCGCTCCAGGGTGCGCAACACCTCGAAGCCGTCGCTGCCCGGCATCGCCAAGTCCAGGACCAGAACCTTGGGCATATGCTGCTGCACGAGCTGCACTGCTTCCTCGCCGTTGGCGGCGGCGCCCACGACTTCAAAGTCCGGCTGCGACTGCAGCAACGCGGTCAGCGACTCGCGCAATACGGCGTGATCGTCGGCGATCACGATGGGGATTCGGCTATCGTCCATTCTGCTCCAATTAGATGCGCAACAGAGCGAGTAGGTGAATGGGTTATTCTGAAGAGTAGTCAACACGGGCAATAGCTGCCCAGCACTCACGCTATCATACTGCATTTGTGAGACTTAATAGACAACCGCGGAAGCGAAAATCATAGAAAGGCAATCATGGGAAAGATTCAGCGAGCAATCTTGAGCGTCACCGACAAGACCGGGCTGGTGGAATTTGCGCGCCGGATGAATGCAATGGGCGTCGAACTGATTTCCACCGGAGGCACAGCCAAGCTGCTGCGCGACTCCGGCATCGCGGTGAAAGACATCTCCGATCTCACCGGCTTTCCCGAGATGCTCGACGGCCGCGTGAAGACACTGCATCCCAAAGTGCACGGCGGAATTCTCCACATGCGCAGCAAGCCGGAGCATCGTGCCGCGGTTGCCGAGCATGGCATTCAGCCCATCGACATGGTGGTGGTGAATCTGTACGCGTTCGAGAAGACCGCCGCCAAGCCGGGCGTGGAGTTCGAAGACGTCATCGAGAACATCGACATCGGCGGGCCGTCGATGGTGCGCTCGGCGGCGAAGAACTTTCAGGACGTTGCCATCGTGACCTCGCCCGCAGACTACGAAGCGATCGCAAAGGAAATGGAGAGCAGCGGCGGGTCGCTGTCGCTGAAGACGAAATGGCGACTGGCGCAAAAGGCGTTTGCGACCACCGCGGCCTACGATTCGGCGATTGCCTCGACGCTGGAGCGGATTGCGCTCCCGAAGGCGAGAAGTTCGAGTTGGGCGACAGCGGCGGATTTCCGGAGACGCTTCGGCTCTGGTTCCGCAAAGCGTTTGATCTGCGCTACGGCGAGAACCCGCACCAGAAAGCCGCGCTGTACTCCGACGGATCGGGCAAAGGCATCGCCAACGGCAAGCAGCTTCAGGGCAAGGAGCTCAGCTACAACAACATCGTCGATCTGCAGGCGGCGTGGGACCTGGCGCAGGAGTTTGAGGAGCCGGTGTGCGCGATCATCAAGCACACCAATCCGTGCGGGACGGCGGTCGCGAGCACGCTGGCAGAAGCCTACAAGCGCGCGCTGGAATGCGATCCGGTATCGGCGTTTGGCGGTGTGATTGGCGTGAATCGAGCGATTGATGGCGCGACCGCAACGGAGATGGCCAAGCTTTTCGTGGAAGCGATCGCGGCGCCGGGATTCAGCGAAGAGGCGCGACAGATTTTCGCAGCCAAGAAGAACCTGCGGCTGGTGGAAGTCGTGCCCGTCGAGCAGAAGTGGGTGCTCAAGAACGTTTCCGGCGGCGTGCTGCTGCAAGACAATGACGTGCGTCCGCTCACCGAAGCCGACCTGAAGGTCGTCAGCGACCGCAAGCCGACCGAGCAGGAGATGCGCGATCTGCTGTTCGCGTGGAAGGTGTGCAAGCACGTGAAGTCGAATGCGATTCTGTACGCGCGCAATGGGCAGACGACCGGTGTCGGCGCCGGCCAGATGAGCCGCGTGGACTCGGCGAAGATCGGCGCGATGAAGTCCGTGCTTGGGATCGAGGGCTCGGTCGCGGCGTCCGATGCGTTCTTCCCGTTCCCCGACGGCGTCGAGGAGATCGCGAAGGCGGGTGCGACGGCCATTATCCAACCCGGCGGCTCGGTGCGCGATCAGGAAGTAATCGACGCCGCGAACAAGCTGGGATTGGCGATGGTGCTTACCGGCGTGCGGCACTTCCGGCACTAGACAGAATGCGGCTTAGCCGCAATGGCTCTGACGCGGTGCTCGGATTTTTTCACCACGGAATCACGGAATACACAGAGTTTTTTGTTTGTTGAATTCATTTCCGTGCGTTCCGTGGTTCCGTGGTGAACTCGTCTTCCGAGTTGCGCAATTTGTCGCGGCAAATCCTCGTCGCCTACCCGCATCGAACATCCTTCAGTCTCCACCAAAGGAGCAGAAAGAATGTTCGACCCACATCGCCGTCTCGGCCCGCGCTCTGCACAGCGCAGAAACATGCTGAAATCATCGGCCATGCTGCTGGGCGCCTCGATGTTTGCCGGCGACGCCATGCACATGATGGCTGACAGCAGAAGCTCTCACTCAAATGCGAGCGGTGTGAGCTCGCAATCCAACGGCAAGAATGGCAACTCGCAGAATGGCGGGCTGCAGAAGCACATGATGGGCTTCATGCTGGCACACGAGCAGTTCACGGTGCCGCAGCTACTGGATTTCGGTGTGATCGCCGAGCAGTCCGGCTTCGACCTGCTCGCAACCAGCGACCACTTCCAGCCGTGGCAAGCGAACGAGGGTCACTCGGGCGAAGCGTGGGTGACGTATGGAGCTCTCGGCCAGCGCACGAAGCACATCTGGATGGGAACGGCCGTCACCTGTCCGACGTTCCGCTACGATCCAGCGGTCGTCGCCGAGGCATTCTCGACGCTGAGCCAGCTCTCACCAGGCCGGATTTTTCTCGGCGTGGGATCGGGAGAAGCGCTCAACGAGCAGGCTGCGACCGGCACTTGGCCGAAGTGGCCGGAGCGTTCGGAGCGGCTGATCGAAGCGACGGAAATTATCCGGAAGCTCTGGACGGGTGAGCAGGTCAGCCATCAGGGCAAGTACTACAACGTCAATGCCAAGTTGTACGATCCACCGGCTGCGCCAATTCCGTTGTTGATGGCAGCCAATGGGCCGAAGGCGATGCGCCGCGCCGGTCAGTACGCCGACGGCCTCATCACCGATCCCAAGACATGGAAGGAGCACAAAGCCGAGTTCGAAGCCGGCGCGAAAGCTGCGGGCAAAGATCCCGCGCAAATGCCAGTGCTGGTGGAACAGTTCGTCGTAGTTGGCGATCAGCAGGAGGCGCAGAAATCAGCCGAGCTGTGGCGCTTTATTCCCAAGGCATTTACCGAGTACTACAACGTTCGCGATCCGCAGCAGATTGAGCAGCGCGCCGACAACGAGCTGCCAATCGAGAAAGTGTATAGTGATTGGCCGGTAGGGAGCGATCCGGCAGTACACATTAAGAAAGTAAATGAGCTGTTCGCGAGTGGGGTTACCATTGTCAACATTCATTCCGGGCAGCCGGACCAGAAGCGCGTGATTGAGTTCTACGGCAGGGAAGTGATTCCGCACGTAAACCGCGCGTGAAGGGCATCTCCCTTTCGCAACGTCGCGGCTGAGAAGCGATTGCCGTATTGAACAGGCTGATGGCATCGCGATGTTTCATCGCGCACATCCTATGGATGTCGAGGTTCGTATAGGGCATGGACTGAAGTCGTGCCCTGATACGGGTCCAAATCGACATGCCACGAGTCAACGATGATTAAGAACTTGCTGGAACGCTGGCCATTAATCCGCCAAATTCAAACCGGCTCCGACGGGACGGGTCCGGAAGCAATGAGCGGGCGGACGAAAAATCTGCTGCCGAAAAATCTGGACGCCGAGTTCACGCGCTCCATCTGCCCTTATTGCGGCGTCGGCTGCGGGCAAATGGTCTTTCACAAAGACGGCGAGCTGATCTCGATCGAAGGCGATCCGGGCTCGCCCATTTCGCGCGGGCATCTGTGTCCCAAGGGCGCGGACACGTTTGAGCTGCACACCCATCCCAATCGCCTGATGAGCGTGAAGTATCGCCGGCCCTACGGAACCGAGTGGGAGGAGATTCCACTGGAGAAGGCGATGGACATGGTCGCGGATCGCGTGTGGGAGAGCCGCAATCGCACCTTCGTCGAGGAACAGGACGGCGAGACCGTGATGCACACCAAGGCAGTCGCGCATCTCGGCGGCGCCACCCTCGACAACGAAGAGAACTACCTGATCAAGAAACTCTTCTGTGGAGGTTTGGGCATGGTTTGCATCAGCAACCAGGCCCGGATATGACACAGCTCCACGGTGCCCGGTCTGGGCACCTCGTTCGGACGCGGCGGCGCCACCACCGCGCAACAAGACCTCGCTAATGCAGACACGATTCTCATCATGGGATCGTCGATGGCCGAGAACCATCCCGTCGGCTTCCAGTGGGTGATGGAAGCGCGCGAGAAAAACGGCGCCAAGATCATCCACGTGGATCCCCGATTTACGCGCACGTCGGCGATGGCCGACATCTGGGTGCCATTGCGCGCGGGAACCGACATTCTCTTTCTCGGCGGCCTCATTCATTACGCTATCGAGAACAACAAATATTTTCGCGAATACGTGCAGCACTACACCAATGCGTCCGATGATCCTTCGCGAGGAATATCGCGATACCGAGGACCTGGGCGGGGTCTTCTCGGGGTGGGACGAGGGGAAGAAAAAGTACAACCCGGAATCGTGGTTGTATCAGGGATCGAAGGAGAAGGATTCGGGTGGCCAGAAGCCCGGCCACTCGCCGGCTGGAGGCGGGCACGGCAAGGATCGCGGCGGCGAAGCAGCGCAGATGGACGAGTATGACGCCGACCCAACGATGGAGCATCCGCGGTGCGTGTTCCAGATTCTGCGCAAGCATTTCGCGCGCTACACGCCCGAGCTGATCGAACGTCACGCGGGTGTTCCGCAGAAACTCTTCCTGAAGGTTGCCGAGACCTTCTGCAACGCTTCGGGCGCGGACAAGACCGCAGCGATCTGCTACGCCGTGGGCTGGACGCAGCACTCCAAGGGCGTGCAGATTATTCGCTCGGCGGCGATTCTGCAATTGCTGCTAGGCAACATCGGGCGGCCTGGCGGCGGCATTCTCGCGCTGCGTGGGCACGCGTCGATTCAGGGTTCGACCGACATTCCCACTTTGTATGACATCCTTCCCGGCTACTTACCGATGCCGTTCTTCGAAGCCGACGCTAACGACTTCGCGAGCTACATCAAGAAGCACAAGGCGAGCGCGGGCCTGTGGTCGAACTTCGACAAATACTTCGTCAGCCTGATGAAGTCCTGGTACGGCGAAAACGCCACGCAGGAAAACAACTGGTGCTTCGATTACATGCCGCGCGTCACCGGCGACCACTCGCATTTCGGTTACTGGCTCGACATGCAGGACGGCAAGATGGAGGGCCTGTTCATCATGGGCCAGAATCCCGCAGTCGGCGCGTCGAATGCTCGGCTGCAACGCACGGCGATGTCGAAGCTGAAATGGCTTGTGGTCCGCGATCTGGTTGAGGTCGAGAGCGCATCGTGGTGGTACAACTCGCCCGAGGTTGAGCGCGGCGAGCTCGACCCGAAGAAAATCGCGACCGAAGTGTTCCTGTTTCCTGCCGCGGGTTCAGCCGAGAAGGAAGGCTGCCAGACCAATACGCAGCGGCTGGTGCAATTCCGCACCAAGGCGGTCGATCCGCCGGGCGATGCGCGTAGCGAAGCCTGGTTCATGCATCATCTGGCGCGGCGCCTGCAGGCAAAAGCTGCCGCCGAGCCGAGCGCGCGCAACGCGCCGCTGAATGCGCTCTACTGGCCCTACGGCACGCACGGCATTCACGACGAGCCCAACGTGGCCGAAATTTTAAAGGAAATCAACGGACGCGACCTCAAGAGCGGCGAACTGCTGGAGAGCTTCAAGAAGCTGGAGAACGACGGCAGCACGGCCAGCGGCTGCTGGATTTACTGCGGCATCTATCCGCACGAACATCTCAACCGAGCCAATCAACGCGAGCCGGAAGATTACCTCGGCCACGGCTGGGGATTCTCCTGGCCGAACGACGTTCGCATCCTCTACAACCGCTGCTCGGCACGGCCGGACGGCAAGCCGTGGAGCGAGCGCAAAAAGCTCATCTGGTGGGACGAGCAGAAGCGCGAGTGGACCGGCCTCGACGTGCCCGACTTCGACAAGAACAAGCCGCCCGACTACAAGCCAGAGCCGGGCGCAAAAGGCATGGACGCGATTGGCGGCGACAAGCCGTTCATCTTGCATCCGGACGGTGTCGGCTGGCTGTTCGTCACTAGCGGGCTGAAGGATGGTCCGCTGCCGGCGCACTATGAGCCGCTGGAAACTCCATTCGGCAATCCCTTGTATCCCGAGCATATCTACAATCCGGCGGCGGATCGCAAAGAGCGGCCCGACAATCCCTACGCGTGGCCGCAGGATGAGCGTTTCCCGTACGTTCTCACGACGTATCGTTTGACGGAGCACCATACGGCGGGCGGGATGTCGCGACAGTTGTCGCACCTTGCGGAACTGCAGCCGGAGTTGTTCTGCGAAGTCTCGCCGGAGCTTGCTGCCGGTGTTGGGCTTGAGCACGGAGACTATGCGACCATCACCACGCCGCGCGGTCTGGTCGAGGCGCGGGTCTTGGTGACGCCGCGCATGAAGCCATTGTGGGTCGAAGGGCGGACGGTGCACCAGGTCGGGCTGCCGTATCACTGGGGTCATAACGGCGTAGTGAAGGGCGACGTCGTCAACGACCTGCTGGTTATTTCGGAGGAGCCCAACGTGCGCATCATGGAAACGAAGGCGCTGCTCTGCGACATCGAGCCGGGACGGCGGCAGCGCGGACCATCGGCACTCGATCAACTCAACGAGCATCTGGAGCAACCGGCATGAGTGCGACGATCACCGGATTTCTTACCGACTCGACTCTGTGCATCGGCTGCAAGGCCTGCGAAGTCGCTTGCAAAGAATGGAACGGTCTCGCCGAAGACGGACTGAACTGGACCGGCAACTCATACGACAACACGGGCGCGGTCGGACACTCGACTTGGCGGCATGTGAAGTTTGTGGAAGGCGAACCGATTGCCGGCTTCGGTGGCAACGCTGGACAGCATCTGTCGTGGGAGTTCTCCTCCGACGTTTGCAAGCATTGCGAAGTCGCAGGCTGCCTGGAGGCGTGTCCGACGGGCGCTATTGTGCGCACCGAATTCGGCGGCGTCTTCGTGCAGCCCGATGTCTGCAACGGCTGCGGCTATTGCGTGGTGAGTTGTCCCTTTGGCGTCGTGCAGCGCAACGAGGCCGATGGCCGCGCCTTCAAGTGCACGTTCTGCTATGACCGGCAGAAAGTTGGACTGCAGCCGGCATGCGCGCAGGCGTGCCCGACCGAGTCGATCAAGTTCGGGCCGCTGGCGCGCTTGCAGGTCGACGCCAAGGAGCGCATCAAGGAGCTCACGAGTCGGGGCATGCACGACGCGCAAATCTACAATCCCGAGGACACCAGCGTTGAAGGGATTCACGCGCTCTTTGTCGTGCGGGGCGATGTGCGGCAGTACAATCTGCCGCCGAAGCCGGAGGTACCGACGAAGTATCTGAAAGCCGGCTGGACCGGATCCGCGGTGGCGGCCGGAATTCTGGCGATCGGCAGCATTCTTGCATTTCTGGGGAGCGCGAAACGATGAGCGATCCGTTGCAACGTCCCACGCCGGAGCACACCGATTGGGCTCGCGAGAATCGTCTGTTCGAGATTCGACGCGAGGCGGAAGAGAAGGGACACGTGCAGGCGATCGGCATTCGTCCGCCGGGCGCGCCGTTTCCTGTGGCTTCGCCCGAGACCGGTTATTACGGTATCCCTTTGCTGAAGCAGCCACCGTGGAAGTGGGAGATTCCGGCTTACTTCTTCGTCGGAGGCGCGGCCGGATCAGCGGCCATGATCGGAGCCGCGGCTCATTGGACGGGGCGCGACCGCGAGCTGGCGCGCGACTGCCGCTATGTCGCCGCGGTAGGAGCAATCATCTCGAGCGGACTGTTGATCTCGGACCTGGGACGTCCGGCGCGTTTCCTCGCCATGCTGCGAGTGTTCAAACGGCAGAGCCCAATGTCAGTGGGAGCGTGGACGCTGGCCGCCTTCGGAACTTTCTCCGGAGCAGCGGCCGTGGCGGAATTGCTAAACCAACACTTTAAGTTCGCGCCGATCCGTGTCGCTGGTGATATTGCGGAGGCGCTGACCGCGCTGACAGGGCTTCCGCTTTCCAACTACACGGGCGTGCTGATCGGCGCCAGTGTGGTTCCGGTGTGGAACGAGAATGTCCAGAGCTTGCCGATTCACTTCGGCATGTCGGGACTGAATTCAGCGGTCAGCCTTCTCGAACTGATGGGACACGAGAATCGCGCGCTGAACACACTCGGCATGGGTGCGGCGGCGATCGAAAGCCTCGAGGGCATGAGCATCGAGACGCGCAGCAAGCCGGCGATGGAGCCGCTGAAGCACGGAGCCAGCGGATGGATCACCCGCGCCGGCGGCGTGCTTAGCGGTCCGGTTCCGCTGGCGCTGCGACTCGCTGCGGCATTCGCGAGCAAAAAGCGCGCGCGAAAGTTGCGCAGGGCCGCGGCAATTTCAAGCCTGGTGGGCTCGGCGATGACGCGTGTGGCGTGGCTGCACGCGGGACACGTCTCAGCCCGCGACTGGCGCTTGCCCCTCGATATCGACAAGCGTGCCGCGCGCGAAGTCACTTAGATTCCGCGGCCCGTACGTACCGGCTCAATCCGTGCAGGGCGGATGGCCGCACTCGCAGGCGATCTCTACCTCGTCTGCGCCGGCATCGCGGCAGGAATCGCTACAGAACTTCTCGTGCGCCGGGACGGTGCACAGACATGGTTCGTGGGCACAAATTTTCTTTTCCTGATCAGCCATGGCTTCTCCTCACCCTAAGTGTGATTTTTTTTGATGGGACGATGCGAGCCCGACAGGTCCTCGCAATCTTCCGTCCCAGTGTAGCTCTTGACCACCAAACTGCGCTTCCAGTCCTCGATCTGTTCGCGCGCCTCTTTCACAATCCTGGCGAAACGTCGTGCTAATTCTTTGATGCGCGCCGACTGGCGCTTCTCGATGGCCTCGGTCGGAATCAGCTCTTGTCCGACGCCAATCGCGGTCGCGCCCGACAGGATGTAACTCGCGGCAGTTTGCTGGTTCACGCCGCCGGCCGCGATCAGATTGATTTGCGGCAGCGAGGCGTGCAGCGCCCGGATATAGCGGTCGCCTCCCACCGGCGCGCAAGGGAACACTTTAACGAAATCGGCGCCGGCGCTCCAGGCCGTGACCACTTCTGTAGGCGTGAGCGCGCCGGGCAACACCGCGACGCCTTGCTTGGCGACAAACTCCACGACCTCGGGATTAAACGAAGGAGCGGTGATGAAGCACGCTCCCGCATCCAGGCACTTCCGCGCGGTTTCGACATCGAGGACAGTGCCTGCCCCGACGATAACGTCGCCCTTGGAGTGACAGAGGTGCGCAATCAATTCCACGGCTCCGGCCACCGTCATGGTGATCTCGACGATCGGGATGCCGCCATGGGTGACGGCTTCGGCCGCGAAATGCGCTGCATCGCCCGACGCGACCCTCACCGCAGGCACGATCGCAATCTCTTTGATGCGCGAGCAGATCTGCTCCTTGCTTGTCATAAGTAATTTCCTCTCTTCCGCAGAGCGGCCAGGGGCTACCGAATTCGTTACACCGCGTCATTGACGTCGGCTGCCGGCAGCTGATCGTCGCTGCGCGCCATCATGGTGTACAACGTCGGCAATAGGATGACGCTGATCACCAGATCAGCAACCAGGCCTCCCACGATCACGATAGCGAAAGGGCGCTGCGAATCGGAGCCGATGCCATGCGAAACCGCCGCCGGCAACAGGCCCAGCGTCGCCACCAGCATGGTCATGATGATCGGCCGCAGTCGCAGGACCGCGCCTTCCACGGCGGCGTCCTCGATGGAGTAGCCGCGAGCACGCAGCTGGTTGATGTATTCCACCATGATGACGCCGATCTGCACCGAGACACCAAATAGCGCAAGAAAGCCGACGCCCGAAGAGACGCTGAAGTTGGTGCCCGTCACCAGCAGGGCGAGCAGGCCGCCGATCGGCGCCATTGCGATGTTGGTGAGAATCAGCAGCGACCACTTCACCGACTTAAACATGGCGTACATGATGATGTAGATGAGCAGGATGGTGAGCGGCAACACCAGCAGCAGGCGGCGCTGCGAACGCTTCGCGCTGTCGTACTCCCCCGCCCAATCGAGCGTGTAGCCGGGCGGCAGCTTGACGCTGGCATTGACCTTTCTTATCGCCTCCTCGACCGTGCTGCCCAGATCGCGGCCACGCACGCTGAACTTGACCGCCACGTAACGAGAGTTTCCTTCGCGATAGATTTCCGAGCCGCCATCCCGCACCGCCGCCGTGGTCAGCTGTGCCAGCGACACGCGCTCGCCGGTAGGCGCCAGCAGGCGGATCCTTTCGATGGCTTCCCTGGTGTCGCGATATTGCGGCAGATAGCGCAGGGTGAGATCGTATCGTTGCTCCCCAATCAGCACCTGCGAGAGAGCATTGCCTCCGACCGCGGTTTGAATGGCGTCCTGCACGTCGGAAACGTTGATGCCGTAGCGTGCGGCGGCAGCACGGTCGACCGTGAAGTTCAGGTTAGGCTGGCCCAGCACGCGAAAGACTCCCAAGTCTTCAATCCCGCGAATGGGGCGCATCACATCGGCAATCTCATCCGCCTTCTCTTCCAAAGTCTTCAAATCGTCGCCGTAGATTTTCACGGCCGACGCGCCCTTTACGCCGCTGACGGCCTCTTCGAGGTTGTCGGAGATCGGTTGGGAAAATCCCCACGTCGCGCCGGGAATTTTTTCCAGTTCGCGGTCCATGGCTGCAATCAAGTCGTTCTTTGTTCTGGTGGAACACGGGGCGCCATTGGCTTTTCGGCTTCAGGTCGACGAAGAACTCGGTGTCGAAGAAGCCGGTCGTGTCGGTGCCGTCATCGGGACGCCCAATCTGATTGACGACTTGCGGCACTTCAGGAAAGGAAGCGAGAATATCGCGCGCCTGGCTGGCCACGCGCGCACTTTCTGTCGGTCCCACGCTGGACGCCAGTGTGCCACGCACCCAGATGGCGCCCTCGTCCAGGTGTGGAAGAAACTCCGAACCAATTGCCCCGCTGAAGGCAAGAAACATGGACAGCGCGAACGCCAGGACGGCGACTCCAACCACAATCAGGCGATTCCCAATGGCCCAGCGCAGGCTGCTTCGATAGTGGCGGGTCAGAAAACCCATGACCGGGTTTTGCCACTGCCGGGCGCCTCGACGAAACAACAAGCTGGACAGCACCGGCGCGATGAGCATCGAGAAGATCAGCGCGCCGAGCAAAGCAAACGCAACCGTCCAGGCCATCGGCTTAAACAATTTGCCCTCCACTCGTTGCAGCGTGAAGATGGGCAGATAAGCGGTGATGATGATGGCGATGGCGTAGAACACCGGCCGCTGCACTTCGTGGGCAGCTTCGCGAATGCGTTCCACCAGTGGTCGCGGTGCTTCGTCCGGCCGGTTGAGGTGGCGCACGATGTTTTCGACCATGACCACGGCGCCATCGACCACCATGCCGAAGTCAAGCGCTCCCAACGACAGCAGGTTTGCCGAAATGTGCCGAAGGTCGAGGCAGATGGAGGCAAACAGCAGGGAGAAGGGAATGGTTAACGAGACGATGAGGGCACCACGCCCGTTGCCGAGGAAGAGAAAGAGAATGATGATGACCAGGATCATGCCTTCGGCAAGGTTGTGCAGCACCGTGTGTGTGGTGTAGTCCACTAGCGCGTCACGGTCGAGGTAGGGAACGATCTTTACTCCCGGCGGAAGAATGTGCTGGTTCAGGCGCTCGACCATGGCATGCAGGCCCTTCAGCATGGTGGCGGTGTCTGCGCCCTTGCGAAGAAAGACGATTCCTTCGACCACATCCGGATCGTCCTCAACCACGCCATCTTTGCGGTGGATGGCCTTGCCGATTTGCCCCAGTCGAATCTTCGGTCCTTGCGCGACGACAGCGATGTCCTTGATGCGCACGGGCGTCCCGTTCTGTGTCTTCAGGACGGTCTCTTCGATGTCACGAACATTCTGCACCAACCCCACCCCGCGCACGTTGACCTGCTGCGTGCCGACTTCGATGAAGCTGCCTCCGACATTGGCGTTGCTGTTGGTGAGTTGTTGTTCGACCTGCGCCAGGCTCAGCCCGTACTCAATCAGCTTGTCGGGATCGACGCGCACCTGGTATTCGCGGGTCAATCCCCCGAACGACGAGTCGTCCACCACGTCGGGTACCGAGCGAATGTACTTGGCGACCACCCAATCCTGAAGGGACTTGAGGTCCATCAGGTCGTAGGCCGGATTTGTGCTCTTCAGGGTGTACCAGTAAACCGAGCCGATGGGGCTGAAATCGGGACCGATCGACGGATTCACCCCGGGCGGTAGCGTGACCTGGTTCAGGCGCTCCAGCGTTTTTTGCCGGTCCCAGTCATTGTTGGAGTCGTCATCGAAGATCAGGTTGACAACGGACAGCCCTGCCAGGGATGACGAACGCACATGTATCAGGTGGGGGATCCCGTTCATCTGGATTTCGATGGGGATGGTGACCTGCTGCTCCATTTCCTCGGCTGCCCGGCCCGGCCACTGCGTGATGACCTGCACCCAGGTGTTGGCGACGTCGGGATACGCCTCGACCGGAAGATTGTGGAACGAGATGATGCCCCAGGCGAAGAGCAACAGCGCCATGCTCAAAACGACAAAGCGGTTGTTCAGCGCGAAATCGACGAGGCTGCGTATCATTATTGTTCCACCGAGCTCTGGAAGGCCAGCGCATTGGCGACGACTTGCTGCCCCGGCGAAATACCCGACATGATCTCTTGCAGTCCGCCCGGCAGCATGTTGCCGGCTTTCACTTCGATGCGGCGGAATTGCCCATTCTCGAGTGGAACGTAGACCCAGTCGCGATCATGCAGGTGCAGAATTGCGGCGGCCGGGACGGTAGCCCGCTTCACTTTGTGTCCGCCATGGAAGGTCGCGGTGACAAACATTCCCGGGCGCATCATGCCGGGATTGTGTACTTCGATTCGCACTTTGGCGGTGCGGTTATTGGGGTCCAGAATCGGACCGATGTTGTTGATGGTCCCCGTGTACACGTTGTCGGGATAGGCGTTGAGGCGAATATCCGCGGTTTCGCCGATGTGAACGTCGGCCAGATCGTTCTCATAGACATCGCACAGAATCCAAAGCTGGCTGAGGTCGGCGATGGTGAAAGGATTCGGCGAACTGAGGCCGGCGACACCCGCAGCGTTTGTGACCTGCTGCTCGGTAATCACGCCGGAGATGGGAGCGCGGATATCGACGATGCCGGAGGGCCGATCGAGCGACTGGCTTCCCAGAACACGCAACTTTTCGGCCGCCGTTTCCACATCCACTTTGGCTTTGTCTTCGGTGTCCTGCGCGATCTGCAGATCGTTGAGCGAGATAGCTCCCTTGTCGTAGAGGAGCCTGGAGCGCTCTAACTGAGTGTTCGCCAGCTTCTCGTCGGCCAGCGCCTTCTGATAGTCCGAGTAGGCGCCGGCAATGTCGGCGCTCTGCACCTTCAGCAATACCTGACCCTTCTGCACCATGTCGCCCAGCTTGGCGCCGATCTGGACGACGCGGCCGGCAGCCAGCGAGATGACCGGAACCGCGCGCGAGATATCGGGAGCGACTGTGCCCGTGACCTTCAACTCCGGCGCCGACTCCCGCTCTGCCGCCGTGGCCAGCGCAAACTGGTTAGGGTTATCGGGCTTGAAGACGTTGCTGTCCGAGGCGCGCTCCAGTTGCAGCGGCGGAGGCGCTTCGGCGGCAGGATTGCTTTTGCCATTGCTGCAGCCCGCGAGCGCCAGAAGCAAGATCCAGCCGGCTGCGAGGACTGCCGAGCTCGCACGAGTCATGGGATCACCTCGCGGCCTACGGCCATGCTGAGTTGGTTGGTCGCGTTCAGATAATCAGCGATGAGGTTCAGATACGAGACCTGCACGCTGCGGTAGTCGGCCTGCGCGTTCAGGAAATCCAGCAGTGAGGCGGCGCCGTGCCGGTAGGAAAATTCAATCGTGTCGCGCACGTTCGTCGCCTGTTTCAAGTAACGCTCTTTGTATGGCTTGAGAAGAATGACTGTGCCGTTCACCATGGCGTAAGCGGAGTCGACGTCACTGAAGACTTGTGTGCGCGCTGCTTCCAGCAGCTGTTCGCTGCGCCCGATGTCCAGATCGGTGCGTTTCTTTTCTCCCTGATTGCGATCGAAGATGCGCAGCGGAAAACTCACGCTGACCCCTAAGTAGGCGTCGATGGGAGGATTGCGGCCGACATCGAACCCGAAGGTCGGGTCGGTCGACCCATTGGCGATGGCCAAGCGGTGATCGACTTTTGATTTGTCCACGCTTTGCACGGCCGCCTGCAGGTCAGGTCGCGCGTCCAGCGCTGCCTGGCGAATATCCGTGAGGGAAGGGATCTGCTCGGCAAAGTCGAACGGGCCGCTCACGTCAAACTCATCGACGGGCGTGCGATCGTTCAACAGCGCCAGCAGTTGGATCTTGGCTGTGCGCAGCGTGACTTCAGCCGTCTGCAAGTCCGACTCGTACTGCACGCGCTGCAATTCCAGCCGGTCCAAATCCACGCGCGCGATTCCGCCTGCCTGGAAGCGCTCACGATTTACCTCGAGCACGCGATCGTAGTAAGCGAGGTTTTCCCGCGCCAGATTGAGTATCGCCTTCTGCTGAAGCGTCTGTACAAAAGACATGCGCAGATCGAAGAGGAGCATGCGCTGCAAATCGGCGGTGGTCGATGTGGTGATGGCGGTGGCGTCTCTTGCGCTCTCCAGTCGAAGCTCGCGCTTATGCTGGCGCTCATGAAGATAGTCGACAGTACCGGTTGTAAGCCAATAAGCGAACGGTCCGTGCGGCGGTCCGCCGGGGAAGGGGTCGATCTGATCGGAGAGCAGAGTCAGGTTGGGATTGGGACGGAGAAAGGCGGTGATTTCGTCAGCGCGAGCTTCTTCAATGCCGATTTGCCCGGCGCGCAGCACGGGGTTGCCGGCTTCAAATTTCGAGCGCACCTGCTCCCAGGTGAGGGCCGTCTGGGCGACTGCGTCTCCCGCAAGGACTGCGACGATCGCCAGTCCGAAGCAAAGTTGTCGAACGACCCACTGCATCCGTCCTCCTTACGCCCTCGGTTGACCCAAGCGATGACCTGGACTGATCCGGTCACACCCCGAGGTCAGGCGCCGCGCTTGAACACACCAAGCGCTCCAGACTTGCCAGAGCGGACAAATCCTCATGCGTTCAGGCTTCCTGCTTGTGCTGCTTGATCAATGAATCAAAACGTTGCAACCGTATTGAACCCGGCTTATGTGAATAGAGTGTTAAGGAGCCTGCCGTTTGTGCGCCTTGCTCATCTCACCAGCTCCTCGGATATTAGTATACCCCGGTATGGTATATGCCAGCAATCCTAAAGGACAGGCGTGCTTCTGGGGGAAATTTCCGGTCCCGCGATCCTGGTGGTGCATGGTCGGCGCTAAAACCACTGCTAAGGGGCATTGATGTTTCAGGATCGCCATTTGCATGTACCCGCTCCCCTTTGGGTTAGACTCGGCAGACGAAACACACAGGAGACGTACATGCCCTGCGACGCCGCAATGCTGAAGCAAGTCCCACTGTTTGCTGCCATGGACGACGATGAATTGGCGATACTGGCCAGCCAGGTTGAGCTGAAGACATTCGCCCCCCGGGAGCGAATCTACAAAAGAGAGACGCCGGCCGAACACGCGTACGTAATCGTTTCCGGCGCAGTGCGCGTCACCACCATCGACGAGGACAATCAGGAGGTGCTGGTTCAGCAGCCAGGGCCGGGAGAGTTTTTCGGATTCGCCTCCATGCTGGAGCAGACGACCCATCAGACGGAGGCCACGGCGGATCAGGAGACGTCCTGCATCGAAGTGGATCGTAGCGACATTCTCGTGCTGGTGCAGCGCAAGCCGCACGCCGCCATGGACATGTTGAGCGTGCTGGGAAGGCAATATCACGACGCCCAACAGTTGATTCGAGTCCGCGCCCTGCGTCACCCCAACGAGGTCATCGAAGAGCATGCCACATTTGGCGAGCGCATCGCCGATTCGGTCGCCTGCTTCGGCGGTTCCTGGACATTCATCATCATGTTCCTGGTGTTCATGATGGCGTATTCGACGATCAACGTGTTACTGCGAAGTGCGGCGTGGGACCCGTATCCGTTTATTCTGCTCAACCTGTTTCTCTCGGCATTGGCTGCGATTCAGGCGCCGGTCATCATGATGAGCCAGAACCGCCAGGACAAGAAGGACCGGCTGCGGGGCGAACTGGATTATGACGTGAACCGGCGCGCGCATTCGGAGATTCAGGGCCTGGCGAACAAGCTGAACCTCATGAGCGATCGCCTCGGCGATCTCGAGGAATTGCTGCGCCAAAAGTTGACCCGCGTTCCGAGCTAGCGATACGCCGGTGGCAGCCCTGCCGTCTGTCGTACCATTTGCAACTCTTCGGGTGAGAAGTTGCTGTATTGACCGGAATCGAGTGCCCGCTGCCGAGCCTGCGGCGGCATCGCGCGCAGGGCGCGGATGACATTCTGCACCTCGGGACGCATGGGCGGCAGTTGTCGGGAAAGTCGATTACTCGGGGCCGGCGTAACGTACGTCGCGTTGTGAAGCGTTAGAGAGCTCGAGCTTGGAATAGGCTGAGGAGTACCAGTGCTCGGTGGTTGAGCGGAACGGTTGTACTGGTTCGGTTGATAGCTGGTGCCGCTCTGGCCGTAGCTGGGCGGATCGGCGTACACGTTGCTGCTTGTCTGACTGTAAGCCGACGGATCGGAATAGGCGTTGGGATCGTCCGCCGGAGCGTAAGAGTAGCCAGGCGGATACGAGTAGTACGGATAGGAATAGGGGTAAGGGTATCCGTAGCCGTACGGATATCCATATCCGTAATACGGCCAGCCGAAGTTCAAGCTGATGCCAAAACCGCAGCAGCCCCAGCCACCCCACCACGGTCCGCCCCAATATCCGCCGCGCCAGCCGTAGCCATAACCGCCACGCCAGCCATAACCGCCGCCATGCCAGCCATAACCGCCACCGCCCCATGAGCCGTGATAGCCGTAGCTGCCGCCGTGATATCCACCGCCGCCGTAGCTGCCACCGTGGTACCCGCTGGCGCCATGGAAACCACCACCACCAAAACCACCACCATGGAAGCCGCCGCCGCCATGAAAGCCCCCACCACCACCGCCGTGGAAGCCGCCTCCTCCGCCATGAGCGCCGCCGGCAAAAACAAACTGTGGCGAGACTGCGATCGCGATCAACACTACGCCTTGCCAAAGAAATCGCAATAAGCTTGACCGATTCATTTTGACCTCCGCGAGCGCGCGACAAGGGCGGCAGCGAAACTCGAGATTCCGCCAATATTATAGACCCGAAGTAAAGACGAGAATCTCGCTATGTATCTAAAAAATCGGGAGATGCAAGTCGTGCTGCTACACCGTGGCAGCAATCGCGGCGCGCGACGCATCGGCCCAGGAGATTAGCCCGGGAATGAACTTGACGGGCATGTCCGGATGATTGGGCCGCACCCGCACCGTAAATCCATGCAGGCCGCTGCGATGGATGGAGGTTTCAACGGAATAGCTGTACGTGTCACCGGAGTTTTGTGGTCCCGGCTGCATGGCGACCGCCTCACCCTGCACTAGATTTCCATCGCCGTCCACGCGACCGACATAGAGCTCGACAGCAACGTCGTTGGGCGTGAGCTGGCCGAGATGAACCTGCGCCTTCACCTGCATGGAAGTCGACACCGGAACGGTGTTGGACGGACCATCTTCGACCTCCGCCACCCAGACATCCTGCCAGGCGCTACGAATGCGTTCCAGCGCCGCGGAGACCTCTCTCGCGCGCTGTGCGTGCCCGCCTTCCAGCGTCCGGAACTGGGCGTGGGCCTTCATGTAATAACCGTCAACGTAGTCGCGGACCATGCGATGGGTGTTCACGAAACGGCACAGCGAATCCACCGAGGCCTTCATGCGCTCCACCCACTTGCGCGGAGTGCGATCGGCTCCGCGATCGTAAAACGTGGGAATGACATCGTGCTCCAGCAGGTCGTACAGGGCAGCCGCTTCGACCTCATCCTGACGATTGCGGTCGGCATATTCCTCGCCGTTGCCGATGGACCATCCCATCTTGTGGGACATTTCCGGATCGTTCCAGACTTCGTCCCACCAGCCGTCCGGGATACTGAGGTTCAACACCGCGTTGGCGGCGGCCTTCATTCCGCTGGTGCCGGATGCCTCCATAGGCCGCTGTGGTGTGTTCAACCACACATCGACACCCTGGACCAGATAGCGCGCGACCGCCAGGTCGTAGTCTTCCAGAAAGACCACGCGGCGGCCCATGAAGGGATCGCGACTCAGTTCGGTGACCTTGCGAATGAGTTCCTTGCCGGCGTCATCCTGCGGATGCGCCTTGCCGGCAAAAATCAACTGCATCGGTCGCGCAGGATCGGTGAGAAGCCGGCGCAGTCGATCCATGTCGCGCAAGATGAGCGTCGCGCGTTTGTAAGTTGCGAAGCGGCGGGCGAAGCCGATGGTGAGTGCATCGGGATCGAGCACCTCGGCGCCGGCATCGACTTCGGACTGCGGCGCTGCACGGAACGTTCGCTGCGCCATCACCCGTCGCCGTGCCCACGCCACCAGCCGCTCGCGCCGGCGTTCATGGGTGCGCCACAGCTCCTCCGACGGGATGGACTGAATTCGGCTCCAGACATCGCTGTTTGCAGGCTCCTCGCGCCAGTTCGGGCCCAGGTAGCGGTCATAAAGCTGGTTCATCTCCGAAGAAATCCAGCTGCGGAAGTGAACCCCGTTGGTGACATGTCCAATCGGTATTTCGTCCACCGGTACGCCCGGCCACATGGACTGCCACATCCCGCGGCTAACCTCGCCGTGCAGCTTGCTGACGCCGTTGGCGCGCGCCGCCGAACGCAATGCCAACACCGTCATGCAGAAATCGGGATTGCGCTGGGTCCGTCCGTAGTCGATGAATTGCTGCATGGAAAGTCCGACCTTCTGCACGGCCTCGCCGAAGTACCGGCCCATGAGATCGGCATTGAAGTAGTCGTGGCCGGCTTCGACCGGAGTGTGCGTCGTAAAGACCAGGCTGGCCGCGGCGAGTTCGTGCGCTTCGGCCAGGCTGAGGTTGTAGCTCTGCATCAGATGCCGGACATGTTCCAACGCCAGGAAGGCCGAGTGGCCTTCGTTCATGTGATAGACCGTCGGGTGCAAGCCCAGCATCTGGAGTACGCGGTACCCGCCGATGCCCAGCAGGATTTCCTGCCGAATGCGCATCTCGCGGTCGCCGCCGTACAACTGGTCGGTAAGGTCCCGTTCCGCCGGGCGCGAGTTCCGATCGATATTGGTGTCGAGCAGGTACAACGGCACGCGCCCTACCTGCGCCTTCCACACCTGCGCGTAGGCCGGCTGTCCCGCGAGCTTGACCTCGACGATCATCGGAACTCCATCCGACTGTTGCACCAGGTTGATGGGCAGGTTGTAGAAGTCGTTCACCGGGTACGATTCCTGCTGCCATCCGGACTGGCTCAGATACTGGCGAAAATATCCCTGCTGATAAAGAAGGCCGACGCCCACCAGAGGCACGCCGAGATCGCTCGAGGACTTCAGGTGATCGCCCGCCAGGATGCCTAGACCGCCGGCAAAGATGGACAGGCACTCCGTCAATCCGAACTCCGCTGAGAAGTAGGCGATGAGTGGCAAGTCGCCCCTGCTGCCGTAGGTACGACGGAACCAGGTCGATTCCGCAGTCAGGTACCCTTCGAGATTGGATTCAACCCGCCGGAAGTGGGCCACGAAGGCGTCGTCGTTCGCCGCTTGCTGCAGCTTCGACTGCTCGATGGTGCCCAGCAACAGAACCGGATTGTGGCCGGTCGTCTCCCACAGATCGCGGTCGAGGCGGCGAAACAATTCGACCGACTCGTGGCTCCAGCACCAGCGCAAGTTATGAGCGATGCGGCTGAGCCCTGCAATTGGTTGCGGAAGCGACGGTACAACGCTGAACGTATGCACGGGTCTCATACGGAACACTCCTTGGTCCTAAGCGCCTTCTACTCCGCGCACTCACAGCGGGTCAAGTAAAGCGTTGGTCAATTTGCGGACGAAGAAATGCACGTGCGACAGAATGGAACTTTGCCCTATTTGGGAGGGTTGTGGGACTGGAGAACGAGGCGCTGTTGAGACAAGAAGACGGGGCGCCCTTGCGGACGCCCCGTCGGATTGAACCGAGATACGTGGTCGAAGTTTAGTGGCAGTTCGGGAATACCCAGCTGGAGATGTCGGTGCTCCAGTCGAACTGCTGGGTGACCATGTAGTACTCAGTGGTGTAGTAGAAGGTGCAGTTGTCGCTGGGATCGACGAGCATGGTGCTGTAATCGCCCCAACGATTGGAGGTGCTGGGCTGCGAGCCGTTGCCTGCAACCGAGACAACCTCAGGCGACAGAACGCCGCCTGGATCGGTGTAGACGCGTCCGGCAACCGCGACCAGCGGGTGAATGGCGGAGCTGGATTCGCTGTAGCCCACCAGGATATCGCCCACCTTGTCGCGGGCGATGGAACCCATCCAGCGATAGTTGCTGTCGCCGGTGGTGCCCACATACGTACCCTGCTGCATGAGGTTCAGCGAGGTGACCGGGACGGTCCGGAGGTTGGCATTAAAGTCCATCCAGCGGACGCCGATGGCGGAGGTCGCCGCATTCCAGACATCGAAATTCACGGCCCAGTGCTGTAGGGGAGCCGGCAGCGGCGGGGTGGCCGTCGCGTGGTTCTGCGCCTGGTCAGACCAGTACGCGAAGCGATACATCAGACGATCGCCGAGTGAATCCAGATCGGAGGTCGTGCCCAGCTGCGGGACGCAATCGCCGCCGAACTGGCCGTTGCAGGACGGAGTGTAGGGAGCGACCGCGATCAGTTGGGAGTTACCCAGACCGGTCATGGTAGCGCCGGAAGACCAGCTGTTGATGTGCATCGAGTAGACCGAGAGGTGCGAGTTGTCAACGTCACCCACGCTGCCGATGAAGAATTCGTCTTCGGTTGCGGGAGGCCGGATCGCCGATTCGGCATCGGCGGGCAGCAAGCTGTCTTCGCCGCCGGTCAGCTGGAAGCAAATCTGCTCGGCCGTGGGATCGGCAGCCAGGAACTTGGCGCGATCATAGCCGCACATTACCGGGCCAACAAAACCGCTGCCGTTGACGCCGAAGTTGTTCCAGTTTTCGTAGTAGCCGTCGCTCGGACCGCCGGTGGGCCAGATGCCCCACTTGGGATAATCCGGGAAGCCGTTGTTGACGGCCGGGAACTGATAGACCGTCCACATATTGTCGGAGAAGGTAGCCGTCATCGAGACAGCGACGCAAACCGCGTAAGGCGAGGTGAACACGTTCTGCATCAGCAGCCAGCGGTGCGCCTGCCGGTCAAACTTCACGATGATGTCGCCGGGGTTGTTCCGACCGCACAACGTGTTCGGTATAAGGCTGTGCCAGGGGGTGTAGAACAAGGTGCTGTCGGCACCGTTAATGGGGATGATGGCTCCCGTACTCTTGTCGAAATCGGCATAAGAGACGTTAACGCCCTGAACGATTTCGGTGTCGCCGACGGCCATGGTCGTGTCCGGGGGAGCGTCCGGCACGCTGTAGTTCGGGAAGCCGTTGCCGACGCCCAGAACGTGGTAGTTCATGTTGAATTCGCCGCTGGGCGCGTATCCGTGCTGTACGACAGAATCAGCAGCCGGGGCGATATACGGCTTGTTGATGTGACGGACCTGATTGGCTTCGTGCAATCCGAAGATTGTCGGTTGATAGGATTCTGTGACATGTCCACTCGCAAATGCGGTGGCATGCTGCACAATCGCCTGCGGATCCGCCGCGGCCATTGGCAAGCTGCACAGCAGCAGGACGCCCATCGCAAGCGCGCAGACGCCCGATACCTTGAGCTTCATCATTGTTTCGATTCTCCTTTTACTTCGATCTCCGCGGCAGACAGACTCGCAACGGACGCGGAGGCTTGAGTCAGAAAAGCAGGTTGAGTTTGTGACACACTGTCGTGTTGAACGTGCAATGTAGCCTTGTTGTTTTGAAATTCGTTTTGCAGTGCCCTTGGCAGGTTCTGCACTTTTATCACAGGCCTCCTGCCACTTGCAACTATTAATCGCGTAGTAAACCAAAATAAATATAAAGGGGCCGTTTTCGAACAGAGAGTAGGGCGTGGTTACCAAGGACTAAGGCCACCGCTAGTCCTCTCCGTTTCGGAAATCGGCAAATCCGACCCTCGCGAGTCACCTAATTTCTCCCAGCGCGGAACCGATTCCGGCTGACCCGGCGCGGCAATCTTGTTATTCTCTTCGGAATCCCGGTTCCTATAGTGATCGTTGGTCGCCGCGTTTGTGGGGTGCTCATGCTCAACCGCAGGCTGTTGCTTACAAACCTTCTGGCGATGTCCATTGCCATTCCGGCGCTGAGCCAGACGGTCCTCTACAACAATGGGCCGGACGGCGACACAGGCTATTACCACGTGAACTTCGGAGCGGCGGTGACCAATTCCTTCACCCTGCGCACGGGCGCCAGCATCACCGCTGTGAACTTTACGATCTATGCGGTGGATGACCGAAATACTCCTCGGTTGGTGAAGTGGAGCGTTACCACTGAGCCCTTCGGTGGAGTGGTGAAAGGCGAGGGCTTCGTCACATTATCGCAGCTCGGCAATCCTTATCCGACGAGGTTTCAGCTCTTCGCCTGGCCGATAGGCTTTTCGCTGCCCAACCTCGCACTTCCCGCAGGAACCTATTACCTGCAGATTCAGGATGTGGTTACGCGTTGGGACACCTTCGCTTTTTGGGCGCAAAGCAGCGGCGGCAGCTCCCAGGCCTACTACCAGGCAATCGGGGGGAATGGCGCCGGCGGAATCTCCCTTGTGCCCTCGGAATCGTTTAGCATTTTGGGCGACTGGGACGACGCCGAATAGAGCGTTGAGCCAAGCCAACTTGGTCCCAGCGGCCTATTTCGGTCGCCGGTATCACAACGTGCGCTCATGCAGTTTGACAAACCAGGGGCCCCGTTTTAGGCTCTTCGCACGAGGTACAGCTTTGTTCAACATGCCATCTGTTCGCTCGGGTCCTCTCAACCTTGGCCCGCTCGAGATTCAAGTCATGGAAGTAGTCTGGAACTGCGGCGAGAGCAGCGTCCGCGACGTGGTGGAGAAGATGGATAATCGTCTGGCCTACACCACCGTGATGACGACGCTGGATCGCTTGTATAAGAAGGGGCTGCTTGATCGCTACAAGTCGGAACGCGCCTTCGTATACACCGCGCGCGTGACCAGCGATGAATGGGAGCGGCAGCGGGCCGGCGATCTGGTGGCCGGCTTTCTTTCCGGACCACAACCCGTACGCGAGTTGCTGCTGTCGTCCCTGGTGGATGCCGTCGGACATTACGACGCCGTGCTGCTGGACCAACTGGAAGAGAAGATCCGCAACAAGCGCCGCGAACTGGCGCAGGCTTCCAAAGCATGAATCTGCCCTACAGCATCCGGCTGCTGTGTCTGTGTTGCGCCTCCTTCTTTTTGATTCACATGGCGCTGGCACTGGCTGCGCGCCTGGGCGCAGGCACCGCGGTGCGGATAGCCGCGCATCTGAAGCCGCAATCGGGGGCGCGCCTGCTGTTCGTGCTGCGCATTCTGCCTCTGGCTCTAACGCTGGTTGCTGTCCTGGCCTTCTGCATCCCCAGCTATCTGTGGCTTGAGCCCGAGGCGACGGGCGAAAAGGTCGGGCTGCTCTGTGTGGTGATGGCGGTACTCGGCGTCGCGCTCTGGATACCTGCGCTGAAGCGGGTCATCGACGCGGTTCGCGGAACGAGCCGATATCTGAGCGACTGCGAGCGTCACGGCCGCAGGATCAGTGTCCCGGGCGAGGACTCTCCCGCGTTGCTGCTTGCGGACAAGGCGCCGGTTCTGGCGGTTGCGGGAATCTTCCGTCAGCGTCTCCTGATATCGCGTCGCGTTCTCCGTGAGCTTTCGCCGGAGCAGAGAGAAGCGGCGCTGCGTCACGAGCACGCACATCGCACTTCCGGGGACAATCTGAAGCGCCTGCTGATTCTGCTGGCGCCCGATGTCATTCCTTTCGTCGCGACCTTCAATGGTCTGGAGCGCGCCTGGTCGAAGTTCACCGAGTGGTCCGCCGACGATGCCGCTACCGGTGGCGATGCCGAGCGCGCGCTGACGCTGGCATCGGCTCTGGTACGCGTTGCCAAGATGGGCTCGCGCCCGCGCGCCAATATGTTGTCCTGTTCTTTGGTTGGCGGTAGCCAGGAGCTTTCCGAACGCGTTGACCGCTTGCTGCGCCCGCAGCCCAAGCCCGGCAAGCCGGTCAAGGAGGTTGTCCGCCTGCTCGGCAGTGCGGGCGCTCTGGTCGCAGCCTCGGTTGCAGTAGTGATGCTCTGGCCCGGCAGCCTCTCGCTCGTGCATCAGGCGCTCGAGCGCTTAGTGCACTAATCTTCTGCCCACTCTCTCTGCAAGAGCAGTCTTCCACATCGCCGGCAGTGCGGCGACTCGCAGTGCGCGCTCCAGAAGTTTCGCATCAGGCGTTTCCGACAGGAACAGGTCGACGATGTCGACCACGGTGACGCGCTCGGGATCGCGAGACAGGATCTCGATCTTTGCTCCGGCCGCAACTTCGCCCTCTTCCGCCACTGAAAAATAAAAACCGCAGCGGCGGCTTGCCAGAAAACGCTTTACCACGTCGTCACGATTGAAGCGGATGCCCAACTTGTAGCAGGGCATGCGCGGTTGCGTAAGGGTTAACTCGGCAGAACCGACCTTCAGTCGATCCCCGATGAAAAGATTGTTTTCCGACAGGCCCGCCGTCGTCAGATTCTCGCCGAAGTTGCCCCAGGACAATTCCGTGGCCAGCTGCGTCCGCCAGAACTCGTAATGTTCGTATGGGTAACCGTAAACGGCTTTCTGTGCTCCGCCGTGGACCGACAGATCGGCCTGGCTGTCGCCCGCCAAGTTTGATTTGCCGATGCTCACATTCCCCAGTACCGGTTCCTTGAAGATCGCCGTTTGCACAGTCATATCTTTCCAGACAATTTCTTTCGGCAAGCCGACATTGACCGAAACAATCTCCATCGAGGCCCTCGCTGAAACTCCCGCCGCGGTACCATCTTCCGCGACTGTATGAGACGCGGCCAGCGGATGGTTCGATTCAACAACGCAGGCGAGTCGGTCGAATCGCATCCGGGCAGTTGTATAATCCCGCAGATTAGGCCCGGGCTCCGTCTTATCCGCTCCCAGAAAATAAGCCGAGGTGCACGCAGTGACCCTACGCTGCTTCGTCTGCGCAGTGATTCTCGTGATGGCGCCTACCTTGTCGAGCGCCCAACGTGCCGATGACGTCCAACTGGGCGCAACGTTCGTCTGTAATGGCGAGCGCATCTACGTCGAAAACTGCAATATTCGCGACCTGTCCGACAGCGCTTCATGCCTGGTGGCGCATCCCGATCGCCCGCAGAAGAACGGGCTGATGGCCTACACCTACGAGACTCGCGGCGCGCTGAAGAAGCTGCTGCCGACGTGCAAGCAACCGTCGGCTGACGAAGTGCAGAAGGCGAACGACTTCCAGAGAATGCAATCGCAGAAGTTAGCCGCCAACATCAAGAAGGCGAATGACGAACGGGACGAAATCGATGCCAAATGCGGAGGCGGCGATCAACGGCAGCGGCCACGCGCTCTCCGCCGAAGAGCGCCAGATGTATCGCTGCATCGCCGCCGGCCGCGCTTCGGTCTTGTGCACCGGCAAGATCTTTTCCAACTTTCTTGCTTCCGCGATCAACATGCTGCTGCCGGGAGCGGTGCACGAGGGCGAACCGGGCGTGAGTCTGGCCGGCCGTTATCAAGGCAAGGGAGGATGGCTGATCGATTTTGACTCGCGTTCCGCCAACACCGCGTGTTCTTTCCTCAACTGGAGCCGTTCGATTACACCGTCGAACTGAACCACAACCTTCCCGTCATGACGATCCCAACCAAGCCGAAAAATCTTGTACTGACTGGAAGACCCGACGGCACGCTGGTGGGCTCCGGCGCCGATCACGATTGACGGCTTCATCGCAAGGAGCACGGCGGAGGCGGTACCTACACTGCGGGACAAGGCACCTGGGAGACGCATACCTCGACGACCACTCACGAGTACACTCCGCTAGAAGCTAGTTCCAGCGGAATCGCGCAGGACCCACGCTGCGTCAGAACGGCTCAGTACTATTACACCACCAGTACTAACACCTTCAGCACCTACAAGCCGGCCACGCCGACCTATTCCGGTCCAACGGTTACCTTGATCCCCAAGACCGCAAATTGTACCCAGCCGGTTCTGAGCTGCGCCGGCGGCGGCAAAAGACACGACGCTGGGACTGCGCATGCGCGGAACCTATGAGGGTTTAACGGTTTGAGTATTGAGTTTTATCCCGACTCCGCCATTGTGGGATGTGGAAAGTTGCGCGCGCCTACCCCTACATTGTCAGAGCTAACGGCGCGCAGGCCGCAATAAGAATCGAGGATCCGGTGCATCCGCTGCTGCTTGCCTTCAAAACCGACGGCGAACTCGATCCTGGCCAGGGACAGTTTCAGGTTCTGCGGGCGAATGATTACCGGCACCAACGGCAAAGGGGGATTCAACCTTTCGCCGGTCAGTGCAACCTGCAATCTGGAAACGCTGGCCGCGGCCAATGCGGCTCCGCGCCGTCAGAGGCCGTCAGGCTCCGCGTCATCCTCGGCGACTACGTCGGGCGCCGCGATGTCTTCTCCCGCGGGAACCAGAACGCCGCCGTTCAATGCAGCGAGACTGCGCTCGGCGACGAATTCGGTCAATGCGACCTCAGGCGGGAATGCAGATGCTGGTGATCAGCTCGGGTCTAAAGCCGCAACCGGGAAGCTCCGAATCCTCTTGCCAACCATCCTTACGTTCTGCTGCGCGAGAGCTTTGCGAGCGTTATGACAAAGGCCAATGTGCAGGTTCCCGCAGGTGTATCGCCCTATAAGGTGCTGGGCAATGCGTGCGGCAATCGTACCCCGGACTGCCAGAAGATCATGGCCGCGGTCAATGCTGATGCGGCTTCGGCGATTCGCGCCGACGCCACTGGCCAAGCAGCCATGACCGCCAGTTCGCCGCTGGAACCTATTACCTGATGATCTCGGCGCAGTACAACAATCACGCGTTGGTGTGGGACAAGCCGATCCAGCTTAAGGCCGGGAGCAACTCTTTGACCCTCAGCGAGGCAAACGCTTCCGTCGTGAAGTGAATCGCCGAGCTGCCGACAAACAGGCTCACAAAAAAGGGAAGGCAGATCGCCTTCCCTTGATTCTTTCCACGTTCCGTTGCAACTACTCGCCCGACCCCTGATCGCCGTGCGAATGCTTGTCCGGGCGCTTCACGGTAATGGAATTGGCCAGCTTGAAGGTCACCACCGATTCGGCCGGAATCTGCAGGTCCTTGTTGCCGGTGAAAGCTGAGACCGCGGCGCCGCCACCGGCGCCAAGCAGGCCGCCGATGAGGGCACCTTTACCGCCGCCGGCCAAGCCACCGATCAGCGCTCCGCCGCCTGCGCCGCCACCGGTTACCACTGCGGTCCGTTTGCCTTTACCTTTCACCGTCTGCGCGTAATTCGAAGTCTGGATCGTGGTCGGTACGCCGCCGACATTAATCGCGGTCAACGTAACGACGATGTCGCCTTCGCCCTTAAACTTGCCAGGCGACTTGGACTCGACTACCGTCCCAGTCACGCCCGCGCCGGAGGGAATCGCCACCTCACCGTCCACGGCAACCGCGTGCGCCAGGGAGCCGGTGAAGGTATCGCCGGCGTTCGCCGTCTTGGTGTCGACCGTGTTACCCATGCGGACGACGATGCTGGTTCCCGCAGGGACAACGATCGGTGGCGGAGGAGGCGGTGGTGGAGGCGGTGCCGGCGCCATCTGCTGTTGCTGCTGTTGCGCCGGAGCAGAATTGGCCATCTGCGACTGGTTTGCCGGTGGATTGCTCGGATTCATCTGGTTCTGCGCCGAGGTGTTATCGGTCGCCGGCTGGCTCTGGCTCTGCTGCTTGTTGCAGGCCGAGAAGCTGAGAGCAAGAAGTAACGTAAGCACGAGCGATGACATTCGAGAACGCATATCTATTCCTCTCCTTGGGGATGCCGGACTCAAATGTGTCCAGCCAGCTACTGCCTGTAACTTTTATCACCGAACGATCATCGAACGCCGGAACTCCACCGGCGAGGAAACGCACTTTCAACGATGCGCGAGTGACGAGACGGCGCGTTCGGAGGACTACCAAATTGTAACTCGTTTAAGGCAGAATTGCGTCACGGCCCGGTTCATCCGGCGTGAGTAGAAGCCGAGCCGGTGCCTGGTTGCTGCTTAACTTTGCGCTCGCGCAGAGTCAGATAACCCGGCTACTCCGGCAATCACCGAAGCGCCCAGCACGGCAGCTTTGGCCTCCATCAGCAGTGCAGGATCGTCGAACGCCAGCGAGCTGATGAAGATGGAAACCGTGAAGCCGATGCCGGCCAGCATCCCGACGGCGCTGAGCTGCCTCCAGGTGACGCCATGCGGCAGCTGCGAGCGATTCCCGTCTGCTACCGCCAGCTTAGCAAAGCCGATGACGCCCAGCGGCTTGCCCACCACCAGTCCAAGCAATAATCCCCAGGCGACGTGGCTGGTCAGCCAGCTCGCCGCCACGCTGCCGCTGGAAAACGTCACGCCCGCATTGGCCAGCGCAAACAGCGGCAGCACCAGAAACGATACCCAATCGTTCAGCAGTCGCGTCAGGCGTTCCGAGGCCGATTCGGTGCTGTTCACCAGCGCATCGAAGCGCGCCGAGCAGGTTCTTGGCCGTCCTGCGTGTCGCCTCGGTCCATGGCATCGCGAAAGCGCTCGACCATGTCGGTCGCCAATGTCCTGAAACTCTTTCAGCGAAAGCGGCGCAGTGGTGGGCACCATGAATCCCAGGATCACGCCGGCGATCGTGGCGTGAATTCCGGAGCGCAGGATCGCTACCCAGAAGCCCACTCGCGAGCACGAATACATCATCGGCTGCGAGATGCCGAATTTCAGGGTACGAGAAATGATCAGCCAGAATCACCAGCCCGGCAATCAGCGCCACCGCGGTCCAGCGACCCGCTGTAGAAGATGGCAATCACCATGATCGCGCCGATGTCGTCGGCGATGGCCAGCGTCAGCAGGAAAATCTTCAGCTCCGAGGGAATGCCCTTTGACCATGCCCAGCACGCCGAGCGAGAAGGCGATGTCGGTCGCCATCGGAATGCCCCAACCGTGCTGGCCGGCATGGCCGTGGTTGAACACCGCGATACAGCAGCGCCGGAACGACCATGCCGCCCAGCGCGGCGAAGATCGGCAGCGCGGCGCGACGCATGTCGGCGAGTTCGCCGTGCACGATCTCGTGCTTGATCTCCATGCCCACGAGGAAGAAGAAAATCGCCATCAGCGCGTCGTTGATCCAGGCGTGCACCGGCAGCTGCAAGCGGGAGAGCTGCAACTCCATCTCCCAAACATGGTGATAGGAATCGCTGCCAGGGCGAGTTGGCCCAGATCAACGCGAGCGATCGCGGCCGCCAGCAAGAACGATGCTGCTGATTCCCTGGATGTGGATGAATTGCTGGATCGGCAATACCAGCGCGCGAGTCACCAGCGACTCGCGTAGCTTTACCTGAAGCGCTCCGAAGGTGCGTGGTGGAATTCCCATGGTTTAGCTTGAGCCGCGAGCTTCGAGCTTAATGGGTAACGCGCCGAGCTTCAATCGAAAAGGACTCGAGGTGGAACGGGCTGCCGCAATTAATTAGATGAGGGATAATCGAGACACCACCGTAGACACCGAGCTGTCGCATGGATTTCGTACTCACAGGTACCCTCAAAATCCCTAACCGTATCCGGCGGGAGTTCATGGTGCGCTGCTCGTGGCCCGAAGCTCGCTCCCCGCCACTCTTAGCCCCTCGACAATTGGCAAGCTCGCATTGCTCCGCTATGCTGAGAGACTCGCATGTACGCCATCATTCGCAATCTTCTGCTGGTTTTCTCCGCGCTGCTGCCCATCGTGAACCCATTGGGCATGGCGCCGATCTTTGCCGAGATGACGCTTGGGCTACAGCGAGTCGGTTCGCCGCACGGTCGCCATGCGCGTGGCCGTTAATGGGGTGGCGATCCTCGTCGCCTCGCTGTTCATCGGCTCGCTACATTCTCCAGTTCTTCGGTATCAGCCTGGCGGCGGTGCAGATGGGCGGCGGCTTATTAGTCACGGTTTCGGGATGGAAGATCCTGAACAAGAAGAACGACTTCGACGACAAGCAGATCGAGAACGCGCCCAGCAGCCAGGAAATCTTCTCGCAAGCGTTTTATCCGCTGACCATGCCGCTCACGGTGGGGCCGGGTTCCATCGCGGTCGCGCTCACGCTGGGAAGCAACCTGCACGCCGAAACTCATCTGCAATTGATCGTCAGCGCGCTAACGGCCATCATCGGCATTCTTGCTGATCGGGGTCACCATCTTCCTCTGCTACTGGTTTTCGGAGGCACTGCAGCGGTTTCTCGGACCTACCGGCACCAGCATCCTGATTCGTCTGTCCGCTTTTATCGTGGTCTGCATCGGAGTGCAGATTGTCTTCAACGGGCTGGAAGACTTCTATCATGTGCTGAAGGGTGCGACAGGCTAATGCAGGCAAGGGCTCGCTGCGCTTCTCCGATAGAATGTCGAGTGATGCGGTTGGCTTCGCGTTTATTGCTCCTAGTTTCACTCGCTCTCGTTCTAACAGCCTGCTCTCATCAGCCCCCCGCCAAAAAATACGAATTGGATGGACGGGTGGTTGCCGTTGATCCAGCCGCGCGGCAGCTCACGATTGCTCACCAGGCCGTTCCGGGACTTATGGAAGGCATGACGATGCCGTTTATCGTCGGCAAGGACGATGCGTGGGTCTTTCGCGCAATCGCGCCCGGCGATCAGGTGCACGCGACGCTGGTGATCACCGACCACGCCGAACTGCAGGACATCAACTTCAGTAAGGGTAGCGATGGTGCGGGCGACGGTACATCGCAGATGCATCTTCCGCAGCCGGGCGAAGCCGTGCCTGACTTCAAACTGACGAACCAGAATGGCGCCGCGATCCACTTCCAGCAGTTCATGGGCAGGCCGCTGTTGATCACGTTTATCTACACGCGCTGTCCTTTTCCCGATTACTGCTTGCGCATGAGCCACAACTTCGCACGCGTGTTGCAGGAGTTGCAGAAAAATCCCGAGGCATTTGCCCAGGCGCAGCTGCTGAGCATCAGCATCGATCCTGAGCACGACAAGCCTGCGGACTTGCAACGATACGGCGCATCCTATGTCGGCCAACATCGACCCGAAATTCCAGCATTGGCAATTTGCCTCGGGCTCTCCCGAGCAGGTGCGCAAAGCCGCGGACTTCTTCGGCCTCGCTTACAACAGCAAAGACGGGCAAATCGTGCACAACCTCAGCACCGTGCTGATCGGCCCGGATGGAAAGGTGCTTAAGGTATACAGCGGAAACCAGTGGAAGCCGGAAGACGTTGCGGCAGATTTCATCTCCGCGACGGGTAGAGCGGCGCTTTAGCGCCGCGTCCGCCCATCCCAAAGAACGTTCGGGCAGAGCTGGTCATTGGCCAATGACCAGCTCTCCCGAAGGTTGTTATTGGAGGCAGTTGAATGCCAGCCTAAAGGCTGGTTCTACCTCAACGACACTTGGCCACGATGAGCG
Organism: uncultured Acidobacteriaceae bacterium; assembly: GCA_963747045.1. Taxonomy (GTDB): domain Bacteria; phylum Acidobacteriota; class Terriglobia; order Terriglobales; family Acidobacteriaceae; genus Bog-257. The sequence continues at coordinate 26,169 of CAVVDN010000006.1, read as the reverse complement.
TCATGTCGTCGGCCTGCTCGCCCTGGCTGTACTGCTGCACGTCGGCGACGATGCCGTCGAGCATCTTCTGCGCGGGATTGCAGTAAACAGCCTTGATGGCCGCGATCAGCCGATCTTCCCCAAACTCTTCGGCCTCTTCGCTGGGCGCTGCTTCCGAGATGCCGTCAGTGTAAATGAGCAGCACGTCCCCGGCATTGAGCTGCCGTTCGGCCACGGAACAGTCCCACTCTTCGAACAGCCCCAGGACCGTAGCGGTCGCGTCCAGTTTCTCCACTTCGCCGCTCGCGCGCAGCAGGAATGGCGGATTATGTCCGCAGTTCACGTAGCGGAGCGTGCGGCGTTCGTCGTCGTAGATGGAGAAAAACGTGGTCGCGTAATTATTCGATTCGGTATTTTTGAAGAAGAGATAGTTCACCGAGCGCAGCAGGCGGGGAAGATCCTCCAGCGCGAGCGCATACTGACCACGCAGATTTGCCTGCAGGTTGGCCATGAGCAGGGCGCCGGAGATGCCCTTGCCGGAGATGTCAGCCAGCACCAAGCCCAGCTTGCCGGAGCCGAAGTCGAGGAAGTCGTAGTAATCGCCGCCTACGGCACGCGTCTGAATGCATTTTCCGGCGCACTCCAAGGTGGAAAGCCTGGGCGCTTCCTGCGGCAGCAGGCGGCTCTGCACCTGGCGGGCAATCTGCATTTCCTGTTCCGCGCGGCGCTCGGCCTCCATGCGCTCAGCCATCTTCTCTGCCAGAGAGATGCTGCGCATGGCGATGCCCGCCTGGCTCGCAACCGAAGCCAGCAAGCGTTTGTCGCGCGTCGAGTAGGGTTCCTCGGAAAGCCGCGGGCCGAGGACGATCAGTCCTTGCAGTTCGCCATCGGCCGACCCGCGGATGGGGACCAGGCACTCGGCGCGAAGCCGTTCCAAAACCGATCCGCGGAACTCGGCCGGATTAATGTCCAGCGGTTCGTTGCGGTCCTTCAGCTGACTTAAAGCGCGCTCGTTTTTCGACAGCGTCGATTCAGCGTCCGCCGGATTTCCGGCGTAGGCCCGGAGCTCGCCTTCTGCGGCAAGCAGGTATACCACCAGCGGCATCGGATGCAGCGCTTCGTGAATGTGCTGATGCAGCAAGGTGGCCAGCGAATGCCGGTCGCCCACGGTCAAGGCAGTCGCGGCGAGGTTCTCCAGAATCTGCTGTGCATCGTAGGCGCTGCGGAAGAAAGCACGATCCAGTCGGGTTCTCACCTGACGATGCACCTGCGTGCCGCCGGAGAACAGCAGTACACCAAACGTCGCGCCGATGGGAATGGCGGCCTTCGACCCGGCGGTGAAGCGCTTCGCAAACGCCTGCCCGAACCAGAGAGTAATTCCAACAGAAACCAGCAGGATGAGAATCGCGAACCCGCGCTCAACCACGAAGTAGCGGGCACTGCGCCGCAGCAGGACCGGAATGTCCATCACCCGGTGCTTGGCTACGGCGTAGGCAAAAGCCAGAGGAATGAGGAAGAGGAACGTGCCCTTGGCGAAGCCGGCCCAGAAGGGCGTTTCCATGCGAGTGAGGTCGTAAATCAGGCCGATCAGCACAGCCGGCGTAACTCCCACCAGAGTTCCCCACAGGATGACCTTCAGCTTGCGGCGATCTTCAACATTGGGGGCGTCAATGGCATTCCATACCAGACACGCCACCCCCAGAAGCACGCTGCCATAGGCGACAAAGATCCTCACCAGGGCAATGTGCTTGGGGCTGCCCAGCATGTTGACAAAGGGAAGCGCGTCGAATTCTCCATTTCGTACGCCTCCCCATTGCAGGCCCGCATTGGCGGCCACGAGCGCCCATTTCAGCCACGGCAGCTTGCGGTCGATGGGCGAGCGTACAGGGAAGACCGCAAAGAAGAAGAAGAACAGCGCGGGAAGCAGCCCGCGCATGATGCCGGCGTAGGCCCACAGAAAATGCAGCAGCGCATGCGGCGCCAGGGCGAATCCGACCGGCAGATCGGCCTCGGTGATGAACCCCGCAAATAGCAGCGCCAGCAACCAGGCATTGCTGTCCTCAATACGCAGGAATAGCACCGCTAACCCGACCACCAGAAACAGCAGCGGATAGAAGCCAAGAATCTCCGCCGCGCCGCGACGCACCAGCGATTGGGCATCACCGCTGCCTTCTGCCGCGCGAAACACCGGGGTAAGAAACAGTGGCTGAGATTGGCCACTCCGTTGAATTTTCAGAGTGACCGGCTGACCGGGCGCCGAAGCGTACCAGACCTGGAATAGAGTCTGGCTGCAACTATCCGGAGCGACCACGCTGCGGCCGTCGATCGCCGTGATGACATCCATCGGCTGCAGGCCGGCCTTTTCCGCCGGACTGTCTCTCCAGACCCGCGTCACGATCATTCCGGGCGGCGATGGCTGCGTGTCGATGCCCACTTCCACCGGAAGGTTCGAGCGCCGGACGTAATACATCCAGGCGGCGCTGTACACCACCGTCGCCGCAGCGAAAATCACGGCCACAGTAAGGAGCAGAGGGTAAAACTTCGCAAATCGGGATTCGTTTCCTGCCATGTAGATACAACAACCAGCAATTCTATAAGTGTAGTCCATCTCGCACCTCAGAGCCTGCATCCTCCTTAGCAGGGCGAAGCGGGCCGGAAGCGCTTCGTCACGCCACTCATGAGGAGACCACATGCCAGACAAAGAAACGTTGGAGCGGGCGCAGGAGGATGCGCGCGAAGGGAAATCGCCGAGCACGCAGGCTGGCGAGTTCGTCAAGGAAGAGATGGACCACATTCGCGAGGGCAAGCATGGCGCACGAAACACCAAACAAGCCATTGCCATCGGATTGTCGAAGGCGAGACGCGCCGGCGTGAACCTGCCGCCGCCGAAGGAAGGAAAGAGTTCGGAGACCGTACGCGCCAAGGCTAAGCGTGATTTGAGCCGCGGGCGCTCCTCGAGCAAGAAGAAGACCTCAGCGAAGCGGTCGCGTGCCGTCGAACGAGCGCTGAAGCGCGAGGGACATTCCGCAGCATCGCACGCGTCCCTGTCAAAGCAGGCACGACAATCGGCCCGTCAGCGCGGCAGTGCGGCGCGGAAGCAAGCGGCCAAGAAAGCGGTTCGCACTAAGGGACCTGCGGAGCGTAGCCAGGCCGCACGCAAAGCCGCACGCACGCGCGCCCGACGTGCCGCTTGATGGGATATTTAGACGGGTGCCGGAAGGGACGAATTGAAGCGTGTCGTTCGTCGGCTTTGCGCTCTTGGCTCGGATGGTTAGAAGTCGCCGCGGCGACCCTACGGAGCATTCGGTTTCGAGCGGATGTATAATTTTTTTACGCGCCCGTAGCTCAGCTGGATAGAGCGAATGCCTCCGGAGCATTAGGTCGGGAGTTCGAATCTCTCCGGGCGCGCCAGTGTAATTCCCCGACGTTGCGTCCGCAGCTCAGCTGGATAGAGGTCGCCGCGGCGACCTCCGGAGCATTAGGTCGGGAATTCCCCGCGGCGGCGGGTCTCCGGGCGCGCCAGAGTATTGCAGCAAGGGTGAAGGAGTTCACCCACAACCGCTGTCCTACATAAACCGGGACAGATGATGACTCCTGATGAGGCAAACTCGTCGCGGAGTCATGTCCCCGGCGAGCTTCCAATAAACACCGTTTGTCCGAAACGCCGATGCCGAGTTGCAATCGAACGGAGCGGATCACGATTCGTAAAGAGACCCCAGCATGCGTGACGATCACATCACGTTGAATGCGAGTCAGCGCCAGCGGCTACTAGTCACTTGCAAGCACATCGATAGTCTGCTGAGCACCATCGAGGCGACGCTGAGTGACACAGCTTCGAAGGACGTCTTTCCGGTTTACATCGACGACGTCAGGCCCGAGCAACGCGGCATGATCGAAGATTCTATTCTGCGCATGCGCCAGCATCTCTTAGGGGTGCTGTCAACGCAGTCGCTGGCTCCCGACGCTCCCAGTATTTCCGCCGCACACTCGATCAACGTGAGCCTGACGTTCGTCGAGATCGCGATAGCGGAACTGGCGCCACATTACATGCGCGGATACGGGCCGGTATCCGAGGATGGTGCAGCCGACCTCAAGAGAATCATGGGCGAGCTTCAGACCTCGGTGAACGCCTTGCGTGGCTGCCTTGCTCAGCATTCCTCAGTGCGGGATGAAGAGTAGACCGGAGATGCAGAACGTAGAGAACATCTCGTTGCCGGAGCAATTTCCGAATGTCGCGCTGGGGGATGCGAACCCACTTTCTCGTCTGGCTGAGATTGCCGAGGAGTTGCGCGAAGACTCGACTGCGGCGGAAATACGGCAGCTGATCGGGAGAATCAACGAAGGGCGCTTCTTCGTGGCCTGCGTGGGTCAGTTCAAGCGGGGCAAGTCTACGCTGCTGGATGCGCTCGTGGGAGAGCGAATACTTCCTACCGGCGTTGTGCCGGTTACCGCCGTACCGACTATGTTGCGCTACGGTGCGCAAAAGACGGCGCGGGTGCTTATCGGGGGCCAGTGGAAGACCATCGCTTGCGAGGACCTTTCCCAGTACGTTTCTGAGGAATCAAACCCGGAGAACACAAAGCAGGTAGAGGGCGTCGAGGTATTCTTGCCCTTACCGCTATTGGCGTCCGGCATGTGCTTCGTCGACACTCCCGGTATTGGCTCCGTATTCTCGGCCAATAGCGAGGCGACGAAAAACTTCATTCCACAAATTGACGCCGCGATGCTGGTCGTCGGCGCGGACCCGCCGATCTCGGGCGAGGAGCTGACCCTCATCGAAACGGTCGCCGCGAATGTGGACCAGATCGTCATCGTGCTCAACAAAATCGATCGCGTATCAGCCGGTGAGCGGCAGGAAGCCTCGGCCTTTGCCGCCACGGTGTTGGAGGCGCGTCTCCAAAGACCAGTCGGGCAGATCTACGAGGTGAGCGCCCTGAATAGGCTCAACCACGTGGACAACGGCGACGATTGGAACGCGCTGGTCGCGGACCTGAGTCAGTTGGCCAGCAAGTCGGGGCAGGAGATGACTCGCTCCGCAGCCGAACGCGGGTTGCAGCGATTTTCGGATTCTTTGCAACGCTCCGTCGACGAACGCGTGCGGGCGCTGAAGGAGCCTATCCGCAACTCCGAGCAGCGCATTGCGAATCTGCGCCAGACGGTCAGCCAGGCTGAGCAGTCCCTCCGCGATCTCGGAGCGTTATTTTCCGCCGACCAGGTCCGGCTCTCCAACACTCTCTTGGCTCGACGGAAGAACTTCCTGCGCGAGGTTGGTCCGATCGCATTTCAGGAATTCGACGCTGAATCGAAATCCGTGAAGACCACATTTGGCCCGGCGCTCCGACGAGCGCTCCTGTCCATCGCTCAGGATGTGGCCAGACGACAAGTTATGCCGTGGCTGGATTCGGAAGAGAAACACGCAGAGGAACTCTACCGGGCCGTGACCCAGCGTTTTGTGAATGTGATCAATGGGTTACTCCAGCAAATTGCGGAGGCGGAAACGACCGAGTTTTCTCATCTGCCGGCAGCGCTCGATTCTGAACCGGGGTTCCGAACCCGCTCGCGCTTCTATTTCCATGACATGATTACGATCGCGCAGCCGGCATCACCACTGCTGTATTCGCTCGATGCTCTCATGGGAGCGCTTCACCTGCGTGCCTGGCTCCGAAAGGACGGAGAGCGGTTTCTGCAGCAAATCCTCGATACCAACGCCTCGCGCGTGCAAGGCGACGTTGAACAGCGAGTGGTCGAAAGCCGGCTGCATCTCGAATCCGAGGTGCGAAAGCTGCTCCGCGAAGTCAGCGCCACAGCCGAGCAAGCCCTGACGAAAGCCAGAGAGCTTATGGCAGCGGGAGCCGATGCCGTTGCCAATGAACTTGAACGTCTGAATGGTCTTACGAACGAACTCAACCGGCTGACTCAAGGGGATAGATACATAACCCCTGAGACGATGAGTACAGAATAAGAAAGCTTTGGTGCAACTAGGACCGGTGATCTGTGTTCCATTCGTAAGGTGTTGTGTCTGGAGAGGCCATGTTCCGGATAGGTTCAGAAAAGAAGCGGAAGCTAAATTTCGTAATCGTAGCCATCATTTTCGCCTTCGCGGCCCCGGCGCTTGCCCAGATGCCGGCGCCATACCCGCCATCACGGCCGCAGATGCGTGCTCCTGAGCGCCCGGTCCGCGTGCAATACGTCTCGGGCGAGCTGTCGTTCGCGCCGAAGGACACGAATCAGTGGAGCGCGGCACGTCTGAATCAGCCGCTCGCCGCCGGCCAATACCTTTGGACGGCAAAAGAGGCGCGCGCAGAAATCAACCTGGGCGATGGCTTTCTCCGCATGAATTCGGAGGCGAGCGTCACCTTGCTCGCCCTCAACCGCAGCACTGTGCAGATCGGCGTAAACCAGGGCGAAGTCAGCGTTACCATTGCCCGGCTGTTTCCGGGAGAGATTTACGAGATCGATACTCCTAACGCTACGCTCACGGCAACCAAGTCCGGCGTGTATCTCGTGCAGGTCTATCCCAACGAAGACCGGACGGTCGTGACCGCACGAAAGGGCGCTATCGTGGCGACGGGCAGTGGCAATGCCGTCAAGGTCGATTCTGGCCATCAGGTGAGCTTCCGCGGCGGGAACTCATTGCAGCATACGGCCGAGAATGCGCCTCCCCGCGATGGCTTCGAAGATTGGGCCAGCGTTCGGGATAAGAGGTTGGAAGCATCGCGGCCGCCGTTCGTCGTTGGCGTTGGGCCATGGCCGTACGGAGCAGTGGTCGTGCCGCCTCCACCGCCGCCTCCTCCGCCCTACTACCGTTGAGCGGGGCCTCGCGAATTCCGTGAAGGTGCGTAACTGGCAGCTACGCTATCCGATTCAACAGATCCGATGCTGGCAGCGCTTGAAGTCGAAGAACCAGAGGCTAGCAGCATCGCGACACAGGAACCCCGGAGTCGGCGTGCAGCTTTTCGTATTGCGACAACAGGTCATGCCCAAGCAGCGGAACAAAGACGTGGCGTTCAGCGGGGCCCGGCGCATCCGTGAACTCCAATGGGTCCAGGACCACGTTCAAGTTTCTTGAGGGATCATCCTCCGGAGATCCAGTCGGGTAGCCCGGCAAAATCAAGTAGGAATGTCGTTTCTTGCCTGAACTCATATAGTCCGCACGAATCGATACTCGGTCGCGCTGCACTTTGTAAACGCTAAATCTACAGGTTCCATTGCTGACGCTCTCGAGATAGTTGTGCAAGGTTCTTACCGTCATCACCCTGACGCTCTGCGATCGTTCTGTCAGTCTGTGCATTCCATCGCTCCCCGTCTTCTGAGTATGCCGAGCTCCGCCTGCAAACCATCATAGTTATGGATGCCGGACGCACCGCGTTGGACGGCATTCGTTCCGAATGCAAGAAGCCATTGCGGAGTTTCTGATCACGTGCGAATCTTGCGGCCTCCGGCCGGGTTTATGCAAGCGAGGACTGGTCCTTGCAGCGTGCAATCCTGACGAAATTTCAAGTCGTGCTGCTGGCCGTGGTCTGCGCCTGGCCGGTCGCGGGTTTGCAGGGCACCACGGAAATCGCGCTGCGAAATCGTTATCGCGTGGTTCTCGCTGCCGACAGCCGCGTCATTTACGGCTCCAATGGAAAGGCAACCGAGTGCAAGCTGTTCGAGGTGAACCAGGTCTATGCTGCGGTCTCCGGCCTGGCGCATTATGGTGCTCGCTATCGCGCCACCGATTCTATTCGTGATGGCTTCGCAAGACCAGGTAGCTTTCAGCAACATGTTTCCGCCACAGCTTACTTGCTGGAACTTCGGCTGAACAACTTGCTAGCCACACTGGCGGCGAATCAGGCGCCGGCGTATCGATATCTGACGCAGTCCTCGAACGGCACAGCGGATGTGGTTCAACTTGCCGTTGCGCAGGTGGTGAATCGGCAGCCCATGCTGGGCATCATCGAGTTGCGACAAGACACCGGCACGAAGCTTTTGCGAGCGACGACCAACGTCTGTCCCGGCCATTGCGACCCCAACCACGCTATGTTTTATCTCGGCTACTGGGAGCGCATCCGGCCGTATGTAGCCGGACCCGGCGAGCCGCGCCGCGTTGAGTCCGCGGCATCGTTGGACAGGCTCATCCGGCTGGAGATGCAGGCTCATCCCCGCGAAGTCGGCGCGCCGATCAACATCCTCGAACTTACTTCGAACGGCGCCCGCTGGCTGCAGAACGGCGGCAACTGCTCATTGCCGGGACTGGGCTGGTAGGCGGCAGCTACTCTTGCCGCATACGTACTTCCACTTTTCCTATTGCGCGATCGGGCAGAGAACCGTTCGGGCGATCGGGTGGTGTGGGCCTTCAGGCCGCGTTCCGGCTGCCTTTCACGTAGAACAAGCCGGAGCCGACGACAGAGGGTCGCCCGCTAAAGCGGGCTCCACAAATCTTCGTAGCCATGACGCGGTGCTGAAGAACCGCGCTACCCGATCGCTTGTCCGCTAGTTGCTAATCGCTAGCTAATTGCTGATCGCTAATTGCTAGCTTGCTTCCTTCGTGACCCGCATCACCGACTGCCGCGCCACGTTTTCCTATGCTGGCGCTAGCTGATGTCCGACAGTTCCAGCCACGTCAACCTGGGTCCCCGGCGCACGTATTATTCCCGCGATGGGGCAGGCGTCAATCCCTGGATCGTGACCGTCGCCGTCATGCTGGCCACATTCATGGAGGTTCTCGACACGACGGTGGTCAACGTCGCCGTGCCGCACATGGCCGGCAATCTTGGGGCGAGCGTCGACGAAGGCACCTGGGTTGTGACCTCGTACCTGGTTTCCAACGCCATCATCCTGCCGATGTCGGGCTGGCTGGCCTCACGCTTCGGACGCCGCCGCATGTTGCTGCTCTGCGTCGCCGGATTCACGCTGACCTCGCTGCTGTGCGGCATGGCCAGCACCCTGCCGGAACTCATTCTCTTCCGCGTGCTGCAAGGCCTCAGCGGCGGCGGCCTGCAACCGCTTTCGCAGTCGGTGCTGCTGGAGACATTTCCACCCAAGAAGCACGGCACGGCGATGGCCGCCTTTGGTTTCGGTATCATCTTCGCGCCCATTCTCGGGCCGACGCTCGGCGGCTGGATCACCGACAACTACACCTGGCGCTGGATCTTTTACATCAACCTGCCGGTTGGAATTCTGTCGCTGTTAATGATCAGCCAGTTCATCATCGATCCGCCCTACTTGCGTAAGCGCACCGGCGGCGGCGTTGATCTTTGCGGCATCGGCTTTCTCGCGCTGGGTTTCGGCATGTTGCAGATGGTGCTCGACAAAGGCCAGGAAAAAGACTGGTTCGGCAGCAACCAGATTCGCTTGTGGACGGCGCTATGTGTCATCGGCCTGGTCGGCATGGTGATCCGCGAGCTGACCACAAAACAGCCGGTGGTCGACCTACGCGTTCTCAAGGACCGCACCTTCGCCGCCGGCACCTTCCTGATGACGATGCTCGGCTTTGTGCTCTATGCCTCGCTGATGCTGCTGCCGATTTACCTGCAGACGCTGCTGAACTACCCCGCATTTCAATCGGGACTGGCGGTCTCGCCGCGCGGCATCGGCGCGCTGATCATGACGCCCATCAGCGGCCAGCTCACCAACCGCCTCGATCCGCGCAAGCTGCTTTTCGTCGGCGTCGTTACCGGCGGCTTCAGCATGTTGAGCTTCTCGCACCTGAACCTCAACGCCGGGTATTGGGACATCTTCTGGCCGCAGATTATTCAGGGCGCGGCCATGGCATTTCTGTTCGTGCCGCTGATGACGACCAGCATGTCAGGCATCGCGAAAGAAAAGATGGGCAACGCCACCAGCATCTACAACCTGATGCGCAATATCGGCGGCAGCTTCGGCATCGCGCTCATGACCACCTTCCTGGCGCGGCGCCAGCAGGTGCATCAGAGCCAGCTCATCAGTCACATTACGCCCTCGGACCTTCGCACCCAGAACATGGTCCGCGGACTGCAGCAGTGGTTTGCTCAGCACCAGGCGCTCAACGCCTACGATGCCGCGCACAAATCCTGGGGCGCAATCTACCTGATGGTGCAACAGCAGGCTGCGATGCTGTCGTTCGTCGAGGCGTTCTGGATTATGGCGATGATCTTCTGGGCGATGGCGCCGCTGCTGTTGCTGCTGAGGAATGCGCGCGACCTGCATCCGCCCACGAGACGCACTGCACGGCCGTCCATCGCTCGCCGGCCGCAGATCCTGCATGCCGAGGAACCCGAGCCCGACCCTGAACTCGTTGGGGCTGGGAGCGCGCGCTGAAGCATCAGCTCTCCGGCTTGTACCACTCCGGCGAGGGGCCCGTGGCTGCTTCGATCTCAGGGACGAAGCTGCGCTCCAACTCCGCGACCAGCGCGCCCAGGTTCTCGACGATCCTTCCCCACTGCTCGGCGTCACCAATCCGGTACTGTCCACCGGCTACTGCCTTTGCAGTCGGAGGCAGCGTCAGCGACCCTTTGAACCCTAAGCCGTACACCATGAAAATAGCGAGCAGGCTGTGGCTCCAGGTACCGCAGTCCAGATGAACCTCCAGCGTTGTGTTCGACGCGGTCCGTCGGCGCAGAGTGAAGGAGCCGGTTTCGCCGGCGGTGCCGCCGCGCACGGTGTACCCCATGGGCTTGAAGACGCGCTCCAAAGCGGGCTTCTTCGGGCCCGCAGTTACACCCCGTCCGAGGTCCATCATCTCAGCCGGAGCGGGGAGATCGTGCGGCAGCCGCGCCTCTTTGACGATATCCGGCATGCGGTCGCGGTACTTCCCAGAGATTGCCTTGATTGCGATCGCGAGCTGCGGATTCGCGCTTGGGACTGCCATCCCCGATGGCAGGCGGACGGCCGGCACCGGTCCCGCACCCAGGTTTTCCGGCAGCGGCACCTGCACGGTCTTCTTCGCCTTGCCACATGCCGCCAGCACCGTGGCGATCGCGCCGGACGGCAACGGCAGTTTCTTGCTTCCTGCTTCGACCTCAACCGTCGTGCATGCCGATAACGACCGGTTACGGCCATTGATCCACCAACTGTCGCCAATCAGAACTCCCGCCATCGTTCCGGCAGACATTGTCGGAACGGCGTTCACCTCGCCGAACTCCGGCGAATGGAAATGAAGGGCAACGCCGTGGAAGGGAAACGACCGCGGCACGCCGGCAGCGATAGCTTGCAGGGTGGTGTACGGTATCGCTTCGTTGGCACCGGCGGAAAGCGGACCGTTGGAGAGCCGCCGCGCCCCTGCGATTCCCAACTGCGGTGCGGGAGAAGCTTCGGTCACAAAGCGCGCCAGTTCAGGGTGCCGCTTTAGGACGCGGTCCACCGACGAGAAGCTGACCACTCCACCATCAGCGAAGTTAAAACGGACAAACGGCTGCAGACCAGCGTCAAGGAAACCCTGGTGGACGCGATCCATCATCGCGACCAGCGGCTCCTTCCTGCTGGCGGGGAAGCTGGTGAGAAGCGCAACGCGCATAAGCGAGCGGCTCCAATCCTGTGAAACGTGCGGATCAGCTATGCCGCATTGGAACACAGCTTCCGGTCCAACGTAAGTAGGACGCTCAATGGCAGTTCGGAAATTTCCAACTGGAAATGTCCGTGCTCCAGTCCGAGACGGCGGTCGTCATGTAGTACTCGGTCGTATAGAAAAAAGTGCAGTTGTCGGATGGGTCGATCTCCATCGTGCTGTAGTAACCCCACTGGGTTGAATTTTGTGTGCCGCTTCCCGTGACCGGGAACTGTTCTCCCGAAAGCGTTCCTTGCGGATCGCTGTACTTGCGTCCGGCAACCGCAATCGAGGGATTCGTGGTCGAACTCGAGATGCTGTAGCCCAGCAGAATGTCCTGCACATTGTCGCGCGCGATCGATCCCATCCAGCGATAGTTCGTGTCCGCCGGCGAACCGGCATATGTGCCCTGCTGGAAGACCGAGAGGGAAGTGACCGGCACGGTCCTGTGGCTGGCGATGAACTCGAACCAGCGAACTCCGATTTGACCCGTGGAAGACTCAACATCAAAGTTGACCAGCCAGTGCTGCAACGGCGGAGGAATCGGCGGAGCCGCAGTTACGGTGGGCGAGGGCTGGTCATTCCAATACGCGAAGCGATACAGCAGGCGATCGCCCTGCGAGTTCAGCTTGACATTGGTGCCTCCCTGGGGAACGCAGTTGCCGCCGTATTGTCCACTGCACGATCCCATGTAGGGCGCGACCGCAATGAGTTGCGAGTTGTTCAGGCCAGTCATCGTCGCACTGCCCGTCTCCCAGTCGTTGATGTGCATGGAGTACAACGACAGGTGCGAGTTGTCCACACCATCGACGCTGCCGATAAAGAACTCGTCTTCGGTGGCAGGCGGGCCAACCGGCGAGTCGCGGTCCGCCGGCAACAGGCTGCTTTCGTTCTCAGTGAGCTGGAAGCAAATCTGTTCGGCCGAACGGTCACCCGCCAGCAGCTTCGCGCGATCGTACCCACAGATCACCGGGCCGACGAAGCTGCCTGAGGTGCCAAAATTGTTCCAGGTCTGATAGTAGCCATCGCTGGCTGCCCCGGTGGACCACACACCCCACTTGGTGTCGCCGGGAAGGCCGCTTTGCACGACAGGAAACTGGTAGGCGTACCAGAGATTGTCGGAGAAAGTTGCGGTCTGTGAGATGGCAAGGCAAACCGCGTACGGCGATGGAGTCACGTTCTGGGATACAATCCAGCGCTGCGCCGCGCGGTCAAACTTGATGAGCAGCTCGCCTTCGTTACTGTTGCTATTGGCGCACAAGGTTCCGGGCAGCAGGTCGCGGAAGATTGTATTGCCGGAAGTGAAATCCAACCCGCCGACAGGAATGATGGAGCCGGTGCTCTTGTCGAAATCGGCATAGCCGCCCAGCGCCGATTGCACCACCTCGGAACCACCAACCGCCAGCGTGGTATTGGGAGGCTCGCCGCCGACCAGGTAGTTTGGGAAGCCGTTTCCGATTCCCAGTACCTGGTAGACGAGATTGAACTCGCCGCTGGGGGCGCGGTAGCTCTGCGCCGGCAAAGATAAAGAGACAGACCGCTCCGCGGCAACGCCTGAGATCTGCCCGGCAGCGAAAGCCGAGGCATGGCTCAACCGCGGTTGTGGTGAATCACTCCATGCAAAAAGGGTTGTGCCACAAAGTAAGACTAAGCTCGTGACGAGCGCCGGCCTCCGCATCGTGTCAGCCATGTTTCCTCCTCGCCAGTCTCCCAGCAACCCCGCTTGTCACGCGGGTGCGCTGCGATAAAAAGCGACGATATCTTACCTCCAATCGATAAGCGCTGCCGACCTGGATTCGCTGACACCGGCAAACCATTGAATAACAAGCGCATGTGACCCATGTCACACCCGCACGTGCGCCCACTCACTGCCCCTTGGTACATGCTTCGGCGATTTTGGAATGTAGCCCGGTGTGTGTTGCCCCGGGCCGTAAGTGAGGGGGAATTGTGAGGCGTTACGCGCTGCTTTTCGTTGCCGCCCTTTTTATGGCGACGGTCACCCTAGCTCAACCACCCCAATCGGCCTCAAAACAGGGGCAGGCGGGGAGCCAAGCTCCGGCTAAGAAGCACTCTTCCAGGGCTCCGGCCAAGATGACAAACGACGAGTGCCTGGCCTGCCATAACGACCCGAGCATGACCGCGGAGATCAACGGCAAGCAGGTCAGCCTTGCCGTCGACGACACTAAGTTCAAGGCCTCGATCCACAGCGCCTTCGGCTGCGCCGATTGCCACACCGACATCAAGAATGCTCCCCACGATCCCGCGCCGGTGATGCCCAAGTGCGCCACCTGCCATGCCGACGAGCAGACGGCGTACGATCACGGCGTGCACGCCAAGGCCGCGGCAGCAGGCAACGCCAATGTCGCCAAGTGCCAGGACTGCCACGGCAACGTGCACGAAATCCTGCCCGCCAGCGATCCCAAGTCCAAAGTTGCGCACACCAACATCCCGCAGACCTGCGGCGCCTGCCACGGACAAAAGTTTGTGATGGCTTCGGGCGGGTCAGCTCCGCGGCCTTCACTTTCGTACCAGGAGAGCGTGCACGGCAAGGCGGTGGCTGCCGGTTCCGAGAAGGCCGCAGTCTGTACCGACTGCCATGGCGAGCACGACATCCTGGGCGCACGGCGATCCTAAGTCGCCGATCAACAAATTCAACGTGCCGGCCACTTGCGCTCAAGTGTCACGATGATATCAAGCAGAAGTACGTGCAGAGCATCCACGGCCAGGCCATTGCGCGCGGCAACTGGCAGGCCCCGGTCTGCACCGATTGCCACGGTATTCACACCATCAAGGCGCCGAGCAATCCGAACTCATCGGTCGCTGCCGCCAATGTGAAGAACACCTGCGGGCAGTGCCACGCGGGTGTGGCCCTGTCGGGCGAATTTGGCGTTCCGGGCGGGCGCGTCTCTTCCTATCTGGCGAGCTATCACGGAATGGCGCAGGAAGTGGGGTCCAGCACGGTCGCCAACTGCGCCAGTTGTCACGGCGTGCACAACATTCTGCCCTCAAGCGATCCCCGCTCGACGATCAATCCCGCGCATCTGGCGCAAACTTGCGGGCAATGCCATCCTGGGGCCAACTCGAAGTTCGTTTCCTACAAGGTCCACCTGGGCGCGGTGGAAAAGGCCGATGTCGGCGTGAAGGTCATCAACCTGATCAAGAAGTTTTACGTCTGGATGATTTTCGCCGTGATCGGCGGCATGGTGTTGCACAACCTGATCGTGTGGCGCAAGAAGCTGATCCTGCACCGCATCGGGCAGCCGCGCATTCTGTTCCGCATGACGATGGCGCAGCGCATCCAGCACCTCACCTTGCTGATCAGCTTCTTCACCCTGGTACTCACCGGATTTGCGTTGAGGTACCCGTCATCGTGGCTGGCGGTCATCTTCGTCAACGAGATCATCCGCAGCTACATCCACCGCATCGCCGGTGTGGTGCTGATCGCAGTCAGCCTGTTCCACGTGTGGTATGTAATCGCCAAGCCTGACGGCCGGCAGCTGCTCAAAGACATGCTGCCCGACTGGAAGGACGTCACCGACGCCCGCGATGCCTTCCGTTACTACCTGGGGTACAGCAACCAGCGCCCGATGTTCCGCCGCTTTACGTATGCCGAGAAGGTGGAGTATTGGGCTTTGGTTTGGGGTATGTTTGTCATGGCCGGCACCGGACTGATGGCCTGGTTCAAAGTCGTGGTCGGCGAACATGTCCCGGGTTGGTGGATCGACGCCGCCATCACCATTCACTTCTACGAGGCGATACTGGCGACATTGGCGATTGTCGTGTGGCACCTGTATGGCGTCATCTTCGATCCCGATGCCTATCCCATGAACTGGGCATGGTTCGACGGCAAGATGTCGATTGAACATTACGAGCACGAACATCCGCTCGACACCTTGGCGATCGAGAAAGCGCATGGTTCGGAGGAAGAGCCCGAACCGGCGGAGAAAGAGGAGCCGGTCGGGAAGAAATAGGGCAGTGGACAGTGGGTAGTGGATAGTGGACAGCGCGTTCCTTCTACTTCCAACGCCGCGCAGCAGAGCTGGGCAGTTTTCTAGCCACTCTCCACTGCTTTTGTGTGGGGTACAAACCAAGAGGGGTGAGGACGAATGAGTGAGGACACCAAAAAAGATCCTCTGAGCGAGCACCCGCCTGTTTCCAAGGGGCTCATTAAGAATCCGATCAGTCTGATTGGCATAGCGTTCGCTGCGGTTGCGCTCGCCAACATCATTTTTCTGGTGCTGATCGATGTACTTTCCAGCCAGCCTTCTCCGTACATCGGGATTCTGGCGTACATGATCGCGCCCGCATTTCTGGTTTTCGGTTTGGTTCTTATTCCGGCGGGGATGGCATGGGAGCGGCGGCGGCGCCTGCGCGCGGTAGGTGCGCCCTTCCACTTTGCCAAGCTTGATCTTAACAATCCGGCGCAGCGCAGCACGGTCGCCTTTGTGCTCAGCTTTATTGTCGCTTTTACTTTGATCAGTGCGGTCGGCAGCTACAAGGCTTATGAGTTCACCGATTCGGTCAACTTCTGCGGCCAGCTATGCCACAGTGTAATGCATCCCGAATTCACCGCCTACGAGGCGTCGCCGCACGCTCGGGTCGCATGTGTGGAGTGTCATGTCGGCTCCGGCGCAAGCTGGTATGTGAAGTCGAAGCTCTCGGGAATGCGCCAGGTCTACTACACGGCCATGGGTACTTTCCCGCGTCCGATTCCCACTCCGGTGCAGAATCTGCGTCCTGCGCAGCAGACCTGCGAACAGTGTCATTGGCCGAAGAAGTTCTGGGGAGCGCAGCTGAAGACCTTCACCCACTACGGCGATGACGAACAGAACACGCCGCGCGTGCTCCGCATGCTCATCAAGACCGGCGGCGGCGATCCCACCCTCGGACAGGCAGGCGAAGGCATTCACTGGCACATGAACATCGCCAACAAGATCACCTACTTCGCCACCGACGAACAGCGACAGGTCATCCCCTACGTGCGCATCGAAGATTCGCAAGGGCACGTCACCGAATACATGACCAAAGACAAGCCGCCGACGCAGGCGCAGATCGACCAGGCCGACAAGCGTCGGATGGATTGCATCGACTGCCACAACCGCCCGTCGCACATCTACGTAGCCCCGGACCTTTCTGTGGACAGAGCGATTAGCGGCCGTTCCATCGATGCCACACTGCCGTACATCAAGAAGCAAGGCGTCGACGTCTTGGTTGCCGACTACAAAACCACCGATGAGGCCAAACAGGCCATCGCCGAGAAAATCTCGAAGTTCTACCAGGAGAAGTACCCGCAAATCGCTTCTTCTAAAGCCGACAGCATAAAAGGCGCCATCACCGAGCTGCAACGGATCTACAGCACAACCTTCTTCCCCTCGATGCGCGTCAACTGGCGCACCCATCCCAATAACATCGGGCACCTCTATTTCCCCGGTTGCTTCCGCTGCCATGACGGGAACCACGTCAGCAAAGACGGCAAGGTCATCAGTAAGGATTGCAACTCGTGCCATACCGTGCTGGAGCAGCAGGAAAGCGGAACGCAGGTTGCCAGCCTGCCGGCGCAAACCTTCAAGCATCCGGTCGATATCGGCGACTTGAGCCAGGTGAACTGCTCCGACTGCCACAACGGAGGAGTGGGGCCGTAAAAGCAGTGGATAGTGATTGGTGGATGGAAAGAACTCCGCCTTCGCGAAAACCGCTTTGGCGGAGTTTTGTCAGCGGCTTAGAATACCTACAGAAGATCGAATCAGCCGTTGTCACCAGCGCATCGCCGACCACCGAGCCGTGGGAGTCAAAGGCATTTGGGTCGTCGATCCGGATACTCGGCGCGGATGGGATTGCTCCAGTGGCGGCAATTGGATTGAGACGGCAGAATTCAGCCTGCCTCCCATGCGCATGAGCCTGCCGGCGATTTTGCGGACCTGGACAGTTAACCGACGATCACCTTCCTGCGGAACCGGTCTACCCGCTAACCTTTGCCACGCAGAGCTTTCCGCCGCACCAACTCCACCGAGTGACTTACGTCACAAGCCCACGTGATGCCACTCACGGCCCCTTGGGTCGCCGAAATCCTATCGTTATGCCATACAACGAGCCGTAGTCCGCAAGGGCGGGGGAGGAAAGCAGATCATGACAGCAGCCAACGGGAGCGCTCATACACCTCAGGGAGTGGAAAGCCGCACCTATCCGGGAGGCAAGGTCGAATACAAGCCGCGACTGATCTTCTGGGAAGTCACCAAGGGCTGCAATCTGCGCTGCATTCACTGCCGCGCCACCGCGACCGAGTTGATGTCGCCCCGCGATCTTCCGACCGGCAAAGCGCTGAACATCATCTCCCAGATCGCCGACTTCGGTAATCCCATCCTCGTGCTCAGCGGCGGCGAGCCACTGTACCGTCCCGATATCTTCGAGCTGGCCGAATACGGCACCAGCCGCGGGCTGCGCGTCGCCCTCGCAACCAACGGAACGATGGTCACCAAAGACATCGCCGAAAAGATCAAAAACTCAGGTATCAAGCGCGTTTCCATTTCGCTGGACGGCGCCGACGCCATCACGCACGACACCTTCCGCGGCATTCCGGGCGCATTCGAAGCCGCCATTTACGGCATGAAGAACTTGCAGCAGCTCGGGGTATCCGTGCAGATCAACACCACGATCGCGCGGCATAACGCTCATCAACTGCCGGACGTGCTTCAGTTGGCCCGCACTCTGGGCGCCGACGCGCTGCATACGTTCCTGCTGGTGCCGGTGGGCTGCGGAGTCGACATCGCTGCCGAGCAGATGGTGCCCCCGGAAGAGTACGAGCGGATGCTGAACTGGTTCTACGATCAGTCGCTCACGGGCGATATCGAGCTGAAAGCGACCTGCGCGCCGCATTACTTCCGCGTTTTGCGGCAGCGTCGCGCCGCCGACCGCATGGCGGGAAGGCAGCAAGCTGCACCTGTCATTTCGCATCCCCACGAAATCGGCCCCACCGACATGACAATGCCCGGCTCGACGGGAATCTCTCTCCAGCCGAACGGCGGTCCGCCAGTCGGTCATACCGGGCACCCCGGCGGCCATCCCGGCGACATGAACGCGATGACCAAGGGCTGCCTCGCTGGAACGGGCGTCTGTTTCATCTCGCATGAAGGCGAAGTCTTCCCCTGCGGATACCTGCCGGCGCTGGCCGGCGATCTGCGCAAGCAGAGCTTCGCGGAGATCTGGAACGACTCTGCCGTCTTCGGGATGCTGCGCGACGACGACAATCTGAAAGGGAAGTGCGGCTGCTGCGAATTCCGCCACGTCTGCATGGGCTGCCGCGCTCGCGCCTTCGCGGCCACCGGCGATTTCCTGGCCGAAGAGCCGTTCTGCGTGTATCAGCCCGGGACGTCAAACAAGATGATCCGCGAAGCCGCGGCTGCGCCCGCCGCAGCAGCGGACAAGAATGCGCCGGCTGAGACTTAAGTCATATCGGCCCGAGCCGGCGAACGATAGCATCACAGCATGGCAGCTCACATCAGTACGGTACAAAATTCCCGACTGAAAACCATGGTCGTTCCCCGCGAGCATGGCGCGTGGGGCATGTTGCTGGTTCCGCTGGCCACAGGCGCGGTGGTCGCCGCGAAGACTGGAATCAACGGTAGCGCGCTCGCTTTGTTTGTCGTAGCTGCGATGTCGCTGTTCTGGCTGCGGACTCCGGTAGAGAGCTGGCTCGGCACCTCCGCCATCAAAGCTCAGAATGCCAGCGAGCGCGGTTATGTGCTGCGCAGGATCGCGGCCATCGGAGCTTTGGCCATTGCCGGCGTCAGTGCTCTGCTCTGGAATGGACGGAATCGTGATCTGATCGCTGTGGGCGCGGTCGCGGCGCTGGCGTTTGCCGCGCAAGCGAGCGTGAAGCGATTCGGCCGCAGCGGCCGCATGCCCGCGCAGGTGATCGGCGCAATCGGGTTGACCTCCACCGCTGCCGGCGCATATTACGTTGCAACCGGCCGCCTGGATCGAACCGCTGTCGCGCTATGGTTGGCGAACTGGCTCTTTGCCGCAAATCAAATTCACTTCGTACAGCTTCGAATTCGCTCCAGCCGTGCGGTTGGGTTCGAACAGAAACTGAACCAGGGATTTCCCTTCTTGTTCGCGCAGATTGTGCTGCTGGGAGCGATTCTGGCCGGCTGCCGCGTTGGATTCTTTCCCGTCCTCGCCGCGATTGCGTTTTTGCCCATCCTGTTTCGCGGGATGTTTTGGTTCGTGCGCGGACCTCAGCCGCTCGACGTGCACAAACTCGGGCTCAGCGAGTTGTCGCAAGCGGTGGCATTTGGAGCGCTGCTGTGCGCTGCGTTTCTCCTCTGACTTGCCCCTCGGCCTCACGCCGGTAGTACTATAGGCCGGTGCTTTCCGCCGTGAATTCCTCCGCCCTCGCCATTCTGGAAAAGGTCGCCATATTCTCCGGTCTCACCGAGCCGGAATTCGCGTTCATCTCGACGCACTTGGTGCAGCGCAAGTTCAGCGCAGGCGAGCTGGTTTTCGCCGAGGGCGATCCCTGCAACGGACTATATGTGGTCGAGGCAGGCCACATTCGGATCTTCAAGAGTTCGGCCGGTGGACGCGAGCAGGTGCTGGCCATCGACGGCCCTGGCGCCTCGGTGGCCGAGTTGCCGGTGTTCGATGGCGGAAGCTATCCTGCATCCGCGCAGGCCGTAACCGACTGTACGCTGCTCTTCTTCAGCAAGAAGGATTTTCACTCGTTGTGCATGCAGCATCCTGACGTCGCGCTGAAGGTCCTGCGCGTGGTCGGAGGGCGGCTGCGACGACTCGTGGGCATCATCGAAGAGCTATCGTTCACCACAGTACGCCATCGCCTGGCGGCGCTGCTGGTGCGGCTGGCGAAATCTGACGGGCGACGCGAGCCCGGAGGAATTGCGGTCACCCTGCCGGCAAACAACAATGAGTTGGCGGCGCAGATTGGCACCGTGCGCGAACTCGTCTCGCGCAACCTGAGCCGCTTCCAGTCGGAGGGTCTGATCGCAATCGATGGCCGCACGGTGACGGTGCTCGACTTGAAAAAACTGCAGTCGGAGCTGGAAATCGCGCAATAAGAAAGGTGGGATTGCGTATGCGGCAAGCGCTCGGAGTTGCGAGCTACCTGATGCTCATTACGGTGACCCTTTTCGCACAAGATCCACAAGGCGCGCACACCTTCGCATTGACCAGTTCAGGTTTCGCCGCCGGCTCGGCAATTCCCAATCAGTACACCTGCAAAGGCAGCGACGTCTCGCCGGCGCTGCAATGGAGCGGCGCGCCACCAAACACCGCTGCCTTCGCCATCATCATGGACGACCCCGACGCGCCCAGTGGCACGTGGGTACATTGGGTCATCTGGAACCTGCCCGCGACCTCGCAGTCGCTGCCGGAAGGAGTGCCCAAACGCGCGCAATTGCCGGACGGCGCGCGCCAGGGCCGTAACAGCTTCGGCAAAACCGGATACAACGGGCCATGCCCGCCGCCGGGACAAACGCATCGCTATTTCTTCCGCCTGTATGCCCTCGATAAGGGGTTTATGGTCGAGCTCTATGGGGGAGGCACGAACCTCGAGGCGGTGATGCATGGTCACATCATCGCGCAAACTGAATACATGGGGATCTTTCACAAGTAGCCGCCCACCGTGGAAGCCGACTTCTTCATACGCGCGGGCGACGCCGACGATGCGCCGGCGATCCTGAGCTGCCTGGCTGCGGCCTTCGAGCCTTATCGCACCCGCTATACTCCCGGCGCGTGGCTGGATACTGTCCTGACACCTGAAACGCTACAGCAGCGGCTCTGCATGATGACGGTTCTGGTGGCAATCTCTCCGGGCGAAGGAATCGTCGGCACCCTCGCGTTCTCGCTGTCTGAGGCCGAAGGTCATCTACGCGGCATGGCCGTGTTGCCGGCGTGGCAGGGAAGAGGCGTGGCGGAAGCGCTCCTTGAGTCGGCCGAGACTGAACTCATGAGCGCCAAGTGCAATCGCATTACCCTCGACACGACCGAACCTCTGGAGCGTGCCATGCGCTTCTATGAGAGACACGGCTACCGCGGCTCCGGCGAAGTGACGGACTTCTTCGGCATGAGACTGCACCAATACATCAAAGAGCCCGGGGCGAGCGGCACCCGATAGAATGGCAGTTCCGGAAAACGCCCGATGGCTTCCAACTGGATCTTCTGGCTCACCTTCAACGTGTTTATTTTGGCGATGCTGGCGCTCGATCTGGGCGTGCTCAATCGCCGCAAGCACGAGCCACGCCTGCGCGAAGCAATTGGTTGGACTGCCCTCTGGATCGGGCTCGCCGCGACGTTCGCCGTCCTGATTCTCTGGTACGGACAGCAGATGGTCGGCGGAGGCACGCAGTCCAACTCGCAGCTCTCGCTGCAGTTCATCACCGGCTATATCATCGAGCAGTCGCTGAGCGTCGACAATCTCTTCGTCTTCCTGCTGATCTTCCGCTACTTCAGCGTGCCGCGCGAGTTACAGCACGGGGTGCTGTTCTGGGGAGTGATCGGCGCGCTCGTCATGCGTGCCATTTTCATCTTCACCGGCGTGGCCCTGCTGAATCGCTTTACGTGGATTACATATGTCTTCGGCGGAATCCTGGTCTACTCCGGTATTCGCCTGTTGCGTCACCACGGGGCGCAGGTGCATCCGGATTCCAACCCGCTGCTGCGCGGTTTTCGCAAGCTCTTCCCGGTCACCAACGACTACAAAGGCGGGCGCTTCTTCGTTCGCCAGGGAACCGCGACGTTCGCCACTCCGCTTGCGCTTGTACTGATCCTGCTCGAAACCACGGACGTGATCTTCGCCGTCGATTCCGTGCCCGCGGTGCTTGCCGTGACGCGGGAGCCGTTTATTGTTTATACCTCGAACGTATTCGCGATTCTCGGGCTGCGCTCGCTCTTCTTCGTGTTGTCGGGGATGATCGAGAAGTTCCGGTTCCTGCACTATGGCTTGTCGGCGATTCTGGTCTTCATCGGCGTGAAGATGATGGCTTCCCACTTCATCGAGATGCGGACAGAGATCGCGCTCGGCGTCGTCGCTGCCATTCTTGTGATTTCGGTAGCTGCGTCGCTGATCGTCAAGCAACGCGCGGGAGACGCACAAGCGCCTGGCTAGCTTTTCCGGAGTTGCGGTACAATCCGCATTGGCAGAAAAAGCCCCACGTTCTGCTCGCTGAGCGCCTTAGGCCGGGCGAAAAGGTTAAGCAAAACGCGGGGTAAAGTACGTGCCTGTACTGAACACCTTACCTTGAGGTCCTCACAAAAATCAAGCACCAATGTATTAGATAGGTAATACCTTAGTGTTACTTTCGTTATGAGTGCGGATTGTTTACTCAGTCCACTTAGCCGCAGTCATTTCCGAGAAAACCGTTCCGGTTTGCCAACTAATATGATTCGAATCATTAGCTTGACCGTGCAAACTTCCGCGGACCTCCAGGGGTTACCTACTGCGGAGATGGTCGAGCAAGACAATGAGCTCCTAAGAGCTTTTAGACCGTGAGCGCTGAACAGCATGCCGAGAGCTTGGCGGCTGCGCAGTTCGTCGCTCGCGGCCGGAGAGGGGGCGGCCGCTTGCAAAACGGGTGCGCGACAACGATGTGGCCCTTCTTGACACCTATCGTGTCATCGCAGCCGCAATTGCCGATAAACAACCCATTACCCCTGCGGCCGAATGGCTGATCGACAATTTTCATCTCGCGGAAGATCAGATTCGAGAGATCCGAACCGATCTCCCGCCAAGCTATTACCGTCAACTCCAAAACTGGCGGAAGGCCCCTTTAAGGGATATCCGCGGATTTTCGAAATAGCTGGGCCTTCGTTGCCCACACCGATAGCCGCTTTGAGGCGGAGATGCTTCGACGCTTTGTGTTGGCCTATCAGCGCGTTCAGCCGCTGACCATCGGCGAACTCTGGGCGCTTGCAATTACAATGCGGGTCGTCCTCGTGGAGAACCTTCGGCGTCTGGCCGATCTGATCGCCGGGAGTCGATATCGCGTGCCGCCGCTGATGCATTGGCAGATCGGCTGCTTGGTGCAGGGATCACGTCTCCCGAACTGGCCGCTGCGGCACTTGAGGCCGTTTACACACTTGCCCCTGACGAGATCGTTTGCGGTTCAGCTTGTCCAGAGATTGCGCGCTGAAGATCCGGTCACGACGCCAGCACTTTTGTGGCTGGACGAATGCCTGCGTTTGCAAGGCACAAGCGCCGATGAAATCGTGCGCGAAGAGCACCGCAGGCAAGGCACGGCGAACGTCACTGTCCGCAATATCTTCACCAGCATGCGACTTATGTCCGAACTTGATTGGGCGGAGTTTTTCGAAGGCGTCAGTCTGGTCGACGAGGCGTTACGGGCGGGCAGTGACGTCGCCGAAATGGATTTCCCTACGCGTGACAGGTATCGCCGCGCCATTGAGGAGCTTGCGCGCGGTTCGGATCATTCGGAAATCGATGTAGCCAAAGAATCTATCCTAATTGCAAAACGCGCGGATACTGATCGGAAAACTGAAACAGCTGAGCCGGATCCTCGCCGGCGCGATCCCGGTTATTACTTGATCGGACAAGGACGTCGAGCGTTCGAAAAGGAACTTGGCTTTCGCGTTCCGATGAAGGATTGGCTGGTCCGCGCGAACGCGGCGGTGGGCATTACAGGTTATCTCGCGACAATCGCGTTCGCCGCATTGCTGCTTCTCGCGCTGGCATTGCTTGCGGTCAACTCGGCCGGCACCAACGGATCGGTTCTGCTGCCGCTGGCATTTCTGGGGCTCTTTATTTCCGTCGATGCCGCAATCACGTTGGTGAATCGCGTGGCCACCGATCGGTTTGGCCCCGCCGTGCTCCCCGGGCTGGAGTTGCACGATGGTGTTTCGAGCGAGTTTCGCACGATCGTTGTCATGCCTTCGCTCCTGACGAGCAGCGCGGCAATCGACGAACTCATTGAGCGACTGGAAATCCATTATCTCGCGAGCCCGGATGGCGATATCCGGTTTGCGCTCCTGTCGGACTGGACAGACTCGTTAACCGAGAGCGCGGCAGGCGACGAGGAGCTTTTAGGTATAGCGATTGAGGGCGTCGACCACCTCAATCGCCGATACGGACCGGCACCGGATGGGCCCCGTTTTCTTGTACTTCATCGTCGGCGCGTCTGGAACGAGAGCCAGGGCCAATGGATCGGATGGGAACGCAAGCGCGGAAAACTGCATGAGCTCAACCGGCTGCTTCGTGGTGCCACGGACACCACGTTCTTGACGGTCGGTAGCCAGCCGCCGCTCGTGCCCACGGGGGTTCGTTACGTCATCACCTTAGACACGGACACGCGGCTTCCCATTGGAGCCGCAAAGCGTCTGATCGGAAAAATGGCGCACCCGCTCAATCGACCAAAGCTCGATCCCCTGTGCCGCCGTGTGGTTGAGGGATATAGCGTGCTGCAGCCGCGGGTGACGCCATCTCTTCCCACCGCGCGGGATGGCTCGGTTTATCAGCGCGTATTCTCGAGCCCAACCGGCATCGACCCTTATGCAGCTGCCGTTTCCGATGTTTATCAGGACCTCTTCGAGGAGGGCTCCTACAGCGGCAAGGGAATTTACGATGTCGATATCTTCGAGGCCGCTCTCGAACACCGTATCCCGGTCAACAGCGTTCTCAGTCACGACCTGCTGGAGAGTATTTTTGCCCGCGCGGCGCTGGTATCCGACGTTGAGGTCTTTGAAGATTTTCCGTCGCGTTACGATGTTGCCGCATCCCGCCAGCACCGATGGGCGCGTGGCGATTGGCAGTTGCTTCCTTGGATCGTCGGAAGGGGGCCGGCGTCCGGCGACGGCCCTGGACCGACGAACATTCCTCTGCTTGGCCGCTGGAAACTCGCAGATAATCTTCGCCGCACCCTGTCAGCGCCGGCAAGTGTCCTCGCCCTCTTGACCGGATGGGTTCTGCTGCCGCCAATTGCAGATTTGCTATGGTGCAGTTTCGTCTTGTTTCCTTGGTTATTGGCTGCATTTTTGCCGCTCGTCGGTCGCGTGATTCCGCGTCGTTCGGGGGTCTCGACTGGCAGCCATTTCCGCGCATTTCGTCTGGATTTCAGAATCGCCGCGTTGCAATTCAGCATTCAGGCGGCGCTGCTTGCACACCAGGCCTGGCTGATGGTCGACGCAATCGTCCGGACGTTGTCCCGACTATATCGGCGTCGAGATTTGCTGGAATGGGTGACCGCCGCAGCGGCGGGTTCCGGTCGGGCACTCGACGTTGTCGGCTTCTACCGGTGGATGGTCGGCGCTGTCGCGTTAGCAACATGCGCGGCCTTGATTGTTGCATACGTCAATCACGCGTCTTGGATGACCGCCACTCCGTTGATCGTAGCTTGGATGCTGTCACCGGCAATCGCATGGTGGATGAGTCGGGCGCCGCGTCCCCCCCAAAGCTCGCTGTCGGACGCGGAGTCGGCAAACCTGCGCCTCGCTGCACGCCGTACCTGGTATTTCTTTGAGACATTCGTCACGGCGGAGGATCATATGCTTCCTCCGGACAATTTTCAGGAGGATCCTCGGCCGGTCCTAGCGCACCGGACCTCGCCGACAAATCTAGGCCTTTATCTTCTCTCGATCCTTGCCGCGCGGGATTTCGGCTGGCTCGGCATTACCTCGGCAGTCGACCGATTGGAAGAAACGTTTCGGACAATGGATCAGCT
>CAVVDN010000005.1:0-257866 GCA_963747045.1 uncultured Acidobacteriaceae bacterium | reverse complement strand
AGCTCCGGTGCGCAATACTCGATTACGGACTGGATCGCCGTTAACTAATCGGGCGCGATACAAGCGACGCGCTTGGCCGCTTCGAGCGTTACGTGCTTTGCGCTAACCACATTCTTCGTCGCATCCACGGCGACCATCGCGCGGCTGTTTCCGTTCGTGAGCACGATCTGCTGATTGCTCGGATTCGCGTCGTCGATGTCGGAGTCTACGCCCGCACCTTCGGCAACGCGGACATGCCCAAGCGTTAGCGTGATCGAGCCTAACGTACCCGATGGACACGAACTAAGGGCCTGTTTGAAACCGAGGCCCGTATCGGGCGGCGATAGCGCGGATTCGACACACGACTCGATCCGCCTCGCGAAGGGGAGAGTCCACCGGCAACACAATGAGAGCAGTTGAATCGCCGACGTGGCGGAGTGGTCGAACGCACCTCATTTGTAATCAGGTCCCGAAATGGGCACGCTGGTTCGAATCCAGCCGTCGGCTCAATCTCTTTTATAAACGTATAAACAACAATGCAGCAAGTTAAGCCAAAATGGCTAACAATCCGGCCTCGTCCTCGTGTGCGAGCGCTGCTCCAAAGAGCGCATTCCCGAAGAAGATCCCGAGATCGCCGCGCGGATCGGCGACTTTCAACCTGCGCGACTGGCTCAAGGCCAAGCTTAAAGAAGATGGCCGCTGGGGGCCGATTCGCGCGATCAGCACGAGCTGCATGGACGTCTGCGCGCGCGGCCGCGTGACCGTCTGCATCGAGCCGCAGAATGGCGACACCGAGTCATCGTCGTCGATCCGCTCGCGAAGACGAAGTCTACGCGACGATCGTCACGAACCGTCGACGAGCTCAGAATGCACGTAAAGCGAACGAGGCCGGTCGTTCGCCGGCCTCCTGCTTACCGAGTCCTATTGGAACTCGAACTCCGCGAGGTTCTTTTCGATCTTTCGCTTGACGCGCTGGAGCGCGTTGTCGATCGATTTGACGTGGCGCCCGAGATCGCGCGCCATCTCCTGGTAGCTCTTGCCTTCGAGGTACGATTCGAGCACCTGCGATTCGAGCTCGGAGAGATTCTGCCGAATGCGCTGACGGATGTCGTCGGAGACTTCCTGCGTGACCACGAGTTCTTCGGGGTCGGAGGTCTTCTGCGACGCCATCACGTCGAGCAGCGTGCGTTCGCTGTCCTCGTCGTAGATCGGCTTGTTCAGCGAGATGTACTGATTGAGCGGAATGTGCTTCTGACGAGTCGCGGTCTTAATCGCCGTGATGATCTGCCGCGTGATGCAGAGTTCGGCGAACGCGCGGAAGCTCGAGAGCTTGTCGGCCTTGAAATCGCGCACGGCTTTATAGAGGCCGATCATACCTTCTTGGATGATGTCCTCGCGGTCCGCGCCGATTAAGAAGTAGCTCTTGGCCTTGATCCGGACGAAGTTCTTGTACTTGTTGAGTAGGTATTCCATCGCCAGGTTGTCGCCCGATTTTGCGATGGCAACGAGATCTTCGTCTACTCTCTCGTTGTACTCCAAACCATCCGTCACGGGATGGGTCATTGCCATAGTCTTTTGCCTTCGTTGGTCGATGCGCCGCAAAACGCGGGCCGGAGCCTCATCGGGCGCGGCACATCCACGTGATTATAGGAGGGGCTCCTCCCGCCGTCAAGCGCATTCGGTAGGCAAGGCTAGGGTGCTCGCTGGCGGAGCGCCTCATAAAGCAAGACGCCGGCCGCTACCGAGGCGTTGAGGGACTCGGTCCGGCCCCGCATCGGAATGCTGACCAAATAGTCGCACTCCCGCCTGACCAGCGGCGCAAGCCCCTCGCCCTCGGCGCCGATCACCAGCGCCAGATCGCGGTCGAAGTCGGCCTGCGCTCATGGCTCGACCGCCTCCGCCGGCATCGGCCCCGGCGACCCAGATGCCGGCCTTCTTCAGCGTCCGGATCGCCTCGTTGACGTTGGCGACTCGGACGACCGGCAGATACGCCGGCCGCGCCGGCCGCGGCTTTACGGACCGTGGCGTTGACCCCGGCCGAGCGCCGCTCGGGCAAGATCACCGCGTCGGCGCCCGCGCACTTCGGCGGTGCGGATGATCGCCCCGACGTTATGCGGATCGGTGAGGTGATCGAGGATCACGAAGAGCGCGTGCCCGGTCTTGCGCGACGCCGATGACGTCGTGCAGGCTCGCGTAGTCGAACGGCGGCGCGATCGCGACCACGCCCTGATGCGTCTTGAACGGCAGCTGCGTGAAGAACTGCGCGCTCTCGAAGCGCACGGGAACGTTGCGCTCCTTTGCTTGCGCGCATGATCTTGCGCAGCAGCGGATCGCGCTTGCGATCGTCGGCGACGTGAATCGCGCGCAGCTGCTCGCCCGCGGCGAGCGCCTCCTCGACGACGTGAATGCCGTAGATCACATCGTCGAAATCGAGACGCGGCTTTCCGCGGCCGATCGCGCGCGGCCGCCGCGGCGGCCCGCTTTACTCGGCGACGGTCCACGTCGTTCCGTCCTTCGAATCCTTGATTGCGACGCCGCACGGTCGCGAGCGCGTCGCGCAGACGATCCGACGCGGCCCAATCTTTGTTCGCGCGCGCGCGTGCGCGCGCGTCGATCACTTCGCGCGATCGCTTCTTCTGCGCGTCGCGTCCGTTGAGCGAGACCTCGTCGCCAAGCTGCACGCGCAAGCGCTCGATGAAATCCGCCGGCAAGTCCGCGCCTGGCTTCGTCGAGCCAATCCTCGTTCGGCTCGATGCCGAGCAGCCACAGCGCGCGTCTCGAATTCCGCGCGCGATCCGCGGCTTTGCGGCGTCCCATTGCAATCGAGCATCGCGCGAGCGCAACCGAGGTATTCATGTCCTCGTCGAGCGCCGCTTCGATCGCGCGCGAGCGACCCGTTGCGTCGCGGCTCTCGCGGCGCGGCGCTTCGCGAGCGTGCAGCGCGCGATACGCCTTCTTCAGCCGTTCGAGCGTGACGTACGACGACGCGAGCGACTCTTCGGTGAAGTTCATCACCTTGCTATAGCCGGTCTGCAGAGAAACGTCAGACGAATCGCCTGCGGATCGTGGCGCGCGAGCAGGTCCGACGAGCGGCTCGAAGTTGCCCAGCGACTTCGACATCTTGCGGTTCGTCGAAGTTGCAGCAATCCGCCGTGAACCCAAAAGTTCGCCATCGGCGGATGCGGCATCAGCGGCTCGCTCTGCGCGATCTCGTTCTCGTGATGCGGAAAAATCAAGTCCGCACCGCCGCCGTGGATGTCGAAGCCGGCGCCGTCGCGGATCGAGCAGCGCGCGCGACATCGCCGAGCACTCGATGTGCCAGCCCGGCCGGCCGTCGCCGTACGGCTCGAACGGCCACTTCGGCTCGCCGGGCTTCGCGAACTTCCACAGCGCAAAGTCGAGCGGATCCTCCTTGTACTCGTCGACCTCGATGCGCGCGCCGGCCTCGAGTTCGTCGATGTTGCGATTGCTGAGCTCGCCGTAGCGCGGAAAGCTGCGCACGCGATAGTAGATGCCGTCTTCGACGACGTATGCGTGTCCGCGTTTCGATCAGCTCGCGAATCATCGTTTGAATCTGCGGAATGTACTGCGTCGCGTACGGCTCGTCGTCGGGCTCGAGCACGCCGAGCTTGCGCATCGAATCCTTGAACTCGTGCGTAATAGCCGCGCGACGATCTCGTGCCAGTCTTCGCCGGTCTCGCGCGCGCGATTGATGCTGCGGTCGTCGATGTCGGTGACGTTCTGCACGTAGGTGACGTCGTAGCCCTGTGTGTCGAGATAGCGGCGCAGCAGGTCGAAAAACAGAAACGAGCGCGCGTGGCCGAGATGCGCCTGCGCCGAGGGCGTCAGGCCGCAAACGTAGATCCGCACCTCGTTGCCGCGCAGCGGAGTGAACGTCTTCGAGCGAGCGCGTGCGCGTGTTGTAGAGCTTCAGATGACCCACGACCAGGTCTCTTCGCCGTCATCGCGTTCGACCTGTGCTCAGCGCGCCTCGAGCTGTTCGAGCCGGCGCTGCAACTGCGTTGATCGCGTCCGCGTTCGGATCGGGCATCTCGACTTGCGGCCGATCGGGCACGGCGCGCACCGGCTTGCCGTCCTGCGCGACGACGTGCGCGGGAATGCCGACGACCGTCGCGTTGGCCGGCACGTCGCGCACGACGACCGAGCCGCCGCCGACGCGCGCGTTATCGCCGAGCGTGATCGCACCGAGCACCGCCGCGTTCACGCCGACCGTCGACGTTGTGCCCGAGCGTCGGATGGCGCTTGCCGTGCGAGAGGCTCGTGCCGCCCAGCGTGACGCCTTGATAGATCGTACAGCCGTCGCCGACCTCGGCCGTCTCGCCGATGACGACGCCCATCCCGTGATCGATGAAGACGCCGCTGCCCGATCGTCGCGCCCGGATGAATCTCAATGCCGGTAAGAAATCGCGCGACGTGCGAGAGCCAGCGCGGCAGCATCGGGACGCCCGCAGCCAGAGCGGATGGATCACGCGGTACGCGGTCGATCGCATGAAAGCCCGGATACGAGAGCACGACGTCGAGCCAGCCGCGCGCGGCGGGATCGCGCTCGAGCGGCGCGCGCAGGTCGGCGAGAAACGTTTCGAAGGGATTGCTCATTGCACTAGTCTAACTCGCCGGGTCAACCGGTCGGTTTCCTTCAGGGCGATTCGGGGGACTTCTTGCCGCGAATCGGCTCGAACGGCTTGCCGTCGGGACCGAACTTGATCGGCTCCAGGCCGCGGCCGTGCAGCAGCCGCGAACTGACCGCGCCGATGCGAATCAGCATCCGGTCGTGGCCCAGCAGAGGGAAAGAGCAGCTCGAGCGGTGGGCCCTTTTCTCGCCGGTCAGCGCCATGCGCAGGGCAGCAAGCGCATCGCCGGGCGCGATGCCGAACTCGTCCGCGATCGCCGGCAGGTCGTGCCGAGCGGAAAGCCGCGCAGTTCGGGCTGATCGTCGAATACTGTCCGACCGAATCGAGAAAAAACAGCACGTCGCGCGTGCGCAGCCGCTCGAGTTCGAGCGCGGGAATCATGCACGACTCGGCGCGCAGCGCGGCCACGATCGGCAACGCGTCGTCGATGTCGCCGATGCGCTCGCCGTACGCTTCGAGAAATGTCTCGATCCAGCGCAGCGCCGCGTCGGGGGCGGATCCTCGAGAAAGCCCCAGCGCTGCATCGCGGCGGCCAGCTCCTCGCTACGCATGGTGACCGGTTAGTGAGGCAACGGCGTACGCGGCGATGCCGGTGCCGTCGCCGGTGTAGCCCATGCCTTCGCTCGTCTTCGCCTTGACGCTGACCCACTCCGGTGCGACCGCGAGCCGCGCGGCGAGATTCTCGCGCATCGCCCCAATGTACGGCGCGAGTTCGGGCCGCTCGACGACGATCGTCGCATCGAGGTTCACGACGCTGAAGCCGGCCGCGCGGATCGCGCCGACGCACGCCGCCAGCAGCACCATCGAGTCGGCGTCCTTCCACTGCGGATCGCTGTCGGGAAAGTGGCCGCCAGATCGCCCAGCGCGGCGGCACCGAGCAACGCGTCGGAGATCGCGTGCGCGAGCACGTCGGCATCGGAATGGCCAGCGCCCCGCGATCGTACGGCACGTGCACGCCGCCGAGGACCAGCGCGCGGCCCTCGACCAGTCGATGCGCGTCGAAGCCGTGACCGACGCATCACCAGCCGGCGCATCGCAGCTCGTCAGCAAGCGCTTCGGCGCGCGCGACGTCGTCGCGGATGCGTGACCTTGAAGTTCTCGCGCGCTCGCCGGAACGACCACGACTTCGACGCCGATCGCTTCGAGCAGCGCGACGTCGTCGGTTGCTTCGACGCCTTCGCTCGCGCGCGCGCTCGTGCGCCGCAGAGTTCGACGCGCATCGCGAACTGCGGCGTCTGGGCCGCCCACAGCGTCGCTGCGATCGAGCGTCTGCAGCGACCTGCATGCGTCTTCGGATCGACGACCTTGATCGTGTCGACGACCGGCGCCGCGAGCACCGCGCGCGCGCCCGGCGCACTTCGCGCATTCCCGGCGCGCACGTCTTCGGCGCGCACCAGCGGCCGCGCGCCGTCGTGCACGAGCACCGCATCGCAGCGCTCGGCAGACGCGTCGAAGCCATTGCGCACGCTCGCTTGGCGCGTCGCGCCGCCGTCGACGACGCGCGCGCTACGCTCCGGCGCGAGCCGCGCGACATAGCTCGCGCATCGGATCGATCCATTCGGGCTCGGTCACGACCACGATCTCCGCGATTTCCGGCATCTGCGCGAACGTTCGAATCGACCACGCGACCATCGGCAACCCGGCGATCTCGATCAACTGCTTGGGCCGCCCGAAGCGCGTTCCGCGCCCGGCCGCAACGATCACCGCGCCCCAGTTCATCAGGCCGCGCCGCCTCGTCGCGTCCTTCGGGCGCGCGAAAGATCATTCGGCCGGCAACGGTTTGCAGAACGCTCGTGACGACGACATCGGTCTCTTCGCCGATCAGCCGGCGTCCCTGCTCGACCACGATCATCGTGCCGTCATCGAGATAGCCGACGCCTTGGTGCGGCTCCTTGCCTTCGCGAATGACGTGCACGTGCAATTCTTCGCCCGGCAACACGACGGGCTTGACCGCGTTGGCGAGCTCGTTGATGTTGAGCACCTCGACGCCTTCGACTTGCGCGACGCGATTGAGATTGTAGTCGTTGGTGAGGAGCTTGCGCCGAGCTCGCGCGCCAGGCGCACCAGCTTCGCATCGACGTTTCCCGGCGGCATATCGTCGTAGTCGCGCTCGCTGATCTCGATCGTTGCGAGTTCTTGCAGTCGGCTGAGCACGTCGAGGCCGCGGCGCCCGCGCGTGCGCTTAGCGGATCGACGGAATCGGCGATCGCCTGCAGCTCGCGCAGCACGAAGCGCGGCACGATCAGCGGCGCCTTCGAGAAATCCGCTCTCCACGATCTCGACGATGCGCCCGTCGACGATCACCGAGGTGTCGACGATCTTGGCGCACGCCGGCCGACGTCGCGCCGCGGTCGCCCTTGGGCATCGGCACGATCGCGGTCTTCGCGCCGACGCGCGCGCCGAGATACGCGGCAAAGATCGCGACGATCAGATAGAGCACGATCGCGATGTAGCTGCCGGCCCTGCCGGCATCGAGATGAACTCGAAAAGGATGCTCTTGACGAGGAACGCGATCACAAGCCCGACGATCAGGCCGACCGCGCCGCCGGCGATCTCGGCCGGCGCGAGCCGCTCGATCGCGCCTTCGACCGAGTCGAGCTCGTCTTCGAAGAACGATTGCGCGAGCGGCGCGAGCAGCGCGCCGATCGAGCGCACCGACGACCGGCGAGAGGATCAGAAACGTCGAGCTGCAACCCTTCGCTCGCAAAGTGCGAGCGAGAGGACGTTGATGTAGGCTTCGCGCCCGAGCAGGAAGCCCGTGACGCCGAAGACGACGATGAAGGCGCTGCGCAGCACGGTCCCCGAGAGATTGCTTGCCGGTTAGTCGAATGTTACAAACGCTCCGCAAACGTCGTTGGCGAGAAACCGGCCCGCGCTCGGTCAGCCGCAGCGCGATCGCCGCTTCGCTCGAGCAGGCCGTCGCGCGCGAATCGGGCGACGACGGGAGCGTAGTCGTTCGAGCACGTCGACGCCGTAACGCTCTTTGAACTCGCCCAGCGCGAACCCCTTGCGCCGTGCGCAACGCCAGCATGATCGCCTCCCCGACGCGCCTTGCGTCCGCCCAGGCGCTCGGCCTCGCGCGGGAATCGGGCCGCCCGCGCCAGCGCCGCCTCGATGTACTCCGTCGAGCGATCGCGCGTGTGCACCGATGCGCACGCCGCCGCGATAGGACGCCGCGCCGACGCCCAAGCCCGACGTACTCGCCGTTGGCCCAATAGTTCTCGTTGTGCGCGCAGCGATGTCCCGGGCGCGCGAAGTTGCTGATCTCGTACTGCTCGTATCCGGCCGCCTCCGAGCGGCTCGATCGCCATGCGCGTACAGCTCGGCCTCGCGCGCATCGTCGAAAAACGCCGCCGGCTCGCGCGCGCTGCCAGCGCTGCGTACGGCGTGTCCTCTTCGACCGTCAACCCGTAGGTCGAAACGTGATCCACGCCGAGCGCGATCGCGCGCTCGAGCGAGCGCCGCCAGCTCTGCCGGCGTTTGCCCCGGAACCGCGAACATCAAATCGAGCGAAACCGACGCATCCCGGCAGCGCGCGCCGGCGCGACGACGCGCTCGACATCTGCTCGGCGTGTGCTTGCGCCCGAGCGTCGCGATCTCGTCCGGCTCGAATGACTGCACGCCGATCGAGAGCCGCGTGATGCCGGCGTCGCGATACTGCAGCGAAATCGCCCTCGCGCACCAGTTCGGGATTGACCTCGATGCTGACGCTCCGCCGTGCACGGCGAAGCGCTCGCGCAGCGCGTCCGACAGCTGCGGCGATCGTCTCGGCGTCGTACGCGTTCGGCGTTCCGCCGCCGAGAAAGATCGTCGCCGCCGGCTCGCGCGCGACTCGCGCGCGATCTCGGCGTAGAGCGCTTCCAGATAGCGGCCGCGCGCGAACGCGCATCGGCCACTTTGCGAAATCGCAGTACGGGCAAATATACGGAGCAGAACGGCAGATGAACGTAGACGCCGAGCAGCGGCGACGGCTCTGACGATCGGCGACGTCAGAGTGCGGTGCGATCAGCTCGGCTGATTTTCCGACGACGTCGTGCTCGACTTCTTCGGCGGCCGCCTTGATGGCGTGCTTGATCGCATTGCGGCTGGAGCGCCCGTGCGTCACGATGCAGTTCCCGCGCAAGCCCGAGCAGCGGCGCGCCGCCGTAGGTTTCGTAGTCGAACTTCCTGCGCAAGCGCTGCAAGCGCCGGCGCGAGCATCGCCGTCACCGACTTTCGTGAGCGAGTTGCCGCCGAGCAGCGCTCGCGCATCACGCGCGCGAGGTCGGCGATCATGCCTTCGCCGGTCTTGAGCACGACGTTTCCGACGAATCCGTCGGCGACGATCACGTCGGCGACGTTGTGGAAGATTCGCGCCCTTCGACGTTGCCGATGAAACGGACCGGCGCCGCCTCGAGCAGCGCGCGCCGCTTCGAGCGACGAGCTGGTTGCCCTTGCTGCGCTCTTCGCCGACCGAGAGCACCGCAACGCGCGGCTCGCGATGTTCAAGCACGGCCTTTGCATAGGCCGAACCCATGATCCCGAACTGCTCGAGCCATTCGGGACGGCAATCGACGTTCGCGCCCGGAGTCGAGCAGAACCGTCGGGCCGTTGAGCGCCGGCCACACGGTCGCGATCGCCGGACGCGAGATCCCTTCGATCGTGCGCAGCTTGATGAGCGCGATCGCGAGAACGCCCCGCTGTTACCGGCCGAGACGACGGCGTCGGCCTCGCCGCTGCTTACCAGATCGACCGCGACGCCCAGCGAGGTGCGCTCGCAGGAGCGCACCGCCGCCGAAGGCGAGCAGGTCCATGGCGACCGCTCTCGGGCGCGTGGACGACGGGATTCGCTCGGCCACGGGCGTGCGCAGCAGCGAGCGGACGCGCGCCTCATCGCCGACCAATACGACCTCGACGTCGGACTCTTCGGCGGCGAGCAGCGCGCCGGCGACGATCTCTTCGGGCGCGTGGTCGCCTCCCATCGCATCGACGGCGATCCGCGCTCGACTTCACGGGAGCCGTCTTTGGGGGCCACCGGGAATCCTTGCCTAGGGTCAACATTTCCGTCTTGCCTTGGCGTGCGCCCCATGGTACTATCTGCCGGCTATGGCCAAGCGCTGTGAAGTTTGCGGAAAAGGACCCAAGGCGGGCAATAACGTCAGCCACGCGATGAATAAGACGAAGCGTCGTTGGCTGCCCAACCTGCAGTCCGTCCGGATCGACGACCGCGGCGTGCACCGCACCGCGCGCGTCTGCACGAGCTGCTTGCGCTCGAAGCGCGTCACTCGCCGCGCTTAGGCGCGCTCCTCGAAGTGATCCCAGCCCAAGCGCTCGAGCGCCGCCCCGCGCCACTCGACCCCCGGTTCGCGCCGTAACACGCCGACCCGAAATCAGCGTCCTCTTGAATCGCTTTTCGAAGCGAGCGGCAAGATAGCGGAAGGCGCGCGGCCGTACGGCGACCAGCAGCTCGAAATCCTCGCCGCCGCCAGCGCGAAACGCTCGGGGTCCTCGCCGAGCCGCTCCGCCACGGCTCGCGCCGGCGCGGCGACCGGAACCGTCTCGATCCCGGCGCCGCAATCGCTCAGCAGCGCAAAGACGCGGCAGATCGGCCGAGACCCGTCCGAGCAGTCCATCATCGCCGTAACGTTTCGCGCTGGCCGCCAAAAACCGGCCCTCCGCCATTCGGCGCGCTCGGCCGGCGAAACGCCTGCAGCGCCGAATCGGCATCCGCGCCTTCGATGAGTCCGGGCGGCTCGCCAACGTGAGTCCCGCGCGCGCCGCACCGAGTTCGCCGGTCACCGCAATCACTCGCCTGGTCCGCCGCCGGCGCGCGTCTTGACGCGCGCGTAGCATTTACCTCGCCGACCACCGTTATCGCAGATCGTCAAGAGCTCGAACGCGAAACGTCGCCGCCGGCGATCGCGATCCCGTACTGTCGCGCCGCCGCGGCGATGCCGCGATAGAGCTCCAGATATGTCGGCGCTTCCGCGTGGCGCGGTACGCGCCAAGGCAACGGTCGCCAGCACCGGCCGCGCACCCATCGCGGCCAAGTCGCTCAGATTCGCGGCCATCGCGCGCCAGCCCGCGTCCTCGAGCGACATCGCGTCGCGCCGGAAATGCACGCCTTCGACGAGCATGTCGGTCGAGATGACGCTGCGATGCGTACGCGAGGGCTGCCACAGCGCGGCATCGTCGCCGATGCCGAGGAGCACGCTCCCTCCGCGATCCACGCCATCGCTTGCAAGCAGCGATCGGACCCGGAAACGATCTCGTCTTCGGTCACGCGAGAATCGAGCGAACGCGTCAGGTCTACTTGACGCGCCGACTCGCGGAAGAGGTCCAGCGGTTTCGTGCGAATCTGCGCAGGGTCCAATTGCGGCGTAAAGACCTCGACGTCAGCGGCGCCGGATTCCATTTTGTCGGCGCGAAAGGCCCCCGCCTGGATGGAGGCGAAGTTGGGGGCAGGGAGAGTGAAGCGGATGTCGGCGTTGATCTTGCCCTGGAAGAGTTGGCGGATGCAGACCAGTTGGCCGTTATCGATCTTGTGGCCGGTGATGTCGCTCACCAGTACACGTCCCAGCGCGGTCCCGAGGCGCGGCGCGAAGTCGCGGACCTGGTAGGTGTGGGGCAACAGAACTATGCTGGGGTTCAACTTTTCGATAAGTTGGCGGAAGGCCGCGACGTAAGCGTCCGGCGTATATTTCTCGAGGAGTGGATGCTCCACCAGCCAGGCTTTGGCGAGTTGCTTGTCCGCCAGTTCCTTGCGCAGGTCGACCCCGGGGGCGGATGCGACTGCGGCCTCAACCGGCGTGCCCAATTCTCGGGCGATCTGCTGCCCGGCGGCCAGCGTCTCGAATCCGTTTGCCAGCGCGCTGCGCAGTGGTTGCTTGCGCTGGGTCCGGCTGCGTCTCATTCACGTTCGAAGGTGGCTGAGGACTGGACAGATTCAGCGCAGCCAGCGATTCCGGCGCGCGTTGCTCAACTCGACTCGGCTGCTCGTCGACCTGCGTCAGGCCTAGCCGCGCTCGCCAACTTGCGGACAGAACGCGCAGGCAGAAGCGATCGTCGAGCAGCAATACCCCCAGCAGCAGCACCAGGTAGTTCAGGAACGTGTAGTTCGCCGTCAGGATGACCGGAATCTGCCAGAGCGTGACGATGAAGAAGCAGACGATGCGCCAGCGCCGCGGCAGAAACAGCATGAACACCAGGCCGAGTTCCAACACCAGCGTCGCGCCCGTCGTGAAGGCGTGAAACCAGTGCGGCAGATGCTGCACGTACCAGCCGATCCACGTTGGCAGCGGGCCGTTCTGGTAGTACTCGTCCATCGCGGTGAAATTGCGCCATTCGGGATCGCCGCTCGCCAGCTTCACCACGCCGGACTCGAAGTAGATGCGGAACCATTCCCACTGCAGCAGGAAGAGACTGGCGCGCGATGGCGGGCTCGAGCGCCCAAGCCGGGCGCAAATTCCCGCGGCGCGAAGAACAGCGAGATAAATCCGGCTTCCAGCAACATGCCGTCCGACTGATAGCCGGAGAAATCCTGGGCGGCGGCGACGAACGAAAGGAAGCAGACGAAACAGACCAGCAGCATCGCGCGCGGCCAGACGTTCAGCCACCAGCAGCAACGCGGCAATCATTCCCGCCCAGCAGATCGCGGTCAGCATGTGATTGCTGCTGGTGAGCCACAGCAGCGTCGGCGCAAACCACAGGCGCGAGCAGCCGAACTGCCGCGCAACCGCGTCGAGATATTCGGACGCGGGCAGAATTCCGTCCGCGCCGATAAGCCCGCGAATCTGGAAGATCAGCGCGTAGAAGGCAGAGAAGTAGATGAGGCCAAGCGCGCGTAGAAACAGCCAGCGCGGAATCAGCCGATCACGAAGGCCATCCTGCGAATCGAACCACCGGCGAATGACGTAAGCAGGCGTCCAACTCATGGATGGACGATTATATTCGCCGATGAGAATTCGCCGCAGGAAAGCGGGCGCGAGTTGCTGAACTTCCTAGGCGAGACGTGGCCAGCTTGTCGCAAACGAAGAATCCCGAGATCGTCATTTGACCGGCTTTTTCGAATTGATGGGTCTCGGCGGGATCCTTGGTTGAGCTCGCTAGCCGTTACTTGCGTATCGTCTCGCTGCTCAGGGATCGCCGGACTCGCGATCAGCCGAAAGAACCGTTCGACGTCTCGGGATTCCGTCTTGCCTCTGACTCGTCTCCGTTCTCGCTTCGACTGCCATCGGCTTGTCTGGGATCGCTGCCGTGCGCCGTGGGCGCCAGCAGTTGCCTCGCTAGAGGTCCCAAACTCGCCGCTTGCCTCATCGCTAGGGCGTTGAGATAAGCTTGCCAGCCTTGAAGAACCAGGAAACTTGTCAAAGAACGAGTGTGTTTTTACTCCTCCTATCAGCGAAGTCAATAAAATTTTCGCGACTCCATCTTCTGTGTTTTCAATCGAGTGCAGCTCGTCCACAGGCGGGTGCCAGAATTTTGTGCAAATCGAAAATGCGCCTTCGTGCAACTGTAATCTCCACCGCGATTTGCGCGGCCTTTCGCATTCTCATCCTCGCGACGCGGTGCAAGCCATCTACTGCCGCACTGTGCGAATTCAGGAAATAACCGCATCTGGAGCGGCTTTTCCTATCGCGCGATTTCTCTCTCTCCCGCTCTGCCACTCGCTCTCTTGCTCCTGAAGCCGACGGTGGAGCACCATTTCAACGGTGTTCGGGTAGAGCTGGCCCTCAGGCCGGCGTCCAAGCCCTTTCTGTGAGAGCCCGAGACGGCTTCAGCCGGCCGCTGAAAAAGTCGACCTGATGCCATGCTGGGTAGTGCGGGCCTTCAGGCCCGCGTTAATGCTGGCCTATCAGAGCCGGCTTTAGCCGCTCAGGCACCTCGCTCGCGTACGCAAGCATTGCGGCTGTTCGTGCTTTGCTCACGTGTACCTCCGGGCCTGAAGGCCCATCAAATCATTACTGTCCGTACGCGGCGCTAAAGCGCCGCACTACCCTGACCGGGCGTTCCCATCAGTTTTTCAGCAGCCGGCGGCACAAACATTGCTGGGCGAGTTCTCCAGCAGCCTGGACAATGCGTCACTCATGCACTCCTGAAGGAGCGCTCCACCCATGCGCCACCTCAGTCCGTCTGCCTGACCCGCGACGTCTGCTACCATCCCGACATGCCCCTCGTCGAGGCCAATCACCTCGTCAAGACCTTCGCCTCCGGTCAATCGGCGCTCGGACTTCACGCTGCCGCGAACGTCCGCGCCGTCAACGACGTCACGCTCGCGATCAGCGCCGGCGAGACCCTCGGTCTGGTCGGCGAATCCGGCTCCGGCAAGAGCACCCTGGGCCGCCTGCTGCTTCGCCTCATCGAGCCCGACTCCGGCGAGGTCGTCTTCGATGGCCGCGACGTGCTGCGCGCCTCGGGCCCTGAGCTGCGCCGCCTCCGGCGCGACATGCAGATCATCTTCCAGGACCCGTTCGGCTCGCTCGACCCGCGCATGACCGTCGAACAAATTGTCTGCGAGCCGATGCTCGTGCACGGTAGCGAGAGCCGCGATGTGCGTCGACGCCAAGCCGCCGAGATGATGCGCGCCGTCGGGCTCGACGACTCGGCGCTGGCGCGTTATCCGCACGAGTTCAGCGGCGGACAGCGGCAGCGGATCGGCATCGCGCGCGCCATGATCCTGCGTCCGCGTTTCATCGTTGCCGACGAGCCGGTCTCGGCGCTCGACGTCAGCGTCGGCGCGCAAATCGTGAACCTGCTGCAGCGGCTGCAACGCGAGTTTCAACTGACGTACCTGTTCATCTCGCACTCCATGCCGATCGTGCGCTATCTAGCCGACCGCATCGCCGTCATGCAGCGCGGCGAGATCGTCGAGGTCGGCGCAACCGAGCAGATCGTCACCGCCCCGCAGCATCCCTACACGCGCACGCTGCTCGCGGCCACCCCCGAAATGCAGGTGACGCAGTCCTGAACCGTGCGTCACTCCTCGCCTCTTTTGGGCAGTTGTCATCCCGACCAGAGGGTCCGCAATGCCTTTTCCACCCGCATCCCTTGCGGGTGGGCGCGTAGTGGAGAGCCTGCCCTGAGCTTGCCGAAGGGGACCTGCTGTTCGTCCCCCCGCAAGCCGCCGGTACCCCCTATGCCCCCTTTCATTTTTTGACCCTGATTCTAAAGAGCTTAGATCAAAGTATTGAAGAATAAGGACTTAGAGATGGCTCTAAGTTGTTTCCATTCAGCGACTTGCGAATTCATCGCGAGATCCTGCAAACAGGAAACATGCTTGCAGCGATTGGTGAGCAGCGACTTACAGTATCGGAAGACATGGGAGCCACGCGACGCGAACACCGCGTCTGCTACACACTCGTTCAGTTTTCAAAGATCGCTGCCGCAGTCGCCAACGACCTCCTGCGGCACCGGAGCCTGCCTCCGGCTCCTCTAGTGTATTTTGCCGGAACGTCGGGGCCGAGAGGAAAGCGCATTTCGCAGAACGAAGGTAATAGCGGATTCCCGAAATGGAATCAAGGCATGATGAGAGGACTAGAATTTGCTTGATGGCGATAGCGGCAGATGAGCGTTTGCCGACGTGTCGTTCGACGACGATTCGATCAGCGTGAGCCTGAAGGACGGCCGCACGATTTCCGCGCCGCTGGCATGGTATCCCCGGTTGTTCAACGCCACCCCGGAGCAGCGCTGCAACCGGAAAATCGCCGGCGGCGGCTACGGCATCCACTGGCCCGACCTCGATGAGGACATCAGCACCGAAGGTCTCCTCCGCGGCGCGCCCGCTCCCAGACCCGCCCGCTGATTGCGACGAACCCAGTCCCGCGAACGCGCGACGGCAGAGGATAGCCCAGCCTTTCAAGGCTGGGTCGGTAGTTTATTTGTGCCCGAGTCCCTTCAGGGACGACACAGCACGGTGTCGCCGGCTGAAGCCGGCTCGAAATCTTCATTGCATCAGTTACCCAGGGCTTCCGCCCTGGGCTATTTACTTTCGCCCTTGGGGCTCGATTGATACGAGATCACCTGTGTGTGTTCAATGCGACGGGGAATCCAGCTATAGCTCAATGCGACGGGAAGCTCGGCTATAGGGTGCCTTCGACTACGCGAGCTCGCCATAGGCAACGGCTCAGGACTGGCCGCGATTAGTGCTTGTTCGTTGGAGCTGCCTTACCCTAAAACGTTTCGGATGCAGAACGCGACAGTAGCAACGCTAGAACCAGGTGCAGAACACACGCCGGCCACAGGAGATAGCTGACGAACCCCCCGCCGACTCTGAGATAGCCAAGATAAGCAGCTGCGAGCAGGTTGTAGGCGAACAAGGCGCGAATGGCCAGCTTGCCGGCGTCCTCCGCATCCGGCCAACACGCCAGGCCCAGACAGAGCAGGGCGATTCCGGCTAGCCGTGCGACTGCGATACCGGGATCTGTAAGGCCGGCACCCAGGAGCACATGAGCGACGAACCCGGGAACGGCCATTAAAGCCGCTCCCGTTGCCACCTCAATCGCTGCGGACAGCCTGAGTACAGTCGTCGTCATCGGTCAGCCCCGGAGCGGATTTCCGGCCGCCTAGTCCCTGGCGGCGGCGAGCATCACCGCAGCCTTGCGTTTGTCCTGGGCCGATAACTGCTCCGGCCCGAGGTGATAGTTCAGCTTGTCGATGGTTCCGGTGAAGGCGAACGGAACATCATAAGTGAAATCCACCGGGGTCATGGTATCAAGCCCAATGTCGAAGGTCTCGTCGACAGTCATGAGCAATGGAATCGTGTGGGCGATGGTCTTGCGGGCGACCTCCTTGCCATCTACCGACAGTACACCGGTGCCGCCCTTGGCCGGGCCAGGCCCATCGTATTTGAAGTCGAAAACGATGGTGTGCTTGCCTTCATCCAGCGAAGACAGACCTTGCCAGCGGAAGCGCTCCAGGTCGAGGAAGTTGTACACAAAGACCGGGCGACCGCGGCCGATGTGGAAGATCTGGGTAGCGAAGGCGAGGACGAGTCCGAGTACCGCGATCACCACGAATGCGTAGCCGAAGCGCTTCCTCCATCTGCCGGCGCTGCCAATCAGGATCAGAAGCAGTCCCAGCAGCAACAAACCCCAAAAGAAATATTTGACCGGTTTGCTGCTGAGCCACCAGCTGGCGCTCGGACTGAGCATGAGCGCGTAGCCGCCGAAGCGGCCGCCCAGGGTCGCGATGACTCCCTCGGCGCCGCCGGAGGGAATCGTGACGTTGGCGGTGATGACGTAGTCCCTATCCAGAATGCTGGGAGCGTTGCCGACAGGGATGCCGACATTCACCCCCGTATAGGTGAAGTCGGTTTTTCCCGCGGTCGCGCTCGGCTTCGGCGCCAGCAAGCGCACGAAGCCCGAGTTATCCAGAGGGAAGACCTGGTATTTCGCGGCTTCCGTCAGGAATAGCCCCTGCAGCTCCTTGAGCTTGGCGGGGTTGCTGGCGGCGAGGTCGTTGTACTCCGAATAATCCTGGGTAATGTTGTACAGCTCCCACTTGTACTGGTTCATGGGCGGCATTGTGCCCGTTCCCAGCTCCCAAGGGGGAGAAGGTGGCGTGGTAGCGGCAATCCAACCGTCGTGGTAGATGGCACGGTTACCGACCATCTCGAAATATTGCGTGTCGCGCTTCGAGGGCGCATTGGCATTGGCCGAATCAAAGGTGTACAGCATGCTTATGCCTTCGATCGGCTTCTGCTTGATCCCCTTGACCATGTCGGGCGCCTGGATGCCGGCGGCCTCGAGGATAGTCGGAACGATGTCAATGACATGGTGGAACTGGGTGCGAATGCCGCCCACGTCCTTGATGTGCCCGGGCCAGGAGATGGCAAGGCCCTGCCGCGTTCCGCCGAAATGCGAGGCTACCTGCTTGGTCCATTTGAAGGGAGTATCGAACGCCCACGCCCATGCCACCGACATGTGAGGATAGGTTTTGTCGGAGCCCCAGTTTTGATAGTGCAATAGATTCATCGCCCTGACCGGCTTGACTTCCGGCTCGTTAAGAATGCCGTTGTAGGCGGTCAATTGGTTGAACGTGCCGTACACGGAGCCTTCAGCGCTGGTACCGTTGTCGCCGTCGATGTAGATGATCAGCGTGTTATCGAGCTTGCCCATGTCCTGGACGGCCTGAATCACGCGGCCAATCTCATAATCGGTGTAGGCGGTGTAGGCGGCGTACACCTCCGCTTCGCGAGCATACATCTTCTTTTCCACTGGGCTTAGAGAGTCCCACCGTGGCAGCTTGGCTCCGCCATACTCTACCTGTCCATCCGGCCACGGCGTCAGCGTCGTGTTCGCCGGAATCACGCCCAGGCGCTTCTGGTTTTCGAAGATCTGCTCGCGCAGCTTTTCCCAGCCCATATCGAACTTGCCTTTGAACTTGTCGATCCACTCCTGGGTCGGCTGATGGGGCGAGT
Organism: uncultured Acidobacteriaceae bacterium; assembly: GCA_963747045.1. Taxonomy (GTDB): domain Bacteria; phylum Acidobacteriota; class Terriglobia; order Terriglobales; family Acidobacteriaceae; genus Bog-257. The sequence continues at coordinate 239,839 of CAVVDN010000005.1, read as the reverse complement.
GGGAGCCGCCGGGCACGTAATACAGGAAGAAAGGCTTGTCGGGCGCCGAGGCATTCAGGTCCCGCAAGTAGCGGATGGCGTCGTCCGCCAGATCGGTGGTGAGGTTGTAGTCCGGCTTGCCGATCCAGGGATAGATCTGAGTCGTGTTGCGGAAGAGATAGGGCGTCCACTGATCGGTCTCGCCGCCGAGGAAGCCATAGAAATACTGGAAGCCCATCCCGATTGGCCATTGTTCAAAGGGCCCAGCCGTGGTGCTGTATTGGAAGCTCGGCGTGTTGTGGTTCTTGCCGAACCATGAGGTGGCGTAGCCGTTCTCCTTCAAGATCTCGCCGACCGTGGCGCTCTCCGGACCGATGACGGAGTCGTAGCCGGGGTAGCCGGTGGACAATTCGCCGATGACGCCGAAGCCGACCGAATGATGGTTGCGACCGGTGATCAGCGCAGCGCGCGTCGGCGAGCACAGCGCCGTAGAGTGGAACTGGATGTAGCGCAGGCCTGCCTTGGCGACACGGTCCAGCGAGGGTGTCGGAATGACGCCGCCGAAAGTGCTGGGCACGCCGTAGCCCTGGTCATCGGTCATGATGAGAAGCACGTTGGGCGCGCCCTTGGGAGGCACGACGCGCGGTGGCCACCAGGGGGTGGAATCCTTGGCGTCTTCCTTGATCACGCCGCCGAATTTCGGGGGCGGCGGCGGAATTTGTTTTCCGTCGATGGTAGTGGTGGCGCTGGGCGAACCCAACGTGCCCGTAACCTGCTGCGCAGCGGCTGCGCTGCCGGCAAAGATGCTCGAAGCAGCCAGTGCTCCCAAGGTAACCTTGCGGATACTTGCTCCCAGGTCCATGCTTCCTCTTTTCTCGGATGTCGGGTCTGTGGCCGAAAGGAGGGCCCCACGTCGTCTGCCAGTTCACTACGATTACGGAGCATTAGGAACTGGCAGTTCTGCCAGTGGAGCGCTTGATAAGTACAAGCGTGGGTGAACCAGGCGACGATTGTAGGGTACGGTTTGTTGGGCCCTGAGACAGGGGGAGAGCTAACGGGGCAGCTAAAGCTGCGCCCCTTCCATGCGGGACAGCGGGAACGCGGGGTGAAGCCCGCACTACCAGAAACTCGAAACTGGTTTTACGGTTTCAGGATCACTTTGATGTATCCGTTTTTGCGGGCGTCGAATTGGGCGAAGGCCGACGGAGCGTCGTCCAGTGGCAGGCGGTGGCTGACGATCTGGCTGGGCTTGGCCGCGCCGGTGATCACCATGTCGCGCAGCTTGGTGTTCCAGCGCTGATCGTCGTCGCGACCCATGATCACGCTGACGCTCTTGTTGAAGAGCTGCGCCCAGGGCACCGTGAGTCTGCCTTCCTTGGCCGCCGCGTCGACCGATCCGGGATCTTTGAGTGGCCATACGCCGGTGATGGCGACGCGTCCGCCGGGGCTGATGATATCGGCGATGGCCGCGGTCACCCACAGCGGGTCTTCCTTGTCATAGTCGGCGCGGGAGCGGGCCTGGAAGCCGATGGCGTCGATGGCGCAGGTCACGCCGCTGATCGGGTCTTCCAGCCGAAAGGCCGGGCCGGAGCGCCATTTCGCCTGCTGCTCTTTGATCTGCTCGACGGGATCTCCTTGGAGGAAGTTGATGGGGATCGCGCCCAGTTCGCCGGCTTTTTCGAGGCGCTCGGCGATGGCATCGACGACATAGATGCGAGCGGCACCGCGCAGCCGAGCCGAATACGCCGCGAGCAATCCGATGGCGCCGGCGCCGAAGATGGCGACGGTGTCGCCGGGGCCGACGTCGATGGTGGCGGCCGCGTGATAGCCGGTGGTGAAGGCGTCGGCCAGCAGAACGAAGTCGTCTTCCCAGTCATCGCCGGGCTCACCGGGAAGCTTGCGGCAGTTGGCGTCGGCGAAGGGGACGCGAAGCAGCTCGGTCTGCGCTCCCCAGTACCCGCCCTTGTTGGGATAGCCGTAGGCGGCGCCCGCCGAGCCGGGATTGGTCATGAGGCACTGGGAGGACAGGCCCTGGATGCACATGGCGCAGAAGCCGCAGCAGATGTGCGTGGGAACGACGACACGATCGCCCTTCTTGACGTTCTTGACCGCGGAGCCGACTTCCGCGACCACGCCCAGCGGCTCGTGGCCGATGATGCTGCCTTCGATGCCGCGCATACGGCCGTCATAGAAGTGCAGGTCGGTGCCGCAGATGGCGGTTGAGGTGATGCGGAGCAGAACGTCGCTAGTGTCCTTCATCTCCGCGTCGTGCATCTGGCGGACGACGATGCGGCGAGTGTCTTCGAGGACGACGGCTTTCATGGGCGTACTCCGATGTGATCGCGGCGTGACATTCAGGTCCGCAGATAGGACATTGGAATACGGGAAAGGGGATTCGGATTCGGGGTTCCGGCACCCGCTGAACTCCCGCACTACCCAGGCAGCGGCGGTAGCGGGCGGCACGACGAAAGTCGTGCCCTTTCAAAAACTGGAAACTGCTTACTGGCTGCCGTTAGGGCCGCTCGCCGAGGCGCGCTGCTGCTGGCCGGCGTAGTAGCCGCTGCGGGTGCGCACCTGGAGATGCTTGTAGCCCGGCGCCTGGGCTTCGACCTTACCGTGCGATAGCCCCCGGCGCTCTGCGGCTCGGTGGGCTTGTAGCCGATGGTGTACTGGTTGCGGATGTCGTGAGCGATCTGGTGGTGATGGCGCTCGACTTCGCTCAGATCCTTGGGGAAGAAGGCCACGCCGCCGGTTTCCTCGGCCATCTCGCGTAAGGCGCGGCTTGGCGCGGTTGTTGTGCTCTTCGCCCAGCAGGCCGATGGTGTACACCGTCGGGCCATTCTGTTCCTGCAGGCGGCGCACGCCTGCTCCAGCGACTCGCGGCTGGCGTTGTCCTCGCCGTCGGTGACGACCAGCAGGACTTTCTTCTCCAGCGCGCCGCTCTTCTTCAGGTGGTCGGCGGAGGCGACGACCGCGTCATAGAGCGCGGTGCCGCCGCGCGACTCGATGCGCTCCAGCGCGTCCTTCAGCTTCGGGACGCTGCCGGTGTAGTCCTGGTCGAGGAAGTATTCCTCGTTGAAATTGACGACGAAAACCTGGTCCTGCGGATTGCTGGCGCGCACCAGGTTGATGGCAGCGGCGTTCACCTGCGGCCGCTTGTCGCGCATGGAGCCGGAGTTGTCGATGACGATGCCCATGCGCCACCGGAATGTCTTCCTGCTGGAAGGAGGTGATCTTCTGCGGCTTGCCGTCCTCAAAGACGGTGAAGTCGTTCTTGTTCAAGCCGGTGATCAGGTGGTTGTGATCGTCGACCACGGTGGCGTGCAGCGCGACTTCGTCGACTTCCTTCTTGAAGATGTAAACGTCGTTCTTCTCGCGATTCGGGCGCCTGGCCGGCCGGAACCTGCACGGTGTCGCCCGGCTGATTCGGAGCGGGCGCGGGAGTGGGTTCTTCCTGTTGCGCTTGGTCCGGCTGGCCGGCTGCTGGTGCTGCGGCGGGACGGCCGAGGTTGCTGACTCTGTGTGGGCGGCGGCGAAGCGGGCGCGGCGTCTGGGCCAGAAACCCACGTCGCCGCGAGGAAAATCAGCAGCAAGACAGAAATGCGATCTTATTCCGTAGGCGCATAGTATCCAGTTTTGGCGTAGACGTGCAGCGGCGGCAAGCCCTTGGGCGGATTCAGCTTGACCTTGATCTTCCGCCACTTGCCATCGTGTGCTGGATTGGTTGGACGGTAGCCGAGCACATATTGGTTGCGCAGCTCGATGCCAATCTTGGTGGCGACGTCGGCCAGCTCGTTGGGGTTATCGATGACAAATGTCCGGCCACCAGTAACATCCGTGACATCGTTGAGCAGGGCGGGCCCTCGCGCTCCTCCGGGGTTTGAAGTCGCGATCGAACAGGCCGATGGCGTAAATCTGCACGTCGGCCTCGCGCACCATCGACTTGATCTCGCTCTCGGTGTAGCGGCTGTGGTTGTCGCCGCCGTCGGAGATGATGAGCAGCGCCTTGCGCTCGTACTTGGCACGTGCGCATGCGGTTCATGCCGAGGTAGATGGCATCGAGCAGCGCGGTGCGGCCGTGGGGCACGGCGTAGACCAGCTTGCTCTGGATGTCTTCGATCGAGGAGGTAAAGTCAGACCAGGACCTCGGGCTTCTCCGAGAAGGCGATCAGGAAGAACTCGTCGGCCGGATTGGCGGTGCGGAAGAACTCGACCACGGCCTGGCGCGACTTGTCGATCTTGTCGGACATGGAGCCGCTGATGTCAAAGATCACGCCCAGCGAGATCGGGGCGTCCTCGCTGGAGAAGTGCCGAATCTCCTGCGGCTGGCCGTTGTCGGTGACCAGGAAGTTGTCCTTCTCCAGGCCGGTGACGAGCCGGTTCATGGGGTCGGTGATGGTCACCGGCACGAGCACGAGATCGACGTCGCGGGTGATCGGCTTGGTGTGCGTCTTCAGCGACGGATCGATGTTGTCGGTCGGTGACGGCTCGGTTTTCTTGGCCTCGCGGGGCGTGATGTGGACGTCGTCGCTCTGGTCCTGTCCGGACAAGGGCATCGCAATCAGCGCGAGCAGACATATTGTCAGCAGAAGCAGCAGGGAATTGCGCACGCTGGATTGGACGGGCAGGCGGGAAGAATGTCCCGCCGCATAAATCGGATACGGAACCTTAATTTTCGGGCCGCGCGACCCGAGTCCCCGGGGTCCCCGGCGCGTGCCGCTGTTGCACGCGGTGGGGTGGCTGCTGTTGATACCGCGGGCCATAAGATCCTCTGAGGCGTGTGGGTGAATCGTATCACAGCCGACGGTGGCCGGTCTCAGCGCCACCGGAGCTTCAGGGTTGCTGCACGTATGGATGTGACGGGCGTCATGATGGTTTTCTTTTTTCGCTGCTAGACTGGTTTTTCGCGGCCCGAAATGCAATTTTTGATTAACCACAGAGACACAGAGGCACAGAGAAGAATCAGGCCTGAAAAGACGGTATCCCGCCTGTCGGTAGCTGGCTTCAACAGAGATCTGGTCTGATTTGTCTTCTCTGTGCCTCTGTGTCTCTGTGGTGGATTTAAAGGAGTTTTATGGCAGACATACTTCCTTTTCGTGCACTCCGATACAACCTCGCGAAGGTTTCGGCGGACGACGTCCTGACGCAGCCGTACGACAAGATCACTCCCGCAATGCAGGAGCAGTATTACCAGGACAGCCCCTACAACCTGGTGCGCGTCATTCTGGGCAAGTCCGAGGCTGGCGACAGTGAGACCGAGAACGTGTACTCGCGCGCCGCGGCTTCGCTGAAAGAGTGGCAGGACAAAGGTGTGCTGGAGCAGGATGCCGAGCCCAGCATTTACGTGTACTCGCAGACGTTCAAGATTCCCGGCGACCCGTCGGGAGCGGAGATCGAGCGGCGCGGGTTCATCGCGCTCGGTCGAGTCGATGACTACGACAACAAGGTCGTCTTTCGGCATGAGCTCACGCTCAGCGGTCCCAAAGTGGACCGCCTGAACCTGACGCGAGCTACGGACACCTACTGTGAGCTGCTATTCATGGTCTACCACGATCCGGCGGACGAGGTTGGCAAAACCTTGGCGCAGACGGGTGCGCCGACGCTGGAGATGCGCGATGAATATGGCGTAACCCATCGCATGTGGAAGGTGTCGGATCCGAAGACGGTTGCGACGGCGAAGGCGAAGATGGCCGACAAGAAGCTCATCATCGCCGACGGGCATCATCGCTACGAGACGGCGCTGAACTTCCGCAACGAGATGCGGGAGAAGCATGGGTCGAAGGATCCGGAAGCGCCGTACGAGCGCGTCATGGTCGCCTTCGTCAACATGGACGCGCCCGGGCTGGTGATTCTGCCCACGCATCGCGTGGTCTTCGGGCTGGAGGGCTTCAACATCTTCGCCAAGGCCGCGCAGGTGATGCAGTACTTCGACATTCAGGACCTGGGCCCTGTGGCCGATCTCCAAAATACGGTGCCCCAGGTTCGCCCATCTTCTGGGCTAACCGGGGCAGACGCGATGCAACGCCTGCGCGAAGCCGGCAAAGACCGCACGGCGTTGCTGGCGGTGACGGCGCAGAATGCGTTTCTGCTGCGCGCGCGCGATAACTCACATGTCGCGGCGTTGCAAGGCTTGTCTGAGCAGCAGCGCCACCTCGACGTCGTGCAACTGCACAAGCTGATCCTGGAAGAGATCATTGGCATGTCGGAAGAAGACATTCGCGGGCAGAAGCATCTGAAGTACATTCGCGATGCCGAAGAGGCGGTGAATGAAGTGCGCTCGGGAGCGGCGCAGATTGCGTTCCTGATGAACCCCGTGCGCATGGAGCAGGTGCGCGACATCGCGTTCGCCGGCCAGGTGCTGCCGCAGAAGTCGACCGACTTCTATCCCAAGATGCTCAGCGGGCTGACCATCTATTCGCTGGCGCGGGAGGCAAAGGCAGGCGAAAAGGCGAGATCGGAAGTGTCCGTCCCGGTTTAGCGCCGAGCACCTTCAGTCTCCCTCGATGATGAACGGCAGATTCGTCGTCACGGATTGTGTTTCGAACTCATTGGTTCCCCTCGGAATGGAAAACATGACGACACCGTTTTCGACAGACGTTACACTGACCTTGTCGTAGCTTCGCTGACCGTCAGGGCGAAAAATTGTAATTTTGGCCACGCTCATCTCCTGTTTGCGATAACCAGCGTGTCGGATCGTGACACAGGTTCAACGCTCTTCAATTTAACGGCAGATGTGAAGGCGCGCCGACTGGCGCGGCGTGCCAGTGCACATTCAGGGCCGCACGCAATTGTTCCTATTGCATGGACGGCTGCAGGTGCCGGTGCAGTTTCACGTTCTCCCTGGTGTAAGGAAACCCCCGACGCCTGTGTTCACCACCGGATTCAGCCGTTGCCTAATCTGAATCCGAGCGATCTCGTTAAATGCGTCTTCCGGAAGGGCGGAGATGTTGAAATTTTCTTTCGCCCGGGCCGAGGTTTTGGGCGTGGTAAGTACAGCCGTGCCGCGCTGCACCGCCCATGCCAACAGAACCTGTGCCGCGCTCTTTCCCACCTGTGCCGCGATTCTCGCAACGACTGGATCTTCCAGCAGCCCCGGTTTCATCCCATGACCCAATGGCGCGAAAGCCAAAAAAACAATACCTCTCTGCTGGCAGAACTGCAGAAGCTCGGTTTCCGGCAGATAAGGATGTGACTCTACCTCGACAACCGCCGGCTTGATTCTCGCGGATTCGTAGATTGGCGAGAGGTCATTCAGGGTGATGTCCGACAATCCGATGGCCCGGCACTTGCCGTGGTCCACCAGACTTTCCATGGCCCGCCAGGTATCGAGCAATGTCACTCCCTTGTCGTAAATGACGTTGCCGCTTTGATCGCGCGGTTCCTGTTCGTCTCCCGCTTGAAACGCAAACGGAGTGTGAATGAGGTAGAGGTCAAGATACTTCAGCCCGAGCCGGTTCAGGCTCGCCTGGAAAGCAGGTTCCACGCGCTCAGGCCGATGATGGGTGTTCCACAACTTCGTAGTGACAAAAATGTCCTCACGCGCGATCCCCTCAGCAGCAAGTCCCGCCTGCAGCGCCTCGCCTACTTCGCGCTCGTTGCCGTATCGCTCCGCACAATCGAAATGTCGAAATCCGGCCTCCAGGGCGTCTCTGGTCGCCGTGATTGTCACGTCTGGGTCGGGGATTAAGGTGCCAAAGCCGAGTGCGGGGATATGGCCGGCCCCGTTGTTGAGCGGAATTCTCGTCGTCCGGAGATCAGAAGACTCAATCATTGGTCGCACCATCAGGGTATTTTGAGTCCGGCATCACCGTCCGGATTCAAAAACTGGATGCCTTGATCTTTCACTCGCTCCCGCTTGGCAGAAAAACGCTGAACATTGTCCGTCGTGCCATCGTACTCATTGCTAACCTAAGCGTCAGAAAAAGCGTCCTGCCTCGCTTAACAAATGAGGTGCATGATGAAACGCAGACAATTTTTGGAAGGCTCGGCGGCGTTCGGTGTCCTGGCAGCAGTCTCTGCCTGCGCACGGAATCCGGTTTCCGCCAACTCCGATTCGCATGACCAGACAAGCAGCGCGGCGAGTCAGACCGTCACCAATCCACTCACAGCGCCTCCGCATGGCGCGATTCCGGTCGCCTTCGTTATCTCCGAGGGGACGGTGATGATTGATCTCGCCGGTCCGTGGGAGGTGTTCAACGATGTGATGATCCCGTCGCGCGGCGCCGGCATGGACGACCAGATGCCCTTCCACACGTATACCGTCGCCGAGAGCACGAAGGCGGTCGAATTCTCAGGCGGGCTCAAGGTCGTTCCGAATTACACGTTCGCGAACGCGCCGGCGCCGAAGATCGTTGTCATCCCGGCGCAGAGCGGGCAGAGCAAAGTCATGCTGGATTGGATTCGCACCGCGACCAAGACGACCGATGTCACGATGTCGGTCTGCACGGGGGCGTTCGTCCTCGCCAGCACGGGACTGCTCTCCGGCAAGAACGCAACAACCCATCACAGCGCCTACAAGACGCTTGCCATGAAGTTTCCTGACGTGTCGGTAAAACGAGGCGTGAGGTTTGTGGAAACGGGGAATCTAGCCACGGCGGGTGGTCTGTCGTCGGGAATCGACCTTGCGCTACGCGTGGTCGAACGCTATTTCGGTCAGAAGGTCGCGACCGACACTGCCTACGAGATGGAGTATCAAGGCAAGGGCTGGCTGGACGCGAACTCGAACGCAGTCTATCTGCAGGCGGTGGCCTCCACCGATGAACATCCGCTCTGCCCAGTCTGCGGCATGGAGGTCGATCCGAATACGGCTCCGACGTCGGCCTATAAAGGGAAGACGTATTATTTCTGCTCGCGAGACCACAAGGCGGACTTCGATGCAGCACCAGAAAAATGGCAGTAGAGGAAGCGTAGCCGCAGTTGTGCCGAAGGCGACACGCCGGATTCTGCTGCTGGCCGCGCCGGACAGCCAGATTCTGGACCTCGTTGGCCCCTTCCAGGTGTTCACGCGGGCATCCGAGATTCTTGGCCGCAGGAATCCGTCCGTGCCGCCGCTGTATTCGCTGGAAGTGATCACTACAGAACGAGGGCTGCTACCGACCAGTTGCGGGTTGCGACTGGAGGCGCATCGCACGTTTCGCCAGGTGCGCGGCGCGGTCGATACTCTCCTGATTGTGGGCGGATCAAGCGTAGAAGAGGCCAGAGAGGATACTGCGGTGGTGCGGTGGCTGCAGCACGTTGCTCCTCAGTTACGGCGCGTTGGCTCGATTTGCACCGGGGCGTTTCTTCTGGCACGAGCTGGTCTGCTGGATGACCGGCGGGCGACGACGCACTGGAAGTACTGCAATCGGCTGGCACGGCGCTACCCCGCGATCAAGGTCGATCCCGATCCCATCTTTGTACGCGATGGCAACGTTTACACCTCGGCCGGCGTAACCGCGGGGATGGACATGGCGCTCGCGCTGGTTGAGGAAGATGCCGGCTCGGCGCTGGCGCTCGAGGTTGCCCGCGAACTTGTGCTGTACTTAAGGCGTCCCGGAGGCCAATCGCAGTTCAGTGCCGCGCTGAATTTGCAGTCCAGTGACCGGCAACCGTTTCGCGACCTGGGCGCTTGGGTGCTGGAGCACCTGCGCAGCGATCTCTCCGTGGATGCGCTTGCTTCGCGCGTGGGCATGAGTCCGCGCAACTTCGCACGCGTCTTTCGCACGGAGATGAACACGACGCCGGCGAAGTTTGTGGAGAGCCTGCGCCTGGAAGCGGCGAGGCGTCGTCTCCAGGAAAGCAAATCCAGCCTGGAAGCAGTCGCGACAAGCTGCGGCTTCCGGAACTGCGACGCTATGCGTAGCACATTCAAGCGGGTCTTGCGGGTTGCGCCGGGTGAATATCGATGGCGATTCCAGTCCAGCCACTATCGGGCGCAGCACTGACGACAAACTCCCTCTCGGCTTTCGGGCGCCACTTTCTATATCACCGTAATCCGTTTATCGTGGATGGTTCCTGCACATCTTCCGGAACCGTTGAATGATCTCGCGTTTTCCCCTGGCCCATCGTCGTTCGCGCTTGTGTCTCGCCATCGGTCTGCTGGCGGCAAGCGCGATCGCGTTGTTGCTGTGCTATCGCGTCACGGCCGACGCGCAATCTTCCGAGCAGCTCACGATTTACTCTCCGCAGACGACGTATTCCATTCCGCTGACGACTGTGAATGGCCAGCCGTACGCCGGGCTGGTGGATGCGCTGGAACCGCTGGGCTCAATCGATGCGCGTCCGGATGGCAAGAAGTACAAGTTGCGTTTCACGCCGCCGGGCGGACGTGCGGTCGAGGCGCAATTCAACGAAGGCAAAGAGAAGAGCAGGGTTCTTGGCGAAAATCTCAAGCTGCCGGCGAACTTCGTGTTGCAGAACGAGCGCGGTTATGTCCCGCTGAGCGTGCTCCCGGAGGTCATGTCGAAGCTGCTGGGGAAGCCGGCGCAATTGCATCCGGCCGCGCGCCGGTTGTTCATCGGCGACGTTGGCGTGCGCTTCTCGCTGGAGTTGGATAAGAGCAATCCGCCGAAGCTGAATATCAGCTTCCCGGCGCCGGTGAATCCCTCGATTGCCACGGAGCCGGGCCACGTGCGCTTCACGTTCCATCGCGAGGCGGTGATTTCCAGCGGGCAGGACACGTACAAGTTCGACAACTCCACGATTACCGGCGCGAGTTTCTCCGAGCACGATGGCGCGGCCGAACTCGACGTGACAGCGACAGCGCCGCTGCTGGCCAACTTCGCCGACGGCGGCAAGACCATCATCGTCGCTGCCGCGCCGCCTCCGCCGCCTCCTGTGGCAACTCCGGCGCCGACGCCGCAACCGCAAACACCTGCGCCGGCAGCGACTGCACCGAAGCCCCCGTCGGTCCCGCGATTTCTGGTCATCATCGACCCGGCGCATGGTGGCGCCGATAGCGGAGCGTCGATCACTCCGTCGCTTCTGGAAAAAGATGTTGTGCTGGCGCTGGCGCGGCGTGTGCAGCGTGAGCTGATCAACCGCGGCATCCTCACGGCGATGCTGCGCAACTCGGACGTGGCGATCTCGCTGGACCAGCGGGCGCTGACCAGCAATGCTGCGCGTCCTGCGCTGTACATCACGCTACATGCGGCGAATACCGGGCGAGGCGTGCATGTGTTCACATCGCTGCTGCCGGCGGCGAACCTGTCGCGCACAGGGTTTTTGCCGTGGGACACAGCGCAGGCCGCGTTTCTTGATTTGAGCGGCGTGGCCGCGGGATCGGTGGCGGCAGAATTGGAAAACCGCAAGCTGCCCAACACCACGCTGTTGGCGCCACTGCGTCCGATGAACAACATTGCCGCTCCCGCAATCGCGATTGAGATTGCGTCTCCGGACGAGAAGGTCGATAACATCGCGAGCGCGCAATATGAAGAGCAGGTGGCCCAGGCCATTGCGGCGGGAGTAGCGGCGGTGCGCTCCAAGCTGCCGGAGGTGCGGCCGTGAGCCGACGACTGCTGGTTGTCTTCGCGGTGCTGGCGCTCGTGGCGGTCGGACTGGGCTACTACGCGCTGCACCTGCGCAGAAAAGTTGCGCGCGACGCGCAACTCGCTTCCGAGCAGCAGATGGTGACGCCCGTGGGCAATGGGCCGCCGGAGCCGGTTATCTTATACATCGCCAATGACGGCGACGGCACCTTGGGCAAGACGACGGTCAATGTTGTGCTTCCCGCCGAGCGCAGCGAGCGCGACCGTGCCGTGTTGCGTACACTGATGGCACAGTACCTGAAGGCGGGATCGAGTCATCCCATCGGCGAGGGATCGGACATCCGGCAGGTTTATCTGATGGGCGATGATACGGCCATCGTGGATACGAATTCGTCATTTGCCGATGCGCACCCGTCGGGCGTGCTGGCCGAGGAGTTGACGGTGGCGTCGGTGGTGGTCACGTTGAATGCGAACGATAATAAGGTCGCGCGCGTGAAGATTCTGGTCAACGGGCAGGAGCGGGATACGCTGGCGGGCCACGCGGATTTGCGAAGATTCTACGAAGCCAGCAACATCGGGCAAGTTGTGAAGGATTTGCAGTGACCACCCCAACGCGCGCAAAATCGCCGCCCGCTGGGGGCCTTGGCACCAGCTTGCCAAGAATTGGAGTTTTCGACTCCGGCGTGGGCGGGCTGACCGTGCTGAAGGCAATGGCCGAGCAGCTGCCGGCGCACTACATCTACTTCGGCGACACGGCGCGCCTGCCGTATGGCACGAAATCGGCGGAGACAGTTGCCCGTTACGCCATTGGCGCGTCGCGATTTCTTGAGGCGCAGAATATCGATTTGCTGGTGATTGCGTGCAATACCGCGACGGCGCTGGCGCTGCCGCAGATCAAAGAGGCGGCGCACGCGCCGGTGGTTGGCGTGGTTGAACCCGGCGCTGCCATGGCCGCGGAAGTGAGCAAGACTCGCGGGGCGATTGTGATCGCGACCGAGGCGACGGTCAGCAGCCATGCGTATCGCGATGCATTGCAGAAGCACGGATTGCAGGCGCTGGAGAAGGCTTGTCCGCTGTTCGTGCCGCTGGTGGAAGAGGGATGGATTGAGCACGCGGTGACGGAGCAAGTGGCTAGAATTTATCTGGGTGAAGCGACAGCGCAGGCGCCGGAGGGCGCTGATGTGCTGGTGCTGGCGTGCACGCACTATCCTTTGATTGCGCCACTGCTGCGGCGCATTGTGCCGGAGTCGATGCACATCGTGGATTCGGCGGAATCGACGGCGCGCGTGGTGAAGAAGATGATCGAGGGTAGCGGCGAGCTGCGAGGTGCGAGCTTCGAGCCGCGAGCCACGAGCGAGGCGTCTGAAGATTCGGTGTCATCCAGAGGAAATCGAGGCGCGACTGCTGCAACCGCGATCGTTTCAACGGAACATCGCACGTTCCGTTTTTACGTGACCGATTCGACGGATAAATTCAAGCGGTTGGCGACACGGTTTCTTGGACGGCAGGTGGACAAAGTGGAGCACGTGGACTTGGGAGGATGATCGCACCGGTTCAAGTCGCGGATACGAATCAGCGATCCTGCTTTCCCACCTTTTCGCAAAAGCGTGCGAAAGGATGGGGCGCCCGTCGAAAGTGAAACTGAGAACCACAACTGACAACTGACAACTGACAACCGCCTTATGATCTTTCGTTCCGATAATCGCTCGCCTGACCAGATGCGGCCGGTCAACATCGTGCCCGACTTCATCTCCACTGCTGAAGGCTCGTGTCTGATCGAGCTGGGCAACACGCGTGTCATCTGCACCGCAACCATCGAAGACTCGGTGCCGCAATTTCTGCGCAACAGCGGCAAGGGCTGGGTGACGAGCGAATATGCCATGCTGCCGCGCGCTACGCTGACGCGCACGCCGCGCGAGGTCGCCAAGGGCCGGCCCGGCGGACGCACACACGAAATTCAGCGGTTGATCGGCCGCTCCATTCGCGCCGTGACCGACATGGAGAAGCTCGGCGAGCGCACCATTTTTCTCGACTGCGATGTCATCCAGGCCGACGGCGGCACCCGCACGGCGTCCATCACCGGCGCATTCGTCGCGATGGGCCTGGCGATGCGGCGCATGATCGAAGCGGGCGCGCTGACCGTCGCGCCCATTCGCGATTATGTGGCTGCTACGAGTATCGGCATCGTGGACGGCGAGATCATGCTCGACCTGTGCTACGAAGAAGACGCGCGCGCCGAAGTCGACATGAACGTGGTCGCGACCGGCAGCAAGAAGCTGGTCGAGGTACAGGCCACGGCCGAGCGGCGTCCCTTTGACGACGCGCAGCTGGCGAAGATGCTGGCGCTGGCGCGGCAGGGAATCGAGGCACTCGTGCTGCGGCAACAAGTGATATTGAGCGGCTTGCCGCTAAGACAGTAGCGCGGTTCCGGTTAGTAGAGTTTCCGACTCGCGCCGCCGCTTGCTATTGAGTGCCGTCGGCCTGCAGACCGCGCTGCTTCAGCATCGGTTCAATACTGGGCTTCGCACCGCGCCAGGTCTCATACATTTGCTCGAGGTCTTCGGTATTGCCGCGCGACAGCACCATCTGGCGGAAGCGGTCGCCGTTGGCGCGCGTCAGGCCGCCGTGGTCCTCAAAGTATTGATAGGCGTCGTCGGCCAGCATCTGCGTCCAGATGTAGGCGTAGTAGCCGGCGGCATAATCGTTGCTCCAGATGTGCGCGAAGTAGCTGGAGCGGTAGCGTGGCGGCAGATAGCTGATCCACAGGTGGATCTTCTCCAGCGCCTGCTTTTCGAAAACGTCGGACTGCTGCAGCGGAGCGCTGGCGGGCAGCATGTGCCACTTCATGTCGAGCTCAGCCGCCGCGACGACCTCGGTGACGTCGTATCCCTTGTTGAACTTTTCGGCCTTCTTGATCTTCTCCATCAGCTCCGCCGGCATGGGAGCGCCAGTCTTATAGTGCTTGGCATAGTGCTGGAAGACCGCCGGATACGTCGCCCAATATTCGTTGAACTGCGAAGGGAACTCGACGAAGTCGCGCGCGGTTGCGGTGCCTGACAAGTGGGATACTCGGCGTCGGAGAACATGCCATGCAGGCGCGTGGCCGAATTCGTGGAACATGGTCTTTACGTCGTCGGAGGTAAGCAGCGCGGGCTCGCCCGGCGAGGGTTGAGCAAAATTGGCGACGTTGACTACGACCGGCTTTGTGCCCAGCAGCCTGGATTGCTCCACGAAGTTGCTCATCCAGGCGCCGCCCTGCTTGTTGTCGCGCTTGAAATAGTCGCAATAGAAAAGAGCCATCGAGCTGCCGTTGGCGTCGAAGACTTCGAAGACGCGCACGGTCGGCTCGTACACCGGAATATCTTTGCGCTCTTTGAAGGTGAGGCCATAGAGCTGGTTGGCGGCATAAAAGACGCCATTCTGGAGGACGTTGTCCAGCTCGAAGTAAGGCTTCACTTCTGCCTCGTCGAGGTCGTACTTCGCTTTGCGAACTTGCTCGGAGTAGAAGTCCCAGTCCCAGGGCTGGACCTTGAAGCCGCCGTTCTGCTGGTCGATGACGGCCTGGATGTCCTTGGCTTCGCCGGCTGCGCGCGCGGTAGCGGGCGGAATGAGAGCGTCCATGAAGTTAGTGGCCGCTTCAGGAGTTTTCGCCATCTGGTCTTCAATCTTCCACGAGGCGAAGTTGGGGAAGCCGAGCAGTTTGGCCTTTTGCGCGCGCAGCTGGGCCATCTTGCGCGATGGTCTCGCGCGTGTCGTTGGCATCGTTGTGCTCGGCGCGATTCCAGGAGTTTTCAAAGATGGTCTGGCGGGTGGCGCGATTGCTCAGCACGCCGAAGTCCGGCTGCTGGGTCGTGTTCTGCAGAGGAATGACGTATCCGTCAACCTTGCGGCTCGCTTGCCGCATCGGCAGCCGCTTTCAATCTGAGCATCGTTAAGGCCGGCAAGCGATGATTTGTCGGTGGTGACGTAGGCGCCTTTCTTGGTCGCGGCCAGCAGTTTGTTGTCGAAGTCGTCGCTCAGGGCGGCGAGTTGCTCGTTCAGCTTCTTGAGCTGTGTTTTGTCGGTGTCGTTCAGGTTCGCGCCGGCGTGCACAAATTGCTTGTAAGTCGATTCCACCAGCCGCAGCGATTCGGGAGTGAGGTGAAGCGAGTTGCGCTGGTTGTAGATCGGCAGACCCGCTGAAAGAGCTTAGCGTCGAGAAAGATTGCGTCCTGGTGAGCGGCCAGCTTGGGAGCCACAGCCGAGCGCACTTCCAGAGTGCGGGGTTGCTGTTGGCGCCTACCACACCGAAGAACGCTTCGCTCACCCGTTGCAGCAGTTGTCCGCTCTTCTCCATGGGAACAAATGTGTTGTCGAAAGTCGGCGGCGCGGGATTGGCAGCGATCGCCTCGATTTCTTTCAGCTGCTGCGCCATGCCGGCTTCGAGCGCGGGCTGGTAATCCGCGTCTTTGATCTTGTCGAAGGGGGGCGCCTGGAACGGTAGCGTGCTGGGTGCATAGAACGGGTTGCTGGGACCAAACTCGGGGCCAGAGGCCTCCGCGGGAAGAGTGCTGGACGCAATAAGGACGCTCACAAAGAAGATTATAGTGCGCATGCAGACAGTGTACCTGCCGGAGCCGCGTGCAGAACGGCGAATGAGATGAGTCGCGCTGCTTCTACTCAGTGTTTCTTGCTGGTGACGTTCAACTGCACCGTGTTGCCGCTCGGGCTTTTCACCATCATGATCTTTTCCTTCGCGTCGAGCTGCGCGGGGAACTGTTTGCCCGGAGCCCATCCCATGAAGTCAGTGATAGGGCCTTCGGCTTTGCAGACATAGATGACGCCGTTCATACGCATCGCAATCTTGTAGTGATCAGCGCTCTCGGCATGCTGTTCGTTCTGCGCGACCTTCTCGAAGGAGACGACCTGGGCGGTCTGAAAACCTGCGTCGGTCTGAGCATAGGCGGCGAGAATAGCCGCTAGGCCGATGCAGCAGGCTAGAGCAATCGAGCGTACTTTCATGGTTGTTGTTCCTCTCCGGTGCAGCACAGCAGTATAGACCTAGGGGCAGCTACTTTCATTGACATACGAGCTCTGTTCGTCTATTCTTAAATCTTTCGCGGTCCTGCGTTTGCCCGCCTGAAGGTCTCTGCGCGTTCAGCGCCTGAACCGAGCGGCTCTTTCGCGGTTTCAAATCTGGGAGAGTTTAACGATGTCAACGTATTTCCCCAAAGGGGAAATTGCGCGCAAATGGTTTGTCATTGATGCCGATGGCCAGATATTGGGCCGGCTGGCGACCCGCGTGGCGCGCATCCTCTCTGGCAAAGACAGCCCCCGCTACACGCCGTTCCTCGACACCGGCGATCACGTCATCGTGATCAACGCCGAGAAGGTGCGGCTCACCGGGCTGAAGTCCGAGAGCAAGGTCTACCACCAGCTATACGGGATATCCCGGCGGCATCGCGGTCGAAGAGTACAAGAAGCGGCATGCGCGCCGGCCGGAGAAGATCGTGGAAGATGCGATCACCGGCATGCTGCCGCATACCAAGCTGGGACGGGCGATGGCCGGCAAGCTGAAGGTCTATCGCGGCGACAAGCATCCGCATCCGGCGCAGAAGCCGGAAGCTGGTTGCACAGCGGCGTAACAGCGGATCCCTAGCTGCGGCGCTGAAGCGTCGCAGCAATATTCAAGGAGTAAGGAGCGACTCCCGCTTAGAGCAAGATGGCAGAACTGGTTCAGTACTACGGCACGGGGCGGCGCAAATCGAGCGTCGCGCGCGTGTTTCTTCGCCCCGGCAGCGGCGAATTTACCGTCAACGGCAAGCCCTTCGATCAGCACTTTGTCACCGAAGCGCAGCGCATCATGGCGAAGTCGCCGCTTCGTGCTGACGGAGACGGCGGCCACTTCAACGTGATCTGCACCGTGCAACGGCGGCGGCGTGAACGGCCAGGCCGGCGCGGTGCGCATGGGCGTCGCGCGCGCGCTGCAGGAGTTCAATCCTGAGCTGCGCGCCAAGCTGAAGGCGGAAGGCTTCCTGCGCCGCGATGCGCGCGGTAAGGAGCGCAAGAAGTACGGCCAGAAGGGCGCACGCAAGCGCTTCCAGTTCTCGAAGCGGTAAAGAGGTGCTAGGGATCAGGGCTAGTCGAATTCCACGACAACGCTGATCCATACCCTGACCGCTCGCCTTTTGGTTCCGGGGGCGAGTCGATGCAGAATTCAACCGGAACGAATCCTTCCCGCGCTCGCACAGGGTCGGGGCGGGAAAAGCAATCTCGGCGCGACGTTCAAGCCTGGAAGGATGCAAGCCAACCGAGGAGGTAGCTTGGCGAACATCACGATGAAGGAGTTGCTCGAAGCCGGCGTTCACTTCGGGCATCAGACGAAACGCTGGAACCCGAAGATGAAGGAATACATCTTCGGCGAGCGCAACGGAATTTACATCATCGATCTGCAGAAGACGCTGAAGATGTTCAAGGAGGCGTCGAAGTTTGTGCACGAGCAGGTGGCCGAAGGCAAGCTGGTGCTGTTTGTCGGCACCAAGCGCCAGGCGCAGGACGCGATTGCCGAAGAGGCCACGCGCAGCGGCATGTTCTACGTCAACTCGCGCTGGCTGGGCGGACTGCTGACCAATTGGGTGACGGTGCAGAAGTCGGTGAAGCGGCTGAAAGAGCTCGACGAGATGGCCACCGATGGCCGCTACGAGCTGCTGCCGAAGAAGGAAGTCATCAAGCTGGAGCGCGAGCGCAAGCACCTCCAGGCCAACCTTGCCGGCATCAAGAATTTGAATCGCCTGCCCGACGTGCTGTTCGTGATCGACTCGAACAAGGAGCAGATCGCGGTGAAGGAAGCGCGCAAGCTGGGCATTCCGGTGGTCGCGGTGGTGGACACGAATTGCGATCCGACGGAAGTGGATTACGTGATTCCCGGCAATGACGACGCGCTGCGTGCGATCCGGCTGTTCGCGTCGAAGATCGCGGACTCGGTGGTTGAAGGTGCGAATGCCGCGACCGACAAGCAGATGGCCGACAGTCACCGCCGGCGTGCAGTACAGCGAAGCGGCAGAAGCGGCTGCGGCGAGTCCGGAAGGCGCCGAAGGCGAAGCCCTGCCGCCATCGACGATCGACGACTCCGAAGAGGTCAGCATGGAAGAGGTGCTGGGCCGCGGTGGACGTCGCGCGGAAAATACCAGCGCCTAATTTGCATTGGATTGACGAGTGGTTTCCCAGCCCGCGCGTTGATCGAGCGCGGGCAAATTTTTATAAAGACGCTTTTCGCTGTTCGCCTTTCGCTTTTCGCCAGAGCAAGCTTGCTGACAGAGAAAAGTTCGACTAACCAATGAAAACATCGCACTTCGGTTTTTCTGGCGAAAAGCGAAGAGCGAAAGGCGAATAGCGAGGTTTTCCGAAACATGAGCACTACTACCGTGAACATATCCGCTGCACAAGTCAAAGAGCTTCGCGACAAAACCAACGCTCCCATGGTGGACTGCAAGAACGCCCTCACGGAGGCCAAGGGCGACGTCGAAGCTGCCATCGTCGTTCTCCGCAAGAAAGGCATTGCCACGGCCGCCAAGAAGGCGACGCGCACCACCAGCGAAGGCTCGGTGGCCAGCTACATCCACGCCGGCGGCAAGATCGGCGTGCTGGTCGAGGTCAACTGCGAGAGCGACTTCGTCGCCCGCACCGATGACTTCAAGACGCTGGTGCACGACATCGCGATGCATATCGCGGCCACCGATCCGCGCTTCATCCGCAAGGAAGATGTCACTCCTGAAGCATTCGAGAAGGAGAAGGACATCTATCGCGCGCAAGCGGCGCAGACCGGCAAGCCCGCTCCGGTGATCGAGAAGATCGTCGAAGGCAAGATGGGCAAGTTCTACGAGGAGGTCTGCCTCTACGAGCAGCCCTTCATCAAGGACCAGACCATGACGGTCTCGCAGTTGATCGCCACCGTCATCGGCAAGCTGGGCGAGAACATCTCCGTCCAGCGCTTTGCCCGCTTCAAGGTGGGCGATGTGGGCGAGACCATTGCCGTCAGCAAGGCCGGCGAGTCGGCGAGCGAGTAAGAGGCGACTTCAACAAAGCAAGACAAAGGGCGGGAGCAATCCCGCCCTTTTGTCTTGGATTATTGTTGTGTACCGCGTGAGAGCCGAAGCTGTCGAGATTTCCCGTATCTACCATGCTGCCCAAGACTGGCGCTAATCTGCGTCCGATTGCCTTACCGCCTCCAAGAACGCCGCCCCGAACTTCTCCAGCTTGAACTCGCCGATGCCACGGATGCGCGCCAGGGCGGCCAGATTCTGCGGAGCGGACGGGCAATCTCGCGCAGCACCGAGTCGTGCGCCACCCAGAACGCGACCATGCTTGTGCGCCCGCGCCAGTTCCAGGCGCACGGTTTTCAGGCGCTCGTACCGAACTGTGGCAGCGGGATCGAGAGGCGCCTCCTCCGCGTTGGGCAGAGGCGGCTTGTCTGACGTTTTCGCTCTTGCGGGTTCGGGGCGATGCGGGGCTGGGCTGCGATCGCACATCGCCGCGACAAACGTCACATGCGCAATGCGTCACCTCCGAGTTGTCGCCGAAGTAATCGAGGATGGAGCGACGGCGGCATCGCCGGGCGTAGGCGTACTGGAACATGCGCTCCAGCTTCTGGCGAGCGTGTGCCTGCAACAGCTCAATCTGCGGCGCAGTGAGCGTGGCGTTGTTCTCGCCGATCTTGTCGATGAAGAACTCCTGCGTATGCCGGTCCACCAGGCTGACAGTACAAGACGCACTGCGCCGGCCGTCCATCGCGTCCCGCGCGGCCCGCTTCCTGGTAATAGGCCTCCAGGCTGGCGGGAATGTTGTAGTGGACGACGAAGCGGATGTCGGGCTTGTTGATGCCCATGCCGAAGGCGTTGGTTGCCACGACGACGGCATCCGGCTTCGCCATGAAATCCTGCTGGGCCTTGTTTGCGCGACTCCGTTTCCATGCCGGCGTGATAGGCGCGAATGGTACGGTGCGGAAAGCTCTGTCTGCAAATATGCGGCCAGATGCTCGACCTTCTTGCGCGTGGCGCAATAGACGATCCCGCTGCCCGGCTGCTTGGCGAGCCCGTGCAACAGCGCTGCTCTTTCCCCATATCGAAATCGATGCGGCGGCATGCATACATGAGATTAGAACGATCAAATCCGGTGACGTGCAGCTTGGGACTGCGCAGTTTCAGCATGCGAACGATGTCGTTGCGCACCGCGGGTGTCGCCGTCGCCGTCAGCGCGATCGTCGACGGGCGACCCAAGCTGCTCGCGCACTTCGGCCAGACGCATGTATTCGGGGCGGAAATCGTGTCCCCAGAAGCTGAGGCAGTGGGCCTCATCCACCACCAGTAGTTTGGTCCGAAGCTGCGGCAGGACGCGTTGAAACGAAGGCGCCGCGAAACGCTCCGGCGCGAGATAGAGTAGTCCGTCGAAGCCCTGCTTGCAGCCGATTAAGCACTTGCGACTGTTCCTGCGATTCCTGCGAGCTGTTCAGCAGCAGCACCGGGACGCCGAGTCTTGCAATTGGCGCACCTGGTCCGCCATCAGCGAAATCAGAGGCGAAACAACTACGGTGAGGCCCTTAAGCAGCAGCGCCGGCAGTTGGAAGCAGAGGCTCTTGCCGGCGCCGGTCGGCATCACGCAGACCACGTCAGCGCCGCTGAGCACGTCTTCAATGATCTCCCGCTGATGAGGACGGAAGTTCTCGAGCCGGAAGACCCGCTGCAACAGATCGTCGACTTCGTTCGCATGACTATCCAAAACTCCACTTTATCGCAACGCGAAGAAATCTCCGGAAATTTCACCGTCATCGCGAAATCATGCTGCTGCTTCCCACTTCGGGAAGCAACGCGTCCATCGATTTAGACAGGCCTTCGCTTCCCGTCCGTCCTGCTACACTGAAGAATAAGCTTCTCACAGGAATATGCAGGGCAATGGACACTCCCATCTACAAACGCATTCTTCTGAAAATTTCGGGCGAGGCGTTGGCCGCCGGCCAGGGCTTTGGTGTCGACAACCGGCGCGTACATGAAATCGCGGCCGAGATTGGCTGACGTGCATCGCCTGGGCATGGAGATAGCCATCGTTGTCGGCGGCGGCAACTTCTTTCGCGGCGTGGCGGAGCAGGCCAAGGAAATGGACCGCGTCTCCGCCGATCACATGGGCATGCTCGCCACCGTGATCAATGCGCTCGCCTTGCAGGATGCGCTGGAGAAGCAGGACGTCTTCACCCGCGTGATGAGCGCCATTGAGATGAACCAGGTTGCCGAGCCGTTCATCCGCCGCCGCGCCATGCGCCACCTGGAGAAGGGGCGCGTCGTCGTGTTCGCCGGAGGCACGGGCAATCCGTACTTCTCCACCGACACGGCGGCATCGCTGCGTGCCATGGAGATCAAGGCTGACGCCATCCTAAAAGCCACGAAGGTAAACGGCATCTACACCGACGACCCCGTGATCGTGAAAGACGCCACCATGTTCGACCAGATCAGCTACATGGAAGTGCTGCGTCGCGGGCTGAGGGTGATGGACGCCACGGCCATCGCCCTTTGCCGGGAGAACAATCTGCCCATCGTCATCTTCAACTTGAATGAGCGCGGCAACATCCATCGAGTCGTCATGGGGGAGCGGGTGGGATCGCTGGTGACCCAAGGCTGATTTCCGCCTCCATACGCTGCGCAGCAAATACGACAGCCACCCTCGATTTCCAGAACGGCTGCTTGTAGCAGGGTTACAATCTCTTTGTTCCCCGCTGAGCAAGAGTATGGCTGAGCAAGTCTATAAGCCATCACAAGCGGTCCCGATTTCAGGCGTATATCGAGTTGAACACAATGGCCACCGGCAAGCGCATGAGGCCACCCTGCTGCAAGGCGAAATCTTTCCGGCGTGCGGCGTCTGGGCGACCAGGTACGCTTTGTGCTGAAACATCATGCCAATGATATTCGCAGCGACAGAGATCTTTCCGGCAAATAATGAGCCGATGCAGACTGCTCTTCACAAACTGAAGAATTTAGGCTAAGTTTCTACCGAACAAGTAAGTAAATGAACTGACGGGGTAAGGCTCATGGCGATACCCGTACGTCTCTCCAGCATGGGGCGCGGCTATTCCGGGCTCACAAACTCCTCTGCGCAACCCATTTCAGTTGCAAGCCGGTACCAAGAACTCCGGGCACAGCGGCAACCGGCCGGGCATCCGGCGGTATCGCTGCGGCGACACGGTTCGGCAGTCCGGCATCTATGAAGTGATACATGACCGCAACCATCGCGACGTACACGAGGTCGTGATGATCAGTGGGCAACAGTTTCCCGACTGCGAGACTTGTAAGGAGAAGGTGCGCTTCCGGCTCATCCGCACTGCGCCCTATATCTTCCAGGACGAAGACTTCGAAGAAAACGCCTGACGCGGGCTTCGTGTTTCGAAGCGCCTCGCTGCCGAAGTTCCTTAGGGCTGCCATGACCATTTCTGGGTGGTCAGGGCGGCCCTAAAATTTGGAAGCAGGTGGCGACAGGGCTGCTTACGATGCCAGTTGTTGCGGCAGGCTCACAACGCGTTTAGGGCCTCGTTTGCGGATGAGCAGCACGCGAATGCGCTCCAACAGTTCCATGGGAGCAAACTCGCCTTTAGGCAGCCACGCGTCGGCTATGTGGTCCTCGCTGCAACAGCTGACGCATCCGGAGAACAGCAGCGCTGGTGTTTCCGGGGAGATGGCCTTCAGTTGGTCGATCAAGTCTGGCGCCGTTCAGTTTGGGCATCATCAGATCGGTGAGCACCAGATCGATTCCGCCTCGCTTCATCAGTTCCACGGCACATTCCGGATCGGAGCAAGTGAGCACGCGATAGCCGCGTGTTTCCAACAGTACTTTGCGAATGGAGAGAGAGCGTTCGTCATCATCGACACACAGGATGGTGCGTTTTGGTTTCATGTACCCCCGCTGTTTTTCCTCAGCCACGCGTTGCGTCCGGGCAAACCTGGAAGCCGGAACGCAGGAGCGAAATTGCCAGAAACTTCTTTACGCCAGAGCAAGTGAGCGTGCTCCGGATAGTACGACCGGCGAACCCTGCGCACAAGTACTGCAAAGATTAATTATGAGAAGAAGGTTTCAGGAACATCGAACTGCGATAAGAGCACCGCATGTGGTGATGCTCTGCGTTGCGGTAGTCGCTGGAAGCGTTGCTGGACGCGGCTTTTGTACGTGCACAAGAAATCCTCAGCAAAGTCACATCGTAACTTCTCCGTCAATCACATGCACCACGTTACCTCCGACACGCACATTCGTAACCCTATCGGGGGTCTTGGCGGCACGAATGTGAATGAAGCTGGGACGGCGGATTTCGAGTCCCTGCTCGATGACGCCCTGGGCTTCCGGCGCGCAGCACGCCGTGCTGTACGGCCCATGCGGTGCAGCAGCCTGCCGCGGAGCCGGTAGCGGGATCTTCGCCGTTGTAGAAGATCATGCGAGCATGCAGGGTAGAGCCGGCGTTCACCGTTTCGCGACAGACAAAGTAGAAGAAGGCGGGGTTGCCGATGGTGGCCAGATACGGTGACATCTGATTCCATCCGATGGAAAGAGTTTGCAGCGTGTTGAGCGAGCGAAACGGAACGATCGTGAATGGCATACCGGTCGAAACCGTCTGGATGGGCAAGCTCTCGTCGAGCTCGCTTATGGGCACGCCAAGCACACCCGCAATGAGATCGTGGGGATGGGTGCGGCCGAATTGGGGCTCGGCCTGGCGCATTTCGCCAAACAGCAAGCCGTCACGTTGCTCGAAGCGTACCGGTATTTTGCCCACCTTCAAATGGAGCACCACTTCTTTTTTGCCAGTTTGCTGGTGCAGATACCACGAGGTGCCCAGCGTGGGATGGCCGGCAAACGGCAACTCCTCATGAACCGTGAAAATGCGAACCGCGTGGCCCTGGGAGCGTTCGGTCGCAGCTTCGCGAGGAAGGATGAATGTGGTCTCGGCGAGATTCATTTCACGCGCCAGTTGTTGCATCTCCTCGCCAGTGAGACCGCGCGCATCAGTAAAGACCGCCAACTGATTTCCCTCCAGCGGGCGTGAGGTAAAGACATCCAAGTGAACAAAGCGGAATTTTCGGGTCGTCATAACACGGCTCCGTATAACATGGAATGAAATGAGATCCGCTCTGCGCTATCCACTGCCGTACCACGCAGAATCGGACACAGCAGGAAAATTTATGGCTCAGGTGTTGTCGCTGTATCAGTTAGATTTCAGCGGGCGCCCACCGATTCAGGAGGATCCATGAGTGAGGTCAAAATGCCACGAATCAATGACGTGGCGCCCGATTTCGAGGCCAAAACCACGCACGGCATTCTAAAGCTGAGCGAGATTACCTCGAAAGGGAAGTGGGTAGTATTGTTCTCGCATCCCGCCGACTTCACGCCCGTCTGCACCACCGAGTTCGTCGAGTTTTCGAAGCGCCACGCCGACTTCGTACGGCGGAATGTTCAATTGCTCGGTAACTCCGTTGACAGCGTATACTCGCACATCGCCTGGGTGCGAAATATCGAGCAGAACTTCGGGGTGAAGGTGCCGTTCCCGGTCATCGCCGATCTCGATCAGAATGTGGCGCGCAACTTCGGCATGGTGCATGAAGCCGTCAGCGATACGGCGACGGTTCGCGCAGTATTCGTCATCGACCCGAGGAATATAATTCGCGCCATGATCTATTACCCCATGTCGCTGGGGCGCAATATTGATGAGATCCTGCGCATCGTGGAGGCGCTGCAAACCTCCGATGCGAATACCTGCTCGACTCCGGCCAACTGGCGACCGGGAGAGTCGGTGATTGTGCCGGTCCCGTCGACCCAGGCCGACGCCGAAAAACGCGTCGCCGCCAAGGATGAATACGACGTTTCCGACTGGTATTTGTCGAAGAAAAAGTTGGCATCGGCGGCGGATTTGTAGCCGCCGCGCAACCCGGAAGCGAAGGGGGTCCGGTGACTCTCCCGGTCTTCAAAACCGGCGATCGGCATCTTCGATGTCAATGGTGCGTTCGACTCGCACACGCTTCCGCCAATTTCCAACAACTTACAGACGATGAAATCACTCGGAAATCAATTGCTGTTGGCAATGGCCAGCCGCACCACCTTGGAGTGCGCCTTGGCCATTTCGTCGGTGACGACGTCGCCGTAAATGTTCATCGTGGTCCTGATATCCGCGTGCCGCATCAGTTTCTGCTGCACCGCAATCGGCGTTCCTACAGCATCGAGCCAGGAACGGTAAGTGTGCCGCATGGTGTGGGTCGTCACTCGTCCGATGCCAGCCAGGCCTGCCGCCCTAAGGTAGCGGTCGTTGACCGCATCCAGTGACCACGGCAGTCGACCCACTTGCACCGGCGAAGGAAACATCCAGTCATCTCGACTTGAGAACTGCGATCTCTGCTTCCACGACTTCAGCACTTCCAGCATCTCACGGTCGATGGTCATGCTGCTTTCCGAGTTAATCGTCTTCACCTCATCGAGTCGCTGGCGAACGATCGACTGCCGAATGCTCAGTTTCCTCTGCAGCCAGTCGACAGCGCACCATTGCAGCGCCAGACACTCACTAATGCGAAGACCAAAACAGACGCACACCAGCGCTATCGTTCGAAATGGCTCATCCAGATGGACGATGAACCTGTGGAACTCCTCGACCGTGAGGCTTCGAGGCTTCCGCACCCGCTTGCTCGCGCCCTTGATGCTCACGAGCGACATCGGATTGCGATCGACCGGAACAACGCCGCTCCACATCACGTACTCCCACAACGATCTCAGCAGTCCGCGAATCGAGGTCTTGCTGCGGGGAGCTAAATCCAGCGACTTCAGCCACAACTCGACCGGTCGTGGCTGCAAAGCCGTAATTGGGCAGTTGCCCCATTTCGGCAGAATGTACAGCCGCAACCAGACTTCATAGGGCCGGCGTGTACTGTAACGCGTCGGCATCTTCTCGGCGCGGTATTGTTCGGCAACGTCTCGCACGCTGGGGACCGAGCGCGTTTTCACCAGGTTTAACTGGCGACGAACGACTTCGGCCTTCTTCCAGGCTTCGGCGTTGGTGGGAAGCTCGGCGATGGTTCCGAGCTTCCTCGATCTGTGATGCCCGTTCTCCATCCAGAGATAATTCCAGGTGGCGCGGGCTTTGTTGAATACCACCGAACCTTTGGGTTTCTGCGCTCTCACGCGATTCTCCTTTCTGTAGAGAGCACAGTTGGCGCTTCCGACATTAGCACAGGATGTGCCAGCACCGCTGCGTCAAGATCCTCGCGGCGAAAGCGCCACACATGGCGCGTCGTGCCAGTGAGGGCATAGCCTCGGATTTTGCCTTGGCGCACCTCACGAAGGAGCGTTTTTACCTTCATCTTGAGATACGCGGCTGCCTCTTTGGCGGTCAGCCAGTCTGTCCAACTTCTTAAGTCACGAACTCGGTCTTCGCCTGCTGTTATGGCGCTACTGCGACTGCTGCTACCTTGATACGGAACATTGGTCTGCCTAGCCACCTCTGGCTCCTTCTGGCAATTCGCCGCTGGAATTGCCTCCAGCGCGAGCTGCTACTCGTCGTTTTCACTTCGGCGCTTGACCTTGTTCCGTGAGCCGATTGGTCGTCCTCCCAGTTTCCCGTTTTCCCGGGCAGCCGCACCTTTCGCCGCACTGCGAGAGCGCCCTCCGATTTTTCCGCCGACCGATCCCAGCAGGGCTTGAAAGTACCGGAGAGATTCCTCGATTTCTTCCTGAGTACATGCCTTGGCAGCTATGGGGACCGGGTGATCACGTAAGAAAGCTTCACAAAGGCCGGGATCAAACAACGGAGCGCGGCCTCGGCACACCGCGAGGTCGGGCGCATCGTCGCTGCCGGGGTAAATCGCCACGACTTCCGGGTCATCTCGCTTCATCATTTATAACCTAAACCCCTTTGGGTTATTTTGCAAGCAGAATCAAACTTCGGTCGCGGCGCTGCGGCCGACGAGGACTAACATCTCGTTTCCATGCCATAGCGTTCGGTTAGTTGTTTTCAATAACTTACAAGGATTCCGGTCACTGCCAAGATCGGGTAAATCATTGTAAATACGTGGAACGCTGATCGAACATGGGTACCCATCCTGGGTACGATTCTGAATCTTCTCGCAGCCCACTCTGTTCACAAGGTCGGCATAAACCAAGGCGACGGTCAGTTGTCGCCTTTGTCAATCGCCCCAAGCTACGCTTGGGAGCGATCAAATCACCCGCAAAGCAATAGCGTCAAGCCATACGGTCGTTTTCGCGACTGCCCGCTGTGTCTGGTCACTCAGTTTGTTTCGGGTGGGGCTCAGACAACTACTGGCGGGCGGCCGCCAACCCCTAGGTTGCCTTTTGGGACGCACTCACGCGGCAATCCGATAGAGGCCAAGCCCTTATCTTTCGAAAACGGGATCATGAAGACACCGATCAAATAACTACTCGCGGAACCAGTGTGCGAGAAATGGGCGCGGTGAATCGTGCCGCGGCTGTCGCCGATTATCGTACGGACCAGTCATTTTGTACCGGTGCTAACCCAGGCGTGTAACTACATTTGGGATGTATCCCGTATTTGTCAGCCAAGAACGATTGCAGCTTCGGAGGGAGAGCAGAACCCAGTTCCTGCCAGGTGAGGATCGCACAACGCGATCGCAGCTCGCTGCTTCGAACGGCGCAAACGATACGGTAGCAGCCTTTCGCAAGATCAAAACGTCGAGCGTCGATGATCACTAAGAAGGACTTTCCGTGCTGGAATGCCGCCATGACGCCGCGGATTAACTGATAGAAGAGAAACCTCCCGTCGGATCTCGGCAATTCAGTAACCTCGAATGCGGCATCTAGGCCCTGGTACCGCAACACTAACTCTGGGCGCACGCTTTGAAAGTTGCTCTCAGTCAGCTTCGCTTCCACCAAAAGATGACCCACAACCATATCGATTTCTGTTCTGTCAGAACGGTCATTGGTGAGCGCAAGCCGCGGCTTGATACCGAACTGCGGACGCTCGCCTGGCCCAACGCCCAGCAAAGCGCATAGCTGTTTTCGATGTGTCACTCCAGGGTAGCAGAAGATGTTCATCAGCAGTGCATCGGAACTGTTGGCGCAATCAAGCTCGTGTCTTATACGATCTTCGGGGCGAGCGAGCTTCTTATAAGCGGCGTAATGCTTGTTCAGCCGACGAGACCATTCGGGACAGGCGCGGATTCGGCGGTAAGAGGCAGCAAGAAAATTGCCGTGCAATCCATCTTCTTCGCGGTACAAGACGCTGGGAACAGAACTAAACGTGCACTCATGAGAGAAATTCTCATCCGAGTCGGACACCGTCGCAGTCAAGCTAGTTCATGCGTTGAGGTTGACGACATGGCAGTCGCCGACTCCTTCATCGAAAGAACTCGACAGGCGTTAGAAACCCTAGTCTCGGACCTCCCCGTAAATCGCTGATAGTATTAGGGTAAAAGCGACACAATTCCCATGTTTGAAATCTAATGGTTTCTAACATTTCGGGCAGCTTTAGGAACCCCGCTGGCACACTGCAGATGCGCATGCTCGGTATAGACCGCCATCAATCATCTGTTCGCGCTTCGCCCCGGAAAAGACCTGTGCGCCGTCCGTGCTAATTGCTCGCGCCAGGAGGTATAATTTACCTATAATGGCCGCCAAAAAAGCGGGCGACACCCCTGGTCGCTCCAATAGGATCCGCTTCGTCCTTGTGGAAGCCGACATCAGCGACGGGAACTTATCCGAGCTGACCCACGCCATCACAAATGCCCTTAAACCTACCTATCCCGTTTCGCGCCAGCTTCAACCTCGCTTACCAGCCCAGCGGCGCGGCAGGAGGCGGAACCGTGTACGAGCTTTCGCCGTCGGGTGGAGGCAATTACGCCCTCAACCTGCTCTACACCGTGCCGACGGCTGCGGGTAACGCAGCGGACCGCGTTGTGCTGGATTCGGCGGGCAACGTCTATGCAACGCTGCAAAACGGAGGAGCCTTCGGCGACGGCCAGGTTTTCGAACTCAACCACACCGGCAACGATTGGATCTACATTGACCTGCACGACTTCACCGGCGGTTCAGATGGAAAGAACGCCGTCGGCGGCGTGAATTTCGATGCCAGCGGCAATCTTTACGGCACCGCTGAACGTGGTGCCGGTACGGGCTGC
Source organism: uncultured Acidobacteriaceae bacterium (assembly GCA_963747045.1). Taxonomy (GTDB): domain Bacteria; phylum Acidobacteriota; class Terriglobia; order Terriglobales; family Acidobacteriaceae; genus Bog-257. Next base: position 210,255 of record CAVVDN010000005.1, on the reverse strand, counting down.
GGCGGAGGTGGTTGCGGAATCGTTTGGCAGATTACAAACCCATAACCTAGTGTCACTGAATTTGCGACTTCAGGCCGACAGCGGATAGTGCCAGGCCTTTGTTCCATCTCAATTTACGATAATCGCCATAGCACAAGTTACAGCGCAGGGCGTTCCCGATTCGGGATGATGAGTGTAACTGCCTGTGGCTGTTGAAAAACTCGCTCGCAGCGATCGCGCCGAAAAATCGTCGCGCTAGGATGCCGTATAAACGGTTTTCTCCGCCCGGGTATACATTTCGGGTCACCAATTTCAAGTCGATTTTTAGGAAGCCGGAGTTTTTCAACAGGCACGCCTGTTTACGCCAACTATCACCGACAATGACCAGACATTCGCTTTAAGTTGTGTCCGAACATCAGGAGACGCCTTCACAGAAGAGAGCCTTTCCTATGGCAAGACAGTCTCGAATTGCTTTTGCTTTGTTATGCGTTTTTGGCACGAGCCTGTTGCACGCCGATACAGGTTCGCTTCAACTCAGCTTGCGGGATGTGATTACAGGACATGCAATTGTTGGGACAGTCGACTTCAACGGGCCGCAGCAATTGACCGTGCCGACGGATAATCATGGAAACCTGTCGGTCACGCTGCAAACGGGCGAATACATCATTCAAGCCTCAGCTCACGGGTATGAGCCGCTGACAACTCACTCCCGTGTAACTTCGGAAGCGAATCTGCCCGGCACCATATTGCTGGATAGCACGAGCCTTCCACAGGATGAGCTACCGCAGAGACTTTCGCAGCAAATACGTGCAGGATTCACGCTGCTTCATGGTTACCTTGTGGACTCTAAGACAGGCACTCCTATAGCCGGTGTCCGGGTGCAGCTTCTGGATGCTCGTGTCGAAACGGAAACGAACGCCAACGGACATTACAATCTATCCGTGCTCACGCCCAAGGAGCCGCAACCCGGGGTAATGGGTACAGATACGCTTGTTTTTAAGAAGAGCGGCTACGACAAGGTCATCGTACAGAACTTCGGGATTGGCGGCCAAGATATGCTCGGGGCGCCCCTCGGCCTACAGCGGGGCAATGGCGTGATTCGGCGTGACGGATCACATCGCTAGAACATCCTTCCACTGGGCAACTGGATCGTTGGCGTAACATCCCCATATCACAAGTAATCGCGACAGATTGATGCTCTCTGGCAGATCGAGACTGGCACAATCTGCACAGTATGCAGTGCTCTTCAGTCTGGTTCGATACACCATAGCGATGTATTGAGGGCAGACTGCACTGACGTTTCGGCACCCGTTCGGCGATTCAGCTTTCGCCCAGCGCTCAATGCCTAAAACGCTTTCCGTAAAGTTTCCATGCAGTTGAGCCAACTGAGCACTTGGTTCCAGTTGGAACACAGGTGGGCTACCAAGCTCATTCCGTTCGACTTAGCTCACTTTTTCCCGAACACCCGTTTTGCCCGATTGTGGCAATTTTGTGGCAATGTCTACTGTAAAGCCTGATTCCTCCCGTTGATGGCCTCACGGAGGTGAAAATCTGTCAGACTTGCCCCTCGCAAGGAGGTGAACGTGTCTCCAGAATGCACGATTCCCGGAGGAACGCGTTCCGCTGAGCTGGCGGCGGCACAGGCCGCAATGGACAGCATTCAGCCTTGTGCCTGCGCGCCCTACGTGCGTTTCCACGACGTTTTGAAGGAAGCGATCACGTTCCCTCTTCGGTATCGTCGTCTTCACAGCAGCAGGGATAGCCTTGCCGGCAGGAATGCTCCCGGTGGTGCTTCTCGCAGCAGCCCTTGCGGCATTCTTCGCATTCCTCGTGACAACCGCAGTCCCAGATCGTGTACGCCTGCACCTCGATGTATTTCACCGGCGTGACGGGATCGTCGCTCTCGATGATGAGTTCGCAAATGCGGGCGCACCGCTCGGTGGCGTGGTACTGGATCACCACCGGCAGGCAAGAACCGGGGCGTAACTTCTCAGGGAAGGGATTGTGCAGTAGCCTCCAGTGGCGGCTCCTGCGCTTGAAGTGAACGCTGGTCACGTTCAGGGCGCAATCCCCAGTGTTGCAGACGGAGAGTGTGCGGTCCGCACAGCAGCATGCGTTCACCCCGCCGAAGGTCGTCGAGCCTGCGATCGTGAGCTTGCCAGGCGGCGCAATGCCGGAAACCTGTATGCTCAGCGGACTAGCTGGATCGTCGCTGCTAAGCGTGATAGTCGCGGACTTCGGTCCGAAGCTCGTGGGCTGAAATCGAATAGGCAGCGGCAGGGCGTCGCCGGGGCCGATCGTGATCGGGTAGGAGATCACTTCCGGTACCAGAAACTCTCCAGAGCTGGACGTGATCCCGGTGATCGTGAGCGTGCATTTGCCGTTGTTCGTGGCGACCAGCGGCTCGTCGGCGAAAGAGCCAACACAAACTTTTCCGAAGTTCCCGGTATTCGCGATGATCAGGTTCGCTTTAGGCGCCGGAGCCGTTCCGGAAACCGATACCGCGTGCGGGCCTGCCGGGTCGTTACTGAAGATTGTGATAATACCCGCCTTCGCGCCGAAGCTCGAAGGTTGAAAGCGCACCGCCAAGTCGATCGAATCTCCGGCGCCGATCTTGATTGGGTACGAAAGAACGCCTGGCGCCAGGAAATCCGGGGATCCAATGATGGCAGCGATCAAAAGCGGACATGTGCCCGAGTTGTTTATGGTGAGCGGCTCGTCGGCGAACGATCCGAGGCAGACATTTCCGATATTACCGCCGTTCGCAATAGCCGTGACGACGGCTCCCGTGCCTTGCTCGCCTGTAGCGTTGATATCGACGAACGGTGCTGCGGGATCGTTGCTGATGATGCGGATGGACGCTGTCTCGGCCACGCCGGCTGTGGTCGGCGTGAAGCTCACGGTGAAGTCCAACTCCTCGCCGGGCTCGATGGTCACCGGAGTTAATGGGGTCCCGAGGACCGAAAAATCGGCGGAGCCGAACAGGCGCTGAACGCTGTAGATGACGAGGTCCTGGGCGCCGACGTTGTAGATGGTCAATGTCAGGTATTGCGGTCCCTGGCAAATCGTTCCGAACGCCAAGCCGTGTTCGAGGGATAGCGCAATCGCCGGCCCCAACGGCTTGACGAACGAGAAGACGCCCCGGCCGAACGTCGCGGCGCGCAGCTCTCCATTGTGGAATACCAACTCGAATACCGGCGCAGCCGGGAAGTGGATATCGTCGAGTACGGACCAGATCGCGCCACCGTCCAAAGATTGCAGCACACCGAAATCCGTCCCAGCGTAGATAGCAGTTGGAGTTACGCTGCCGTCAAGCGCGATGGCGTTGAACGGAAGATCGAGCGGCGGAGAGATGTCAGTCCACGTCGAGGCTGCCAGCGTCGTCCGGAAGACGTGTCCTCCTGGGAAGCCGCTGAACCCGCTCAGCACGGCGTAGATCACTGTGGGATCCGTAGGATCGAATGCCACGCGAGTGACATTCAGGCCCGGCAGATCCCGTGTGATGTTAGTGAATGTGAAGCCTGCAGCCAGCAGCGCGTTGGTGGATACGAAAACCTGCCCGCCGACTGCAACAACCACGTTGTTGCCGTTGGTTTGTGCGACGTCCACTTCGTTGGCAGGACCAGGAATTGGAAAGAGGTTTGGCCAGCTTGCTCCTCCGTTAGTGCTCTGCCAAAGGTTCTGACTGCCACTCACGTACACCACGTTTCCGTTACTGGGATCGCTGGCAACGGCGGCGAAATAGGCTCCCTGTTCGGGAGGTGCGAAGGGTGGAGTGATCCCGGTATACGAATCTCCATCGTCGGTCGAGCGCCCGATAGTCCCATTGCTCCTGGCGTAGACCTGTGCCGCAATCTGCCCGTCGTGCGCTACGTCGAAACCGTCGCCGCCCATGCCCGCTTGCCAGGCCGGGCTGACAGCTCCGGCTGTGGTAACGACCCCGTTGTCCTGGAGCGCGCCGAGTGTAACGCTCGCCGTCGGGTCGGGTTTGACGTCGAGGCTGTAGAAGAGGCACGTCTGCAGCCCCCTACCGTTGAGCGAACTGAAGTTGATGCCGTCAGTGGACTTGAAGATACCGCCGTCGTTGCCGCAAAAGGTGACAGCCGGAGGGCCCGGCTGTTTCACGAATGCCCAGGTATGGGTGTCGGCGTGAAGTCCAGTTGTGCCCACGAAGCTCGCGCCGGCGTCGGTCGATCGCACCTGGGACAAGGTCCCGAAGTAAATGATGTCGCCCACGCCGTCGCCGGGCGAGTCGGGATCGACCGCCATGTGAAACGCGTATCCTCCGTAGGTGGTTGAAGCGGTTCCAGTGGCGGCTCGTGCGGTCCAGGTGGCGCCCTGATCCTGGCTCAGGAACACTCCAACGGTGTCCGGAGAGCCGAACACGTTGGGGGTTCCCACCATCGACGCATAGAGAACTCGGATACCACCGGGATTCGGCGGCGACGTCGGCGGAGCGAGGGCGACGACGACTTTGGAGAATCCGGTGTACCCGCCGCTGGTTAGCTTGGTCGCCACCGCCGGCGTTGTCGCATTCAGGATCGTCGTCCAGTTCTGTCCGCCATCCGTGGATTGCAGCACACCGACGCCGCTCATGCCCGCGTACAGAATCCGCGTCGCCGCTGCCGGCGAGGTAGGATCCAGGACCAGCGTGTTCGCTACACCGTTCGAAGTTTGGGCCCAATTTAATCCGCCGTCAGTGGAGCGAAATAGGCCAGAGTTGGATGCGAGGTAAACGATCTGGTTATCAGCCGGATCGACAATGACAACGTTGAGGGACTGATTGAAGAAGATGCTCGCATTGCTCGGTGCGCTCGATGGATAGGATGAGCCAAGCTGGATCCAGCTGGCGCCGCCATCGGTCGATTTGAACAGCCCGGCTCCAGGCTGCGTCTGGGCGTCGGAGAACTGCGAGCCTTCGCGATTACTGGTACCGGCATAAATGATGCTGGTGTCAATTGGGTCGATGGCTATCGCGGCCGGCTCGCCGATGCCGAGCGACGGAGCGTGATCAAAGAGTGGTGTCCAACTGGTTCCGCCGTCCTGCGAGCGCCAGATGCCGCCCCACGCCGTACCGATATACATCACGTTTGGGTTGTAGGGATTGATCGCAATCGAGGTGACCTGGCCGTTGACGTCGATGCCCGCATGAAGGGGGCTGGGGCCGATGGGAGTCCAGACGGTTCCTTTGAGGCTCATCGTGAACCTTCCTTCTCGCCTTCATCGCCAGCCGGCTTGGCATCCGAATCGACGGGTGGCTTGCTCTTCTCAGGTTGCTTCGCGGATCCCTTAACGGCTCCGGAAAGCCGGTTCCACTGCTCGCGTGCGCGTTCGTAGAGCGCGGGCGTCGGCGGTAACCCTCCGCGAAACCGGCGCTCTTCGATTTCGATGTGGGCACGGTTCCCTTCATCATGTTCGAATTCGCGACGATCGTCTTCGCCGGAACGACGGTGACGGTCACGGTCACGATCCGATCCACCGGAGTGGCGGGAACGCTTGGGCATGATTCTCCTCCTGTTCAGCTCTCGACCGGGGCGCGCGTACCTCGAGATCGATCGGGCTCCGGTGAAACAGTTCGATCCCTCTGATTTTTCAATTTCATTCTTAGAGTTCCCAAAAACAGCGCTGCTGACACGAGAACTAGAAAGAGAAGTTCAGTGGAACCCGTCCCGTGATCAGGACTGATATGGAATAAACATTCGAAAAGATTCACGTCAGCTCCTGCATTCGTGCTTCGTTGCCTCAGCTGTGAGCGCGCACCACAGCGTCGCTCTATTTCGGCAGCCGCGATCTCCGGGCGCCATCGCCTTCAGTCAAACGAATGCTGCATGCGCTTCGATGACTTGGGAGCGCATCGTGTCCCGTTCGGAGACCGGCTTTCTTATTCCATCTGTTCTCGCCAGTGACCGCGTGTGGTGGAGTGGACATGACAAACGCTCCTTTTGGAGGAATACCCATGGGCCGCAACTCTCGCAAGCAAGTAAATGGACGGCGAAAGAGGAAGTAAATTGACCTAACGGGAGCGCGAGATATTTCTCTGTTGGCGTACTATGCTGTGCGTCTTCTTAACCAATAACAAGACCACTGAAGTGCCCAATTTCAATTTCGCGGTTGGGACCACCAAAATCGCCCGATTGATGTTCCAGTGTTCATCCAGCACGATGACGCCACACGCGGCGTACATGCGCGCAGAATGACAAACCACGATAACGGGACAAACGTGAGCGCCCTGAGTGCCATGTTCACATTTGAAAAACGGTCCGCGCTTAAACGGGCCGGCGCATACTCTGGTCCGCACATCTGCTCTGTCTGGGAGTGCTGGTTCCTCACATTTCCCCCACCCGGTATCCCCCGGTCCGCACTTCTTTCCCAGATTCCGCCGTGGTCCGCACATCTTCCCCGGAAAACCGCTCCCCTCCACCCGGAATCGGTAGTTTCCGCTTGAGCCTTTCTGCCCAGCACTCCACATCACGGAATATCGCTGCTGGAGAGGCTACAGCCCGGTTCTGCTGGGGCGGCACGGCAGCGAGTACCGATGGTGGCAAACGGCGCGTCAGGAGAGAAAACCCTGGTTAAACCTGCGGATACACAATGCACATGGGATAGCCGCCGTTATAGGCGCCGGAGCGCATGCCGATGACCGGCGGAGAAGAGAAGGGTTGGACGTACATCTTGACGGGCTTGCCGCGGCCGCCGGAAGGAGAGCCGAAGTCGACCGACTGTAGGTTGGCGCCGTAGCCGGAGTTGATCCAGTTGCGGCCCCGGGGTACGTCCCATCCAGTCGTAGACACCCTTGGCGGCGAAGACGCCGGGTTCGGGGCTGCTCGCATTCCTTGGGCTGTTGCCGTGGCGCAAGAACCCTCGACTGTTCGCGCCGCTGGGCGTTCGGCTAGCATCAATTTGCGGCGTGGCTGGTTTCGTTGCGGCTGCGACTGGCGTCATCCGCGGACCAAAAATCAGAGAAATTAGCCGGTGCGGAAGATGTGGGTTGTGACCCTTACCTAGCTTCCACGCAACTGCTCGTGACACTCGCTGGGTTTCCTATAGCCTGAAAAGCTGCATGGACAGTGCTCGGTGAAAAAGAGTGCATGCCTTGAAGATCGAGAAAATTGGCTAGGGAGACTGGAGAGTTCACGTTCTTAAGGCTCGGGAGACTCGATCAAATGAACTCCCCGGACGATCCAATACACGGCCTGAAACGAGCGCAGCTTGAAGTTTGCAGGAACCCGCATCTTGCTTCACTACACAATTACCTATCGATCGTTGCTGTACCTCAATCGCGTACGCCGCGCCATCTCGAAGCCCTAGCGAACGAGCTAATGCAGGCAGCAAGCGCCGGCTGGTTTGCGACGGCCGGGAAATTCCGATTGGCCATTCAGCTCACCGGAGTCGACCGAAATGACTTGTTAAAGTCGTATGAACGAGGACAGCTACTTACAAAGCTCCTGGATGCGTGACGAGCCTGTGAGGACTACGAGCTGGACGTGCTAATCTTGGCCACTGGCTTCCGCTCATGGGGGGAACTGGGGGCGTCTCAGGGCGCGCTCGCTTGGCAGACTTTGCGATGCGAGGTTTCGCCATCTCTTCCTTGACCCTACGGAAGGTAGCCTCTACCGATTCTTTGTTTGAGTTTTTGTTAGCCATAGTCGATGATTGCACGTTCCTCGAGCCATGAACGGTCAATTCAGAACAGGCACGACGTTCAAAGTCATGACCCAATACCGGTAGCACTCGTGCAAAGACGCTCCTGAAATGGGAGGCCAAATATCTGTGAAACTTGTAGATCTGGCCTCTTCCCCGCGACACCCAAAGACTGTCTAGCGCCATGACCACACAAACCTAGCGTCATTGGGATGCGTTTCTATGCTCATATTTGCACACCTGGAAATGTGGGAATATTGACTTTCTCAGGCCTGGCGCGAGCAATACTGACCAGTATTCAGGAACCTGATCGTTGGATACTGTATTCCAGCAGGGAACCTTCCAAAGGCGGCCTTCGGCTGTTCGAAGAACGCTCACCATGTAAGGAGTACTGAATGAATCTGAATCTAACGGATCCTAAATTGATCATCGTCGCGACCGCGGTTGTTGTGCTGCTTGTCGCCGCGGTTGCACTCTACATACGCAAACGCAGGAAGACCTCAGCGGAGCTACGCAATCGCTTTGGACCGGAGTACCAGTGGGCTGTTCAAGAACATGGCTCCGAACGTAAAGCCGAAGCGAAACTGACGGATCGTGAGAGCCGGGTTGAAATGCTGAAGATACGCGATCTTGACCTGATAGAGCGTGAACGCTACTTAAGCGAGTGGCAGGTGGTGCAATCTCGCTTTGTTGATTATCCGAAGGGTGCAGTGACGGAAGCCGATGAACTGGTGTGCTCGCTCATGCGCACGCGGGGCTATCCAGTGGCTGATTTTGATCAGCGCGCGGCAGACATTTCCGTCGACCATCCGTTGGTAGTGGACAACTATCGGTCGGCACACGGAATCGCCTTGCGCCTTGGCAGAGGCGAAGCTAGCACGGAAGAGCTGCGCACCGCGATGATTCACTACCGCTCACTCTTCGACGAACTGGTGCAGGCGCAAACAGGTAAAGACCAAAGAGTGGCATGAAGAGAGAAACCTGGAATCATGGATTGAACCCTAATACGGAACAGCGGAGAAAGTCATGATGAAACCGAGCACGGACGACAAAACCACGGGCAAGGTCCACGAAGTCAAAGGAACCATCAAGGAGAAGGTCGGCGAGCTGACCAGGAATCCCGACCTGGAGGCTAATGGCAGAGCTGAAAAGAATGCCGGCAAACTGCAAAACTGGGCCGGCAAGGTTGAAAAAGCTATCGGGGAATAAAGCGGATCTACATCCAACTCGGACACGGGAGGAATAAGCACCATGCCGCAATCAGTTCTGGAACAAACCCGCGAGCACATCGCCGAATCAGCACGCAAGGCGTCTCGCGCAACGTCTGCGGTTGCCGATGCCTTCGAGACCGGCGTAGAAGCAGCTAGGCGCGCCGCAAAGCAGGGTGGCGATGCTGCGGAAGAGTTTCTTGATGACACAACCAAGCGCCTGCAGCGACACCCAATTGAAACAGTTGTAACAACGTTCGCGATCGGCATTGCCGCTGGAATATTGATCGGTTGGTTGGTGAAGCGAAGATAATGTCTACCACAGAGCGAATACTCAGAAGGGTCCACGGCGCTGGACCCTTCTTGTTGTAAATCGGAACTAACGCTCCGGAAGCGGGAGACCCAGATCCCGTCCTCGCCAAGCAACTGCATAAAGTATTCGCTATTTCCCCTGACACAATCCTGCTACAGGCGCCGTACCGAGCTTCCAACAGGTGAAATGCTCTCTGAGGTCAAAACGATACAGTTATTCGTTGCTAGTTCGCCTAGCCTCTAGTTGAGGCAATACCAATGAAAGCACTTGCAACTCTCGGCACAGCAGTCCTGTTTCTGGCACTCGGAACTGTTGTTCCTGCCTTTGCACAGCACGAACAAGAGGAAGCGAAGCCGGAGCAGAAGCAACAAGAACAAGCCGAGCCGCAACAGCATGCTCAGCAGCAGAGCCAACCGAAAGAGCAACAGCATGCTCAGCAGCAGAGCCAACCGAAAGAGCAACCGCAGGCAAAGCAGCAGAGCGAGCCGAAGCAGCAACCGAAGGAGCAGCAGGCAAAGCAGCAGAGCCAGCCGAAGCAGCAACCGAAGGAGCAGCAGGCAAAGCAGCAGGGCCAGCCGAAGCAGCAACCGAAGGAGCAGCAGCAGGCAAAGCAGCAGAGCCAGCCGAAGCAGCAACAGCATGCTCAGCAGGGCAAGCAGCAGCCAGTACAGCACACACAGGAACAGCAGCATGCCCAGCAGGCCGCGTGGCAGGGACATCAATCACAGAATTGGCAGTCCGATCACCGCACGTGGCAGCAACGCGGCGGCTACCATGGCTACCGCATTCCTGATAATCGTTACAACGGCTATTTTGGCCCAAACTACGCGTTCGTCATCTACAGCCAACCTTATCAGGTTGTTGGCGGGTTCCCGCAATTCCAGTACAGCGGCTATTGGTTCACCTTGGTTGATCCTTGGCCCAGCACCTGGGCGAACAACTGGTACCAAACCGACGATGTTTATGTGGTCTACGCTGACAATGGATACTACATGTATAACCAGAGATATCCCGGCGTCGGCATTGCAATCAGCGTCTCGATGTAAGGCGCTGTCGATCAAAGATCCAGGTAGGTTGCAGTGGAGAAGCTCGAGGCTCAAGTCTCGCTCAGAATGGCAGCAGGTCCATGATCTCGCTCTTCATCGTCATTCCCGGCTGGAAGCTTCTCCGCAGTCTTGGGGGAGTCGGACTGGTTCTACTGGGGGTTGTGGACAGCTCGGTGATCCCTACGTTCGGCAGCTTGGATGCACTTACTGCGATCCTGGCAATCAAGAACCACGAACTGTGGCCGTACTACGCCGCCGCCAGTACGGCAGGTTCGCTGATCGGGGCTTACCTGACTTATCGCATGTCCGTGAAGGCGGGCGAGCACTGGCTCGAAAAGAGCATCGGGCCGAAACGCTCCCGACAAGTTCAGGGACTACTTAAACGCTGGGGGTTCGCCGCTGTTTTCGTCTCGTGTCTTGCGCCGCCGCCATTTCCCACGTCGCCATTCTTCATAGGAGCGGGTGCGCTTCGATATCCGCAAGGAAGATTTATTTCAGCAATCGTTGCCGGCCGTGCTCTTCGGTATACAGCAATCGGATTTCTCGCGGCAAAATACAGCCATTCGATACTGCGGTTCCTGAGACATCCGCGCGGCTTTGAGACGGATGCTAAGTTGATCGGCATCACAGTCGCCAGCTTTGCGATCATAGTCTTACTAATTCTTTCCTGGCGTCTATCCAGGACCTACTTCCAGCGTACCAAGGCGGAGTCCGGTGGAGATTGACAGTTGTCATCGCTGTTTCCGGTCTAGCTCTGTCGCAGCACTCCAGGCTTAGACAGTTGCAACCACAACTAACCAGTAGGGCCGGCGTTGTGCGCAGGTGTTGAATAGTTTGCGGGCGTCCGAGGATGGTCAGTCTTGACCAGACGCGGCATATCATTCCCAAGCATAATTGGTTTGACGCTTGAAGTCGCAAGACGGACCCAAACCTAAATAGGAGGCTATCTGAGTGCGACACTGCATTATCCGCTCGACGGAACTCTATCGAAAGCATTCGGCATAATGATGCGGCTTTTGAGGTTGTGCCCGCATGCCAACGTTGGGTGGCCCGTACGTTGTGCCGGAGAGGCGATATCTTCACAGCATTGCTGTGACTGCGGAGCAGAACGTACATATACCCTTCAGCCTGACCTGCAGATCGGCCCGTGGCGGCGTCCGCAACGGGGTTCCAGCTATCCTCTTGCAATTGCTTTCCCATCAAGTCCGGCGAGTGGATCGATACCGCTCGTGCAGCCTGCGAGTAATTAACGAGAGCCGCTGCTCTGAGACGAAGGCGGAGGGCAAGCTTAATGTTCCACTTCGAGATAGAAAGGTAACCAAGTTATGCCGTTAGTTCAAGTTGTCCTGGTTCTGGTTGTCGTCGGGGTCGTCCTGTGGCTAGTGGATCGCTTCATTCCCATGGCACCCTCTATAAAGTCGATATTGAATGCCGTGGTGACAATCGCCGTGGTGTTGTGGCTGCTGAATGTCTTTGGCCTCATGCATTACCTCTCCAACATTCGCATCGGCAAGTCGTAACCGGGAAAGCTGACGCCCCGGAACCACTCGAAGCCCGAAAAGCCGAGGTGCGCGCAATGAACGAAGACCGGCGGGATGCGGGGCTCACCGCGGACTCGCCCGTGAGAAACGCCATCGCAAGCACCTGTCGGGCGTTTTCAATCCGCATGCTGGTCGTGTTTGTGATAACGCTGATGTGCAGCGGCGGCCTGTCGGGGTATTCCGTGCTGACGCACGAGGAGATTGTTGACCTGCTGTGGACGGACGAGATCCGGCCATTGATTCTCCAGAGGCACCCTGGTCTGTCGGAAGCCCAGATCCAGGAAGCCCACGCCTACGCTTATGGCGGCGCGGTCATTCAGGACCTCGGCTACTACCCATTCGGCAGCGTCGAATTCAGCGACCTTGTGCACTATGTTCGCACCGGAGATTTCGTTCGTGAACTGCTGGCGCAGAGCCAGGATGCGGATGAGTACGCCTTTGCGCTAGGTGCACTATCGCATTATGCATCGGATATTGCCGGCCACCCAGCCGTCAATCGGGCTGTGGCGATCCACTATCCCAAGCTGCGGGCGAAGTTTGGACCGTCGGTGCGGTATGCGGAGGACAAAAGCGCGCACCTAAAAACGGAGTTTGGCTTCGACACCGTGCAGGTCGCTCGCAATCGTTACGCCTCGCAACAGTACCATGATTTCATTGGGTTTCAAGTGTCCAAAGGACTGCTCGAGCGGGTCTTTCCAATCGTCTACGGACTGGAACTGAAAGACGTGCTGCCCCACGAGGACTTGGCGATTGGCTCCTATCGTTACTCCGTCAGTCGGCTGATTCCGGAAATGACCCAGGTTGCGCTGCAAACCCATAAGAAAAGCCTGATGAACGAAACGCCGGATTTCGCCAAGCAAAAGTTTCTGTACCGACTTTCCCGATCCAACTATGAAAAGGAGTGGGGAAAGGATTATGTAAGGCCGGGCTTGGGTACGCGAATTCTTTCCACACTCTTGCGATATATGCCAAGGATCGGTCCCTTCAAAGGGCTCGCGTTCAATAACCCGACTTCCCAGACAGAGGATCTATACATCAAGAGCGTCAATACTACTGTCGATCGATACCGCGCCTTGCTCAAAGAAGTGGGAACTGGCACGCTCGTGCTGGCCAACTACGACCTTGACACTGGCAATCCGACGAAGGTAGAGGAATACTCCCTCACCGACGAAACTTATGACAAACTCCTGGCTCAATTGGCTAAGAGTAAGTATGACCATACGACGCCGGAGTTGCGCGACAATATCCTGCAGTTCTACTCCGACTCCTCGACACCGATCCAGAACAATCACGATAAGGTTCGGTCGATTCATGTGCTCGCATTGCTCGATCAGTTAAAGGCCGCTCCTCCGGCGCCGGCCAGCGAAGCCGTAGCCCGTTAGAGGTTTCACCCGGGACGGAATCATCTCCGCTCAATGCTCTGCTGGGTCCTGTACGGCATGCCGGTCGCACCAGCTCTCACTGTTCGTTCCACCCAGAACACGAGATTCCACAGAATCCCAATTGATCTCTGGGTGCGCCTTTGGCCTCGCTTCGGAATGAGCCGAAAGCCATTCCGGGAAGATGGTCAATCCTGCTCAGACCTCAGAGCGTGAGGAGATTACAAAAATAGCAGCCCCCAAGAGTCCCAGTAGAACCGCAACTCTAACTTGCGAGGGTCAAGGAGAAACATGAAAACCAGTACGAAAGACAGGATCAAGGGCAGCTTCCACGAAGTGAAGGGAACCATCAAGGAGCAGGTCGGCAAGGCCACGAATGACCGCACCTTGAAAGCTGAGGGGAAAGCCGAAAAGAACGTCGGCAAAGTTCAACAGCGCATAGGCCGGGCTAAAGAAGCTGTCCTAGAGCTGAAAGGAAAGCTCAAAGGGCTGACAACTAGGCAGGCCATTCAGAAATGAACGGGAAGTTGAACAGCCGGAAAACTCAAGCGCAATCGTACCAGCATGAGCTATGGCGCTCACAAAAGGGGAGTCTACATATGCCCAGTGGGACAGTGAATAATCGCGCCGCATGGGTTTGGTCTCACCTTACGAGCACCTCACCTGGCAACAGGGCGAATTCCCGATCTTCGTCCTCGCACTCATCAGTTTTCCCCTCACTGTGCCAAATTGCCTAATTGAGGAGTGAAAACCTAGGTCACCCACACTCAGGAAACAATCCGAGAAAAAACGCCCGTTCAAGACAGCTTGAGCGGGCATTTTCCGGGTTCTCGCAATTATCGCGGCGTGGTTGTCGTCGTCGTCGATGTCGTGTCTTTTTGCACCTGATCGGACGGCGGCGTGGTGGTGGTGGTTGTCGTGTCGGTCTGCTTCACTTTGTGGTGCTTGTACTTCGTGGTTGTGTCAGTCGTCTGCGTGGTCGCCTGTGGCGCCGCTGCTGGATCGTGCGAAGTCGTGGTGGTGGTGCTCTGCGTCTGAGCAGCAGGCGGATTCTGAGTGGTCGTTGTGGTGCTTGATTGCGATGTGCTCTGCGCCATTACCGGCAAGGACAGGGCGAGCACAACTAGCGATCCCAGGACGAAAGCAAACAGTTTCTTGGATATCATTCAATCCTCCTTCATTCATTCGACCGGACTCCATGGTACGGCGGATTCGCCAAGTAATCTGAGCACAATTGCTCGCCGGAACTAGAGCAGGGATTATTGTTACCAAATACGAGATGCCCCACTCCAACAAGCTGGAGCGGGGCACTCACTTTACAATCCGTCGAGCGACAGGACCAGGCCAGCCGCCTTGACATGCTTTACACGGCTACCGGGACATTATGAAAGGTCGTCATGACCGTCTCAAAGGTGTGGACCTTCGGCGTTCCATCGATAACATTACCCAGGGTCTTCAACACTTGCGGGTAGGTGTTGGTGTTGTACTCGTCTGCATTGTTCTTGTTCTCCCACAGAGTGATTGCAACCGCATCCTGGCTGCCGGGATTGCATAATGTGATCTCGTCCTTGAAGCCCTTCTGCTTGCGGAGCAAAGGAAGAACCTGGTTCTCGAAGGTGCGGGCATAATCGGACTGCATGTTGGATTTCAGGCGAAAGGAGACATTACGTGCGTACATATTCAACCTCCTAAAGGTTGCGTCGCATATAAGAAGAAGAGAACTTCAGATGGGCTGACTTATATTCAGGGAACCTGAAAGAGGGGAGGGTGGAACGACCTCAATTTGAACTATACCCAATTGTCTGAGCATTGTCAAACCACCTGGCGATCTTCGTGAGCCGGACTGCTCGAAATGAACTGTGCAACTGTTGCGAAATACAGATCATGGCTGGGCGTAATAGCTGAAGATGAAGCTTGGACAATGGCGTTTGCCGGGAGTACATTGAAGGTGAGAGAGATTTCCTACTTCTCATTCAGATCCCCTGAACCTAGGTCAGCCGTTCTGGAGTTTTCTTCCCTTAGTCATGGCAGGCACAGGAGTTAGAATGTCTAATCCTAAAGTTAAAGTCAACCACAAGTCTGACCCTTTCAGACAGCAAGAAACCTTCAAGAAAGACCCCGCGATCACCTTCTCGCAGGATGAGATACGGACCCGCGCCTATCAAATCTACGAATCTCGCAACCGGAATGGCAACCAGGCTGACCAGGACTGGAGCCAGGCGGAGACCGAACTAATGGAGCTCGTGCACGCCAGATAGTGGGCGAACCTGGGGCACCAGCCTCAAGCTCCGCTTGATAGAACAATCGCGGCGCTGCCCACAGGTCGGCCGTCCATTCGAGGACGCTCCTCTGGTCAACGCCGCGATTTTCCATTGCCGAATATCACGCCGGCTAGTTCTAACTACCGACTTTCGGCAGCTTCGTGTTCGCTCGCTCGTTTTTCGGCAGACTTGACCGCCGCGAGAAACGAGTCCGCGCTTGCGGGAGTGTGCACTTCGCCCGATAGCGTTTTACGGAAGGAGGTATCCTTGCCGTACATCGCGACTGTGGAGTCATTGTCCTGCTGGATCTTGGCCCCATCTACCGCAACTCCAGCGAACAAGCCTTTGGTGCGCGAGTAGCTCAAGGCCTCAGTGTTCATCTTCCAGTCGGTGCCTGCCGAGGCATGCCTTCCAACCGGACCAGCGGCCGCTGACGCTTCGCCGCTAAGTTCGAACTTGCTGGATAGCAAACCTTGGACGCCCTTGTCATTCATGAACAACACGACTAGATCAACTGCCTGACCGCCGGCCTGGAAGCCAAAATTGCCGCCACCGATCGAAATGAAGGCTGGCGCACTCCAGCCATGGCCAGTGCGGCAGGTAACCACACCGCGTCCATGCTCTCCGCCTACGATGAATGCGCCCTTGGCCATGTTCGGCACCACGGCGATGCACTTGGCGCCATTCAGCACCTCGTCCGGGATACCTTTGTCGGGCGCCGCCATAATCTCATTCATGACCGTGCCGGCCGCTTGTAGGCGCGCAGTAGTATCTTGCTCCCCCGAGCCAGCGAACGCGAAGGGAGCCAAAAACAACGTTACCAAAGCAATTACGTACTTCTTCATCAGAACACTTCCTTTTTTCTTCCCCATAACTGGTGGATCGAACTTGTGACGGCTAAACCGCGGGCGACTCAGGCCGTACGACGGCCGCTGATCAGATTGATGACCAGGACGACCACCGCAACGACCAACAAAATATGGATCAGACTGCCCGCAATATGGAAACTGAAGCCGAGAAGCCACAGAATCAAGAGAATGACAAAAATCGTCCAGAGCATGTGTTTCTCCTTAATGCTGAATGTGGGAGTCAAGATCTGTGCGATTGCTCAATAACAATGCTGCGTTGTTACGGGCACAGGAGTCGACTCCGAGTTCGCTGCCTCGCGATTGCAACCGGCCGTACGAATCGTCGAAGTTTTACCTAGCGATTCACTAGATCCGGCCAAGCAGCAATAAAATAACTACAACCACGAGGAGCAATCCGAGGCCGCCACTCGGAGCGTAACCCCAGGAACGGCTGTGGTTCCACCTCGGCAGCGCGCCCACCAGAAACAGAACTAGTAAGACAATCAAGATAGTTCCGATCATATTTTCCTCCTTAGATCTCTAAGCGCCATATCTTTGCGTTTATCGCCGATTACCTAGTCAAGAAAGAGGCGATGCTCCGTCCGTTGAGTTTGCGACGAAGCACCGCGAATCACGCTACTTGTTTCTTTCTTCAGACGCGGGCCGCTCCTGCGGAGCAACTTTAGCCGGAGCAGCCTTCGCCTGCTGCTGCGGCTGGGCATGCTGTTGCGGAGCCGCCTTAGCTTGCTCGTGCTGCGGTTGAGCATGCTGTTGCGGAGCCGCTTTAGCTTGCTCGTGCTGCGGCTGAGCATGCTGTTGCGGAGCCGCTTTAGCTTGCTCGTGCTGCGGCTGGGCATGCTGTTGCGGAGCCGCTTTAGCTTGCTCGTGCTGCGGTTGGGCATGCTGTTGCGGAGCCGCCTTAGCTTGCTCGTGCTGCGGTTGAGCATGCTGTTGCGGAGCTGTCCTGGCTTGCTGCTGCTGCGGCTGGGCGTGCTGTTGCGGAGCCGCTTTGGCTTGCTCGTGCTGCGGTTGAGCATGCTGTTGCGGAGCCGTCCTGGCCGGAATTACCGGAGCGATCGGTCTGCCTTCCGCGATGGGTTTCGTCGCTGCATAAACAGCTGGACGCCCGTGATTGACGGAGGCAAACTGCTGGCGGTTTTGCGCTGCCGCCTGCTGGTGCTGCAACTGTGTGGTCATCGGAGGAATCCGCCGCTCACGCATTCCGGCCATTTCCGCCGGCAGAGGCCGGCGAGTGATGCCTCCCGGTCCGTTGTAGCTGACGCGGTTACCTGTGCTGTTGTTAACGACCGTGCGGTCGTACACGTTCACGTTGGTGACGTTCACATTGTTGGCGGAGCGGTTATAGTAGAACCGACTGTTGTTCCAGTATCCGCCCTGATAACCGACGCCGGTGTAGCCATACCCATAGTTAATACCGCCGTAGTAGCCGATATGCTGTCCCCAAAAGCCATAGCTATATTGATACACGCCGCCGACAAATCCCCAAAAACCCGGCGTCCATAGAAATCCCACTTGAGGGGGCTGCGCCCACACTCCCGGTACCCAGTAGTAGCCCTGAGGGGCATAGCTCCAATATCCGGGTGTCCACAGATAACCCTGCCCAGGACATTGCGGCTGCGAATATTCCGGCAGCGGCGGCGGGGGCTGTTGCGCTTGCAGTACCGGCTGACCATAGCTCGCTTCCTGGTAGCCGGCATCGTAAGTACTATTGGCGTAGGTCTGGTCCGGTGCGCTCTGCTGCTGCGCTGGCGCTGGCTGCTGATAATTCTGTTGTTGGGGCGCGCTTACTGGCTGCTGCTGCTGAGCATTAGTGCCATTTGCCTGGCCGCCGTCCGTTGGGGCCAGGTTAGCCCCGGCTGGATCCTGCGACTGATCGGTCTGCGCCGGCTGGCTCTGCGCGCTGTCGGCCTGCACGTTGTTTTTCGTGCATCCTACTACTCCAAAGGTTAGTGCGATGGAGGCGGTTGCCAGAACGATAAAAGAAAATACTTTGTTGCTTTTGCTCATAGAAGCGTGTCCCTCCGCGAAGTTGGGACTTAGGGTTTCAGGACAAGGTCATGAAACGCCGTAGGTCTCAGCTGTAATTCGATAGCTTGACGGCAAATTAATCTAAGAATCTTGCGCCGGCCGGGTGCCATCTTTGTGCGTACTGAGGCCGGCCGGATTCGTTGCAATCAAGCTCGCGATCATTGTCACCAGATTGTGGGGATGCTGTCCTTTTAGGTAGAACCTGTCCGCGAGGATGCTGGCAGGCACGGCTTCTCCCCGGTAGTCGCCACTCATCGCGACGATTGGAATCGGCGGATACCGGCTACGCACATGCGAGATTAACTCGATGCCCGACATCTGCGGCATGTTGATATCGGTGACGATCAGATCAGGGACCGTTCTGTTCAGCTGCAACATAGCAGCCGCGCCGTTTTCTGCCTCCGCCACGTCATAACCGTGTGCCAACAGCAACATTCCCAAACTTTCCCGAATACTCGGTTCGTCGTCCACAACAAGAATCTGTAGCCTCGAGCCATTCGGCATGAACCCTCCTGATACGGGGTTGAAAGAAACTCTACTTAGCCACGTTCTCACGGATGGTTCGTCCAGGTCTGAGCAATAGTGAGCATGCATTGCGAGATGCTTTGCGGCACCTCTTACGAGTAGCAGTGCCATCAACGAGCAGTCCACAAGAACCATGCCTGGTGCTTGCGTGGTACGGCCGTAGTTGAAAACGGATGGCCGGCGCTACTTCGGGGTAGTGACGGCACTTCCTTATGTGGCTTATCGCCAGGAGTTTGGGACGAGAGTCCATCGTTGAAAAGTCGGCAGATAGCGGCGCTTGTGGCAGACAATGCAACGCCCAGGACAGAGGAAAAGACGGGGCAGGAGCACTCTTTCAACCCAACCTTCGGCAGGCACAGCCCTGAACTGATCTCCCTTGCAGACGCGGCAGTGCGCGGACAATAAGTGCATTCTTAACCGTCACACTGTTCTCGGTATCGAACAGTGGGTTAGCCTCCACATTTAGATTTGCTGATGGACGGACCGTCTTGACCGCCCGGATCGCTGATCCGAACTCAACGAAGCTGTAACTCTCATTGCGAAGTCTTATGCTTGCCCCCATTGATTTCGCCAGCTTCAGCCCGCGTTAGCTGCGCCCGATCACAGGGCATGTAGTCACTGACGCATGCCAGGTAATTGCGCTGATGATCGGCAACCATTACTTCGCTCAACTCCGTCGCCGATAACTGCGAGCGATTACAAGTTGCCCCGCCCTCCCAACATTGCGAGACATTGCGCCGGTGCTGAGCGACCTTTACCTCGGCCAGTTCGGATGGACTCAGGGTCGATAAGTCACAGGACGGCCATCCGTTCCAACAATCAGAAATATTTCTCTGGCGCACCGCTATGGCAACGCTGGCAGCTTCAGACGTCGTCAATTTGCTGCGGTCGCATGGGCCCACGTCATTCCAACAATTGGAGACCACTTTGCGGTGTACAGCTACGGCCACTTCTGCCAATTCCTGCGCGTTGAGCGCGGAGGCATCGCACAAGGACCAGGCGCTTTCGCAATCGGAAATGTTTTGCTTGTGCTTGGCAGCTGCAACTACGCTCTTGTCGGCTTCAGTCAAGACAGATCGATCACAGTAACTCCAGCCGTTTTCGCACGCAAAGAGATTCTGTTCGTGATCGACTGACTGCGCCTCCATCAGGGCCGAGTAGCAGATAACAAACGCCATCAGTGACGTGCACAATATTCGCGACCGGACCTTCACTGGGTTTCCGCCTCTTGAGCGCGGCAAAATTCGATTCGCTCGCCCAAGTGGAGTATCCGCCGGATTGCTTGGCGAAAGCTGTTCCACATTGCTCAGTGAGCAATCCGGCTCAGACGACCGCGATCTTGTAGGAGCAGCATGGCACTATCGCTTCGAACGCATCAGTCGTACGTCAGGACCGCAATGGGGGGACCATGATCGCTACTCCGTATCTCCCCGCAGTCGACTCGATTCAGTTAGACGCAATCCTTGCCGATGCCGTAATTCTCAGTTGGAGTGACCTGATGCCAGAACTCACGTCGGGGCAGATTCACATCGAATATCACGTTGAAGCGACCGGATTGGTTGAGTTCGTGAAAGTGTGGGGTTCCACGATTCGCGGCTACTGGAACCTGATCTGTGAGCACTGGATGCGCTGGAATGCCACCCATCAGAGCGGGCTCCACTTCAGTAACGGCTACAAGTCGGATCGATTAGCCAAAATGTTAGACACGATCATGCAGCATCAAGGGATACTGCCCGCGGGCGCTGCCCCAGGCAAAGACCACACGATTCAGGTCCAGCCGCCGACGAATTATGATCGGGTCGCGGCCGACAGGCTGATGGAAGTTCTTCACGAGCGACTAACGACGTGAGGTGTAGGCTTGACGATTGAACCGGAAAGCCTCGGGTCACAAGTGAGTTAGTTCCCAAGCTCTTGCAGGTTTTCTGCTGATCTAAGTCAATCCATCTGAAGTCGCACTCTTAGCTATGCAACCTCGGACGGGTCTTCTCTCGTGTCGGAACTGTCATCCTGCAGAAATATTTCACCGCTCGCCACTCGCCTCAAGGCATCTACCATCACCGGTCCATCGGCCGAGCGACGGACAACTCCCTGCGCTTGCAACCAGCGTACATAGGCGATACGGTCGTTCTCCTCGGCGAGGATCAGTAGAGCGGTCCGGGACTGCCTCAAGACTGGTTCGATCTTCGAAAACGTCGGCAGAAAGTTGGTTGAAAGGACAAGCACGTGAGGTATGAAGGCTTCCAAGATGCTCAGCAGCTGTTCGGCTGACCGCGGCTGTGCCATGAGGCAAATATCGTCGGCACCGGCGAGTACCTCGGCCATCCCAACGCAAAAGAGCTCCTGATGGTCGGCGAGAATGACGTCGATCATAACTGCACCTCACAGTCCGTGGCGAACTTGCCGATCAGACTTGGATCGTTACGAAGGTAACTTCCCGGTCATTTCGAAATCTGGTCAAAATTGCACACTTCGACACGTTTGTGGGGTAGCGGGATGCATGGGCGAACAGAGGTCAAGCGACCCAAGGTGCGGCCGCTATTCGTGCAGAAGAAAGGTAAGCAGAGCACGGTGCACGCGTAAGCTGCCGTTGTAGTCGATGAGTCCCATCTTGCGAAACCGGTTCATAAAGAAGCTTACGCGTGAGCGTGTAGTGCCGATCATCTCGGCCAGGGTTCCCTGACTGACCTTCAGAATGGCTAGATCGGGCTTGGATTTGGCCCCAAAGCTGGCGAGCGATAGCAGAGTTCGTGCGAGCCGCTTTTCGCTGGAATTAAAGAGTTGATCGAGGAAGTCTTCTTCCATACGCGAAATGCGAGAAAGCAATTGCCCGATCAATAGCCTGGCGAACGCGGGGTCATCGTGGACGATGCGAATGATAGTCGCTTTTTCCACTCGCGCCACTATGCAGAGCTGTACCGCTACTGCGGTAGACGTCTGTCGTGACGGGGGCCCTAAACAGCCTTCACCGAAAAAATCGCCTTTCCGATAAATAGCGATAATGGCCCTCTTGCCCCGTTTGGATAGGACCGTTTGCTTCACATTTCCAGCCTCGACATAGAACATCGCATCCACGGCATCGCCCTGAGAAAAAATGGGTTGCTTGTTGCCGTATTCGCGGCTCGTCCGCTCGCTGCCGATCCTCTTGAGAAACGCTCCCGGCTTAAACGTGAGCGCGCGCTTGCTTGGCATCGGTACCCCCAGAAAATTGATCTTTCCCGCTCTACCTGCCGAGCCACCGGGGGTAAGTCGGTTTTCCCAGGCTTAATCCCGGCCTCACTAGCTCGAATAGACGGACGACTCGCGGATGAAATGCAGCTTGCCGACCAACTCCTAGCATGATCCGGCCAGCCCAGGGAACGCGATGGCCGTAATACTGCAGGGCATCGCCTCCATCAAGGGTTTGATAATGCGCTGTATCTTGCGGGATGTGGGAGATAAGCCATTCGGTCGGCGGGTTGCCCATCAAGTGGTATGCCTTAACCTGCGGCTCATCCACCTTTGTGAGCTGCCAAGGTGCATTCGATGTGTAGTTCTTGGTGAGCGGGATAAGGGATCCGACGTCGAATGGGCGGAGTCTCACCATCGAAGATGCTTGGTGTGGCGCAAGCGGCAGCGACAACTTTTCATAGGCTGGATTGAAACCTATTCCAGCTCTTAGAACCGCCACGGATCGCGGAGCAAAAACTGACACTTGCGCTGGAGTATTGCTCGCAGCTGACATTTCTTGCGCCCACGTTAAGCGGGCAGAAAGCATCACCGTACTAAGTGACACAAAAAGTAGAAGATGCATGGGAGCGAGTCGTTCGGAACACATTGGAATCGCCTCCCTTTCGGGTTCTGGCCGCAAGACCTATTCGATAAACTAAGCTTACCGTTCAGGAACGGAGCAGGCTGTGCACAATCGCTCACAAATCGCTAAAATTAACAATTGACAAAGCTGTACAATATTGAACAGACACCCTAAACGGCCGGCTTTTCACAGGTGTCGTGTAGAAGTGTGAACGCCGCCCTTCGGAGGTGCAAAATGAGCATCCGTGGAACGCCCGTCCGCAGCCGGCGCCTGCCAACCGAGCGGGTTCCCCAAGCTGCTTTGGCGCGGCCCGCAAAACGCGCCACAGGCCAAGTTGCAAAACCCGATTCCCCTCCAGCGCGGAAACCGGAAGCAGGTAATGGGAATGGAGCTTTCGATCCGGGGGCCTTTCTCGCGAGAGCTGGGTTGGGCAAGAAAAACCTCCATCTGAAGAAAAGTGAGGCAGCCTACGGGCAAGGCGACCCTGCCGATGCGATTTTTTACGTGCAGAAGGGCCAGCTCAGAGTGACCGTCAACTCCGCCAATGGGAAGGAAGCGACAATCGCTTTGGTGGGCAGCGGGGAATTTTTGGGAGAGGACTGCATGGTTTCAGCTCATCCTCTTCGACTCTCGACTGCTACTGCGATGACTGAGTGTGCACTGCTCAGGATTAGCAAGACGGAAATGCTCCGCGCCCTTTCTCAAGAGCCTGCATTTTCCGGTGTGTTTGTCTCCTTTCTTCTTGTTCGCAACGCTCGCATGCAGGCCGATCTGGTCGATCAACTCTTCAATTCCAGCGAAAAGCGGCTGGCGAGAATTCTCTTACTCCTCGCGCAGTTCGGCAAGGAAAGCAAGCCGGAGGTGGTGGTGCCCAAGATCAGCCAGGAAGTATTGGCCGAGATGATTGGCACAACCCGGTCGCGAGTGAGTTTTTTCATGAATCGCTTCAGGAAGCTGGGCTTCATCGAATACAACGGTGAGATCCGGGTTCACAACTCCCTTCTCAATATCTTTCTGCAGGAATGACCGTGCTTCGGGGAGCATGCATCTCGGAGCGCAATAAATCGCCTGCCTCACAAAACTCGCCATTTGCCGGTTCGGTTACGGCAAGCAGGGAGCCTTTTCGCGTTTTCGCTAAGCAATGATGTGCATGTGAGCAATTTTGCACATATTCCGTAGACCGTGCGGCGAGTATCGTCTGAGCTGCAGCATGTGGGAGCAACCTCGCCGTCGCCCAAGCGCACCTAAATAGAACGATCGACGGAATCCACAAAGCTTTGTCTCCTTGAGCCGAACGACGGAGGAAGAGCTGGCATCAGGCGTCTTCCAGAGTTCGCGATTTCGTCCTATCCGTGACGCTCGCTGACGCCAGCATATTCGCACCAGGAGAGATCAGATTCGATGATTCAATGCGTGTTCATCTCGTAAATCCCAGCGACCATTCTTTCGGCACGGCCGTCATCACGCCCAGATGGTTGTTTGTGCTGGCGGCGGCGACACCTCCTGCAGCGGGAGACCCGATTCTTGTCGATGAGTCGCTGGACCAGATTGTGCCGGAGAGCATCGTGCCGGGAGATATTGTCGGCATCAGCGTCCACACGGGCAACGCTTTACGTGGATACGAGGTTGGCCGAATGGCACGCAAGCGCGGCGCGTGGGTGATCTATGGCGGCATTCACGCGACGCTATTTCCGGAAGAGGCAATGGAACGCGGTCAGGCTCACGCCGTGGTGAAGGGTGATGGCGACATCGTCTGGGGCAAGGTCATCGCCGACTGCCTCGCTTCAAAGCCAGGCAGGATCTATGAGGGCGGCCGAATTGCAGGCAGCCGGTTTCTGGCCGCACGCTGGGACCTCATGCCGCCTGACAAGTATATGTGGGCGTCGGTGCAGACCATTCGCGGGTGTCCGAAGCACTGCTCGTTCTGCAGTGTTTGGCGGACCGATGGGCAGCAGCCGCGGCAACGGCAATATCAGAGCGTCGTCGACGAAATCGTTGGCCTGCGACGCCTCGGTTTCCGGTTTATTGCGCTCGCCGATGACAACTTTTATCCGGTGACTTTGACTGATCTGCGGCTCGCCCGGGAGCACAACAATATCGCCAAACTTGAAGAGTTGACGGCGATCCGCGGAGAGCGTTTCCAGCTTATGGAAGAGTTGGCCAAGCTGCCGAAAGACATGGTGTTCTTCACCCAGATTACGATGGAAGCGGCTGAGGACGGTGAGTACCTGGACACGATGCGTAAGGCCAACATTAAGGGCGCCTTGGTGGGAGTCGAGGCGGTAACTCCGGAAGGACTCAAGGCAGTCTTCAAAGATTTCAATCAGTCTGGCGAGGCCCTGACCAGGCAGTTGCAGACCTTCGAGCAGCACGGCATACACGTCCTTGGATCGTTCATCTTCGGACTTCCGACGGACAAGCCGGAAACGTTCGACGCGACAGTCGACGTGGCGCTCAAGTCCGGCGTGCGCTTTGCTCAGTTCTTAATGATGACGCCATTCCCCGGCACCGTGGATTTTACTCGCTGGGAAAAAGAGCAAGCGAAGAATCCCACGCTAGTGGGCGATGTACCAATCACCCGGTATTGGCTGATTCCGAGCGAAGTCCGGCCGAAGATGTTTACACCGCATCCGTTGATGAGCTCGCAGGAGATTGCGGAACGCACACAGAAGGGTTGGGACAGATTTTATAGCTGGAGTGCTGTGTGGCAAAGGTCGGCGTGCGCTCCACGCCTGCGCTCCAGGGTAGCTTTCGTGTTCCTCTCGAAGCTCTATCGGCAGATGTATGCGGGAACTGGCATCTCGACCGATAGCGCCCGCAGGAAGAAGTCTAAGAGATGGGCGCGGTGGACAGCCAAACAGTGCAAAAAGCTGTTCCAGGCAAAGCCAATGCCGGAACTTCAGTCGCCGGTTGCGGGAATTTGAAATCCTGCCCTTGGTGAGGAATTCGGCATGAAACCGCACGAATTAGATCACCGAGCGATAACGCCGATTAAGAAAGCCTCCCACTCACGTCCTGGGTCTGTCAGACTGCTGTTCATGGTTCTGCTAGCACTGTGGCATCCTGTAACGGCCCAGAAGCTAAATTCTCCGCCCATTGCCAAACACACTTCCTCACCGCACAGGAACTGGTACGGAATCTTGTCCAGATGAATCTTCATCGAGCCCACGCGCCAATAGGTGAGCGATGGTATTGAGCTGGATATCGGGCGGCACACCTTTCGCGAGGAACCCGTCCGCGAACTCAAGGCCCTCGGGTCTCTCCATGGCAGCCGAGAAAATGAGAATGGGAACCTCCGGTTTCAGCTCCTTCATTTCTTTGGAGATCTCAGCCCCTGTTTTATTGCTTAGAAAATGGTCGGCGATTACCAACCCGACGGGATTCTGCTTGAAAAGCTCCAGTCCCTCTTCACCTGAGTTCGCAGTTTAGGACATTGTAGCCTTCGCTGCCGAGCAGGAGCTTTCTAACGCGCAGCACGATGTCATCGTCGTCAATACACAATATGAGCAGAGGCTTCACGCCACTGGAGGATGAAACCGAGGTCATAGCCCGTTCCTTCTCTGCCCTGGCTGCGGGCAGGTGCAGGTTATAGGCCTAGATGCCCGCCAGCTTTTCGATGGCAGACATATTCTGGATCAGCAGGGTGGAACCACGGAGTTCCGCAATGCGTCGTTTGCGAAAAGTGGCGAGAGTACGGGTTACGGTCTCGCGCGACATGGCGATGATTTGTGCGATCTCATCATGAGTCAACGCCACCTTAATTCCCTGAGCTGTGGCTAGACCAGAGTCGTCTCGCGACCATTCGAGCATTAGGCGGGCAATTCGCTCAGTTGCTGTGCTCATAGTGAATGAGCGAAGTTGCTGATACGCGTGTTGGCACTCACGGCTCATGTATACCGCTGCCTGCATGCAAACATCGCCGTGTTCCGTCAGAAAGTGGAGAAAGTCGTCCCGTTTAACAAAGTTTAGTTGGCAAGGCTGACCGGTTTCGGCAGTCGTTTCACAGGGGATTCCCGAGATAGTTGCGCTCAAACCTAGAATCTCCCCAGGCTGAGCAACCTTCAATATCATGGTCTGGCCGTCCTTTGAATTAGCCGACAACTTCACCCGGCCTTTACATAGAATGTAAATGCCGCGACACACTTGGCCCTCCACAAACAGAGTCGCGCCGGCAGGGTGTACGAGCGTAAACTTGAGGCGTTGAAAGTCTGCCATAACTGGTTTTGGCAAATGGCAGAAAAAGCCCTCAGAGCACAACTTGCAGGAGAGACAGTCTTCGACAACCTCCATCCCGTATGGTGAATGCATTGCATCCTCGCTGTCGGAAGACCCCATGAACCGCAGAATCTCTGGCAGTGGATATGAAGAAATGATTCTCTCTGTGTGGTGGGCCGACTGCCAGGATTCTGCCTAGTAAATTCAACGGCAATACAATCTTCGACCGGAGCAAATCTGTTCAATATTGCTCATTCTCGAAAAGAAGTGGATGGCTTTACTCGCGCCGCACATAGCAAAGTCCCATCCGGGGAATGACACGCCGATGTTCCAGAGGAGAAAGGTACTTCGGCGTCAGAGCCTGCACTGGCGTGCAGAAATCCATTCAATGGCTAGGTGTGAAGGGGATGCACTTGGTTCGGCTTTGTACACGATAGAGTTGCTTAGTGGCATCTATCAACAAAATGGCGCGTGAACGGCTTGATTGTGGTCGTCACGTGGCCACCTTGCGCCAGGCCGGCAGACAGGTCTTGGAGCTCTTTCCCAGCCGCCGCTTCAGCCTGTTCATGCGTAAGCTCATGACCCCAGGACACTAACTCCTCAGGGTTCCGCGCCCGGCAAATCATCCAATGATGGCGGTGCCTGCCCTTGTAAGAAGGCTCCGTTTGAAACGATATGACATACGGATTAAGACTTTGTTTCATTGCACTGCTTCTCATGACAAGTCTAGCACTGTTATCACTCGCAATTGCACATAATCTCCTTAACCAGAGTTGCAAAAGGCATCCAACCAGGCTGTCATCGTTATTCGCCGAGCCCGATATGTCAATCGTCTTGGGATGACGTTCATTCGCCTTCGGATCTCTTAGCCCTTGGCGTGCGATCTTCTCAAAGCAATTCTATGGGCAGCGCGTCTTCTCTGCTTCTTGGATCTCAAACCGTTAGCCCGCTCCTCGGCGGTGCGCCAATGAGAAATATACTGCCTCTGGTGGGCCGGCGCCTGAACGGACGTTGTGGTTGATTCTGAGGCCTCTTCTTTCGTAGCCATGCTCTTCTCCTTAGTCGTTCTTCTGATTTCTTCTGCTTTCGCCGGTTCCTTGATGGTCTTCGCACCATTTCACTTAGCTGGTGCCACCAGAGCTTTCAATCGGCGGGACTGATGCCAGTTCGCTTGACAGACATAACGTCAACATCCTTGGGTGGGGCTGGGATTCGCGGCAAAAGAGAGGGCAGTTCTTGTCCCGCCGCGGCCAACACCCGGGCGAGGTGCTCTTCCTGGCGAAATGCGCCACTACTGATCTCACAACAGCGCTCCTGCGGCGCAGCTGCACAAGCCGGACACCGAACCGCCAACTTTTGCTCGCGAGTCAAATCGTTGAGTTGCATATCTGAACCCGTCCCTTTCGAGTACGAAGGTCGTCCGCCTGGGGACTGCGCCAGCTAAGCAATCTTCCGCTGCGCTCTCTCTACCCTCTTACCCCAGTCCCAGACTTGCTTGTCGGCTTCTCGCCTTTTGATTCCGCATATTTCCTGGATCTTGCTTGTAAGTCGCTCTCGTTTGCCGGATATCTCATCGAGATCGCGCTCCGTCAGCTTGCCCCAGTTCTCCTCAGCCGACCCTGCCAGGTGTTCCCATCGGCCTTTCACTTGTTCCCAATTCATTCCCGCGCCTCCTGAACTGCTGATCATAGATTGACGGCTTTGGTCTGCCGTTATGCTTCAGCCTATTTCGCTGCGCTGCCCGAGCGACTGAATTTGAGAGCCTTGCTGAATATGGCGTGAATGTGCGGCTATGGACATATACGGAATACCAAGGAAGCGCTTCCTTAGTATTTGGGTCAGTTCCAGACAGTTGAAATGCTGTGCCCGAGTCTGCGCCAGAAGCCGCTTTATTCCCCGGCGCAGGGTATTCTGTCCGCCCCAGACCGGAACCACAGCCCTAAGTTCGCCAGCCATGAAAAACAACTTCCACCCGACAGCACGAACCTTCCGGTCTAGGTCTGAGCTCTCAAGAACCCCTAATGATCGCCAACCCTCAGAGTAAGGCTCACTATCGATTTTGAGCGAGCTTAGGCTGGCGGATGGCTGAATCAGGAAGGTACCTACTTGTATCTGGTTCGGCATAGAAATTTGCTTTCCGTCGCGTGGAACAGGAGACACATGAGCGTCTCCTGCTCACGGACAATGATCGTCAGACCGTGGTCGCGGCAAGCTGGTGGGAAGTGGAATAAAGTACAGCCACCAACCGCACCTTGGGTTGGCCGTCGAGCACTTTTTCCAAGCTCTTCAGCACTTGTGGATACGCACTCTTCTCGTAGGCCTCAGCCTGCTCCCTGGTGTCCCACAGGCTGATTGCGGTTACGTGGATTCCCTCATTTTGGGTAACGATCGCATCCTGAAACCCTGCCTGTTTCCTCAGCAGTGGCAGAATCTGCTCTTCGAAACTCTTGGTGAACAAGGGGAGTGTATTCGGTTTCAAGCGCAGAGATATATTGCGAGCAAACATTGCAACCTCCTAAGGCTGGCGGGTGTGCTAAGGGATGCGACTTCAGATGGCTGACTTAGATCAGTGAACCTGAAAGAGGAAGGAACTACTCACTCACTTTTGTGCCTAGGCCCTTCCACCCCAAATGTCAATTCACACTATTCAAGCCGCAACGCTCCCGAAAGATTTCCATCATCCTGCTCGCCGCCGCACGATCAGCGGCTGTCGGCGGATAGACTTGGATCATGCGATCTTTACCTGGGGCCGCGCCCGCCAGAAGTATTTCTTGATGTTGCATGATCGTGTCTAACATTCGCACCAGGGTGTCCGACGCGTAGCCATTTCTGAAGTGGAGCCCGCTCTGGTGGGAAGCATCCCAGCACATCCAATGCTCGCAGATCAGATTCCAGTAACCGCGAATCGTTGATGCCCACACTTTTATGTATTCGACCGAGCCCTGCGGCTCAACGTGATATTCGATGTGAATCAAACCCGACGTGAGGTCTGGCATCAGGTCTCCCCAGTTAAGAACAAGGGCATCGGAAAGTACAGCGTCCACATGAATGGAGTCGAGTGCCGGCAGATACGGAGCAGCGGTCATGTTTCCTCCGAGCGAAGATCGATCGTCCAACTGCGAATTCGAAGATAAACAGGCACCAGGCTCATAAAATCCGAGAAGACGCAGCTGGACTGCGCGACGTCTGAGCGTGAGCCATCGCGTTATGCTACCGCCCCCCAATCGTGAACGTCTGAGCAGGATTGCTCACTGAGCAATGTTGAACAGTCCCTGAAGTTCTTTGGACTGATACTTGTGTTCATGCGGCGTGCTGCTTGCTTGCGTCGTGTCCACAAGGCCAAACGTATGAGAAGCACTTCTGCTTCTGTCCGTCAGGAATGAGAGCGAAAGAGGCTTATGGCACCAGGAATTAAAAAAAATGAGCGTTTGCCGATGACTCTGTTTTCGGCTCACTGTCGCGTGTGTGCCACTGGAAGCGAGTGCAACCGTCTCTGCATGTCTCCAAGCATATCGTGCAACCGGCGAAGAGCGTTGGCGCACACAGGCCTGGGCGGCGTTCAATTGGTTCCTGGGAGATAACGACCTGAAAACTGCTTTGTACGATGCCAGCACCGGCGGCTGTCGCGATGGGCTTCATCCTGACCGAGCCAACGAGAATCAAGGAGCGGAGTCCACGCTGTCATTTCTGATGGCGCTTCTGGAGATGCGACAACTCCAGGACGAAGTTCCGAAACCGCATCTCAACTGAAGTCCAGCACGATTCGGATGCTTTGTGCGCACGTGTTTTGGGATCTCAGTTTTATGTTCGTGAAATGACCTATGACCTTAGCTATCGACACCTTTAGCTCAATCGATTCAACCGACACTCTTCTATATCGGCATCCCGCCAACCCGATCTTAACCAGCAAGGACTGGCCCTATCGGATCAACAGCGTATTTAATGCCGGAGCAACATTGTTGGAGGACGGATCCACCTTGCTGCTTTGCCGGGTTGAGGATCGCCGTGGTCTTTCGCATCTGTGCGCAGCGCGGTCTGTGAATGGTGTGGACGGATGGAATATCGATCCAACACCAACGCTTATGCCCAATCCGAGTGAATATCCAGAAGAGCTTTGGGGCATTGAGGATCCGCGTATCACTTACGTTCCAGAGCTGCAGCAGTATGCCGTGGCTTACACCTCCTACTCCAAAGGCGGGCCCGGAGTTTCGCTGGCGCTGACGAAGGACTTTCGCAGCTTCGAACGCTTCGGTGTCATTATGTCGGCAGACGACAAGGATGCGGCTCTCTTGCCACACAAGATTGGTGGACTATGGGCCCTGATCCATCGACCGATGACACCGCTGGGATGCCACATCTGGATTTCTTACTCTCCTGATCTGCATCACTGGGGCGGCCATCGAGTGATGATGGAGGCGCGAAAGGGGGCATGGTGGGATGCAAATAAGATCGGCCTTTCGTCGCCGCCGATAGAGACTTCCCGAGGTTGGCTCATGCTGTACCACGGAGTAAAGCACACGGCCTCCGGCTCGTTATACCGGGTCGGCCTCGCGTTATTTGACATGCAAAAACCCGATGTTTGTTTGTTGCGGGGAGATTCCTGGATCTTCGGACCAGAGGCTGAGTATGAACGCGGAGGCGATGTGCACGACGTGGTCTTCCCGTGTGGACACACAATAGGTCCCGACGGGGACACCATCAATGTCTACTATGGGGCAGGCGACGCCTGCATAGCGTTGGCGCAAGGAAGCGTGCGCTCTCTGCTGAACTGGTTAGACAACAACGGCAACGCCGACGATGGAGAGCGCAATTGCAGCTGAAAGAACTACACGGGACCTGAAGCCGCCGCGATCGGAAGTTGAGACCTAGGTCGTTGAGTTGTGTATTTGTAGTACTCGTGGGAGCAGCCGATCCCACGTCTTATGTCGCTCGTCTTCCGGGCAAATCACCGGGCCGATTCCACCTTCACTCCCCTCACAATTGTTGTTCTGAGACGGTGACACGTCTTAGCATTCCGGAAGATACGACTGGGTTCGTCCACGTATCCTCCAAGAATATTGAGGAACCAATGAAAAATCTCTACGTTGGAAATATGGAAAAAAGTACAACCGAGCAGGATATTAGGACTGCGTTCGAAAGCTACGGCCCGGTTGAGGTCGTAACAATCATAATGGACCGAACCACCGGTGCGCCTCGGGGATTCGGCTTCGTGGAAATGAGTGCGGACAAGGACGCACAGGAAGCGATCATTGGCTTGAACGGTTCTCTCATGGCGGGGCGCGCGATTATAGTGGGAGAGGCTCACCCGAAGACGAAAACTGCTCGAGCATAGACAGCAGTTTGCGGCGAAGTTGAGGCTGCATCAGGGGAACGTCAACCTTCTTTCTGGGTTGTATTTGGGCAGCAAGGCGCGATGATGCGCGAGCTGCGCCTGTGCATCAACGGTAGCTAAAGCCGCCCATCCTGCTCCCGCCGAATAATGGAAGGCTGTGGGCGCCCGCACTCCCTCCAACAGATCCCGTGGAGGGATGTCGTCGCCGCGTTCGAAGGCGAACTGTCCGGCCGTGATGAATGCTTCGCGTGGCAAAGGCCGCTCGGATTCTTCGCCGGACTTGAGCCAGGTGTTCGGACTGAAGGGACGGGTTGAGCTTCTAGCGCGGGTGATAGAAACACGAAAAGGCCGGAACTTTAAGATTCCGGCTTACGGATGTTGCTCTCTTAGAGAATCTGAACCTTCTCCGCCGGGGACCCTTTAGAACCTTTCGTCACGCTGAATTCGACCGCCCGACCTTCTTGAAGGCCCCGGAACCCATTCGTCTGAATTGCCGAGAAATGTACAAAGACATCTTCGCTATTATGACGGCTGATAAAGCGGAATCCCTTCGCATCGTTAAACCACTTCACGATGGAAGCGGGTTTGACCGATCACATCGGGACAATTCGAGAGCTGCTTTCGTGACTGGTGGGGTTCCGGGAGTAGAATTACCTATACTGGATTACGCATCCGCCCGCATTTCGCGGTTCCTCTTGCGTCACCCACGACGGTGAAACCATGCAAGAGAGCCCGCTCCCTACACAATGCCCAGTTTGTGGCTGTCAAGGCATATCTGCGCTGCCACGGCACAGTTTCCTAGAAAACGGAGTCCGCAGCGTGTCGGGCGTGCTTGCTTACACGTGCGATAAGGGACACACCTTCATTCCTGACCTTCCGACCGAGGCAGCAACGCAGACTTAGGACACCACTTGAAGTTCCTGATCGCCGCCCTGGATAACCTGATGCGGCCCAAGTCTGAAGTAGGCGTTGGCGGCAAACACGACATCGTCGATGGTTCGCATTTTAGACCCCCATCTTTTAAGAGAGCGATCATAGCCGTAGCTGGGGTGCAGGATTTCGGGTGTTCATCTTAACGACAGTCGTAAACAACTTGGAGCCTGTAACAAAACCTCTTGGATTGGGAGCGGCCAGTTATCCGACTAGGGCGTTTTACGGCCAAGTGGCGGTGCCGATGCGGTGGCCGGACGCTGGCCGACGTCTGGGGTGTAATCTCCCACATGTCGGTTTGGCAAATCTGAGAGCGAGTCTTGCTTGGCGCATTATGCCCGGGTCGAACTCATTAACGACATGGTTCGTTAAAATCAGCTATCCGCTCGGCCGTGGCTGGCTTTGCCAAAGGGCAGACTTTCCCATATTCAACATCGCAGCCGGGGACTATATTCATAGCACCGCTATACGCTAGTTTTGGCGAGCAAGTCACTTTGCTTCCCCGCCAGGCGCATCCTTGGTCGGTTGTCTCCGCTATGGCAACCGTCCCCGACGCAGGTTGACCAACAACATCCGGAATCGGAGAAGCAATGAATCTAGGATCAAATTTCCGAAAGACAGCGCTGAGCGCGGTGGCGATCTCAGGTTTCTTGTTTGCAGGCGGAAACGCATCCACCCAGGCGCAGGCGGCCAGCACCAAAAAACCCAACATCCTCGTGATCTTTGGGGATGATATTGGCTACTGGAATGTCAGCGCCTATAGCCAGGGCATGATGCATTACAAAACGCCGAATATCGATCGCATCGCCCATGAAGGCGCGCTGTTCACCGACTACTACGCACAGCAGAGCTGCACGGCAGGGCGCGCAGCGTTTATCACCGGGCAAAGTCCCGTTCGCACGGGGCTGACGAAGGTTGGGCTGCCAGGTTCGCCCATCGGCTTGCATAAAGAAGATCCGACACTCGCCGAGTTGCTCAAGCCGCTCGGCTACATGACATTCCAGAATGGCAAGAACCATTTGGGCGATCGTAATGAGTTCCTGCCCACGGTGCATGGCTTCGATGAATTTTTCGGCAACTTTTATCACCTGAATGCCGAAGAAGAGCCGGAAAACGTCGACTATCCAAAAGACCCCAGCTTCACCGCGATGTTTGGGCCCCGCGGCGTTTTCAAGTGCAAAGCCACGGCAACGGATAATCCCGCACCCGCCGACAAGCGCTTCGGTCCGTGGGGCAAACAGACCTGCGAAGACACCGGTCCGCTCACCAAGAAGAGGATGGAAACCGCGGACGATGAATTTCTAGCGGCAACCCTCGATGATATCGATCGCTCCGTCAAGGCGGGCAAACCATTCTTCATCTGGCACAACACTACCCGCATGCACATCTGGACGCACTTGCCGCCGAAATACGAGGCCATGGTCAATGAGAAAGGCCTTTACGGCGCGGGTATGACACAGCTCGACGACAACATTGGTGTGATCCTCAAGAAGCTCGACGATCTCGGCATTGCGGATAATACGATCGTGATCTTCAGTACCGACAACGGCGCCGAGGCTATGAGCTGGCCTGACGGTGGAACCACGCCCTTCCGCGGCGAGAAGAACACCAGCTGGGAAGGTGGATATCGTATACCGTTCGTGATTCGTTGGCCCGGGGTAGTGAAGCCCGGAACTGTGATCAACGACATAACGGCACATGAAGACATGCTTCCCACATTGATGGCGGCAGCAGGCGTTCCCGACGTCAAGGAGAAGCTGTTGACTGGCTACCAGGCTGGGGGTATGACCTACAAGGTCCACCTCGATGGCTATAACTTCCTGCCGTTTCTGAAAGGCGAGACGCAGGAAGGTCCGCGTCACGAATTTCTTTACTGGACCGACGACGGCGAACCGGCTGCCTTGCGCTATAACCGCTGGAAAATGCTATTCCTTGAGCAGCCGGCTCATGGCTTTGCGGTCTGGGAGACGCCTTTCGTCCCGTTGCGTGTCCCCAAGCTGTTTGACCTGCACGCTGATCCGTTCGAGCGGGCTGAATACGAAGGCATCGATTACTCACACTGGCGGCTTGACCGCGTGTACTTGATCGTTCCCGCAGCGGCGTATGTTGGCCAGTGGCTGACGAGCTTCAGGGAATTTCCACCGCGGCAGACGCCGGCCAGCTTCAACCTCAGTCAAGTGATGAAGGAGATCACCAATGCCTCGAACGGCGGGGATTAGGGTCGCATGTTAGACGGTGGGCAGAACCATGCAGCAAACTTGAAATTTGAGAGTGAGTAATCCTGAGTGAGGGCCAACGGGCACCCGTCTTAAAGGAGATTGTCCACAAGCCACATTGTGGGAAGTCTGCCGGCCCGAGCTGGTCACCCCGCGTGACACGCCGGTCGCGGAAACCACCTGGACCTATAGTCGGCTATCGTTTCCGGTGCCAGTGAGTGGCGCGCTTCGAAAGCTAAAATGGTGGCATCAGACGGCTAAATTAAATTATCGGTCGCGCTAGGCGAGTCATCTCCTGTAACCATTTCGGACCAACTCAGAATGGCGCTGCCGAGAGAGTGGCATGCATGCTTCCGGGAATCCCGGCTCCTAGAAGATTACTCCGACAAGCGAAGCGGGATTATCGCGTAGCAAAGGGCCCGATCGGAGAAGAGCATCACACGGGTTGCCGTTTTACGACGTCCCAAAAGGCCGGCGCTGACTTTGCAGCCTTTGTCACGCACCCACACACCACTGGGAGACGATTGTGCGCCATAAAGCACCGCCACGCGAACCGGCTTTATGCGAGTGGGCGGCAAAGCTTTGGCAGTGTGCTTGACTCTGCGGTCGCCTTCGCAATTCCTTGCGCTGTATACAAAGCCTATCAAAATAGAACTTAGGATCGTGGGTGGAAGGCGAGCAATCCTACTACTTACAAGAAGACGAGAAGACAAACAAAAGCCACGGCGGAGCCGTGGCGGATGTTGGCGAATTCCCTATGCCTCAATGACTATGGGTTGCTGCCCAACGCTGAAAACTTGGGTCCAAGTTGGGTCCAAAACCCCTGTTTTCACAGGCTTTTCCACAAATTTTTCTCAGCTAAGTCCACTGATTTCATTACTACTTAGCTGTGAGCGGTTGGGCTCATAACCCAAAGGTCGGTGGTTCAAATCCATCTCCCTCCGCCAGCAAGTCTTCATTGCCAGAGAAGCTCCGAGTGCTAACCGCGAATACATCGCATTTGGCCGCATTTGTCGCATTATCGTGGCGCGGATCTGTAGCAGAGAAAGCCCGCCTCCGTCTTTTGTCGCGCAAATTCCAAAGGTTTCTCTGAAGGCCAAAAGCCGAGTACACGTCTGCTACCCGACCTGGACTGGAGAGTTCGCTCCTTGGACTCCGCGCTTGGGCAGGAAGTCTTGCGAACGACTCGACTTTGCTTCGCATTAGCCGAACGGGTCTGGAAACTGGCTTCGCCGCTCGAAGAAGGTCGGAGCAGATCTCCTCCGAGCACACTCGGGACGATAACCGCCGCTTAAACGAGTAGGCGTTTCTGGGCCAAGTGGCGGTGGGAATGAGGTTGCCGGATGTTGGCGGACTGCCCAGTACCGATCTCCAAGTGCGGCCCTCGAAAGGTCTTTTGGCTTCTTCGCCCCAGCTAGGCAGAGAGGTTTCGGCCACGGCGCCGGACTCGATCAGCCATTTGTATTCGTCTGGGTCGAGAGCGCTTCGGATGAGACTGACTGTATCGAGGGCGACATTTGTAACTCGAGAGACGGAGTAGATAGGCTTTTCGAAGCGGAAATAGAAGAGCACAGGATAGAAGAGATGGGCTTCTTTGATGCGCGCAATGGCCTCACCCAGGGAGGAGAGATCGGTGTAGCCGGATTCGAAGTGACCCCGCGGTCCCAGATGTGCGATGAATTCGGCCGCGTCCCCGGTTCTACCGGTTCGGACATCGAGCTGAAGAGCCGTAGAGTTACGCGACTGGAGGGCGGTATAGATTTGGCCGAGGTAGGTCAACGTAAGCGAGATAACAGAAAGGCCGACGAGGAAGTTGAAAAGATAGAAGATCTTGAAACCCGGTGTTTGAGGTTGATAGTCGCTGCCGCCAACAATCGACAAGCTGCTGCCACCGACGTACAGTGCGGTCACGAAGTCCGTTTCCTTGGACCCGTTCGAGGCTGTGATTGCGGAGCCGAGGTAAGGGTGCATGACGAGCGCGGTGCCGAGCGTGAGCCCTATCGCCCATGTGAGTAGCAGCAGCACGAGCATCACGGGCCCGCAAAATGCGAGGAGCTTGCCCCGACGAACCGGTGCGGCCTGCGCCAGGCCGCGGAAAACAAACCAGACGGCATGCGCGAGGTGAACCTCCCCAAAGCTCGTCCGGAAAAGACAGCCACACCCCAAACCAGCTGACGTACATCGCTACCCCCGCCAGCGCGCCGCGCCAAAGCAGAACGACAACTGCGCCCATCAGAGATGCTGTGCAGCCATGGCCCCTCGGTGGCTTCCGCTTGAGGGCCGCGCGCTCAGGAAACCCGCCCGCAACACTATATCCAGCCCTACCTACCCCCCGCTTCTGCTGGAGTGCCGTATCGGGAGGGCCAGAGGCGCGCGGGAAAGAGGTTCTCTCCTGTGGGAGCGCAACCGGACACTCCAGCAGGCTGAGTCCATCGGCGGCTTCCGCTTGAGGGCCACGTGAGGAGGGCGGCAGAGGCGCGAGGGCAGATGTGTGGAGTGCACCCCAAAAATGAGACACGGAGTTAAGGGCCAACATACATTGAAGGGAGACGAGGTATGGAATTGGCCCGAACCGTGTACAGTCGCGATTTGAAGATTGCTGCCATGCGAGCCATGGATGCCGGGGAGACGCGCAACCAGGTGGCGCGGCGTTTGCAGCTGAGTCCGAAGCTGCTGGAACGCTGGCGCGGAGAGTGGCGGGCCCGCGGAGAAGCCGCCTTTCCCGGACAAGGTCATCGGCAGGAAGGAAGCCTGGCCAGCGACGAGGCTCGGATGGGCGAGCTGGAGCGCAAGATCGGCCAGCTAACAGTGGAGAACGACTTCCTAAAAAAAGCGTTGGCGCATTTCAGGGAGCATCACCGGCCAGCCGTCGTCAGTGGCGGAGCTGCGTGTACCGACAAGTCAAAGCCGCCGCGCACGCCGGAGGGCAAGTGAGAAGCCTGTGTGCTGCCGTGGCCTTGAGTCGGGCCAGTTACTACCGCGGTCTGCGGCCCTCGGATCCTGAGCCGGAAACCGTGGCGCTGCACGACCACATCCAGAAGATCGCGCTCGCGTTTCCCGCCTACGGCTACCGCCGGATCACGGCGGAGTTGGGGCGGCGGGGCTGGGGTTGCAATCACAAGCGGGTGCTTCGCCTGATGCGCCAAGACAACCTGCTGTGGTTGCGCCGCCGCAAGTCGTTTCTGCGGACCACTGACTCAGCACATCCATTTCCGGTATTTGCCAACTTGGCGGCGACTCTGAAGCCGACGGCGACCAATCAGCTATGGGTCGCCGACATCACCTACATCCGCCTGCGCCGCGAGTTTGTCTATCTGGCGGTGGTACTGGATGCCTACTCACGGCGCGTGGTGGGCTGGGCTCTGGGTCGCACGCTAGAAGCGAAACTGACGCTAACCGCACTGCGCCGGGCGCTGGCGGCGAGAGCGCCGCTGCCTGGACTGGTGCATCATTCCGACCGTGGCGTGCAGTACGCTTGCGGCGACTATACGGCGCTGCTGGACGAGCACGGCATGCGTGGCAGCATGAGCCGCTGCGGCAACCCTTACGACAACGCTTATGCCGAGAGCTTTATGAAGACCCTCAAGTACGAAGAGGTCTATCGTAACGAGTATGCCGACCTGGACGAAGCGGCGGCATCGATCGGCGAGTTTATCGAGCAGGTGTATAACCAGCAACGCTTGCACTCGGCGCTGGGCTATCGTCCACCGGCTGAGTTTGAGCAACAGGAAGGGATGATCGGCGCGGCAGGAGTACGATCGGCATGAGTTTTCTGAGGCATGAGGAAATCTATCGCTCCGATGTGGCGAAAAGGCTGGGAGGCAACGACCTCTGCGGCCTCCCAGCACTCATCGGCTGCGATGAGTTTCCAGCCGGCTATTCCTTGGTGGGTTGCTCTCCAGCAGAGCCTGCCTCCGCTTCGCCGGCTGCCAACGATTCTCCGCAAGGGCAAGCGCCGCGCAAGAATTTTTCATCCAACGGCAACTACCCCCTTAACTCTGTGTCTCACGACAAGGGTTCACTTCAGTTCGCAGCCGCTCCTCCCTCTCCCCCACTAGAGAACCTGTCTCCCCCGATCAAGTGCCCGCGGCTGCCGTTCTCGCACCCGGCCTGACGGGGCACTCAAGCGGCAATCTTCGATGGGCGCTAGTTGAAACTGCAGTCGGATGGGGGTTGCCACGAGGTGCAAGCCGTAACAAACCTACCCAGCAGACGATTTGCCAGAAAACTGGTGATTTCGGGCGGAACCCGAAAACTCATTCTAGCCTTTCAGGATCATGCAATTACACGGAATCGAAGGGCAATTGGGCCGGAGTCAAAACTTCCCCAGCCGAGTTCCACCGTGGCGCGCGGCCGTTTCGGCTTTCACACCTTGTTGTTTGCTAGGAAGGATCTGAGACGAACCTGATCCTTGTGGGACCGGGTTCGTTTCAGGCTGCGCTATTTGGCAAAACACCGGCGCAAGCTGTGTCCCAAGCACAGCAACCCGGAGCCGAGGAGCAGTAGGCTGCCGGGCTCGGGAACCGAGGACGTGCCGTAGTTTGAGGCAGCCAGCATCGGTCCGCTTTCCCCCATGATGGAATCGATGTACGGCTCGGCGTTAGTCGCGCTTTTGCCAGATGAGGCGCCGGAACTTGCTCCATTTTCGAAGGGCAGGAAGAACGCCCCATCGCTGGCGGTCGGAGCAGAAAGATATCCGCCGACGACCTCGAGCGTCAGATCGGTCGGATTGTATTCAATTACAAAGTGCTCGTGCCCATTGATCGGCAAACCGAAAACTAGACCAAACTTGCCCGAGGAACTGGCGAAGTTCATGAGATCGAAGGTATTGCCAGTCTGTGGAACGTAGTTGTTCAGCAGGTCAACCATCATCACTCCGTTGAGCTGCACGTGACCGGAAATATTCAACTGGTCGTAGAGATTCAGTCCGGCGATATCGAAGGTCAGGCTGCCACGCTGCCCCTGAGCGTAGTTGCCATTGATCGTGAGCTGTCCGATCGTCCGCGGACTGTCGCCAATGTTAATGGCCGCGTTGGACAGCACGTTTCCGTTGATGGTGCCGTCATCGCCGTATACGGTACCTCCAGTGAGATTGACCATCCCCGGCGACGAAACCGTGAGGGTGCCGTCTACCGTGGTCTGGCCGGCCGTCTGAACGTAGCTCGCGGGAGTGATCAGCGCACCGCCCGGAGCGATGTTGACGATTCCGGTGTTGGCGAAGCCGGCAGAAAAAACTCCGCCGCCACCATTGCCGGTTACGTTGAGAGTCGCTCCGTTGCCAATATAGGTCGCTCCCTGATTCACCACCGACCCGATGCTGGCTGTGTCGCCAGCGCCATAGAGGGCGAACGTTGCCGCAGGGCCGTTCGCGAGAGTGCCGCTGACGGTCACAGTATTCCCTCCGCCTGTGGCGCCGGTCGAGATCATCCCGGAATTATTTACATTCCACGATCCCGAATTCCCCCGCTTGCAACTGCGAATTGTTCTCCAGATCGATCACTCCGGAGTTGACCAGCTTCAGATTCCAGTCGTTGTAGGTCTGCAACCCGACTTGTTCTCCAGATCAATCAATCCCGAGTTAACCAAGGTATTTTCAGAATAAAGAATCGATCCGTTCTGTAGGAACACGCTTCCGGTTGCGGCTATTGACTAAAGTCATATCGGCGAAAGATGCATCGAGTGTCACGTTTCCCCGGTTTGTCAAGCGAGCCATTACTAGCCACGACCCTCCTTGTACCTGAATCGTTCCGGTGCTCTCGTTGGTTGCGTTGCCAAGCCAGAAATGCGCCTGATCCGACAGGCTGATGAGCCCGCTATTGTCCAGCGCCACGGTTTGAGCCTGACCGCCGGTAAGGTAAACCTCTCCGCTATTCGTCAGAGTGCCACCTGTCAGCTCACGCTGCCGCTCACGGTGTTCACAATATCGCTATTCGTCAGTTCGCCGTTCACTTGGATGGTGGAATAGTCGAGATCGAGCGCGAACCACCATTGATTGACGCTGCCGATCGTCACGTTATTCGCCTTGGATAGCGATATGACCGAACGGTCCCGTTATTGATCAGCGCACCGCCAATGTTGATCGAGTAGGGTTGTTCAGCAGTGAAGTTGCCGGAGTTGGTCACGTTTCCCGAAACTTGGAGAACGCCTTCCCAACTCAGGTCAACGTATCCGCTGTTGACGATTGCGCCTGCGCTCAAGCTGTCGTCTGAAGTCAGCTGAACCGTACCACTGTTGTTCAGCGTGCCGCCGATACTGAAGAAATCTTGTCCATCGGCCGGCCGCCTGGCTCGATCCGTGCTGGCCGGTAATTAAACCGGCGTTATTGAGATCGCCTTGGACATTCAGGGTGTTCGCCCATCCGTTGAAATAAATCTGCCCGGCGGAATCATTATTCAACGTGCCGCTAACCGTCAACGTGCTTCCCGTGTCGGTGGAGATGTGGCCACTGTTCCCTGCGCTGCCGCTAACTTGAAATTGAGAGCCGGACCCAAGGTAGATATCGCCGCTATTGTTCAGGTTGCCGGCAGCGAGCGTATCGGAAAGGCCCAGAGTTAGAGAACCCTGGTTCCTCAGTGTCCCGGTCGTGGAGAATGAATTTTCGGCATAACCATCGTTGCCGAGGGAAATCGTTCCAAGGTTGGTTGCATCGCCCGTGACCTGCAGAGACGACCCTCCTTCGAGACCGATCGAGCCGTAATTAGCAAGTGTGCCGAAGGTGCCGGAGGAAGAGAGTATGTTCACATTTCCGGTGCCCATGTTTATAAAGTTAGCGATCGTGGCTCCTGAATGAAAATAGACGCCGAGTTCCCCGTCGTTGGTGAGAGCGTTCGCCTGGAGTACCGATCCGCGGTCTACCAGCACATTGCCGGTGCTTTCAAATGTTGCGCTGCCGACGGACAGCACCGAGTAATCTTCGAGAGTGATCGAGCCGCTGTTCGAAATGTTGCCAATGTTTGTGTTTTCGCCACGGAGATACACCGATCCGCTATTTGTTAGCGTGCCGTTAATGACGAGGGAGCCGCCTGGTCCCCCCTCAAGAGATCCAGGGTTATCAAAGTTGCCGTTTACTTGGACGTTCCCTGGATACAAACCTACCGTGCCGCTATTTACGACACTGCCGGTTGTGAGGTAGCCACAGACATTGAACATTCCGGTATTGGTCAACACACCAGCTATGGTTCCCGCATACTGTACGGTGACAGAATTGCTGTTATTGAAATTGTTGCCCACAGTCAGATTGCCAACGGAGAGGCCGCCGCTGTTGGTTACGTCTGCGTTTACTTGCAGGATTCCCGCACCAAAAAGAGTGCCGGCATTCACGAGTGAGCCGACGGTCAAGGTTCCGTTTGTTGCGATAGTGCCCTGATTGGTGAATGTGCCATTGACCGTCAAGGCGGCGGCGCCGAAGGAGCCCATCACAATCGTTCCAGCATTCGTTGCATCGCCGTAAATCTGCAGCGTCGCGCCGCCGTTGAGATTGATGGCCCCTCCGTTGACGGCGAGCGTCGCGGCTGCGGCCGTGTCGCCGTTGTCGAGGGACAATGTGCCGGTTTGATTGACTGTCAGCGAACCGACGATGGTGAGGTAGTTGGTGGTGCTCGCGCTTTGCAGTGTCGAACTGCCGGTTGATCCGCCGAGAGTCAGTGAGGCGATGGTGGAGTTGACGTCGAGATAGACAAGATCATTGCCCCCGGAAT
Source organism: uncultured Acidobacteriaceae bacterium (assembly GCA_963747045.1). GTDB lineage: Bacteria > Acidobacteriota > Terriglobia > Terriglobales > Acidobacteriaceae > Bog-257. Next base: position 167,285 of record CAVVDN010000005.1, on the reverse strand, counting down.
CAATGTACACATCGCTGTTTCCGCCCGGTGGACCCGCACTCCAGTAACTGCTGTCGCTCCAGTTGCCGGTGCCACCCAGCCAGTTATCGGTGGAATTCACGACGTAACCCCGCGACACGGAAGAGAAGATGGAGTGGCCGAACGGCGTGGGTTGGTTCAGTGGAGAAGCGTTGCCGACGCTTGCCGCGACGACGGCGCAAACAATCAGCAGCAAGGGCCCATGTAGTTTGTTCATGGCCGCCTTCCTTTGCTGATCGAGGAGCGGCTTAGTGAGTTGCCGTCAAAGATTGACGCGACAACCAAGGGCGGTGAGCCGGCGACAAGTCGATCATTCCCGTCGTAGCTTTGCCCACTCGCGCAATCGGCATAGGGAGGCCCTGCCGAGACGTGCACTCTACTCAGCGCCAGTGTAGGGTGGAACCGCTGCATGTCAAGGTAATATTCGTTGTTATGCACGACTTTTACGCGTTGAATCCCAAATTGGAACAGATTGACTCCGTAGTGCGGGCAGGTCCAGCACTAAATCCCGCTTGATAATGAGAGGAAGCGATTAAGGTCGGGAAGCCTAGCTACTCTGGATTATCAAATCTGGTAGTCAAAGTACTTATGAAAAATCAACTAAGAAATCACCTGTTGTGATCAACGCGACGGCGAGCTATCCAGACTGAGACGAACAGATCCCAGCCCAAAACCTGATGTCTACGGGCAAGCAGATACTGCGTTTGCGCATAGCGCGAAATCAGGCACTTACAGACGAGAATTCGCGAGGGTGATGGAGCAAGCCATAGCAAGCCCGCCGCGCCGTTCCCATTTACCTCATTGCGCACCTAGGGACGCGCCAACCCTGGGAATACGTACGCGGACAACGGCGGCGCGCACACGCTCGTCGTTTTAAGCTCAAGGCGCGCGCCCGCTGACCCTGGCATCACACGCCGCAGTGAGCTAGGAACTTGCCTTCGCAACTTCGTCAGTCCGATATTACAGAAAATGTATTTTCAGAGAGGCATTTTCGGTGCCCACGTACAGAACCGAATCAGGAAGTTGCCCCTCAAAACTGAAGGACAAGATGGACATCGCGAAGTTTCCTCAGCTGCACGCGTTATACAACAAAAAGATCGGCGAGTTTTTACCTGGCAAAAACCCGAATCAGATGCTGACCGCTCTCAGCATCCTCAAGGAGCACCCCGTTACCCAGAAGGAGCTGGCGCAAGATCTCGGGCTGCAGCAATCTGCCGCTAACAAACTCGCCACCCTGTTCTGCAAGGCCGACTTCATCGAACGCGAACAACGCCAAGGCGGCTGTGCCGGAAAGCTACGTTTATCAAGCTGCGGGCAAACCAAGATCGCGGAGTTCGAAGCGGGGTGTGACGAGATACTCTCCGCCGGAATTGAGAAGGGCACATCGCTACCGTGTCGATCGGAAAAACGGATCGAAAGGCCGAAACCCGCACTTGGGCGCGGCGGCCGTAACCGTAGAGGCTCCCCGCGCCATCTGCCGGATGAACACTCACTTTTCGAGGCATTTGTTGACCCGGAGGAAGCGGCGCCTACGCTCGAAGAGCCGTTGAACCAAGCTGACCAAGTTTCGAAAACAGATGCTAACGAAACACCCGGGGCGGCCAAGCCAAAGTCGGAACCTGCTGAAGACGGCACGGGAATCTATGAAGCAATGAAGCAGAGGCATCCCGACCGAATTGAGCGTTATGAGGAACGAAAAATCAAAGTGCCGCCGAAGAAAAAAGCGTGGTAAACAGCAACCGCCGAAGCCTCGATTAGCAGTGGGCCCAGCGTCTCCTCAGCCGAGGCGCATCGCAGATCACCGGTCAATTTTTCCTGGGACCGTGTTTCCCCTTAGCCATCGATAAGCTCCTTCTCAGTTCGATCGCCAAGTCGGCGTCTGTCTCCGCTACTATGTGTAGCGGCTCCTGAGCGCCGGACTCTCGCCCCAACCAGCGGTTTAGCTCCTCAGGTGCAGCAACCGTGTATCGGTCTTGACGCCGGACCGGCATGACTTCGCCTACCGCTGGGCAACATTGACTGGCTGGCCTAGATAATTGGCAAGGTAATTATCCCATAGCATCAAGTAACCGTTTCGATCTTGGTTATGTGTCCATCTTTGCTGAACTTAGCGAACCACGGTCTTGGGTACTTTTTGTAACGATCTCGTATCTTCGAGGCGAGTTTGACCACAGCCGAAGCGAAGTCGTTTAGCTCTTGGGCATTGGAGCAGTTATGTGCTGTTGCGAGAATGCAGGCGTGTGGATTCCGCTTGATGTCCTGCTCGTGCGTCTTGCGCATATGGTGATCGACTGTGAGTAGGAGCCATAGCTTGTTGTGACAGAACTCAATGATTTCAGGATCTTTGACGCGCTGTCTTCGTTTACCGTTAGGGTCTTTGAAGTGATCTTCGAATCGCTCGACTTTGAAATGGGGACTTAGTAGCTCCACGCAGGAATCGCATGAGAAGCAATCGTCCAAGAACAAGACACATTCTTCATGCCACTTTTTGTATGGTTTCGTCAATGTGCATCAATGCTTGGCGTACTCGCTTTGGACTGAGGTGATAATCTTTGGCCACTGCCTTAATTTTCTCGCCGGACTTCACCCTTCCCCAAAGGACGTTGACGGGGATTCGCGTGCCTGTAACCACAAGCCGACCCGACATAATTTCCGGGTCAAGCGTCACTGGCGTGCTGTCATCGTCTTCTTCGTGGTATCGCCAAGGGAAAATCTGTTCGTTGTCCTTTTTCGACACAATGCGCTTACCCCAAGTCTTCACGACTTCGGGAATGTATGTAGGCGTTTCAGGACTACCAAGTGCCACAGACCGCCGGGGACGTTTGCCCCTGCCCGGAATGTTCATAACTAACTTTCCAAGTACCGCTAAATCTTTGCCCCGATCAAGCAGTGGATGTTCCGTGCCGAACTCGTTGCGCGCTTCTGTCATCGCCTTCCGTAAATACTGCAAAGAAAGATCGTGTTTTGATCGCAGGATATGCACTTTGTATGCTTCTTCGAGATTACGAAACGACAACAGCGCGACCTCGTTTACCACTAGTGCTGGTTTCAGCACAGGGTTAGGCCCTGAGAACCAATCGAACAGGGTGCGTCTACTCAACGCGAGAAAGGCGGACGCCTCTTGAATCGTGTACGTCGGCAACTCTGTCAAGAGCTGTCCTGGAACTCGTACTGGCCTGTTTTTATGCACGTCTTTTTCGTCGGGGAGTGCAGCGCGAGACACTTGCACCTTTCCGCCCGAATGGTACACTACGGGCTAGGAAAGGCAAGATGCGCTCACGCCGCCAAGCACAAAGCGATCAGCCGAATACCGAAAATAGTAAGCTGCAACCATCCGCAGAAGTCGTGGAAAAGATGCAACCGTTGTCAAAGCGTACATTCCACGATCTTCTGCGCCGAGCGGCTACTCCGCCCGTTCGCAGACCCGCTGCAAAACATCCCTGAAAATCAGATTGCCTCTGTCCCGCCGATTGTACCGGAACGAATATTCGTCCAAATAGGTCTGCAAGTAATTCTTCCCTACGTTGTGATATACACCCGTGATACCACGCTTCACAAGGCTCCAGAAGCCCTCAATCGTGTTCGTGTGAACATCTCCAGTAACGTACACGCCAGCCGAGTGGTTGATGCGGCGATGCGTGAATCCCTCCCCATCAAGACCGTTGTACGAGGCGTATTCATCGGTGAACACAACCGATTCGGGCAGGATGCGCTCTTTGGCGATTCCGTGCAGGGTGGCCTTGGTCGCATCGGTTGCGACAGTCGCAATCACGCGGCCAGTCCCTACTCCGCGCTCCACCACGCCGACAACACATTGTTTGCTGGATTCCTTCGACGGGCGACCGCGTTTCTCGCCGCGTTTGCGCTTCGCTCCAAAGTAGGACTCGTCCATTTCGATGCTAAGTCCCTCCAGTTGCATGTCGGTTTCGGACAGCAACGAGCGAATCTGCTTGAACATGCGCCACGCGGTTTTATAGGTGACCCCGGTTTCGCGCTGAATCTGTTTCGCAGAGATGCCGCAACGAGTCGATGCCATCAAGTACATGGCATAAAACCAGAGCCGAAGGGACGTGGTGCTCTTCTCGAAGATGGTTCCAGCCATCGGAGAGATCATGCTGCCGCAGTAGTCACACGCGAATGCTGGACGCCCAGTGACGCGATGGTGTTTTCGCACTTGTTCGCACTTCTCGCAGTGCGCCATGCCGTTTGGAAATCGCTGTTCCTTCAGCCATTCCAAGCAAGCGTCATTGTCGGGAAACTGCTCGTTGAACTGATTGATCGTGTATCGGAGGTGCTGCGGGATGGTCTGCCTGCGGTTCATCTTGCAACCTCACAGACATTTTGCCATTTGTTTTACTTGATGTCAAGGGATAATTACCATTGGCAATTGCCTTCCATCCCTTCAACAGCGTCGGTTCAGGCTGCCTCGCTGCCTTCCGCGGCTTTGTTGTTGCCGCCATCTTCTTCGGCACAGGAAACGTCTCTGAGAATGATCAAGTGCGCTTTGTTGATTTCTTCTTGAGCGCTGCCGGCTGCTCGCCCATCTGGCCTGTGACGCTCTGCAGCACCTTCTGGAACGCCTGCTCTGCCGTCATCTCTTTCCTGCCAGATTTGTTGCCCCGGTACTTGTGTTCGAAACCGCACGTCCGGCATCGCACCCGCCGCACCGCCTCTCCGTCCATGCTCACTACGGCATGATCTATGCCCCGTTTGCACCGGGAACAGTAGTCATCGATCTCATCGCCAAGCCGCATCAGGAGTGACCTCCAATATCGTTGATCATCGTACATCCTCTACTGTTTACCCGCGACTGCGTCAACGGTCGACACGCGTCCAAACGGCGCCTGCCGAATTTTCTGAATCGAGACTGAGCGAACAAAAGGCGAAATATCCGATACAATGTCCACGTGCCTGCCGTTCGTTGCAAGGTCGTCTTCACCGATCTCGATGGGTTGATACACACGGCCCACGTGCAGGCCGAATCGGTCTATGAGGCGGTCGCACTTGCGGTTGCGGAATTCCGCAGCGACGCTCTCGCACCACAGATTCTGGCCACAACTGAGTTCATGGTTTCTGTCGAGAAGCCGCCGGTCGAACACAGAATTCGGTTGGGCCAGTTGCAGAAGTGGGCTGAAGCCACTACCAGGGATGGGCCTGCTGGGGTGCTCAAGCGTGAAAGAGTCAGAGCGCTTCTTGGGTGAGGCTAATTGTGTCGAAGATGAACGGGCGAATGACAGCGTTATCGGCGGCCGCACTGCGCCGCGAACTCAGCGCACGCAATGTTGCTTTGGCTGAGAATTTCTCTCATGAATGCACGTTTAGTTCTGTTCCCAGCGTCTTGTACCATGAAGAAGATGGATTGCACGGCAATTTTCTTGCTGCCTCTTACCGCCGAATCCGCGCCTGTCCCGAATGGTCTCGTCGGCTGAACAAGCATTACGCCGCTTATAAGAAGCTCGCTCGCCCCGAAGATCGTATAAGACACGAGCTTGATTGCGCCAACAGTTCCGATGCACTGCTGATGAACATCTTCTGCTACCCTGGAGTGACACATCGAAAACAGCTATGCGCTTTGCTGGGCGTTGGGCCAGGCGAGCGTCCGCAGTTCGGTATCAAGCCGCGGCTTGCGCTCACCAATGACCGTTCTGACAGAACAGAAATCGATATGGTTGTGGGTCATCTTTTGGTGGAAGCGAAGCTGACTGAGAGCAACTTTCAAAGCGTGCGCCCAGAGTTAGTGTTGCGGTACCAGGGCCTAGATGCCGCATTCGAGGTTACTGAATTGCCGAGATCCGACGGGAGGTTTCTCTTCTATCAGTTAATCCGCGGCGTCATGGCGGCATTCCAGCACGGAAAGTCCTTCTTAGTGATCATCGACGCTCGACGTTTTGATCTTGCGAAAGGCTGCTACCGTATCGTTTGCGCCGTTCGAAGCAGCGAGCTGCGATCGCGTTGTGCGATCCTCACCTGGCAGGAACTGGGTTCTGCTCTCCCTCCGAAGCTGCAATCGTTCTTGGCTGACAAATACGGTATCGATTGCAAGCGGTAGGTCACCGCCTTTCGTTAACACCCGGTCCAAAATGCCTGACCAGGAAACGTCCGTAAATTCAACAAAACGCGAAAAGAACAGATGCTCGGGGCACTTAGTCCGAAATCTATGGATTGTGTGCCGCCGCTCCCTCGGAGGGGTGTCCAGCACCAATCACCCCTCTTGGTTCAAATCGGGAAACGTATCCGGCTACTGCGAAAGCGGAAGGGATGGACCCAGATTGACATGGCGGTTGCCTTGGACATAAATCGTGGGCACATATCTGACATCGAGCAGGGCAAGCGCGAGGTCGGGATCATCACATTGCAGGTGATTGCCCGGGGACTCGGAACTACGATGTCAGAGTTGCTGCGCAGGCTTTAGCTATTCGGGGCGTCAGTCCGTTTGCGTTGCGGTGGGACAGTTGATACTTTCAGGGGCGCGTAAGTTATGCCACGCCATCCCCTCTCGCCGCCATTGGAGTCGACGTTCGAACACGTTTACCAGGCTGTCGCGAAGCAGCCAAACAAGCGCACCCCAGAGTTGGTGACAACCGGCGGTGTTCGCTTCGTCGCTGAAGCGAAGGAGACGCGGTATCCCCAGTCCTTCTGCGGGCAGACTTCGTGGGAGAGATTCATCATGGACAACAAGGCTTCGACGACCCAACAGTGCTTCGTCCGCGAGTCCGAAACCGAGAGCGTTTGCATGGCTTGCGATGCAACGCTGCGAGCTGACCCATGCCTGCCCATCGCAGTGATGGAAGAGATCCACGCTGACCTGTGTCTCATACGACCCGATTCAGCAGCCCGACGTATCCTGTTCGACGTAGAATAGGGGCGAGCCAAGAAACTCACAGCCCGTGGAGGTTTCCACGGGCTGTCTTGTCAGGTGCGTGTCCCGGGAAAGGCTCACCCGACGTTGGATTGTCGGGAATGAGTATCGTCAAGCCGCCGATGGGCGTCCTGTGGCCGGAATCACGGGGGCATGTGTGAAAGGCCTAGGCGAAGCCCGCTCGTCAGAACGTATGCAAATCAGTCAATTACCTCGGGATTTCTGCCGTCCCAGAGCGCTCTGTCAGGACGCATCCAAATCTCCTTCAATCAATTTTGGCGGGCCTCAAATCTCATTCAAAGCGTCTATTTCATTGACTCCGGTTGACAATCTGTCAATAATCCCAACCGGGAAACGAAGCTCCTCTCGACAAACAGGAGCTGAGGCGGTACTGGCCGCTTTCTGGTTGGAGGCGGCCGATTTTTGTTTAAGCCATGCAATGAACCATGAATGACAAATCAATGCCAGAGTCCCATGCCAAAAGAAAACTAGCCGCGCTCTCCGAAGCAGTACAGCCCCGTGAGAAATGGGGTCACTGAGGCACTCCCCTAGAAGTTGCACGACGTTTCCCACGTCCGTTCGATGAACAGCCATGTGGCTCCCGCGTACGATGTCACGATGCAGCAGTCCACTGAGCAAGAGAATCTAGTCGCACTCGAACAGGGGCCAATCGTGTGTCCGGTCTGTTGGGACCACGGGGTTGAGAGAATTGAAGGTGTGGAGCTAACTGCCAACCATACGGACGGAAAAGCTATCAGTGGAGCAGTGATTTACCACTGTCAACATTGGCATATATTCGCCATGTTTCAGCAGAGGATTGGCGGTTCAAAGCTTGCTATCAAAGAGCGTTGATGCAAGTCACTTCATCCCGAATTGTCGTGTTGCGGGAATTAGCACATCATGCAGTTAATTGCTGTCACTCGCAATTTGAATTAACTCCTTGCACGACCCCGAGAATCGGCGCAGCATTGCGGGCAATGGAATCCAAGAAGCCTTTTGACCAGTTGTATGACCCGCACAAAAGGGCACAGGACGCCATAGACCATGCCCGCGAGGTCAGGGAACGAAATCTCGCTGAGCGCGGCAAGTCTGCTACTCTGCCGCATCTCGTCATCGAAGGCAATCTTCAACGCTGCTCTGTTTGCGGATACCCGTTCCTTCCCGACGTGAAGCCTGCCATAGACGCGGCATTTGTGGAGCATCTGAGCAACGCCCACAAACCCGCTCAAACGAGCAAGGACTCCAGACGGATTCGTTAAGAAACTAGAGAGCCGCGCCGCCATTATGCGAACCGTCTTACGTTACGGACTTCTCCCGTTGCCTGTACATCGACGTGTGACCGTCGGCACTGACCCCGAATGCTCGCATCGACTAGCATGTGACCAATGGCGTTATTTGGCGTGCAACGCGTCAAAGCGAACTCCCGGAGGTTCACAATGTCGAAGCATAGGAACAATGTCTTACAGGTCTCCGATGTCGGTTCGCCCGAATTGACCGAAGACATCATCCGAAGGCGTGCATATCAGTTATTTGAACAACGCGGCTACGAGCCCGGACACGACTTGGACGACTGGCTGCAAGCAGAGGCGGAACTCATCGGTGAGAAACCGAGCAGCCGAGCAGAACTAACTACCAAACTACACAAGGCAACAGCAGCCTGAAGAGTTCGGAGGCACACTATACCCCCGCGCAGGGACGAAGGCTACTCCATGTCTGAGAGCATATCGTCCCTGCATTTCATTTCAAGAGCGCATCTGCATCAGGGATCGGTGCCAGAACGCATGTAAAATCCGCAGCGTCCCCCAGGAACCAAGCACTCCTCAATCTTCTGCTCATTTGAAACTCCGTGACGAGGGGGTCAATTTCGGCGGAACTTAGCTCGGTTCTCCTGGCCATCCTTGGCAGGGTGAGCCAGCCTTGGCGAGGTCAAATGAGCTTACCGAAGCAGGAGGGAAACGCAGATACTCGCTGCAAACACCAAAAACACGTAAATGATTGTTATCCACGGAAAGCGTTGCAGGACCATGGCGTGTTGGGCCTTTGGCGTCTTGTGCCTTAAATTTCAAAATTGAGCTGCGAGGCTGTCCAGACGCGAAGGGGCTTGTCCCAGTCACAGACCCACGTGACACAAATCACATATCACTTCCCCTCAAAGCGCGATGCTGGATCATGTCAGAACAGAAGCCCTGCCTTGCATGCGGCAGCATCAATACCACAGAGCACTCGGCAGTTGGCGACCCGGCCTCCCACGACGACCATGCCTCTCGCCGTGTTCGTTATCGCTGTGACAAGGTGCACGTCTTCCTCGTGAAATCTGCCCTGCCAGTGCAATCCGACGCAAAGGCCGTGGATCAGTTCGCCTGACCGTTATTCACGACTGACTGGCGCAATAGACCGACAACCGCACAAGCCCGCATGTTTTTCGCGGCAGATAAGGAACGGGCCATGAACTCGGTTCCATCAATTATTGCTGCAAAACCCCCTCTCATTTTGTGTATCGACGACGCTGACATTGCACTGCGTGTTAGAGAACTCCTGCTCGGCCGCGAAGGCTACAAGGTGTTAACTGCTAACTCAGGTGAGGAGGGCCTGGAGCTTTTCAAGCAGAACCCCATCGAGTTGGTAATCGCCGACCATTTCTTAAGTGGCAAAACGGGAATAGAAACCGCCAGAGAAATGAAGGAACTGAAGCCGGAGGTTCCCATTCTCATTGTCTCTGCCGCCTCGGAGAAACCCGAGGGCACTGAGTTTGCGGACGGATTCTTGGCAAAAGGTGAGCCGCCGACTGTCCTGCTCGATCGCATTGCTCACCTGTTGCACAAGTAAATAGGCGATCATGTCGGTGCTTGCTTGGCCGATTACTGTTGAAATAGCGCCATTTCGCCCGTTTCCGGTTGCTCGTGCAATCGCTGTTACGCCCCACACAGCCGATCACTGGATCATCGACAACAGCGACGCCCTCATCGCAATTGGCCGCCATTGGATTTCGCCGTGGTGACGACGACACTATAGCAGCCCTTCACGGAGCCACTTCTCGGCTCGGACCTCTCCGCAGTCTGTTATGGGGATTCAAGGTATAATTCCCCGTTCCATGACGATCTCACCCGGTGCAAGGCTTGGGCCCTATGAGATTCTCTCTTCCATAGGCGCAGGCGGTATGGGCGAAGTGTATCGCGCGCGTGATACCCGCCTGGATCGCATGGTTGCCATCAAGGTTCTGCCTGCTGCATTTTCCAGCGACGGCGAGCGCCTGCAGCGCTTCGAGCACGAAGCCCGCATACTCAGCACGCTCAATCATCCCAATTTGCTCGCAATTTACGATGTCGGCTCGCAGGACGGCATTCACTTCCTCGTCTCGGAACTTCTCGAAGGAGAAAGTCTGCGGCAGCGCCTTCAGGAAGGTCCGCTGACCGTGCGCAAGGCGGTTGAGGTCGGCGTTCAGATAGCGAAAGGTCTGGCTGCCGCACACGAGAAAGGGATTGTCCATCGCGATTTGAAGCCGGACAATGTGTTCGTGCTCCGCGACGGCCGGGTGAAGATTCTGGATTTCGGCCTGGCCAGGCAGACGTTGAACGCCCACGACAACACTGCTACCGCGCATGTACCAAATACTCAGCCGGGAGCGGTGCTCGGAACGGCGGGTTACATGTCGCCCGAGCAGGTTCGCGGAAAGGTGGTGGACGCGCGCTCCGACATCTTTAGCTTTGGGGCTATCCTTTACGAGATGGTCGGCGGTCAACGGGCGTTCAAGGGCGAATCATCGGTCGAGACGATGAACGCAATTCTTAAGGAGGATCCACCGGAACTTTCGACGACGAAGCAGCCCATTTCTCCGGCTCTGGAGCGGGTGATTCGTCGTTGTCTCGAAAAATCGCCCGAGGAGCGGTTTCAATCCGCACGAGATGTGGCCTTTGCACTGGAAGCCGTAGTGGCATCCTCCGCTTCGAGCCCCGGAAGCGCCGTCGTTCCATCTGCCAAGCCGCGCGGTTTGCCACTTAGGTTCGCCGCCGCCCTGGCAGCTTTAGCTTTGGTCGCTATCCTTGGTTACCTTGCCGGCAATCGGCAACCAAAGCCGCAGGCGGCGAACTACATTCAGGTGACGTTCGATTCAGGACACACGGGTCCGGCGCGCTTCACTCGCGATGGCAATACGTTCGTCTACTCTGCGGCGTGGAATGGGGGCCAAAACGAACTCTATTCGCAACGAACAGCAGGAACGCAGCCCCAAGCTCTTGGGGTTGACGCTGACGTGCTTGGAATTGCCGACAACGGCGACATGGCAATCATCCTCAAGCACCGGTTTCTAGCCACATGGCTGGCAAAGGGAACTTTGGCTCGGCTGCCGGTTGACGGCGGACAGCCTCGACCAATTCTCGAAGATGTTTTTGCAGCCGACATCAGTCGCGACGGCAAAGAGTTCGCCGTAGTTCGCAGCGTAGGCAACAAGCAGCGCCTCGAGTTCCCGATTGGCAGGGTGCTATACGAGAGCTTGGGATGGATTAACGACGTCCGCATCGCTCCCGACGGCACTCACATCGCGTTTCTGGAACACCCGATCATTCCCGATGATGCAGGAAGAGTTGTTATGGTCGACTTGCAGGGCAATTCGCGAGTCCTGACTCCCACCTACTCGTCCAGCCATGGATTGGCCTGGACCAGCAACGGCAAAGAGATATGGCACTGCGAGAGCCTTCAGGGCGAAGAAGGCGGCCTTTATGCCGTCAATCTCTCAGGTCAAACCCGTGTGATCCTGTTGTCGCCCATTGAGCTTCAGATTCAAGATGTCTCCTCGACGAACAAGATTCTGCTGGAGAGCGTCCGCTACGAGATCGAGATCGGAGTGAAGCACCTGGGTGAGAAAACCGCTCTCGCACTTCAAGGAGGCATTACCGACCTTGGCGGGATCTCTACGGATGGGCAACAGATCGTGACCAGCCGTTTTCTGGGGAAGGACTATCAAGCGTTCGTGCGAGATACCAAGGGCCTGGCGCCTGTAATGCTGGGGGAAGGATTTGGAACAGGTATTACCCCCGACGGCAAGATGGTCGCAGCCTTGCGCAACGATGAATTGCACAAGCTGGTCCTCTATCCCGTTGGTGTCGGTGGCCAACGAACTATCGATCTTGGAAATTTAAACGCGGGTAGCAGTGGAATCGAGAACGGTGTCACGTTTTCCAATGATGGACGGTACGCTCTGCTGTCCGCCTACGATTCGGACAAACAAGTACGGGACTATCTGGTCGACATGCGCACGGAGCACGTGAGGGCCGTCACCCCAGTCGGCACCCGGAATGGTAAGCTGTCGCCTGACGGCACAAGGGTAGTCACAAACAACCTTTCTACTCAGAAATACATTTTGGTGGACGTCGCTTCCGGAAAAACCAGTGACGTTCCAGGCCTCGAGGATCACGATGCGGTGATCGGGTGGAGTTCAGATAATCACTCCCTGTTTGTGTGGGACCAGGAACTGCCCGCGCGTCTCTTCGCCCTGGATTTAGCGACCGGACGGCGTCAACTGGTGCAGTCGGTGGAACCAACGTCCACGGTTGGATCGATGTATGCGCGGCTGCTCGCATCGAGCGATGGGAAAACCGTCGCGTACCGGCTCCGCCGCGGGCTGTACGCCATCTATCTAGCCGATGGATTGCATTGATGAGGAGCTTCGGAGTGCTTGACCTCCTAGGCAACGCTTTAAGGAGCTAGTCCGAATTGGTGTGGATATGTTCCGTAGCGCGTTTCTAATCACGGTTATCCTGGTCTTATCAGCATCTTCGTTTGCCCAAGTCGCTATGTCTGTGCGTTGGCCACCCCCGGCTTTGCCCATTTATACTCAGCCGATTTGCCCCGCTTCGGTCTACCTCTGGACCCGGGCGTAACGGGTCTGAAGCGTGACTACGGACGACTGAGTGTTAGGCAGCCGCCCAAAAGGTGATGTCCGTGACCGCACTCCGCGGTCTCAGGCTAGATTTTATAGGACCGCACTACTTGACCCGTCCGATTGACAACGTAGCTAGTGTTGTACAGACCCGGTAAATGTCAGATTTCGTCCTGCTAACACCTCTGCAATTTCCCCATAACTGTCACCATCAGCGCGCATCCGGCGGATGACCTTGGCGTGTCGGTCATGGTCACGCCTGACTTTGGGACGGCCTAGCCTTTGTCCCTTGCTGCGCGCATGGGCCAACCCAGCCTTTACCCGCTCACGAATCAGCTCTCGCCCAAATTCGGCCATCGCACCGATGACGTGGAACATCATGCGACCGGCCGGCGTGCTCAAGTCCAGGTTCTCGCGCCGAGACACGAAGGCGCATCCAACCGCCTTCAAGTCGGCCAGCGAGTCCACAAGATGCCGCAGGCTGCGGCCAAAGCGATCCAGTTTCCAAACGGCGATAACGTCGAGCTTGCGAGTCTTTGCCCACCGCATCACGGCGTCGAGCTGTGGCCGGGAATCTTTGGAGCCAAAAACACCGACATCCACAAACTCGCCCGCGATCTTCCAGCCACACTTGACGGCAAATTCCCGCAATTCGGCCAACCGCATCTCAGGGTCTTGTCCTTTGTCCCGGTTAGAAACCCTGGCGTAAAGTGCGGCGTTCATGGTCCCTCCGGGGACACTCCTACGCCCGGGCATTCTGGAAAACAAGAACAATCGGTATCAATAAACAAATGATTGTTGGGACAGTGTATGCGTTGTTGCAAGTTCCTGAGAATAGGGAAACGACGGCCGCTGCTTTAGCAGGGGTTTATTGGAACGGTTCAGTCGATTCCAAACCGGCGCGGGCGCAGAAGGAAATTCCGGACGCTCGAAAGCTCCGTCCGGACTAGCGTCAACCAAAACATATCGCACGATGCTCTTTTGTCGCGCATCCAGCCGATGAGAGCTGACGCCCCATGGTTGGTGCGTATGCTTTTCGCTCGGCGAGGGAATATCGATGGTCCCTTGAGGGTCGCTTTGTCTTCTTAGCGAGATAGGAGTGAGTTTTTCTAGACTCGGCAAACTGCTCGGCAAAACGTCTCTCAAGAATCCTCGTTACTTCGTCTGAAACCATAATGGCGTGCTCGGGGTTTTCTCTGAAACAGATCAGGTGAGTTTCAATCGGAATCTCAGGTCCTACATTTAAGCTAATCATAACGCCCGGAACATGCATCCAGAACGTTTTCCAAGGACGAGGAACCATCGGTGCGGGCTCCATCAGAACGATTGAGCGCGATGAGGCGGTGAGGCACTGATATGGAGCGACATGTCCCAAGGCAGTGCCGACTGGCCCCGCAGCCATCTGCGTAACGCCTCCGAATGCCCTCCGAGATCGATCTTCGGTGGACCCGCTTCCCGCTTCCAAGAATGGACGGACGCCTTCCAAAATACCCCGAGCGAAAAATGGATCAGCTTGTCGATGTCGATTTCAGGATTATCGCGCGCGTAATAGATGCCATCCTCACCATCAGTATAGGCAGCCGGTCCTTTGACGATCAGATCATATAGCGGGAAATCGAAAGGGTTGATGCTTGCAAGCTTTGGATTGACCCATGTTTCGCCGCCTTTGCTGAGCACATCTTCACATTTCGCACAAAGGAGATAATCTTGTGTTTGCCGGTCCGTAAAATACACCAGGCCGTCGCCAACCTTGATCGGACTTACGGATTCCTTCCGGCAATAATCGTAGAGAGCGGCCGGCATAAGGTGACTACACACAAGATCACCTTCCACTAGGCACATTTTGCAGATACCCTTTGGCATCTTTACGAGAGACCCTCCGTCCGCTGCTCGACAAGCTCCAAACGCTGTGGAATCGCCTTGTTCAAGGTTACCGCAGCGACACGGCATCCTGCCGCTTTCGGCTCGGCTAAGGTGTCAATCGCCTGGCCGTAAATTGCGGTCCGAAGGGATTTAGTTTCCAGGTGGCGATACGTCCAGTTTTTGCGCTTTGGCACGAAAAGGACACGAGTGGAAATCGTGTACTGAAAACAAAAAAGTTGCTACGCTTCGGACCCAGCTTCGCATACAATTAGTCGCGCCCCTTTCGTGCCATATGGCCCACGCGACCGGAACCAGCGAAGCGAGCATTGATGGGTTCGTAACCCAGGTAATTCAGCAGTACCGGAAGAAACTCCTCGATCTCACCGGCCGTAACCCATTGATCAGCTTTAGGCATTCGGATCGTTCCCGTAGTCATATCCGAATAATCGACGAAACCCCGGAAAAGCTGTTCGAGAAACTCGTCTCCGGTAAGCAATTATTCTTCGAGCCTCTGCCCGACCCGGAGCTGACGCCTCACGACGAAAATACGCCAACCTTCCTGAACATCTTGCGGACAGCAAGGGGCGCAGATCAATCCTACAAGGAGTCGCTTAGTCAACTCGGACCTAGCGCATCGACACGCCAGAAACAGAAAGTCGAGCGCGATCTTCGTAACAGGGTGCGGACCGATCTCGGTCTCGCACCTTTTCAGCCAACGTGGGACCCACAAAAACGAGCGATGGAGCTGGGCCTTAATCCAGACTGTGAATTGTCTGTCCAAGGAGAACGGCGACCTAACGGTTCGAAACTTCAGACTCTTTTTTTCGCGGAGGATCTCGAACGTAAGCTGAGCGGACTGCAAGACGCGGCTCGCGTACTTGAGAAGGACGCGGGCTTCAATGCCCTGTTCTGCACCTTTGGCTATCTCGAATACTACGAATCCGGTCACAGCGATGAAAAACGAGTCGCCCCTCTTGTTTTCCTACCGATTGCACTGGACCGCGTGCTCGTAGATCAGCGCTACCGGTATTTCATTAGGAGCCGAAACGAGGATGTCGAGATCAATGTTGCATTGCTAGAGCTCTTGAAGCAAATGGCGGTGAATCTGCCTGACTGGGAAGAGGATGAAGCGCTGGAAACGCCTCTCGAAACATACTTAAGACGGGTCAGGAAGGCGGTTGCCGGACAACGAGATTGGATGGTGCGGCGATATGTAACGGTTGGGCTTTTCACGTTCTCCACGCTGGCTATGTACAAAGACCTTGATCCTCAACGCTGGCCAAGCGTGGGACCTCTCGAGAAACAGCAGGTGCTACGGACATTAATCGCCGGCGCCGAGGTCAGCGACGTCAAATACGCCGACGATTATGAAATCGACACCCTGCAGGGCCCCGAGCCTCTGTTGATTACCGATGCCGATTCATCCCAGCACAGCGCTGTAGTGGATGTGCTCAGAAGCAAAACTTCACAAGTCATCCAGGGACCGCCTGGAACAGGCAAGTCGCAGACCATCACGAACATTATCGCGGCGGCCCTTAATGAAGGGTTATCAGTCATGTTTGTGGCCGAAAAAATGGCTGCACTCGAAGTGGTGAAGAAACGGCTCGACGCTGCCGGGCTGGAAGCGTTCTGCCTAGAGCTGCACTCTAGCAAGACGTCGAAGACTGCCGTTACTGATTCCCTTGCGCAGCGCCTTGAGTATCGCTTGCCCCGTCTCAAATCAGAGCTCGCGCAGAGCAACGCCGAGGCTCTACGTACCGCCAAGTCCGAACTTCTGTACTACGTGCAAAGCGTAAACCACGACGCAGGTAGGACCGGTCTCAAAATCTACGACATCCTTTTAGGCAGTGCGATTAGAGAAGGCTTAAAGGACAATCTTCCGACGGCAATAGCAGACGCCCGCTTTGGGGCTCCGCTGGATATTTCTCCGCACTCATATCGGCAGATGGTCGATACAGCCGCGACTCTTGAAACTCAAATGCAGCCGCTTGCTGCTTTCGGGAAACTCGCGGATCACCCGTGGCGTGGGATACAGAACATAGAAATCACAGAACTGGATGAAGGAAGGCTATTTCTCGCGATTTCCGAATGGAGCGATGCAATCCTGCGAGCGCTTGCTGCCAGCTCTGTGATAGTCCAGCGTGTTGGCTCGCCCTTGCCCGATACACAGGCGAGTTTGGAGGCTTTGTGTAAACACATAAGCACGACGAAGTTACCGCCCGCCTCGCTTTCCTCGGAGACCTATATTGCGTGTTCGGTCGAATCCAACAGAAAACACTTGCGAGAAGCCATTCAACAGTGTCAGGCGCTTCTCGCGATTGAAGCAGAACTTGCCGTGTTCACGGAAAGCGTGGCGGCTGCGCGACGGGTAGGCGGGAAATCTTGTCGCGAAGCCCTGACCGCCCTCCGTAGTATTGGGGTAAAGCAGTTCACGGTCGCTTCGCTTGCCGAGTTGAATGTCAACCAGCAGAAACTCGCTGATGCGGCAGCGAATCTGCAGACGTTTTGTACCGACCTGACAAACGCTGCGGGTTTTCAGGAACCACGTCTCAAGTCAATACGTGCCGCTGTGGCTGCCTTAGAGCTACTAGCGACATTGCCCCGTCCGCTGTGGAATCTCCGCTCGCCGGAAATACTTGACGAAACCAATCGCTCAACGTTGAGTCAAGGGTCGGCGCAGGTGTCGGTCTTGACACGCGCGCGCTCTGAGCTCGATTCTGAATTTCATCTCGAACTATTACCCACCTATCAAGAGCTACGAACCTGCGGCATGGCCCTCAAGGTGGCGAGTCCTCTTGCCGCGATATTCGGATCAACGTGTCGTCGAGGCCGGCGCATCTATCGTGGTATAGCCCGACACGACTCCAGGAAAAGCCGAAGCGACATAGCTGAAGGGCTATTGCGTTGTGCCGAATACCTCGCAGATGTTGAGGCCCTAGGAGCGAACTCGACCTTACGGTCCATCTGTGGTCAGCATTTCAACGGTCTTGATACGCCCTTCACCGAACTTAGCGAGGTGGCCAATTGGGCAGCGGCTGTTAGTCAGCGACTCGCGTCGTTTGGGGATGCGGGTCTCGCACTCCGAAAGATTTTGTTTCGCGGAATGGCCGATCAGCTCGACAGATTTCTCGCGTTTCGGGAACAGTCGATGTTTGAGTTTCTCCTAATCGTGCTCAGCAGTGTACCCAACGGCGATGAACGGCTGTGGGACGATCTGGTTCGGCAACAGCGCGAGAAGGAGGAGATCCTTTCGGGAGCATTGAAAGTCTTCCAGCGGGCTACTTTCCGACCCTCCAGCAACGAAGCGAACCTTGCAGCCACCGCTGAAGCCCTCGATGCCGCCGACACGCGCACCGCGTGCATTGAGGTAGAAACGGCAGCTCTCAAACTTGCTGGGGGCTTTACAGAATCGATGCGACCCACTCTGGAAAGCCTTTCTGCGACGCTCAATTTCGCCGAATCGGTCGCATCTTTGCGCCTTCCGAGACTATTCATTCAATACTTTTTCGCCGACCCCCGGCATATTGCGGAACTTCAGAGCCTAGCCCAAGACGTGTTGGCGTCGTGCTCAGCGTTGTCTGAAAGTGTCAGTACAGCCAGTAATATGGCCGAGATTGATCCGAAGCTTTGGTGTGGCGTTGATTCGTTCGAAACCGCAAGTCTGCAGGAGCTCTTAAAACGAAACGGACGGGCGCTAGAGCATGTCGCTGCTCTTCGTGACTACCTGAATTTCTTGTTGGCTGAGGACGCAGCGGTCGACCAAGGAATCGGTCCTGCACTTGCGGCGTATTCCGGTTCCGGATTGGATTATTACGGCCTAACTCGAGCGGTTGAATATGTCTTCTTCCGATCCGCAGCAGAGGCGGTCCTCAAAAGCGATCCGCGGCTCCGTAGACATTCGGGAGCTAATCATCAAGAACTTAGGAATCAATTCCGGGCTCTTGACCGTGAATATCTCGAGCTGCGCCGAAAGCAGCTCGCTCTTGCGTTGACGCAACGGCGGTGTCCTGCTGGAAATTCGCTCGGGCCCGTGGCGGAATTGACTGAACTGGCGCTAGTAACACGTGTGGCCGGACAAACTCGCCCAAGAATAACAGTGCGCGAATTAATTCGGCGTGCAGGTAACGCGATACAGGCCCTAAAACCGTGCTGGATGATGAGCCCGATGTCCGTTGCCCAATACCTGCAGCCGGGCAAGATGCACTTTGACCTACTGATTATGGACGAAGCGTCGCAGATACGGCCGGAAGAGGCTCTGGGATCGATTGCGAGGGCCGAAAAAGCCGTGATAGTAGGAGACCAGATGCAGTTGCCCCCCACTCCTTTCTTCCAGAAACTGTCAGCGGGCGATTTGGAAGAAGGTGAGTTTGAGGATGCGAAAGAAGATTCGGTACTCGAAGCTGCGGCAGGGAGATTTTATCCAGCTCGTCGCTTGAAATGGCACTATCGATCGGAACATGGCTCACTGATTGCGTTCTCGAATCATGAGTTCTACAACGACCAGCTCACAGTCTTTCCGTCCCCCTATTACGATCACCCGCTGTACGGGGTGTCGCTGGTCCAGGTCGGCGGAATTTATGAATCGGGGCTCAATGATATTGAAGGCAATGCGGTTGTAAAGGCTGCCGTTGAATTTATGAAGAACTCCCCAAATGAGTCCCTAGGAATCGTTGCAGTAAACGCCAAACAGTCCGAGTTCATTCGTGAACAGTTGGATCGGGCGTCTGCGACGGACGAAAATGCGGCTGCTTACATACAAAAATGGGAGCCGACGCTCGAGTCCGTCTTCGTCAAGAACTTGGAAAATGTGCAAGGCGATGAGCGCGATGTGATCTTCATTTCGACGGTCTACGGTAAGGATCGAAAAGGTAGCTTCTTTTCAGAGATTTGGCCCAATCAACGGAATTTACGGTCACCGGCGCCTCAACGTTCTTTTCACGCGCGCTAAGAAGAAAGTCACCGTGTTTACATCAATGATTCCTGAGGAGATTCAGGAGGAGGGTAAACACTGGGGCGTTAAGGTTCTGAAGCATTACCTGCAGTTCGCGCGCGATGGGATCGCGGTCATACAAACCACGCATGGTGAATGCGAAAGTGAGTTCGAACAGTGGGTCTTGCAAGTCCTTCAGTCTCAAGGCTACGAAGGCGTGCCTCAAGTTGGGGTTTGTGGCTATCGGATCGATATTGCTGTGAAACATCCGGCGGAGCCAGGGACGTTTCTGTGTGGAATTGAATGTGATGGAGCAACGTACCACAGTGCCCGGTCGGTGCGCGAGCGCGATCGACTTCGGCAAGAAATACTCGAGAAGTACGGCTGGAAGCTATACCGGATTTGGTCCACGGATTGGTTCAGGAATCCGAGGCTCCAAACGAAGCACCTTCTGAAATATCTTCAGGGTTTACACCCTGCAGCCGCAGCCCGCTAGGCTACTGGACTAGAAGCCGAGCATTTTTATCTCAATGTGAAACTCCTGCAAACTCGGTTAACTCTTTCTCCTTTGCGAATATATTGGCAACGTGAGCTCTCATGGCCGAAATCCTAACATTTGCCGATGTTGCACAACGTATGGAATCCGGGGATACCAGACTTGAAACCGGAATGTACGTGAACAGGCGGCGACTCGAAGGAACGACTATCAGCTTCTTTCACTTCTGCGAATGATTTGAAGTGAACGTTCACGACGCGGTGGCAATGAGCCCGGAAAGCGTCCCTTCTAGTCCGGCGTCCGGGAAGTCGAGTTGGCCGAAGGTCGTTTCAAAAAACCTCTGCAAAACGGCGGCTCGTCACCTACTTGTTTTCTGCAATATACGAAATTACATCGAAGTGCCAATAAATATATGTTTCTGGGAGCATGACGACACGATCACACGATCTCGCGTGTCATAAGAGGAAGGCTTTAGCGGGAGTTCGCCGGTAATTGGGCAGGCTTTAAGTGCAAGTGCGGCACACAATCCATAGATTACGGACCTCCAAAAATCACGCAACAGGATCGTGTGGTTTCTATAAATTAGCTTCAGCGCGAGATGACCCCTTTCGTATCAGAAAGTGCGGAATTGGCGGTGACTTGCGCAGTATCAAAAAGGGTTGGCCGGCGTCTATTGTCAGAAACCTTATTGGACCGTAGTCCAAAAGGCTCGCGGGAGTATTTCTAGAAGACAGGGTGGTGCTAGCATTCTCCTTCGTAAATGCCGATTGCCGTCACTGTCCGGGTACGGATTTATCCAGTTTTATCACGAGCTTGGTGATCGCTCGATGCTCACCGGCACGCGACTGATCTCCTCAGCCGGAACATCGGTGTCCCCCCGTCGCGTTTACACGAAGGCTGCAGCGATGGAATTGGGATCTGAAGTGTGCTCCGCCAGCCTTGCTAGACTCTCGGAGCGATGTAGGTGGCGTCCTCTTACTAGCACCTCGATTGCGATGGGAGCCCATGCCGAAGTTTTTGGATTCGAGCGCGATTTCCTGCAGGGTGCGCACATTCGACGTGGGGTGGCTGCTACACTGTCGCTGATTAAATCTAGGATCAACAAAGGAAAGCTATGGACCTCGTGAGCATTCTGCAGGAACTGCGGCAGCAGCGAAACCAATTAGATGCCGCCATTAAGGCACTTGAGGGAGCATCAACAGCACCCCGGCGTGGCCGCCCGCCAATGACGTCCTCGTCGTCAACGCGAAGAACTGGCCGGCGTACTATGTCAGCCCAGGCTCGGGCAAAGATCGCGGCTGCGCAACGGGCCCGATGGGCGAAGCAGAAGGGCCAGAAGACCGTAGCGAAAGCGAAGGGTGCGAAGAAAGCTGCACATGCAGCGACAAAATCCGGCGGTCGCAAAGGCATGAGCGCTGCCGCCAGGAAACGGCTGGCGGAGTTGATGAAGGCGAGATGGGCTGAGAGGAAGAAGCAGGCCACAAAATAGACTTCAATGAAGAGGCCACACATCGTTATCCGGAGAGGGTCTCTATGGGTCTTGAACGTTCACGTACAAAAGTGATTTCGGAAATCACTTACCGCGCTATCAGTAACTTACAGAGCTAAAATTGCCAACCGTGCTCATCTAAGTCCTTTGGTTTCTGTTGTAGGGCGGATTCGACTCGCACACGCTTCCGCCAGTTTTCGATGAGTTACAAGACGATGAAATCCGTTGCCGGGTGTAATGGCCAACCGGACGACCTTCGCGTGTTCGGGCGACGATGGCGCAGCCTCCGAGGGCGTCACTGGAGGATCGCCGTGAGCAAGGCTTTCTCCTGACGCACTCTCTGCCACAGTCCTCTTGCGCAATCGCCTTACCTCCGCGTCCGGCACGCTTGGCCGGGAAGACGAAAACATGTCCCGCATTGCGCGCGAGATGGACCTCCGGGTGAGTGACCTGCAAAACATGGTTATGCGGCTGCGCATGCAGCCCTGCCGCCGGCTCTTCCAGCAGCTCCCCCGGGTGGTCCGCGATGTCTCGCGCCAGCTCGGCAAGGAGGTTCGGCTCGAAATCGCCGGCGAGGATGTGGAGATCGAGAAGACGGTGGTCGATGTGCTGGCCGGACCCATAACCCATCTGGTGCGCAACAGTCTGGATCACGGTCTCGAGCATCCAGAGGTTCGCCGCGCGGCCAACAAGCCGTCGGCCGGCCTGCTGCACATCTCCGCCAGTCATCTTGGCGACAAGGTACGCATTGAGGTCTGCGACGACGGCAGGGGAATTGACCGGCGGATGGTCATGCAGAAGGCGATC
The DNA here is from genome assembly GCA_963747045.1 of uncultured Acidobacteriaceae bacterium. Lineage (GTDB taxonomy): Bacteria > Acidobacteriota > Terriglobia > Terriglobales > Acidobacteriaceae > Bog-257. The sequence continues at coordinate 144,948 of CAVVDN010000005.1, read as the reverse complement.
GAAAAGGAAATCATCTTGCCGGAGCAGGCCGCCAATCTCTCCGAGCAGGATGCCCTCGAGCTCATCTTCCGGCCCGGCTTCTCCACCCGGGAACGGGCTTCCGAACTGTCCGGTCGCGGCGTAGGCATGACCGAATACCAGCGCTCGGTTCAAGGATTCGCCGTGGAGGAGGTTGAGGAAACCGTGTCCTGACGCGCAGCGAGCAGCCATGTGGGATCCACCGTCTCCAATTTGGTTCCGGCGGTTTGTTAATCTAGTCGAAATGCAGGTCGTGGTCTATTCCGCCTATTGGTGTCCCGATTGCCGGACCGCCAAACGCTTCCTCGACAAGAACAACGTCCCGTACACCGACATCGACATCGAGACCACGCCTGGAGCCGCCGAGGAATTGATTCGCAACGTCGGCAAGCGCGCGATCCCGCAGTTCGTCATCGACGGCAAATGGGTGCAGCCCTATCGGCCCGGGGAAGGCTTCCTATACGAAGAGATGTCTGCGCTGTTGGGGCTCGTCGATGAAGGGTAGAGCCGGTCCTCAGGCCAGTGCCGCATGTTTCTCCTCGCTCTCATCCCGGCTTGAGCCGGCATTTGCCGTCCGCTGAAGCGGCTCGTCTTTGCGATGAGCGCTAAGGCGCGGGCCTGAAGGCCCGCTCTACCCATATCGCCCTGTTGCCGCATTGGGGCTTCCGTTAAGGGCCGCCAACCTAGCTCGCCTCACGACTGCTTCTTCCACCCATCCATCCCGGCTCGCGCACGTACTCTTCCTCCAGTCTCCGCAGGCGGGCAGCCATGATCTGGGAGCGCCCGAGATAGCCGATCGGCTTTCCCGGCTCTTCCCAACTCGTAACCGGCAGTCGGCCGACGTCGGAGCGCAGCATGTGCGCGGCGGCATCGTAGAGCACCTCGTTCGGGTAGGTCACTACCGGATTCGGCGAGCCTGCCTCCATGACCGTCCTCTTGCCGGCGGAGTCCTCTTCCAGCGTGCGCATGATGTCGGAGCGAGTAATGATGCCGGCCAGCCTGCCGTTCGCGTCCACGATGAAGATGCCTTGATGATGTGTCACGCTGGGGTCGCGCTTGGCAACGCGGTCCGCCAACTCAGCAACGCGCATGTCGACGGGAACGGCGTCGAACTCTTTCGACATGACCTCGCCCACCGTGACCTGCTGGAAGACGTCGGGCTCATAGTCGGTATGAATGCGCAGGCCGCGACGCGCCAGCTTCTCGGTCATGATGGAGTTCTTCTGGTAGCGAACGGCGATGGCGTCGGCGATGACCGTGACCAGCATCAGCGGGAGGACCGAGTTGTAATCGCGCGTGATCTCGAAGGCGAAGATGATGAAGGCGAATGCGGCGCGCGATGCTGCGCCGAAGACCGCGCCCATGGCCACCAGCGCGAAGGCGCCGGGTGCGAGGTTCGCCGCTGGCCAGACCTTGTCGACGATGATGGCGAAGGCCGCGCCCATTGCGGCGCTGGCCATGAACATCGGCGCCAGCAGGCCGCCGGAGGTTCCCGAGCCCAGCGAGATCACCAGTGCTGCCGACTTGAAGATCATCACGGCCAGTAGCGCGCCGAGCAGCATCTTCGCGTTCAGGATGTCGGAGATGGTGTCGTAGCCGACGCCCAGCACGCGCGGCACGAAGTAGCCGATGATGCCCAGGCCGAGCGCGCCGATCGCCGGCCACCACATCGCGTGCACCGGCAGCTTCTCGAACTGGTCTTCGGTCCAGTACAGCGCCCGGCTGAAGCCGATGGCGGCAACGCCGCAGAGCACGCCCAAAACCAGGTAAGCTGGCAAAGCATGCGGCAAACCAAAGTCGAGCGCGCCGACCTTGAACATCGGCCCCGGTCCCATGAGTTGGAAGTGCAGACTAGTAGCGAGCGTACTGGCGATGACCAGCGGAATGAACGAGCGCGACTTGAACTCGAAGAGCAGCAACTCGATGGCGAGGATCACGCCCGCGATCGGCGTGCTGAAGGTTGCAGCCATGCCCGCAGCCGCGCCGCACGCGAGCAAAACCTTGCGCTCGGCCGCCGTCATGTGCAGCACCTGACCAACGAGCGACCCGACAGCGCCGCCAGTCTGAATGATGGGACCTTCCGCGCCGAACGGGCCGCCGGTGCCAATAGCGATTGCGGCGGAAAGCGGCTTGAGGATCGCGACCTTGGGCTCGATGCGGCTGCGATTGACGAGCACAGCCTCCATGGCTTCGGGAATGCCGTGACCGCGGATCTTGTCCGAACCGTAGCGCGCCATGATGCCCACGATGATGCCGCCGATCACCGGGATGACGATCACCAGCAGTCCGAGATGGTTCTCGCGCGGGCTATGAAACGCGAAGGAGAGGCGGTGGTAGAACGCGATGTTGGTGAACAGCCCGATGAGATTGTAGAGCAGCCAGGCGATCACGCCGGCCAGCATGCCGATGCCCGCGGCGAGCAGCGAAACCAATCCGGTGCGAAAATTCGCCTGCTGCCCTCGCGGCCGCTGCTGCGCTGCCTGCTCTGCGCTCAGCGGATTGACGCCGTCGACCCCCAGGGTTTCGGTCGGTGGGGTCATGGCTAAGCTCCCGTCGAAGCCGCGGATTGGCTGCGGCGCCGACGGCTGCCGGCGCGAGGGTAAAGGGCCAATTTGCGCAGAATCGCGACCAGCGCAGGCGCGGCGGAGCGCAACTCGGCGCCGGTATGTGAGGTGAGTTCGCTGAGCACCTGGTCACCGCGGGGCGTGAGCTTCACCAGAACTTCGCGGCGGTCCTCCGCACTGCGAATGCGTGTGATCAAGCCCTTCTTCACCAGGCGGTCGACGAGTTCGACCGCGCTGTGATGCTGAATCTGCAGCCGCTCGGCCAGGTAGGCGATCCGCGACTCCTCGCCCGCGGGCTTTCCCTTGATGGCCAGCATGATCTGGTGATGCTGCGGTTCGATGCCGGCGCGGCGGGCCGTGTCCTCGCTGAAGTGCTGAAAGCGGCGGATCTGGTAGCGAAACTCCGCCAAGGCCTGGTAATCGGAGAGCGTGACACGATGGTGCTTCATGAGCAGGTAAGTACGATTATATCGTATTGCGACATAAAACGGCAGAGGGCAGGGATTAGGGATCAGGGGTCAGGGCCGGGGAGCAGAGATTCCGAATATTAGAGAATGGCAATGAAGTAGATGATTACGACGTTTGAGGTGGAACGATGGGTTCCTGCGGGAACGTCCAATGCCATGAACATAAGCGAGCTAGGCCAAAGCGACCACCACCTATCCAACGAAAATCCCAGAACGAAGTAGCCAACGATCAACGCCAGTGGCACTAACAGACCTGCGCTTGCGAAGGCCAGCATCCAGCATCGGAATCTGACTCTCATGCACTATAGAAGGGCATGCCTGTAAGTTGCAGTTAGCGATAATCGTTGTGAACAGCCATGGCCGATATCTCTCGCCTTGCGCTGACTCCTGACCCCTGACCCCTGTCTCACGGCACTACGGGTGCGGCTTCGGCGTGGGAGAGGCCCACGCCCGCCCCGCGGTAGGCGCGCATCACGTCGTTGAGCGAGACGACGCCCAGCAACTGCTGCACGTCGGCGCGATGCACGACCGGCAGCAGCGGCCACTCGCCGATGAGGCGCAAAGCGGTATCGAGCGGGTGGTCCGGGTGGAGGTAGGGCAGTCTGTCGCTAAGAATGTCGGAGAGCAGTAGCGGCAGCTCGGAATCCGATATTATGTCGAGCAGTTCACCCCGGCCGACTCCCGACCATTCCTCGCCTCCCATCCCTACAACGAAGAAGTCCTGCGCCGAACCCTGCACGCGTTGCTGCGCATCTTCGAGGGTCATGTTGCCGGTGAGCGTCTGGCCGACAGGCGGACGCATGGCATCTTCCACACGCAACAGCGGCACTTCGCGCTCCTCCTCGAGCGAAGGCAGGTCGAGGCCGTCCTGGCGCGACAGCAGATCGAACACCGGCGTGGGCTGGAAGGTCCGCGAGATGAAATAGGCGATGGCATTCGACAGGATCACGGGAACGATGATGCTGTAGTTGCCGCTGACTTCGAGGATCATGAATACCGACGTCATGGGTGCGCGCAGGATGCCGGCAAAGAGCGTCCCCATGCCAACCAGCGCATAGGCGCCGACCGGGATGGCGAGGTGCGGGACGAGCTGGCGTTCGAACATGCCGACAGCGCCGCCGATCATGGCGCCCATGAACAGCACCGGCGCGAACAGGCCGCCCGGCGTGCCGCTGCTGAACGACAGTCCGGTGGTCACGATTTTCAGCCCGCCGAGCAAGGCCAGAATCTGCCAGGTGTACTGCTCATGCATGGCTTGATCGATAAAGGTGTATCCGGCGCCCATGACCTGCGGAAACTTGATGCCGATGAGCCCGATGAGCAGCCCTGCTGCAGCCGGCTGGAAATACCGCGTCCAGCTAGGATACTCGCGCAGCTTGGGACGCAGATAAGCGATGTACTTGACGAAGGCGAGGGAAGCGAAGCCGCCAATCACGCCCAGGCTGGCATAGGCGCCGAGTTCGACGGGGTGCTCCAGGTGATATGCGGGCACGCGAAATAGCGGCTCATCGCCAAGGAACCAGCGCTCGACGACCGCGCTGGAGATGGCGGAGAGCACGACCGCGCCGAGAATACCGGCCGTCCAGCGGCCGATGACTTCTTCGATGACGAACAGCACCGCTGTGATGGGAGAGTTAAAGGCAGCCGTCAACCCGGCAGCGGCTCCCACAGGCGCGATCAGGCGGAGCTTGTCGCGCGACAACTTCAAGCGCCTGCCCAATAACGACGCCAGTCCCGCTCCGATCTGCAGCGAAGGATCTTCGGGCCCGAGCGATTGTCCGCTGCCGATCGCCAGCGCGCTGGTGATAAATTTGCCGATGACGGTCGGTATGGGAATATAGCCGTCATAGATGTAAAGAGCGGCCTTGGTTTGGTTGACGCCGCTGCCTCGCGCGCGCGGAAAGAAGCGTATGACCAGGAAGGCGATCACCAGGCCGGTGAGCATCGGAGCCAGGAACACGCGCGGCACCGAAGGCTGCAAGCCGCTACCCAGCAGCTTCAGCGAGAGGAACTCGATGCTCATGCGGAAGCAGACCACCGCGAGGGCGGAAGCCACTCCGATGAGGACGGCCAGAAGAAGAAAGAACTGCTCCTCGCGCAGGCTGAAGCGGTCCGGCGACAACATGGACCGCAAGCTTCGCCAGTACTGACGCCGGGTGGGAGTGGACACCGCGGGCTTGCTCCCGCTGGAGTCCCTGGGTTTGGCGGCGCTTGGCTCCTGTGGGCTCATTTCACTGTTTCACTTTCGTGTTGCGCCAGGATCAGCAACGCACGATCGGTCAGAGACATGTCCTGACAGATGGGTGCAACCGCACGCTCCACCTCGAAGACGTACTGCATCGCAGGTTCTAACGCATCCGGGTCTTTGCGCAGTGCTTTTTCGGTTGTGTCCGCCTGCTTTTCGAGACCGTTGGCATACAGCAATTGGAGCGCATTCGGCGCTGTCGTGTTTTCGATGCCGGCGCTATTACTTGCGCCGGAAGAACCATTGCCGACCGCAATGCTTGGCGCGCCGATATCGATGTTCTTTTCCGTAGCGCACGTGGTTAGACGTTTCATCGCCGCTTCGAACGCGTTGGCGACCCGGCTTACGCGTTCCGCCAGCGGAAGTCCGCGCAGGGCAGGATTGATGCGCAAGACTTCGTGTGTCAGCTCAAGCTGTTCGCGCGCTTCCGGCCGCTTGGGGTCTTCGTCCACTGCCCTGGTAGCGGCATGCTCGGCTTCGGCATAGTTGCCGAGCGCGAGATTCGCCTGGGCTGCTCCCAGCCAGGCTTGCGCGTTATGCTCGTCTTTCGCCAGCAGCGCGCTGTATGCCTGCAAAGCGTGAGCGGGATCGTTGACGGCAAGCAGCGTGTTTCCCAGCTGAAGCTGGTCGCCAGGATCGGAGGGAGCGTCAGCGAGCAGGGCCAGCAACTCCGCCTGCGCCTGCGCCAGCTTCTTCCGCTGCATCAGGTACTGCGCCAGCTCGAAACGAGCCTGCGTGCGGTGTTTGCGCGGGTTATCCTGCCAGACGCCGTTAATGGCATTGTTGTAGTAGCGGATCGCGAGGGGGTCGTGACCGCGCTTGGCTTCCAGCCGCGCCAAGGTGAGATTCACGTCGCCGTTGGCGGGCTCTTCCTCCCAAAGGCTGAGCAAGTGCGCGTGAGCTTCGGCCAGGCGGCCATCAGCCACTAGCGCTTGCGCCAGGCGCAGCCGGTAATCTTTGTTCTCGCGATCGTAGTTCAGAGCTGTGCGATAGGCGTCGGCCGCAAACTTCGGTGCGTTAGCTTGCATAGCTTGGTTGCCGCGAACGAACCAACGTTGGGCCAGCTCCTGCTCCGTCATGCGGTGCAAGTTGACGACGTATTGGGTGAGAGCAACGCCGGCAAAAATGAAGAACAGAGTGACCGCAACCGTAATCTTGGTGGAGCGTCCCCGCAAAATTCGCCCGCAGGCGAGACAGTGGTCGGCATCCGGTGGGACTTCGGCGCCACAATGTTGGCAATGGGCTAGGGCGAGCTCGGTTTGCGTGGCTGACGGCATCAAACGAAGGCCAATATCTACTGTATCAAGAGATGCAGAGCGGAGCTGTCGCGCATTTGGCGGGGAATCGAGAGAACCACCTGTTTCTCGACTTGCTCGGCTAGTCTACGAGGGATCGACGACTGCGTCGCCGATCTCGGCGGAAACGTCTGCGGGTGCATCGTTCTCGAGCATAAATTCCAGCACCTCCTGCGGCGCCGACGAGGTCCACACGGGCGCAAACGACAGCCGATGCAACGGCGTCGGCCCCTTCTCACGCAGCGTTTTCAAGTGCTTCGGCGTGCTGTAGCCTTTGTTGGAGGCGAGGTTGTACTCGGGAAAGACGGGATCCCAGGTCGTGATCATCGCGTCGCGTTCAACCTTGGCCACGATGGAAGCGGCGGCGATGGAGGCCGAGAGTGCGTCACCGTGAATGATGGGCGTTTGTGGGCAATCGCAATTGATACGCAGCGCGTCGATGAGCAGATGGTCGGGGCGAAGCGTCAGCCTTGCCACCGCTTCCTCCATGGCGCGCTTCGAAGCCCAGTAGATGTTGATCTGATCGATGGTGGCGACATCGACGGCGGCGACAGCCCAGGCCAGCGCGTGCTCGCGGATGCGCGGCGCCAGCCTTTCGCGGGTCTCGCGATCCAGTAACTTGGAGTCGCGCAGTCCGCGAATGCGATAGTCGGGGTCGAGAATCACGGCCGCGGCGACCACGGGCCCGAACAGCGATCCGCGACCCACTTCGTCCACTCCGGCCACAAGTGTGGCCCCCGCCGCCCAGGCCAACTTCTCGTATTTCAGAGTGCACTTCAGCTTCTTGAGCAGGCGCAGCTTCAATGTGGCCTTCGAGACCGTCTTGTCCCTGCCATTCTTGCGCGCTTTTTGGGCTGCCGATTTCACGTGAGGTCCGGTCGGAGGACTAGAACGATTCTAGAGCAGAATCGGAGGAGGCGGCTCGTGGCGTCGCACAATTCCGCCCATGACGCGTAACAGCCTGGTTGAGCAGTTCTGCATCCCACTTGGCGAGGTGCAGCATGTCCCATCGGACCTTGCGCGCCGGTATGGCGAGATTTGTTCTCCTGCTCGTGCTCGGCCTGGTTTTCGCCTTGACACTCAATTCCTGCGGCGGCGGAACGTCTTCCAGCAACACGACTGCCAGCAACGGCGGCGGCTCGAGCGGAAGCGGCGGCTCGGGAGGCAGCGGAGGGTCTGGAAGCGGTGGCGGCACTGGAGGCGGCGGTACCGGCGGCGGTGGGCCTGCGATTCCTCAGGTGCAGCACGTCGCGATCGTGCTGCTGGAGAACCTGGATTACTCCGACATTGTGGGCAGCTCCAGCGCGCCTTACATTAACAGCCTGATTGCCCAAGGCGGATTGGCGACGCAGTACTACGCCAACACGCATCCCTCGATCGGCAACTACTTCACGATCACGACCGGCGAGATCATCACCAACGATGATGGCTACAACGGCGTGGTCACGATCGACAACGTGGTGCGAGAGCTGCAAGCGGCTTCGAAGCTGTGGAAGGTTTACGCGCAGAGTCTGCCGCAACAAGGCTATCTCGGCGGTGATGTCTATCCGTATCTGCGACACCACAACCCCATCACCTATTTTTCCGATGTGCAGCCGCCATCGCAGCAGAACTTGAACATCGTTGATTTCTCGCAGCTACCGGCCGACCTGGCAAACGGGCAGCTGCCGGCGTACTCGTTCATTGTGCCTGATGCCCAACACGACGCACATGATTGTCCTGGCGGCGGTCAGAATTGCGATGTGAGTATTCGAGTTGCCGCGGCCGACACCTGGCTTTCGCAGAACATTCCGCAGCTGCTGTCGAATGCGCAGTTCCAGCAGGGCGGAATCCTTATCGTCACCACCGACGAGTCTCGCGACGACGACATGAACGGCGGAGGGAGAGTCGCGACAGTTCTGGTCGGTACAGGGGTGAAGGCAGGCTATCAGGGGACGGGTACCTATGATCACCGCAGCCTGCTGGGTCTGAGTATGACCGCGCTAGGCGTGAGCACAATCCCCAATGGCGCCGGTACCGCCAACCAAATGGCGGAGTTCTTTCGATAGAAGGTCGTTATTTGTGGTTTCGTCGAATTTCGCCCGGCGGCGTGTCGCCGAATCTTCCCCTCCGGCCCGGCAATCTAAACAACAGCTAGAATAGTGATAGCTATGCATCGCGTTTATCTCGACAACAACGCCACAACCCCGCTTCTGCCCGAAGTGTTTGAAGCGATGCGTCCGCACTTTGTCGAGAAGTTCGGGAATGCATCCTCGATTCATCAGCAGGGCCAGGGGGCGCGCGCGGCGGTGGAGAATGCTCGCGAGAATGTTGCTGAGCTGTTGAACTGCCGTCCGGCCGAAGTGGTTTTCACCAGCGGCGGGACGGAGGGCGACAACCTGGCTTTATTCGGGCTGGTGCAGCGCGGCGATCACGTCATCACATCGGCAGTCGAACATCATGCAGTGTTGAACTCGTGCCATCGCCTTGAGCAGTTAGGATGTCCGGTGACCTATCTGCCGGTGGACGGACGGTCGCTCGTTGATCCCGACGACGTGCGACGCGCGTTGCGGCCGGAGACGAAGCTGATTAGTGTCATGATGGCGAACAACGAAACGGGCGTGCTGCAGCCGGTGAACGAGATCGGCAAAATTGCCGCCGAAGCGGATGTTTATTTCCACACCGACGCGGTGCAGGCTGCGGGGAAGTCGCCGGTGGACGTGAAGGAGATCGCCTGCGATCTGCTGACGATTTCGGCGCACAAGATTCATGGACCGCAAGGCGCGGGAGCGTTGTTCGTCCGCAAAGGCACGCTGCTGCAGCCCCTGTTCTACGGCGGTCGCCACGAGCGTTCGCGCCGGGCAGGAACCGAGAATCTGGCCGGCATTGTGGGATTGGGAAAGGCGGCCGAGATCGCGCGGTTTGGCTTCGATGATGGAAGTGTCGCGAGAATGTCGGAGCTGCGTGATCGTCTGGAGCGCACGATTCTGGACGGCGTCGAGCAGGTTGCCGTCAACGGCGGCGGTGCGCCGCGCGTTCCCAACACGACCAACATTTCCTTCGACTGCATCGAGGGCGAAGCGATGGTGATCGCGCTGGACCTGAAGGGGCTGGCGGTTTCGACGGGTGCGGCATGCTCGTCGGGAGCGATTGAGCCCTCGCATGTGCTGACGGCGATGGGATTGTCGGCCGACCGCGCACGCGGCAGCATCCGCTTCAGCCTGGGCAAGCAGAACACCGCCGAAGATGTCGAGTTTGCGCTGGGTCTCGTTCCTGAAGTAGTCGCACGGCTGCGCGAGATTTCGCCGGTGTATAAGAAAGCAGTTAGCCTTTAGCATTTAGCCCTTAGCATTTAGCCAAAGCCTGGTTGTGACGACTGGGGAACGCCTCAAGCGAAGCGCTAAATGCTAATTGCTAAATGCTGAATTCCAAGACCATCGCCGTCGCCATGTCGGGCGGTGTGGATTCGTCCACCGTCGCGGCTGTGTTGTGTGAGCAGGGCTACCACGTTGTGGGACTCACGCTGCAGCTCTGGAACCAGCGTCGGCTGGCTGGACGCGAGGGTATGCCGGAGTCGGTGCAGGGACGCTGCTGCTCGATCGACGACGTCTACGACGCGCGCCGTGTGGCCGAGACGCTCGGCATTCCCTACTACGTGGTCAATCAGGAGGAGCGCTTCGAGCAGGACGTGGTGCGGCCGTTTGTCAGCGAGTACCTCGCGGGGCGGACGCCGATCCCGTGCAGCCTGTGCAACAACCACCTCAAGTTCGATCAGCTGCTCATCACCGCGCGACAGATTGGCGCGGACTTGCTGGCGACCGGGCACTACGCTCGTAACGAATACGACGAGCGCTCCGGGCGCTGGCTCCTGAAGCGCCCTACGGACCGCAGCAAGGACCAGACCTACTTTCTCTTCGGGCTGACCCAGGAGCAGCTAAGCCGCACGCTGTTTCCGCTGGGCGAGATGAACAAGCCCGAGGTGCGCGAGGAGGCGAAGCGCACCGGGTTGCGCGTCTTCGAGAAGCCCGATTCGCAGGAGATCTGCTTCATCCCCGGCGGCGATTACAAGCGCTTTCTCGATGCCTATCTGGACGAGCAGGGCGAAGAGATTCCCGACACCGCAGGCGAACTGGTCACCAGCAGCGGCGAGGTCATTGGTGCGCATGGCGGCATTCACAACTTCACCGTCGGCCAGCGCAAGGGACTCGGGCTGGCGAAGGGATCGCCGCTGTACGTGCTGGAGATTCGCAGCGACACGCACAAGGTGGTGGTGGGCGCCGATGACGAGTTGTTCTCGTCAACGCTGCTCGCCCGGGGCGTGAACTGGATCGCCATCGACAATCTGCACGAGCCGATGAAGGTGCAGGCGAAGATTCGTCATCGTCACGAACCTGCGCGCGCGACGATCGAAAAGATGGATGAGGGCGGCGTAAAGGCGACCTTCGAGGAGCCGCAGCGCGCGATCACGCCGGGTCAGGCCGTGGTGTTCTACGACGGCGACGTGGTGGTTGGCGGCGGCTGGATAGCATGAAGGGGCGAGGGATCAGGGACTAGGGGTAAGAGTAGGGAGTTGTCCTGCGGAATTGTTGCCATCTAGACGCTGCTCCCTGACCCCTGGTCTCTGCTCCCTCAAATAAACATCTCGTCGGCAGGACCGCCGTTGCGGCGCCGCTTTTCCCGGTGGAGATAAGCGTTCACGCCGGTGCTGATGCCGTGGAGGATGCCGGAGACCTGGCGCACGGGCGACATCACGCTGTGCTGCACCTTCTCCGAAGTCTCCTCGACCCGGTTCATGGTGCGCGTGAGCATTTCGTCGCCGCGGATCACCTGCAAACGGGCCCGATCAATGGCATCGTTGACGGTTAGCTGAACTCGATCCACAGTGGTGCGGGCCGTGGTGCTGATCTGGGATGCGTTGCCGATAAGCGTCTCAATCTGTGGCCGCGTTTTCTCAACGAAGCCTCTCACTTGCTCTTCCAGGGCTTTGGCATTCTCCAGCAAGGGCAGCACGCGGACCTGCACCACGCTGGCCGTGTCCTCGGCTTTGTCGGCAAGTGCCTCAACGCGGGCGGCCAGCTTGCGCATGGTAATGAACATGCCAAACAGGATGAACATTTGCAGCACGACAGCTGCTGCCGTCACGGCGATGAAAGCGGTAAGCAGGGTGTCCATATCGATCACTATTTAACAGCGCGCCTTTAGCTCCAGGCCGGCCTTGGTCTCAGCGGTGCACAGCATCGTTGACCGTTCGCAGGTCAAAGTTTCGGCTGAGAAGCGACTGAAGCTTACGGAACGTTCGGCGTTGCGCCCTCGGCGCTCTCAGTCGTGGCCTCGCGATAGGCGTTGCGCCCGGCTTCCACAGCGGAGCGGATCTGGTCCTTCTGCTGATTGAGGTAGTCGCGTCCTTTATCGGCCCAACTGCCCGCCTGCTCGCGCGCCTGACGTGCGCGCTCTTTCACCACATTGCTGCTATCTTCCGCAACCTCGCGCAGTTGCGCGCGCAACTCGCCACCGGACTTAGGAGCATACAGAATGCCTACGGCCGCTCCGATGCCCAAGCCGGCCAGGAACCACAGGAATCCAGCGCCGCCACCATCGTTCTCAGACATGATTGCCTCCTGAAAAATCTTGCGAGTCCGGATGTTAGCACCCGTAATAAGGAATTACAAACCCTCGGCTTCGGCCGGTGGTGTCGTGCCAAGGCCCACCGGAACACTCGCAATGTTGCACGCCGCCCGAGCCGAAATTGTTCGACGCGGCTGGCGTTACTTGCGTTGTAAACCAGTGCTGCTGGCGAGAGTAGACCGTAGAAGGAGAGTAGCGAGGGGAAGAAAAGCGGTGCTCTGACACAACTGCAACCCTTCAGCACGCGTCCATTCTGGCGAGGAACTGTCCATGAGCCGCCTTCTCCGCTGAAGCCACGCCTTATCACGATTGTTGCCATCGCTGGAGCGTTGCTCTTCGCCGCCGGTTGCGGAGGAGGATCGACGAACAATACGGCCTCGAGCTCCGGCGGTTCCGGCTCAGGCAGCACTGGTCAGGTGTCGGCGACGCTGACCGGATCGCCGGCGACGATCAATGCCGGGCAGAGCGCCACGCTTTCCTGGACGACCACCAACGCTACCTCCGCTCAGATCGATAACGACGTGGGTACAGTCCAGCCCGGCAGCGGGACGGTGACGGTCACTCCAACGCAAACCACGACGTACACCATCACGGCGGTGGGCGCAAACAATCAGCAGGCCACGGCTCAGACGACAGTCACGGTGAATCCAGCGTCGCTCACCAGCATTCAGCACGTGATTTTCATGCTGCAGGAGAATCGCAGCTTCGACAGCTATTTTGGAATGCTGAACCCTTATCGCGAGTCCAACAACTGCCAACGTGGGCGATGACGGTACAACCTATACGGTCGACGGAATCGACGACAAGCTGTCGAGGATCACGCAATTATGACGACGAAGGTCAGGGCTTCATGCTCTTCAAGACGAAGAGCAGCTGCCTCGACGATATGACCTCTGCCTGGCTGGAAAGCTATGGCGACGTGAATCGTTATGACTTTCTGTTGACGCGGCCCATCCTCATGGATGGTTTCGTCCACACCGCGGAAGGCTATGCAAAGTCGGGATCGGGCGACGGAGAATTTACGGACCTGGTCGGCAAGCGTGCCATGGCTTATTACGACCAGGGTTTCCTCACCTACTACTACTTCATGGCCGCTCAGTTTGCGATTTCCGACCGCTGGTTCTCGCCGGTATCGAGCAAGAGCACGCCCAATCGCATCGCAACCATGACGGGGGGCACCACCCAGGGATTAGTTCGCGATCCGTTTGTCGACGACCACTTCACAACTACCTTGAGCATCGAAACCATCTTTCAGGAGCTGGACCAGAACAATGTCTCCTGGAAAATTTATTACTCCCTGACCGCCGGGGGATGCGACGATGAGGACGGCGATTGCGGGCATGGGCGGACACTCGAACGATTATCCGGTCACGACCTTCAACGATTTCGGTTATTCCGGGACAATATCTTTATGAAAACCCCAAGCACGCGCCGTGTAATCCGCCTACCATTGGCTCGCAGCAGGCCGTGGGCGATGCCAGCGACGCGTTTTGTATCGATCCCACTCATATCGCGACCCTCGACCAGTACATGAGCGATGTAGCCAATAATACCCTGCCCAGTTACGCCTTCATCGAAGCAGATTACGGCCACAACGACGAACATCCGGGGTCCGGGCAATCGATCCTGGAAGGACAACAAAGGGTCGCGAGCTTAATCAACGCGCTGATGCAAAGCCCGTCCTGGAGCAGTTCGGTATTCTTCCTCAGCTATGACGAACCCGGTGGACCGTTCGACCATGTGCCCCCGGTGCCGAATCACTCCAACGACAATACCGACAGCGATCTGGGCACGATCCCGGATATCAGCACGATTGCTGTCAACCCGGACAGCTATAACCCGTGCCTGCCCCCAGGCGGCATGCCCACGCTCCATTGCGATCTCAAGCCAAGCGACCCCGGCGCTAACCCGAACGATGCCCCGGCCAAGGAAGGCTTTGCGGCCCAACTCGGCTTCCGACTGCCGAATCTGGTCGTGTCACCGTTCTCGCGCAAGCACTACGTGTCGCATGTGCCGATGGATCACACGGCGATCATCAAGTTCGTCGAGAATCGATTCATCGGCCCGAACGCGCACCTGACCGCACGAGATGCAGCACAGCCCGACCTGATGAACATGTTCGACTTCACGCGCGTACCCTTTGCGACACCGCCAACGCCGCCGATCCCGCCGGCTCCTTATGCCTGCACTCCGGACGACATGTAGCAGGTCGGCAACACGGAGCGCCGCATCCGACGGCCTATTTCGAGGACTTCGACGCGGACTTCTCGGAGCTTCGTCGGCCCGGCTCCCTTGCTGTAGGTGAAAGTCATCGCTTTCTGCATGGAGTTCGCGTCGGGGCCCATTTCCATCGTCATCAGGAAGGAATTGGGCTTCCAGTCGGAGTAAGTGAAGCGGGCCATCGTCTTCTTGCCGTTCATCTCACTTTCCATGGTTCCGACCAGGTTCTCACCCACCCACTTGGTCGATCCGTTGTTGTCGCATCCTCCGGGCGTCGTATTGTCGCACCACGTGCCCCGGTACGCTTGCGCCTTTGCGTCCCACCAGAAGACACCCCAGGCGTTGAAGCTGCCGGGCATGACGCCGGTCGAGTGGTACCGCTCAATGAGGGACAGATTGCCTGGTCCGGGAGTGAAGGTCACCGTCCCTTTTCCTGTGCCGCCATTCGGCATCATCGGGTTAGGAAAAGCCTTTTCGGCCACAGCCCAGGTCCCTGCCATTTGTTTAATCAGCCTGGTCATTTCCGGCGCGGGGGCCGGCATCTGCATAGCCGCTTGTTCGGGTGGCTTTCCGGTCGAGCCGCCGGCGGACTTCGCGTTGTCCTGCGCAACCAGCGTGACACAGCCTACGGCCACCAATAGGGCGATAGAGAAGTAGCTTTTCACATTGCCTCCTCGAGACAAATTCCTGCGGCACGAATGTTAAACCCGCATGGTGTGAACCGCACGAATTTTTGCAGAACGCGATCTGGAATGACCTCTTCGGCCCCGAGTGGTTGATCTCTAACCTGTGATATGCTAAATGACAGTTAGGTAACATTGAGAGGAAAAACATGTCAGAAATCGATCGCATCCTTGCCCACTACGACCAGGTCTTGCAGGGCTCAGCCTGGCATGGCGACCCCGTCTGGCAAGTCCTGGAAGGTATTCCCTCTGAAGCCGCTGCTGCGCGGCCTTTGCCGGATGCACATACGATCTGGGAGATCGTGATGCACATGATCTTCTGGGAGCAGGTGGTGAACGAGCGCCTCGCCGGCCGGCGCGCGGGATTGCTCGAGGAGAAAAACTTTCCTCCAATGCCCGAAGCTACCGAAGAAAACTGGCGGACGACGCTGGATCACCTGCGGGCCTCCAACCGAGCCTTCCGGGAGGCGTTATCCAAGCTGGATCCGGCAAAGTTAGGCGAGTTGAGCGCGGCAGGCAAACGCACGTACTACGATGAAGCGCACGGCATCATCGAGCATCACATCTACCACCTCGGACAGATCGCGCTGCTGCGAAAAGCTGCTCGCTAGAAATTCTCCGGGGGCTGCCGGCATGGCGTACCCTCTGAATCCAGGGCACGCTGAAATTTAGCCAAGCTTCATCCTGCCGGCTGCTCCGGCCTGAGGGCCTCATGCCATACTCGTTCTGAGGGAACCAACCGATGAACGTGCTCGTGCTGAATGCCGGCAGCTCCAGCCTGAAATTTCAAGTCATCGCAACCGATGTGGAGCGTATTAAGGCGGACAAAGACGAACGGCTGTGCAAAGGAGAGTTGGAACGAGCCGGCGGCGAAGCCATCATAACCTTTCAGGCCGGCGAAGAAGCCAAGCGCAAGTTCACAGCGTCGCTGCGTGACATCCCGGCAGCCTTGGATTACTTGGTGCGATACATCGCGTCCGACCAGTCGGGCGTGAAAGCAATCAAAAGCACAGCCGACATTCAGGCGATCGGGCACCGCGTCGTGCACGGCGGCGAGTTGTTCAGCGAATCTGCACGCATTGACGACAAGGTGCTGAAAGGGATTGAAGACTGTATCGACCTCGCTCCGCTGCATAATCCCGCGAACCTGCAATGCATCCACGCAGCGCAGCAGATTTTCGGCAAGGACACGCCTCAGGTCGCGGTGTTCGATACGGCATTCCATCATTCCATTCCCGATCACGCTTACCTGTACGCGGTGCCTTACCATCTTTACCGCCGCTATCAAATGCGCCGCTTCGGTTTCCACGGCACCTCGCACCGGTATGTCGCCTTCCGCTATCGCGCTCTGCGGGGACTGACGCGCGAGCAGACGAACATCATTACCTTGCATCTGGGCAATGGGTGCTCGGCCACGGCGATCAAAGGCGGCAACTCGATTGACACGTCAATGGGTATGACGCCGCTGGAAGGGCTGGTCATGGGAACGCGTTCGGGCGATCTCGATCCTTCGATCGTGGGTCTTATCGCAACCAAAGAAGGTTTGTCGTCCTCGGCAGTGGAGGCGATGCTCAACACACAGTCCGGCCTGCTCGGAATCTCCGGGTTGACTAATGACATGCGTGACCTGTTGGCCGAATTGAAGGACCACGATGATCGCCGCGTGCGGCTGGCCATCGAGGTCTTCTGCTATCGGGCACGGAAGTACATTGGAGCATTTCTGGCGGCAATGGGCGGCGCCGATGCGGTAGTGTTTACCGGGGGCATCGGAGAGAATTCGCCTGAGGTTCGCGCGCGTATCTCTGAAGGCATGGAATGGGCGGGGCTTACGATTGACGCGGCGAAGAACGAGCAGACAATCGCAAAAGAAGGTCTGATCAGCGCAGAGCAATTCGAAGCTCCTGGCCTACGCGATTCCGACGAACGAAGAGCTGCTGATCGCCCGCGACACGGTGCGCGTGATCGAGGGCGTGCCGCACCCGTCGTGAAAACGGAGGTCAGGGACCAGGGGCCAGGGATTAGGGTTCAGGGATTAACAACAGTCCTTGTTCCTAACCCTTGACCACTAGTCCCTAATCCCTAGCCCCTGATCTCTTATCCCTGACCCCTAGTACGGCCAGACCCATCCTGCCGCTTCCGGCTTATCGATGCCGTACTCGTGCGCGTAGTTCCGGCACGCGATCTGCTCGTTCAGGAAGCGCTCCTTGGCGTGTCCGCCGATACTTTGTAGCCGCGGTACACGATCGATCACGTCCATCGCGAGGCTGAAGCGATCGATGTTGTTGTTAATCGCCAGCTCCAGCGGCGTGTTGATGTTGCCCTTTTCTTTGTAGCCGCGAACGTGCAGGTTGTCGTGATTGTGCCGGCGATAGGCCAGCCGATGGATGAGCCACGGGTAGCCGTGGAAGTTGAAGATGGTCGGCTTGTTCTTGGTGAACAGCGAATCGAACTCCCAGTCCGTCAGCCCATGCGGGTGCTCGGTGCTGGGCTGCAGTTTGAACAGGTCGACCACGTTGATGAACCTGATCTTGATGTCGGGGAACGCCTCGCGTAGCAGCACGGTGGCGGCCAACGCTTCCATGGTCGGTACGTCTCCCGCGGTCGCCATGACGACATCGGGCTCGCCGTTCTCATCCGTGCTGGCCCAATCCCAGATACCAATACCCTTCGTGCAATGAGTAATCGCAGCTTCCATCGTCATGTATTGCAAATGGAGCTGCTTGTCGCAGACGATCACATTGACGTAATTCTGGCTGCGCAGGCAGTGATCGGCTACCGAAAGCAGGCAGTTGACGTCCGGGGGCAGGTAAATGCGAGTAACGTTGGCGCTCTTGTTCAGGACAACGTCGATAAACCCGGGGTCTTGATGGGTGAAGCCGTTGTGGTCCTGCCGCCAGACCGTCGAGGTGATCAACAGGTTGAGCGAGGCGATCGACTCGCGCCACGACAGGTGATTGCATATCTCCAGCCACTTCGCGTGCTGGTTGAACATCGAGTCGATGACGTGTACGAAAGCTTCATAGCTGGAGAGGAAGCCATGACGGCCGGTCAGCAGATAGCCTTCCAGCATGCCTTCCATCGTGTGCTCGCTCAGCATCTCGATTACGCGTCCATCTTTGGCGAGCTCGCCGCCATCGGAATCTTCTGGAAAATAATCTTCAATCCAAAACTTCCTGCTGACCTCGTAAATAGCATCAAGCTTATTGGATGTGGTTTCATCGGGACCGAACACGCGAAAGTTGTTCGGGTTCATTTTCATCACATCGCGCAAGAGGACGCCGAGCGGCCGCGTATTCTCGGCCACGGTTTGCCCGGGCTTTTCGAAGGTCGCGGCGTAGTTACGGAAATCCGGTAAACGCAGCGCGCGCTTCACGCGCCCACCGTTGGCGATAGGGTTGGCGCTCATGCGGCGGATGCCGGTAGGCGCCAGCTCACGAAATTCCGCGCTGAAGGTGCCGTCGGCGCCAAACAGCTTTTCGGGTTCCTGCGAGTGCATCCACTTTTCCAGAATCTGCAGCTGCACCGGGTCCTTTTTCACGTTCGTAAGCGGCACTTGATGTGCCCGCCAGAAGCCTTCGAGCCGGTGGCCTTCGACTTCTTTCGGCGCGGTCCAACCTTTCGGGGACCGCAACACAATCATCGGCCAGCGTGGACGAGCGACATCCGAGCCTTCACGCGCCTCTTGTTGATGCTGCCTGATCTCCAACACGCAATGTTCCACCGTCGCCGCCATCGCCTGATGCATGCTGTCCTGATCCGAGCCCTCGACGAAGTACGGAGTCCAGCCGTAGCCGCGCAGCAGTTGCTCCAGTTCGTCGTGCGAGATGCGCGCCAGTAGGGTGGGATTGTTGATCTTGTAGCCGTTGAGATGAAGTATGGGAAGAACCGCGCCATCGCGCTTAGGACTGAGAAACTTGTTGATGTGCCACGAGGTGGCCAGGGGACCGGTCTCGGATTCGCCGTCGCCGACGACCGCAGCGACGATCAGATCAGGATTGTCGTACGCCGCGCCGCAGGCGTGCGAGAGCACATAGCCGAGCTCGCCGCCCTCATGGATTGATCCTGGCGTCTCCGGCGTGCAATGGCTGCCTATTCCGCCGGGAAACGAGAACTGCTTGAAGAATTCGCGCAGGCCTTCGAAGTCCTCACTCTTGTCGGGATAGACTTCGGAATACGTGCCTTCGAGATAACACGGACCCAAAACTCCCGGCGCGCCATGTCCCGGGCCGGCCAGGAAGATCATGTTCAGGTCGTATTTCTTGATCAGCCGGTTCATGTGGACGTAGACAAATGACAGTCCCGGACTCGATCCCCAATGTCCGAGCAGGCGGTTCTTGATGTGCTCCGGACGCAGCGGCTCGGTCAGCAGCGGGTTGTCGACCAGATAAATCATGCCGAGGCTGAGATAATTGCAGGCCCGCCAGTAAGCCTCGGTTTTGCGCAACTCGTCGGCGCTGAGCGGAGCGCCCTGAACGGTAGATCGCGCCGGACCGTAGGCGCTGATGGCAGCAATCTCGGAATCAACTTCGGGGGCAATCGTACTCATGGGAAAACTCCTTGCTGGCGCGCTCAGGCGAGAGACTCGCGTCAGAGCGAACCTTTTACTACTACAAGGGTCAATCAACCGGCGGAGCTAGTCAACCTGGCGGGAGCTTTGTCGCAGACAATTCACACACGCCGGCAAAGGCAGGCGTTCAGAATCACAGCTCTATTGCGGAATCCGGGGATTCGCTTACCGAGCTAGGCCGGAATACAGCCCATCGCGAATGACTCCTATCACCAGGTCCTGCCCATTAGGACCAACGTGAACTCCGTCACTGAGGAACATGTTAGCCAAGCTCCATCCGTTGATATCCACCATCGGCGTCCACATATCTACTACCACCAGATTGTTGAGATAGCGCTGCGGGAGCTGGGCGTATGCCTGGTTGTAAGCGGCACTAACCGAGCGAAAACTGGAAGCGTAGAGCGGCAGAAAGGGGGATCGTTGGACAATAGGACCAGCATGTGTGATACCTCCGAAACAACCAGAGGGAGCAACTCGGCACAGGTATAGCCGGGAAACCCATCGATCGCGACATGGTTGCTGGGGATGTTGGGAAATGCCCAGGGCTGGAAGCCGCTCATGAGATAGATTCAGGAATGCCCGAACAATACGACATTCACGGTGAGAGCGCGGGGTGGAGTCAGGGGCTGCTGGAGCGACTGACCACTCGCTGCCGCCACCAGGGCCGTGGCGAAAACCAATGTCATGATCTTTCTCATCGTGTGGAGCCTCCGGAATTTGAGCGGGGACACAAGTCCCATTCAGGCGGGGCAATTCTACCCTGAACCACGCCGAACGCAACATCATCTTGCGACTTACTGGGGAACGTGATGACTGAGAGACTTACTGCTTCTTCTTGATAACGATGGAATGACGTACGGGAACGATGGCGCCGCGGCTGGCATCGACGTTAGCGTGTTGCGCGCGGGCCACGACTTCATTGCGCACGTAATTCACAAATTCCGACATCTGGCGCTGCATTTCTTCCATGCGCTCGCGCATTTGCAGAATGATAGCAATACCGGAGATGTTGACGCCCAGCTCGCGGGCAAGAGACAGGATGAGTTCCAGGCGCTCGAGATCTTCGTCAGTATAGAGGCGGGTGTTGCCCTCGGTGCGCGAGGGCTTCAGCAGACCTTCGCGTTCATATAGCCGCAGCGTCTGCGGATGGATGTCGTACATCTCCGCAACGGAGCTGATCATGTACGCGCCCTGTTTTTTACGCTTGGGCATAATTCTCCCGTGTTATGGCATACATCAAGTGCGGCCGTCCGGAATGCATTACCTGTCGTTCTACTCGCATTCCGTTCCGCTGAGCCACGCGCTGCGACGCCCCATTTTGCTCTAGGATCAGCGACACCAGCTTTTCAACCGCCAACTCGCGGAACGCATAATCCATGCACGCCCTCGCTGCTTCGGTTGCGTACCCGTGGCCCCAGTGATCTCTGCGTAGGTGATAGCCAAGTTCCAGCACCGGCTCGCCATCAGCCGACTGCCAGGAAAGGCCACAATCCGCGATCATCTCCCCGCTGTCCTTGAGCACGACCGCAAGCAGGCCATATTCGTCGTTCTCATAGCGGCGGAGATTGCGGTCGATCCAGTCTGCGGCATCCTCGTGCGTAAATGTGCGCGGATAGTACTGCATTGCAACCGGGTCGCCGATAATCGCGAACATCGCGTCCACGTCACTCCGCGTGAATGGCCGAAGAAGTAGCCGCGTTGTCTCGAGATGAATCATCGTGGGCATGTGGCGTTGTCTCGGCAATCCAGCATCAGCAGTTGGCCTTTGGCGCCTGGCAGGCCGGTCTGAACAAGTGCCAGGCGTTACGTTCCGATCTGCTTCCACAAATCCTCGCGTGGGTCCTCCGAATTCAGCTTCGCGAGCTCTCGCAAGATCTCCTTCGACCGCTCGTCGCCAACCTTCGGCGTGACGGTGTGGATCTCGATGATCTCATCTCCGCGCTGCCCGTCTTTCACCGCCGACGGGACGCCCTTCTCGCGCAGGCGTAGCTTCTGTCCGCATTGCGTGCCCGGCGGAATGCGCAGCAGCGCGCGGCCATCGATGGTCGGGACCTCCACCTTGGCACCCAATGCCGCTTCGCTCAGCGTAACGGGAACTGTTAGATAAATGTCATCGCCCTCGCGCTTGAACACGGGATGCTCGCCTACGCGCACCACGATGTAGAGGTCGCCGGCGGGCGCGCCCATCGTTCCGGCGTTACCGCGCCCCGCGAGTCGAATGCGCTGGCCATCGCGCGTGCCCGGCTTGATGCGCACCTTCAGCGACTCGCTGCGCTCCACGCGCCCTTCTCCGTGGCACACGGGACACACCGTGCGGTTCTTGCCGCTGCCTCCGCAGCGCGGACACGGCACGTTGAACTTCATGCTGCCGCTCTTCTGCGTGATCGTCCCTTTACCGTGGCACTGCGGACATTCACCGGGATGCTCGATGTAACCATTGCCGTGACAATTGCCGCAGACTTCCAGTCGCGGAACATTGAGCTGCAACTCGGCGCCTTTAATCGCCTGCCAGAAGCCGACGTTGACCTGGTATTCGAGGTCGGTGCCGGGCTCGGACTGGCGCATCGCCTCGGCTCCGCCGCCACGGTTGAAAATGCTGGAAAAAATGTCGCGAAAGCCGCCACCACTGCCGGCACGCCGTCCCGCAGCGCCCGCGCCTTCGGAGAAGTCGTTGAAGTCGAAGCCGCTGAAGTCGAAGGGCACTTCTTGCGTGGTGTAGGTGCGCGCGTTGCCCGCGCCCGCACCTTGTCCCGGGCCTCCGAATCCGCCTGCACCAAAGCCGCCACCACGCGCGTACGCTTCGGCCGCCGCAGGATCGATATTGTCCGAGTAGAAGCCGAGCTGGTCGTAGATCTTGCGCTTCTTGGGATCGCTGAGGATGTCGTTGGCTTCGGAGATCTGCTTGAACTTCTCTTCGGCAGACTTGTCCCCGGGATTCACGTCGGGATGGTATTTGCGCGCAAGTTTACGGAACGCCTTGCGGATGTCCTCCGCCGAGGCGGTTTTCTTCACCCCGAGGGCGCCGTAATAGTCCTTGTCCTTATTGGTGGTGGTTGCCATGTTTCGCAGCTAGCAATTACCAAGAACCTGGGTGCCCCACTCATCCGCGCTTTTCGGATGAGTGGGACACATCAGTTAATGCTCGCTTGTCCGCCGTCGCCGACAGGGACGACCATGGTCGGGATAAATCCCTGCTCGTCGTCGTTGATCACCGGGATTGCCTTCATGCGGCCGCCGATGCCGGAGGTGACCAGGTACCAGCGTCCGTCTTCGCGATTGAACGTCAACATATATGACTGGTTGTTTACTTCAAACCTCAAGTTGTCCTTCGATTCCGGGGAGTCCTTCTTGTTTCGATTTCGCTCTCGTCTTTCGCCAAGACGAAGGGGCGTTTATCACGCCCCCGCTTCGCCCATAGCTCATAGCTGACGGCTGAGAGCTTATTTCTTGTCCTCGACGTCCACGTACTCGGCGTCGATCACGCCTTCGTCCTTCTTCTTCTCGCCGCCTTCGGCTTGGCCGTCGCCTCCCGGAGCGGGACCACCCGCCGGCGGCGTTTGCGTGGAAGTGGCCTTGTACATGGCTTCGGCCAGCTTGTGCGAGGCCTGCGTCAGGTTCTCGCGGGCCTTGTTCATCGCACTGGCGTCCGTTCCCTCCAGCGCCTTCTTCGCGTCGGCGAGAGCGTTCTCCACGTCGCTGCGCTCCTGGCCGGAGATCTTGTCGCCGTGCTCGCGCAGCATCTTCTCGATGTTGTACACCATGCCGTCGAGCTGGTTGCGCGCCTCGACCTCCTCGCGCTTGGCCTTGTCCTCGGCCGCGTGCGCATCGGCGTCCTTCGCCATACGCTCGACCTCGTCCTTGCTTAAACCCGAAGACGACGTGATCGTGATCTTCTGGTCCTTGCCGGTGGCCATGTCCTTCGCATTGACATTCAGGATTCCGTTAGCGTCGATGTCGAAGGTGACCTCGATCTGCGGCACGCCACGGGGCGCCGGCGGCAGACCGGTCAGGTGGAACTTGCCCAGCGTGCGGTTGTCGCGCGCCATGGGACGCTCGCCCTGCATCACGTGCACCTCAACCGACGTCTGATTGTCGGCCGCGGTCGAGAACATCTCCGACTTCTTGGTCGGGATGGTCGTGTTGCGCGGGATCATCGGCGTAGCCACGCCGCCCATCGTCTCGATCGACAGCGTCAGCGGAGTCACGTCGAGCAAGAGCAGGTCCTTCACCTCGCCGCCGAGCACGCCGCCCTGAATCGCAGCGCCGACCGCGACGACTTCGTCCGGGTTCACGCCCTTGTGCGGCTCCTTGCCGAAGATCTCCTTCACCAGTTGTTGAATGCGCGGCATGCGCGTCTGTCCGCCAACCAGTACGACCTCGTTGATCTGGTCGGGGCTGATCCCCGCGTCCTTGATCGCCGCCTTACAGGGGCCGATCGAGCGGTCGATGATGTCCTTCACCATCTCCTCGAGCTTGCCGCGAGTGAGCGTCTTGACCAGATGCTTGGGGCCGCTTGCATCGGCCGTGATGAACGGCAGGTTGATCTCGGTCTGCATCGTGGTGGAGAGCTCGATCTTGGCGCGCTCAGCCGCGTCACGCAGACGCTGTAGCGCCATCTCGTTGCCTTTGTCGCGCAGGTTCAGACCTTCGTCCTTCTTGAACTCGTCGATGAGCCAGTCAACGATCCGCTGGTCGATGTTGTCGCCGCCGAGGTGAGTGTCGCCGTTGGTGGACTTCACCTCGATGACGCCTTCGCCGACTTCCAGGATCGAAATGTCGAAGGTGCCGCCGCCGAAGTCATACACGGCGATGGTCTCGTCCTTCTTCTTGTCGAGCCCGTAGGCCAGCGCGGCCGCGGTCGGCTCGTTGATGATGCGCTTCACGTTCAGGCCTGCGATCTGGCCGGCGTCCTTGGTCGCCTGGCGCTGCGCGTCGTTGAAGTATGCCGGCACGGTGATGACCGCGTCGGTCACGGTTTCGCCGAGATAGTCTTCCGCAGCCTTCTTCAGCTTCTGCAAAATGTAAGCGGAGATTTGGGGCGGAGTGTATTCCTTGCCCTGCGCCATCACCGCGACGTGGTCGCCCGAGCGGACGACCTTGTAGGGCACCATCTTCATCTCTTCGTTCACTTCGTCATAACGACGGCCCATGAACCGCTTGATGGAGTAAATGGTGTTCTCCGGGTTGGTGATGGCCTGGCGCTTGGCGACCTGGCCGACCAGCCGCTCGCCGTTCTTGGTGAAGCCGACCACCGAGGGCGTCGTGCGCCCGCCTTCTTCGTTGGGGATGACTTTGGGCTCGCCGCCTTCCATGACGGCGACCACTGAATTGGTGGTGCCCAAGTCAATACCGATAATCTTTGCCATTGCAGCCACCCTCCTTCAGGGTTGAATCTTGTAAGTTGCTGAAATATATGTATTAAGTTCAGCAACACGCTCCTTATAGCAGAGTCACTATAGAACTTGAGTGAATCGTTGTCAAGTTTTAGATGTTAATGGCGGGCCAGAGGTTGCGGCGATTTTGTCGCGCTTTGACCGTTCCGGCTATTCGAAAAACCAGGCACCTGCACGGTGCGAATCGAGCAGCAATTTACGACTCATCCAAGACTGAAATTGCTCAACGAGAGCCGTCGGACCGCAGGCGATACTGCGAAATTTCTTTGATGGTGTTGTAGCCCGGAGGGGTGAAGGTCTCGTGACCGGAGACCTTGCGGACATCAGTCACGGCAGCAACGGCAATTTGAGAGAGCTGCTTCGCCATGAGGACTTGCGGGCTCTCCTGGAGGTTGTAGCCGCCCATACCGGAGTCGTAGATAATTCCGCCGCCTTCGTGCAGGAACTCGATACCTCCTCCGGACAAGCTTCCGCCTGCAGCCTGGGAATGAAGAACATCGTGCTCCAGGAACCTACCCGCACTCCCTTTCTGATGACGAAGAATATAGTTGCCCCGGCGATAGCCGTATACTTTGACATCTTCCCCGACGAAGACCACTTTGACACCGTCCGGTTGCGGCACTGTGACGCTCTTCGCCCCATCGTCGAATTGGATTTGCCCACTTGTGGAAGGCGCTGAACCCGGCATCGCCGGAGCTGGGGGCGAAACGGCTGCGGCCGGAACTGGTGTTGGCTGCGGCGCCGTAGCCGCGGCCGCGGGTGGCGTTCCCGAATGATTGCGTGCGCTGAAGGCCTGGTAGTCGGCAAACGATTTCTTCAGCTTTTCGCCATCCGTGCCGGGAAGAGGAAGAACCTGCTGTTGTCCATTTACGGTGAGGATCGAACCGACGACCTTGTTCCCTTCGTAAACTTCGGCCATGGTGCCGGTGGGATTGTATTTGAAGGTGTAGTCGTCCCATTTCACGTCGCCAGGACCCGCTGGGGATACAGCAGCGTTGGCCGCACCTGCAGGGATCGCAGCGGTAGCAACCACACGCTTCAGGTCTAACTGCATCGGGTAGCCTTGATTCCACATTCCCGATAACGTATTGCCGTCAGGGCTGACAAATCCTATCCAACTGCCATTTGCCATGGGGACGCGAAAGCTGAGGGAATTTCCGTTCAGGTGAAAGTCGCTACACGGAACGCCAACCAGGTTTTGCTGCGGGCTGTCGACCGTACCCGACAAAGAGCCATCAGGGGCGGTAGTCACATGCAGCTTCACCGACAAGGGCCCGAGATGACCGTCATATTCTCCTGAGAGATCAGTTTTTTGTTGTCCGGCAGCAAGAGAAGCGAGCAGAAGAAATCCGCAGACAAAGCGGGCTAGCATAGGCCGAACAGCTTAACGCCGGTTGCATTGAGAGTTCAAGAAGTATGTGACAGCCCGAATGAGAAGATTTCGACGTTGGTACAAACGGTAATCAAATTCATCGCTGTTCGAGCACAACTCTTGCCTTCTCGACCACTGCGCTTTGGATGCGCAGCGGGAGTTTGAACGTGCTGGTCATGCCCACATTCTTGTATTTCGGCGCCAAGTAGTGCTCGACGAACCACTCGAGGGCGAATTGTGGTACCTGAATGCCGTCGAGCTCGACAGACTGGATTCGAATCGTCCCGACGCCGTTCGCGCCACTGGCTTGCGAGGTGGCGTGAACCTCATGCTGGCCACTGAACAGGCCGTAAAGCGGATTGCTCTGGCCCCGGCGCTGCATAATCTGCTCGAAGTCAACCTGCGCGCGGCCTTCGATCTGACCGGGCAGAGCGGCCAGGCGGACATTGCTGACACCCTTGGGCAGCTTGACTCCGCCTTCATTGAAGTAGGCATTGGCTTCGGACTCGGTGAGATCGACCGGCTTTGGATCGGGATGAGACCTGGCGGCATTCGTGTTGAGGAATGCGATCTTCCGCTCCATAGAACGAAAGGCCGAGCTGTGACTCGCCTGTTGCGCCAAAGCTCCGACCGCCAATACCGCTGCCAATCCAATCGCCACTGAGTTCCGACTTCTCATCGCAGCGCGGCCTCTGCAGGCGTGGCGACGGTCTCCACGTGTGGGTTGTCGATGGTGCCAGAAATGAGATACGAAGGCCCGCTGGAGCGTTCAAGCTTCATCGCGAGAGTCCGGTCATAGGACGCTTTGCCTTGCACGGCATAATTAGCGCCAGCCGATTGCATCTTGCCATCGCTGAAAGTAAATGTCCCATCTTGTAACGACAGCTTGCCGGTGAACTTCGAGAACGATACCGGTGCTCCACGACTGTCAAGCGACACGTGCCGGAGCGAGCCGTTGTTCCAGGTGAAGTCAGCAGTTCCGCCCGCAGTGCTTCGAAGCTTGGCCGCCGTGAGCCCCGAGAGCATCACGCTGAAGCTGGCGTCGACGGCGCCAGTCGCCCAATTGTCATGCATGAGGGCGGCAACTTGCGAGACCGACATTTTGCTGACGACGCCGTTGCCCATGAAGCGTGGCGGCGACACGGTGAAGTCGGCCAGCCAGGACCCATCCTCGTGACCTCCGAGAAGATCGGCGCGCAGCTCGGGCAGGCGCAGCTTGCCGGAAGAAAGTTCGATGGAGCCGTTGACGTTGGTGGCCGTCGTCGTTCCCAGCTCCAACTTCGGTACTGAGAAATGCCCCTGTGCATGAAGCTTCAGCAGAATGTCGTCGTGCCTGCGCCCGATTTCCAGCAGGTGATACCACGGCTGCCCCAATGCAGGATTAAAGAGCTGATTCAGGCGCGCCAGAGAAATGTCGTCGGCGCGAACGTCGAACTGCAGCAGGCAATTCTCCGGGCCGCTGCAATGTACGGGGAATGTGGCTGATCCGGAAAGCTCGCCGCCCTTGGTGAAGCCCGCGGAAAAAGAGCTGATCTTCACCATCTGGTTTTCCAGCGTCAGCGAAGCCGAATCGAGAGCCAGTGGTTCTGAAATTCCCTGCAGCTCGGCTGTGGCCGTCTTTACCTGCACTTTACCGGAGGGTGCAGGCACCGGAAAACCCATCCACGTTCCAGCAATCGTCAAGTCCAACTGCGCCGATCCCGCTAATCCAACACCAGGTGTGCCGATGCCGACAGCTTGCGCCGCATTCAGCAGCGTGCCCAGCTCTGCGCCACCTTTCACGTGGACGTTATAGTTCTGCGCATCGAACTCAGCTCCGGCGGTCGCAGGGGAGGCCGCTCCCAAGGGCAGAGCGAACGGCGTGACCACGAGCTGAAAAGCAGGAGTCGCTACGACCGGCTGGACGTGAAGCAGCCCATGTTTTTTCTTAGGGGCCGATACGTTGGCTTCGGGAATGGCAAATTGCACTTCTCCCAGTTCCATGGGCTGCTTGAGTACGCCGGCGTGCAGGGCAAACGACTGCGTCTGACCTCCGCCTGACCACTGCGGCCGCTTGCCCGGCTCACGGCGCACCGCAAAGGCGCAATTCACCTCACCCGTCGCGGTCAGGTCCGGCGGAAGATCCTTCTTCACGTGCCGGGCGAATGCGACCAGCCGGTCAGCCGGTATGTGTTCGCCCGAGATGCCCAGTTCATAGCCCTGCGCTCCCCAAGCTTGCGCATCACCACGAACGCGCAAAACGCCACTCGCGACAGGAGATTCGCAGCGCAGGTCATACAGCGAGTCGCCGTCGGAAGAGTAAGATCCGGTGCAATGTGAGCGCAAACGCAGAGCTTCGCCGGACGCAATGTCGTAGCGCCGGAAATCGTCAACCTGGGCGTCCAGCGTCACGTTGAGCTTTGCCGGCGAGCCCGCGAGAACGGAGCTGGCGCGTAACGTGCCGCGCCATCCGCGATCGCGTCCGTAGGCCAGCTTCGTAAGTTGCCCTAGCGGGCCATCGCTGAAGTTGATCCGCAAATAGATCGCGGTGTCGCGCAGGTTTGCGGCACGCTGGAAGCGCCCATCGAGTTTCAACGTGCCGGTATCGCTGATGTTGACGTCGGTGCGAACCGGACGCGCTTCCATTCGCACGCCCCATGAGCTTTCCGAATCCAGCCACAGTGCGAAATCGGCGTCGGTGAAGGCGAAGGGCTTCTTCGCTTCTCCCAGCTTGAAGTTGATGCGGCCGGCGGATGCCTCAACGTAGGGGAATCGCGGACGCGACTCGGCGCGGCGCTCGCCAGTAGGAGCAGGACTGGCCTGTGAGGCGCGCTCGACCAGGTCTTCGACGTTCCAGTGCCCGTCTGAGCGGCGAACCAGATTGAGGCTGGGATTGTCGAGGTCGAGCGTGCCAATTTCCATCCGGCCGCGCCACAGCGAAGTCAGACGGATGTATGCCGTCACGGTGTCCGAACGCAGCATCGGTTCGGCGCCGTAGGAAGGCGCGTCGGCGACCACGAAGTTGGATAGCACCAGCCCAGGACGAGGGAGCAGACGCAGCTGAATGCGCGCCACGCTGACGTCGCGACCCAGCGCGCGGCTGATGGCGCCTGCGACGC
Source organism: uncultured Acidobacteriaceae bacterium (assembly GCA_963747045.1). Taxonomy (GTDB): domain Bacteria; phylum Acidobacteriota; class Terriglobia; order Terriglobales; family Acidobacteriaceae; genus Bog-257. The sequence continues at coordinate 115,422 of CAVVDN010000005.1, read as the reverse complement.
GCGCCCGGTAGCGATTGACATTGATGAACGGAGGCAGGACGAGTCCGAGCAGGAATACCAACAGCACGGCCCACATTAACCGCCGCGAGGTACGGCGCCGCATCAGTGCACCACGTGGAACATCCGAGACCAGCGAGTCTGGCTGAAGAAGTGAAGGACGATATTGCCCAGCCATTCAAGCCGGTCACCAATGCCTTGGCGTTCGTACTCGTCTCGCGGAGTGATGAACGACCAATAGATGAACATCGGCCGGCCAATCACGTTTTCGAACGGCACAAATCCCCAGTAGCGGCTGTCGAGCGAGACGTCACGATTGTCGCCCATGGCGAAGACGCTGTTCGGGGGCACGACAAGATTGCCGTTCTGGATGAACGAGGGAAGTTCGGCGCGCCATTCCGGCGTGACGTCCTCAAAGTCGCTGACCGGTACGGAAGGGAAGTTGTCGCGATAGGGAATGAAATCGCCCTTGCGGACGACATACGGTTCGTTCAGCCGTTCACCGTTGCGATAGACGACGCCATTCTCCAGATGAATACGATCCCCAGGCAAGCCCATAACGCGCTTGACGATGTACAGACCAGGCTGTGCCGGCGAGATGAACACGAAGACATCACCGTGCCGCGGCTGGCGATAGGGAATCAACTTCCCAATCCACTTGGTTGCGGGCGCGAGCAGAATCCTGTCGACAAACAGGTGATCGCCAATCAGCAGCGTGTTCTCCATCGAACTGGAGGGAATGGTGAAGGCCTGCAGCGTGAAGGTGATGATGAAAAGCCCGGTGACCAGGACGATGGCGATGGACGCGATGAACTCCGGCGTGGTTTCTTTCTGCTTCTCCGGTTTCGTCGGCTTGGCCGGCTGCGGCTTTTCGGTCGCGCGCTGCGGCGCGGCTTTTGCCATCTTCTTGGGGGAGGCCAAAATTTTTTCCTTAGGATCCGGTTTCGTGCGAGCTGGGGTTCGCGTCATCGCGGGACCCGCAACACGCGCTGCCAGCGCATACAGCTCAACCATTGCGCGACATCCGAGGTCAAACTCGCAAGTTTACCAGACGCCGGCGCGCTGGCCATGGCGAACTCGTCGCGGTCCATCGACCAGTAAATCATCAGCGGGCGTCCCACGACGTTTTCCCGCGGAACAAAGCCCCAATAGCGCGAGTCCTCACTGTTATCCCGGTTGTCGCCGAGCACGAAGTAGGAATTCTCCGGCACGATCAACTCGCCGTTGTCGATCAGCTTGCGGGCCTGCTTGAACCAGGCGGCAGAATTCCCGTCGCCGTCGCCGTCAAGGCCGCCGTCGGGAAACTCGTCGCGGAATCTATCCCGCCAGGCTGGTCGGAACGTCGCGTAGGAATCGTTCTGCCGGACCCCGTTCACATAGACATGCTTGTCGACCAGGCGCACTCGATCGCCGGGTATGGCAACGACGCGTTTCACGAAGTATTGGCGTGGATTAATGGGAAAGCGAAACACAATGATGTCCTGCCGCTGGACTGGCCGATAAGGGAGCAGCCAGCTCCAAAGACTCGAATGTCCATAATGCGCTTTGTCGACCAGTAAGTAGTCGCCGATCAGAAGCGTCTTCTCCATCGATTCCGAAGGGATCTGAAACGCCTGCACGAGGAAGGTGATTACGAAGATTGCAATCACAATCGTGCCGGCAATCGACTGTAGCGAATAAAAACCGCTCGGGTCGCGGACCGGCGGCGCCGCTGGCGGAGATTCGACGGTAGCGAGGGGTTGTTGCTGGACGCCTGCTTCGGTCATGAGTGCTCAGGATGCGTCGCCCTCGCAGCAGGCCTTTCGACTGCTGAGCGGCCTTGCAGTAATTGTAGACGTTCCCAGGCCAGGCGCGCCGCTGCTTGTTCTGCGGCTTTCTTGGTGCTTCCTTCGCTGCGGCAGTTGAAGGCTTCGCCGCCGCCGGGTGACGCCGAAATGTGCGCCTCCACCGTGAACATCTTGCGATGGTCGGGACCTTCTTCCTTGACCGTAAGATAGCGGGCCGGAAGGCGCCCGGCGGCATGCAGCGCTTCCTGCAGCGCCGACTTGTAGTCCATGACCGGAAGCTCTTTGCCGCAGCTGCCGATCTCAACCAGCTCCGGCTCAAGAATGTGTTCGAGAATGAATTGGTGCGCGACCTGCAAGCCGGCGTCCAGAAACAACGCGGCGATGATGGCCTCCAGAGTGTCCACCAGCAGCGCGCTCTTGTTTCGCCCGCCGCTGCGCTCCTCGCCTCGTCCCAGGTGCAGATAATCGCCGATCTTCAGTTCGTTCGCAGGACGCAGCAGGCGACGCGCGCTCACGATATGGGCGCGCAGCTTGGAAAGCTCGCCTTCATGGTACTCAGGAAAGCGCCGGAAGAGTTCCTGGCTGACCACGAACGAGAGCACGGCATCGCCGAGGAATTCCATCTGCTCGTTGTCGGGATGGTCAGCGCCGGGAGCTTGCGATTCCGCCTCCCGCGCATAGGAGGCGTGGGTCAGCGCTTGCACCAGGAGCTCGGGACGCTGAAACGCGTGTCCGAGAGCTCCTTCCAACATCGCAGTCTTGGAGGCCGTGGAAGTCATCAGCTTATCGATCAGTGAGTCGGGCTCGGCTGAGCGGGCGCCGGCGACGGAGTCGTCTGCGCTCCAGGCGTTGGCGAAGGTTTAGGAGCCGGCGGCGTTGCCGCGCTCCCACCTTGCGATCCCGCGACCAGCTTTTGCATCCGTTCCTGCTGCTGTTTCGCTAAATTTTGCGCCGCAGTTCCGTCTTTAGAATATTGCACCGCTTTGTTCGCCGAATCCAGCGCCTGCGGATACTGTTGCAGCTTGTCCTGGGCCACCGACAAGCGGAGATACAGCACCGGGTCAGGATTGCCCTTGCTCTCGTCGATTGCCTTCTCGAGGTTGGTGATGGCGTTGCCGTAATCGGTTCGCGCCATGTCGACCATGGCCAGCGTGTCATACGAGTTGGTAAGGATGGTTCGCTTCGCTCCGGCCACTCGCTCCGGGTCGGCATTGGCGGGAACCAGCAGGCCGGTATCGATGTTGTCGATTGCGGCGTGAGCATCCTTCGCCGCCTCCGCCAGGCGCTGCTCGCGGTCGAGATCGGTGTCGCGCGTAGTCTCGGCCAGCGTTGAGGCGACCTCCATCAGCGGAATGGGATTGGTTGGATCCGCGGCGATGGCTTTACGCCCGATCTCGACGACCTTCTCGCTATTGTTGGCCTGGGCGTACATGTTCACGACCTTCATGTACAACGCAGCCCGCAGCTCGCTGTCGGGAAACTTGGCGGCAAAGTCGTTCGCCGCCGCCTCCGCCTGCGCCGGATCGGCTTTAATGGCGGCGTCAGCATTCTGATAGGCCTTCATCTCGTCCTGCGACTTGGCCTGCAGCATACGATGTCCGCTATTGGCCGGAGCCGCTTGCCCACCAGCCGGCGCTTGACCTGCCGCGCCCGTCGTTGACTGGCCACTTGTGCTTTGCGCCGGAGCCTGGTTCGCCGGCGGAGTTGTCTGGCCCGCATTGCTCTGCGCCGACGCCATTGCCGAACCCAAAAGGATTGCTGTCAGCAGTGCTGTTGTCTTCATTCCTCGCTTCTTTCTTCTTTACCTTTCCGCTTGGCCAGTCGCTCTCGGTTCTTCATCGTTATTCGTCTTCCCGCTTGGCCGTAGGAGGCTGGTACGCTGTCTGCAATCCGCGTTCAGCCGCATTCCTGGCGTCTTCCGGAATGTCGGTGGTGGCGAGTGCCGCTTTGTACTGGGCGACGGCAACTTCGCGGTTGTCTTGGATGTCAAAGATGCGCCCCAGATAAATGTGCGACCAGGCAATCACGTGAGGATCTTTCGCTCCCTCCAGCGCCTTCTGGAAATCATTCTCCGCAGCCTGCATCTGCCCAGCCAGGCTGGCCACCTTGGCCAATACGAAATAAGCGCGCGCCGGATCTTCATTGGCATCCAGGCTTTCCTGCGCCAGCCGACCAGCTTCGGCAGGATTGCCGCTGGCCAGAGCTCGTTCGGCGGAATCGATCTTCTTCTGGGATGCAGGTTTTGAGGCCTTCACCACCTCCGGCTCAGCCTGGGAAGCATACGTAATCTGGCTGGCCAGTTTCTTCTCTCGATCGACTTCGATATCGTGCAGCCAGTCCGGAAATGCGGTCTGCAATCCTGTGCCGCCTTTTTCGAAAGCTCGCAATTGATCGTAGAAGTAGCCGGTCAGGATGAAGCCCTGTTCCTCATCTTTCCTCACCAAAGCGATACGATCTTTCTCCGGCGTTTTCGAGTTGGCAGGGGTGCGCGCCTCGATCGCCTTGATGAGGCACTCGATGACCAGCAGACCGGTGTCGCGTTTGTACTCCTCCGACATCGGCGCCCGCTGCAGCGGCTGCAGAATCGGTTTCAACCGGTCGAGCGAGGTGCCGCGCCGGAAGACCAGCGGATCCAGCACGAAATGCAGGTACGTGTGGCGGAGCGCGTCCATGTGCAGATTGTCGGCCGCCGGCGAAACGACCACGTAGTAATAATCCTGAAGATAGTTTCGCGAATTCACCTGTCCGGGAGCGCTCATCGGTTCCAGATAGACATTGAAGCTGCGGCCGGCAAACCCGGACGTCGGCATGCGCAGATAGTTATCGGTGGAGGTGATCATTCCCGCTACCGGCGCGTGGTACTGGTCGATGAGGGCCAGGTACTCGCGCTGATGCTTCAGCCAGATGGAATGCAGGCTCGCAGCCTTGTAGTACTGCTTCAGCAGGGGAACAAAGCCAAGAATGTAGGCGGCATCGGGCGGCAGGTCGGACTCGGCCAGCTTGGGATGAAACTCGGGCGGCAGGCCCAGGTTGAGGGCGAGCGACACGTACTGCGCCAGGTCGTGAGCCTGGTCGCCCAACTGATGGTCGCGATAAAAGCGGCACATTTCTTTCGCTGCTGTCGCCGCCTCCGGCGACTTGCTGGCCTCGACCAGGTCGGCGCGTACCTCCATGCGAATGGGCGAAGAGATATTGAGCTCCTGATCGTATCCGCAAACGTTCATGGCCGAGACCACGCTGAACAAAGTCTCGTTAACGTCCAGCGTGGCGCGCGACTGCGCCCATGCAGCCGTGCTCACCAGTGCCAGGAACAACCCAGCCACTATGCGGACAACAATCTTCAGTCGAACCTCCGCCGCGCTCACGATTTCGAGCCGCCTCCATTGGTCGCGAACTGCTGCGCGAACTCCGCCAGCGAACGCACCGGAACGCCCGACGGACCCTTGGCGATCCAGGGCTTGCCGTCTTCCATCCACGCGACGCCTGCGATGTCGAGGTGAATCCACGGCGTGTCGCCAACGAATTCTTTCAGGAACATCGCGGCCGTGGTCGCGCCGCCCCAGCGCCCGCCCGTGTTCTTGATATCCGCGATGTCGGACTTGATCAGGTCGCGATAGTCGTCCTCAGCCGGCAGGCGCCACATCTTCTCACCCGAGGTCTTCAGCGCGCGATTGAACGCCTCGTAGAACTCGTCATTGTTGTCGAAGACGCCGGCATTCACCATGCCCAGCGCGACCACGCACGCGCCAGTCAGCGTCGCCGCGTCGATCAAATGCGTCGCGCCGAGCTGCCGCGCGTAGTGCAGGCCATCGGCGAGAACCAGGCGGCCTTCGGCGTCGGTGTTGATGATCTCGATGGATTTTCCCGACATCGCGATCTGCACGTCTCCCGGCTTCTGCGCTTTGCCGGAGGGCATGTTCTCGCTGGCGCAGACGATGCCGATGACGCGCAGGTTGGGCTTGAGCTGCGCGATGGCGCGCATGGCGCCGATCATCGCCGCGCCGCCGGCCATGTCGTACTTCATCTTCTCCATGCCGTCGGCCGGCTTGATCGAGATGCCCCCGCTATCGAACGTAATGCCTTTGCCGACCAGGCCGAGCACCGGTTTCTCCGGCGCGCCTGCGGGCTCGTAGCGCATGATGATGAGTTTGGGATCTTCCTCGGAGCCTTGCGCGACGCTCCAGAAGGCGCCCATCTTCAGCTCGCGAATTTTGTCGCCGCCGTAGACTTCGCACTGCAGACCTACTTCGTCGCACATCTTCTGCGCGCGCTCGGCGAGGATGGTCGGCGTCATATGATTGCCGGGCTCATTGACCAGGTCGCGGGTGAAGTTCTGCGACTCGCCGAAGATGCGGCCCTGCTCGGCAGATTGTTTCAGCGCCTTCTCGTCGCCGCCCTTGGCGACAATGACCAGCTTGTCAATTTTCTTGTCATCGCGATCGCTCTGGTAGTAGTTGGGCTCGAAGTCGCCGACGAGCGCGCCTTCGACGATGACCTTCGCGGCGTCGTCCACGCCGCTGGGCATCACGAACGCGAAGCTCTTGACGCCTTTCGCCTTCAAGGCGCGGACCGCTGCGCCGGCCAGCTTGCGCAGCTCGGCTGGGCTGAATTTCTTTGCCTTGCCGCCACCGATCAGCAGCAGTCGCTTGGCTTTTAGTCTCGACGGCTTGTGAAGCAAAGTCGTCTCCAGCATCTTGCCGGTGACCTCGCCAGAGGCCATGAGGTCCGCCGCGGCATTAAGCACGGCTTTGTCGTCGGTCAGGAGTTGCGGCTTGGGCTTTGCCGGTTTGCCCTCGTTCTTGGGTTCGCCCGCGTTGTCGACGACAGTGACGACGAGGCATTCGGTGTCAAGCTGGGAAGGTGATGCGGTGTGAATCGTCGTTTTCATGCTCATGATTTCTGTTCTTTCCAAACTCTCGATTATCTACCAATCTCCGATTTCGAGCAGGACGGCCGCGGCTCGGAATATGCTCTCCTGCGCGGGGCGGGTACCCCCCTCCCTTGAACCCCTCGTAAGTTGTTGAAGGCAAAAGAACACGTCTGCAAATATTTGAGCCCCTGTGGGTTACACGTAAAAATTTGAGCCCCAGAGACTTACGCGAAGAAAAGTGAACTAGAGAGAGTGGATGTGAGGTTTTGCTGGCGGGAAGCTGGCTCGTGACAAACAACTCCGTTACCCCAAGACATGAGTAGGGCAGGAGCGCCGGGGTGAGGCGGATCCTACCCTAACTTAACTATTATCGAAGGTGGGAAAAGCTAAGTCAATGCGGGGCGAGGCGTTGGGAACGACTCCCGTTTTGGGGTCTTGGGAAGGCGCCACGAAGCTGTGCCTCACGTGTGCTTTCGCGATTTCAAACCCGGCTTATTGCGGATCTCAACCCAATATTCCTCGCGAACGTCTTCGTCGATCTCGGTGGGGACATTCGTTCGGTACAAGGCGTCTGCTCCGTCCTTTCGCGGTCCGGAAATCCAGTAGTGCTCGCGGGTCGCCTCGTCGTAGTAGTTAGCCTTGACACCGGCACCTTTCAGGCTCGCAAACGACTTGCCACCATAGTAGAGCGTGCTCCCGGTTTTCGAGTAAGTGACGCGGCCTATCCTCGCGGGCCCGACGAGGCCGTCACCCTTGTACTCGATGTACATGATGCGCGTCCGCATATTCGCCTCGAACGAGGTTAGCTAGCTCCTACGACTTCTCGTGATCGCCTCACGCGCTTCCTTATCGGCGGTTCTGCGGCGCTCGGTTTCGCGCTTGTCCCAGGTCTGCTTACCTTTCGCCAGCGCCATCTCGACTTTAACCCGCCCGTTCTTGAAGTAGAGCCGCGTGGGAATGAGAGTCAGGCCCTTCTGCTGCGTCTTGCCGATGAGCTTGTGCAGTTCGTTCTTGTGCACAAGAAGTTTTCGCGTGCGCAGCGGCTCGTGATTGAAGATGTTGCCGTGCTCGTAGGGACCGATGTGCGCGTTGATCAGCCAGAGTTCGCCGTCTTTCACCAGGCCGTAAGCGTCTTTGAGTTGCGCGCGACCGTTGCGCACCGACTTGACTTCGGTTCCGCGGAGCGCGATGCCGGCTTCGAACTTTTCGAGCAGGAAGTAGTTGTGCGACGCCGCCCGATTTTGCGAGGCATCGCGTTCGCCGCTGGCGGTGGGATCGCGGCGCGCGTTCGTCTTTTTCTCGGGACGGACTGTGCCTGGTTGACGTGGCATTTGCGTCGCCGGCTCGAGCCGGCTCAAGAAATGAAAATACGCGTTTTTCGGCACGACTGGAAGGCCTGCCCTGAGCGCAGTCGAAGGGTCGTGCTGTGATGCAGAGCAAAATCTCGGGCGAGAACCAACCGCCGCCGGCGCTCTTTATCACACGAATTCGTCATGCTAACAGACGATGAACATCGCAGCCTATATGCGTTCCGAGATGCTATAATCGCGGCGATCGCGTCATCTTCATCGCAAGCTTCGATGGGGAGTCGATGCGTGAATGATGCTCACGTTTAACGTGGGTCCAAGTCTTACATCCGGAACCTGGTATCAGCCGTACGGAGCGCGAGATCCGGTCCAATTCCCCGGGGTTGCAAGGAACGTAATGAAGCGTTTTACCAGTTTGCTGACGCTGCTGCTAGTTCTTGCAGTGGCGGCGTTCGCCTCCGCCGATAAAGAAGCCAAACAGCTTTACCAGAAGGGCAAGGACGCCGAGGCCCGCCAGGACTACATTTCCGCTTATAACTTTTATTACAAGGCTTACCAGCTCAGGCCCACCGATCTAACCTACCGGTCTTCGTACGAATATGTACGCTTCCTGGCCGCCGCCGCTTATGTGCATCAGGGCGAACTCCTGATGAATGCCGGTAAGCTGCAGGAAGCGCTTACCGACTTTGAGCAGGCGAGCGCCATCGATCCTTCCAGCTTCATTGCGCAGCAGATGGCCAACAAATGCCGCGTGCTCATCCAAAAGAGTCTGAACCCCACGGCGCCGCAGGCCAGCACAGAGACGGGTCTCAACAAGCGCATGGAAGAGGCAACCGGGCCCGTCGAGCTGGCGCCGATCTCACAGACACCGATCACGCTCAAGCTGACCGAAGATGCGAAGACCGTTTACGAAACGATTGGACGTCTGGCCGGCGTCAATGTTTTGTTCGATCCCGATTACGTCTCCAAGCGCATCAAGGTTGATCTGAACGGAGTGACGTTGCAGGAGGCGCTGGAGATCACGGCGCTGGAGTCGAAGACTTTCTGGCGGCCGGTCACGCAGAACACTATCTTCGTTGCTGCGGACACGCCGGCAAAGCGCAAAGAGCTGGAACAGAGCGTCATTCGCACGTTTTATCTGACCAATCTTTCGATGCCGAACGAGTTGCAGGACCTGGTGAACATCCTGCGAACATTGCTGGATACGCAGCGGCTGCAGCAGTTTCCGTCGCAACAGGCGATCGTCGTGCGGGGCACGCCCGACCAGATTGTGATGGCGCAGAAACTGATCGAGGACCTCGACAAGTCGAAGCCGGAGGTCGTGGTCGAAGTTGCCATCATGCAGGTTACGCGCGACAAGATGCGCAACCTGGGCATCAACCCGCCGACGAACGTCTCCGTGCAGCTGCAGGAGAGCACCGGAACAACGTCATCGACGACGGTCAACGGCAATTCGGGCGCGGGTGGGACGGTCACCACCTCCAACGGCAACACCGGAACGATCAGCCTGAATACTCTGGCCCATCTGAATGCGACGAACTTCTCGGTGACTATTCCGGCGGCCACGGCGAATTTCCTGATGACCGACAGCAGCAGCAAGCTGATTCAGCAGCCGCAAATCCGGGCGTCGGATGGGCAGAAGGCGTCGCTGAAAATCGGCGAGCGCGTTCCCGTAGCTACTGGTTCGTTCCAGCCGGGCATCGGCGGCGTCGGTATCAACCCATTGGTCAACACGCAATTCAACTACATCGACGTCGGCGTCAATATCGACATCACGCCACACGTGCACGGTCTGGACGAAGTCACGCTGAAGCTGGCGATGGATATTTCCGCTGTCGATTCGTACCAGAATATTGGCGGCATTCAACAGCCGGTCATCGGACAGCGCAAGATCGAGAATGAGATCCGCATGAAAGAAGGCGAGGTCAATATTCTCGGCGGTATCCTGGAAGACACGAAAACCAGAAATCTCTCCGGTATTCCAGGTCTAGCGAACATCCCGCTGTTCAAATATCTCTTCTCCGCCACGCAAACCGACAACAACACGAATGAAATCGTCTTTATCCTGATCCCCCATATTGTGCGGGCGCAGGACATCTTCCCGAGCAACCTGAAGGCGATCGACGTGGGTACGGCGAATACCATTCAGTTGCGGCGCGACACTCCGCCGCAGCCCGGACCGCAGGCCCCGCAGTCTGGCGCACCGCAGGGAGCGATGAACAATCCGGCGCAGCCCAGGCCGCAAATGCAGCCCCAGGCCAATGGAGCGCAGCCGGCTTCGGTGCAGCCGACAGCGGCAACCGCCCCGATCGGCAGCCCCATCGTGAGCTTCGACCCGCCAACCGTCGATCAGCCCGCAGGATCGACTTTCACCGTCAACGTGAATCTCACCGGCGGCCAGAACATCTTCTCCGTGCCTTTGCAGATCATGTACAACCCGCGCGTGTTGCAAGTGGTGAACGTCTCCAGTGGCCCGCTACTTTCGCAGGATGGGCAAACGGTCGCCCTGGTGAACCGCGATGACAGCATGGCGGGAATTCTTCAGGTGACTGCTTCCCGGCCACCGGGAGCGAATGGCATCACGGGCGACGGTTCGGTGTTCACTCTGACTTTCCAGGCGAGAGCTCCGGGACAGGCGACGCTCAGCATCAACCGCGCCAATTTGAAAAATGCGGCCCAGCAGAGTACCCCGGCCAGCGGCTCGCAAGCCATCATTACCGTTCACTAAGTGGTGCGTCTAAAGTACCGGAGGGTTCACCACGGCATCACGGAATACGCGGAAAATCCGGCTCCTAAAATTCCGTGAGTTCCGTGTTTCCGTGGTAATTACCCGTCTCGTGCGATGCAACGCGGTCTAGAATAGAAGCAGTGCTCTCCCCACGAAATCCCGGTCTGCCGCTGAGTGCGGATCGCCGCCGTGGTTTCACCATGGTCGAGTTGGTCGTCGCGATGACGATCCTGATGATCCTGACCGCGGTGGCAGCTCCGGTTGTCCGCATTACGATTCAGCGCAACAAAGAACGCGAACTGCGCCATGACCTTTGGGAGATGCGCGACGCGATCGATCGCTACAAAGATGCGGCCGATCGAGGCGCCTTCCAGGTCAAGGTGGACAGCCAGGGCTATCCTCCCGATCTCGATACGCTGGTCAAAGGTGTCGATTCCAACGGCAAGAAGCTCCGCTTTCTGCGCCACGTTCCGATCGATCCCATGACGGGTAAGGACGAGTGGGGTTTGCGCTCGGTGCAGGATGACATTGACTCCGATTCCTGGGGTGGACAGAACGTGTTTGACGTTTACACCAAAGCCGAAGGCACGGGCCTAGACGGAACGAAGTACAAAACGTGGTAACTCAAACGACAAAACGTCCCAGGCAGCGCGGTTTCACGCTGATTGAGCTGATGGTGGTCATCAGCATCATCGTGATCCTGATTTCGCTCGCCGTTCCGCACTTTCAGAAATCGATTCTGCATGCTCAGGAGACGGCGCTGCGCCAGGACCTCTACACCATGCGCACGCTGATCGACCAGTACACCCTCGACAAGCAGAAGGCTCCGCAGTCGCTGCAGGACCTGGTCGATGCCGGCTATATCAAGGAGCTTCCGCGAGACCCGTTTACCAACTCGCGCGAGAGCTGGGTGCCAGTGACGGACGACAGCATTCAGTCGCCAGATCAAACCGAACCCGGCATCATCGACGTGCATAGCAGCAGCGATCAGGTGTCAAGCGAAGGTACCGCTTACAGCACCTGGTAACGTCTTGCCGCTCCTCAGCCAAAAATCTTCTGCGTGGGCTTCAGCTTCTTGCCCAGAATTTCTCCCCGGAATGTGCGCTCGTCGACGCGATGCAGGTGTCTGATCATCGCCGGCGTCAGCAATTTGGTGTGGGGAATCTCGAGCAGGTGATAGACGATGAACCAGACCGGCTTGTCGGTGGTCATCCATTGCCGATCGTCGAAGCGCTTGAGGTTCACAGGCCGAGAAAACGTGCGCAGGGAACGCTCCCGCCGCATATTGAAATAGATTTGAAAGTAGCTCATGGCCAACTCGCGCAGCGAGCGGTACACCGGCTCGCGGAAGCGGCAGTTGGTGTAATTCGACTTCGCCACAGCTCCCCAATGGCCCCGCACTTTGTAAATCGCCAGGACGTGATCGGTGTCCTGGTCGGCTTCGAAGTCCAGCAGAAGCGGCGGATAGCCGTTGACGCGCAGCGCGGCGGCCGCGAAGATTGCGCCCTCCAGGCAATGGGAGGTGTTTTCCCGCAGAACCTTGCGCGGGGACCATGCAGTGTCGGCAAGGTGATAGGGCATGTCGTCGATGAAGCGCTGGATACCGTCGGGGTCCTTCAAGCTGCGCAATTTGCGCAGCTCTGCCGGGGTGAATCCGAAGTCTTTGCTGGCCATGGGGGTGCATTGCAGTGTACCGCATCGGTTTTGCGATGCCAGTATTGAAATGGGGCACGCCTTCACGAGCCGCTAAACGGCTCGATTTGATGTTCTGCTCGGGCAGTGTGGGCCTCCCGGCCCGGTGTGCCGCTGGGTTGTCAGAGCCGGCTTTAGCCGCTGAGGCATCTCGCTCGAACTGGTCAAGAATAATTGCTGCCGGGATGCGACGCCGAACCGCTGCACTACCCGAGCAGGGCCTGCCGATCAGTTTTTCAGCAGCCTGTTAAGCCGCCTGTTCAATCATTCGTTGCGTAGCGCGATCATCGGATCTACCTGCGTGGCGCGCCGCGCCGGCACGTAGGACGCGATGAGAGCCACCACCAGCAGGATCACAGACACGAGCGTCAACGTCAGCCAATCGGTGGAACTGACGCCATACAGAAACGCGCTCATCGCTCGCCTGAGCACGAGGCCGAGAATCAGCGCGCCTAAGCAGCCCACCACGACGCCGACCACCGCCGCAACCACACCCTGCCGGATCATCAGCTTCAGAATTCTCTCCGGCTGTGCGCCCAGTGCCATGCGGATACCGATCTCGCGCGTGCGCTGCACCACCGAGTACGAGATGAGTCCATACAATCCAACCATGGCCAGAATCAGCGCCAGCGCCGCGAAGCTGCCGACGAAGTAGAAGGGGTATCGGCGCAGGAACACGGCGGGAGAGCGGTCCAGAATCTGTTGCAGCGACTGCGGCTGCATCAGCGCCAGTTGCGGATCGATGGAGGCCAGAGTTGCGCGTACCGTCCCGACGAGATTGGCTGGTTCGCCACTGGTCCGAACAACATAGTTCAAATAGCCGGTGAAACCGGAGTCCTGCTCGACGGAGAAGTACATCACCGGCGGCGGGGGAACGGCAAGATTGTCTTCGGCTACGTCGCCAACCACGCCAACGATCTCGCGAAATGGCTCGTCGGGCGAGCTGGTGAGACGGATTCGTTTACCGATTGGGTCCTCGTTTGCTGCGAGGTAATGCTTTACCCAGGACTCATTCACGATTGCCACCCAGGGGCGACCGGCAACGTCGGAGAAACTGAACGCCCGGCCGCGCAGGAGGGGAATCCGCATCACCGAAAAGTAGTTCGCAGCGATGCGGCGCGCGACCGAAGACTCTTCTTCGCCCGGCGCGACCGGGCGTCCTTCAATGACGAAGCGATTTGTGCTGCGGTTACTGACGGCCGGCAGTGCGCTGGTCGCCGACGCGCCTTCCACGCCGGGCAGGTTGCGCAGCCGCTCCAGGAACTCGCTGGCGAAGCGCGCTCCATTGGCATTAGTGAAGGGCCACTGCTTCTCGACGGGATAAGACGATCCGGGAAGGTAGGTGACGAAGGTCAGCACATGTTCGGGATCGAATCCCGGATTCTGCCGCAGAAGGGCCCGCACACTTTGCAGCATCAGTCCGCCGGCAACGAGGAGCAGAAGGGAAATCGCAATTTCGAAGATCACCAGACCATTGCGCATTCGCCCCTGACTGGTGCTGGTGCCGCCGCGCGACTCGTCCTTGAGGACCTCGGTGATCGGAGTCTGCGGCACCGACAAACCTGGTCCTAATCCGAAGAGAACCGCCGTCAACATGGTGATTCCGGCGGCGAAGCCCAGCACGGGAAAGCTGATGCCGGCATCGCGCAGGTAAGGCATGAAAGCAAGTTGCGCCTCGGGAATCGATCTCACCAGCAACCACAGGCCGAGCCACGCCGCGAGAAATCCGACGATCGCACCGGAGAGCGAAAGTATCAGGCTCTCGGTCAGCAACTGCGCGATCAGGTGAAGCTGGTTGGCACCCAGGGCACTGCGAATGGCAAATTCGCGTCGGCGGTCGATCGAGCGGCTCATGAGCAGGTTCGCAACGTTGGCGCAGGCGATGAGCAGTACAAAACCAACCGCGCCGAATAACACCCAAAGCACCGGACGGATGTTGCCTACGATCTCCTCGCGCAACGGCGCCACGCTCACGCTCACCGCTGCGTTCTGCTGGGGATATTGCCGCGCGAGCTGGGCGGAGATGGTCTCCATCTCGGCCCTGGCTTGCTGAATGGTCTGTCCCGGAGCGAGGCGGCCGAAGACGCTAAGCCAGCGTGCATTGCGCGCTGTGGTTTCGTACGGGTTCAGGTGAATCGGCACCCAGAAGGGCGCCGCGCCGGCAGGACTGAACTCGAAGTCGCGCGGCAATACGCCGACGATCGTCACCGGCTTGTTGTCCATCCGGACCACATGACCGATGACTTTAGGATCGGCGCCAAAATCGCTTTGCCAAAATCCGTAGCTGAGAATCGCTACGTTCGGGCCAGAGCCTTCGGGCAGGTCCTCACCGGCGACGAAGTCGCGCCCAAGAATGGGGCTGACACCCAAGGTCGAAAAAAAGTTGAGTGTGACCATGTCGCAGAAAAGGGTCTTCGGTTCGCCGTTGCCGGAGAGGGAGAATACGTCCGCCGAATAACCCGCCAGCGATTGCAGGCTCTTGGTCATTCGCGTCCAATCCTGAAAGTCCGGATAGGAGGCGGTATAGGCGCAGCACCCGTTCTTGTGGCGCGCCTCGCCGATGGTGACCAGCCTGTCGGGGTCGCGAAAGGGCAGCGGGCGCAGAAGTACGGGATAGACCACCGAAAAGATCGCCGTGTTGGCGCCGATCGCTAAAGCCAGGGTGATAATTGCCGCGGCGGTAAAGCCGGGACTCTTCCGCAGCATTCGTAGTCCGTAAAAAAAATCCTGGCGCAGGGTGCCCATGCGGTATTGGTTCGGAGGCTGGAGCGGCGGAGCCCGTTAACGGTCGCAAGCCACGCTTTGCGAATGATAGCGTAGTTCGCCCTGAGCTTACAGCTCCAATACTGCGGCACGCGGTCGTTGCGGTGCATCCGCGAAGCACGTGCAGGTTCCTGAGCCTCAGATTGCGGAGATCTTAACCGCGATCAGGAATCGTTCTCTGCCGGCCACGCATCCTGTATCCTTTCTCACATCCTGCTCGCCACCGGATGGGATCTTGCGGTGAGGGCGCCACGAAGGGAACGGAATGGCAAGTACTACCGTAGCTGGCGCGCAGGGTATGTCGATGAGCCGGCCCGTCAGCAGTCCGTGGATGATCGCGGTCTCGGTCATGCTGGCGACGTTCATGGAGGTGCTGGATACTTCCATCGCCTCCGTAGCATTGCCCTACATCGCTGGCAGTCTGTCCGCCACCAACGACGAGGCGACCTGGGTGCTCACGAGCTATCTGGTCGCTAATGCTGTGGTCCTGCCGGCCAGCACCTGGTTCTCGCTGAAGTTCGGGCGCAAGCGATTCCTGGTTACGTGCATCGTCATCTTCACTGTCTCGTCGTTCGCCTGTGGAGCGGCGACCAGCTTATGGATGATTCTGCTGGCGCGCGCCGTGCAAGGAGCAGGCGGGGGCGCGCTCCAGCCTCTGTCGCAAGCGATCCTGCTGGAAAGTTTCCCGCCCGACAAGCGCGGCGCCGCCTTGGCCGTCTTTGCTCTCGGCGTAGTGGTCGCGCCCGTTCTGGGTCCCACGCTGGGCGGCTACCTCACCGATGTTTACTCGTGGCGCTGGGCTTTTTACATCAACATTCCGATCGGAATCCTGGCGATCCTCCTGATCATGCGATTTGTCGAGGATCCGTCATACATCAAGAATGCGAAGCCTGGAAAGATCGACGGGATCGGCCTGGGATTGCTGGCAGTATGGTTGGGCGCGCTGCAGATCATCCTCGACAAAGGCCAGGAAGACGACTGGTTCGGAGCAACCTGGATTCGATGGGCGACACTCATCCTAGTCGTTGGTTTCGTGGCATTCATCGTTCGCCAGTTGACGCACGACAAGCCGCTGGTGGATCTGCGCGTCTTTCGACACCGTAACTTTCTCATCGGTTGCATCCTCATCGCGATTTTCGGCGCCAGTCTGTATGGCCTGATCACCCTGCTGCCGCTTTTCTATCAGGAGCTGTTGGGCTACACCGCGTATGCCGCGGGATGGGCGGTGAGCCCGCGCGGTGTCGGCGCCATCCTGGCCATGCCGATCATCGGTATCCTTACCAGCAAAATCGATAACCGCTACCTCATCGCTGCTGGATTTCTGATGTTTGCCATCTCCGGCCTCTGGTTTGGACAAGTGGACCTGGAGATCTCGCAGTGGTCGTTCTTGTGGGCGATCATCCTGAGCGGCTTCGGTTCGGGTTCGGTGTTCGTCCCGTTGTCGGCGGTCACCGTGGCCGGTCTGAGAAATGAAGAGATCGGAAACGCCAGCGGGCTCTACAACCTGTTTCGCAACGTCGGCGGCAGCATTGGAATCTCGTTAGTAAACACCATCGTGGCCCGGCATGAGCAACTGCATCAGAACGAACTCGTGCACTCCCTGACCCCGAGTAGTCCGCTGCTGCAAAACCAGCTACAGGCTCTGGAACAATACCTCTACACCCAGGGCTTCGGCCCAGTCGAGGCGATGCGCAAAGCGTACGCGCTGGTCGGCACACAACTGTCGGCGCAAGCGCGGCTCTGGGCCTACGTTGACGATTTTCGTTATATGGCGCTGGTTTGCTTCGCCTGCATTCCCATCGTGTTTCTCTTGAAGAAAGCGGTCAGGCGCCCCGGTGCGCAGGCGATCGGCCACTGAACGCAGTGCCATGTTCGAACGCATCGCTGCGGTACGGCAAGAGTGTGGCAGGATTAAGCGACACCTAACGGGCAGACACTTCAGTGGCATTGTGGCGCGAAGATATTTGAGTTAACAATAGAGAAGGTTCAAACGTCCTTTCTGCTGTCAAAGCGAAGCAGAGGTTGAAATTTGGCCGCCTTGTGCAGGGGCGGCCAAAATTTTTGGCCGTAGCGTTCTTGTAGACCTTCCGTATTCCGCATTCAAACACAAACGAAAAAGCCCGCCTCGATTGAGGCGAGCTGAAGTGTTCTCACGCAAAGACTAGCTGCCGTCTTCGCAGATCTGCGTGATTCCGGTGTATCCCTGGAACGTCCAATAGCCATTCACCGGGCCGTTCGGGTCGCCGCCAAAGTATTTCAGCGTTACGAGGTCCTGCAGGTGATAGGTGAAGCTGTGGAGCTGATAAGCCCAGGTGCCGTAGGGGTGACCGGGCTGACCATTCTCCAGCGGATCGCCGACTTCCAGAACGCCGCAGGGAGTGCTGTTCTCGGTCGGATAAAGCGGATCGTCCACCCACTCGCCAACTTCGTGCGACAGAGCGGAGACGTCCTGCGAAAACACGCCAGGCGTGGTGATGTATTCGAAGTTCGCGTAGGTCTGCGGGCCGTTAGCGCTGTGATAGCCGCCGATGCAGCAGCCGCCTTCCGTCAGGTAGGTGTTGGCGTTTACGAAGATGGGGAAGCCAGTCGGGTTAATCGTCTGGTTCTGGGCCATGTAGTTGCTGATCTGGGTGTCGTAGTAGTTGATGTCAACCAGCGCAACGTCAACGCCAAATTCCGTTCCTTGATGTCCACTTCCGGAGGGAACGTTCAGCGTTAGCTCGGGCAGAATCTGCACGCGGAAGGTGGGACCGCCGAGCAGCACGTGCGAGTTCTGGTTGTTCTGCACGATGCTCCAGAAGTTCGCGCGCTGGAAGGCATCGATATACTGCGTGGTGCCCACATTAACGCCACCCTGAGTGTAGTTGGTGGTCATGTCGAAGACAGGCGACAGAACCGTGCGCGCGACTGGGCTCAGCGGGCCGCCGGCAAGAGGATCCCACACCGAGCCGTCGGAAAGCACCAGCTTCACGGGGATGATCCAGGTGGTGATCAGAGCGGTGTTGTTGTTCGCCGGGTTGTTGCCCACCATCACGTAGTTGTACTGGTGGCTGTTGTAGGTGAAGCTACCGTTCCACTCAACCAAGTTACCGGTAAGGTTCTGGCCCGGGAGCGCCGGCTTGGGCGGAATAACGGTATAGCGCGGGTGCGCAGGCATGGTGTCTTCTGCCACGGCGAACATCGACAGGCAGAAAGCGGCTAGAAGCGTCAGTGCCACAAGCTGGCACACGCGTGCTGAACGTGTCTTCATTAACTTCATTTCTCCTCAATTTTCAATTGATACGGATTAGCCCCGACATCCCAAACAGAGAGCTCCGCACGAAGACAGTCCTAACGGCGCCGAAAATATGCGTTGTGCCTGCAGAACGTTTCGAGGGATTCAGGATGATCGTTGGTAAAGAGTCCAGCAGTTTCTTGACCACTCGTATGAACGTTCGTTCACTTAATTCTCCGGGGTAAGGCCACCGTGCAGCATTCATGAGAAACGGCTTGCGGAAAACGGAACAAGGGATCGAAATCGTGAACCCTCTGCCAAAGAAAGAAAGGTGTGCAATGGCTTGCACGCTCGGGAACTACGGAGAGCAATAGTTTTCCTTCGCGCCCAGAATCCACGCGAAGACATGGAAGAATCGTATGAAAAGGGTCAGAAGAACATCAAGCACAGAGAGAATTCAGACTGGAAGCAGATCACGTTCCGCGAGCCTTGCAGGCGCGATGCCGGCGGCCGCGGAATGTCAGCTAGCGGAATGAGGTGTTACCAGACGTAGTAACGCAATTTAATGCTGGCCTTGCGACAAGCCGCAGTGGCGGGATGGATGGATCAGGCTGTGGTTCGTTTATGGCTGACTGATGGTGACCTTCACCATACGTTTGCCGGCGCGTAGGGTGAACGCTGTTCCAACATTAACGGTGGCTACGATTTCATTCTTCAATTCGCCGTCGAGTTTCACGGCGTTTTGTTTCAACTTGCGCACGCCGTCCGTTACCGATGTTGCCAGCCCGGTGCGCGCCAGCAGCTTATCGAGCTTGACCTGGACGGCTCCGTCGCCGCCAGTCGCGTGTGGGGCTGCCACCTCAGAGAAGGGAACGGTCACCAGCGGCAGATCGTCCGGCGCTTCGTCCTTCTGAAACATGCGCGACCAATCCTGCGCCGCCTGCTCCGCCGCCTCGCGGGAGTGAAAGTCGGCAACGATGCGCTTGCCCAGCTCCTGCTTCAGTTTCATCGGATGCGCCGCGCCGCTGGCGACGTCGCGCTTCATTTGTTCGATCTCGGCGACGCTCACATCGGTGACCAGCTCGAAATAGCGCCACATTAAATCATCGGAGATGGACATCACCTTGCCGAACATCTCCTGCGGCGGCTCGGTGATACCGATGTAATTGCCGTAGGACTTCGACATCTTCTGCACGCCGTCGGTGCCTTCGAGCAACGGTGTGGTCAGCACAATTTGCGGCGCTTGACCATAGTGACGTTGCAGCTCGCGTCCCATCAGGAGATTGAACTTCTGATCGGTGCCGCCGAGTTCCACGTCGGCCTCGAGCGCCACCGAGTCGTACCCCTGCGCGATGGGATACAGCAGTTCATGCATCGCGATCGGCTTCTCGTCCAGGAAGCGCTTGTGAAAGTCTTCGCGCTCCAGCATCTGCGACACCGTGAATTTGGCCGCGAGGCGAATAAAGCCTTCATAGCCCAGCTTGTCGAGCCACTCACTGTTGAAGCGCACCTCGGTCTTATTGCGGTCGAGGATCTTGAAGACCTGCGTTTTGTAGGTCTCGGCGTTCTGGTCGATCTGCTCGCGAGTCAGCGCCGGACGCGTGGTCGAGCGGCCCGATGGGTCGCCAATCAGTCCGGTGAAGTCGCCGATCAGAAAGATGACCGTGTGTCCCATGTCCTGGAAGTGTTTCAATTTGCGCATCAGCACCGTGTGCCCGAGGTGCAGGTCGGGAGCGGTGGGATCGAAGCCGGCTTTCACTCGCATGGGCTTGCCCGACTGCCGGGATTTTTCCAGACGCTCGCGCAGGTCGCTCTCGCGAATGATCTCGGCCGCGCCTTTGCGCAGGTAGGCCAGTTGTTCGTCGACTTCAGGGAAAGAGGACATGAGCTTCGATTATAGGAGGTTCGTGCTTCAGGGTTCGAGTTTCGAGTGCCGGCATCAACCGCGGACTCCAGTTAGCGAAGTGCCGGTCGCGGCTTTGCGTGAATTGCGGGGGGGGGACTTTTCATTGAAGCCTCCCATATCATGAGTTGCTAGGCATGCAATTCCTTCTACCCGCCGCAGTGTTTGTGCTGATGGTTTCCATCGGCATGAGTCTGCGAGTGTCTGAGTTGATGGCGAATTGGCGTGTGCACACGCGGGACACGTGGCTGCGCCTGTTGCTGGCGACGTTCATTGTGCCGGCAGTTTCCGCACTGGTACTGGCGCGAATTTTTCCGCTGAATCTAGGTGAGGTTGCAGGGCTGTTCCTGGTGGGAGCGACTCCCGGAGCGCCGCTGCTCACCCGCAATCTGGCGCGGCGTGGTTTCGACATGCATCTCGCGGCCAGCTATCAGGTCTGGGGCGCCCTGCTGACGCCCATCATGATCCCGCTGATGGTCTTCGGCGCAGGCAAGCTATACGACCGCAACATATGGATTCCGCCACGCGTGATCATCTGGCAGCTCACGGAAAAGGAATTTCTTCCGCTGCTCGTGGGCCTGGCCTTAGTTCGCTGGGCGCCGGCATTTTCGAAGAAAGCCCATCCGAAGATGAACATGCTGGGCAATGCCGTTCTGCTGCTGGTTTTCATTGTCTTACTGTGGAAGATGGGCCCGGCACTGAAAACAATCACGCCGTGGGTGATATTGGCAACGCTGCTCCTACTGCTGATTTCCGTGGCCTCCATGTACCTGTTGCTGAGGGTCGATGCGGTGACAGTCCGGACTCTGGCGGTGAGCAATGCCAATCGTCATGTGGGCTTGGCCCTGTTGTTATCGGGACGCTACATGAAGGCCAAGTTCGCGCTTCCCGTAGTCGCCTGCTACGCACTGTCGCTGGCGGTGATGATGATCATCGCCCCCAGGATCTTCCACACTCGCGAGCGCACGGCGAAGGCAGTCGCCTCCGAGTAAGCACGTATTTTCCAACCGCGGCAAGTTAGCGCTTCGCAATCCAGCGACAGCGTATGATGCTGAATAACAGTTCTCTGGGGTGCTGCCATGAGCCGGGGCATAGTCTGTCCGCTGCTGTCGTTTTGTTTGCTGTTGAGCATCAGTTGCGCCGTGGCGAGTCCGCTCCTGGCCCAGAACGCAGGCAGCGGCTCCAATCCACTGGATAGCATCTCCGGCAGCTACTCATTCTTGCGCGAAGGGGAGTTTGTTCAGCTTACCGTCGAGGATGGCAAGCTCTCCGGCTATCTGTCGCGCTTCGGGGAATCGGACAGCGACAAAGGGCAGTTCATCGATCAATTCTTCGACAAGACGACACTCGATGGTATGCGCCTCAGCTTCAACACCAAGACCGTGCACGGCGTTTGGTACGAGTTCAGCGGCGTAATCTCGACCGAGTCAGGAAAGAAGCCGGGCGAGGAGAGTTATCGCGTGATTCGCGGCAAGCTGGTTCAACACACCACCGATGGAGCTGGAAAAGACAAAGCCATGCAGAAGGAAGTGGAGTTCAAGTCATTTCCTGCGGAAGTAAATAGATAGTGGTAGAGGATAGTAGATAGACGGACAGGGGTAGGCACTCTCGGCCGGGCACTAAGCACTAACCACTTTTTTCGGCCCGGCCGGCTTCTCCAGTCCTGCTTTAACCTCGCGGAGAACTCGCTCGACGTGTCCTTCCATATCGCCCGTGAACGGCGAGAACATCGGTCGCAACAGACGCATGGGCGGCACGTAGTTCATTTGCACGTGGACCAGCGTATCGCTGCCTAGCTGGCTAAACGTCACTCGCCCGGTATGCTTTGGCCCGCTCACCGACTTCCACGCGATCGCCTGATACGGAATGACCTGCGTGATCTCGGCCTCCCACTGCAATTGCGTGCCGTTGAGGTTCACCGTCCAACGCGAGCGGTCGCCAAATGTGCGCACCTGCTGGATGCTATCGGAGATGGCGGTGAGCGCGTCGAGGTCGCTCCAGGTCTCCCAGACATCGACCAGGGAACTGGCGATCTGAATGCTCTTCTCCAGGCGCAGGACGCGACCGCCCCCTCCCCGCCGCGACCGATCAGCGATCAAGCCTCCTGCCACGACTGCCATCGCGCCACAAGCGAAGCCACTCCAAAACTGCCCATTCTTCATTCGAACTCCTCATTTCGTGGAAAGCGGGATAGGACGTAAACAGTTTGAGGAAGGCACAGAACTACAGGTTGCCAGCTCTCATCGGGAGAGCTTTGCTGGGGATACAACTCTGGCTGGGTCGGGGTACTCGTACTGATCTGACATGCCGGCCGAGATTCGAATCGGGACATCCGGATGGCATTATCGGCACTGGCTGGGAACGTTCTATCCCGCCGAGCTGACTGCCTCGCGGATGTTCGAGTACTACCAGCGATTCTTTGACACGGTTGAGCTGAACAATAGTTTCTATCGCCTGCCCACTCCGGAGGCGTTCCTCGCGTGGCGCGAGGCCGCTCCGTCCAATTTTCGATTCTCCGTCAAGGGCAGCCGGTTTCTTACGCACAACAAGAAGCTGAAGGAACCGGAACAGGCGCTGCTGAACCTGCTCCCGCGGGCGGAATTGCTGGGGAGGAAATTGGGCCCAGTTCTGTTTCAGCTACCGCCCAAGTGGAAGGTGAACGCGCAGCGGCTGGAAGAGTTCCTGCAAGCTTTGCCGGCGCAGCACCGATACGCTTTTGAGTTTCGCGAGCCAACGTGGAACACGCAGGAGGTGTACGACACGCTGCACCGTCACAACGCGGCATATTGCATTCATGAGTTGGCGGGATTTCACACGCCGATTCTGGTGACGGCAAACTTCGCGTATGTGCGCCTGCACGGGCCGGGAGGGAAGTATCAGGGTTGCTACACAGGCGCGAAGCTGTCCGAGTGGGCGGACCGCATCGCAGAATGGAGCCCGGGATTAAGAGCTATCTACGTTTACTTCGACAACGACGATGCAGGCTATGCGCCGCGCAACGCGCTGGAATTGAAACAGCGGGTCATGCAGAGGTCAGCTACACAAATCGGCTGACCGACGTGGAACAACCCAGCCTCCGACGCAGCCCGAACACCTCACTGAACGCTTGGCTGTTCTACTTGATGCTGCACGAGCCTCGCCTCTAAGTACGAGACGTGACTGTCTTCCATCTGCGCAAGGTAGTTGAAGACGTCGCGCAGCGGTCCTGCCGGAGTGCGCTGAACCAGCTTCTGGTAGAACTCCTGGGCGCCGATCTCGGCCTGCAGAGCTACTGTCAGCGCGCGTACGCGTCCGGGCATGCCCCCCGCGGTCGCGTCCAACACGTTTCCAGCGTCGAGTTTCGGCACCTCGACGATCTCCAGCAACTCCTGCTCCGTGATCGCGCACACCTGAACGCCGTAGAGTTCGGCGTATTTTTGTTTCAGCTGCCAGGAATGGCTCCGTTCCTCTACTGCCATCTCCCAGAATACCGCGGCAATCTCCAGCGACTCCCTGTCGCCGAACTCGGTGAACATCTCGGCGAAGTTGTGATAGAGCTCCGCATTGCGGTCCTCGATGGAAATAGCTACCTGCAAAACCTCTTGCGGAGTGAGAGCGACAAAGCTGCGCTGCATGGGGCAAACTCCGGAAGCGTGGATTACCGTGGAGAGATTTTACCCACAAATGAACGCAGCAGCTTGGAAAGTGGGCAGATAAAAAGCCTGCCACGTTCCGAAACGGGAATTAGCGCGCTTGCGCTGGCTGGTCCGATGTCTCGGCTTTTTGCTTGGCGCGGTCAGCTTCGATCCGGGCAATGGTGCGCTTCAGCCAGTGCTTGACGTTCTCGCGCAGCTCGTCTTCCGACTGATCGGCAGTATCGACGGTGACCCCATGGCGGTTGAGGGGTATGTGATGGCAGGGCACGTCTTCCGTGCGGTACTCCTCGGGGACGAAGTCGTAGAGGAGGCACTCGTGGCAAGCGTGCGGACGGGTGGGATCTCCGTGGTTGGGGCAGGTGAGCGAGTCCTGGAAGATCGAAGCCGGCCCCCAAGGCGTGCTGTACCAGTTTCCGTAGCCGCCCTGTTCAAGGAAATTCAGCTCATATCGCAGGACTTCCAGCACATCGCGCTTATCTTCAGACATCTTCGGCTCCTTGCCAGCCACCTGGGTGGCTTACCATCCTTGCGCTTATTGTGTTCTGCGAGCGCACAGGCCTGCTGTGACGTCCCTCACGTGCGAATGTGATTCTTGAGCGTCGCCGGCCACGGTTCCGGAATGGGAACTTGCCTCTATAATCAACGGGCTGTTAGGGTTGGCTTGCCCGCCCATCCGAGCTCCCGAATCATGTTTTCTGTCGCCAAAGGTATCCCGCAGCCCGTGAAGGACACGACGACCCGCGCTCCAAGTGCGATTGGCGCCGACTCTGCGGTTGTCGCATTGGGCATGACGTTATTCGCCTTTTTTGTGGGATGCGCGATTAACCTGAACAATGGCTATTACGACCGGCGAGCCCTCCTGTGGCTGACCCTTGGGTTGGCGTTAGGCGTGGCCGGCCTCATTGTCCGTCTCCGGCGACGCGTCGACGCTTTCGTGCTCAAAAGTCTGCCGATCATTCTGGCGCTGGCCATCGCGGGAGACGCCGGTCTCCTCCTTTCGCGCAGGCACCAGGAACCGCTTCCAATCGTTGCGCTGGTTGCGCTATCGGTTCTTGCGCTGCTGCCGGCTTTCGAGTTGCGATGGGCGCGAATCCCAGTGGTCGTTCTTGCCGCGGCGCTGTTTTGCTATTGCGGTTGGTTTGCCATCAGCCTCCCCGATCCCCAGATCGATGTCTACCATTGGCAGCAACACACATCCGAGACGCTGCTGGAGCGTCATAACCCGTACGAGCTGCTGCTAACCCCGCACTATCCGGTTCCGCAGTACTACGCCCCGGGAACGCTGGATGCTTCCGGGAAGCTGACCGTCGCGCTCCCATATCCGCCGCTCAGCCTGCTGATGGTGCTGCCGGGGTTCATGCTCACCGGCGACGTACGCTACGCACAACTGGCGGCGATTGCTTTGTCAGTCCTGTTGATGGCGCTCTCGCGTCCGGGGCGGATCGCCGCGCTGGCCGCGATGCTGTTTCTCCTGACGCCGCGAGCGCTGTTCGTTCTGTGGAACGGCTGGACCGAACCGCTGATGGTGCTGAACTTCTCGCTGGTGATGTTCTGCGCCTGCCGCTGGAGAAAAGGCTTGCCGTGGGCGCTTGGCCTCTTTCTCATCACCAAGCAGACGGCAGTCTGGGCCATCCCGCTTGTTCCGCTTCTGGTCGAAGGGCCAAAGCGCGGAAAACAACTGTTCTGGATGGCGATCAAGGCGGGCATCGTAGCGGCTGTGGTTAACGCTCCGTTTGTGGTCTGGAACTTTCATCAGTTCGTGCGCGCGGTTGTGTTGTTGCGCGTCGTGCCCCCGTTTCGCTTCGACGCCTTGACGTATCTCGTATGGATTTATTCGCTGACCGGGCGCATCCCGCCGACGTGGGTCGGAGCGATTGTGGGAGCTGCCACGGTTGCGCTGGTGCTGTGGAAGGCGCCACGAACCCCGGCGGGATTTGCGATCGGAGTGACGCTGGTGACGACGGTATTCTTCGCTTTCAGCAAGCAGGCGTTCGCCAATTATTACTACTTCACGATTGCGATGGCGTGCTGGGCGATAGCGGCGGGTGGAGAAATGGTAGAGCGGCGCTTCAGCGCCGCGTCCCCCGCGAACGCCTAAGTGACAAAAAAAAATGACTCAACGCGGGCCTGAAGGCGCGCTCTACCAAGCTTGAGGCTCGAAGCTACCCGCCGTTCCCGTTCTCCCGCCCCTTCTTCTTGATCTCGATATTCAGCCGCTTGATCTTCTGGTTCAGGGTCGAGAGCGGGATGCGGAAGCGTTCGGCGGCTTCGGTCTGGTTCCAGCCGCACTTCTCCAGCATGTCGCTGATGATGCGGCGCTCGCAGTCTTCGATGATCTCGAACAGCGAAGCATCGGGACGGTGGTCCATCAGGGCAAACTTGCTGCCGCGGCCGATGAGGTTCTCGGGCAGCAGATCGGCGGTGAGGTCGGGCCGGTCGCCAGCACCACGGCGCGCTCGATCACGTTCTCCAATTCGCGCACGTTGCCCGGCCAGTCGTAGTCCATCAACGGCCGCAGCGCCTCCGGCGTAATGCGCAGCGGAGGCCGCTCGTTTTCTTCGGCAAATTTCTCGATGAAGTGTTCCACCAGCAGCGGGATGTCGTTCTTGCGCTGGCGCAGCGGAGGCAGATCGATGGTGATGACGTTCAGACGATAGAACAAGTCCTCGCGGAACTTGCCTTCCTTCACCTGCTGCCGAAGATCGACGTTGGTGGCGGCGATAATGCGCACGTCGACCTGGATCTCGTTCACGCCGCCCAGGTGCATGAACTTGCGGTCCTGCAGCACGCGCAGGATCTTCGCCTGCGTCTCCAGGCCCATGGTGCCGATTTCGTCGAGGAAGAGCGTGCCCGCGGTCGGCAACTTCGAACAGCCCCTTCTTGCTGGCAATGGCGCTGGTGAATGCGCCCTTCACGTGGCCGAAGAGCGTGGATTCCAGCAGGTCGGCGGGCATCGAGCCGGTGTTCACCGGCACGAACGCGCGGTCCTTGCGCGGCGAGTTCATGTGGATGGCTTTGGCGATCAAGCTCCTTGCCGGTACCGCTCTCGCCCTGCAACAACACCGTCGAGCGGCTGGGCGCGACCTGCGCCACCAGGTCGAAGATGCGCAGCATGGGCTCGCTCTTGCCGATGATGTTCTCGAAGTTGTAGCGCTGCTTGAGCGCGCGCTTCAGCTGAACGACTTCTTCTTCGGCGCGGCGCCGGGCCGACGGCGGTGCGCACGTCGGCCAGCAGCTTCTCGTTGTCCCACGGCTTCTGGATGAAGTTGGTCGCGCCCGCCTGCATGGCGTTGACGGCGTTCTCCACCGTGCCGTAGGCGGTAATCATGATGACCGGCAGCTCGGAATCGCGCTCGCGAATCTCGCGCAGGATCTCGATGCCGTTGCGCTCCGGCAGGGCGAAGTCCAGCAGCACCAGGTCGAAGGGGCGCTCCGCGAGGCGCGCCAGTCCCTCGTTGCCATCGCTCGGCGATTTCGACCTCGTAGCCCTTCAGACTCCAGCAGAGTCTGCAGCGATTCGCGAATCGCGGCTTCGTCATCGATGATGAGCACCGAGCCCAGCGAGGTGAACTCGTCGCGGCCCGGGAACGCTCCGGCTTACCGCTGCATCAGGCATTGACTGCCTTCCTCGACCAACGGGAACTCCATGATGAATGTCGTGCCGTCGCCCGGGCTTGCTGTCCACGCGAATCTTGCCGGCGTGTTCCTGAATGATGCCGTAGGTGACGGAAAGGCCCAGCCCGGTGCCGCCGCTGTGGCCGCTGTCTGCGGCTTGTTCTTGGTGGTGAAAAACGGATCGTAGATGCGATGAATGTGCTCCTGCGCGATGCCGCGTGCCGGTATCGGCAACCCTCACCTGCACGCTGATGGCCGTTGACGGTGCTGATGGTCAGCGTGCCGCCCGCCGGGCATCGCATCCTTCGCGTTGAGGAACAAGATTCAGGAACACCTGCTGCAATTTTCCGGTGTTGCCGTGGATCGGCGGCAGCTCGGGATGCAATTCCTGCTGCACGCTGATACGCGCCGTCTTGAACTGGTGCTCCAGCAGCGTCAGCGTGTCCTGGATGACGCGATTCAGGTCAACGTCGGTAAACTCTGTGCCCGAGGTGCGCGAGAAGTTCAGCAGGCTGTTGACGATCTCCGAGGCGCGGAAGGTCTGCTTGGTGATCTTCTCCAGCAGCGCCGACTGCTTCTCGTCGCCGTTCACCTGCTTGGCAAGCATCTGCGCATAGGAGGAGATCACAGCCAGCGGCGTGTTGACTTCGTGGGCGACACCGGCGGCCAGCAACCCGATCGATGAAAGCTTCTCGGCCTGCGACAGCTGCGACTCCAGTTCGATGCGCTCGGTGATGTCGTCGACAATCATCAGCCGGCCGATCACGCTGAAGTCTTTGCTGACCAGCGGCGCAATCGCAATGTTGGTAACGCGCATATCGCCTGCCGGGGTACCCAGCCGGAACTTGTACAGATTGTGAATACCCGGTGTCGGGCGGACGCGGTAGTACTCTTCCAGAAATGCCGGCGGCAATACCGCAGCCATGGGACGGCCCACGGCGTCGAGTCGCGGCAGCGCGAACATCACTTCCATCTGCGAGTTCCACGACTCGATGCGGTCTTCCAGATCGACCGCCATCACGCCCACGCTGATGGATTCAACGATGTTCTCGCTGAACTCCTTCAGCCGCTCGTACTGTCCAGCTTTCTCTTCCAGCGACTTGTACAGCCGCGCGTTCTGCACCGCGATGCCGATGTAGCCGGCCAGGGTCTCCAGCAGTTGCACGTCTTCGCTGGAAAGGAAATCGCCTTCCGCTGTCTTGCCCAGTCCCAGCACCGCGATCATGCGGTTCATCACCGTGCAGGGGATGTAGTAGTTCAGTTCCAGCCGCCGAATCGCCTCCCGCGCCAGAGGCCGCTCGCGCACCGCCTGATGCGTGTTGTCGAAGAACAGGTGGCCGGCCTGCCACTCCGGCCGCTCGACGTGCAGGAACTCAAAATCAAGCCCGCGCGGTGTTGGCGATGCCGTAGGATTTCGCCAGGTAGAACTGCTCCGGACGCTCAGGATCCGCCAGGAAAATCGCCAGGCGATCGACCAGCAACGTCCGCGAGAGCCGGTCGACAATCGATGTCAGCATCTTGTCCAGATCGGTTTCCGAGTTCAGATCGCGACCGAACTCGATCAGCGTCTTGCGATAGTCATAGCGCTTGCGATAGAACAAGCTGTCCATCCGTTCCTGCACCCAGTTCTTGAATGGATCGAAGAGAATCGCCGTCACCGCGATGGCAATGACCAGGCCGATCGGTCCCACGCTGGGGAAATTCTGGTGGAACAGCACGGAAGCCACGCCGACGGCGGCGAAGTAGGCCGCGGTGATCGCGCCCGCCGCGATGGTGTAAG
The DNA here is from genome assembly GCA_963747045.1 of uncultured Acidobacteriaceae bacterium. Taxonomy (GTDB): domain Bacteria; phylum Acidobacteriota; class Terriglobia; order Terriglobales; family Acidobacteriaceae; genus Bog-257. Next base: position 86,131 of record CAVVDN010000005.1, on the reverse strand, counting down.
CCATGCCCCGCTTGAAGATCAGGTCCACATCCATCAAGCGATAACGGAAGATGGCGTAGCCGAAGGTGAGCGGCAGAAAGACCAGCGACAGCACGGAGACCTTCATCCCGAAGCTCGGTAGCGTTCCAAACAGATACGGGATGACGTAGAAGACGGTGAACGGCGCGACCGCCAGAATTGTGCCGCGCGTGACCCATTTCATCTGCTGGCGCAGAATTGCCGTCTCGGCATGGCGGTAGCTGTGCCACAACGTCACCGTCGCCGCTATGAAGTAAGCGGCCAGGTAGACCCATTCCACGCGATCCAGGTTCCAGCGCAGCAGCTCGCTGGGCTGCAGCAAAGTGATTACGCAAATGTGTATGGCGAGCAGGATCGCGCCTGGCAGGTATACCGCGGGAATGATCCAGGGCCGCCGGTTGACCAGACCTTTGCGCTCAGGGAAGGTCAGCGAGAAGTGCAGGAACAGCGCCGGCTGCAGCAGCCAGGCCACGACGTTCGACCAGTACATAATCCAGTCGAAATCGTTCAGCTTGCCGGTGTAGTGGAAGGAGTAAAAGATGAACGAAACCAGGCAGAAGACGTAGAAATGTGTGCTCTTGGGCGCGGTCCAGCGCCGAAGCAGCACGTACATACCGATGCCGAGGTACACCAGCGCGATCAGCCGCAATCCGGCATAGAGCGAGCGGTCAGTCGGAACGAGAATCAGCGGCGCTTCCAGCGGCACGCCTTGGCGGGTGAGCGAGTAGGTCGCCTTCGACCATATGCCCACGCGGTAGAGCCGTTGCTCCAGGCTGCCGACGCTGGTGATGTTCCGGCCATCCAGCGAGATCAGTTGGTCGCCCGGCTTGATGCCGGCCTTTTCCCCCGGGCCATTGACCTCGACGCGCTGCGCGCGCAGATGTCCGCCGTCCTCCATCCACCAAACGCCATCGTAGGGTGCAGAATATTCCTGGTCTTTTTGGAAGTTGATCCAGGCGAAGACAACCGCCGCAACGCTGATAAGCGCGAGAAAGATCGCGAAAAAGCGTGTTTGGAGAGTACGATCCATCGGCGGTTCTGGCCCGTGAGTGAGGCGCACGTGTTGCGTCACGCGCACCAGCCCATCGTCTTTGAGCAACTTAGATGCCAAGTTCGTGGTCGCCTTAGAGCTACTAACCCTCAGCACTTCAATAGATTCCAAGATTATAAGACTCAGCGCACTCGAAATCTATGAATTTTGGGATTTCCGTCCTAGATTTCGAATTTAGATCCAACGCACATGGTACGAGCCATACCGCTTTTGGTAACTCGATTCACCAAAAGAACTTGGGCCTGTATGAAAAATGGGCAGCCTCAAGGCTGCCCAAGTTGACGCTAGTATGTTCGTCTAGCGGCCGTGCCCACCGCCGCTATGTGAGGAGCCTCCGCCGCCATGTGAGCCGCCACCGCTACTGTGGCTTCCACCTCCACCGCTCGGAGCGTGATAGCTGCCGCCGGACGCCCGCGGCGCAGAGTACGAACTCATGCCTCGGCTGGCATAAGTCGGATTCGACCCATAGCTGCGGTTCGCGTACGACGTGCTCGGGCTAGAGCCACGGTTGCTATAGGTCGGCGCTGATCCGTAGCTGCGGTTGCTGTACGTGGGCGCGCTATAGCCGCGGTTCCCGTAAGTCGGCGTCGCGCCACCATTGCGATTGCCAAAATACGGCGTTGAGCCGTAGCTGCTTCGGCTGTTATTCGAGTAGCCCTGCAGAGGACGGGTGTTGTAACCGGACGATGCCGAGTACGTCGGAGCCGAGCGGTTCGAATATCCCGATGGCGGCTGCGGAGCGGAAAGCGCCGCTCCCGAGCCGTGCGAAGACGACTCTTTCTCCGGATGCGAGGACGTGCCGTTGTGCGGTGTCGTCGTCGAAGGATGCGACGGTTGCGACGACTGCGGATGCGGTACCGTGGAATTCGTCGACCCATAGCGCTGGTTGTTGGCCTGCGGATTCGTGGTCGTGCCGTTCGTGTGACCGTAGGGGTTGTTGCCGCCGCCGGAGTAAGCCGAGCCTGTGTTGCCCGAATGCGTTGTCGGCGAGGCGGCTACTCCGCCGGCGGACGGCGGCCGCGGAACATAGTGTCCGCCCTGGCTGGTCGGCGTGGTGTCTACGCGAGCTTCATTGCCGGCTGTGGCCGGACCGCGTGTTGACGCAGTCGCACCGCTCGTTGCCGGGCCCGTGACACGGCCAGTGTTCGGCTGACTGAAGCGGCCGTTGTTGGCTGATGTGTTAGCTCCGGGACGAGTTGCATTGCTGCCGTTGGCGGCAGGGCTGTTGCTCCTGCTGGTATTGGCGAGGGCGTTGAGATTGCCGTGCGCCAGCGTAGCCTGATTTGCCGACTGGAGGCTCGCCATGCGAGTGTTGCCGTTCGGCTTCGTGGCCGTTACAACGCCTCGGCCGAATGCTGAAGACGGAGGCACTCCGGCGCGCTGCGGCGATTTTCCGCCAAGCACCGACTGGTGCGTAGGATTCACGTTCGCGGCATTCAGGAGATTACCCTTGCCGAGCTGGGAGGCAGGCACCGCACCGCCGGCGCGGTTAATGGCCGCACCCGAAGTGATCGCCGAAGCCGGAGCCGCGGTCACAGCACCCGGAGTATTCCGGAAGCCATAGTGCGGCGTCGCGCCGGTTCCGTGGTAGTAGTTGTTGCTGACGTTCGTAATGTTCGTGATGCGGGTATTGGTGATGTTCACATTGCGGAAGTAGTTGTTGGTCACGTATCCGCCGCCGTGATACCACCCGCCCCAGCCCCAGCCACAGTAGCGCGGATAGAACGGTTCACCCCAACCCAGCGGGAACCAACCGAAGTTGATGCCGATGCCGAAGCCGCCGCCGAATCCAAAGCCGACGCCGAAGCCCGGGCCGCCAATCCAGCCGACCAGAGCGGGAGCGTAGTACGGATTCCAGTAACCCACCGGTCCAGGGGCCCACGCCCATCCACCGCCCCAGGTGACCCAGCGTCCGTAGTGGAATGGCGCAAATCCCCACGGTTGATCGTCAACCCAGGTCCATCCCCAAGGCGCGATCCAAACCCAATGTCCATAGCGATACGGCGCCCAACCTGGCGGAACGGAACTCGGGACCCATACATTGCCGTAGGTGGGAGTTGACTGCCAGTTGCCGTAGCCGTCGAGGTCCTGATAACCAATCACACCCGGCGAGACGTACCGCGCCGAGAGCGAATCGTCGAGCCGTTTGTCGCGAACTTGGACCCAATCATCGAAGCCATCACGCGCCGGCGCGGCTTCCGCCGTGTGTTGCAGCGAGTTGCTACTGTTGAAGCGCACTTGCTCGCCGGAGTTCACGCGAACCGCCGCACCTTTGCCGGTAGCCTCGCCGTAGCCCTTGCGAACCGTAACCCAACTCTGGTCTTCGCTTGGGTAAACATCGAAGCGGTAGGAGCCCGCCTTCATGATCGTGAAGGCGTAATTCGGAGTGTCGACTTCGTAGACCTCGCCGTCGGCGAGGTGGCGCACGGTGACGCTCAGGGTGCCCTGATCGAGTTCCATCTGCACGGAGTTATCGCTGACGTTCGTCAACGTAAGGCTCGTTTCAGCGTTCATGCGGATGAAGCCGTCGCCGACGTTCAGTTCGGCGCGTGAATTCTTGTCGGTCCAGACGCGATCAGCGGTGGTCAACGGCCGGTTCTGACTGGCCGCAATCCAGTCGTTCACGCCACCAGGCTGCATGGAAACTTCGCCGGTCATGTACTGCAAGCGGGCCACTCGTCCCGGAGGATCCTGCTGCTGCTGCTGTTGCTGCGCCCCTCCCTGCTGAGGCTGGGCCGGATAATCCTGCTGCGGTGGATAGCCCTGCTGCGGCGGATAGCCCTGTTGCGGTGGGTAGCCCTGCTGGTCGGGATAGCTGACCTGAGGCGCCGGCGCCGGCGTGGGATAGCCGCCCTGGTCCTGATCGGACTGACCTTGACTGTAGGCCGGAGGAGGAGCCGATTGGTCCTGGCCGTAGGCGGGGCTGCTCTGGTATTGCCCAAAGAGCATTCCTGCCGAGAGTGCTAGAAACAGAAACATGGAAGAGAAATTTTTGTATTGCCGCGGGATCGTCATGGTTTGCAGCTCCTTCGCCTCGCCCTTTTTCCGTTTACCTTATGAGGCGAACCGGACTACATCTCAGCGCCAAGGCATCTTTCGCGCTGACAACGTTGTAAACCCGACAAGAACTAGGTTGTTTCGGTAAATGCGGCCTGGCACGTGTCCGCAACATGCTCTGGCAGACGGGCTTAACAAATCGCTACAAAGTGCAGGGTCGCGGGGGCGATCCCTTTAGCGGCGTGTGAACAGGCCCGCAAAACCATAGCCCAAGAATAACCCCAAAAGGGAAGCGGCCGCCGACAATCGTCCGATTCGCTGACGGGCCAGGCGGCTCGGATCCAGGTGTTCGCGAACGTCTTCTTCGACGGCGGATCTCAAGCCGGTAAGCGACGACTTGAGGTCGCTAACGGAGTTGTGCAGACGGCGCCGTTGCTCGGCTGCCCGCTGCTCCAGTACCTCAGACGGGAAGTGACTTGGCAGTTCGGCCTTCATAGTTGTGACTTAGCCTCCGTTTGCAGCCAGATACGGTCCTGCTCCAGCACATGAATGGTGCGTTCGGGCTTCATGCCGGTGGCGCGAAGCTGCTGCCATCCGAGGTACGCTGCAGCCCCGCCGACGATCATGTAAAGCACAGAAACGATGAGGAACGAAAGGGCATAAGCCCAGGCGCTCGGCATGAACGCGTGAGCGATGATGCAGACCAGGAACCCAGTGAACACCAGCCAGGCCGAAACCAGCAGCAATGCGCCGACTAGAACGACCGGAGCGGCCAGTTTGATCATGCGGAGCTTCTCGCCCATCTCGGAGCGCAGCATCGCCACTCGCGTGCTGATGAAGTCCGTCAACTCCTGTTTGAGCTCCGAGATGACGTCGCCCACCGTATGGGCATGCTCGGTGACGACGGGTCCAAACCCAGGCATCGGCTTCACATTTGCGTTAGGCATTATTGTTTGACCTCCAGATTCTGAGTGCGACGCCGGCCACGAATCCAGCGGCTGCGCAGGTCGCAATTACCTTCAGCGGCTGATCCCATTCCCACCGCCGCGCCTTGCGCCGGATGGTTGCAATGTTCGCTGCCATCCGTCGTTGCAGAACCTCCAGCCGGCGATTGGTATGGCCCGCGACGTCCTGCGCGTAGAGTTCGGCTCGGTTTTTCCACTCCGCAATGCTATCTTCCGCCGCGTCGCGCCAGTCGGCTGCCGCCTCCAGCGCTGACTCCCGGATCTCCGACATGTCATGCCTTGGAACCACATGAATGCGCGATCGCAGCTTGTCGAGCTGCCGAGGCAGTCGCCGAACCCCGGCGACCGCAGTTCCCATGCCACGTCCTAACGCTTCAGCAGAGCGGTTGAGCGCTGGATTGCTGGCCGGACTGGCCGACTCCGGCAGCCCGGGCAAATCCAACGGCGCCGTCTTGGAGCTGACGTCTCTTCCCTCGGGATCTGCTGAGGGATATTTCACATCGCGCTTGGGACTTCCGGTCCGTGAAGCCTCGGGCATGGCGCCTCCTTCTGTGCGTGATTCGACCACTGTGTTAGTAGGATGGCTCCGGCCTGTGCGGCGTTTACAGCCGGCGGATCAAATCGAGGTTCTCCCGCCGGCAGCTCTGGTTGGGCGGGGAACCGCGACAGTAACGCTGCAGCCGCGAGCTTCCCGCAGCTAAGCCCTGCATTAGCTACCCGCTGCGCGGTATCATCAAAATCTTGGCGACTACTCTCACCACCTCGCGCATCGAGACCCGGCCGAACTGGGCGGAAGTGTCGCTGTCCGCTCTGCGTCATAACTTTCGTGTACTCCGGCAGCATCTCGGCCCGCAGGTCACGATTTGCGCCGTCGTCAAATGCAACGCCTACGGTCACGGGGTGGAGGAGTGCGCGCCCGCTCTCGAGCAGGCTGGCGCGAGCTGGTTTGGCGTCACGTCAACCGACGAGGGCATTGTGCTGCGCGAGTGCGGCATCAGCGCACGCATTCTCGTAATGTGCGGGCTCTATGCCGGCGAGGAAGAAGAGGCGCTGCGCTATTCGCTCACGCCTGCAGTGTTTCGTCTCGATCAGGCGGATGCGTTGGCTGCCGCGGCTGCGCGACTGAAGCTCGATCATCCCATAGCGATCCATCTGAAGATCGACACCGGCATGGGACGTCTTGGGTTGCCTTTGGCTGAGTTGACGGCCTTCGCCGAAGGCGTGAAGCGGCTGCCGCAGATTGACCTCGAAGGCGTGTTCAGCCATCTCGCGTCGTCCGAAGTGCTGGACGATGAGAACACCGCGCAGCAGATCGTGCGTTACGAAGGCGCGCTGCAGGTCCTGGCCGAACATGGGCTGCATCCGCGATTGCGTCATCTCGCGAACAGTGGGGGCGTCAGCGCGCGGCCGGATACCTGGCATAATTTCGTGCGGCCGGGCTTGCTGCTCTATGGGTACGAGTACCCCGTTTCGCGGCACGATGGTCAACCCGTGACCGATTTTCCAGCGCTGCCGCTGAAGCCTGTGTTGTCGTGGAAGACGCACGTGCTCGGCTTGCGCGATGTGGCGGCGGGTCAGGCACTCGGATACGGCGGCACGTACGTCACGACCACGCCCGCGCGCATTGCGGTGGTATCCGTCGGTTATGGCGATGGCTTGTCACGGAAAGTCTCTGTCCACGCCGGACAGCCGGTTGCTCCGTGCGAAATCGATCCTGTCGTTGGTCGCGGCGAAGTTTTACTGCGCGGCCAGCGTGCGCCGATCGTGGGCCGCGTCTCCATGGATTTAACGCTGCTGGATGTGACGAACGTACCCGGCGCAGCATCGGCGATGAAGTAGTGCTGATCGGCCGCAGCGGCAACGAGCGCATCAGCGCCTGGGACCTGGCGCGCAGCTCCGATACCATCGTCTACGAGACGCTCTGCAATCTCTCCAAGCGCGTTCCGCGCCGGCATGCGGAGTAGTCTAAGCGGTCAGCTGTCAGCCCTTGACGCAAGAACCCTTCTGGAATCCGTCGCTGGCAACCGACAACCGTTACTCCGCCCGCTGCAGCGCGCGCTCGATCCTTCGGTCAGGTATCAACCACATCAGCGCGACTAAAGCGTAAACTGCCTGCGCCATGGCCGAAGAAAACATGCTGACCACGATTCCGGCAAGATACAACAGCGGCGGCAGCTTCCCCTTCCAGTCCCTGCCGAGTGCACGCTTGAGCAGCGAGTCGGGACCTTCGGCCGCGATGATTGTCTCCTGCAGGATGTAGTACGCGATTCCTGCCGCAAGCAGCACACCTCCATACAGCGCCGACGGCAGATGGGCAAAGTGGTTCTCGCCCATCCATCCCGTGGCGAAGGGGAACAGCGACAGCCAGAACAACAGATGAAGGTTCGCCCACAGTATGCCGCCGGTGACGTGAGTGCACGTGTGCAGCATGTGGTGATGGTTGTTCCAGTAGATGCCGACATAGACGAAGCTCAGCACATAGCTGAGAAACACCGGCAGCAGCGGACGCAAGGCGTCCAGGTTCTCGCCGCTGGGTACATGCATCTCCAGCACCATGATGGTGATGATGATCGCGATTACGCCGTCGCTGAACGCTTCCAGCCTGCTCTTGCCCATGATGGTAGATGGTACAGAATGAATCGCCGCGACGCCCGGGACACCGCGCCTCTGACCACGGACAACCGGCGACTGTCTACGCGTCCATCTCGTAGGCTTTGCGCATCCATCGCTTTGCCTCGTCGTCGAAATCTTCCAGTTTGCTGATCTCGATGCGATGGGTGATGCGGTCTTTCTTCGCGAAGCCCCCGGTATCGATCAGCCGCTTCGCCGCTTTGGCGTTGCCGAGTGCGAGGCCAAGATCGATGCGCGTGCGCGTGGCCGGTTTCACCTGCGCGATGACGTGATCGCGGTAGATGGGCACGATGGTTTGGCAGGGTGATACGCGAATGTCGGGCCCGAGCGTCTTCGCGAACGTCAGGATCGCGTCGTAGATTACGCGCAAATGCTCTTTCGGCCCGGCAAACATCTTGTCAGCGTAGTCGCCCGCGATCTTGAGGTATTCGTCGGCGTTCTCCGTGGCTTCAGTCTTGCCTACCGACTTGCCGGCAATCCACGACGCATAGTTCGTTCCCAGTCCATGTTCCTTTTTCAGCCACGCCGCACGTTGTCTCTCCTCGGCAGGACCGTGCTGTTTCACGTGCCTCACCCATTCCTCGATGGAGCGGCCGGTTTTTTCCTTCATCCCGGCGATGACAGAGTGGGCCATGGCAACGCTGGGGTGCAGGTCATACTTCCATCGTTTGTGAGGGCCTGATATTGGCATGAAGGACTCCTTGCAGACGCGACCCGGTGCAGCCTTCACGCGAGCCGGTAAAAGCTCAGGGACGCGTCTCCCTGGTCGAGGCGGCGATATCGTACCACGGCGCCGAAACGCTCGCCGGGATCAAACTTTTTCTCGTGTTCGGCGATGACAACGGTTGAGGGCTGCAGCAACCGCGATTGCGACAGGTACCCCAGCGTCTGCTCATACGCCCCTCGCCGCTGGTAGGGCGGATCGAGGAAGCAGTAGTCGCACACCACGCCGGTGGTCTCCAGCAGCGGCAATGCCTTCGAAAGCTCGCGTTCGTGCAGTTCGTATCCAGTTGTGATGTCGAGTGAGGCGAGGTTCTCGCGCAACAAGCGCGCGTGCTTCTTCGCCGCTTCGACGAAATAAACCTGGCGAGCTCCGCGGCTGATGGCCTCGATGCCAACGGCGCCTGTCCCGGCAAACAGATCGAGCCAGACGGAATCCGCAAGATCCCGAGCTGCCGAGAGCACATCGAACAGCGTCTCGCGCAGGCGATCGCTCGTCGGGCGTAAATCGAGTCCGGGCATCGACTGCAGCGGCCGGCTGCGGAATTGTCCTGCAATGACGCGCATAAATGCGGCAATTAGCCCTTAACATTTGGCCATTGGCAAATGCACCCCAGCGGCACTTGAGAAGGCACGAGTTTGGCATTTGGTCGGGCCAAATATCTTGCCAGGCGTTGCGGACAATCACCGCCAAGAGCCAAGGACAGCTTGCTACGTGCTAAATGCTAAATGCTAACTGCCAAGCTGTATAAAATGTACAAAGGAGGGAATGTTCCGCAATGCGAAGTTGGTCCATGCCGGCAGGCCGCTTATTTGGAGTGGACATTCGCATTCACCTTACCTTCGTGGCCTTGCTCATCTTCGTCTGGTTCACGCAGTCGGTGACAATGGGCGCGAATGGCGCGGGTCGGGGGCTGGCATTGGTCGCCATCATCTTCGGAAGCGTGGTGCTGCACGAGTTGGGACACGCGCTGGTGGCCAAACGTAGCGGAGTGAAGGTGCGGTCCATCATTCTGTTGCCCATCGGCGGCGTAACCCTGATGGACGACATGGACCAGCGCAACGATCCCGCGCGCGACATCCGCATCGCGGTAGCCGGTCCGCTGGTGAACTTGCTGATTGCTGCTGTTTCGGGGCCATTGATTCTGCTGTTGCTGCCGCAGGCCCGACTCTGGCACCAGCCCTTTGTCTATGCCGGCAATTTGCCGCGCGCGCTCTTCTGGGGCAACGTGTTTCTGGGAGCCTTCAATCTGCTGCCCGCCTATCCCATGGATGGGGGCCGCGTGCTGCGCGCTTTCCTGGCCGAGCGCATGGAGTACGTACGCGCCACGCGCCTGGCGGTCACCGTTGGTCAGGGCTTCGCCATGCTTTTGATTTTTCTCGGCGTCTGGAATCCCTGGCTGATGCTGATTGGCTTCTTCTTGTTTGTGGGCGCGCAGCTTGAGGACCGCTCGGTCGTTTTTCAGTCGGTGCTGGAGAGCGTGCGGATGGAAGACGTCATGCTTACCGGTTTCTCGACGCTCTCTCCCGCCGATACGCTGGAAGACGCGCTGAACAAGGCGGTGCACACGCTGCAAGATGATTTTCCCGTGGTACGCGGCTCGGACATGGTGGGCGTGATCAGCAAGCAACGGATTGTGGAAGCGCTGCGGAACGGTGGAAACGGCTACGTGCAGTCGGCGATGGTCAGGGCGTTCGAGATCGCGCAGCGCAGCGACTCGCTCGCGTCAGCATTTCGCAAGCTCGGTGGCCGCGGGCTGAACATGATTCCGGTGGTCGATCACGAGCGGCTGGTGGGAATCGTCACCATGCAGAACCTGATGCACAGCATGGCGCTGCTGGCGGAGACGCGAAGGCTGAGAAGGCAACAGGAGCTGGACAACTAGCAACTAGCAACTAGCAAGTAGCAACCAGTGGCGCAATCGAGTTTGATGGCACGAGAGCTGGTTGCTAATCGCTAATGGCTAATGGCTGCTTCTCTCAAACTGATTGAATGTCCACGTGACGCCTGGCAGGGACTTCCCGGACAGATACCGACCGAGCTCAAAGTCGAGTATCTGAGGGCGCTGGTTGCTGCGGGATTCAAGCACATCGACGCGGTCTCGTTCGTCTCACCCAAGGCCGTGCCGCAGATGGCTGACTCGGAAAACGTGCTCAGCGAACTCGACCCGCCCGACGACGTCGAGATCATCGGCATCGTGGTGAACGAGCGCGGGGCCGAGCGCGCCATCGCGACGGACGCGGTTCGCACTCTCGGATTTCCATATTCCCTTTCGCCAACATTCCTGAAGCAAAATCAGAATCAGACGCTGGAGGAGAATCTCGACACGCTGGAGAAGGTGAAGCAGAAGGCCGATGAGGCTGGGCTCGATACCATCGCGTACATCTCGATGGCTTTCGGCAACCCTTACGGCGATCTGTGGAATGTGGATGAGCTGCTGGAAGGCGTGGGCCTGCTGGCTGACATGGACCTGCAGGCGATCTCGTTAGCCGATACCGTGGGACTCGCCACACCGCAGCAGATCGCCGACGTGCTCGGCCCGGTGCTGCAACGCTTCGATGGGGTGGAGATTGGAGTTCACCTACACAGCCGTCCTGATGACGCGGCGGCCAAAGTGCTGACATCTTACGATGTGGGATGCCGGCGGTTCGATTCGGCCATCGGCGGCCTTGGCGGATGCCCCTTTGCGCAGGACGTGCTGGTTGGGAACATTCCGACGGAAACATTGCTGGAGACGCTAAGGAGCCGCGGCGTGGACGTTCCCGTCAAGAAGCCGCTGAATGACGTGCTGCGCCTTTCAGCTGACATCAGCGCCAAGTTTAGCGGGCCGAAAATGTAAGAACAGTTGCTGGTGGTCGGTTCTTAGTTGTGAATCACAGACAAAGCAGGATTCAAATGTCCACAGAGTCTCAGGCCTTTGCAACGCTCACGCTCGCCTACGACGGCCCGATCGCGATCATCACCCTGAACCGCCCCGAGAAGCGCAACGCTATCAGCTACGAGCTGATTGACGAAGTATTGCGCGCCCTCGGCGAGGTTGAGCAGTCGCCGGCGCAGGTTCTCATCTTGACAGGCAACGGCAAGGCATTCTGCTCCGGCATGGACCTCGACAACCTGCGCGCGATTACTCGCTTGACGCTGGAAGAGAATCAAGCCGATTCCGCCAAGATGGCACGCCTCTTCCGAACGCTGTATGCATTTCCCAAGGTGACGATTGCGGCGGTGAACGGACCGGCCATTGCCGGGGGATGCGGCCTGGCTACGCTGTGCGACTTCACTCTGGCCTCGAGCGAGGCGAAGTTTGGCTATACCGAAGTGCGCATCGGATTTGTGCCCGCGATTGTCTCGATGTTTCTGCTGCGCCAGGTTGGCGAGAAGCATGCGCGCGATCTTCTGTTGACCGGAAGGATCATCAGTGCGGAAGAGGCGTTTCGTCTGGGGCTGGTCAACGAAGTTCTCGCGCCCGACAAGCTGATGCACCGCGCACGCGAGCTGTCGTCGGAGCTTTTGCAAAACAGCCCGGGCTCGCTGCTTGCGACGAAGCGTTTGTTGTCAACCTATTCCGCGCACGACCTCGACCAGTACATCAAAGCAGCGGTGGAAGAAAACGCCCAAATCCGCACCACCGCCGATTTCCGCGAGGGAGTCAGCTCGTTTCTGGAGAAGCGCAAGCCGAAGTGGAGCGGCAAGTAGTTTGGCAGAGCTGACCTTCAGCGATTCGCACGGTCGACTTTAGCGATGGTAGTGCGCACCTTCATGTCCGCGTTTACCGTGCTGCTTTTTCGACTGAAGTCGGCTTTTAGCCGACGAAACGGTCGCCCGCTAAAGCGGGCTCTTCCAAAGGCATCGTCAAAACGCGGCACTGAAGCGCCGCTCTTCCCGTTTTTTACTTGCGCAAGTCTTTCACGATCTCGCGAGCGGCGTTCGCGCCGGAGATGCCGTTCAATCCCGTACCGGGATGCGTTCCCGAGCCGCATAGGTACAGGTTTCGGATCGGCGCGCGATATTGCGCCCAATCCAGCAACGGACGCATGGTGAAGAGCTGGTCGAGCGCCAGCTCGCCGTGGAAGATGTGACCGCCGGTGAGGCCGTAGGTCTCCTCCAGATCTTTGGGCGTAATGACCTCGCGGCCTTCAATCAGCGAGGGCAGATCAGATGCGTACTCCGCCAGCGTTTTGACGACGGTGTCGCCCAGAGCATCCCGCTGCACATTCCAATCGGCGTCGCGCAGCTTGTATGGCGCGTACTGCATATAGATGGACATCACATGCTTACCGGGAGGCGCGAGCGAGGTATCCCACAATGTGGGAATCACAGCATCGATATAAGGACGCCGGGAAAACTCGCCGTACTTGGAGGCATCGAAGGCGCGTTCCAGATAATCGATCTCCGGGGAGATTTGAATCCCGCCGGAGAGCCGCGCAGTCACGTCGCCCTCCACGCCATGGAAATGCGGCAAGCCTCCAAGGGCCAGGTTTACTTTGGCGACCGTGCCATTCATGCGGTAATTCCGGAGCTTCTGCAGGAAGCTAGGCTGAAGATTCTGTGGTTCGATCAATCCCAAAAGTGTGCGCTTAGGGTCGGCGTTCGAGATGACCGCGCGGGCGGCGATCTCGTCTCCATTGGCGAGGACAACGCCCGTAGCAGCAACGCCGTCCTTGATCTTGATTTGCGACACTTCGCAGCCGGCGCGAATTTCCGCCCCGGCGGCTTGCGCGGCCGCGGCCATCGCGCCCGTCAGCGCGCCCGCGCCTCCCACAACGTAGGACGCCGGCTCCGGCCAGATTGCTGTCCGAAGCCGCTCGCAGCAACAGCGTTGCGCTGGAGCCTGCGGACCAGGGCCCGAGAAACGTCCCAAAGATGCCATGGGCTGCGATGGTGCCGCGCAGCAACTCGGTCTCGAACCATTCGGCGACCAAATCGGCGACTGCCATCGGCGCCCAACGCAGCACCCGATAAAGATCCTTTTCCCCAAGTCCGCGAATCTTGCGGCCGGTATTCAGCAGCTCCCAAAGGTTGTTTGCGCCCGGCTCGTCGATGTCAGGCGGAGTGATGTTCATCAACAGGGCAATGACGTCGGCGATGCGGCTTAGCGCCTGCTGAAATTCGCCATAGCTCGCCGCATCTTTAGGAGAAACTTTTGCGATCTCCTGTTGCGATCGGGCGGTATCGCCATAAAGGACGAGATTGCCGCCGTGAGCCAGCGAAAGCGCTCGAACTGTGGGCGTATAGGTTTTCAGGCCGTGCTTCGCCAGCTCCATGTCTGCCACAATGTCAGACCTGACTGGACCGGTGTTGTGGGCGAGGCGGGAGCAGCGAAATCCGGGATGAAATTCCTCCGTGCTGGCGCAGCCGCCAACGATGGGGCGACGTTCAAGAACAAGCGGCTTGAATCCCGCTTTGGCCAGGTAAAACGCGGTGATGAGGCCATTGTGGCCGCCACCGACGATGATGATGTCGCGAGTTTCGGGCATCCTCAGCTCGTTCCCCTGGCGTGCTTCAGAATTTCCAGCGCGGCCAACCGTCCCGGTGCGCCCATGATGCCGCCGCCGGGATGCGTGGCGGAGCCGCACATCCACAGATTCTTGACGGGCGTCTTGTATTGCGCCCAGCCGGGCACCGGCCGCAGAAAGAACAACTGCTCCAGCGAGAGCTCACCCTGAAAGATGTTGCCCTCGGTCAGCCCCCACTCGCGCTCGAGGTCGAGCGGTGTCACCACCTGGCGGCCGACGATGATGTTTTTCAGATTCGGCGCGTACGCCGCGATGGTGTCGATCGACGTTGTCGCCGAAGGCCTCGCGCTTCTCGTCCCAGGTGCCGTCTTTCAGCTTGTAGGGCGCGTACTGCACGAAGCACGACATCACGTGCTTGCCGGAGCGGCGCGAGCGATGGATCGGTCAGACTCGGAATCACCATGTCGATGTACGGGCGGCGCGAATAGTTGCCGTACTTGGCGTCGTCGTAGGCGCGCTCCATGTAATCGACGCTGGGAGAAATCGAAATCGCGCCGCGCAGATGATGTCCTTCGCCGGGCAGGCAAGTGAAATTCGGCAACGCGTCGAGCGCGAGATTCACCTTCCCCGACGAACCGCGATATTTGTAACGCTTCACCTCATCGCGGAATTCGTCGCTGAGGTGCTTCGGCTCGAGCATCTTCAGGAACGTCAGGTTGGGATCGACGCTCGACGAAATCACCGGGCGCGATACTCATCGCCCGTTCGTCGTCGCAACACCGACGGCCTTGCCGTCCTTGACGAGAATCTGCGCGACCGCGGTTTGTGTTTTGATCTCGACTCCGGCCTCGCGCGCCGCATCGGCGATGGCGTTGGAGATTGCTCCCGTGCCGCCGCGCGCGAAACCCCAGGCGCGAAATGCGCCGTCGATTTCGCCCATGTAGTGATGCAGCAGAACGTAGGCGGTGCCGGGCGAGCGCACGCCGAGAAATGTCCCGATAATTCCCGACGCCGACATCGTGGCCTTAAGCACGTCGGTCTCGAACCACTGATCGAGGAAGTCGACCGCGCTCATGGTCATGAGCTGCACCTGGTTGTAGCGGTCTTCGCCGCTCAGGCCCTGGAAGCGGCGGCCGAGAAACAGCAGCTTGAACAGGTCTTTGGGGTTGAGGGTCGTCGGGTCGGGCGGAACCATCGCGAGGATCGGCTTCACGAAGCGGCACATCTGCAACATCGCTTTGCCGAACTCTTCATACGCCTCGGCGTCGAAGCGCGAGTGCCGCCGCAACTCGCGCATGGTCTTGCCGTGGTCGTTGACGCGCCACAGATAATCGCCGTTGGGCATGGGCGTGAAGGTGCCGTCGAGCGGAAGAATTTCCAATCCGTGGCGCGGCAGGTCGAGGTCGCGAATGATCTCCGGCCGCAGCAGCGAGACGACATACGAGCAGACGGAAAACTTGAAGCCGGGGATGATCTCTTCCGTGCAGGCGGCGCCGCCAAGCAACGTGACGGCGCTCCAGCACCAGGACCTTCTTGCCCGCCCGTCCGAGATAGGCGGCGTTCACCAGACCGTTGTGTCCGCCGCCGATAACGATGGCGTCGTATTGTCCTGAGTATTGGTGGCCATCAGTGGAATCCAACATTGTAAAGGGCGAGGTGCTCGAAAAACCAACCCACCACGGAAGCACGGAAGACGCGGAGGAAATAGATGAAAAGATTCCGTGTATTCTGTGCTTCCGTGGTGAACTCCCCATGGCCGGGGCCAGTCATGTGGGCACTCAGCATGGCATTTCGCACCGCGCGCGTGCATTTATAATTCGCGAGTTCACGCGAGGGAAGCCTGTGCCGGTCGGAACCGCCGTTCATGAGAGAACCTTCGCGCTGTGCCAGAGCCTGAACTACCGCGAGTGGTCGGGCTTCTACGCGGTCAGCGTGTACGAGACGCATCACGAACACGAGTACAACGCCATCCGCAATGCGGCCGCGCTCATCGACGTCACGCCGCTGTTCAAGTACATGATCACCGGCCGCGACGCGACGCGCTTCGTCAATCGCGTGATTGCGCGCGAGATCAACAAGGTTGCTGTCGATCAGGTGATCTACTGCTGCTGGTGCGATGAAGAGGGCAAGATCATCGACGACGGCACGATTACCCGGCTGGAAGAGAACCGCTATCGCTGGACGGCGGCCGACCCCAACCTGCGCTGGTTCCGACAGAACGCCATCGGACTCGACGTTGCAGATCGAAGACATCACCGAGCAGGTCGCGGCGCTGGCGCTGCAAGGTCCGACCTCCGGCAAGCTGCTGAAGAGCGTTGCCGAAGCCGACATCGAGAACCTCAAATATTTCCGCAAGACCAGCGGCAAGATCGGCGGCGTCGCCGGTCGACATTTCGCGCACCGGCTACACCGGCGATCTGGGCTACGAAATCTGGATTCCGTGGCAGGATGCGGTGAAGGTGTGGGACGCGCTGATGGACGCAGGGCGCAGCTTCGACATTCATCCCACCGGCATGCTGGCGCTGGATGTGGCGCGCATCGAGGCGGGACTGATCCTGGCCGACGTGGATTACATCAGCAGCAAGAAGGCGCTGATTGCCTCGCAGAAGTACAGTCCTGCCGAAGTTGGCTTGGGCAAGCTGGTCCATTACGACAAGGACAACTTCATCGGCCGCGAGGCGCTGCTGGAGGAAAAGCAAAGCGGGCCGAAGCGGCACGCTGGTGGGACTTGGAGATCGACTGGAACGATGTTGAAGCGCTGTTCGAGCACATGGGTCTGGCGCCGCAAACGCCGGCAACCGCTTCGCGCGTTCATGTGCCGGTGTACAGAGGGCGCGAGCAGGTCGGCAAAGCGACTTCGACCACATGGTCGCCGTTGTTGAAGCAGCTGATTGCGCTGGCCAGTGTGGAATCGCAGCATGCGCAGCCGGGAACCAAGCTGCAGATCGAGATGACCGTGGAAGCGGTACGTCACAAAGTGCGGCGCGACGGTGCAGCAGCTGCCCTTCTTCAATCCTCCGCGCAAGACCCAAACCCCGGTGTAAATCGATCGCGCCAGAAACGAGTGCCCAAAAAAAAAACCCGCCGATGTGGCGGTGCGCGTGGCCAATTGGTGCGGCGCGTTATCCGTGGCCGGCGGTGATCTTCACTGTGGACCTTCTTCGGGAGGATAGAGCAAGCGCTCGACGGTGCGGTCCATGGTGTCCAGCATACTGTCCGCGCCGGCTGTCACGCGCGCGTCCTCCAGAGCGGAGTTCCAATCCTTGGAACGCAGCAAGCTCTGCTCGGCAACCTTGCTCCGGGACGGAGCTGCGGCCAATGTGTAGCCAAGCCAGATCAATACAGCCGTCAAATAAGCCGCACTGTTGATTTCGCTTAACGTCGTGGCCTTCACGATTCCGTGATGCTGGCAGGCCAGTGAACACCAGCATGTTGATCGACGCAAACAGGCCAAAGCCCAGAGAAATGCCAAACAGGAAGCTACGGCGAGGGATGCCCAGGTATTCGCTGAACAGAAGAAGAAAGAACACCAGGCCGCACTGCATAAGGCGAACACTGCGATCCGCCAGCATGAGAGATTGTGCCAGAAAGCCTTTGATCAGGTTTACCACTGCTGATGGCCCACATCACGGCCACCAGCAACACGACCAACGCCGACCAGCGGAACAGGATCGACGCTAAGGTCACGCAGCGCCTCATAAGGGCGGAAGGCGTCTTTGAAGATCTCCTGCAGAACAGCGAAGGACAGGATAACGCTGAGCCCGAGGTTCACATAGTACGCGTAGTAATAAGCGGTGTAGGACTGCAAGCTGATCACACACAGCAGGGGCACCGAAGCTACGCCGAGGATCGTATAGTTGAGGAAGTAGGGATAGTCCCGATGCAGTCCGCGCCGAAACATCGCGATGACCACGCCCAGCTGTATCGCCGGTGAAGCGAACCACAGAACGTATTGCATCAGACGCAGGTGCATGACTTCTTCAGAGCATAATCACGAAGTCAGCACATTACAAGATGCTTTTGCGCAAAAAGATAGTAACCAGCCGCTAATTACCTCCTGGCCGTGCCGCTTCCCAAAGTGGAAAGCGCTGGGAGAATCGACCGACGTTTTCTCTTCCCTCCCTAAAGTGCTAGGCAGTCAGCCCCATGAACGATGCCTTAACTGCGAACGGTTGAGCACCAAAGGGCACTGCCGTCATTCGCAGGTCGTCGCCGCAATCCTGATGGGGCGGGCACCATGGAATTGGCGAGCCTTCGCCGGCGATCATTCGCAGGTCGTCGCCGCAATCCTGATGGGGCGGGCACCATGGAATGGGCGAGCCTTCTCCGGCGATCAGCCGCAGGTCGTCGCCGCAATCCTGATGAGGCGGGCACCACGGAATGGGCGAGCCTTCCCCGGCTACGAGCCGCAGGTCGTCGCCGCAATCCTGATGAGGCGGGCACCATGGAATGGGCGAGCCTTCACCGGCTACGAGCCGCAGGTCGTCGCCGCAATCCTGATGAGGCGGGCACCACGGAATGGGCGAGCCTTCACCGGCGATCAGTCGCAGGTCGTCGCCGCAATCCTGATGAGGCGGGCACCACGGAATGGGCGAGCCTTCCCCGGCGATACGCACGTCGTCGCCGCAATCCTGATGGGGCGGGCACCACGGAATGGGCGAGCCTTCCCCGGCGATACGCACGTCGTCGCCGCAATCCTGGTGGGGCGGGCACCACGGAATAGGCGAGCCTTCCCCGGCGATACGCACGTCGTCGCCGCAATCCTGGTGGGGCGGGCACCACGGAATGGGCGAGCCTTCCCCAGGCGACATCAAAGCTTGCGTGGGAGCGATCGGTGCATTTGCGACAGGCGTGGCGTTGAGCTGAACCACGCTAGTGGGAGCGGCAGGTGACGAAGCGTTGTTCGCGGCAAGGCCGAGAACCGCCAACATCAAAACAACAATCACAACACCTAGAGTGTTCTTCATGGAATTCTCCTTCTTGCTCTCCAAGGCCCTACTTGAGTTAGTTATTGATTGGTTGAGGGTGACCCTGCATCGCTGCGCGGACCATCGCTAGGCGGTGCTACGGGCAAAGGAGACGGACCTTCGCCGACAATCACGATGTTGCTGTGGGAAGTAACTGGAGTGGCGCCCGAAATAGCGCTAAGTCCTCCGGCGATCATTAAAGCTGCGACGATGGCGGTCATGAGTTTGTTCACGGATCGACCCTCGATCTTGAAATTTGTCGAAAACTAGTCGGACTGATTCACTACTGCCGAAGTAACGGCGCTGAGAGAGTCCGGATTCTCGAGTAGCGCCTAGGTGCTAACTTCGGTTCTCCGTCCTGCAGAAGGTTGGCGCGTAGGTTAAAAGACCATCACACAAAAAGCTACTACTCGGAAGTGCCCTTGTTTCCTGTCCGGAGTCGTCGGTTTGGGCGTTGACCGGTGATGATGAGACTACTCCATTTCGAATTATAGAGGTGAGTTCACGGATGTCTACAAAATTCGAATGCACAATTCGCCCAAAAAATCAAATGATCTATGGTACCCTTTTTATCTAGCAACACTTAGGTACTTAAGTTGTAATCGCTTACCACTTTTGAGTCAAAATCCGCGGAATTAATAGCCTCAGAATTTAGACCTATCGAAAAGGGGTAGTTACTTCGATTGGGAGAGCCATCCCTGTATAGGCTCGAAAGTGCTAGATATCTTGATTTGCAGTAGAGCAGGCTTCCCGCGTCGCTGCAGAAACTTGTGCATCGATCTGCCGCTCGTCATTGCCAGTTCGTGTAATGTGGAGAAGCAAGGCAAGCATTCATCATCGATGGAGGAGACATGCAACGCACAGCCAGCGCTCATTGGTCGGGCGGTTTGAAAGATGGAAAGGGAAGTGTCTCGACACAGAGCGGTGTTCTCAATCAGACGCAATATTCGTTCAGCACGCGTTTCGAAAACGGTGTTGGAACGAATCCGGAGGAGTTGATCGCAGCGGCCCACGCCGGATGCTTTACGATGGCCCTGTCAGCACAATTGGGCAATGCTGGCATGACCGCCGAGAGCATCGATACCAAGGCGACGATAACGTTGGATAAAACGGACAGCGGTTTTGCCATCACCGCCAGTCATCTCGACGTCAAAGTCAAAATTCCCGGCGCGGATAAGGCCAAATTTGAAGAAGCGGCACAAAATGCCGAGAAGGGATGCCCGGTCTCACGAGTGCTCAACGCAAAAATCACGATGAACGCTGAACTCGTGGGATGATGTTCGGCGGTTGTCGCTGCCAGGATCTTTTTCTGCATTACCCCTCGGAGATCTCGATGTGAGAGCCAACTTCACGTCAACGATCTCCGAGTCATTTTGCGTGCAAAGTGGCCGCTCCCCGAGTTCAACGGCTTGGCGTGCGCCTTTCCCGCCGCTCTGACCAGAAGAGCCAACGTTAATCAGACCTGCTCCATCGAAAGGTAAGTACATTTCTGACGCGTCGATGGGGTCTGGGTGAAGATAACGATTTTCGGCTTGACGATTTCGTCATCCTGGGGCAACGGACATGCGACGCCCTACCGCGCCATTCTGCGCGCACTGCACCGACGAGGGATACGTTCCGTTTTCTACGAACGCGATGTGTGTTACTACGCCGCACACCGCGATTTTCGCACTTCGGAATACTGCGACCTGAAACTGTATTCCTGCTGGAAAGACGTTCGAGCGGCAGCGTTGCGGGATGTCGCCGATTCCGACATCGTCATCAACGCCAGCTACTGCTCTGAAGGCGCTCGCATCAGCGACGAGGCTCTTGGGGTCGCGGGCCCATTGCATGTTTTCTACGACCTGGATACTCCCGTCACCATCAACTTTCTGCGCGCGCAAGGATGCGATTACTTGCGGCTCGACCACATCCCGGAATTTGACCTCTATCTGTCGTTCACCGGCGGACGCGTCCTGAACGAGCTGGAGAATGTTTACGGCGCCCACCTCGCCCAACCGCTTTACGGATGTGTGGACCCCGAGACTTACCACCGCGTCCCAAAACGTGAAGAGTTCCGCTGCGCGCTGAGCTATGTTGGCACCTACGCTCCGGACCGCCAGCAGAAGCTGGACCATCTGTTTCTGGGGCCAGCACGCCGCCGCAGCGATGCACCGTTCCTTTTGGCGGGCTCTCTCTATCCATTCCAGTGGAGTTGGCCAGCTAATGTGAAGCGCTTCGAGCATGTTGCCCCCGGCCAGCACGCCGCTTTGTACTCGTCTTCGCGGTCCACATTGAACCTCACTCGCAAGGAAATGGCGGATTCGGGATATTGTCCCTCCGGCAGGTTCTTCGAGGCCGCTGCGTGTGGAACGCCAATTTTCACGGATCTTTGGCCAGGGCTGGACGACTTCTTCGATCTGCGCGACGAGCTTTATGTCGTGAGCACAGCTGAGGATGTTCTGAGGTATCTGGATCTGAGTGACCATGAGCTGTCCGCGGTCGCTGCGCGCGCACGTCACCGCACTCTCGCGGAGCACACGGGCGATCGCCGGGCTGAGCAACTGCTCGCGTACTGCGACGAGGCCTATCGGCGAAAGAAGTCCGCAACGGAGGTGATGGCGTGATTGGAATTATTCCCGCCGCCGGCGCAGGTCAGCGAATTCAGCCGCTGGGATGCTCGAAGGAGCTGCTGCCGGTTGGCTCGCGATGGATCAGCGGCATTGAGCGTCCGAAGGCCATTTCAGAGTACCTGGTCGAACGCATGATCGCCGCAGGCGCGACGCAAATATGCATGGTGATCTCGCCGGAGAAAAGCGACATACTCCGCTATTACGCTGAGCGCAGCTACGCGGCGGAGATCTTTTATGTTGTGCAACCGCGCCCGCAGGGGCTTTGCGACGCACTGTTCCGCGTCGAACCGTTGGGGCGATTTCACGAGCAGGTCCTGATTGGACTCCCCGACACCGTGTGGTTTCCCGAGAATGCTTATCGCGACGCCGTCGATCAGAGCGCTGCGGCGGTGAACCTCGTTCTATTTCCGGTCGAAAAGCCCTCCGTCTTCGACGCGGTGGTTTGTGATCCCCAGAATTTTGTGACCGAGGTCGAAGTCAAAGTCCCCAACCCACGCTCCCAGTGGATTTGGGGTGCGGTCACAGCTACAGGTCATGCCTTTCACGAGTTGAAGCTGTTGTGGGAGTCCCGCCACCGGCAGGACGAATATCTGGGCACCCTGCTCAATGCGTATATCGCGTCAGGCAGCACCGTGCGTGCCCATCACGTGGGCGAAACTTACATCGATGTCGGCACGATGGAGGGGTATCAGAGCGCCCAGAGTTTCCTGAGGGAGCGCGAGCGGCCAGCACTGCAAAATACGGCGGCCTAAATTTAGAAATCCAGAGCGGTTCTCGGCTGGGATCAGCCCTGGGAACGAAGAATCTCGCGTATCTCGCGGTTCACCCGGGCCGCATCTTGAGAAGCCTTGTCAACCATCTCCAGCCATTTCCGGTTGTTCTCGTCGAGCTTTGCCTGCGCCAGAAGGTAGGAAGCCTGCATGATGGTTTCGATGTAATTGCTGAGATCGTGGGATAGGACGCGCAGTTTGGTGACTGTCTCGCTTTGCAATCTCTTGCTCTCTTCCGTCGCGCTGTTAGCCACTCGGTTATCTCCCGCCATAACACCCTAGGAATGGTATACCCATTCGGACGTTAGACGCAGAATCAGCTGTTCAGGTTGCTCGACGTGGACGATGCGCGTCCGGCCCCACATTCTGTTCCCGTGGCTCCTGGAATTCCCGCCACAGCAGCCGGGCTGCTATGATGCCGCCAAGAGTCCCGCAGCGAGTTCCCCGATGGGCCATTTGCGCTTAAAGACCAAACTGGTGCTAGCCATTAGCGGCATGGTGTTCGCGCTGGTGGCGGTCTTTTGCTATGTGTACATGTCTCATCTGGTACGGCAGAGCATGGCCGAGGCCTACGACAGCGCGGACTTCGTTGCCAAAGAAATCGGCGAGAGCGCGCGTGTAGCCAGCCGGATCGACCTGAGCGGGACCTTTGTCGAGCAGCACGATCCCCAGCAGGTGCAGGCTGTGCTGGACGAAGCGCTGCGAACCGACCACGGGCTGAATACCCTGTTGAAATCGGTAGTCGGCTATTCCCCGACGATTTTCGACGCTGCCATCTCCGGCGTGAACGGCCGCGCACTTGCTCATACCGATCCGACGGCGGTGGGTACTCTGTTGCCCCAGCGCGAAGATTTCTCCCGCGTCAGCAACGGCAGCTTTCTGGAGCAACTGAAGGTCGTCTTTGGGAGCCCGCGCGTTTATGACCTGTACCTGCCGATTCAACGCGAGGGCCAGCCCTTTGGCGACATCCGCGTCGGAATCTCAACCGTGTTCCTCAAGAGCAAGGTGCAACCCCAGCTGCGCCGTGCATTGATTTTTTCCATCATCGCGGTGCTGGTTTCGATGGCCCTTGCCGCGAGTGTATCCAACATCGCGTTGCGGCCGCTGGAGGCGATTGGCCGGCGCCTCGATCAGATGACCGCCGGTGTGCCGGACAGCACCCCCGATCCCGACCCGCGTCGCGTCGACGAATACGGATTAGTCAATACCAAGATCGATCGCCTGGGACGGCAGATCCGTGACGTCAAAGAAGTGTTCAGCGCGCTCAAGGAAAACCTGGATCAGATCATGGGTACGCTGCAGGACGGCTTGGTGCTGTTCACGCGCGATACGCGGGTCGTGCTGGTGAGCGCCTCGGCCGAGCGATTCATCGGCCGTCCTCGTGGAGAGATCCTGGGTAACACGGTGGAAAGCGTTTTCACGGATGCGAACAAGCTCGGCCGTATCGTTCTCGACGCGTTCGCCTTGCACCGTCCCATCCCGCAACGTGAGATTGAGCTGGAGAATGGGCGCCGCATCCAGATTGCGCTGGATTTCATCGCCGAGCGTGGCGAGCGCATCGGCGCGCTGCTCACCATGCGCGATGCCGAATCGGTTCGCAAGCTGGAGAACGAAATTGAGCTTTCACGCCGCCTGGCGGCGATTGGACGACTGACATCGGGTGTGGCGCACGAAGTCAAAAACCCCATCAATGCCATCGTGGTGCATCTGGAACTGCTGCGGGAGAAGATGCGCGAGGTCGACCCCGACACCTGGCGGCACATGGACATCATTGGCCGCGAAATTCACCGCCTCGACCGTGTGGTGCAGTTGCTGGTGGACTTCAATCGTCCAGTTGAGTTGCGGCTGACGGATTTCGATCTGCGGCGGCTGATTGAAGATGTTGTTTTGCTGGCCTCGCCAGAGGCTGCGCGGCACGGGGTAAGCATCGAAACCCGGTTGTGCAACGAGTCGCTCCCGGTTCACGCGGACAACGACCTGATCAAGCAAGCGTTGCTCAATGTCGTGCTGAACGGCGTGCAAGCCATGAGCGATGGAGGCGCACTGAGTATCGTTGCGCGGCAATACGACACTGCTGCGGCGATCGAGGTGTGCGATCAGGGGGGCGGAATTGCTCCCGACGTGCAAGACAAGGTGTTCAATCTTTATTTCACGACGAAGAAAACCGGCAGCGGTATCGGCCTGGCCATGAGCTACCGCGTGCTGCAGCTGCACAACGGTGCTATCGATTTCGTGACGGAAGTCGGGCGAGGTACAACGTTTCGTCTCATCTTGCCGTTGGCTGGAGAGAAAGAACCCATCAGCGCAGAGGCGTCGGCAAGAACTTGAACTTGCGGTGATGGCCCGAACGTGACTGTTTTTTTTACTGCCGCTATTTATCATGGCAGTAACGAACTTCCGCGCATTTCCGGGAACGGACTTGGCGCAAGGACAGCTGTGGTTCCGCGGCGCGCCTGGGCATGAATATCGTCCGCCAATTCGTCACGATTCTTCTGGCACTCGTGTTGCTGACGGGAACAGGCTGCCAGAAGAAGCAGCCGCAAATCCCCAGTCAGGCCAAAGCGCCGCCCGCCGAACCCATACCCACGCCGTTACCGCCGGAAATTGCGCAGGAGACGCCGCCCGAACCTGAGCCCGAGCCGCCACCCCAACCGGTGAAGGTGGAAGAGCCTAAGCCGCAACCGCCGAAGCACCGCAGGAAGAAGCCGTCTTCCTCGCAGACGGCCGCGCAGAGCGGAGAGGCGACCTCGACATCCTCCGCCAACAACACGGTGGCTGCGGCGCGGCCGCCAGCCAACCCGGCAAGTGGGGCGCCTCCCGATACCGCCATTGCGGCCGATGTCAGCAACGCTCAGCTTACCCAGCAGAAGCACACGACCGCACAATTGCTCGAGGCCACGGAGAAGACGTTGAACGACTTGCCGCACAACTTGTCGCACGACGAGGAACAGATGGTGGCACAGATTCGGTCCTATCTGACGCAATCGCGCAAGGCGACCATGGACGGCGATTTCGAGCGAGCGTATAACCTCGCTACAAAAGCACATCTGCTCTCGGACGCAATGGTAAAGAAGTAGCTACGCTCTTCCCTTGGAGCAGGAGGCGACGAAGGCGCGGATCAGTGGGTGCCGCTCTCCTCGCAATGCTGAGCGCTCGGGCTGGAACAAAGTAGCGAAAAAGAAGGGATGATGTTGTAGTTCGAACCCACGTGCTTCGCCATTCGGCCCCAGAATGCCTGTGCGGAACCCACCTTCCGCAAGACGCGGCACGTAATCGGGATTGACCCCGTAACTGCAGCGGTAAGCTTCAGTGATTTCGTCTACGCCGTAGATCACATGCAGGCGTGTGCCGCGAATGACGCGCAGGCTTTCGCTGGCCTCGATCAACGCGCAGCTCAGGTTAGTAATTACGGGCTCCGGTGTTCCTGGGTCGGATTCACAGTGCCCGGCATCGGCAACGCCCAACACATTTCGCGCAAACTCCAGCACCGCGTGCTGGCATCCCCCGCATGTGCCGAGATAAGGACGGCCATTCTCGCGGGCGAAGCGAATGGCACGCAGCGCACCATCCATCGAGCGGTAAGGGCTGGCCGGAACGCACCAGAAACCGGAGTAGCCCTCCAGATCAGCCGCCAGCGCTGCTTCGGTGGCAAGCCATTCCGGATGAACGCTCGCGCCGTCGGCTGCAAAGCTAAGTGCGACCGGAATGGCCTGGTGGGCGGTGACGGCCGGGTCGTAATCACCGATGAGAGCGATGCGCCTCTACTTTCGCCCTTCGCGCTTCTGAGCGACGACGAGACCGCGCGGAGTCGGCAGCATCACGACGGAGATTAATCCTTCGCGCTCGAGCTTCAGCGCAGCTTCGCGAACTTGTTTCAGGTGCGAGCTCGCGTCGTGCATCAGGATTACGCCGAAGGGTGAGATCTGCGGCAGGTAACGGCGAACTTCCTGCTCGCGGATGGGCATGTCGCTGTCGCTGAAGAACAGATCGATAGTGCCATCGACCTTCATCTCCAGGCTGGATTCGTTGCGGAGATCGATGAGGTCGCGAAACTCGGAGGCGTCGATCTTCTCTTTGCCGCTGCAAATACCTTGGGATCGTACTCGCAACTGACGATCGCTGCCAAAGCCGTTCAGCCGCATTGCCTCGGCAATCCACAGCGTGCTGACGCCCATGAACGTCCCGGTCTCGACCACGAGGCTGGGCTTGATGGTGGTGACCAGCGTCCGCAAGAACTCCAGCACTTCGACCTCGGCGGTCATCGAGTCGTACATGCTCCAGCGCTCGGGATGCGGACACTCCGGCGTGGGCCGATGATATTCGGGCACGAGCTGGCCTGCGCGCGCCATGGACTCGCGCATGATGCGGTGCTCCTGCTTTTCCTTCTTGAACAAGCGGCGCAGGCTCATTCAGGCGCTCTTCTTCTTGCCGCGGAGCTGCTCGTTTTTGCCGCGTAGTTGCTGGAGCATGGCATTTCGCAAAAGCCCATTGAGCCGGGATTGATATCCTTTGCCGTCGCGCCGCAGCCAGGCGAGGACGTCGGCGTCGATACGCAAGGTTACCTGCTGCTTGCGAGGCCGGTACCACGGATTGCGGACAGCGTTCTTCCAGAATTTCTCGGTAGCTTCCGGAATGTCCGAAAAATCTATTGTGCTCTCCGGCATTGCCGCCAAGCTTCTCCGTTCTTCGCGCCTCAGTTTGCGGCGTCAGCCTCACGTCAGCTAATGTGCTTCTCACGATTTTGCCCATATATCCACGCTCCCTTCGGTGGCACGTCGCGCCGAGATAATCCGCACCAATTCGTGCTCGCCGTTCTCTTCGATCGTGTGGGCGACAAACAGAACTGTTCCGGTGACGGCCAGCCCAATCGTTCGCCACCGCCTTCCCCGCCCACGACGCGATCCTGCTCGATCAGCGCGAAGGGATCAACAAAAACAGACCGCGCCAGCTCAAAATCTGACGCCATGTTTGCGAATATTGTTCTGAGCCTTTGCCTCATCCCATTCGAACAGGATCATGCCTCAGATGATTGTAACTCCTTTTTTGTAATTACAGTTTCGCATTTCGTTGATCCGGCTCGCCTCGCACTCGGGTTACGATGAAACCATGCGCGAGATGTGGCGGCATCGCGGAATGAGGCTGATCTTCACCGCCAATCTCATCTCCATGATCGGCAGCGGCATGAACTCGGCCGCCGTCATCTGGTTCATCCTGCAGGCCACCCATTCCGAGGTGTCGCTGGGCTTTCTGATTGCCTTGCAGACGCTTCCCTCGCATGCTGCTGCTTCCCTTTACCGGCGTCCTCATCGACCGCGAAGACCGGCGTCACCTGATGATGTGGCTGGATGGCGCGCGCGGAACGATCATCTTCGCCGTCGCCATGCTTGTGCTCACGCATCACGTGCGGCTCTGGCATGTCTACCTGATGAACGTCCTGGTTGCCATTGGCTTCTGGATGTTTTTCCCGACCGTCAACGCGCTGATCCAGGAGCTGACGCCGGACGACAAGATGCTCGACTCGAATGCGCTGCTGCTTGCCGCGCTGCAAGGCGGCTGGCTGATGGCAGGCGCGATCGTGGGCTTCGTCTACAACCACATCGGCCTGGGCGGCGTGCTGCTGATCGACTGCGCCAGCTACGCGGTTTCAATCGCCTGCGTCTTCCATGTGCGGAAGGGACGTGTCACCGTTGCCGCATCCGGCAGCACGCGATACGCGCGCGGGAGCGGGAGAGCTTGCGCCGTTATCTGCATGAGCTGGTGGAGGGCTATCGCTACGTGCGCGACAACCGGCGCGTGTTGCTGATCGGCATCGCGTGGGCGCTGTTCGTTGCTGCCATGATTACCCAGGGCGTCTTGACCGCGCCGCTGAGCGAGCGCCTGCTCCACGGCGGGGCCGTCGGCTATGGCTGGCTGAATGGGGATGGGCGGTGGGCGCGTTCATCGCGGTTTTTTATGCCGCGAAGTTTATTCGGCGGCGAGGCGCGAATCGCTCGGTAACGCTGACCATGAGAGTCATTGCTGCTTGCCTGTTCCTGCTACCCATCTCACACTGGCTGGCGTTGGCCGTCACCATTTACTTCGTCATGGGATCCAGTCGCGGCATCGGGGGCATCGCGCTCTCCAGCGAGATGATGCAGCTGGTGCCGCGACATTTTATGGGACGGGTACAGAACGCGTTCTCATTCGTGGCCAGCGCGCTGCAGATCTGCACGGCATTGCTGGCCGGCGAAGCCGCGCATCGCGACGGCTTGAGGTATGGTTTCTGGATCGTAGGAGCAATGTATGTGGGCGCCGCGGTGACAGCGTGGCTGCCGGTACATACGCTCGTCCCGGTCACGTATGAAGAGAGCGACAGCGCAGCGGATTAGCTGCGCTCCGGCAAAGCATTGAGCCCTTGTGCCATCACAGTGTCCGCGGCGGCAGCTGCGGGCAGTTGTCGTCGGCCATCCGTCGCTCGGCTTCGCGTAGAGCTTCCTGCGGATCGCGGCCCGTCACCGCCTTGTACCACGCCGGATGATGCGTCCACGCCCAGGCCTCGCCGACCGTACCGCGCGTCATCGCCTGAATCGTTCCCGGCTCACCGAAGGTGCTGAGATAAATGTGGAAGAAGATACCGAAAAGCATGATCAGCGCCGAGATATCGTGAATCACATAGGCAATCGATACCAGCACGCGACCGAAGATTGTGGGGAACCACATCATGAATCCCGTGATCAGGTAGGCAATCGAGCCGCACACGATTTCCCAGAACATCAGCTTCTGGCCGCCGTTAAAGAAGCCGGTCTCCGGCGATTCCGTCGAATCGCTGCGAATAACGTACCGCCTAATGTGCTTCATCCAGCGCGAATCGCCCGGCGTCCAGCTCATCACCCCCAGCCAGTTGATTGCCTGTAGCGCGAAGAAGAAGACGAAGCCGAGCCCGAACCAGGGATGCAGCAGCCGCGTCATCGCGCCGCCGCCAAACAGCGGCGTGAAGAAGCGGAAGATCCAGGGCAGGTAGATACCGAATCCGGACAGCAGAGCGAGAAAGAAGAAGATCCCGACCATCCAATGCAGAAAACGGGTGTACACCGGGTGACGCAGTAGCTCGCCGGCGTAAACTACCGTCTTGCCCAGGCGATCGATGGCGTTGGGACGATGAATGAAACGATCGGCGGAGGTCGCCATCCCTAGTTCTCCCTTCCCGTGTCCGGCGGTACGATTTCTTTCATCGGCGGAGTCGGCTGCGTTCGCAACGGGCCTTCGAAAACGTAATGCATCACCACGCCGACGAAGCCCAGCATCGCGCCAAAGAGGCCGATCGGCTTGAAGATGTCCTTCCAGATCGTGAACGCCGGCGAAATCCGCGGCTCCTTCGGAAGGGCGCCATAGGCTTCGGGCTTGTTGATGTTATGCAGGACGTAAATGACGCTGGTGCCGCCAATGCTCTGGGGATCGTACACGCCGGCTTCTTTGACGCCATAAACGTCGCGCAACTGCGTCGCCCGCTTTTCGGCCAGGAACTTCATGTCGTCCTTGGTGCCGAAGTGCAGGCAGCCCGTGGGGCAGGCCTTGATGCATGCGGGCTCCAGGCCAGCTCCTACTCTGTCGGAGCACAGCGTGCACTTGTAAACCTTCTTCGTCGTCGGGTTGAATTTCGGAATATTAAACGGGCAGCCGGAGACGCAGAACTGGCAACCAATGCAATTTTCCTGCTGGAAATCGACGATGCCGTTTTCGTACTGGACGATGGCGCCGTCGGCGGGACAGGCGCGCAGGCAGCCGGGATCGGCGCAGTGCATGCACTGATGCTTGCGCATTAGCCACGCAAAGCTGCCCGTCGTGGTCTCGTCCTCATTGAACTTGATGAGGTTCCAGTAGTTCCAGTCGGTGTCGGGCATGGTCTGGTAGGTGTTGTCGAAGTTCGTGGTCTGGAACGGCATGTCGTTCCATTCGACGCACGCGACTTCACACGCCTTACAGCCGATGCACGTGGTGGTGTCGATGAGCTTGCAGACTTTGTCCTGCCGCTGCATGCCCTCTCCGGCAATCGGTCCGGGGTGGGCCGAGATTTGCTGGATTCGTAGTGTGCTGCGATCGCTCATCTCGTCCCCTCCTTAAGCTTTCTCGAGCTTCACCAGGAAGCCCTTGAATTCCGGCGTGTAGGCATTCGGATCGATCACCGTCGGCGTGAGCCGGTTCGCCGGCATCAGCGAAGTCCTGCCCTCGCTTTCGGAAATTCCGCGATACCCCCAATGGATCGGAATGCCGATCTGGTAGGTTTTCTTACCGTCGATCATCATCGGCTTGATGCGCTTGGTCACCATCGCTTTCGCAATGTAATCGGTGCGTGCGCTGGTGACCTTCACTTTCTCGCCGCCGCGAATGCCCATCTGGTCGGCAAGTTCGGCGGGAATCTCGACGAACGGCTCCGGCACGAGCTGAACGTTCATGGGATTGTTCTTCGTCCAGTAGTGATAGTGCTCGGTCAGCCGGTACGTCGTGCAGATGATGTTGTAGCCTTCCTGCGTGGTGCCGTACTTGTCCATCGGCGTCTTAAACTTCTTCACCACCGGATTGTTCGACTGGTTGGGATGCAGCGGATTCGCGATCGGGCCCTCGATCGGTTCGTAGTGCTCGGGGAAGGGTCCATCGGCCAGCGCGCCCAGCGGCACGAAGATGCGTCCCACGCCTTCGGGGATCATGATGAACGGCCCCATGTGCTCGTCGGGTTTGGAGTCCGGCTTGAAGTCGGGGACGTCGTTGCCCACCCACTTCTGCGCCGTCTCATTCCACCACACCTGCTTGCGCGACGGATCCCACGGCTTGCCGGTGAGATCGCAGGACGCGCGGTTGTAGAGCACGCGCCGGTTCATCGGCCACGACCATCCCCAGTTGGGATAGATCCCCAGACCCGACGGATCCTCCGTGCCGCGCCGTTGCATGAGCGGGCCCGCCTCCGTCCAGGAGCCGCAGTACAGCCAGTTGCCGGACGAGGTGGAGCCGTCATCGCGCAGAGCGCCGAAGCCCGGCAGTTGCTGACCGGCCTTCAGCGAGAGGTTCGTCTTTTCATCGCTGATGTCGGTCACGGCCTTGCCGTTGATCTCCTTCGCGACCTCGGCCAGCGACGGGCTGGTCGGAATCGTGTACGTCCAGGTTGCGTTCACGATGGGATCGGGGAACTTGCCGCCCTCCTTCTTGTACAGCTCGCGCACTTTCAGGAAGATTTGCGCCAGGATGTCCTGGTCGAGCCGGCAATTTCCGGGCACGGGCAGCGCGACATGTTTCCATTGCAGCCAGCGCGCCGAGTTGACGAAGGTGCCGTCCTTTTCGGCGAAGCCCGCACCCGGCAGCCGATAGACGGTCGTGTTGATCTGCTTCATCTGCTCGGGTGTTGTCCCCGGCGCCTCCCAAAAGGCACTGGTCTCGTCGGGATAGATCTCGCACACCACCAGGAAGTCGGCCTTCTTCAGCGCGTCGATGTTCTTCTGCGAATCCGGCCCGATCATCACACCGTTCATGCCGAAGGCGAAGACGCCCTTGACCTGCCCGTTGTACATGTCGTTCCAGTTCTCGACCCACGAGTATTTGCGATCGATCTTGGGCAGATAGTTGAAGGCGAAGTCGTTCTCCTTGGTCGCGGCGGGGCCGTACATGGCCTTCAGGAACGAGACCATGAACTTCGGCGTGTTCGACCAATAATTGAACGACTCCCATTCGCCCGGCTTGGCCTGCTTTGGCGTCACGCGGGTGAGGAAAGTCTTCAGATCTTTATCAGCGGGGCTGGGCATCTTGAGATAGCCGGGCAGGATGTCGAAAATCCCGGCCATGTCGGTTGCGCCCTGAATGTTGGAGTGGCCGCGCAGCGCGTTCATGCCGCCGCCGGCACGCCCGATGTTGCCCATCAGCAGTTGCAGCATGCACGCAGTGCGGATGATCTGCGTGCCGTAGCTGTGCTGCGTCCAGCCGACCGCGTAAATAATGGTTCCGACCTTCTTCACGTCTCCATCCTTGCGGATGGAGCTATACATGTCCCAAGCCTTCAGGAGTTGGTCCTTCGGGATGCCGGTGATGCGCTCGACCGTCTCCGGGGTATAGCGCGAGTACTGCTGCTTGAGCAGTTGATAGACGCAGCGTGGATGCTGGAGCGACAGGTCGTAAGCGACTTTTTCCGGCATCGACGGTGGAGGAATTGGGCCGCCACCCATTGCCTTCGCGCCTGCCGGACCTTGCGCCTGGTAACCCTGGCCTTCGGAGCCATGCCCAGTTACTGTCCCTTCCTTTGCCGTCGGAGCCTGACCCTGCGGTGCGTGGCCTTCCGGCGCGCCCTGCGTTGCGGAAGCGGCGGTCATCGCCGTCGCGACGAGCTTACCCGTCTCGTTGCCGCCCTCCTGGTAATTCCAGGTGGATTTGTCGTAGGTCTTGGTCTCGGGGTTGAAGCCGGAAAACAATCCGTCTTCCGGCAGCTTGAATCCGTCTTTGATGATGAACGCCGCGTTGGTGTAATTGACCAGATACTCGTGCGCGACACGATTATTCTGCAGCACGTAGTTGATCATGCCGCCGAGGAAGGCGATGTCGCTGCCGGCGCGAATCTGGAGGAAAAGGTCGGCCTGCGAAGCCGTGCGCGTGAAGCGCGGGTCAACGACGAGGACCCGAGCGTTGCGGGTGCGCTTGGCCTCCACCACCCACTTGAATCCGCAGGGATGGTTCTCAGCCGGATTGCCGCCCATGATGAGGATCATGTCGGCGTTCCTCATGTCGATCCAGCCGTTGGTCATCGCCCCGCGTCCGAAAGTTGGTCCCAAACTTGAGACCGTGGGGCCGTGTCAAACCCGCGCCTGGTTTTCCAGGCGCACCACCCCCATCGAACGCATTGTCTTCACAACCAGGTAATTGAACTCATTGGTGTCGGTGCAGCCGCCGCTGAAGAAGAGCCCCTCACAGCGGTTTACCGTGTTGCCCTTGGCGTCGGTCTCGGTGAAGCTCGCGTCGCGAACCGCTTTCGTCTTCTGCGCGATCTCGTCGATGGCCTGGTCCCACGAGATGTCCTCCCAGTGGTCAGACCCCGGACGCCGCACCTTGGGCGACAGAATGCGCCGGTCGTTCTGGATGTCCTGCTGCAGCGACGAGCCTTTCGGACAAAGCGTGCCACGGTTGATGGGGTGGTCGGGATCGCCCTCGACGTGGACCACCTGCGGCGTGACGTTCTTCGCCTTGTCGCCGATGGTGTGGATGATGACGCCGCAGCTCACCGCGCAATACGGGCAGGTGCTGCGCGTCTCGGTGGTGCGCGAGATTTTCAGCGCGGCGGCCTGCGCGTGCAACGGTGTCAGATCGAAGCCGAGCACCGATAACCCGACTGCACCGGTGATTCCGGTCTTCAGGAATGTTCGCCGTGAAACAGCCATCAGGCAGTCCTCCGTGAATGCGAGACACGTGTGAGGTGAGAGACACTTATGCAGTTGTGCAGAAAGCTTTCCGGAAAACGGAAGCGACGAATTGGAAAGGCGGCCGTACGCATTGTCTGGCTCCTGGCCCTGGAACCGCTACAACGCTTGCCTTACTGAAGGGGCCCCACTCGGGAAGGAAGGTTACACCCCAGAGAAGAGCAGAGTCAAATACATTACGCGACAGGAAGGTCTCTGTCGCGAATTGTCGGCAACCCCAGGTTCGCGTCCTTCTTTTTTGACGCCTGGCCGAGTCGGGAAGGCGAGGTTAGCCTGAAGGCACGGGTGAACCTTGGGCGCCATCGGATGACGAACCAGCACCGGCACTTTGGATATTCCACCTTTCGCCTTTTCTTCCACAGGGTTCCCGCCATACAATGTCGGCAGTAATACCGGGGCTCTCCGATGAATGTCGTCGTGATCGTCTTGATCGCCGCAGTCGCTGCCATCGCCGGCGCTGCCGTTTCGCTTTTCATTTGCCGCGCAAAGTTCGCCTTCATCGCACAACAGAAAAGCGCTTTGGAGCAGGAACTCGGCAGCGCACGGTCTGCCGGTGAGCAGCAGCTCGGGGAAATCCGGCGGCTGTCGGAGACCAAATCCGCCCTGGAGGCGAGACTCGACAGCGAACGCCGCAACCACCAGGAACTGCTTGCCACCGAGCGCCGCAACACAGAAGAGAAATTGAGATTTCTGGAAAATACAAGCGAACAACTCCAGTCGCAGTTCAAGGCACTGGCGGCCTCGGCGCTCGATAACAACAGCGCCGCTTTTCTTCAGCTTGCGAAGGGTGTGCTGGAAACGCAGCAAACGCAGGCTACCGGCGACCTCGCGCAAAAAGAACAAGCAGTCAAGACGCTCGTCGAACCGATTGCGCAGTCGCTGGCGGGCATGAACCAGCAGATCCAGGATTTGGAGAAAGCACGCAGCCAGGCGTATGGCACGCTCACGAATCAAGTGCAGTCGTTGCTGGAAACGCAGCGCGCGCTGCAAAACGAAACCGGCAACCTGGTCAAAGCCTTGCGCGAGCCGCAGGCGCGCGGCCGCTGGGGCGAGCTGCAACTGCATCGCGTGCTGGAGCTGGCGGGCATGCTGGAGTACTGCGATTTCAAGGAGCAACTTTCATTCAACGACGAAGATCGCCGCTTCCGCCCTGACGTCATCGTCGATCTGCCCGGCGGCAAGCAGGTGGTCGTGGATGCCAAGGTCCCGCTGACCGCATATCTGCAGGCGTTGGAGGCACCCGACGAGCTCACGCGCAGCGTGTGCCTGGGCGACCACGCGCGGCAAGTGCGCAATCATATCGACTCGCTCGCCAGCAAAGCGTATTGGACGCATCTGCAATGCACGCCGGAGTTCGTCGTGCTGTTCCTGCCCGGCGAGGTTTTCTTCCGCGCCGCCATGGACGGCGACCCGGAGCTGATCGAATACGGCGTCAGCCAGAAGGTCATTGTCACCTCGCCGACGACGCTGATTGCGCTGCTGAAGGCGGTCGCGTACGGATGGAACCAGAAGAACCTGGCCGAGAGCGCGAAGCAAATCAGCGAGGCCGGCAAGACGCTCTACGAGCGCTTGTGCAAGATGAAGGAGCATTTCGACGCGCTGGGTAAGAGGCTCGGCGGTGCACTGGAGTCTTACAACGATCTGGTCGCGTCGATCGAGCGCCGTGTTCTGCCCATTGCGCGGCGGTTCCCGGATCTCGACCGCTCACTCGATGCTGACTCCATCGCTGAGCTGCCGCAAATTGAAAAGACCGCGCGCCAGCTGCAAGCGCAGGATTGGCAGGAGACCATCGAACATCCCGAGCTGCCCTTGCAGGAAGAAAAAGCCGACACAGCGAAAGCCTAGTGTGCTAAGCGGCTCGCTTACGGCGTGATCTCCCAAACTATTCCAAAGCCAGCTCCGTTTGTTCCGCGTGGCCTTGTCGTGCCGTATAAGTTGCCGGTAGCGTCAACTGTGACGTTGCTCATCGGGTAGGCTTCGTCCGGAGCACCTGCGAAATTGAAACCGTACCATTACCGCTTCTTCCTCATACTCCTTCGCATGGAACGGGAGTTCTGTGTGGTGAGGCTCTTTGACAATTCGTTGTCGGCGCGTCGGCGTATCGGTTGACCTTCGCGGCGATCGCTTGTGCCCTGCTCCGACTGGCGGCAATATCAATGGGCAGAGGAACTTGACCTCTAAATCGCTGCGGCAGAAAATTTGCGATACTTGATTGGGCAAGTTCAAGAGCTTCAATCAGTTGCAGACGATGGGGAGGGGGAGGGGGTATCTCGTTACGTTACTTGCAGCCAGAGATTCCGGGCGATTGCTCGTCCAGGCTCGCTAGCTTTTACGCAAGGCCTCGCGAGCTGGATGAAAGTCGCCTGACAAGGAGCTCTTCAATCGTGTGACCTGCCCGTGCAACGTCGCGCTGAGTTGTTTGCGGTTTCCTGTTGCGAGCATCGGTTCTCCCAACACAATTCGCGCGCGAATCGTCCTCTTGCTTAGCAGGTTCCACATGTGAGGCAGCAGCGTCATGTCGCCCCACCAGCAGATCTCTTGCGCTGGGTCGCCGTCGTCCAGTTCATAAACAAGCGCACACGGCGTGATCGCCGCGCCGATGTCGATTGCCGGCTGAAGCATAGTGGAATGAAACCGCAAAACGCGTTGGCCGTCAGTTGTTGTCCCTTCCGGGAAGAGCACCACCGGCACGTCATTGTGCAGGGCATCGCTCACGCTGACATTGGCTCGCGCTGCGTCGGCTCGATCGTGGCGCTGCACAAAGACCGAGCCCGCCCATCGCGCGTAACGCCCGATAATCGGCCAGCCTGTAACTTCAGCTTTGGAGACGAAGACGCACGGCAGAGCGGCGCTGAACACAGCAATGTCGAGATAACTGAGATGATTGCTAACGATGAGTCCGTGCTGCGGGAGCTGCCCTCGAATTTCAACATGCACGCCGATGGCCTGTAACGCACGCGCGCACGTTTCATGAAGCCATTGGGCGCACTCCGCGCGCGAGGCGTTGCGCGGCAGGTTGCGATGCCGCCACAGGCCCGACATCGCTATTGCCGTTAATGCGCTCGCCCGACTCAGCTTTCGCCACTGTCTTTTCAGGAATTCCGGCATGTTTGGGAGTGTCGTGTGCAGTTTACCTGCTCCGACATCCAACATACCTTGTCGGCGCATCGTAAATGGGTTGCACCGGAAAGGGTGCGCTAAAGAAAGATGTCAAAAGCAAGCAAGCTGAAAGCGCCTGACAAGATCGATGTCTTTAACACCGGTAACAAAAGCCTGCGAGTGGTCATCGAGACGCCGAAA
The DNA here is from genome assembly GCA_963747045.1 of uncultured Acidobacteriaceae bacterium. Lineage (GTDB taxonomy): Bacteria > Acidobacteriota > Terriglobia > Terriglobales > Acidobacteriaceae > Bog-257. Next base: position 49,217 of record CAVVDN010000005.1, on the reverse strand, counting down.
GGCAGCCGCAACAAGTTCAGTTACGATCCCGAGTTGGGAGCCTATGTGCTGAAGAGCGTGCTCGCGGAGGGCATGAAGTTCCCGTATGACTTCGGCTTTGTGCCGCAGACCAAAGCCCAGGACGGCGATCCGCTGGACGTTCTGTTACTGATGGACGAACCCGCATTCACCGGCTGCGTCGTCGAAGCCCGCATTGTCGGCGTGATTGAAGCGGTACAGACCGAAGACGGCAAATCGATCCGCAATGACCGCGTGCTTGCAGTTGCGACCCAGTCGCACATCCACGCCGACATCAAGCAGCCGAAGGACCTCAACAGCCGGATGATCGACGAGCTGGAGGATTTCTTCATCGCCTACAACAGGGCACGGGGAAAGAAGTTCAAAATCCTGGGCGTGAAAGATGCCGATGCGGCGATGAAGCTGATCAAGAAGACGCGAACGAAATGATGGCCTCAGCTACGACGGCATGACGCGCGAGAACAACCCCTTCGGCACGCGAGCCAGATCCAGCAAGGTGAGGAAATCGATGGTTCCGAACTGCGCGTCGAGCGCAGGCGGTCCGCAAATCTGCGCGCCGACGGTGAGATACGCGCGCAACAGCTTCGGTACCTTCGACTCGTCACTCTCAGCTACGGAAGAACTCCGATCGCAAGCGAACTTCGATTGCGGTGTGGTTTGCAATTCGGGAGGAGCGAGAAACTTCTTCAGCTTGGAATACACTGCCGCGCCCTCTGTGGGATCCTGCGACGTCAGCGAGCTGCATCCGATGAGATAACGACAGCCGCGCTGAACTCCGTACTGCATGATTGCCTTCCACAGCAGCATCAGAACCTGCGTGTTGCGATGGTCGTGATGGATGCACGCACGTCCGAGTTCCAGCACCTGCGGCCGCAACTTCTCGTAAGGAGAAAAGTCGAACTCCTGCTCGCTGTAATAGCCGATATTCCGAGCGGCAGTCGTTCCGGTTTGCAGACGATACGTCCCGACGACGCGAGCGGAATAAGCACACTTGACGATGACGTGCTCCGCGACGGCATCGTATCGGTCGAAGTCATAGCCGGTAGAGTGCGAAGACTGCAAGCCCTCCCTCAGCTCGACATTGAAGACCTCATAGCGCAATCGCAAAGCGGCCCGAAACTCTTGCGCGTTGGTCGCCAGCTTTACCGCATAAGGCTGCGGTAAGCCGCGCTGAGGAACCGCGACATTGCTCGGACCGGTTCGCGTTCGGCCCAACAACGCGGCAACACTCGCCGACGCAAGTTGCTTCATGTGTTCGATGGTTGGCGGCGGCCGTGAATCCCTGTTTACAGCCCCTTCAATTCCTCGCGAAATCTGTTTTATGAATCAAGATCGGCACTCTTTTTCGAAGACTGCCTTTCACCAAATTCGGTGCACATGGTGAAGATCGATCCTCAGTTTCATCAGCCAAACCAATAGCTTGCAGCCCATAAACTCGCGTTATAGGGGCGATAAGAAATTTGTATTTTCCACGCGAATTGCCGCCTCGTATCCTGATGGGTGGGCCGAGGACCGTGGCCTTCACCCCACACACATAATCCATCCATGCAGTTCGTACCCGGTTTCTCATTCGGATGGCCGTTTAGCTCCGCACAGTTGACGTGTGGTCCGGCTTTCCACCGTTTAACGCACGACAATATCGTTTGCGCGGGCATAGCCGACGACGCAAACACAGGAGAGTTGAATGCCTGATACCAAACCTGATCCCAAGAAAGTCCTGGAGTTTGTGAAGGAGCACAACGTCCAAGTGCTGGACCTGCGCTTCACCGATCTTCCCGGACTTTGGCACCACGTTTCTTATCCGATTAATCAGCTGAGCGAGGATTCATTCGAAGAAGGTTTCGGCATGGACGGCTCGTCCATCCGCGGCTGGGCAGCCATTCACGAGAGCGACATGCTACTCATTCCCGACGCCGCCAAATACATCCTGGATCCGTTCACCGAGGTACCGACGCTGGTGATGGTCTGCGACGTCATCGATCCCGTCACCAAGCAGCGTTACGACCGCGACCCTCGTTACATAGCCAAGAAGGCTGAGATGTATCTCGCCTCCACTGGTCTGGCCGACACGGCTTATTTTGGCGCCGAGGCGGAGTTCTTCATCTTCGACAACGTGCGCTTCGATCAGAACGAGCACGAAGGTTACTACTTCATCGACGCCGAAGAGGGCCGCTGGAACTCGGGCCGCGTCGAGAACAACCTCGGCTATCGCCCGCGCTATAAAGAAGGTTATTTCCCGGTTGCGCCGACCGATCATTATCAGGACCTTCGTACTGAGATGGCGCTGACCATGCAGAACTGCGGACTGGTGGTCGAGTGCCATCACCACGAAGTCGCGACTGGCGGGCAAACCGAAATCGACCTGAAGTACGATTCCGCTCATCAAGTCGGCCGACGGCATGATGCTCTACAAGTACGTTGTGAAGAACGTCGCCAACCAGTATGGCAAGACGGTGACCTTCATGCCCAAGCCGCTCTTCCAGGACAATGGCAGCGGCATGCACACTCACCAGTCGCTGTGGAAGGGCGGAAAGCCGCTGTTCGCGGGCGATGGTTATGCTGGATTGTCGCAAATGGCGTTGTGGTACATCGGCGGACTGATCAAGCACGGACCGGCGCTGTCGGCGCTCATCGCGCCCACCACGAACTCCTACAAGCGCCTGGTGCCCGGCTTCGAGGCGCCGGTGAACTTGGCATACTCGCGGCGCAATCGCTCGGCTGCGTGTCGTATTCCGATGTATTCGGCGTCGCCGAAGGCAAAGCGCGTGGAGTTCCGGCCGCCTGATCCTAGCTGCAATCCCTATCTCGCGTTCTCGGCCATGCTGATGGCAGGACTCGACGGAATCGAGAACAAGATCGATCCCGGCCAACCGCTGGACAAGGACATCTACGATCTGGGTCCGGAGGAGCTGGCAAAAGTGCCGTCAATGCCAGGCTCGCTGGAGTCAGCGCTCGATCACCTCTCTCGCGACTACCAGTTCCTGCTGAAAGGCGACGTGTTCACGGAAGAGATGCTGAACACCTACATTGACTACAAGCGGGAGAAGGAAGTGAACGCGATGCGTCTGCGTCCACATCCGTACGAGTTCCAGATGTACTACGACATCTAAGAATTGTCGCAGTCGCTGAACTTGCTGCCTTATACTGCAACATCGCTCCTGCCGTCAAAGCTTGGCGGCAGGAGTTCCGCTTCTCTGCTGTTCTTGCGTTCCTGACCCTGCTGGGCTATCGTTCCACAACTCAATCGAGCAACACGCGGTAAGAGTGTTTCCGCAGTTCAGCGCTTTGGAAGAAAGCTGATGAACCGAAAGAACGTTTTGTCGTTCGTACTGGCGTCGTTGCCGTTCCTGGCGAGCTGCTTCTCGGTGCCGTGGTGGGACCGCGTGTATCCGCTGGTCCTGGGATTGCCCTTTAACATGGCGTGGCTCATTGCCTGGATGCCGCTGACCAGCCTCTGCATGTGGGCCGTCTACCGGCTACGCAAGTCTGCTGGCGTCGGACAGAGGCCGCGATGAATCCCAGCCTGCTGGCCATGACGATCATCTTTGGGATCATTCTCGTGGCCGCCATCACCGGCATCTACGCGGGTTTTCACCGCGTGATGAATCTTGAGCAGTGGACCACCGGAGGTCGCGGCTTCGGCCTGATTCTGGTTTGGCTGCTTACTGCCGGGGAAGTCTATACGACCTTCGCCTTTCTGGGGGCGAGCGGCTGGGCCTATTCGCGAGGCGGCCCCACGCTGTACATCCTCGCGTACCTTTCACTGGGCTATGTAATTGCTTTCTTCGTTCAGCCGCGGGTTTGGGAGATCGGGCGTAAGTTTTGCCTGCATACGCAATCCGATTTCTTTCTTCAGCGATACGGCAGCCGGCCACTGTCCGCGCTGGTAGCAGCGGTTGGTTTCGTTTTCATCATCCCGTACTTGCAACTGCAGCTTACGGGCTTAGGGATTATTGTGCAGGTGGCGAGCTTCGATGCCGTCAGCCGGCCGGTTTCGATCACGATTGCTTTCGTCATCGTAGCCGGATTTGTTTTGTCCAGCGGTATTCGTGCGGTCGCGTGGGTCAGCGTGCTGAAGGACTCGCTGATGCTGCTGGCCGCGTTCATCATCGGCATCGGCGTGCCGTATCACTATTTCGGCGGGGTCGCGCCGATGTTCCACGCGCTGATCCAGAAGAATCCCTCGCACCTCACCATGCCGGGAAGCACCGCGCATTACGGCCACAGCTGGTACATAACGACCGTGTTGCTCACGGCGCTGGGCGGATTCATGTGGCCGCACAACTTTGGCTCGGTGTTCAGCGCCAAGAGCGGTGACACGCTGCGCCGCAATGCCGTGATCATGCCGCTGTACAACCTGACATTGCCGCTGCTCTTCTTCGTGGGATTCACCGCCATTCTTGTAATGCCAGGCTTAAAGAACGGCGACCTGGCGCTGCTTTTGACCGTGCGGAATACGTTCTCTCCATGGTTGCTGGGATTGATCGGGGGAGCAGGCGCGCTCACCGCCATGGTTCCAGCCGCCATTCTGATCCTGACCGCCGGAACTTTGTTCGCAAAAAACTTCTTCCGTCCGCTCTTTGCGCCACAGATGACCGACGAGGGAGTGGCCAGGCTGGCGAAGGTCATGGTTGTTGTCGTTACCGCGCTGGCTATGTATTTCGCACTGTACAGCACCACGTCACTGGTCGGACTTTTGCTGTTCGCTTACACGGGCGTAGCCCAGTTCTTTCCAGGTGCGATTGTCGGGCTGTTCTGGAAGCGAGTGAATACGACGGGAGTCTTCGCAGGACTGGTCACAGGAGTCGGCATCAGCATGCTGCTGATCTTCACCAAGCATGATCCCTTGCATGGCGTGAACGCAGGATTTATCGCCCTGTGCGCGAACATGCTGGTCACTGCAGGTGCGAGCCTGCTGACGGCGGAACAGCCGTATCGGTTGGAAGAACCGGTGCAAACCGCAGCCGCGGCCGGATCGGCCGGCTAACGAAGATTTGTCAGGCGCGATTCGCGGCCTGCCGCAACTCGCGCAGGTAGCGAATCTTCTTCCGCACATAACCGGCGTAAATCACGTTGAGCCGCCAGCAAAGCGCTCCCTGGAAGATGCCGCCGCGCGCGATCTGGCGGTAGAAGAAAGTCCACGCCGGCGTGAGAATCTCGTTCAACCGGCTTGCGCGCCACGCACTATTCTCGTGCGCGAAATAATGTTGCGCGCTCAGCCTGGCGTAGCGATCCATCGTTTCGGCGAACTGATCGACATCTTTGTAAGCGTAGTGCAGCATGTCATGTTTGAGCTGCACTACTCTGCCGTCGATTTTGATGGATTCGTGAATGATCCGCGGCGCAAACCGGCCTCGGCCTCTGCGTATCAAGCGCAACTGCGCGTCAGGATAGAAGCCTCCGCCGCGAATAGGCGTGTCGCCGATGTAGAGGATGCGCGGAATTCTGAAGCCAGCAATTTCCTCGGGTACTCCACGCTTCAGCAATTCGCGGATCTCTGACTGCAACTCCTGGCTCAGCACTTCGTCCGCGTCGAGACTGAGAATCCAATCGCCGGACGCGAGATCGATCGCCTTGTTTTTCTGCTCCGCGTAGCCGAGCCAATCCTGGTGGTAGAAGCGCACGCCGAAGCTTTGGGCGATTTCGGGAGTGCAGTCGGTCGAGCCGCTGTCGAGAAACACGACCTCGTCAGTAAGATCGCGAACCGATGCAAGCACAGCCGCAACTGTTCGCTCTTCATTGTTGGCGACGATAGCGACGGAAAGCGGTGGGCCGCCGGTTTTGGTTGGCATGCGATGCGCGGTGGCGCCGGGCAGGGTTGGCGGGGCTGACACTCTATCCTTCGTATGCCGTCTGGCCGCGCAGACGTTTCAGGGCCGAGCTAATTTTGTGGCGGAGTCGTTCGCGGCGCATATAGCCGGAGCTGTTTACCCAATTGAATTGCAGGCTCATGCGCTTACCGGCAAACGGCTTATGCCCGTGCCAGGAGCGATCGCTACGCTTGAACACAATCAGGCTGCCCATGGTCGGCGGGACCTCGGCTACGTAGTCTTCGAGCTTCTTCGAGCCTAACAATCGCAGCCGTCCGCCTTCCTGATTCCACTGCGGATTCAAGTACAGCAGCACGGTGATGACTTTGCTGGTCGAGTCGGTGTGAATCTGCCCATCGGACTCGTCGCACCAGCCGCGCACGGTGAGCATGGTCGGATATGGTGCGAGGTCGATTGAAAACTTGTCCCCTACGACATCGGCGAACTGTTTGCTGAACAACTCACTGGCCAGTTGCGCGAAGGCCGGACCGTACTTCAATGTCGACAGGGGAAAACTGCCATGGCGCTCGATCTCAGGAAAGTCAGTAATGATCGCAGTTTTGTATTGGTCGTGCAGGAAATCATCAACCAGAAGATATTCGTAAGGCTGGGTATGGAACTCGGCAGCTGCCAGCTTTTCCAGGTTCAGCATCTTCACAGGTGTTGCCATCGCGGCATTTTGTGAAGTCGGAATGGTCTCGCTATAGGGCATTAACTCACCGTCGCGTGACTGGCCTCGAATTTGATTCCTGCTTCGTTCAAGGCGCTCAGCAAAGTTTGAAAAACTTCACCCGGTTGGATTCTGAGCATACATTCGGTTGTGCCGAGGGGGCAAACCCGCTTGTGGCACGGCTGGCATTGCAAATGGCCTTCGGTCGAAAGCAGCCGGATGACGGGGCTGCCGATAGGCGGCGTTCGGCGATAGCCGGTCGGTCCGTAGAGGCCGATCAGAACCGGGACTCCTACTGCGCCTGCGATGTGCAGCGGCGCGCTGTCGGGGCCGATCGCTGCCTGCACTCGTCCGTAGAGCGCGTACATGTCGGCAATCGGGACTTTGCCGCAGAGATCGACCACTCGCCCGCGCAGCAGCGTCGGTTCGACATTGCGCAGAATGCGTTCGGTGAGGAGCGCATCGGCGGGAGCGCCCTGAAATACCACGTTCAACTCGGTTTCCGACAGCAGCCGCGAAACCAGTGCCGTCCAGTGCGCCTCGGGCCAATGCTTGCTGGCCCACTGCGTCGCCGGAGAAATTGCCACGATCGGCGCATGGCTCTCGAACGCATTGTCCAACAAAGCATGGATCCGCTGGTGAGCGGCTTGCGGCACAGCCGGCGGTTGCACGCTGTAATGCAAATCGGTGGCTCCGATGCTGCGTGCCAGCTGGCCCATGTGTTCCAGATGAAACACCGTGGGATCAAAATAATCGCCGCGACGGACATACTGCTCGGTGTAGAAGATGCTGCTGAATTCCCGCCCGTGCTTGTAGCCAATGCGCCGCTTGATCCCCGCCAGCACCGGAAGCAGCGCGGTCTTGAACAGCCCCTGCGCATCGATGGAAACGTCGTAGCCGACCGCCTGCACGTCGTTCACAAACGCGCGGAAGTCCTTAATGGCAGCCGGCCATCGGCCAGGTTTCAGGATCGCCTGCGACCAGCTCTTGCGCGAGCATCGGTGGATGTAGTCGAGCGCCGGATGAGCTTCAACCATGGGCGCAAGTTCCGTATCAATTGCCCAGCCGATTTTGGCATTGGGAAAGCTGTCGCGCAGCATGCTCAGCACTGGCAGCGTCTGGATTACGTCACCGAGAGCGCTGAACCGCACCAGTAGGATTTTGCTTGGCGTGATCGCTTTCAATCGAGATCCTGAGATTCGCGACAGACGACTCCAATCCGTGCGCGGTCGTCCGTTGCTTACGATTCTAGTTGCTGTTAACCTAACCGCAAAGTCGGGGCAACAGAGCATGAACTCTGCTTCGTGCCTTCCGTTTCCTGGCTTACGACATGCTGCTCACAAATCAGCTTGCCCTTCGTATATATAATTGGCTGGTGCCGCTTTTGAATCCTCGGACAACAAAAGGCAAGATACTGCGGGCAGCCGTGCCCGTGATGTTCTGCGTCCTGGTGTTTTTGTTTGCTTTGCATGCAAAGACGGCGGTATACGGCACAGCGGCCGGGTCAAGAGTCACCCCTTCGACGGCCAGCAAGCTTTGGGTGGATGGGCAAAAGATGCCGGCCCAAGTCGCTCCACTGCAAATCGCCCCGCTGTTCTGGCCGTTGTTCTTGAGCCTTCTTGGTTTCTATTTTTCAACCCGTCCGCGCGTCCAGAGCGCACATATTATTATTCCTCCACCCAGCAATCTTCGGCTCTGGCAGCTGCATCGTTTTCTCCGGCCTCCTCCGTTCCAGAAATAGGATCCTAATCGGCTATTTCGTCCACGAAGAAGTTGATTCTTAGGTTCTGTGCTTTGACGGTCCCGGCTGAGCGCAATTGGGCGCTCTCCAGAGCATGTAGCTGGAAGTGAGGAAGGCCATGCCCATGGCTCTTGATGAAGTCTCAGAGGAAGTGAAGTCGTCACCTCGGCGCCGACGCAAGCTGCTGCTCGGAGCAGCCGTGCTGGTTTGCGTGGTGTTTGCGGTTCTTGCCGTCAGGCATGTCCGCGCTGGAGGTGCGTCAGCCAACGGCACAAGCACGCCGGACGCCGCTGCCGTCTATGCCGCGGTGGCTCCTGTTCAGCGCGAGACGGTCTCCAATTCGCTCTCCATCGCCGGTCAGTTCATCCCTTACCAGAACGTCGAACTGCATGCCAAGGTCGCGGGCTACATCAAGCACATCTACGTCGACATCGGCGACCGCGTGCATACGGGTGAGGTGCTGGCGGTGCTGGAGATCCCTGAGCTGGTCGCCCAGGTTGATGAGGCCAAGGCTGCGGTGCACCACGCGCGAGGAAGAAATCCAGCGCGCCCAAAGCGAGGTTTCGCGCGCCGAAGCCGACAACGTCGCCCTGCACTCCAATGCGGTGCGGCTGGTCAATACCGATAAGGCGCGGCCCGGATTGATCGCGCAACAGGAACTCGACGATGCTACCGCCAAGGACCGCGCGTCGCAGGCACAGGTCGATGCCGCCAAATCCTCGCTGGCGGCCGCCAAGCAGCAACTCGCAGTGGCCAAAGCCGACCAGCAGCACTATTCCGCACTCAGCGATTACGCCACGATCACCGCCCCGTACGAAGGGAGTCGTGACGTGGCGCTTCTCCGATACCGGCGCTCTGGTGCAGGCGGGCACCTCAAATACGTCCGGCCTTCCAGTCGTCACCGTGGCGCAGGTCGACCTGCTGCGCCTGCGCATTCCGGTGCCCGAGTCGCTGGCGGCCAAAGTCCGCATTGGCGATTCCGCCGATGTGCAAGTGCAGGCGACCGGCGAACACTTCACCGGCAAAGTCACGCGCTTCACCGACGCGCTCGATCCCTCGACCCGCACCATGCAGGTGGAAATCGACGTTCCCAATCCCAACTACCATCTGCAACCTGGGATGTACGCCGATGTGACGTTGCTGGCGAACAGCCGACCCGATGCGCTCACCGTTCCCATCGACGCGATTCAGCGCACCGGCAACAAGACCAGCGTGCTGGTCGTCGACGCGCAGAACCGCGTGCAGTCGCGCGAGGTTGAAATCGGGGTGGAGAGCTCCAATCGACGTCGAGATCCTCGGCGGACTTAACGGAAGGCGAGCAGGTCATTGTCGGCAATCTGGGCAGCTATCAACCGGGCGAGGTGGTGAGTCCCAAGACGCGCCGCCTTCACCGCGCGCCCAACAACCGGGAGTAGCGGAGTAACGGCATGTCGAGGATTTCGCGATTCAAGTATCCGTTCTTCATCCTGATGCTGTGCCTCGGCATCATCGTGGTCGGCGTGACCACCGTGGTGCGCATGCCGGTGGACCTGTTCCCGCAGATCAAGATTCCGGTGGTCGTGGTGGCGACGTTTTATAGCGGCATGCCGCCGCAGCAGATCGAAGCCGACATCACCGATACCTTCGAGCGCTTCTTCACGCTGGGCAGCAACATCGATCACATCGAGTCGCGCTCGCTGACCGGCGTCAGCCTGATCAAGGTTTACTTCCAGCCGGGCACCGATCCCGATGCGGCGGTCAGCGAAATCGCCAACCTGGCCATGGCCGATCTGCGACGACTGCCGCAGGGCACGCTGCCGCCGGTCGTGCTGAAGTTCGACGCCTCCAGCCTGCCGGTCTGCCTGGTGACCCTGAAAGGCCAGGGCCTGAACGAAACGCAACTGCACGATCTGGGGCAGTTCAATGTGCGCAACCAGATCGCCAATGTGCCCGGCGCATCGGTGCCGCAGCCCTTTGGCGGCAAGTACCGCCAGATCCAGTTCTACGTCGATCCGGTGAAGCTGGAGGCGGCGCAGCTGAGCCCGATGGACGTGGTCGCACGCGTCAACAAGGCCAACACGATTCTGCCCGCCGGCGACGTGCGCATCGGTCCGCTGGACTACAACATTTACAGCAACAGCCAACTGCCGAACGTCGCGCGAGATGAACGATGTGCCGCTGAAGGCGATCGGCAACAACGTGCTGCGCTTCGGCGATATCGGCCACGCCGAAGATTCTTCGGCGCATGCAGTACAACATCGTGCGCGTCGACGGGCAGAAGTCGGTCTACCTGCCGATCCTGCGGCAGGGCGGCAACAGCAACACCATCCAGATCGTCAACGGCGTGCGAGACCGCATCAAGAGACCTGCTCGACATTCCCAAGAACGCTGGTTGCCACCGTGGTCTTCGATCAGTCGCAGTACGTGAAGATCGCGATGGCCAACGTGCTGCGCGAGGGCGGCATGGGCCTGGGGCTGACGGCGCTGATGATCCTGGTTTTCCTGGGCTCGCTTGCGCGGCACAATTTCGGTGCTGCTGTCGATTCCGCTCTCCTGCCTGGCGGCGTTTCTGCTGCTGAACGCCTTTGGCGGCACCATCAACACCATGGTGCTGGGCGGTCTGGCGCTGGTGCTGTCGCGATTGATCGACAACTCGGTGGTGGTGCTGGAAAACATCTTCCGCCACCTGGAAATGGGTGAGGACGCGCGCACGGCGGCCGAGCAGGGCGGCAAGGAAGTGCAGCTGGCGGTTCTGGCGGCCACCTTCACCACCGCCATCGTTTTCTTTCCCGTGGTCTTTCTGTCCGGCGTCAGCAAGTATCTGTTCACTGCGCTGGCGCTGGGCGTGGTGCTGGCGCTGGCGGCGTCGTACCTGGTGGCGATGTCGCGTGGTGCCGCTGTTCTGCTCGCGCTTCATCAAATCGCGCACACGGTGGCGAGGCCGAAGGCGAGCACGAAGGCGGATGGCTGGAGCGCGTGCTCGCGCCCGTTCAACCGCGGTCTACGACCGCGCTGCTGGCGAAGTACGACGATTCCATCGAGAAGGCGCTGGAGCGCCCCAAGATGACGGTGGCAGCCATCATGGGCAGTCTTCGTGCTCAGCCTGGCGCTGTCGCCGCTGCTGGGCGTTGCCTTCTTCCCGCGCACCGATCCCGGACAGTTTGTCATTAACGTCAAGGCGCCGACCGGCACCCGCCTCGAGCTGACCAACGACTACATCGCGCGCGTGGAAGAACGACATCCGCGAGGTCATTCCGCGCCGATGACTTGGAGATGATCGTCTCCAACATCGGCGTGAACGCCGATCTTTCCGCCATCTACACCACGCAATTCCGGCCATGCACACCGCCTTTGTGCAGGTGCAGCCTCAAGAAGGAGCACAAGATCAGCAGCTTACGATTACATGGACCGGGTGCGGCGCAAGCTGGCCAACGATCTGCCCGAGCTTTCCACCTACTTCCAGACCGGCGGGCTGGTGGACTCCATCGTGAACCTGGGCATGCCGGCGCCCATCGACATTCAGGTCAGCGGCAACAATCAGCAGGCAGGCCTACGCACGTCGCCAGCGAGATGGCGCAGCAAGTTGCGTGCGCTCTGCCGGATGTGAGCGATGTTCTGATCCCGCAGGATCTGGATTATCCCGGCATCCAGCTCAACGTGAATCGCGAGATGGCGGCGCGGCTGGGGCTCTCGGCCAAGGAAGTGGTGAACAACGTCATCACCGCGCTCACCTCGAACGGCATGATCGCTCCCAGCTACTGGGTCGATCCCAAGAACGGCAACAACTACTTGCTGACCGTGCAGTACCCGGACACGCAGGTCAGCTCCATGACCTGGAGACCTCAAGCAGATTCCGCTGCACGCCAAGAACAACGCCGAACCCGACCGACGCTGGAGAACGTGTGCCGACGTCAGCATGATCAACACGCCAACCGAGGTTGACCACTACCAGCTGTCCCGCGTCATCGATCTCTATGTTTCGCCCGCGGGCGAGGATCTGGGCAGCGCTGGCCAAGCAGGTGCAGAAGGTCATCGACCAAACCAAGCTGCCGCCGAACATGCGCGTGACAGCTGCGCGGATCGGTGGAGGCCATGCGGCAGTCGTTCCGCAGCTTCGCCATCGGCCTGTCGCTGTCGATCATCCTGGTCTACCTGATCCTGATGGCGCAGTTCGCCTCGTTCAAGCGATCCGTTCATCATTCTGCTGGCCGTGCCGCCGGGATTCACCGGCGTGATCCTGTTCCTGCTGATGACGCACACCACGATGAACATCATGTCGCTGATGGGCGTGATGATGATGATCGGCATCGTGGTGTCGGACTCGATCCTGATCGTGGAATTCGCGCGCGAGCTGCGGCGCCGCGGAGAGCCGCTGGTGGAGGCGCTCAAGAACGCCTGCCACGTGCGCCTGCGTCCCATCATGATGACCACCTTCGCGACGCTGCTTGGCCTGATCCCGCTGGCGCTGGCCCTGGAGGCCGGCAGCGAACAATACGCGCCGCTGGCGCGCGCCATCATCGGCGGGCTGAGTCTCTCGTTTCTGGTCACTTTGTTCCTGGTTCCGTCGGCTTACCTGCTTATGCACCGCAGGAAGGAAGAACCGAAAGGAGTGCAGCCGTGATGCGCGTCATATCCGTAAACAGACAGCGCTTAGCCCGCGACGGCGAGCAACGCATTAGATCATGTCCAGGCTTCGCCATTAAGTATCCGTTTTTCATCCTGATGATGTGCCTGATCATCGTGGTTGTCGGCGTGACGACAGTGTGCGCGCATGCCGGTGGATCTGTTTCCCCAATTCAAATCCCGGTGGTGGTCGTCGCCACGTTTTACTCCGGCATGCCGCCGGAGCAGATCGAAGCCAACATCACCGATCCGTTCGAACGCTTCTTCACCCTGGGCAGTGGTATCGACCATATCGAGTCGCGCTCGCTGACTGGCGTCAGCCTGATCAAGGTTTACTTCCAGCCGGGCACCGATCCGGACGCGGCGGTCAGCGACAATCGCCAATCTCGCCATGGCGGAACTGCGCCGACTGCCCCCGGGAACGCTGCCGCCAGTGGTGCTGAAGTTCGACGCGTCCAGCCTGCCCGTGTGCCTGATCACGTTGAAGGGCAAAGGCTTGAACGAGACGCAGCTGCATGATCTCGGCCAATTCAACGTTCGCAACCAGATTGCGAACGTGCCGGGCGCGTCGGTGCCGCAGCCGTTCGGCGGCAAGTACCGGCAGATCCAGGTCTACGTCGACCCGGTGAAGCTGAAGCCGCACCAGCTCAGCCCGATGGATGTGGTGCAGCGCCATCAACGATGCCAACTCCATTTTGCCGGCCGGCGATGTGCGCATCGGACCGTTGGACTACAACATTTACAGCAATAGCCAACTCCCTAACACGAAGGAGATCAACGACGTTCCCCTGAAGGCGATCGGGAACAATGTGCTGCGTTTCGGCGATATCGGCCACGCCGAAGACGCCTCGGCGATCCAGTACAACATCGTGCGCGTGGATGGGCAGAAGTCGGTGTATCTGCCGATCCTGAAGCAGGGCGGCAACAGTAACACGATCCAGATCGTGAATGGGGTGCGCGATCGCATCCAACACTTGCTGGACGTGCCTAAGAACCTCGTAGCGACGGTCGTCTTCGACCAGTCGCAGTACGTGAAAACCGCGGTCGCGAACGTCTTGCGCGAGGGCGGTATCGGTCTGGTTCTCACCGCGCTGATGATCCTGATTTTCCTGGGCTCGGTTCGCGGCACGATTTCGGTGCTCATTTCAATTCCGGTTTCCTGTCTTGCCGCATTCCTGCTGCTGAACGCCTTTGGCGGGACCATTAACACCATGGTTCTGGGCGGGCTCGCGCTGGTGCTTTCACGCCTGATCGACAACTCGGTGGTCGTGCTGGAGAACATCTTCCGTCACATGGAAGAGGGTGAAGATGCGGTAACTGCGTCTGAGCGCGGCGGCCAGGAAGTCCAACTTGCCGTGCTGGCCGCCACCTTCACGACCGCAATCGTCTTCTTCCCGGTCGTCTTCTTATATGGGGTCAGCAAATACCTGTTCACCGCGCTGGCATTGGGTGTGGTGCTCGCGCTGGTTGCTTCCTATCTGGTCGCGATGACGGTCGTTCCGCTGTTCTGCGCCAGATTCATAAAGGTCGCGCACGGTCACGGCGGTCACAGTTCAAGCCAGTCGCTGTTCGGCAAGTTCGTGGCGAACTTCAATCATCACTACAACCGGCTGCTGTCGAAGTACGACGAAACTGTTGACAAGGCGCTGGCCCGCCCGGTTGCGACCGTCATCATCATCATGGCGAGCTTTGTTGTCAGCTTGGCCTTGTTTCCGCTGCTGGGGGTGGCGTTCTTCCCGCGCACCGATCCCGGACAATTCGTGATCAACATTAAGGCGCCCACCGGGTCGCGCCTGGAGATGACCAACCAGTACATCGGCCACGTGGAGGACGACATCCGGCAAGTCGTCGGCGGGAAGAACCTGAAGATGATCGTCTCCAACATCGGACTGACGCCGGACCTGTCGTCGATTTACACCAGCAACTCCGGACAACATACGGCCTTCGTACAGGTGAGCCTGAACCCGGAACGCGACATGAGCACCTTCGAGTACATGCGGCTTGTCCGGCAGAAGCTGGCTTCCGATCTTCCCGAGCTTTCCACATACTTCCAGACCGGCGGCCTCGTGGATTCGGTCGTGAACCAGGGCATGCCCGCCCCCATTGACATCCAGGTCAGCGGCAACAATCAGGAGGAGGCGTACGCGGTGGCCCGCGACCTGGCCGGAAAGCTCAGATCCATGCGCGACGTGAGCGACGTGCTCATCCCGCAGGACCTCGCCTATCCCGGCCTCGAGTTGAACGTCAATCGGGAGATGGCGGCGCGGCTGGGGCTGAACGCCAGCAATGTCGTGGATAACGTGGTCACGGCGCTTACTTCCAACGGCATGATCGCGCCCAGCTACTGGGTCGACCCCCATAACGGCAACAATTACTTTTTGACGGTGCAGTACACCAACGAGCAGATTGCTTCCATGACCATGGAGGATTTCAAGAACATCCCGCTTCACGCGCCGGACAACAGCCAGCCGACCGTGCTGCAGAACGTCGCCGAGATCCACAAGATCAACACGCCCACGGAAGTAGATCACTATCAACTGTTCCGCGTGATTGACGTTTACGTTTCGCCGAAGGGCGAAGACCTGGGCGGGCTATCCAGCGAGGTTGGCAAGATTATCAAGCAGACCAAGCTGCCTCCCAATATCCGCATCGACATCCGCGGATCGGTCGTCTCCATGCACCAGTCGTTCCTGAGCTTCGGGCTGGGACTGCTGCTGGCCATCGTTCTCGTGTATCTGATTCTCATGGCACAATTCGCGTCATTCATCGATCCGTTCATCATCTTGTTGGCGATTCCGTCGGGAATCACCGGCGTGATTTTGTTTCTGTTGATCACGCACACCACGCTGAATGTTATGTCACTGATGGGGGTGCTGATGATGACCGGAATCGTGGTTTCGAACAGCATTCTCATCGTGGACGTGACACGTAGCTATCGCAAGGGCGGCATGCCGATCCGAGACGCCGTTGCTCTGGCCTGCCGCGTGCGTTTGCGCCCAATCCTCATGACGTCGCTGGCGACCTTGTTGGGCCTGGTCCCCATGGCGCTGGCGCTGGAGGCCGGCAGCGAGCAATATGCACCGCTGGCGCGATCAATCATCGGCGGGCTACTCGTGTCGGTGGTGTTGACCGTGTTCATCGTCCCCGCAGCCTATCTGCTGATTCATCGGCATGAAGAGGGCCCGCGCCAGGAGGTGCAAGCTTGAGACGCAAGATGCTCTGGCTTGTGACAGTGGCTCTGACATTCGGTGTTCCGCTCGCAGCGCAAACGGAACCGCCGGCTCCGGCAACCGTTCCGGGACAGAATGTGACGTTCCCCGGCGCTCAGCCGACTGCGCCGCCTCAGAACACTACGCCTGCGGTAACGCAACAACCTGCTCCTGCAACAACTCCGGGCGGGACTGCGACCTCACCGGCTGAGTCACAGGAGACGCAGTATCCGCCACAGCCGCAGCTGCCGCCGCCCCCGACTTTGCCACCGGGACCTCAGGTGCCGACGACCGGGCCGCTGCAAAAGCTCACCGTCCAGGACGCCGAGAACCTGGCCATCAAAAACAATCCGCAAATCTCGGTGCTTCGGTTGATCTATCTCGCGTCGAATCAGGTCACGCGGGAACAAAAGTCGGCGTACTACCCGACGATCACCGGTAACCTGACGGCTGTGGGGGGCCAGCAGGGAAGCCGCATCGCCGCCGGAAATCTGAATGCTCCGCGCCTGCTGAATCGTGCCGCTGGTGGTCTGACTTTGTCGCAGTTGATCTACGACTTCGGCCGAACCAACAATCTGGTTGCGATGTCGGCGCTGCGTGCGAAAGCAGCAGACATGAACGCTGTGGCTACGGCGTATCAGATCAAGCTGGCTGTTGACGAGGCGTTTTACAACGCGCTCTTGACCTCTTCAGAAGAGCGAGTTGCTGAAGAAACCGTAAAAGCACGCAAGCTGGTGTCCGACCAGATCACTACCCTGTACAACAATCGACTGCGTTCGGAACTCGATGCGAGCTTCGCCGATGCCAACCTTGCGCAGGCACAGTTGCTGCTGCTCGATGCGCAGAATAACTACCAAGCTGCGCTGTCGCAGTTATCGCAGGTCCTGGGATACTCCGCGCAACGGCAGTTTGAGCTCGTCGACACGGAACCCGAGATCAAGCCGCCTCCTGATGCCGTCAGCCAGCTGGAGGACGAGGCCTTCAGCAATCGTCCCGAGATTGCCGCGCAGAGCTATGAGTATCAGGCAGCGCAGCACTTCCAGAAGGCTGAGCGCGACCTGCTGTTTCCTACCGTCTCGGCGCTCGGCGTTGTCGGTGACGCCTTCAACGGCAGCTTGTTAAACGGCGTGCAGCAGTTTCCTACCTGGTACGGAGCTGCCGGCGCAAACATCAGCGTGCCCATCTTTAACGGCTTTCAATATTTCGCGCGTTCGAAGGAAGCGTCGATCCGGGCACAGGCCGCCGACGAGCAGTTGCGCGACCTGAAAGATCGCATCGCCAACGATGTGCGCACCAGCTGGCTGAACGCCATCACCGCCTACAACCGTATTGCGGTCAGCCAGCAATTTCTGAACCAGACTAATCTCGCGCTCAACCTTTCGCAGACACGCTACAACATCGGGCTAAGTTCGATTGTGGAATTAAGCCAGGCGCAGCTGCAGCAGACGGAAGCGGGAATCCAATTCGCTGCCGCCAAATACCAATATCGCATCGCGCAGTCGATCCTGCGCTTCCAAATTGCTGGGCCGTAAGATTGGCCAGAGGAATTCAATGGGTAGTGCAAGCGCCGGCAACTCCCACATCCGGGGATGCGCCCATCGGAAGAGCGCTGGCGTGGCTACGATAGCGGCGATAGTCGCGCATCAGCCGCGCTCGCTCTTCGCGATCGGCGACGGACGCTGCGGCCATCTTGCACCATGCCAGGCGAAACGTCGCGTATGCCAGCTCGTAGCTCTTGACTCGTAAGCTGGCATCGTCTCCTGAGCAGCGCCAGTATTGCCGCAAAAAGAATTCGCGCTCTGGCGCATCCAAGTTCCACTCGACGATCACGCCGGCCAAGTCCCACGCGATGTCGCACGGACCGGGGAAAAAGTGATCGTCACCGTGAATCGCGGCGTCCAGCTTTAGAACGCGATCGTGGTCCGTCATGAGCCAGTAGTGCGGGCCCATGCGATTGTCGCAGATTGCGGCACGCTCGACTCGCAGCTGCACGTTGTCGGGCGACTTTCCAAACTCGCGTTCGAAGTTACTGTGCGTCGCCGTTTCGAGTCCGGCAGAGCGAACGTTGGCGACGCTAAATGTGCGCGCTCGCCACGCGCAGTACTCCGCCACGCGTGACAGCAACTCAGGAGTCACGTCACTGCGGATCAACGTCCGGCCTTCAAGAAGCTTGTGCTTACCGAATCCGCACTCGTGTCCAAGGTAAGCGAGCCCAAACTTCGATTCGGAGAGGGCCTCGTTCCTGGCCCGAACCGCCGCGCCATAGGGCCCGTGGCCTTCGAAGGCGAATAGTTCTTCTCGATCGGCAGAAAAATATTTCAGCCGCTCCATTTGCGGCCAAACGGCAGGCCATGACCCGTTGCGGCCGATACAATGTCGCCGCCACTCGCCGCCGCCCGCATACTCCTGGGCCGCCACGGGAAGCCTTCGCGTCATTCCCGTCGCTAGAGACCGATAGCAGTGCCACCTCTGCGCTGCGTCCGGAGCACACAGCGCGTTTACGTCGGGTTCGTGCGAGCAGAGAATCAGAATGCGGCCAGGTGGCACGCCCTCGCGCTCCAGCGCCTCCGCCACGGAGAGCAGGGAAGACCCGCTTCGGCCCGGCCCTTCATCGCAAACCAGGAAACTAGTGTTTGGGCTGAGCACATCTCGAATTGCTCGTCGCTGTGCAGCTTGAAATTGGCAGCTTCGTTCGTAAGGAGGTCCCGTTGGTCGGACCGTAATGCGGTCGGCGCGAACTCCGAGCAGCCGCAACTTCGCACAAACCACCGCGCTCAATGTCGTCCCGATACTGCGGATTCCAACGACGAACATACACGACGTCTCTAACCCTACTCGCTCGATCAAGTCCGCGTAGTCCAGCGGGTGCAGCGCATAGTACGCAAAACCTTCCGGCACGCTTACGCTTACCAAGCCGGAAAAGCTAGCGCGCTCGAGAAGCCGCAGGGCGTTTTGTGAAAGAGAAATGCCGTCGGGAGAATCAGCCGACGCGTCTTGTCGAACGGCCGCGTCCGCGAGCGTCGAAGTCAGCTGTTGAGCCGCGATCGCCGCTTCTGCCGACGCAGCTGCGTCCGACAGCGCGCACTCCAACTCGCCCGCCGCCAGCAAGGCGTGGATTACTTCCTCGCGCTGCGGCCGGGAAGACAGCTGTGATAAGAAGATCCGCAGATCCGCTACCAACTCGTCGGCGGGCAATTGACGCCGAGGATCGCGAAAGATATGGAACTCGGAATTGAGACTCACCGTCACATGGCCATTCGGGATATAGGTGCGGTCAGGCGGCTTTTTTGCTGCCACTCCGCGAACCACGCTGTGAGCGTGATATATCGCCCTCTTTGTCAATGAAGTAGAGATATTGGTTATCACGGGTGACGGCGTGCTCCACCAGCACCTTCGACTCGCCCTCGCCGGACTTCGACTTCTGGCAGACGTTACCTTCTCCGTCGATGAAGTACAGGTATTGCTTATAATCGCGTTCCAGGTTCAGCTTCTTAACCTTCTCGGCCATCAAGCCCTCCCGACTCTTGGATGGGCAACTCTGACGGGCAGTTGTCAGTGAGCGCCGACGAGTTCTCAAATCGTCAACCCGCGCGAAACCTCTTTCTGCAGTGTGCAGCGCGCGCGAACTCTCGTCCGCATCACTGGCTGAGGCATCTCAAGGCGGAAAACTACGAGTGGTCGCGCATTTTCCGTTAGCCTTCTGGCTCGCGGGAGTTTTGGGGACTGGTTTCGACCACTCAGCTGAAGCGACAGGCGATTAGCCGTGCGCGGCGTGTGCTCCGGTCAGCTCGCGGACGATGGAGTTCACGAACTGCTTGGCATCGCCAAAAAGCATAAGCGTGTTGTCGAGATAGTACAGTGGATTGTCGATGCCCGCGAAGCCGGGATTCATGCTGCGCTTGATGACCATCACCGTGCGCGCCTTGTCGACGTCGAGAATCGGCATGCCGTAGATCGGGCTGCCGGTGTCAGTGCGAGCGGCGGGGTTGGTCACGTCGTTTGCGCCGATGACCAGCGCGACGTCCGTCTGCGGAAAGTCGCCGTTGATCTCGTCCATTTCGATGAGGCGGTCGTAGGGAATGTCGGCTTCGGCCAGCAGCACGTTCATGTGGCCGGGCATGCGTCCGGCCACCGGGTGTATGGCAAAGCGGACATCCACTCCCTTCTTGGTGAGCACGTCATACAATTCGCGAACCTTATGCTGCGCTTGCGCGACGGCCATGCCGTAGCCGGGGACGATCACAACTTTGTTGGCCGACGCAAGAATTGCGGCCGCATCTTCGGGGCTGGCACTGCGCACGACTCGTTCTTCTTTCGCTGCCGCCGTGGAGGCCTGCACCTGACCGAACGCTCCAAACATTACGTTGGTGAAGGAGCGATTCATGGCCTTGCACATGATCACCGAGAGAATGAAACCGGAAGATCCGTCGAGCGCTCCGGCCACGACCAGCACCTTACTGTTCAGAACAAATCCCAGCAGCGCCGCCGAAAGGCCGGCGTAGGAGTTCAGCAGCGAGATGACCGTGGGCATGTCCGCGCCGCCGATAGGAGTGACCAGCAACACTCCGAAAATCAGCGCCACCACCACCATGATCGGGAACAGCAGCGCGTGTCCGGGATTCACCACCAGCGCCACCGCCAGGCCCAGCGCTCCCGCCAGAACGGAGAGGCTGACGATATTCTGCCCGCGATAAACGATCGGCCGCTGCGGCAGGATCTCCTGCAACTTGCCCGCGGCGATCAAGCTACCGGTAAAAGTCAGCGAGCCGATAATGACTTCCAGCGAAATCTCACCCATTGCAAAGCGCGTGACCGGAGCCGTGCCCACGTAGAACTCGGCAATGCCGATCATGGCGGCCGAAAGCGCGCCAAAGGCGTGGCTCAGCGCCGTTCGTTGCGGCACCGCCGTCATATGCACCAGACCCAGGGGGACGCCGACTCCCGCGCCGATAATCAGCGGGATGAGGACCCACTTGTAGTGCGCCACCTCAGGGTTGAAAAGCGTGACAACGACCGCCATCGCTGCGCCGATTTCTCCCGCCAGGACGCCCCAGCGCGCAGTCGTCGGCGAACTCAGAAACCTGAGCGAAAGAATGAAGAGAACGACCGCGGCAATGTAGGCGAAATCGAGATACTGCTGCAACGCGAGTTCGTTCATGATTGTTTCGGTCCGCGAGACTTGAACATGCGCACCATGCGGTCGGTGATCAGGAATCCGCCGACCATATTGCTGAAGGATGCGGCGACCGCGATCGCGCCGAGCACAGTGGTGAGCGGTGTTTCCTGCCGGCCGGCGATGATGATGGCGGCAACCACCACGATCGCGTCCAGAGCGTTGGTCAGCGACATCAGGGGCGTGTGGAGCAGCGGCGAAACGCGTGTGATGACGGCAAACCCCACAAACCCGGCGAGGATGAAGACGTAGAGATTAGAAATAAAATCCGGTGGCATGTTGGTTCCTCTGCGTTTCTCGGCGGAGTTCAAGCCGCCGGATATTACCTATTACTGCACTGCCAGCTCCGGCAGTTTGTGGAACTCGCGTATGCGGGAGTTCACGATTTCGCCGCCCTGCGTTACCAGCGTGCTGCGCGTGATCTCATCCTCCAGGTTGAGCTGGAGCTTGCCGTCTTTCACGAGGTGCAGCATGAAGTTGGTCAGGTTCTTGGCGTACATCTGGCTGGCGTGGTAGGGAACTGAGCTCGCCAAATTGACGGTTCCAACGATGGTTACGCCGTGCTCGACGATGGTCTCATCGGGACGTGTGAGCTCGCAGTTGCCGCCGCGTTCGGCGGCGAGGTCCACGATCACCGAACCGAGCGTCATTCCCATCACCATCTCTTTGGTCACCAGCACAGGCGATTTCTTGCCGGGAACGACTGCGGTTGTGATGACAACATCGCTCTCGGCTACGACTTTGCCCAGCAGTTCACGCTGTTTCTGGTAGAACGATTCATCCTGTGCCTTGGCGTAGCCACCGGCGTCTTGTGCGTCGGCCACTTCGAGCGGCAGCTCCACAAAACGAGCACCGAGGCTCTGCACCTGTTCCTTCACCACCGGCCGCAGATCGTAGGCGGAGACAACCGCACCCAAACGTCGCGCCGTCGCGATGGCCTGCAAACCTGCCACGCCGGCGCCAATGATCAACGCCCGTGCAGGCGTGATGGTACCGGCTGCAGTGGTGAGCATCGGAAAGATTTTCGGGAGCTTGTCGGCGGTGATCAGCACGGCTTTGTAGCCGCAGATGGTGGCCATGGAGGAAAGAGCGTCCATGTTCTGCGCGCGCGTGATGCGCGGCACGAGCTCGACCGAGAACGAAGTCACGCCGGTGGCAGCGATTTCCTCCAGTGTCCCAAGCTCGCCCAGCGGACGCAGAAATCCGATCAGCACCAGCCCCCGCCTGAACAGCGGGAGATCGCTGCGGCCGGTGCGATCGTTTGAGCCGTAGCAGAGTACCTGCACAATGATGTCGGCACGGTTGAAAACATCTCCGCGGCTGGCGACAACCTTCGCGCCTTTGCTTTCGAAGTCCGAATCAGAATAGCCGGCCTGGACGCCGGCGCCTGCTTCGACGATGACCTCAAGTCCAACCTTGGTCAGCGTGGGAACCACGCCCGGTACAAGCGCGACACGCCGCTCCCCAGGAAAGATCTCACGGGGAACACCGACAATCATGGCTCAACCTCCCTGGTCCTGCCTTGCGCAATGCGCGGCTTCGAATCCCACTGGCGCTCCGCTGCCCGGCAACGGCCGATGCTTCGTTGCGTCACTGGCTAAGTTGAAGAGTGCAAACTCAAAAGGAGCATTCTACGCAGCGGGGCGCGAAAGTCCAGCCTCGAAGACATGCCGCCCTACCGGCGGCATCAGCGCCGACAACGACGGTTCGGCCGCATCGAGTTACCAAAACAGTAAACGGAGGAGTTCTGTCGGAAAATGCTCCTGCCGCCGCCGGATCCGCTTAAGCTCTTGCTGCCACGAAGGTTGAACCGGGAAGAGCTTGGCGAGCGGTCTTTTGCCCGGGACGAAGGGCACGGTTTGTGTCAAAAATACCACAGCGACACCTCCGCCTGAGCCTGTAATCTGCTGTTTGCGCTGACCATTAGTCTCCCATTTGATCTACGAGCGTACAATCCGCCAACCTGTCGAATGCTCAGGCGTAGGCCTTCATAGCGGCGCCCCGGTCACTCTGCGAATTCTGCCGGCCCCGGCAGGCACTGGCATCGTGTTTCGGCGCGTTGATCTGGACGGGTTTGAGGTCGAAGCCGTTGGTCGCAACGTTGCCAAGGTCAGCTACGCCACCAGCCTGATGAAGAAAGGCGTGCTCATCTCCACCACGGAGCATCTGCTGTCCGCCTTCATTGGCATGGGCGTGGATAACGCGATTGTCGAGCTCGACAACCTCGAAGTCCCCATCCTCGATGGCAGCGCGTTGCCGTTCGTCGAGATGATCAGCTCAGCCGGGGTTCGTCAACAGCGGCGCAAGCGCGTTTACCTGAAGATCCTGCGGCCCTGCGAGGTTTCCGAAGGCGAGAAATTCATCGGCATCTATCCCGGCGAGCGTTACTCGGTCAGCTACGACATCGATTTTCCTCATCCGCTCATCGGTCGTGAGCAGTTTCAGCTCGAGCTCTCCAACGGCAATTACGTGATGCAGATCGCTGCGGCGCGAACGTTCGGCTTCCTGGAGCAGCAGCGCGCTATGCTCAACATGGGGCTGATCCGCGGGGCGTCGCGAGAGAATTGTGTCGTGCTGACGCGGGACGATATCGACAACCCCCCGCTACGTTATAGCGACGAGTTTGTGCGTCACAAGGTGCTCGATCTCATTGGCGATCTCGCGCTCTTCGGCAAACGGATACTCGGATACGTGAAGGCGGACCGCGCCGGCCATGCCTTGCACACCGCCATCGTCTCCCGCATCCTGCGCGAGCGCGGCTACGCCGAAGAGATCACGCTGGATGAAGCCACCGCCAGGGAATGGCCCGAAGAACACCTGGCCGTCGCTGATTGATATCCGCTTCCGGATTCTGCTAACTCCTCATTGGCCGTTGTCCCTGTTTGGAAAATTCCGCTTCGCGACTTCGTGTAATTGCCCATCTCGACTCCTGCCCTCGTCAGCCCTTCTGATTCTGCCGAAGTAATTCCTGTTACGGCGCACGAACTCCTTCCGGAGATGTGCCCCTGTGTCGTCAGGAGAAATGGTGTGCTGAAGATAAGGCGGTCCCTGCTTGGCTGTTCCTTCCTGTTCTTCATAGCTTCCTTTGCGATAACTTTCGAGACTTCCGTTTCCGGCCAGAGCGGACCAATGGCCGTAAGGCGCGATGTCCATCACGACATCTCGCCGCCGCTGGTTGAGATGATTCGAAACGCCCGTCCAGGCGAACACGAGCAGGGTGAAGCAGAACCGCGGCGCAGCATCCCTCTGCCGGTGGGCCTTAGACCATTGCTGGAGGATCCGCTGCGGCAACAGAACCTGCTGGGATTCTCGCCTCAGCTGGGATTGAACTTCGAGGGCCTGGGGAATGGCCAGTACAACTTCTGGGTGGAGTACGTTCCTCCGGACACGAATGGCGCCGTGGGCGAGACGCAATATGTCCAGTGGGTCAACACTTATTTCGCCGTGTTTGACAAAGGATCGGGTGCGCTGGTGGCCGGGCCTGCTCCCGGCAATACGTTGTGGTCAGGGTTTGGTGGCCGCTGCGAAAGCGACAACGACGGCGACCCCATCGTGCTCTACGACAAGTTGGCCAATCGCTGGGTTATGGGGCAGTTCTCGGTTTCTGGCAATCCTTATCTGCAATGCATGGCGGTTTCGCTGAGCGCGGATGCGACCGGCCAGTGGTATCGCTACTCGTTTCAGTACAGCTATTTCGACGACTATCCGAAGATGGGGGTCTGGCCGGATGCCTATTACGAGACGTTCAACATGTTCGACGACGATGAGTTTGTCGGCTCCGATGCGTGTGCTTACGACCGCGCCGCGATGCTGAATGGTCAACCAGCCACGCAGGTCTGCTTTCAGCAAGGTCCGACCGTCGGAGGGCTGCTGCCAGCCGATGTCGACGGCACCGCGGCACCCCCCTCAGGCTCGCCAAACTACATGATGACGTATGGGGCAAATTCCCTGGAGCTGTACAAGTTCCACGCCGATTTCAACACGCCCTCAAACTCCACCTTTACCGGACCGACCGTGATATCGGTTGCAGCGTTCAATCCGCTGTGTCTCGGCGGTAGCAACTGTGTGCCGCAGCTGGGCGCCAGCCAGCAATTGGACTCTCTGGCCGACCGGCTCATGTATCGGCTGGCTTATCGCAACTTCGGCACTTACGAGTCGCTGGTGGTCAACCACTCTGTCGCGGCTAACGGCGCGAGTGGAATCCGCTGGTACGAGATACAAAGCCCGGCCACCACGCCGGTTGTCGCGCAGCAGGGAACCTACGCGCCGGACTCGAACTATCGCTGGATGGGCAGCATCGCCATGGACCACATCGGAGACATCGCCGTGGGCTATAGCGTCTCCAGTGCGGGGATGTACCCCTCGATAGCGTTTGCCGGCCGCATGCCGTCGGATCCGGCTGGCGCATTGGAGGCGGAAACCACCATCGTCGCCGGCAGCGGTTCGCAGATGAACAGCGACCGGTGGGGCGACTATAGCGGCATGACCGTCGATCCCGTGGACGACTGCACGTTCTGGTACACGCAGGAGTATTTGCCAGCGAATGGCACCTTCAACTGGCGCACTCGCATTGCTAACTTTAAATTCCCCGGCTGCTCCAGCGGTGGCTATATCGGCTTCTTTCCCGCCACACTGAATTTTGGAGACCAGGTTGTGGGAACCCGAAGTGCAGGGTTGCAGATTACGCTCAGCAATCATGAATCGTCTTCACTTGCCATCAGCAGCATTGTTGCAACCGGCGATTTCCAACAGAGCAACACCTGCGGCAACTCGCTATCGGCGAACGCACAGTGCACCATCAACGTAACCTTTCAGCCGACCGCGACGGGCGCACGCATCGGTACCGTTACCGTGACCGACAGTGGCCCAGGTAGTCCTCGCACCGCCAACTTAACAGGATTAGGCACACTTTCCACCAACTGCATACCGAACGTGCCCTCCAATGGCAGCTTTGAAAGCGGCACGCTGCAATGTTGGACCGCAGGCGGCGCATTGGTGCCGCAGGCCGCAACCGCGGAGGCTCAGGATGGCAGCTTCAGCGCAGTGCTCGGCGCAACCAGTCAGCCCGAGCCTAACGGCGACTCCTGGGTATACCAGACGATCACTGTGCCCACATTGATGCAAGATCCGAAATTGAGCTTCTGGTATTGGCCGTGGAGCAGCGACACGATCGAACATAACTGGCAGGAAGCCCAGCTTCGCGACGTGAACGGAAATATGCTGGCGCAGGTGTTCAAGGCCGCTTCGAACACGCAAGTTTGGACGCAGGTCACTTTCGATCTTTCCACCTACGCAGGTCAGACCGTGCAGCTCTACTTCAACGTCCACGAAGACGGATATGGCAATCCGACCTACATGTACCTGGACAACGTATCGGTCGTGGATGGTGTCCCCGGCTTTCGGCTGATTCCCATTACGCCCTGTCGCGTCGTCGATACCCGCGGAGCGGCCGGCGCCTTTGGTGGTCCATCCATCGCCGGCAGCACCTCGCGGGATTTTCCCATTCCGCAGGGAGCGTGCGGAATTCCACAGACTGCGGCTGCCTACGCTTTGAATGTGACGGCTGTTCCCCACGGCTCGCTGAATTACCTGACCATCTGGCCGACGGGAAATAGTCAGCCGGTTGTATCCACGCTCAACTCGTATGACGGACGCATTAAGGCGAATGCGGCCATTGTCCCGGCCGGAACCAATCAATCGGTAAGCGTATATGTCACGGATACGACCGACGCCATTCTCGACATCAACGGATATTTTGTTTCCTCGATGAACAATGCCGCGCTCGCTTTCTTTCCACTGACGCCCTGCCGGGTAGTAGACACTCGCGGAGCTGACGGAGCCCTGGGCGGACCGCGCCTGCCAAATGGCCAGTCCCGCGATTTCCCAGTGCTTGCAAGCGCCTGCAACATCCCGAGTACAGCTCAAGCCTACTCGCTCAACATCACGGCGATTCCAAAGAATGCGCGGGCGCTGGGATATCTGAGTGTCTGGCCGGCGGGACAGCCGCAACCATCCGTCTCCACGCTCAACGCGCCTACCGGCACGATTACTGCCAACGCTGCGATTATTAAGGCTGGAACCAATGGCGACATCATTGCTTACGGCTATGGCGATGACAGCGACTTAATTGTCGATATCAACGGATACTTCGCAGCGGCGGCGTCAGCTCCTAATCCGATGTCGCTATACAACGTACAGCCCTGTCGAGTGTTGGATACGCGCGACCCGCGGCAGGGAAATCTGTTTGACGGCCAGATTACCGTGAGCGTGCTGGGTGGCCCGTGCCCTCTGCCGTCGTCAGCGCAAGCATACGTGCTGAATGCGACCGTAGTACCTCCGGCCTCATTGGGCTATCTCAGCCTGTGGCCCGACGGTCAGCAACAGCCGGCGGTTTCGACGTTGAATGCGGCCGACGGAGCGGTCACCTCCAACATGGCGGTGGTGCCCACAACCAATGGCAGGATTGACGGCTTCGCATTCAATTGGACGAATCTGATCCTCGATGTGTTTGGCTACTTCGCACCATGACGAGGCCCAGCAATGACCTTCGGCGGAGCCTCGTTCACATCGGAAGCTGCCGTCCGTCTCATTTTTGGGCTGCTCGGCTTTACATTCTCCGCTTTCGTCCGTCACAATAGCTCAGGTAAGGTCTCTCCGGGAGTGAGGACTCGTTGAAGTTTCGTGGATGGTTGTTACTGCTGCTGTTTGCGCATGTCATGCTGCACCCCTGGGTGCATGCGATCGGCATGGGCAAAACCGCCGCGGACACGGCCTCCTTCTCGAATTCCTCCGTTGATTCGCAGGCTGCTGCCGCCGGAGACCAGTGCGAGCTCTGTCGCGTTGGACACAGCGCGACTGTGGCCGCGAAGCTGCCAACTACAGATTTGCTGAATCCTCGCTGGATTCACACTGCTCTGCAGGCGGTCAATTACGAATCCCTCCAAGCCGACCGCCGTGTTCCATCCCGAGCTCCTCCGATTCTGTAATCCCATGGCATGACACGAGCTGCAAGCGCTCTTAGGTGAGCGTTGGAGCTGACCGTTTCATTCATTCCGGCTTGCGTGGCCAATTCTGGCCGCATTTTGAAAAACGCGAGGCGGAACCCAGCGAATCGGAGGATTTCGATGCTAAGGAACTCTTGTTTTCAATGTGTCACTCGCCACAGGCTGGCGCGCGTTCTTGGCCACCTGTCAGGATCTCTTCTTGCTACGCTTGTGCTCGCGATCGGCATAGTCTCTTCTCCCGGATCTGCTTGCGCGCAGACGACTGGCTCATCATCCGTGAGCGGAACCGTTACGGATCCGTCGGGAGCCGTGGTACGGGGTGCGACCGTGGAAATCCTTAACCCAGTCAGCGAATACACGCGAACGGCTACCACAGACGATGCGGGAAAATTCACATTTCCTAACGTGCCGCTCAATAACTATCATCTGACGGCGAACGCCGCGGGGTTCGCACCTTTGGCCCAGGACATCGACGTGCGCTCTGCCGTTCCCATGAGTCTCAAGCTGACGCTTCAGATCTCGTCAACGGCGGAGAACGTTACGGTACAGGGCGAGGCTGGTGACCTGTTGGAGAACGATCCCACCTTTCATACTGACGTCGATCGCAGTCTGTTTCAGAAGCTTCCGCTGGAGAGCAGTTCTTCGGAATTGAGCTCGCTGATTACGTTGTCATCCCCTGGCATTGCAGCCGATTCGAATGGCCTGCTGCACGGCCTCGGCGATCACAACGAGGACTCATTTTCGCTCGACGGCCAGCCCATTACCGACCAGCAGAGCAAGGTATTCTCCAATCAGATTCCGCTCGATGCGGTGCAATCCATGACGGTGATTGGTGGCGCTCCGCCCGCCGAGTATGGCGACAAGACCAGCGTCGTTATCGACCTGACCACACGTTCAGGACTGGGTGCAACGACCCCTCATGGCAACCTCACCACCTCGTACGGCACTTTTGGTACAGCCAACCTTGACGGCGATTTTTCTTACGGCGGCAAGAACTGGGGAAACTTCATCGCCATCAGCGGCTTGAACACCGGGCGCTTCCTTGACGGGCCGGAATTCGTGATCTTGCATGACCACGGCAACGAAGAGAATGTGTTCGATCGGGTGGACTATCAGATTTCGACTGCGGACGCCTTTCACCTGAACTTCCAATTTACCCGTTCGTGGTTTCAGACTCCCAATTCGTTCGACCAGCAATTTCACGACATAAACGGGACCCTCGCTTTGAATCCTTTGACCGGAGTCCCGTTAGGCACGACCGATCAGCGCTCGAAGATTTTGACCTTCAACATCGCGCCTACCTGGACGCACACCATCAGTCCCAATTCCGTGTTCAATCTCACCGGCTTCGTGAGGCGAGACGCGTACGACTATTACCCGAGCAACGATCCTTTCGATGACCTTGGCCCTCCGAACCTCCAGCGGCAGACCGTGGCCCAGCAGCGTGCGCTGCTGAATGCAGGCGCACTCGCGAATGTTACCTACGTTAAAGGCATTCACAACATTAAGGCGGGGATTACCTACGACCAGACATTCTTGAACGAGAATGATCAACTCGGGATCATTGATCCAACCTACAATGCACCTTGCGTGAACGGCAGCGGCATTCCGGTGAACGGGTTTACTGATCCGGCGCAGTGCGGAGGCGCGGGATACCTGCCCAACACCCCTGCGAATCCCGGCGCAACCGGTAGCGCGTACTACCCGTACTTCAATCCGGTGCTGCTCCCCTACGACTTAACCCGGGGAGGAACTCTATTTCCGTTCTACGGCCATACTGACGTCAAGGAACTTGCGATGTACCTAGAGGACACCATCTCGGTGCGCAACTGGAGTTTCAACCTGGGCATACGCGGCGATTTTTACAACGGGCTTACAACCGCGAACCAGGCAGAGCCGCGCGTAGGCATCTCCTATAACGTGCGGAAGACCAATACCGTACTTCGTGTCTCGTATGCCCGCACGCTGGAAACCCCGTTCAATGAGAACCTGGTGCTCTCCAGCCTGGGATGTGGCTCGCCCGTCCTCAATCCACTACTCGCATGCGCATCGGATACGTTAACGCGATTGGCGCCCGGCTATCGCAATGAGTTTCACGCCGGGCTGCAACAGGCCTTTGGAAAGTATCTCGTCATCGACGGCGAATATATCTGGAAGTACACCCACAACGCGTACGACTTCAGCGTGCTGGGCAATACGCCAATAACCTTTCCCATCGAGTGGGCAAGGTCCAAAATCCCCGGATTCGCGATTCGTGCGAGCGTTCCCAACTACCACGGGTTTTCGGCGCTGGTGGTCATGTCCAGCGTTGCTGCGCGCTTCTTTACTCCGCAAGTCGGCGGCGCCGGTGCGACTCCTTTGGCGCCCATCGGAGTTTTCCGTATTGATCACGACGAGGCGTTCAACCAGACTTCCCACCTGCAATATCAGACCCCGTGGAAGCGCGGTCCATGGATCGGCTTCAACTGGCGCTTCGATAGCGGACTGGTGGCTGGCGCGGTCCCGTGTTTTGGCCTCGGAGCAGCCAACGATTGTCCCCAGTCGACGTTCCTGGCTGACGGTACGCCGGCAATCACCATGACGGATCCAGCCGGCATACCGCTCACCGCCGATCAGGAGTTTCAGGCTGGCTTCACCTGCAATGGCGTGCACGCCACGCCAACGATGGCGCTGCCGTTTATCTGTCCGGCATCGCAGTTCGGTTCCACCCTGACGCAGGTACCGTCGCCCGGCACCGAGAATGACGATAAGAATCCGCCCCGTATCGCGCACCGTAATCTTTTTGATCTTGCGATCGGCGATGACAACTTATTCGGAGGGGACAGGTACAAGTGGAGTGCTCGAGTGACGGTCATCAACTTGGCAAACAACTACGCACTGTATAATTTTCTGTCTACCTTCAGCGGAACGCACTACGTCAGTCCGAGAGCGATTACCGGCCAGATCGGATTTCATTTCTAGGTGGTGGTTATTGCAACAAAGCACGCGGGGTGAAACTCGGATACTTCACTCCGCGGACTAACTAGAAGAGCTGCCATCGGCTCGGAGTCCACTTTCGGCATTGGAAGACTGTGCGCCAGCCAACATACGCCGCAGACATACCGTTCTACTGTGAGAGCTTCAACTGCTCTGATGAAATTTCTCCCCACAAAAGGAAAATGCCACTCCAGGAGTGGCACCTTCAAAGACGGAAGCGACGGCCCGGCAATTAATACAGACTGGCTACCCTTTGGCTTTGCGTTTGCGCTCAGCCCAGCGCTGTTTCATCATCTCGGAGATGCGCTTGCGAGCTGCGGGGCTCATGTGGCGGCGCGGACGGCGGCTGGCAGAAGAAGCCCCACTGCCGGCTCCGCTTCCGGCCGGACGGCCGCGACGGCGGGGACCGGCCCCCTCCAATGCCGCAATCGCTGAGTTGAGACGGTCGCGCTCTCGTTTGAGATCCGCGAGTATGTTCTGTATATCCATGCTTCTCCCTTTCGAAGTAGAGTTACTCACAACCCTGACGGCCGACTAATAATACCTACATCGACAACAAGAATACAGTTTTTGGCCTTCGTGGTCTACACTGCACGCTTGGCACCTTTGGTCGTATAGGCAATAGTTCAAACAGGGGATATACCATTATAGAAAAGCGTCACTTTATTGGTTGCGAGTCGTGGCAAGGCGGTAACACGACCGCCAGCTCATTATCTGATCGAAAGGAATCATGGTGTCTGAGAAAAGCTTCCATATGAAACCGGAGCAGTTCCGGGAATGCGCTAATCAAGTCGTGGACTGGATAGCAAGCTACTATGAACGGCTGGAAGACCTGCCGGTACTCTCGCAGGTAAAACCAGGAGATATCCAGCAAGCCTTACCTAGCCAAGCGCCGGCTGCAGGCGAGCCGTTTGCGGAAATCTTGCGCGACATCGACGCGATTGTGTTGCCGGGGATAACCCACTGGCAGTCTCCCAACTTCTTCGCTTACTTTCCGGCCAACGCATCAGGACCGGCCATTCTTGGCGACCTTCTCTCGTCGGCGTTAGGGGTTCAAGGCATGCTTTGGGCGACGAGTCCAGCCTGTACGGAAGTAGAGACCCGCGTACTGGATTGGTTGGTTGTAATGCTCGGCCTGCCGAGGAAGTTCCTCTCGATCGAGGCCGGAGGCGGAGTGATTCAGGACACAGCATCCAGTTCCTCGCTTTGTGCAATGTTGGCGGCCCGCGAGCGCATCACGAACTACAAAAGCAATCAGCGAGGCTGCAAAGAAAAGCTGGTTGCCTACACCTCCAACCAGGCTCATTCCTCGCTGGAAAAAGCAGCCATGGTTTGCGGGATTGGAACGGACAACCTGCGCCTGGTTGACGTGGATGAGAACTTTGCCATGCTGCCGCAAGCGTTGGCGGCGCAAATTGAGAAAGATCGCCGAGATGGTTTCGTTCCGTTCTTTGTCTCGGCGACCGTCGGCACTACTTCTTCCAACGCTCTCGATCCTCTGGCCCAAATTGGTGCGATCTGCGCCCAGCATCAGCTCTGGTTTCACGTGGATGCTGCCATGTCCGGGACTGCGGCCTTATGTCCCGAATTTCGTTATATCCAGGACGGAATGGAGTCTGCGGACAGCTACACCTTCAATCCCCACAAATGGATGTTCACGAATTTCGATTGCAATTGCTTCTATGTTGCCGATCGCAAGTCGCTCATTAATACTCTCAGTATTCTTCCCGAGTACCTGCGCAATCAGGCAACAGAGTCGGGTGCGGTGATTGACTACCGCGATTGGCACATCCCTCTGGGCCGACGCTTCCGATCCCTGAAGCTATGGTTCGTGATTCGTTATTACGGAGTCGAAGGCTTGCAGTTCCATGTGCGTCGTCATGTAGAGCTGGCGCAGCGATTCCTGGAATGGGTGCGGCAGGATGACCGTTTTGAGATTGCGGCACCGGCGCCGCTGAACCTGGTGTGCTTTCGGCATCGCGCCGGCGATGAAGCGAATGAGAAGCTGATGAATCGGCTGAATGCCAGCGGTAACCTGTATCTTACG
This sequence comes from uncultured Acidobacteriaceae bacterium, assembly GCA_963747045.1. Taxonomy (GTDB): domain Bacteria; phylum Acidobacteriota; class Terriglobia; order Terriglobales; family Acidobacteriaceae; genus Bog-257. The sequence goes on along the minus strand of CAVVDN010000005.1, from coordinate 15,967 downwards.
CACACGCGGCTTGACGGCAAGTTCACATTGCGTGTTTGTGTAGGGCAAACGAACACGGAGCAGCGTCACGTCGAGCGCGCATGGAAGAGAATTCAAGAAGAAGCAGAGAAGCTAAAAGACTAACTGCATTCCGCGACAATGCTCGTCATCTTGACGAAGGGTTACGGATCAACGCGGCAGAAAACAATCAGAGAAGTGGGAGCTCGTACTTTGCGGATAAATACTAACGGATATTGAACACGCTCTTGATCCAGCCTGCCGCTGACGCGCTCGTGCCCACCCACGGCGTAATCCGCTCCAGACGGTGATGTCCTGTCTTGTGGAACAGCCATCCTACGCCGAGCGCCAGTCCCACGGAGCCGGCCTGCCACGCGGCAACCCCGGCGCAGGATTGGGTCGGGATCCAATCTTCTCTGCCGCCGTCCGACAGTTCGCGACAAGTCTTGATGGTGTCAAGTATTCGCATTCCGCTGTGAGCGTACAGGGCGAGCATCTGTTGCCGGTCGAAAAATTTGTGTTGCAAGGGCTGATCGGGAGATGCGCTTCGCGGCGCTTCAATGGCGGCTGCACCCGGGGTCAGGGAAGGGGCGACGTTAGCCACCGCTAGCTCCTGTGCTGACAGCGACAGGCTAAGCACACATGTAGCCGCCGCGCTGGCCATAACTTTCCGATAGGTCATGACTGGCTGAACCGTAACAGACGGTGCACAACGGGGAACTCCGGTAAACGCCGGAGAGGTCAGCAATGTTGTCACTTAAGAATGGTGTAGGACCGCGAAAAAACCAGAGCCGGCAAGCTCCCCCTTTTAAGCTTACCGGCCCAGCATCAGTTACCAAGCAGTTGGTAACTGAACTCCGAGTCATCAGGGGCAGCCATGCCCTTTCGGCAGCACCGCCCGGGCAGGCATGGCTTCTGCCTATTACATCGTCGGAAGTTCGGCCGAACTTCAACAGAGCTGGGTTATCATCTTCGGGCGTGGTGGAGGGCTTCGCGTGGGCGCCAGCGACTTCGAATTCAAGAACCGCTTCTGGATATTCGGTGCGCTCTTCTTCTTCGCTTTCGGCGCTTACAACCTCGACCATGTCAACGCCAGTCAGGCACTAGTGGAGTGGATCGCCAAACTCCGTGGCGCGCCTTCGACGGACGCTCAATATCACGCGATCTTCGCTTTGGCTGCGCTCTTCTGCATTGCGAATGCGGCCTTGCGCACTTGGGGCACGGCTTATCTGAATCCTGAGGTCATGGTCGATATGCGCTTGCACACCTCGCGCCTGGTCGCCGACGGGCCCTATCGCTATGTGCGCAATCCCTTGTACTTCGGCAATATCCTCCTGGCGGTCGGCTTCGGCATGATGGCGAGCCGAGTGGGCTTTTTCATTTTGGTGGTTGGGATGATTGTGTTCGATTACCGGCTGATCTTGCGGGAGGAAGCCGGCATTCGCGCCAGTCAGGGAGAAAGCTATCGGGAGTACTGCACTGCCGTCCCTCGCCTGCTGCCTTCGCTGCGGCCCAGGCTGCCTTCTGGTGGCGCGAAGTCAAACTGGAAGGATGGCCTGCTGGGCGAAGCGTTTATGTGGTTCCTGGCGGCGTCTGTTGTCGCCTTCGCGATCACGCTAAGTTTGAAGGTGTTCTTTGTTGTGCTGGTGTCAGCGTATGTGGTGTACGGCGCCTGTTACGCGATCATTCGCAAGCGCCAGAAGACAACCACGGCGGGCACGCAGCCTTTGGCTGCAGAACGACCCGCCGGAGAGTCTTGGCCCAAGCAATTCGTCTCGCTAGTCGGACTCGTTGCTGTAGACCGGTTCTTCCATTTCGAATGGGACTTCCAGGCCGCCCCCAGAACCGAAAGCAGCTTCATCGGACACCTTTTGCATTTCCTTTTCGAATTCGGGGCTGCGCCAGCGAACCACCAGCTTTTCTTTACGCTCGCGGCCATGACCATGACACAACGGGCAAAGGACTTTCTCCTTTTCAGATTCCATAAGTGCTTGCTCCATCGAACGTCTTATTGCAAACCCGATCCGCGAGGACTGCAGTGAGCCGGGTCACGTCGGAATGTGAGAGCTACGCGCAAAACGCATCGCCTCCGCGATCGTGCGGAGGCGACGAAGGTACGCTTCTACCCGTCAGTTGCTAGTACGAATATCCGTCCGGCTGCGCAACCGCACCGACTTCAATCTGCGTGTCGACGTAGTCGCGTCCGGCCGTGAGCGCCTGCTTGTCCAGTTCCAGCAGCTTGGGATTGCCAACCGTTGCTTCGAGCACCGAAACCGCCGATTCTGTCGGCAGGCACTCAGTCTCTTCCAGCAAGGCGCCAAGCATAACCACGTTGGCCACCTTTGCCGAGCCCATTTTGTCAGCCATATCGGACGCGGGCACGCAGATGATGCGGGCTTGCGGCGCGCTGAAACCTTCGGGCAGTTTGGTGCTGTTGTAGAGAATCGAGCCCGCCGGCGGCGACGCTGGGGGCGAACTTGTGCAATGAGATTTCGTTCATCGCGACCAGCACTTCCGGCTGGCCAATCAGAGGCGAGCCGATGCGGTCGTGCGAGAGGATGACATGACAGTGCGCGCTGCCGCTACGCATCTCGGGCCCATACGACGGCAGCCAACTCACTTCCAGATGCTCACGCAGACCCATTTCAGCCAGCAGTTGCCCCATCAGCAGGATGCCTTGTCCGCCGAAGCCCGCCAGCTTCACGGTGAGGTTGCGGGCATGGTGATGGCGGCGCAGGAAATAGTCATCCGCAGCATTTTCGCTAACGCCCAGCGCTTCGGCGACTGATCTTGTGTGGGACCTTGGCGTCGACGGGAAGATCGGGCTTGCGATCACGGAATACGCCCAGCGGGAAGGCCTTCATGAGCGTTTCGCCTACCCATTTGCGGGCGACCACCGGATCCATCTTCAGGATGGTGGGACACGGCGAAAGAAACTCAACCAGCGAGAAGCCGCCGCCATTCTTCTGGATATCGAGCGCCTTCTTGACAGCTTTCTTGGCCTTCATGATGTTCTTCATGTCGCTGAGCGAGACGCGCTCGAGATACGTCGGAGTTTCCAGTGCCGCAAGCAGTTCGCAGACATGAATTGGCAGTCCCTCATTGTGGGAGCGGCGTCCCCATGGGGACGTCGTGCTCTTCTGTCCGACGAGCGTGGTCGGCGCCATCTGTCCGCCGGTCATGCCGTAAATCGAGTTGTTCACAAAGAACACGCAAATGTTCTCGCCGCGATTGGCGGCATGAATGATCTCCGCCGTGCCGATGGCGGCCAGATCGCCATCGCCCTGATAGGCCATCACGATCGCTTCCGGATGGGCGCGCTTCAGAGCGGTCGCCGCCGCCGGCGCGCGGCCGTGCGCTACCTGGACGTTGCCGACATCGAAGTAGTAATACGCAAAGACGGAGCAGCCGACCGGGCTGACCAAGATGCCGCGGTCCTGCAGGCCGAGTTCAACCAGCGAATCGGCGATCAGCTTGTGGACCACGCCGTGTCCGCAGCCGGGACAATAGTGAGTCTGGTGTTGGAGCTCGGCCTTGCGTTCGTATTTGTCGTAAAATGCGGGCGACTTTTCGTGAATTACCTGATAACCTTCCACGATCTTCTCCTTGTCCCCACCCTCTCGCCTAATGTAGCCACGAAGGATGGGGCACCCGTTGCAGGGTGGTTATACGTGCGCTGCCATGCGCGCGAACACCTGCGCAGTGATCTCGTCCGCCATGGGAACGTTGCCGCCGACACGTCCGTAGTACTCCACCGGAACGCTGCCGTTCAGCGCCAGCTTCACGTCCTCCACCATCATTCCCGTGCTCAACTCCACCGCCAACACCTGTTTCACAGTCTTCGCCGTTTCGCATAGCTCGCGTGACGGGAACGGCCACAGCGTGATCGGACGGAACAGTCCGGCCTTCATGCCTTGCGCGCGCAACTGATCGACTGCCGTGCGCAGCACGCGCGAGACGATGCCAAACCCAACCAGCAGCACTTCCGCGTCTTCGGTCAGGTAGTTCTCGTGACGGGTCTCCAGTTCCTGGCAGAGCATGTACTTCGCTTCCAGTTTGCGCACGTGCTGTTCCAACGCGTCCGGCTCCAGCACGATCGAGCTGATCATGTTCCGCTTGCTCTCGGCGTTGCCTTTCACTGCCCAATCCTTCTCAGGGGCCACGATGTCGCGCATCTTGATGTCGAGCGGCTCCATCATCTGGCCGACATAGCCGTCCGTCATGATGACGACAGGATTGCGGTAGCGATCGGCCAACTCGAACGCGAGCACGGTCAGGTCGAACATCTCCTGCACCGACGCGGGGGCACGACGGGCGATCGGACCGAGTTGTTTCAATTCGGACCGGAGCATTACAGGAAGGCTGGTATTGCTTATGCGCCATTCGGCGGCATGCCAGTCCTGGAAGCTTACGAAATTGTGAACGACTTGAACAGGAATCAGGCTGAACATCAATTCGTCTACTATCTGGCGGCATAGCTGAATGGACAGGTTCGCTGGCAAGCACGTATTCGATGAAAGCTGGCTCCGCGCGGCGGAGGATGGCAGTCTGCCAACAGTTGCATCGCGGGATCCGCGGTTCTCGGCAATTCTTGCGCTTCGGGATTTTGAACGCTTTGTGTATGTTTTATCGGTCCTCGAAGGTTGCACGGATCAGGAATGTGCGACTTGGTTGGATGTTTCACCGCAGCAGATCGAAGAGACTCGGCTTCGAGCGCTACAGAGCTTTTGGAAACATGACTGAATGCGGAGAATTGGCGCTCCGGCTTCCGAAAACCGGTCTTCCGCAAACCGGTTAACAGAGCAACATTGGCCGCTCTTGAATACTTGGAGTCAGCGAAATCGCCACAAGACTCTTGGAGAAGAATGATGAACTCAAAAACGAACGCTTCAAAGGGCAAATCGGTGGTGGACTCGCTTACAGAATTGGCGCTGAACCTAGACTGGTCATGGAGCCATGCCGCGGACGATCTCTGGAGGCAGCTTGATCCGGAGATGTGGGGGCTCACGCACAACCCATGGCTGATATTGCAGACCGTCTCCTCTGAGAAGTTGCAGTCTGTGACCTCGACTCCTCAGTTCAAAGATGCCCTCGGTCAAATCCTTGAATCGAGGTCAAGGCGCGAAGAAGCGGCGAACTGGTTTCAGCATGCCTTGCCGGAAGCTCCGCTTAGCCGCATCGCATATTTCAGCATGGAATTCATGTTGAGCGACGCACTGCCCATTTATTCAGGCGGGCTCGGCAACGTGGCCGGTGACCAATTGAAGGCAGCAAGTGACCTTGGTCTCCCAGTAACGGGCATCGGCCTGCTTTATCAGAGAGGCTACTTTCGCCAGCACATCAATGCCGAAGGCATGCAGGAAGCGCTCTATCCCTTCAACGAGCCAGGACAATTACCGATCCGGCCCGTGCGAAAGCCAAATGGGGAGCTGTTGCGCCTTGCCGTCAATTTGCCCGGATTTCGTATGTGGCTTCGCGCCTGGGAGGTCAGGGTAGGGCGCGTGCAACTCTACCTTCTCGACACCAATGACCCCGCAAACCCTCCGACATATAGGGGCATTACGAGCGAACTCTATGGCGGCGGACCCGAAGTGCGGATCGCCCAAGAGATGGTGCTTGGGATCGGGGGATGGCGCCTGTTGCGCGCGCTCGGAAAGCAACCCGAAGTCTGCCATCTCAATGAAGGCCACGCTGCCTTCGCCGTGCTCGAGAGAGCGCGGGACTTCATGGATAGTCAAACCGTGCCTTTTGACGTTGCCCTCGCGGCGACCCGCGCCGGAAATCTCTTTACTACGCACACCCCTGTGGTTGCTGGATTTGACCGATTCACACCACAACTCATGGACACGTTTTTCCGGCATTATGCCGCCGACATTCTGCGTATTCCAATCGACGAACTGCTCGCCCTCGGCCGTCAGAACCCACAAGACAGCTCCGAGCATTTCAACATGGCATTATTGGCGATGCGGGGCAGCGGAGCAGTCAACGGTGTCAGCCGGCTCCATGGAAAGGTCAGCCGGGAGATATTTCATAACATCTTTCCCCGCTGGCCTGAAGCGGAGGTTCCTGTTGACTATGTAACCAACGGCGTTCACGTTCCTGTGTGGGATTCTGCCCACGCGGACGATTTGTGGACGGAAGTGTGCGGAAAGCGCCTGTGGACCACGCATCTGAAGACAGAGGACCTGATCAGAGAACTGGGGCTGGCTGTCCGGCAAGTTTCAGACGTTCGTCTTTGGCAAATGCGTTCGGCTTCACGAAAATCGCTGATCGACTACATCCGCAGACAACTGGCGCGTCAAATTGCAGGTCACGGCGGACAGCCCGAAGACATTAACCTTGCCCAGAGAATCTTTGAACCGGATGCACTTACGATTGGCTTCGCGCGCCGCTTCGCGACCTATAAGCGGCCGAACCTGTTGCTGCATGACCCCGAACGATTGTTGGCAATTCTTACGAGTAAAGAGAAGCCGGTACAGTTGGTGATCGCCGGCAAGGCTCATCCTCAGGATCGCCCGGGGCAGGAGATGATTCAACGTTGGATCGACTTCATCCGTCGTGGTCCGGCGCGCTCGCACGTAGTGTTCCTCGCCGATTATGACATGCGAATGGCCGAGCACCTGGTGCAGGGCGTCGATCTCTGGCTGAACACACCGCGCCGTCCGTGGGAGGCCTGCGGTACCAGTGGGATGAAGGTGCTCGTCAACGGCGGTCTCAACTTTTCCGAGCTCGATGGCTGGTGGGCCGAGGCGTACTCGAACGATGTGGGCTGGGCGCTGGGAGACGGCCTCGAACATGGAGACGACCCAGCCTGGGACGCCAAAGAGGCAGAGCAGCTCTATACCCTCCTCGAACAAGAGGTCATTCCGGAGTACTACAAGCGGGATAATTCGGGTATTCCGGCAGGCTGGATCGCTCGGGTGCGCGAAAGCATGGCCCGCCTGACGCCCGCGTTTTCCGCAACCCGATGCGTGTTGGAGTACACCGAAAAGTATTATCTTCCATTAGCCGCAGCGTATCTGCGCAGAGCCAACGACGGCGGCAAAGTTGCAGAGAGTCTGCTGCAGTGGAAGCGTCATCTCGCCGATCATTGGTCCAGGATGCGATTCGGCTCCGTGCACATCGAGAGCACCGGCGATCAACACCACATCGATATTCAGGTGTATCTGGACGAAATGGATCCGGGTGCGATCCAGGTCGAACTCTACGCCGACGCGGCCAATGGTGACGAGCCGATTCGGCAGGTCATGGTTCGCGGGGAATCTTTAGTCGGCCAGAATGTTTGCCGCTACTCCGCGTCTGTTCCCGCGACACGTCCGGCGGAGGATTTTACGCCTAGGATCGTCCCTTATCACCCTGACGCATTTGTACCGTTGGAAGCGCCTGAAATTCTCTGGTACCGGTGATACTGCAAATCCTCCGTTGTTTGATGCTCAAGTCTATTGGGGCGGGGGCTGTGGCAGACGAAAGGAGATCCTTCCGGTTTTGTGTTGGCCTCGAATCTTTGTACCTGTGACAGCAGAAGGGAATTGCAATGCGACTTACCCAAAAACTGATATTCTTCCCAGCGCTTTTGTTCATGACCGGTTACGCCTGCGGCCAGGATGTTCACTACAACTATGACCGTGGCGCAAACTTTGCCTCTTACAAGACCTATCAATGGGTCGACATTCCAGGTGGTTCACAAATGTTTCCGAGCGGCCTGCCAACGCTCCTGGGCGCTCCGCCCATACCGGGTGGCGCGCCGATCCTCCTTAACGGCGCTACAGACATCCGGGGCGGTGCGTCAGAGGATCAGTTGATTGACCAGCAGATTAAGGTGGCAATTGACGAACAGCTCGCACAAAAAGGCCTTAGAAAAGTTGAAAAGGACGCGGATCTTAAGGTCAGCTATCAGGCTGCGATCCATCAGGAAATAGGAATAGACCTGATGGGCACGGGTTTGTCAAGCTGGAGTCCGGGCTTGTGGGGTGCCGATTCAGTTCACGGTCAGACCTCAATGATTCCTGTCGGAACGCTGGTAGTAAGCCTGTATGACGCTGGAAAAATGCAGTTGATCTGGCGCGGAGATGCCAGCAAGGCAATCGAACTGAAGAAAGATCCGAACAAGAATTACAAGAACCTGCAAAAGGCCATGGCGAAACTCTTTAAGAACTATCCACCTCAACTCAACAAGTAGGGCGTAGAACAACCGATTTGTCCTGCGCAAATGCATCTTGGCAGTTGCCGGCCAGATGCCCAAGAGCGTGCGAAGGAGGAGCAAATGGATCCACATTTCTGGGACGTATATCGAGATGTTCGATCTCTCATACAAAGACCGGATGGGGCAGTGTACATTCTTCACACGTCAATAGGAGCAATGACGGTCAGTAGCTTCGTCTATCGAGCCGAGGCCGGCTTTGTCTTCATTCAGGGCATAGATGAGCATGGGAAGGATCGTATCGTAGGTTTCTCGGAGCAGCAGCTTTCAACCTTTCCTTTCGAGGTCCGAACGTCGTCAGCGGTGAAGAGTGGCCAGCTTAGATTCAATCCGAATGTAGCTGAAAACCTCTTCTAGATTGACTCGGTTTATCCGGACGCGAAGGTTGGAAAGCAACAGAGAATAGTCACGCAAAAACCGCGTGAACGTCGGCTGTCCTCCGAGTGCCGTCGCCACCTCCAGCAGGGCTTTGTAGTGGCTTCCTTCCGAGGACACCGGATTCTCACGGTTCCCCATTCTCTGCTTTCATGGCTGCTCGACCACAAGGAGTTTGCTGTACCCCCGTCAAAATCGACAACGGTTCTCCGGTGCTCAAAAACTTCCGAGCATCAGCCGGAACCGGGCTTTCCCATTCTCATCGAAGCTCAGCTCGATGCCTGTTGCTCCAACCTGTGTTGGGAAGAAGGCGCCAATGGATGCGCTCTGATGTGTGCTCCAGCCTGCAGAGCCGGCATCAAAGCGGCCCGCCTCATACCAAAGCGCAAGGCCGGGGTGGGACGAAACATGCCGAATGGGCGGACCGTGCAAAACTACACCGGAGCCGGCAGTCACGAGCGTATTGGCATGAAACTCCTGGTACCGGAATGCAGCCATATTGGTTTGATCGCCAACAATGAACTGATCGTAATAGTTAAGTTTGCGCCCAAAGCTTGTGCCGATATTGTTCAGCGCGAAGAGGGACACATTACGATTTAAGGGTTTGAATGTGCTCGAGTCCGAGCGAAGAAACGGGTAGTCTCCGCTACTTCGCAGGAAATAGCCGGCCTCCCCTTCAGAGCGCGTACCGCGCGTGGGCAATCCACCCGAATCCTGGTGATTTACGATCCACCGCGCCTCCGGGACTGTGAATCCCCCGTTGTGCGATGAAATGCCGTCAATGACCACGGGGCGACTGTACCAATCGTATCCGGCCCGGCCACCGAGCCGAAACTGAGCAAAGCGCCAGGTCCCGACACCTGCGTAAAGAGCCCCGCCGACTTGGTCTCGAGTGTCGCTTTGGCGGTGCGGTCCCGCGTAGCTGTTGAAGTGTGTCCTTCCGCCAAAAACCTGGGAAGCAATAAAGTACTGGCTCCCGCCGAACGGTTTGTATGCTTCCATCTGTAACGTGGGATCGTAGCCCAGACTCGCCGTACTCAAGATTTGAGTCTTGTAGGCATTCTTGGGAATCAATGACGTCGACAGCTTGACCCCAAAGCGTGATGGCTCGCCGGACGATACAGCGTATTGCGCGGAGATGCGCACCAGAACACGATCGCTGGGGCGCTCGGTAAATTTCACTGTATAGCCCCCGGGCGCAGAACCCTCCTGCTGCCATCCGTAGGCCGCCCCAGGAACCGCGGTAGCGGCGACCATGCCGGACAAGGTTCTCTCAAGTTCATTTTCCGATACGACCCGATCTCCAATGTTCCGGTGAATCTCTGCTTGCGCATTCCTCTCGAACGACGGATCCGGACTTGAAACAGCAAGGACCCCTCCCTTGTCACTCGAAAACCGCATTCTTGCCCTGCGCTGAGTCAAATATGTATCCCAATCCTGCTGGGAGAGTTCAAAGCGGGCAAGCTCAGATGCGTGAGTCTTGGCCGCCTGGTACCCGGCCTCGATGATCTCGCTCCAGCGTTTGTAATCGGTTCCGGAGAAACGCTTCGTATCGACTGAGATAACTAGATCCGCCTTGGCAAGCGAACGCTGCTCGTTTTTCGCAACAACAAGAGAGATGGTCTGTTGCGTGACATCTGTCAGAGACTTGAACTGGTCCGGCTTCACCATGGGAGTTTGGAAGGCAACCGCAATTACGACTTTTGCTCCCATGTCTCTAACGGCATCGACAGGGATATTCTCGAGCACGCCGCCGTCTACAAGAACCATCCGGTCCAACTTGACCGGCGTAAAGACTCCGGGTAGAGACATTGTTGCGCGCATCGCGGTTGGCAATGAGCCCTTGTTGAACACGACCGAATCGCCGCTGACTAGATCGGTTGCCACGCAGCGGAAAGGAATCGGAAGTTCATCAAAATCCGCTACATCGGAATACGCCATCGTCGCTCGGCTGAGTAACAACGATAGAGACTCGCCTGGATTCAGGCCCGACGGAAGCGAGAAACCCTTTCCAAACCGTAGCGTAAAATCGCCAAATGTTCGATTCCACCTTTGCTTTTCTTCAATCGACTGGTCTGCGAATCGCAGGCTCGGATTCAATAGACCGTTCCAGTCGGCACTTTCCACGGTAGCCCTGATTTGCGATGAATCCATGCCGGTCGCATAGAGCCCTCCAATGAGGCCTCCCATACTTGTCCCGCCGATCTTATCAATGGGAATATGATGCTCCTCAAAATAGCGAAGCACACCGATATGAGCCAGTCCAAGAGCACTACCCCCACTGAGTGCCACGCCCACTGTTGGTCGATCTGCTTCAGGCCTCTGTTGCGCTCCGATTCCAGAAGGGAGCAAGAGCCCCAGGGCCGAGCAGCACGCCAGAATTGCAGAGTGCGTTTGCATGATTCACCTCGCTTGGGTTGGCTCGCACTAGTTCCGTTCGAGCGGCCGCCACTATCGCCCGCAGCCTGCGCACCCAGACCCCGGACTATTTGAAAGCGCGCCTGGGCAGCACGATACAAACACCATCCCAATTCGCCTTGCCGGCCGTGGGCGGCGGGGTTGCACGTAGAGACACGGTTCCTAGATTCTGAGGATCGAAGTAAAACCGTGTCTGAAGGTATTGCTGAACTGCAATGGCGCGCGCACGTGACTCGGCCAGTTGGGTTCCAGGCTCGCCGGAGGCAGAGTATCCCTCAATAATCAAAGGCTCACTTACGGCTGCGTCGCCGAGCTGGGCAACAGAGGCGTCGACCTTCGCCTTTCCTGCGGCAGAAAGTGCAAGAGTCCCGTCTTGCTTTTCTTCGAAGAGTGCCTCCCTACTCAGCCAAACACGTGGATTCGCGGGATTCGAGAATAACTTATCCTTTCGATAATCGTCCGGATTGAGATTTGCCAGCGAGTAATAGCCGCGATGTTTGAAATAGCCGCGGAAGAGGAACTGATGCTTGAGAGCCTCGGTATCGGCTGACATGTTGCCAGTGGCCTCATCGATATTGGACAAAGAATGGCGGATGTTGCTGGCTGCATCCACACCCTTGGCTATCTGGACCCAAAGCCTTTGCAAGCGACTCTTCCACCTTCTGCGACGTTGCGTCGAAATGGCCGGCGGTACTTTGAACGCTGTCCATTACCCGGTCCATCTTTTCGCCGAGTTGACGGGACTGCAAGTCGGTAATGAGTGCATCGGCCCGCTTTGAGGCATCGGCGGCCGAGGCCGTTGTCTCGCGCACATTCGCAATGCTCTCGCGGATATTTGTCGCAGTCGCTTCGTCTTGGAAGAGCATTCCAACGGTGCCTTTTCCGTGTTCTATACCGACCAAAAGGCCGTTGGCATGGTCCAATGCGACCGTCGTGGCGTCCAGGGTTTTGATGAGTTTCTCTGAAAAGGGCTTTATCGTTTCGCTGGTGTAATCGAGAAGGTTAGCCCCATTGTCCGTCAGACTCATCAGGTCCACAGCTTCTTTGCTTTGAAGAGTGTCGCCAGGTTTTGCTTCCGAAGCCTTCGCGCTGCCAGGATAAATGAGTAGAAGTTTCTCGCCCACTAGTCCTTCGGGAACAATTCTGACGAATGAGTCCGACCTGATGAGACCGTGAACCTGCTCCCCAACCCTGAGTCTAAGGCGGAACCGGCCTCCCGCCGAATCAGGAAGTCCAATCTCCATAACCTCTCCGGCGTCCAATCCTCCAACGCGTACCTTTGAGCCCTTCATCAACCCACTGATATCGGCAAACTCGACATAGTAATCGGTATGCTTAGCAAACGCTCCGTGCTGGCCACCGATCAAGAAGATGACGAGCGTGAAAAGTGTTATTCCGACCAAGACAAATGCGCCTGTCGTGAGGTTATTTTTCGCCATTTATTTCGCTCCAACCAGGTTGCGAACAGTTTCGTTCTCGTGGTTTTCGAGTTCCTCAGGCTTGCCGAGGGCAATCAGATTTCCTTTGTCGAGAACGGCGAAACGGTCGCCAACCCTCCGTGCGCCATGCACGTCGTGTGTCACGATCACCATCGTGGTTTGGTGCAATGTCTTTTGTTCAAGCAGGAGATCGTCAATCTCCGAAGCCGTGATCCTGTCGAGACCACTGCTTGGCTCGTCGACGAGCAAGACATCCGGCTCGAGTACCAATGCCCGCGCGAGACCAGCGCGTTTCCTCATACCGCCAGAGAGTGCACCCGGCAACTTTTGTTTGTCGCCTGCCAAACCAACCTGCTCGAGTGCTCGATCGACGATTTCCTCAATCTCCGAATTCGTTTTTTCGGTCAATCGACGGAGCGGCAAAGAGAGATTTTCATACAGCGTGTATGAGTCAAAGAGGGCGGCACTCTGAAACAAGAAACCTATCTTGCAGCGAGCCATCGAGAGTTCCTTTCCTTCCAGGCGCGAGATGTTGTAGCCGGAGATGAAAATATCTCCGGCATCCGGCTTTATCAGTCCGATCATCAGCCTCAGTGTCACGCTCTTTCCCGTGCCGCTGCGGCCAAGCAGACAGACCGCCTCACCGCGAGGTACTGAAAAAGAAACCCCGGAGAGCACTTGCTTGTTTCCGAAGCATTTCGATACCCCGTCAAGCACAACTGCGGCCGGTGTGGGTCCCGTCATACGGCGCTCCCAGGAAACAATAGAAAAATGATCTTGACCAAGATCACGTCCGCGAGGATGACAAGCAATGAACAGGTGACAACGCTATTTGTCGCTGCCTTCCCCACACCCTGCGTCCCTTCATTCATCGTGTAGCCGTAATACGATGAAACCGTTCCGATGATGAACCCAAAGACGGCTGTCTTCAGTGTGGGTGGAACGAAGTTCGACCACTCAACGCCTTGAAATGCGCGCTCGAGGAAGAGTTGCGGCGGCAGGTGGGACACAGCGTACTCTGAAAGGAATCCGCCTACCAACCCGCAAGCATCCATGAAGACCACTAACAATGGCAGGACGACCACGCAAGCGATTACCCGAGGCACAACCAGGTACTTGAACGAATCCACCGACAGAACTTCGATTGCGTCGATCTGTTCGGTGACACGCAGGTTAGCAATCACAGCTCCGATGCCGGCTCCTACGCGGCCGGCCACAAGAAGCGCCGCGACCAGGGGCCCAATCTCGACAAAGAAGGAGAGCGATTGCACCCTTGGAATGAGCGCCGTCGCTCCGAAAGCAACCAGAGTGCTGCGCGTGTGCAGCGTCATGACCACGCCAAGTGCTAAGCCCGATGAGCAGACGAGAGGCAGAGAGCGGCCCCCCATGTCTTCCATCTGCATCCAAATCTCACCGAATTCAAGAGGGCGCCGGAATACGCCGACTATCACGCGGATTCCGAATAGCGTGACGTTTCCGATGAACTGGAGAAAACCTTTCAATGCGTCCCCTATCGTGCGCTCATGACGTTTCCTAACAAAGCCGATATGCTTGCCGAGCTCGGGCATCGACCACTCAGATATGAAGCCGCGACGGCGGTCGCGTGGGCAGTTACGAGGCGATTCGAATTGCTTTTGGCCGATTTATTGCTCCCATCCTCCTCCCAGGTTTCTATAGATGTCGACAAGACTCAGGAGTTCGTTGGCCTGGGCCTGAGCCAGCCCAAGTTCAGCATTAAAAGCGTTCGTTTCGTTGGTCAACACTTCCAGGTAGTCTGTCGCGCCGCCCTGATATCGGGCTTCAGAGAGCTGTGCCGCATCCTGAGCCGAATTCACCAGGTCTTGCTGATGCTCCCGGAACTCGCGGTACTTTTGATAAGCAACCAGCGAGTCAGAAACTCCGCGAAACGCCTGCTGAATTGTCTGCTTGTATGTCAGCACCATCTCCTCTTTGCGCTGCTCGGTCAAATGCACATTTGAAGTGATCCTGCCGCCGGCAAAAATTGGTTGCGAGACCGTTCCGCCGAAGTTCCACATCCCAGCTGGCCCTTTGAACAGGCTGGTCAGCGACGAGCTTTGGAACCCGCTCGTGGCGGTCAATGCGATATCCGGGAAGTACGCCGCCTTGGCGACTCCGATCAACGCGTTAGCCTCCATCAACTGCGCTTCCATCGCGCGAATATCGGGCCGCCGCTCCAGCAGACCGGACGGAATGCCTGCTGGAACTTCTGGCAAGTGCGGCTGCTCGGTGAGCTTCATTCCACGTACAATCGGACCGGGATTGCCCCCCACCAGCGTGCTAATCAGGTTCTCCTGTTGCTGAATGCGGCGCTCCAAGTCTGGGATTGTTTCGGCTGCCACAGATACCAGCTCTTCCGCTTGGCGAACATCCATCATCGTGCCCGATCCGCCGTCTGCCAGCGTCCTGGTAAGCTGCAGAGACTCCTTCCGCGAAGCCAAGGTCTGCTTTGCAATCTCAAGCTGAAGATCGTATGCGCGCAGCTCGAAATAGGAGGCGGCAATTTGACTCACCAGCGTACTCATGACTTGCCGGCGAGCCCATTCTGAAGCCAGCAGGTTGGCCCGTGCAGCTTCTGTGGCGCGGCGATACTTGCCCCAGAAGTCCAGATCCCACACCAGGGATGCACTCACCGAATTACTGCTGGTTTCGTACTCGGGCGGCAGGTTCTTTTGTCTCGGACTGCGCAGGTCGGCACCTGAGGCCCCGGCATAAACCGAGGGCAACTGCGCTCCGCGTGTGATTCCCACGATCGATTGCGCTTCCAGAATTCTCGTCGCCGCGATCCGGACATCGTAGTTCTGCTTCAGAGCGGTTCGAATCAGGTCCTGCAACTGCGGATCCTGAAAGGTCTCCCACCACTTCTGATCTCCGAGTGATTGCTCGGATGGCTGCGGCGTTTTCTGTTGTGAATCGCCAGCAGGCTGCGACGCCTGCTGCGCGGACTGTTGTACCGGTCTCGAGGAATCGTGTTCAGGTTGAGCAGTCTCCAATGCCGGAGCGCCGCGGTAGCCGCCCGGGACGTCAACCTGCGGCCGTTGGTAGTTGGGCCCGAGCTTGCATCCCGCCACAAAGACGGTCAGCATAAAGAGAGCAATTCTTCTTTTCATGTTAGTCGGCCTCCATTGCAACCGGTTTGTTGGCATTTGGGCTTGTGGCTGCGCGATGGCTCCCGAGACTTGATACACGTTCCACGAGCACGTACAGCGCCGGGATGATGAAGATAGCCATGCCGGTAGCTGCTAGCATCCCTCCGATCACAGTCGTGCCCATGATCTGACGGCCTACCGAGCCCGCGCCGGTCGCAATCCACAACGGCACGCAGCCGAGGATGAATGCAAACGAGGTCATCAGGATTGGACGCAACCTGAGTCTCGCTCCCTCCAACGCCGCTTCCACCAGGGGCCTGCCCTTCTCATATTCGTCTTTGGCGAACTCCACGATCAAAATGGCGTTTTTTGCCGCCAGACCGATGAGCATCACCAGTCCGATCTGCGAGTAGACATCGTTCTCGATTTGC
>CAVVDN010000004.1:0-12054 GCA_963747045.1 uncultured Acidobacteriaceae bacterium | reverse complement strand
TCAGGGCTCCCGTGTCGTAGGCCTTCTTCACGACGGCGTCGATGTCGTCGCCCTGGCCAACATCGGCGACGAAGGCGATCACGTCGTAGTCATAATTTTCTTTGAGCCACGGGATGATGATCGAAGTATCGAGTCCACCCGAATAAGCAAGGACAACTTTCTCACGCATTGACGCTCCTCGGCGGAAGCGGTGGAAGCCGCGTTCCAGCAACAAAACAAGAATGGATTTCTGTACGTGCAGGCGGTTCTCCGCCTGATCGAAAACGACCGACCGCGGCGAATCGATTACGGAGGCCGACACCTCGTCGCCGCGATGCGCCGGCAGGCAGTGCATGAATACGGCGTGTTTTGCCGCATGGGAAAACAGCTCTTGATTTACCTGAAATGGCGCGAAGACTTGACCGCGACTAGCGGCTTCGTCTTCCTGACCCATGCTGGCCCACACGTCGGTGTAGACGGCATCGGCGCCGCGCACGGCCTCCCGCGGGTTATTGATCACGCGCACGCTCCCGCCGGAGACGTTGGCGAGAAAGCGAGCTACGTCAACGATGGCCGCATCCGGCTCGTAGCCCTTGGGAGTGCCGATCGAGATGGACGCGCCCAAACTGGCGGCCGCGAGCATAAGCGAGTGCGCCACGTTGTTGCCGTCGCCCACGTAGGCGAGACGCACATCGCGCAGGTCGCCAAAGTTCTCCTGCAACGTCATCATGTCGGCCATCGCCTGGCAGGGATGCTCCAGTTCGCTGAGCGCGTTGATCACCGGAATCGAGGCGTGCTTCGCCATCGTGGTGACCGTCTCGTGCGAGAACGTGCGCAACACGATGCCGTCGACCCAGCGCTCCAGGTTGTGGGCGACATCGCACAGCGGCTCACGCGCGCCCAGTCGCGACTGCGTCTGGTCCACGAAGAACGAAGTTCCTCCGAGGGCGTTGATGCCGGCCTCAAACGTCAGCCGCGTGCGCAACGATGGCTTCTCGAAGAACAGCACGATTTGCTTGCCAGAGAGAACGCCGCGAAAATCCGCGGGACGCGCCTTCATCGCCGACGCCAGTTCCAGCGCGCAGGAAAGCTCGTCCGGAGCGAAGTCCTGAATCGAAATCAGGTCGCGCCCCGTCACGCTCCGAGGCGCGTACGTGATCGAAGTCGCTCCGGGGGGGAATTGTGGTTGCAATCAATGTCGTATCTCCTTCTGAGTCGCAGCAAGGTAAACAAGAAACCAGAATGTCGGAGGCAAAGCCGCTGGGCGCGCGGCTAGGTACGTCGCTCTAAGGCGCGATCGAAGCGCGGCCCCGGCCAGGCGCCGTCTTTGCGCTCGGTGGGGTGCAGGACGAGATGATTCAGCTGGGTCACGATGCGATCACCTCAGTGCCGCACTCGATGGATTGAGAAAAGAACTCGGGCAGGATTTCGGCACGCGCCGCGGGCAGAATGCGCACACGATTCACGCCTTTTCTTAGAGCTGTTGTGCAAGCCTGGAGCTTCGGCAGCATGCCTCCGCTGATGGTTGCCTGCTGAACCATTTCGCTGATGGCGCCGACTTCCAGCCAGCGAATCACGCTGCCTTCAGCGTCTTTCACGCCGGCAACGTCGGTAAGATAAATCAGCGCGTGCGCGCCGCACGCGACGGCGCAGGCCGACGCCATCTGGTCGGCGTTGACGTTGTAGTACTCGCCGTCGAAGCCTAACGCCAGGCTGGACATCACGGGCACAACGCCGGCGCTCCACAGGCGCTCGATCCATTGGGCATCGACAGAGCAGACTTCGCCGACATAACCGAGATCGGGATGCTTCTTCTTCGAGGCCAGTACCAGGCGCAAATCGCCGCCACAGATGCCGAGCGCAGGCTGCCCGGCCTCGCCAATGGCGGCAACAAGCTGCTTGTTGAGCTGGCCGGCCAGAACCATGATGGCGACATCGCGCGTCTGCGAATCCGTCACGCGCAGACCGTTGATGAAGGTGGTCTCGCATCCCAGCTGCTTCAGCGTACGGCTCAGAGCAGCGCCGCCGCCGTGCACGATCAGCAGCTGGTGGCCTTCACGAACCAGGCTGGGGATCGCTCGGGCGAACCTGCTGACCAATTGCTTGTCGTCAAGCGCCGCGCCGCCGATTTTGATCACCAGCTTCATTGCAAGCCTGCCTTTTCGTCGAAGCCAAACATCAGGTTCATGTTCTGCACGGCCTGTCCCGCAGCGCCTTTTAACAAGTTGTCGAGACAAGAGACCAGCACAGCACGTTTGCCGTCGGGCGATACCGAATAGCCGATATCGCAAAAATTCGTGTTCAGTGAAAACTTGATTTGGGGCAGCCGCGCCGCGCCAAACACGCGCACCCACGGCTTGCCGGCATAGAATCCGCGCAACGCCTTTTCCAGCTCTTCCGCGCTGACTGACTTTGCCAGCTTCACGTAAATGGTCGAGAGAATGCCGCGGGGAATCGGTAGCAGATGCGGCGTGAACTGCAGCGAACCGCTGTCGATCCCGAGCTGCTCCAGCACCTCCCCGGTGTGCCGGTGTCCGAAAACGCTGTAAGCCGAGAAGTCGCCGTCGACTTCCACAAAGTGAGTCTTGGCCGTCGGCGTCTTCCCTGCTCCGGAGACTCCCGACTTCGAGTCACAGATGATGCCGTGCGCGACATCAACGAAGCCGGCGCGAATCCAGGGCGCGAGCGCGAGGATGATCGACGTCGGATAGCAACCCGGATTGGCGAGCACAGCGGCACTTTTGATCTCGTCCGCGTGCAGCTCCGGCAAGCCGTACACGGCGGCACCATCGATGTCCGAAAATTGCTCTTCTGCCGTAAATCCGTACGCCTTGCGGTTCTCCGCGTCCTTCAATCGCCAGGCGCCGCTAAGGTCGATCACCCGGAAACCCTCCGCCAGAGCTTCCGGCACCAGCTCGCGCGAGAACTCATGCGGTGTCGCGAAGAACAGCAGGTCAACGCCGGCGTCTTTCATGCGCTGCCAGGAGAAGCTCTCAAACGGAAACCCGCCGTTGCCGGCCAGTTGCGGGTAAGCTTCGGCAAGGTCGACGCAGCTGCCGCTTTCGCCGTTGCGCCGCACCAGCATCGGCTTTTTCGCCGCCGGATGACGCGCGAGCAACCGCACCAGCTCGAAACCGGAGTACCCGGTTGCGCCGAAGATCGCGGGTTGGAGCGTTCTCGTCATCGTTTACGCCATCATTTTCCGCAGCCGCTGCGCCAGCTTTTCCGCGGCCCGGCTGTCGTTGGCAATCGCCAGGATGGTGTCGTCTCCGCCGATGGTTCCGACCACCTCGTCCCAGTCTTCCGCGTCCATCGCGGCGGAAACCGGCTGCGCACTGCCGGCACTGGTCTTAATCACTACCTGATTCAGCGCCGTCCGCACCTCGTAGACGAATGTCTGAATCAGACGCTCGATGGAGGGCAACGCCAGGTCGCCTTCTTCCCCCTGCGGGAGCTGATACCCCTCCGAAGTCTTCAGCAGTCCGATTTCGTGAATGTCGCGCGACAACGTCGCCTGCGTCACCCGGTGTCCCAACCGGAACAGCTTGCGGCGCAACTCGTCCTGGCTGGCGATTTCACTGTCGCTGATCAGGCTTCGGATTGCGGCGTGACGGCTCAGCTTCGACATCGCATAAATATACTACATTATGAATATTAATACATTGGACACAACTGTCAACGAATAGTTAGCGCCGGCGCAAGATTTTGCCGCCGCCTCCGCAGCCGTTAAGTTCAGACTTTCCCCGCTCATTCTGCTTCCTGGAGCCGCGGCAGCCCCGAACCGCTATTTCTCATCCAACGTGAGTTGAACAATCCCAACCACGGCCTTAGCATCGTCTCTTTGCACGTCAGGACATCATGAACCTGTTTCCCGACCTTACCTGGTACAAAGACGCCATCATCTATGAAGTACACGTTCGCGCCTTTTTCGACAGCGTCACCGACGGCATCGGCGATTTCGGAGGTCTGACGCAAAAGCTGGACTACCTGGACGACCTCGGGGTCACCGCGCTATGGCTCCTGCCGTTCTGCCCCTCGCCGCTGCGCGACGACGGCTATGACATCTCCGACTACACCGACGTCCATCCCTCGTACGGCTCGCTGCGGGATTTCCAGCGATTTCTGCGCGAGGCGCATCGCCGCGGGCTGCGTGTCATCACGGAGTTGGTGCTCAATCACACGTCGGACCAGCATGTCTGGTTTCAACGCTCGCGGCGCGCGGCGCCGGGTACGCGCTGGCGCAACTTCTACGTGTGGAGCGACACCCCGGAGAAGTACAAAGACGCGCGCATCATTTTCAAGGATTTCGAGAACTCCAACTGGACGTGGGACCCGCTGGCCAAGGCCTACTACTGGCACCGCTTTTACTCGCACCAGCCCGACTTGAATTGGGACAATCCCGAAGTCCGCACCGCCATGTTCGAGGCCATGGACTTCTGGTTCGACCTGGGCGTCGACGGCCTGCGGCTCGACGCTGTGCCGTACCTGTTCGAGCGCGAGGGCACCAACTGCGAGAACCTGCCGGAGACGCATCAGGCGCTACGCGAATTGCGCAAGCATGTGGACGAAAAGTATCGCGATCGCATGCTGCTGGCCGAGGCCAACCAGTGGCCGGAAGACGCCGTTGCCTACTTCGGCAAAGGTGACGAGTGCCACATGGCGTTTCACTTCCCGCTGATGCCGCGCCTGTTCATGGCGCTACGCATGGAAGATCGCTATCCCATCACCGACATCCTGAAGCTGACACCGCCGATTCCGGACGTTTGCCAGTGGGCCATGTTTCTGCGCAACCACGACGAGCTGACGCTGGAGATGGTGACCGACGAAGAGCGCGACTACATGTACCGCAGCTACGCGCGCGATCGCGAGATGCGGATCAACCTCGGGATTCGCCGCCGGCTGGCGCCGCTATTAGAGAATGACCGCCCGCGCATCGAGATGATGAATGCCCTGCTCTGCTCGCTGCCGGGCACGCCGGTGATCTACTACGGCGACGAAATCGGCATGGGCGACAACATCTTTCTTGGTGACCGCAACGGCGTGCGCACGCCCATGCAGTGGAGCTCCGACCGCAACGCCGGCTTCTCGCGCGCCAATCCGCAACGGCTGTATCTGCCGGTGAACATCGATCCCGAGTATCACTACGAGACCATCAACGTCGAGGCGCAGCAGAACAATTCGCACTCGCTCCTGTGGTTTACCAAGCGGATCATCCAGCAACGCAAACGTTTCAAGGCGTTTGGACGCGGCACGCTGGAGTTTCTCTACCCCAGCAATCGCAAGGTGCTGGCGTTCATCCGCCAATATCAGGATGAGACGCTGCTGGTGGTCGCCAATCTTTCGCGCTTTGCCCAGTGTGTTGATCTCGATCTCGCTAGTCGTCAGGGCATGGTGCCGGTCGAGGTCTTCGGGCGCGCCAAGTTTCCTACCATCACTGAGAGCCCGTACCTGTTGTCGATGGGGCCACACGCGTTCTACTGGTTCCATCTTCAGCCGCGCGAGGTGTTGCAGGATTCCTTCAGTCCGACGGGCGCGCAGGAAGAAGCGCCTGTGCTGCGGGTTGGGTCGATCGAAGAAGCGTTTTCCGAAGAAGCGATGCTTCAGCTCCAGGCCCTGATTCCGCGTATTCTGCGCAGCCGGCCATGGTTCCTGAGCAAGCGGCGCGACATTACCGGCCTGTCGCTGCAAAAGGTGCTGACCTTTCCCGGAACCTCGGCCCACCTTCTGTTCCTGACGGTTTCGTTCAGCGAGGGCGACCCTGAGGTGTATCTGATACCCGTTTCGGTTGCCGTGGGCGAGAAGGCCGAGGCGCTGATGCACGATCATCGGGGCGCGGTGGTCACGCGCCTTTTGGGCTTGCCGGACGATACCAAGGCTGTGCTCTATCCGGCGACCCTGGATCGCGACTTCAGCGACAACCTGCTGCGCGCCATCGTGCGCCGCCGCAGAATTCGCGGAGAAGGCGGCGAGTTGGTGGGCTCGCATACGCGCGAGTTCCGCAAGGCGTGGGGAGCCGTGCAGTCTAACCTGGAGCCGTCTCCGCAGCAAACCGACGAATGCTTCACTGTCATCAACTACGGCAACGACTTCGTTCTGAAGCTGTATCGCAAGCTGGAGGATGGCATCAATCCCGGGCGCGAGGTGCCGGAGTTCCTGTGCGAGCAAACCGCCTTCGCCGCCATCCCGCGCGCTCTGGGC
This sequence comes from uncultured Acidobacteriaceae bacterium, assembly GCA_963747045.1. Lineage (GTDB taxonomy): Bacteria > Acidobacteriota > Terriglobia > Terriglobales > Acidobacteriaceae > Bog-257. The sequence goes on along the minus strand of CAVVDN010000004.1, from coordinate 5,877 downwards.
TCGCTGGACTATCGCGTGTATCACGACGATGAAGTGGTGGAGACCTGCTTCGGCACGCTCAGCAGCATGGTGCCGAACGCCAACAGCGGCTGGCATTACACGCTGGATCAGCTCGGACTGTTCTTTGAGCACGCGTTGGTCATCCCGCAGGAAGACCCGCGCTTGCGCGAGCTGAAGGTCCCGCCTCTGTGGGCGCAGACCGATTCGGTACCGCAGCTGATTGCGGAGTTGCTGGGCAACTATCTTGACAGCGCTCGTCTGCTGGGACGGCGCACCGCCGAGCTGCACGGTGCCCTGAGCAGCGCGCGGCGATATTCCGGATTTCGCGCCCGAGCCTTTCACCACGTTCTACCGGCAGAGTGTCTATCACGGCATGCTTGGACAGCTCAATCGCTCGTTCGAAATGCTGCGCAGCCAGTTGCGCGCTTCTGCCGGCAAACGCGCAGAACGACATCAACCATGTGCTCGACCGGGAAAACGAAATTCGCGGACAATTGCTCGCGCTGCGCGACAAGCGCATGTCGGGCGCGCGCATTCGGACGCACGGCGATTATCACTTATCGAACGTGCTCTTCGCCGGCAGCGACTGGTTCATCACCAACTTCGAAGGCGACCCGACGCGGCCGTTGAGCGAGCGCCGCATCAAGCGCTCCGCGCTGCGCGATGTCGCGACGATGTTGCGGTCGTTCCATTACGTCTCGCACGCGGCGCTGTTCGGCGACGTGCCTGGCATTGTGCCCAGCCGCGAAGCCCATCCGCAGCTGGAGCGCTGGGCGCACGTCTGGTATCGCTGGGTCAGCGCCAATTTTCTGAAGGAGTATCTAGCGGCCAGCGCCGCGGCGCAGTTCCTGCCCCAGCACACGGACGAGTTCAAGATTCTGCTCGCCGCCTACATGATCGAGCGGGCGCTGATCGAGATTGAGTACGAGTTGGAACAGCGGCCCGCGTGGATCCGCATTCCGGTACACGGAATTTTGGAGCAGCTGGAGGGCGGGAAAGAATAATTGACCCAGCGACAAAAGCCACAGAGAAGTTGCCGAAGAGGAGAGGCCTCGTATCCGGGCGCGACTTCAGATCGTGCCGAAAAGCTGGATGATCGATTCGTCCGATCCGTGCTAGAGCCGCGTCGTTAGCGTTTCGGCGCGAGCCGATAATTCTCGCCGTTATTGAAGACGGCGTTCGCGCCGATGTGCGCGGGCGTGCCGGAGAGCAACTGCTCCTTGCGATAAATCAGATTGCTGGCGTTGTAGGTCGCCAGCTCGAAGCCGTGGCCGTGAGTGATGGCGTCGGTGGGACAGGCCTCGACGCAATAGCCGCAGAAGATGCAGCGGTTGTAATCGATGTTGTAGACCTTGGCGTAACGCTCGGCGCCGCTGACGCGATCTCAGTTTCGGTGTTCTCGGCGGCCTCGATGTAAATGCAGTTCGAGGGGCAAGCGGCGGCGCACAGGAAGCAGGCGACGCACTTCTCCAGGCCGTTCTCATCGCGCTGCAGCACGTGCATGCCGCGGAAGCGGTCCTGGAACATCGCGCCGCGCGTGGGACCGGGACCGTCGGGATAATTCTCCACGATCGTCGGCTTGAACATCTCCATGAAGGTGACGCTCATGCCCTTGGCGATCGCCGCTATGTTTTTCACGATTCCCATATGGTTATCAGTATAACAATGCTACGGCGGCTGACCAGGCCTGTCGAAAAACGCGCGGCCGGAGTTCATGTTTCACCGTTTCTTAGCCTCGCGCAAGCCGCGGACCGCGCCCGCCTTCAGCAGCTCGTAATGATGCTGGGCGTGGCCGGCGACGATGTAGGCCATGGCCCGCACGGTGACACGGTTGCCGTTGGCTACGCCGGCTCGCGTCTCCGCGCCCGGAGGCAGCGATTTCAGTAGAGCAACGGTCGCCTGCGGACGCCTTCAAATTCGTCCAGCAGATCCTCAGGCTGCGGGAGTTGGAGGCGGCTTCGCGAACGTAGTCGTCCTGCTCAAAGCCATGAAGCTCTTTCTGATCGCCGCGGGCAAAGCGCAAAGCGCGATAGCTATGACGCGCTCGGTGTCGCAGAGGTGTCCGAGGATTTGCTTGACGCTCCACTTCCCGGATGCGGTCGGCGCGGCGGCTTCGAGTCTGACAGCCGGACAGAAGCTGGCGATAGTTGCCGGGTTGAGTTGCCAGCACGTCGAGCAGCGGGCCGTCGGGGACTTTGCCGATGTACGCGCCGTAGAACTCAGCGTGTTCGGTTGGTTCAGGTCGGGTCAACATGGGGACACTTTGGCACAGGAGGATGAGTCGTGGCAAACGTCCCTGAATTTGTGCGGGTTGACGTTTCTTTCGTGCAAACAATCAGCTTCCGTCTTTATGATGGACGAGTGTACTTTAGCTAAGTATTGATGGCTCTCCAATCGTTTGTCCCTGAAGAAGTCGAAGCTGCTCTGGGTGGCCGATATCGCGTTGGTCCAAGGATCGCCGCTGGTGGGCAGGGCGCAGTCCACAGGGCAACCAGAATTTCCCGGCTCGATGGCACCGCGACCAACGATCTGGTGGCCCTGAAGCTGCACTTCGATCCCCGGCAGGCGTTTCGCGTGCAACGCGAGGTCACCGCGCTGGAGCACCTCCTGCATCCGAACCTGGCTCGTCTGATTGAGCATGGCTATTGCTACGTGGGCGGCAGGAAGACCTTATACATCGCCTACGAGTTCATCGAAGGACAATCGCTGAAACAGCGGCTGAAAACCGGCGGGCGTTTGCTGGAATCGGAAATTTTGCCAATCGCGCGCGACATCTCAGGTGCGATTGCGGCGCTCTGGTCACAGCGCATTGTTCATGGCGATATCAAGCCGGGGAACATCATGCTGAGAGACTCCGGTGAAGCCGTACTCATCGACTTGGGGGTTCTCCGGTTTTTCGAGGATTTCGGCGGAGCTCGACCTTTGATACCCGTAACCTCCTTTTCGCCGGAGTTGGTGAAGGGCTGGGGCACAGCAGGTTACTTGTCGCCGGAGCAAGCCCGGGCGGAGAAGTTGACCTGCGCCTCCGACATTTTCTCGCTGGGGGTGGTTATGGTGGAGAGCCTGCAAGGGCGGCATCCCACAAACCATGACCAGCTCGCCCTGGCTCATGGCATCAAGGCTAGCGCATGCAGGCTTGACGTCAGCCCCGGGCTGCTCAGCGTTCTGGACAAAATGCTTTTGGCCACGCCCAGGTCACGGGGCAGCGTTACCAAGCTTAGCGGCTATTTCCAGCTCCTGTACCAGAGGATGGAAGACAAGTTTCCGCGCGAAGTTCGGATAGCCCGACCATCGGAAGGCTGAAGAGATGTACCCCCCTCCCCCTGAATCCGCAAAAACTTGATCCTGTTAGCTTTAATCCAGAGGTATCCCACAAGCGGTTTGAGCGCGTGAGATTTAGGTCTCAAGATCTTGAGGCACAAGCACTTACCTCCGGAGAACGGAGTCGCAGTGCACTCCTCACCTCGCAACGCAGTCAACAGGTGTTGTCAAAGAGCCCGATACACCACCGAGAGCTGGCTCCGGCCATTTCAGTTTAGTGGGCCCGAAGCCAATTCGCGTACGAAAAAGTGCAATCGCACAAACGAAGGTAACCGCGATTCCGGAATTGAAAGGCATTTAAGTGGGCAGGTCATTGGGTGCTTTTGTTCAGCGCATTTATCGCAAAAGCGGCCTTAGAGTAGGACGCCACGCGGTCTGGAGGACTCGTCGGGGATTCCACACCCCGGTCTCGCGACCGGGGTAGAAGCGCCGCCGCCGTTTTGCGGCTCGTCTTTGCGAAGATCGCGGGGCAGCCCCGTGAGCTGCGTCACATGATGGACTGCAGGTCTCTCCACGCGGGCTGAAGCCATTGGTCACGCCGCATGCGGAAGCCGTTGCGTCACAACGGCGCTCTGCGGCCGCAACAGGATCCGGAACACCAGACGTGCGTGACCAGTAGCAGCGGCACCACCAGCGTTGGGATGACATACGCCGCGCCCATCACACCTGGCGCATTCGCTATCGAGATCCGGCTTCCCTGGTAATAGGCATTCAGCAGGTCCACCGTGCCGACGATATTAAAGAGCCAAATCGGCAGCGCCGAGCCTTTGTTGCTCAGCATCGCCAATGCGAGCACGGCGAGGACCGCCGTTGCCAGATCTCCGTATGCGACCTGGCTTGCGAATGATGCCGGCAGGTCAGCCGCCACCACGCCGGGTATCAGGAACGACAGTCCCATGAAGCGGAACGCGTGCAGAAACAGGATGGGCCTCACTGCGTCCGCGCGTTCGCGCCCGCGAAGCGCCGGCCAGAAATATTGGCGCGCGGCCAATCCCCACACCACAAAGCTGAAAGCGACGGTGATTCCGAATAGCGCTGGATACAACATGTTCAACTCCTTTGGGCTGCAACAGCCCTGGTTAAATCGTTGCTGAGTTTCATGGCCTCGTCCCAGCGGCGCTCGCCCAGCTTCTTCCTGGCACAGCCTGGGCGCTCTCCAATGAGGGAGTGCGCGCGCGAACTTGGCCCTGCCCGCCTTCGACAATTGAATTCGCCACTCCCGCCGGTCGGCGCCCTCACGTCGCGAGATCCATCTTTGCCGCTCCATGATGGCCATCGTGCGCGTCAGGGTGGTGCTGTCCATCGCGAGCACATGCGCCATCTGCCCCTGCGTGAGTTCACCCGCAAGCGAAAGCGTCTGCAGGATGGTGAACTGCGAGCCGCGCAGTCCCGCGGGCCGAAGCGCCTCCTCGTAGACCTGGGTGAGCGCCCTGGCTGCCCGGCGGAGGTTTGCGCACAGGCAGGGCAGATCGAGTAGCGGTGTCGGCTTCATAACCGCGATAGATGTATATACATATATTGCGATGCAGATCCGCGCAGTTCCTGAACTCGATCAGCGGTCACCGGCTGTACGCCGCCTATCACCTGATCGCGCTGCGGGGGCTGCGCCGCGGCGAGGCGAGCGGGCTGCGCTGGTGCGACGTGGACCTGGACCGCCAGGCCGCCTCATCTGCCAGCAGGTGCAGCACCCGGCGGGGAGCTGGCGTTGTGCCCGCCGAAGACGCCGCACAGCCTGCGGGTGATCGCGCTGGACCCCACCACCGTCGCATCGCTGCGGGCGCCGGGACCGGCAGGCGCAGAGGCCGCGCCTACGGGCCCGGCTGCGGGCCAGCGGGTACGTGTTCACCGGCCTCAACGGCGGGCCGCTGGCCCCCGACCGGCTGACCCGGACCTTCAAGAAGCTCGTCGCGGAAAGCTGGGCTGCCTCCGGTCAGGCTGCATGACCTTCGCCACGGCGCGGCCAGCGCGCTGGCCGCGGGCGCGGACCTGCGCACCGTGCAAGACCAGATGGGCCACTCCAGCATCGTGCTGACCGCCGACACCTACATCTCGGTCCTGCCGGAGGTCGCCCGCGCCGCCGCGGAGAAGGTCGCCGCGCTGATCTTGCGGGCTGGCCGCCTGGTCCCGGGAACCAAGCGGCGCCGACGCCGCGAGCAGCCGCCGACGCCGAGTGCCGCGAGTCAGGGCAGCCCGGCCATGCAAGTCACGGGCTTTCGTTTTTCCCGGGCCGGCAGTCGGCCGCCCGCGGCGGCTCGGCCCATGCCCCAGTCCCCGCTAGCTGGGACAGCCACGCCGCGCTACCTGCGCCAGCAATGGCCCCCGTCCGACAGCCGGCCCGAACGCCAGGAAAGGAAGCTAACCGAAGAAAGACAACACCGGCCCGACAGATCCGTTGCTTGCTCGGCAGAGCTGAAAGCCTGCTCCCGTGCCCGGCGTTGTGCATGACGGACGCCGACGTCCTCACGGGCTGACCTGGACCGCCCTGGACGGCCCCATGATGGCCTCAGTCCGGCCTCACACATGATCACCGCTGACCACACGATCATGCATCAGCGC
>CAVVDN010000003.1:0-273797 GCA_963747045.1 uncultured Acidobacteriaceae bacterium | reverse complement strand
ACAGAGCACCCGCTAGCTGGCCTTCACCGGGTTCTCGCAATTTCCACAGGCTCATTGGCGGTTGGTTCGGCCTCCCTCCGGCTCTCTGATGTTCTAAATGGGTTGAGGTACCTTGCGTCAGGAGAACCATCTTTATGAACATACGACTACTCGTGCTGGTTGCGCTTTGCACCGTTATCTTGGGAGGATGTGCATCACGGCAGGCCAGAACTGTGTCCCAGAACAAATCCGTAGTTCTTCGCGCGGAACAGGAGGTATGGAACAAGGGGAATCTGGCAACTGCCGATGCACTCTATTCTCCTAATTTCGTTTGCCATTTTGTGATTGGACCGGAGTGGCGCGGTGTGCAGGGCATCAAGGAGGTAGTTGCGCAGCATCGACGTTCTTTTCCCGACTGGCATGAGCGCGTGGATGACGTCATCGCGGAAGGCGACAAGGTTGTGATTCGGTTTACTTCGACGGGCGCTCAAGAGGGTGAATTTGCTGGAATCGCTCCCACTGGGAAGAAGGTGACTATTCAAGAGATGGCCATCTTTCGCTTGGCGGATGGAAGAATCGTGGAACAGTGGGGAATGCCGGACCTTCATGGGCTTCTGCAGCAACTTCAGACAAGCGCCACAACCCAGCAGCCCGCGAAATGATGATTTTTCCTGAGGCGACGCGCTAGCGAAAAATGCCATAACGCAAGTTGGCGGCTCAGGTCTACCGGGAGTTCGCGATATCACGAGTTCACCCGAATCCTGCACAGGTGCCTCGTAGGTGGGCTCTACCCCTGTTTCCGGAAATTGGACAGACTCGCTGTCAAGTTGACGTGAAACGGCCTAATCGCCGAACTGTCCTGGGCCGTCGCGCGCATTATTCCCGCAACTATCTTGTCGCGCGAAATGTTGATCGACAGCGTATAAGCTGCCGATCGTCGCGCAGCAAAGAAGCAACGAAGGGGTTGTGCTTACGTCGGCGAACGGTGGAGAGCGCGGCAATGCTCTTTGCACTCGCGAAGAAACACCCGAAAAGCTCTCCTTTCCGCCTCTGCCTGCTGAGACCGCAAGCCGTGTTTCCAGTGGGCGTGGGCTGAACGAGCCAGGCCAGCCGGTGTGCGTGGCCCTGTGCTAGCGCCGCCGTGCATCCGGCAGCGCCCGTTCCGCATAGCTGGGCCCTTGCATGGCGTGCCTTTTCGCGTCCGAGCACCGCAGCGCGCAGCGCCGCTGAAGTCGCCTACCGGATTGCCGTTCTTCAGCCAGCCCTTCCGCTGCGCATGGGGTTCATTGCTACTTTTTGTCTGCATCCCCACCCCCGGTCGTGTGGTTCACGGTGCCCACGACGGCTTGGCCGCCCCGATTGACGTGAACGTGTTTAACTTCGACTCTCTGCTCGCCCTTAGTCCGATACGACTTCAGGGTTTCCATCTGTGCCGTGAACGTCCGCAGCAGCCGGTTCGCAAAATTGGAGAACATCTCTATCCCGGTTACTGTCTGGGTTTGGCTTCCCGCAAGTTCCAAGTACTGGAGTGCCAAGTTATGCGTGCGCACCATCTGCACCGCCAGCATAGCTTCCAAGGCGTCGCGCGGAGCGATCGAACGCACCGCCCCAGTGATGAATTTTCGACTCCACTCACGAGGCGAATCCGTGAACGGAAGAGCTGTCGCCTCTGCCTGTAACACAAGAAAGAGGGCGAACTCTGGATCAGCATTTGCAACGCTTGGGAGGAGTCGGCTTGCAATATCCTCCGGGATCGGTGGGAGTGGCTGCTCCGTATCCGTTTTCGCCGCTGCTTCACCCTTTGTGGTCAGCTTGGATGATTGCTTCTGCGCCAGAGCGGTGGATGATGGTGGCCCGAGTTTCTTGAGTCCGTTGTTCGTCATGTATTTGCCCCTCCTTCTGTTCAAGTTGTTGCGTGGTTACGCCCAGAACGATCGAACGGATGAAGCTGGCGTGGCCGTTAGCGTGAGGTGCGCCCCGGCTTTCGCACGTTCCAAATTACGTTCCATTAACGTTCCAAAATTCTGGGCAAAAACAGGGGCTTGGAAGGGGATAAGCTGTTTAGATTCAGTAGTTAAGTGCGGGCGAGGCCAGCCCTGAAAAGGCTGGCGTCGGCGGTTCGATTCCGTCCCTGGCCACCATTGAATCAACAATTTACAAACCCCTTCTGAACCCATTTGCGGCTTGAAAGACGTTCCGATTCACCGCGCCCTCTTTGGTACGGGGTAGCAACCCCTCAAGATCAAGATGTCTCCGCTGTACATCGACTGCAAAATTGCGACGGTGAGCGAACGACGCGAAGGTCGAGCACGCGTATGCCGGTTTACTTCAGCTTGGCTGCGGCGTCCTCCACGGCATTCAGCACCTTTTCTTTGGATTCTGCGCTGACCTGTTCTTGGGCCAGCGGCTCGCCGCTTTGGCAATTCACGGCCTTCAAAGCGATGACGTATTCGCTTCCCAGGCTGGCGAGCGAGCCGGCGATGTAGGCGTTGCTGTTGGCACGCTGGCAAAGCTCGCGCGCCACATCCGGCGTCAGCTTCGTATCTGTTGGGCGGGTCATTAGCTTCAGCGTTTGCGGAACTCCGCTCTCGGAGAGCACATTCAGAAATGGTGACTGATTCAGCGCCGCCGTGAGCACGGTCTTCAGCGTGTCGTCAAACACCGGGTCGCCGGTCTTGTTGTCGAAGTCGGCGATGACGACGGTGTCTTGGTCAGTCAGCTTTGGCGATTGAGGCCAGCGGTGGTACAGCCCACCCACACGAGTGCAGCGATGATTAGAACGGCGGCAGCGCCTGCCGTCCACCACTTTTTCTTGCTGACGGTTGCGGCTCGTCCGCCGATTTCGCCGTGACCTGGCCTTAATCTTTGCGATCCCAACCTATTTGCGATCAGTAGCTTAGCCGTTTCACCGCTATTTCACCGCCGTTTCCCCGCCATTGCATCGACGTTGCGCTCGTCTTCGCGCACACTCGCCTCGTTTTTGAAACATGAATCGGCCGCACCGGCGGACACCTGAGCGGCCGAATCCGCAAACACTTTCCAAAGAGGAGAAAGAAAATGAAAAAGACGATCGTATTACTCGCTTGCCTGGTGGCCTTGGCCACGGGCGCAACCGCCCAGCAGCAAATCAACTTTTCCGACCTGCCGCTGATCGCCTCACCGGCCCCGGTGGCTCTAGGGTATGGCGGCCTGAACTGGAGCAACTTCTGGTATGTCAATCCCAGCGAGTATGCCGGCGCAGGTCCCGGTTACCTAAACCCCTTCACGCATCGCGACGTGGCTTTCATCGGGGGCCAGTACTGCGGACCGGTGAGGCAGGCCTGCTATGGCGTCATTACCTCCGCGGCGGGGACGTTTTCCCCGGCCGGCGCGGTCATGTCCGCCGGCTATCAGCCCAATCAGGCGACGGTGCTGGCCTACCGGCAAGGCACCTTTGTCGGCTCCGCCGGTTACCGCCTGAGCACGACGCCGCAAGTCGTGGGCTTCCCGTCGTCCTGGGGAGCGATCACCGAGATGCAGATTCAAACCGACGAGGACGGCGATCTGGTGCTGTTTGACCTCATTGTCTACCCCACCGTGCAGTGATTTCGTCCGCGTTCCCGAGGAGGGCTTTTGGGGACCGAGTTGGGGACCATCCGTCGAGCGCTGAGCAACGGGTCGCATCGGCGGTTCCCCCGACCGGGGGCGGCAGCGATTCTCCTCTCTCGCCGCCCCCGCGCAAAGAAACCGAGGAGTGTCGCGAACGTATGGGAGTTTGGAGCCAGCGCGCCTCGAAAAGTCGGCCAATGCAGTTGCAGTCCGCTATGACAGTCGTGCTAAGGGGGCTCTCAGCCACCTTCTCGCGCTAACCGCTAACCGCAGCGCGCTATACGAGGAGAAAGGATCTCGACATGAACGACGATGGGCACTCTCACGAACCATCTGACGTTCGAGCTGACGAGAAATCCGCTGAGCCGTCCGGCAGCACCCGCCGCGACATTCATCAAGAAGCCGCTGGCTTTCCTATTTCGGAAAACGAAGAAACTTTTGTCGACTGCCTGATTGCGTCGGCACCTATACTCAGGCGTGAGCTTCTCGGCGCCGGCAACGCTTATCGATTCCCGCTTCGATCATGAAGCTTGCGGGGTAGGGTTCGTCGCCAGCCTGGATGGCGACGCGCGGCATGACATTCTGCGCCTCGCGTTGACGGCGCTCGGCCGGCTGGCGCACCGCGGTGCCGTCGCAGCCGATCACAAGAGCAGTGACGGCGTAGGCGTTCTCACAGCCATTCCACGAAGTTTTCTACTCCAGCAAGCGGGAATCTCGCTCTCCGCAGAGCGTCAGCTCGCCGTAGGCATGGTCTTTCTCCCGCGGGATGAAACCTGCATTGCCCGCGCTCGTGTGTGCCTTGAGGAGTGTGTGGCCAACGAGCAGCTCGAGTGGCTGGCCTGGCGCGAGGTGCCGATCGTCCGCGACGTTCTCGGTGAGATTGCGCTGGGCTCGCTGCCCGTCATCTATCAGGCACTAATCGCGAGTCCCGACGAAGGCAAAGGGAGCCAAGCCGAAGTCGAGCATAAGCTCTTCCTGGCGCGTAAGGCATTTGAGCGGGAAGTCGCCGACAGCTACGTGTGCTCGCTTTCCACCCGGACCATCGTGTACAAGGCCCTGTGCGCGGGGCGTCTGCTGCACGAGTTCTATCCTGATCTGCAATCGCCACAGTTCGTCACGTCCTTCGCTGTCTTCCATCAGCGCTACGCGACCAACGTATCGCCGTCGTGGCACCGCGCGCAGCCGCTGCGCATGCTCGCCCACAACGGAGAAATCAACACCGTCTGGGGCAATCGTGCGCACATGGAGAGCCGGCGCGCGACGCTACCGTGGGAAAGCGAACCCTTCCTCAGCCGCGAAGCTTCCGATTCCATGAGTCTGGATGAAGTGGCGGAGCTGTTGGCAAACTACGACCGCAACGTGGCCGAGGCGATCCGGATGCTCCTGCCGCCGGCTCCCGTCGACAACGAGACACTCTTCCATCGCTATCACGCCGATTGTATGGAGCCGTGGGACGGGCCGTCGGCGCTGGTGTTCAGCGACGGCCGCTTGCTGGGCGCGGCCCTGGACCGCAACGGTCTGCGGCCATTTCGTTACGTGATCACGGATTCCGGAGTGATGATTGCAGGTTCGGAAGTTGGGCTGGCGGATGTCGGCTCGGACTCGATCGTGCGCAGCGGGCGGCTTGGGCCGGGCCGGATGATCCTGCTTGACATGGAAAATCGGCAACTGCTCGAGGACGAAGCGCTCGATCGCTACTTCGACCGGCTGACGCCTTACGGGCCACTCATCGATGACATCCCGCTCGACCCGGTGCCTGATGCCGACGCGCCGCTTGGAGCCTCCGAACTTGGCCGCCTGCAGCGCGCCTTTGGCTATACCCGTGAAGATCTGAAAATGGTGCTGACGCCGATGGCGATGGACGCCAAGGAGGCCGTCTGGTCGATGGGTGACGACACTCCCATTGCGCCGCTGGCCCGCAGCCCGCGTCCACTTTACGGCTTCTTCCGGCAGCGCTTCGCGCAGGTCACGAATCCGGCGATCGACCCCATTCGCGAAGCCTGTGTGATGTCGCTGCGCACGCGCCTGGGGCCGTGGCCGCATCTGCTCGATAAACATGCACCGCTGCCGGGATTGGTCCTGCCCTCGCCGTTGTTGTCGCTTGGGCAGGTGGCGGCGCTGCGGCAAGGCACGTATCCTCTGCGCGAAGAGCTGCCGCTGGCGACCTTGGATTGCACCTTTGCTTCTGAATCGACGTTGCAAGGCGCCATTGACCGATTACGGCGCCGGGCCGTCGAACTGGTGCGGGCGGGCAATCATCTCCTGCTGCTGACCGACCGCTCAGCTTCGCCTGAAAATCTTCCTATCCCGATGGCGATGGCGACCGGCGCCGTGCATCACGCTTTGGTGAAGGCCGGACTGCGCATCGAAGCGGGCATCGCGGTTGAGGCTGGAGACTGCCGCGATGTACATCATGTCGCCGTGCTGATCGGATATGGCGCCGGCGCAGTCTGTCCCTGGCTGGCGTTGCACACGGCCAGATCGCTGGCCGACGAAGCCGGCGAAGCGGCCATGCTCAAGGCGTTGCAGTTCGGTCTTGCCAAGGTGATGTCGAAGATGGGCATATCGGTGCTCGACAGTTATCGAGCGGCGCAACTGTTCGACATCCTGGGACTCGATGGCGTTGTAGTCGAGCGCTGCTTCACAGGCAGCGCATCGCCCATAGGTGGCTGGGGATTCGTGGAGATCGAGGCGGCAGTGCGAGCGTCGTGGGCACTGGAACACACGACGGCTGAGCTGCCCGACTATGGCTGGGTCCGCTTTCGCCGCGATAGCCGTGCGGAACCGCATCTGTGGGAGCCGCAACGCACGCGACAACTTCAGGCTGCCGTCGGCTCGGCGAAGGCAAGTGCTGCGGCAGCAACCGCTCCGGCGCGCGACGAAATGTGGCCTGCGTATGTAGCGGCGCGCGAGCAGTCCGAGCCGATACTCCTCCGCGACCTGCTGCAGGTCGTGGGCGCACAATCGCCTTTGCCGCTCGCCGAAGTTGAATCCAGTTCAACCCTTGTGCGGCGCTTTGTCTCCAGCGCGATGTCGCTGGGTTCTCTCAGTCCGGAAGCCCACGAGACCATCACCGTGGCGATGAATCAGCTGGGCGCGCGCTCCAACACCGGCGAGGGCGGCGAGGATCCGATCGCCTATGTCCGAGAAGCCTATTCTCCTGCGGCGCATTTGCCGCGCAACAACAAAATCAAACAGGTGGCCTCAGGGCGCTTCGGGGTGACCGCCGAGTATCTGGCAAATGCCGAAGAGCTGGAGATCAAGATCGCGCAAGGCTCGAAGCCGGGTGAGGGCGGGCAACTGCCGGCACACAAGGTGACCGAACTCATCGCCCGGCTGCGTCACGCGCAACCTGGTATATCACTCATCAGTCCTCCACCGCATCACGACATCTACAGCATCGAAGACCTGGCGCAACTGATTTATGACCTGAAACGCGTCAACCCGCGCGCTGCCATTGGCGTCAAGCTGGTGTCGGAATTGGGCGTAGGGGCGGTCGCGGCGGGCGTCGCCAAAGCTTACGCCGATTACATCCATATCGCCGGACACAGCGGCGGCACCGGCGCCTCTCCGCTGAGCAGCATCAAGTATGTGGGCAATCCGTGGGAACTCGGCTTGGCCGAAGCGCAACAAGTGCTGCGTCATAACGGATTGCGCGGGCGTGTGCGGCTGCGGGTTGATGGTGGCCTCTCGACAGCGCGCGATGTGCTGCTGGCTGCGCTGCTCGGCGCCGACGAATTCGCCTTCGGCACCGCTGTTCTGATTTCGCTCGGTTGCGACATGGCGCGGCAGTGTCATCTCAACACCTGTCCCACGGGCATTGCTACGCAGCGTCCCGAACTGCGCGCCAAGTTCCGCGGCAAGCCGGAGAATGTGGTCCAGTTCTTCACCAGGATCGCCGAAGACCTGCGAGTTCTCCTGGCCGAACTGGGTTTGCCGTCCCTGGATTCGGCAATCGGCAGGACTGATTTGCTGCAACAGGCGAAGGCGGACGTCAATTTGAACCTGGAAGCTCTACTTGGCATGACCGGCGACAGCCCGCTCCATTGGCAGGGACAGCGCAACATGCGTCCTGAAGATCATGCCCCGATTGACGAAGCCTGGGTGCAGCCGGCGGTCGCGGCCAGCAGAGCCGGCGAACGATATCAGCGCGAAGTGGAAGTCGGGAATCAGGACCGAAGCCTCGGCGCACGCTTATCGGGAGAGCTGGCGCTCTTGCGTTGTCGCAATTCCGTAGCAGCCGCCGATATTCAAATCAGTATGCGCGGCACAGCAGGGCAGTCGTTCGGTGCGTTTGCCACCGGAGGCATGTCTCTTGTGTTGGAGGGGCAGGCGAACGATTACGTCGGCAAAGGTCTTTCCGGCGGCAGACTCGTCCTACGTCCGTTTCCCAACCTTGCTCGAGCGAACGCTCCGCAGGTCATCATGGGCAACGTCGCCCTCTACGGTGCGACCTCGGGCGCGCTGTTCGCGGCAGGAGTTGCCGGAGAACGCTTTGCGATCCGCAACTCCGGCGCAACCGCGGTCGTTGAAGGCATCCGCGAACACGGATGCGAATACATGACCGGCGGGACGGTCGTAGTCCTCGGCGCGACGGGCAGAAACTTCGGCGCGGGCATGTACGGAGGCGTCGCGTACGTGTGGGACGCGGACGGAGAATTCGTCGCCCGCAAGATGTTTCATCCCGAGTTTGTCGAAGTTACGGCGCTCGCGGAGTGCGGCGCCGCGGAACAAACTTTCGTGCGCGAATTATTGCAACAACATGTTGTCCTGACCAAAAGTAGCTTGGGAGGATCGCTTGTTGAGAACTGGCGGGAGACCGTGCAACATCTGCTTCGCGTCGCCCCGAAAGTCGAGCTGTAAGTCAATGCTCCTGCGTTTCTGCGTTCCACGCCATCGCGTCCAGGATTAGGCCCATTTCCGCATTGTTCCGGAACTTCTCTGAGATTCTTCGGGAAGATATATAAGAGCGGTGCTGCGATGTTGAGCTTGGTTCCGGACCTGCGACCGTTTAGTCTCGACCTCGGCGAAGGTCGTTCAGCATTCATTTCCTCATGATGCTTTTGGTGACCTTGTTCAGAGTCGGGACGAAGCGTACTCCGGCGAGAGCGACCGTACGCTGGTTGATCGCGGGCTCGGCGTTCCTTTGGTGCGGCTTTGCCTGGGCGCAATCAGCAGCGTCGTCGGCTCCGGTGCGAACCGCTCAGGGCGTGGTGAAATCGGGGAAGGTGCCGCTTCCTGGCGTCACGGTTACTGCGTCGAATCACGCCACCGGGCAAAAGGTGGTCGGATGGACGCGACCCGATGGCAGCTACAAACTCGCGCTGCCGGGCGATGGCGAGTATGTCGTGCGGGCGCAGATGACGGCGTTCGCCACGGCTACATCACGAGTGACCGTTAGCCCTTCAAATCAGAATGCTGCACGTCGATCTCGAGATGGTTCTTCTATCGCGTGCCGAATCCGCGCCCGGCAACTCGCAGGCGAGATTTGGCGGCAACGGCGCCGGCAATCGCGGATTCCAGTCGTTGTCGGTAATGCAAGGTGAAGCGGGAAGCGATCAGGGCGTGAACGGCGCCGATTCGGTTGCACCCTCGGGCATGCCCGTTCCCGGTGTGCCGCCGAATGTGGCGACGGAATCCGTTGCCGTCACGGGAACGAATTCACCGAGCTTGGGCGGTCTCAACGGCGACGACTTGCGCGCTCGCTATCAAGACCAGTTGGGCGGCGGACCTGGGGTCGGCGGACCTCCGGGAGGCGGAGGTTTCGGAGGTGGTGGAGGTTTGGCGGTGGCCGCGGCGGCGGTGGTTTCGGGGGAGGCGGCGGGAGATTCGGTGGCCGCGGATCGAGCAACCAATTGCACGGCACGGTTTATTACTCCGCCAACGACGCGGCGCTGAATGCCGCACCGTTTTCCTTAACCGGCGAGCCTTCGCCTAATCCGGCGTATCTGCAGCAGCGCTTTGGGGGCAATGTCGGTGGGCCGCTGATTATCCCGCACGTCTACAACGGCTCCAAAACGTTTTTCTTTCTCCATTACAACGGCACGCTGGGCGACACGCCTTACAGCTACTATTCGACCGTGCCGACGCTGGCCGAACGCAGCGGCAACTTTTCGCAGACGCTGGTGAACGGACAGCCGATCCAGATTTTCAATCCGGTCACCGGCCAGCCTTTCGCCAACAACACCATTCCGTCGAACCTGATCAGTCCTGCCGCACAAGGGCTGCTGAACTACATTCCGCTGCCCAATCTGCCGGGAACGGTGCAGAACTTCCGCTCCGTCACCGCCGCCATGAGTGACAGCAACGACCTGAATATTCGCCTGAACCAGGCGCTCGGCGCAGCCTCGAGCACACGCGGCCGAGGCAGCTTTCGCGGTCCGCAGAACAATCTCACCTTCGGCTTTCATTACCACGAAGCCGATCAGACGCTGACCAACTCGTTTCCCAGCGTCGGCGGCCAAGCCATCACTCACGGCTACGATGTCCCAATCGGCTACGTCCGCAGCTTTGGCCGGCTGATCAACACCTTTCGCGTGGAATACAACCTCAGCCATATCCACACGCAAAATCTCTACGCGTTCAACACCAACATCACCGGCGATCTCGGGATCAATGGCGTTTCGCAAAATCCGGCGAACTGGGGCTGCCCAATCTTTCGTTCACCAACTTTGGTAGCCTCGCCGATACCGCTCCCGTTTCCGATCGCAATCAGACGGTGTCCTTCACCGACCAGATGATCTACACCCACAGAAGCACACGCTGCGCTGGGGCGGAGATTTTCGTCGCCTCGAGATCAATACGCAGCACCGCCAGCAATCCGCGCGGCAGCTTTGTCTTCACCGGACTGAACACATCGGCAGTTGTCGAACGGCACGCCGGTCGCCGGGCACCGGCTTCGACTTTGCCGACTTCCTGCTGGGCCTGCCGCAGCAGACTTCGGTGCAGTACGGCATCAATTCCTCGGGCTATCACTTTCGCGGAAATTCCTGGGACCTGTATGGGCAAGACGAATGGCGCGCCCGCAATAATCTCAGCTTCAACATCGGGCTGCGCTACGAATATGTCTCGCCCTTCAGCGAGACAGCGAATCAGACTCGTCAACCTCGACATCGCGCCCGGCCTCGCAGCCGTCGCGCCGGTTTTTCCGGGACAGGTTGGACCGCTGACGGGAACGCCCTATCCCATCACGCTGGTGAATCCCGACCATTTCGCCTTCGCACCGCGCGTGGGCGTCGCGTGGAAGTGGTACGCCAACACCGTGGTGCGCGCCGGCTACGGCATCAGCTATAACACGACGGCGTATCCGAATATTGCCCAGGACCTGGCGTTTCAGCCGCCGTTTTCATTTACGCAGACCAATGTCGAATCAGCGACGAATCACCTGACGTTGCAGAATGGATTTCCCGTTCCGCCGGTGAACACCATCACCAACAATTATGCGGTGAATGTGAATTATCCGCTCGGCTACGTGCAGATCTGGAACATCGACATTCAGCAGACCATCACGCCGACGCTGGTGCTGAACCTGGATTACACCGGAACGAAGGGCACACATCTCGACTTGCTCGACGCGCCGAATCGGACTCCGCTGGGCCTGCTCAATCCCGGTGTGCCGGCGTTCTATTATGAGGACCCGGTTGCCGATTCCAACGCGAATGCGGGTACTGTTCGCTTGCGCAAGCGGTTGGCGCATGGCATCTCAATCGGCGGCACGTATACCTGGTCGAAGTCGCTCGACGACGCGTCTACCATCGGCGCAGGCTCGGCGTTAGTGAGCCCCAACGGGACGGTCACCGGCCAGACGCTGGTCGCGCAGAATCCACTTAATCTCAGAGCCGAGTACGGACTGTCCAGCTTCGATCAGCGCAACAGGTTCACGGGAGATTATTTGTGGGAGCTGCCCTTCGGGCACGAAAAGCGCTGGCTCTCGAATCCTGGGCTGGCGCGCGATTTCCTCGGCGACTGGCAATGGAGTGGCGATTGGACCATCACCTCGGGATTCCCGTTCACGCCGCGCGTGCTGGGCGAATTCGGCAACGTGAACAGCGGCGTGAACGGCACGCTGCGGCCGGACCTGACGGGCGAGCCGATCAGTTCGTCGAATCCCACAATCGGGGAGTGGTTCAACACGGCGGCGTTTGTCATTCCGCCACTGGGACAGTACGGCAACGCCGGCCGCAATAGTATCGAAGGCCCCGGCGAGGTGCTCTTCGACATGGCAATGACGAAGCAGTTTCCGCTGAAAGAATCGCGCATGCTGGAAGTGCGCGTGTCGGCGACGAATGTGTTCAACCATCCGCAGTTCACGTCAATCGACACCGTCGTGAATTCGCCAACCTTTGGACGCGTGATATCCGCGGGCGCGATGCGCGCGCTGCTGATGACGGCGAGGTTCAGATTCTAATGAGCCGAATGACAAATTCACTTTTGCAAAAGCTCATGGCGATCTCGCTCGGCTTCGCACTTTTGTGTCCGAACATCGCGCTCGCGCAACAGACGGAGTACACCTTCAAAAGCCAGTCGGAGCTGGTGCTGGTCAACGTCTCGGTGCGCGACCGCAACGGCAACCTGGTTCGTGACCTGAAGCCGGAAGACTTCACCATCCTCGAGGACAACAAGCCGCAGAAAGTTTCGACCTTCGACATCGAGAACATGCAGAATGCGCCGGCGGTCGAGACAGCAGCGGCAGCGGCAGCGACAGCTCAATCTGTTGAGCGTTGCGCCGAAGAAGGCAACCGCCGTTCCGGAGGATTCTCTGCTTTCCAAGCAGGCGCAGGCCATCAAAGACCGCAGGCTCATCATACTGTTCTTCGATTTGTCGTCGATGCAGCCGGACGAGATCGAGCGCTCCGCGCAGGCCGCGCAGAATTATGTCGACAAGCAGATGCAACCGGCCGATCTGGTTGCAGTCGTGTCGCTGGGCAGCAGCATCACGCTCAATCAGGACTTCACCTCCGACCGCGCGCAGCTGAAGAAGGCGCTGGAGAGCTTCAATCTCGGCGCGGGAGCTGGCTTCGAGGAGGGCAGCACCGGCACGACCGAAGGCACTCCCGACAGCGGAAACTCTTTCACCGTTGACGACACGGAATACAACATCTTCAACACCGACCGCCGGCTGGAGGCACTGCGCACGGTGGCACAGCAGGTCGCCAGCGTTCCGCAGCAGAAGGCACTGATTTATTTTTCCAGCGGCATGGATCGCACCGGCATCGAGAACGAGTCGGAGCTGCGTTCGGCCACCAACGCAGCCGTGCTGGCCAACATGGCGATCTACACCATGGACATTCGCGGCCTGCAGGCGCTGCCGCCCGGCGGCGCGGCGCAAAACGCCAGCCTGCGCGGCGTCTCGCCCTACAACGGAAAATCGACGCTCAACGACCTGAATTCCAACTTCACCACGCAGGAGACGCTGGTCTCGCTGTCGGTCGACACCGGCGGCCGCTCGTATCTCGACTCCAACGATTTCAGCCGCGTCTTTCGCGGCGTACAGCAGGACATGGAAATGTACTACCTGCTCGGCTATCACAGCACGAACTCCGCGCGCGACGGCAAATTCCGCCGCATCACCGTGCGCGTGAACCGTCCGGGCGTGAAGCTGGAATATCGCAAAGGTTATTACGCGGCCGCCGACTTCAAGCACTCCAACAAGGACGACCGCGAGCGCCAGCTCCAGGAAGAACTTGCCTCCGATCTGCCCAGCACCGATCTGCCGCTGTATCTCGCGACCGGATACTTTCGCCTCGCCGATAACCGATACTATGTTCCGATTTCGCTCATCGTTCCCGGCTCGGCGATTCCGTTCACCCGCAATCGCGAGCAGGACAAGGCGACGCTGGACATTCTCGGCATCGTGACGGACGAGAAGAAATTTCCCGTTGGCCGCATTCGCGATACGGTGAAGCTCGCGGTGGACGCCGCGAATGAAGTGCAGCGAAAGAACGTTCAATACGACAACGGAATGGAGCTGCCGCCGGGGAGGTATCACCTGAAGATCGTCGTGCGCGAAAACGAAAATGGGCAGATGGGCGCGTTTGAGACCGACTTCACAATCCCCGATCTCAAGTCCACGCCGCTGAAGATGAGTTCGATCGTCATGGCCAGCCAGCTTCAGCCGGCAGGGAAGCACGAAAATCCCAACGATCCGCTCATTCGCAACGGCTCGGAAATCGTGCCCAGCGTGACCCGCGTCTTCTCCAATGGCCAGCATCTGTATCTGTATTACGAGGTCTACGATCCCGCGCGCAGCCGGAATGATGCGCAGAATGGCACGGCTGGCCGCAACCGGCAAAGCACGGCCCCGTCCGTTGGCGATTCGAAGAACACGGTGCGGCTGCTGAGCAATGTCGCCTTCTTCAAGGGCGATGTGAAGGCCTACGAAACATCGCTGACGGAAGTGCGGGAGGTTTCGGTACCCACTCGCCACGCCGCCGTGTTTCAGCTCGATGTGCCGCTCTCGGCATTGAAGCCGGGCTTTTACACCTGCCAGATCAACGTTATCGACGACGCGGCCGGACACTTCGTCTTTCCGCGTCTGGCTCTGCTGGTGCGACAGTGAGAAGGGCTTCGACCTAACGGCCCCGAGCGGTTAACATTGCTGATCGCACTAAATCTGCCCACCTTACACATGGAACCAACACTGCAAAGCAAAACTGAACTTCGGGAAGTCATCGTCGACGGCAAGCGGCTGGAGACGCATTGGCTTCCATCCGCCGCTGCCGAGGCGCGCACCATCGTGATGCTGCACGAAGGCCTCGGGTCGATCGGTGCATGGAAGAGGTTTCCGCAGGACGTAGCGGCCTGCACCGCCTGCAATGTACTCGTCTATTCACGGTACGGTCACGGCAATTCCGACAAGCTGATGGAGAAGCGTCCCGTCGCCTTCATGCACCATGAAGGCGAAGTGGTTCTGCCGGAGCTGCTCGACAAGCTCGGCATCGAGCGTCCCATCCTGCTCGGGCACAGCGATGGCGGCTCGATCGCGCTGATCTTTGCGGGGACGTATCCGGAACGCTGCGCCGCGCTGATTCTGGAAGCGCCGCATGTCTTCGTCGAAGACCTCAGCGTCGCCAGCATCACCGAAGCCAAGGTGAACTACCAGACTAACGACCTGCCGCAGAAGCTGGCGCGCTATCACGCACACGTCGACGAGACTTTCTGGGGCTGGAACGACATCTGGCTCGATCCGCAGTTTCGCAACTGGAACATTGAAGAATATCTCGACGCGATTCGCTGCCCCGTGCTGTGCATTCAGGGAGAACAAGACCAGTACGGCACCATCGCACAGGTGCAAGCGATCCAGGCGAGCGTGCCCGCCACGGAAATTCTTATGCTGCCCGATTGCAAGCACGCGCCGCACCGCGATCAATCGGCGCTAACGCTCGAAGCCATCGCGGAATTTCTGGACAAGCTTCGGAGCTAGCCCTGAGCCGCGGCGCGCTCGCGTTCGCGCAGCACGTTCTTGCGAATCTTTCCCGTCGAGGTCTTCGGCAGGGCGCCGAAGTGCACGGCCTTGGGACATTTGAAATGCGCCAGCCGCTCCCGGCAAAACGCAATCAGCTCTTCGGCACTGACGCTCGCGCCATCCTTCAACAGCACGTAGGCATGCGGCACCTCACCCCACTTGTCGTCGCGATGCGCAACGATCGCCGCTTCCATCACGGCGGGATGCTCGTACAACACGCGCTCGACTTCGACTGAGGAGATATTCTCCCCGCCTGAGATGATGATGTCCTTGGAGCGATCGCGAATCTCGATGTAGCCGTCGGGATGCATGACGGCCAGATCGCCGGAGTGGAACCATCCGCCACGAAATGCAGTCTCCGTCGCCGCCGCGTCACGGTAATAGCCGAGCATGACATTGTTGCCGCGCATCACGACCTCGCCCATGGTTTGCGCGTCGTCTGTCACATCGCGCATGTCTTCATCGACAACGCGCATGTCGGTTCCGGCGATCACATACGGAACGCCCTGGCGCGCCTTCAACTGCGCGCGCTTCTCCAGCGGCTCGCAGTTCCATTCGCTGTGCCAGGCGCAGACCGAATGCGGGCCGTAGGTCTCCGTCAGTCCGTAGACGTGATTCAGGTGAATGCCGATCTCCTCCGCGGCGCGAATCACGGCCGGTGGAGGCGGTGCTGCCGCCGTGACCATCCGCAGGCCCGACTCGAAGTGGATACCGCGTCGAACGCAATGCTCGGTCAGGGTGCGCACGACGACAGGAGCGCCGCAGAGATGAGTCACTCCTTCGTGTTCGATGAGATCGACCGCGCGCTCGGCGTTTACCTCGGGCAGGCAGATGTGGCGCGCGCCCACCGCCGTCACCGCCCACGGGAAGCACCACCCATTGCAGTGAAACATGGGCAGCGTCCACAGATAGACGGAGCGGCTATTGAGTTCGTGCTCGATGATCTCGCCGACAGCGTTCATGTAGCCGCCGCGATGTGTGTACATCACGCCTTTCGGCGCGCCAGTCGTTCCGCTCGTGTAATTGATGGAGATGACGTCGTTCTCGCCGGGCTCGTGCGGCGCGACGGCCGCGGTGCTTTCGCCGAGAAAATCTTCGTAGCTGGTGACGATGCGCTCCAGTTGCGGAAGGTCCTGGCGAACTTCGCACAGCGGAAGCACAAGGTCGTCGCCGATCAGAATCTTCGCTCCACAGTGGTTCAGGATGGTTGTGAGCTCGCCCGTCTGGAGACGAGTGTTGAGCATCACGAGGGGCGCGCCGATCAACGGCGCAGCGAAGTGCGCCTCCAGCGCCAGCAAGCTGTTGCGCGCCAGCACGGCAACCCGGTCGCCCGGTCGAACGCCGAACCGCTGGAGTGCAGAGGCAAAGGCGTGCACACGCTGGTTCAATTCCGCGTAGGTAAGACGGCGATCGCCTTCCACGGCAGCGGTGCAGTTGCGGTAAACGGTGGCGCTTCGCGCCAGAAATGCCAAAGGCGTCAGGACCGAGTTCATCTGTAATCCCCTGGGTTGGTACTCGCGCGGATTATATATCTCGTCCTGTCGGAAAGAAGCGGCAAGTTTCCGGCGCTCGTCAGGCAGAGAGAGCCGAACAGAGCAGCCGTTCTCCGGAGCGCATTTTGCTGGTAGGCGATAAACTTTGAAGTTAGCCCGAATGGGTATCGCACCCGACGAGGTTCGTCGTCGGCAGTGCGCTTCGTCGGAAAGGACCCGCCATGCCTGAACTACAGATCCCAACCGTTGCCGCCACATCTTCCAACGTGCTCTTCGAGACCGCTGGACCGATTGCGTTTGTGACCTTGAACCGCCCGCAACGGCGCAATGCGTTATCGCTGGAGTTGATGCAGGAACTCATTCGCTGCCTGGACGAAGTCGGAAGCAATCGCAAGATTCGAGTGGTCGTGTTGCGCGCGGCGGGCAAGGTTTTTTCTTCCGGGCACGATCTCAGTGAAATGGTAGGGCGTGACATCAACGAGTATCGGCAGGTGTTCGACGTTTGCACCGAGCTGATGACGCGAGTGCAGTCGATTCCGCAGCCGGTGATCGCAGAAGTGCAGGGCATCGCGACGGCGGCCGGTTGCCAGCTGGTTGCCACTTGCGACCTGGCAGTGTCGTCAGAGGAAGCCGCGTTTGCGACGCCCGGAGTGAAGATCGGATTGTTCTGCACCACGCCGATGGTGGCGCTTAGCCGCGCGATTGGCCGCAAGCGCGCGCTGCAGATGCTGCTCACGGGCGAGATGATCGACGCGCCGACGGCCGCGGAGTGGGGCCTGATCAATCTTGTCGTCCCTGCTGCGGAACTGGCCGAGCAGACGCGCAAGATGGCTTCGCGAATCGCAGAAGCCAGTTCGCTGACCGTCGCGTTGGGCAAGCAGGCCTTCTATACCCAAGTCGATCTCGAGCAGCCGAAGGCCTACGCCTACGCCAAAGAAGTGATGAGCATGAATTCGCTCGCGGCCGACGCGCAGGAGGGCATTTCGGCATTCCTCGGCAAACGGCGTCCCTGCTGGACAGGGAAGTAGGCCGCCACGATCGAACCGATAGCGCTTTCTTCCGGAGTGAATCGCTTGTCCGCTATGGATTTCCCAGCGAGTGAGCCAAGCTCATAAGATTCTGCGGAAGCACGCGGATGACGCCGCGACGCGGGCTATCGATGTCGGCAATCAGGAAGAGCGCCACCGACAGAACCAACGGCAGCACCGGCGCCATCCATTTACGCTTCTGATGGGAGCCGAAACCGATCAAGAAAGTGCTGCAGACGGCGAGCGCGATCATCAGGCACCAGGCTCCCGTCGGAATGCGGTTCCACCACGCCGCCTGGGTATAGCCCTGCCGATTCAACACGTCGTTCATGCCGGAGACGACAAGCGCAACCGTGGGGGTTGGGGTGGCGGCAGCCGCGCGCGTGACGATCGACCACATCTGATTCTGCAGTTGGGTGGCATCGCCGTTGATGCGGTCCAGTTGGTCCAAATCCCGATCGGTAAAAAACAACAGTCGCTCTTGGGTGTATTGCCGTAACAATTGCTGGATTTGCGTTCTATCTGCCGCAGACAGCAGATCGACACGGACATATTCGGTACCGATCGCGTTGGCCTCTTCTTCCTCGTAGTTCTTGCGCTGGTCGTAGCGGCTCACGGCCATGGAAAAACTGAAGCCGATGATGAGGGCCAGCAGGGTCAGCGTCCCACTGATTACAAGATCGAAATCAGAGCGATCGTCGTCCGCCAGCGGCCGTATCTTGCCGACGAAAGCACCTGCCTGGACCGACAGCCACAGCACCACTACCGAAACGAGAAACATCAAAATTGGCCTTTGGAATAGGTTCGTCACACGGTCCTCACGCGGAAATCGATATCTTCTAAACCTCGTCTTGTTGAAAAGAAGAATTATAGGATGCGGCAAAAGTCAGGGACTCGTAGAACGGCGAATGTCGTGTAGTACCAACGATGTTTTGAGTTCTTGCGTCTGGTTGAGCCCCAGGCCTTTGCTCTTCACCAGCTGCTCGAGCTGCTTGCGGGTCGAGGGCGCAGCCTCTTCGGTGCTCTTGGTGGACAGCTCCAGGATTTCTCCCGCCGGCCACTTCCACACCTCGAGCCCGAGTTTGGCGAACGGGTATTGATTCTTGATCTGCCAACTCGTGGACTCAATGTCCGCTACTCTCTTCACCTGCCTCCAATCGATGGAGACCCGTGCCTGTTGCAGCAGTTGCTTCTGGGCCGGAGTGAGGCGCGCGAAGAATTCCGTTCCTGACGACGGCGGGGCCACCGTGAAGCTCGTGAGAATCGAGTACGAACGCACGGCTTTTTCGGCGGTCACGTCCACCTCGCACTTGTATTGATCTTCGGCGGTATGCGGCACATTGATTTTCTTTTCCGGCGGGATTCGCACCTTCACCATCAGATCGTTGGTCGCACCGCGCCTCACGCGTAAGACTACGCCCTCCGACAGCAGTTCCCGCGCGGCGGTGTCGAACAGATACACCTCGCCTGGAACTCCCTTTGCCGCGTTGAACGCCTTCTGTGCAGATTCGATCTCGCTGACGCGCAGCAGGACTTTGATTTCGGATCCACACGGTTCCTGCGCGTGCGACAGTGCCGCCAGCCATAAAACCAGGCATGAACAAAGAAGAGCGATTGATTTCATTTCAGGGTTCACGAAGCGCGTGACCATGAAGCTGCTTGGTAGACGTTCGTCACGGCTGGCACACGTGTCCGAAGATGTCCACCGGGTCACGGCTGACAAACTCCAGCTTGCCGTTCTTTTCCTGGCGCACGGTGCGAAGCCATCCGCAACCGCCGCTGAGCTGCAAGCCCAGCTCAGCCGGCCTCACCGACTCCTCGCGCACGGGTACGAGCTGCCCCTTCGACCAACGATAGCTTTCCTGCTGGTAACAAGGCCCACACTCCAGCTTGGTGTAGGAGATGATGGTCTTCGTCGCTGGCTCCGGCCGAGGGTTGGTGAGCTGTGACAGTTGCGGCGAAAAAACGAAACGCTTCGTCTTCGGATTGAACAGCCAGATGCAGTAAGACTTGTTGCCCTGTTTGGAGGCCGTTTCCAGCGCCAGGTCGCCGTGCCCGTCGAAGTTATAGTCGGCAGTATCCATGGTTCCGATCGGGCTCTGCCGCAGCACCGGCTCGGCGGTACAAACTTTCAGCGCTTGAAGTTGCTTTTGTCCGCGATAGACCAGCAGCTCCGCGATGTTGCCGGTCGCGGAATCCAACCCCAGTTCAACTCCATATCCCGGCACACCGGGGATCGGATCACCTCTCACCGGCTGCGATGCTGCGCCGTTTAGCGTTGCACTTGTTGCCGCAGCGATTACCAGCGCCGTGAAAATGATGAGCGTGGACTTAAGATTTTCATGAGAGCCCATGCGGTCATACCCTCACTAAAAGGTGGAACTTCTTCTGTCGTTACCTCCAACCAGGCCAGCCCGATGCTACTTGTGCTTCTCCTTGCTGGCATCGATCGCCAGATCCTCGGCGATGTGCTCGTCTTTGTCTTCCAATTCAGCCAGCAGCCCTTCGTCCGTGAGGTCGAGGGGATGCGAATGTTCCCAGTCCTGATGCACGATCGTGTGCAAGCGCTTGATGATGTCGTCGTCATGCACCTCGATGGCGAGCTCGCGGCGGCTATCGAAGCTGCCCGGAGCAAGATTGATGGAGCCGATAATGGCGCGCTCATTATCCGCAAACATCAGCTTGGCGTGCAGCTTGAGTCCTTTGAGCTTGTGCACTTTGACGCCGACATCGTCCAGGATGCGCAGGCCGCCGACGCCCTCAACGAGCTTCTCTCTCCGCAGGTGATGCGGCGGCCGCGCCAGCACGTGAACTTTCACGCCTCGCTCATGCGCCCGTACCAGCCGCTCGATGATCACCGAGTCCTGATAGCGCTCGTTCTGTACCCACAGGGAGTGTCGCGCCTCATCGATGAACTTGCCGATTCGCTGGCGCCCATTGCCGATGCACCAGATCAGGTGAGCGTTCTCTCCCGGATCGAATTTCCTGCGCCCCCAATCGGCTTCGAAGCACTCGATAATCTCGGCTACGTCATGGGCATGTTCCGTGACCACCGCGTAGTCGCGGGTGAGGGTGAGGTTCTTGGTCTCCCAATTCAGCGACATCACGAAAGCTTTTTGGTCGTCCACCACCATCGATTTCTCGTGAGTGAGATCGAACTTGGGATTGCTGTCGATGACTTTGACGCCGGCATCGCTGAGCATTTTGCGCGAGTGCGCGTTCTCCGCTTCGCCGCTGCGGCGGGCGGGATTCAACATGATGCGCACTTCGACACCGCGCCGGTGAGCGGCGATCACCGCATGCAGAAGTTGCGCGTCGGAAAACGTGAACATCTTAATGCGCAGCGATTTCGTGGCCTGATTCACGACTTCGAGAATCGGCCGGGCCGAATCGTCGGGCATAACAATGAGGTAACGTGACATCCGGGTCTCCTTGACGGCAGGCGTCCGCCTTGCTTCACGCCTGTCGCGCCGCTTCAGCTTCGGGCTTGGCCGAGGCATCTTCAAACTGGGTGCGATGGAGGTCGGCATAAATCTTGCCGAGCGCCATCAGTTCATCGTGCGTTCCCGATTCCGCCACCACGCCTCCGGAGATGACGATGATCTGGTTGGCGTCGCGAATGGTGCTCAGGCGGTGAGCGATAGTCACGACGGTGCGCCCCTTCATCAGCGTCTGGAGGGCGTCAATGACGAGCTTCTCCGATTCGCTGTCCAGGGCGGCGGTGGGCTCATCGAGCAGCAGGATCGGGCTGTTGCGGACCATCACGCGCGCAATGCCGATGCGCTGCCGCTGGCCGCCGGAAAGCGTCAGTCCGCGTTCGCCGACCATAGTGTCGTAACCTTTCGGCATGCGCGAAATGAACTCGTCAGCATTGGCCAGCCGCGCCGCTTCGACAATTTCGTCGCGAGTCGCTCCCGGCCGCCCGAAGGCGATGTTCTCCAGAATCGTGCCGCGGAACAATACCGTGTCCTGCAATACGTATCCCACCTGATCGCGTAGCGAACTCAGTTGGTAGTCGCGCACGTCGTGACCGTCGAGGATGACGCTGCCCGAAGTGACGTCATAGAACCGCGGTATCAAGCTGACGACGGTCGACTTTCCGCTGCCGGTTGGGCCGACAACTCCTACGAACTGGCCCGGCTGAATATGGAAGCTGATGTCGCCCAGGACCTGGGATTCGACAGTGTAGCCGAAAGCCACGTGGTCGAAGACGATATCGCCCTTGATGTTGCGGGCTTCGATGGCATCATCCTTCTCGGGAATGATGGTGTCGGTGTCGAGAATCGAGCGGACCCGGTCCACGCCTACGGCCGCCTGCGCGATGGCGTTCGTCGTACTGGCGAGGTCCTTCACCGGTTTGAAGAACTTGCTGAGATACGACAGGTACACGGTGAGTGCGCCGACGGTCATCGCTTCCTTCAGGATCAGCGCTGCGCCGCGCCACAAGACAACCGCGGTGCAGAACGCCACGGTGATGGTGACGATCGGCGAAAGCAGCGACTTCACGCGGCGCGCCGACAGCGCGGCACTCACCGTCGCGTGGCTCACTTCTTCCAGCAACTCTTCTTCCGTCGTCTGCCGTCCGAAAGCCTCAATCACCCGCATGGATTCCAGACCCTGTTGCACGGTGGCGACGATCTCCGCCTGCTCTTTGCGCACCTGGTGCGTCGCTTTTTTCACCGCTTTCTTGAAGCGCGAAACGAAGAAGAGCAGAAACGGCGTGACCGCCAGCGCAATCAGTGTGAAATCCCAGTTGAGCCAGAACATCAGCCCCAGCATGGCGACGATGGTGAACAGATCGATCAGAATGTTCAGGGTGGAGGACGAGGCGAAGCCCTGAATGGTCTGGATGTCCGTGGTCATCGTGCTGAGCAGGTTACCGGTCTGGTGGCTGTCGTAGTAGCCCAGCGAGAGGCGCTGCAGGTGATGATACGTCCGCATGCGCAGGTCGTTGGCGACCCACTGGCCGACGCTCTCGGTGTAGTAGTTGTCGATGTAGCTGGCGATGGCGCCGATGATGGCGATCACGACGAAGCCCAGCGCCGCCAAGCCCGCCACCTGCAGCTTGCCGCCTCCATCGAGCATGGGCCGCACCATGTGGTCGAGCCAGTCGGGCAATCGGTGATGGCCGACGACGTTGTCGATGATGATCTTCAGCGGCCACGGGCCCGCGAGGCTCATCGCGGTCTCCACCAGCATGGCGAGCAGGATGATGATGAGCTGGCCGCGATAAGGACGAATCAGCTGACGAATGAGACGGACCATAGGGTTAGTCCTTCACGTGCTCGTTCCAGTATTGCCAAATGTTACAGAATCTGCCGTTCTCGGCAAGCATTGGATGAGCATCCTAAGGCATTTCCACCATCCGCAGACTGCTACGCGGCCGGTTTACACGTGATTGGACGGTAATACGCTTCTGAGAAACGTGTTATGATTTCGCCCTTACCGAGGTAGCGCATGGCCCTGGTTCGCACTGGAGTTGCGCTGGATTCCGAGCTGCTGAGGCGCTTCGACCGGCTGATTCGCGCCGAAGGTTATGCTAACCGTTCCGAAGCAGTTCGCGACCTGATCCGCGACCGTCTGAACGACGCCAGCCTGCAAGGCGGCGAGACCTTCGTCGTCGGCTCCGTGGCCCTCATTTACGACCACCACCACCGGCTGCTCCCTGACAAGCTGATGGAGCTTCAACATGAATATCACTCTGTCATCATCGCCACCGTGCATTCCCACTTGGACCACGACATGTGTCTGGAAGTCGTGGTGGTCAAGGGCCCGCTCAACAAAGTGCAGGAGCTGGGGAACCGGCTGATCGGGTTGAAAGGCATCCAGCATGGCAAGCTGGTGATGAGTTCGCCCGAGGCGTATGCGGGCAAGCCTGCGCGGCACGCCCAGCATTCCAACCATCACCACAATTAAGGAGACCAACGTTCCGGGGCTCGGACGATTCTTGTCCAAAACGGGTAGCACGAAATGTACATCCGTAACACATGTGGCGAAGCATGGATTCAGCGTTGCCTCGTCCTGGTGTGCATCTTTGGCTTGGGCGCGACTGCCGAGGCGGAGACCGGAACGATTCGCGGACAAGTCCTAGACCCGCAGGGCGCCATCGTGGCGGCAGCCAAGGTGAAGCTGAGCAACGCCGCCGGAACCAAAGTTGTCGAAGTCGACAGCGATGCTCACGGGAACTTCGAGTTCGCCGGTGTCGGTCCCGGAGTGTACGAACTGACTGCCGAATCTCCCGCGTTTGCTCGCGTGGCGATCCGTGTTACCGTCGCTTCCGGCCAGCGGCAGATCACCCTACAATTTGCCCACGGTGGCACTCAGCTAGCAGGAGCCGTCGTTGACGCATCGGGCGCAGTGATAGCAGGGGCTAGCGTGATCGTCCGAAGCGCGGACGGTACCGTGCAAAGATTGGCGCAGTCAGACAGCAACGGCTCCTTCGGTATTTCTGGACTCGCGGCAGGTAATTATCGACTTGTCGTATCGGATCCCGGTTTTGAAATCAAAGAAATGCCGGTCACCATAGGGGGCACCGGGGAACCCGTTCCGTTGCGCATCTCTCTGGCGGTGAGCGCCGTGAGCACCAGCGTAGAGGTCCAGGGCCGCGAGGATAGCCTTATCGGAATTGCCGATTCCGCCACTCAGGGGACGGTCGGCGCAAAGGAAATCGAAGACCGTCCGGTTCTTCGTTCGGGAGAAATTTTAGAGACGGTTCCCGGTCTCATCGTCACTCAACATGCCGGCGGCGGTAAAGCCAACCAGTATTTCCTTCGCGGCTTCAATCTCGACCATGGCACAGATTTTGCCGTGTTCCTCGACGGTATGCCTCTGAACCTGCCGTCGCACGCGCACGGCGAGGGCTACGCGGACTTGAATACCGTCATCCCGGAGTTTGTGCAGCGGCTAAATTACGAGAAAGGTCCCTATTACGCTGAGATCGGCAACTACAGCTCAGCCGGATCGGCCAATATCCAATTTTTCAAGACGCTGCCCCAGAACTTCTTCCAGGTGGAGGGCGGCATGTACGGCTTTGAGCGGGCCGTCTTCGGCGTATCGCAAAAGCTCGGCTCGGGCAATTTGCTGTACGGTGGAGAAGCCTATCATGATGACGGCCCGTGGAAGTATCCGGATGATTATTACAAATTCAACGGCCTTCTAACCTACAGCCAGGGCGACAGCGCCAATGGTTTCAGCATCACGACCCGGGCGTACCACGGAAAATGGAACTCGAGCGATCAAATACCTATAACCGCAGTGCCTCTCGTTGGTCGCTTTGGCGCACTCAATCCGACCGACGGTGGCAATTCACAGCGTTACAGCTTGCAGGGCGAATGGCATCGCCAAGGCGCAAATTCCGCGACGACGATCACGGCCTACGGGTTTTATTATGATCTCGATTTGTTTTCCGACTTCACGTACTTCCTGGATGACCCCGTAAAGGGCGATCAGTTCGAGCAGCAGGATAGGCGCTGGGTGGCTGGGGTGGACGCCGCCCACACGATTTTCAGTCAATGGTTTGGCCGCAAGGTGGAAAATACGTTCGGCCTGCAGCTCCGCAACGATTGGGTCCACAACGGTCTTTACCGGACGGAAGATCGTGTGCGCACGGACAAGAATGATAGCGACGCCTGCAATGACGAACCCATCCCCGAGTGCGATACCGATCCGAATCTGATCGCGGTCCTGCCCGCCGCCACGGATCTGAATAAGTTTACCGACACGATGGTGGGTTTTTATGCAGAAAATAAAACCCAGTGGGCGGAAAAGTTCCGCTCCGTCCTGGCCGTGCGCGGCGACGAAGCAATCTATAACGTCACGAACTTGACTCCCCCCTATGTCGCCGCCGAATTACCTGGCGCTCCGGTGGTCAACTTTGCGGAGCTCAATTCCGGCACGGCCACCAAGTTCCTGCCCAGTCCCAAAGCGAGTTTGATCTTCGGCCCGTGGTCCAAGACGGAGTTCTATGTACAGGGCGGATTCAGTTTTCACAGCAACGACGCGCGCGGCACAACCCAAAGGGTGGAACCGATTTCGCCGGACTATCCTTTCCCGACGCCGTCCACGCCGATTTCGCCCCTGGTCCCAACCAAAGGCGCGGAAATCGGCGTGCGCACGGTGGCCGTCCCACATCTGCAAAGCACGCTTTCGCTCTGGTATCTACACAGTGCCTCCGAATTGCAGCAGGACGGCGACACCGGAGGCACGGTTGCTTCCGCATCGCCGAGCAATCGTTATGGCATCGAATGGGCGAATTACTACACGCCACTGGAACATCTGGCGTTTGATTTCGACTTTGCGGATTCCCGGGCCCTTTTTACCGCAATAGACCCAGATGATGCTGCGCCGGGCAGCCCGGGGGGCAAGTGGGTGCCCGAAGCAGTTGGATTGGTGATTTCGTCAGGCGTCACAGTGCAGAGCTACAAAAATTTTTGGGGAAGTTTGCGCCTGCGCTACTTTGGCCCGCGCAACTTGACGTCCGATGCCATTTACCGCTCAAGCTCAACGGCGCTGCTCAACGCGGAGGCCGGTTATCACATCAACGAAAGATGGAGCCTTTTGGTTCAATTGTTTAATCTGCTGAACCGCTACGATCACGACATTGACTATGCTTATACCTCCCGAATAACACCAACGGCCGCGGCGGCATTTACGGATGTTTTCCACCCCGTCGAACCGATTCAGGCGCGAGTCGGACTCCATTACACATTCGGGTCGGGCAAGTAATGAAGCTGGACTGATTTATTTCCTGGCCAAATCTAGGCGGGGCCGGGACCCACATTTCGGACCTTGCTTCTGTCAGCGTGAGCGCTGCCTATCGCTTTCGGCATGGTCGCTCACGTTGAGCAGAGTGGCACCTCAAGGCACCTTCTGCAGGCATGCGGAAAATGTTATTTGTATTTTTCACAAATCGTATTCGTCTTTTCGGCCGGTTTGTTGCGATACTGGTGGGTCGGCAGACGCGGAACGATCCGTTGGCCCGTTTTTGCTGACGCAGGCTAAAGCTCGAGACAGGGGTCAATGCAGTCATGGATCGTCCTAACAATCACGAAAGATATTTCGAACTCGGTACCACGGATCGGCTCACGGTAGCGTTGATCGGCTTGGGCGTGATTTTCACTTGCCTCGGCCTCGGCGAAGCGGTGTATCGCCTGGCGTTCTTCGACTTCGACGGGGCGAAAGACCGCCTGCCGATCGAGATGCTGTTCGGGCTGGCTTTTGCCTGGGTCGCGACGAAGTTGGTCAGGCGCGTCTATGAACATCAGATGAAGACCTCGGCCAGAATCAAATTGATCTGGGACCGTAATCACAAGATCGGCCGCGCCGTGCAAGCCATTGAGCCTCTGCCGTTTCCGGGCCATCAGCAGGCAATCCGAGTCATTCGTGACGAGGTGGAGCGAATTCAGCTCGAACTAGACGACATCTTGCCCCGCTAGCCGCATCACACCATGCGGGCAGTCATTCCGGGGAGGGGCAAGTGCAACGCGAATTACGATCTGAGAGTTCCACTACCAGTATTGCTTGGGAATCGGCGAATGCCACCATGGCGATTATGCTCACGGTATTCTTTCTGGTCTTCTTGGGGCTTTACTTCTTTCTGACCGGACAGCCGCCGACCGCGTAGCACTCGATCCCGCCTGATCTCAAGCCGACGTGCGCCCGCATGTCGTAGATCACATCCGCTGAACTATTCATCTCGCATTCTGCGCCCGAGCCTTCGGGTCCCCCATAAGTCTCGCTGCATATTCCGCTATTAGAACGCGAACTTTTTCGGCTCTCGACTGACATTTTTGCCAGTTCCGAATGGGGCTGGCGGTGGCTAGGATGAAATTGTCCACGGCTATAGCGCGGTCGCTGCATTGCGCAGGCAGAGGGTGCCGGACGAACGGAAATCAATATTGCTTTTGCTAACTCAAGGAGGATTGCAGTGAAAAAGTCATTTCTTATTTTCGCCTTTGTGGCTCTGGTCGCGATGGCGGCGGCCGCACAAAGTGAGTTCCCCAAGGTAGAAGTGTCGGGCGATTATTCGTACGTCAGTCTCCATCCCCAGATCATCACCAGCCAAAACCTGAACGGTGGCGGCGGAGCATTCGTCTATAACTTCACCTCGCTGTTCGGAGTCAAAGCTGACTTCCAGGGATACGCCGGCAGCACAGGAATATCGACCTATCTCAGAAACAATTATGACTACGCGGGGTCAGTGAGCGGCAACGCGTTTACCTACATGTTTGGCCCACAGATCAAAAAGCACTCCGGCAAGTTCCAGCCCTTCGGAGAGGCACTGTTCGGCGCCTTCCACTCCAATGGCTACGGCACGCTGATCAAGTGCATTGAGGACAACGGCTGCAGCGGTACGAGTGGGAACGGCAACAACAACGGCTTCGCCATGGAGTTCGGCGGCGGTCTGGATATTCCCGTCAGCACCCACGTTCAGATTCGGCCGGTTGAAGTGGATTACCTGTACACCCACTTCAACGCCAATCACATTGCCAACTATTCGGCTAGCCAGAATAACTTCAAGTACGCCGGCGGCGTTAACTTCACCTTCGGTGGCGGCGGTCAGTAAGAATCGACGACCGCCAGACTTGCACGACGGGCCGCTGCCTGAAACGTCCATCGACGGTTCAGGAGCGGCCCAATTTTCGAGTAGAACGGAATGACCAGAAGCAGGCCGTGCCGGCCATTCTGGTCTCTTCCGTAGCGTGGTCGTACTCGTCGTCGCCGGCGTCGCCGCCACTCGAAGCGCTCTATTGTCGCGAAGTGCCGGTTTTGCCCTGCCTCCTGCGCTGCCGGCACTTTGCAAACTTGACAGTTTGTGTTGACTACCCGGTCTGCTATAAATCGGAGCGAACTCTCAATCGGCATGACCAGCAGGGAACAGCACCATCATGCGGCAGGGGCGGTGCGCGCAAAAGCCAAGCGCGTGCTCGCCGACACCTGGCAGTCGCAAGCCAATCTGTCGGTGTTTCTCGGCACAGTGGTCGTGTTCGCCTTCATTTTCCCGATCCTCGGATTGGGCCGTAACGACATCAAGTTGTACGCCGATATCGCGTTCACGCTGCTGCTCGTCTCCGGGGTCGCCATCGCCTGGGGGCACAAGATTCAACTGCTGATCTCCGGGTCGGTCGCATGCGTCGCCATCGTCTCTCGCTGGGCGAATTGGTTTTCTGCGAGTCCCAAGCTACAGCTATGGGCCGACAGTTGGTCAATGGCGGCGATCATAATGATCGCGTTTGTCTTGCTGGCGCAGGTGTTTCAACCGGGCCGCGTGACCCACGTTCGCATCCAGGGCGCCATCGCCGCCTATCTGTTGTTTGGCGCCGGATATGCGCACGCCTATCACATGGTTGCGATGTTGCAGCACGGCGCTTTCAGCACCCCGCCCGGATTGGTATCGAACATTAGCGACTGGATGTACTACAGCTTCGTAACTCTCACCACGGTGGGATACGGCGACATAACCCCAGTGACCCCAACCGCCCGCGAACTTTCCGTGGGTGAAGCCCTGACTGGACAGTTGTATCTGGCCGTGCTGGTGGCGCGACTTGTGGCGATGGAGGTTATCTCCTGGCAAGAGGCGAAGAAAGATAGCGGCGCTTGACGGCCGGCATTTTGGAACTTGGACGGATCGTGGGCTATGCGATCACGGTTACTGATTTTGGCGGCTCTGAGCTTTGCTCTGGTAAGCCCTTTCGCAGCGGCCCAGGACTTGGCGCCGCGCGCCTACGTCATCACGCCGGTCAACTCCAACGCTCTCACCTTGGCATACTCGTTCTACGACGGCGGATTCAACTTCAACGGCACGATTCCGATCAGCGGCGCAAGCGGAACCTACAGCGTCCCGATCGCCAGCATTTATCATTCGTTTAACTTCTTCGGTCATTTGGCCAACATCGTTGGAGCATTACCGTACGGCGTGGGGAACTTCTCCGGCAAGGTCCTGGGCACGGACAAGTCGATCTATCGCTCCGGACTGCTTGATCTTTCATGCCGCCTTTCCGTCAACCTCATCGGAGGCCCGGCGCTTAAGCCCAAAGAATTTGCCAAATGGAGGCAGAAGAGGATACTCGGGGCCAGCCTGAAAGTGATCGCTCCCACCGGGCAGTACGATCCAACCAAGCTCATCAACTGGGGAATCAATCGCTGGGCATTCAAGCCGGAGATTGGCTATTCACAGCGCGTTGGAAAGTGGCTGATCGACGGTTATGCAGGCGTGTGGCTCTATACCACCAATTCCGCCTTTTACAGTGTTCCCGAACCTCAGCCCCAAACCGAGCAGCCCGTCGGCAGCTTCGAAGGCCACTTGAGCTACGACTTGAGCCGGCCTAAAGGGAAGAGCTTCCGCTCCTGGGCATCGCTCGACGGCAACTTCTGGTTCGGCGGAGTTACGTCTTTGGGTGGCATTCGCAACCTTCAGACCAGCCAAACCGGCTCGCGCATCGGAGGTACCTTCGCTTGGCCTTTCACCAAGCACCAGTCCGTCAAGGTCTCGTACAGCGACGGTACTTATATCCGCTTCGGCGGCAATTACCAGAACGTACAACTGGCGTGGCAGTACTCGTGGATCGGCACAAACCTACGATGAGGAACGCGGACGGCTGCATGCATTGGCTTTTGAGCTAGCAGATTTTGCACCCCCGCATAAGTGATTTTGCCAGTTCTACCCTCGCGGTCAAGTTCCTAGCATGGTGGCCGGGTGATTGCACCCATCGAGGGACGAATGAAGCCAAGGCATGCGACTGGCGCAGCGATATTGGTCGCAGTTATCGCTACTGTCTCCTGCAGTCATCAGGCGCCCGTGCGCGAGGCCGTTTCCCACAAAGACGGCCGAAGACCGAACCGCCATCCATCTTGCCACCGGGCGACGGCACAAGGAAGCCGCCGCCCGTGACCCTGGCGAACTAACTGAGGCCCCAGAAATGACTAGTCGCACGAAAGGAGAAAGTGATGCGTAGCACAAAGTTTTCGACCATCGCGATTTTCTCGGCCGTGACCTTCGCCCTGGTTGCGCTGGCTGCCGTGATGGCCAGCGCCCAGAGCGGGCAAGTACAGGGAATCATCGATGGACGCAAAGGCGAGACCATGATGGTCAAGTCGAGCGATGGTTCCACGGTCCCGGTGGTTCTCAGCGACAGCACCCAAGTCGAAGAGGTCGAAGGCGGCCTTCACATGCGGAAGAAGGAAATGGGGCTGACAGCGTTGGTGCCCGGACTGGCGGTGCAGGTCAAGGGATCGTACAACGCTCAGAACCAACTTGTGGCGGATGACGTGAAGTTCAAGGCCTCCGACCTCAAGACGGCCCAGGATATCCAGGCCGGAGTGGCCCCGGAGCAGGCGCAGCTTCAAACCCAGCAGCAGCAAGTGTCACAGCAGGAATCGCAGATCCAGGCGCAACAACAAGCCATGCAGCAGCAGCAGGCGCAGATTGCAGCTGAGCAGGCCAAGATCGATGCCGACAAGGCCGCGATCGCCGCCACCAACAAGCGCTTCAGCGAGTTGGGTGAGTATAACGTGATGGGAGAAGTAACCGTGTCGTTTGGCAACGGTAAGGTGACGATCGACCCGCAGTACAAGCCACAGCTTTTGAAGCTGGCCGAAAAAGCCAAGACCATTGATGGCTATGTCATCCAGGTGAAAGGCTACGCCTCCTCCGTTGGCTCTGCTGCTTTGAACCAGAAACTCAGTACCGAGCGCGCCAACAATGTGACAGAATTCCTCGAGGAGCAGGGACACGTTCCTCTGACCCACATGCTGGCTCCCGGTGCAATGGGTACCAGCAGACAAATCGCGCCGGACAACACCGCGGAAGGCCAGGCTGACAATCGCCGGGTGGTGGTCCAGATTCTTCAGAACAAGGCAGTCGCAGGCAGTTAGTCTTCGTTGGGGCAGCTCGCGAGGGCTGCCCTCACACGTCCGATGTGGCCCGGGAGGCCTCATGAAAACCAGATTCTTGGCTGGAATATTCATCGCAGCCGCGGTGCTGGCCGCCACTTCCTGTAGTAACCAGGGTCCGGTGCGCGAGGCCGTCTCGCACAAAGACACTTATCAGGAAGCCTACATTTATGGCTTTCCGATGTTGATGAACTACGGTGTCATGTACGCCTACTTCGTCGACCGCAATTCGGGTCAGTTCAAGGCACCGTTTAATCAGATTTACAACGAGGCCCGCGTCTTTACCCCTAAAGACACTGCCGTCGTAACGCCGAACAGCGACACGCCATATTCGTTCGTGGGGCTCGATCTCCGTGCTGAGCCAATCGTATTGTGTGTCCCCAAGGTTGAGAAGACCCGTTATTACGACGTCCAGCTTGTGGACATGTACACGTTCAACTACGGATACATCGGCAGCCGCGCCACCGGCAACGATGCCGGCTGTTACATGGTCGCTGGCCCCGACTGGAAAGGAGAGACACCGCCGGGAATCAATAAGGTATTTCACTCCGAGACGCAGTTTGGGTTAGTGGGATACCGGACCCAGCTCTTCGGCCCGAAGGATATGCCGAATGTGGTGAAGGTGCAGTCGGGCTACAAAGTTCAGCCACTCTCGGCGTTTCTGCACCAAGCTGCTCCGCCGGCCCCGCCAGCGATCGACTTTCCGCCGTTTACCAAAGACGATATGAAGCTCCCCTTTCCTAAGTACCTGAACTTCGTCTTGCAGTTCTGTCCACCGGTGGAGGAAGAGAAAGCGCTACGCGCGAAGTTTGCCACGGCTGGAATCGAGGCGGGCAAGCCGTTCGACTTGGACAAGCTCTCAGAGGCCGAAAAAGCCGAGGAGGCACTTGGCGTCAAAGAGGGCTATGACGCGATCGTCAAGCAGAAAGATCAGATCGGCAAGAACATCAATGGATGGCTGGTGGGCTCGCTATTGGGCGATCGGGCTTTTTTCAACGGCAACTGGTTGCTTCGCGCCGCCGGCGCCTTGGCGGGAATCTACGGCAACAGTGCCGAAGAAGCCGTATATCCATTGGCGAAGAACGCCTCCGACGGGCAGTCTCTCGACGGCAGCAAGCACCACTACACGGTGACCTTTGCGAAAGGCGATTTCCCGCCGGTCAATGCCTTCTGGTCGGTGACGATGTACGACGGCAAGACGCAGTTGCTGGTCGAGAACCCGATCAACCGTTACCTCAT
Source organism: uncultured Acidobacteriaceae bacterium (assembly GCA_963747045.1). Lineage (GTDB taxonomy): Bacteria > Acidobacteriota > Terriglobia > Terriglobales > Acidobacteriaceae > Bog-257. The sequence goes on along the minus strand of CAVVDN010000003.1, from coordinate 241,116 downwards.
CAACTCGCCGATGCTGCCGACTCTGAAGAAGAATCCCGATGGCTCGCTGACTCTGTACATTCAGAAGGACGCACCCGCGGCGGACAAGAAGGCCAACTGGCTGCCCGCTCCCGACGGCCCAATTTATATGGTCATGCGTTTGTATTGGCCGAAGACGCAGCCGCCATCCATTCTGCCTCCGGGGGACGGTACATGGAAGCCGCCGGCCATCATGGTGGCGCAGTAACAAAGAAGCCGAATGACGAACGTAACGCTCAACAGCTTGGTCGCATTTACGATTTCGCGCGGCAGATGGAATTCTGTCTAGATGCGGCTGCGGCTTGCCACTATACTCCGTAGGCGAGCCGGAACTCAGGTGGATAATGGCACGTGTTCCACCGCACACAAACAAGTTAACGGAGAGGAAACATGAAGAGCTATCGAACGGGCACGGTCCTGGCATTAGCGATCGTGCTTACTGCGCAAATCATGATGGCACAGCAGGGCATGGCTGGGCCGGGAGGCGCCAGTCCTAACAAGCAAGAGATGATGGCCAAGATGGAACATATGTCGCAGGCGCTGCAGCTGACGCCGCAACAGAAGCAGCAAATCTTTCCCATCCTGAAGCAGGAACTACCCAAGCTGGAGGAAGTGAAGGGCAACACCTCGCTTGGTCCCTTGCAGAAGGCGATGCAGTTGAAGCAGATCAGCACGGCGACCGATTCGAAGATCATGCCCATCCTGAATCCCCAGCAGCAGCAGAAGTACACCGCTATGCGGGAGCAGGAACGGCAGCAGATGATGCAAAAGCTGGAGAACCGCTGAGCAGCGAGCTGATGACTGGCCGTCAGGTCGAAAGCAGGCGAAGCGAATGTAACGAACATGCGGGCGGCTTTCGCGAGCTGCCCGCACGAAAGCGAGAGAGGCTGACATCGCTGACCGCCGGCACGGGGAGTGAAGAATTGAGACTCGGCCGGTAGCATGTCGGAACACAAACCGCGACGCGGACGCAGAGGTAGTCGAACATGGATCGAATACTTGATCGCATCACCAGACAATTTCTCGCATTCCTACTGAGCGCTCTCGTAATCATGAACGCTGCGCCCACCTGGTCATCACTAGCGGCGCAGGAACAATCTTCTTCGACCACCTCGTCCTACACAGGTCAAGGTGCTCCCCTGACCGACCAGGAACTGGATTCCCTGGTTGCGCCCATTGCGCTGTATCCGGATGCGCTGGTCGCTCAGATCCTGGCGGGCTCAACTTTCCCCGATCAGGTCGCGGTTGCCAACTACTGGCTGGAGCAGAACAAGAGTCTGACGGGCAGCGCGCTGACGAAAGCGGTCGACGGCCAGTCCTGGGACCCCAGCATAAAGGCGCTCACGCAGTTCCCCGCCGTGTTGAACAACATGGCGCAGAACATATCGTGGACTTCACAGTTGGGCGACGCCTATCACAACCAGCAGTCGCAGGTGATGGCCGCCATCCAGACCTTGCGCAAGCAGGCCAAAGCTGCCGGCAATCTGAAGACGACCTCGCAGCAAACGGTCACTACGCAAACGCAAGGCAGCACGCAGGTCATCGTGATCCAACCTGCAAACCCGCAGGTGGTCTACGTGCCCACGTATAACCCAACTGTCATTTACGGAACGCCGTACTATCCGCCGGGCTACAGCACTTCCGATCTGGTGGCGACGAGCGCTGCTTTCGTTTGGCGCCGGAATCGCTGTCGGCGCCGCGATCGGCGGATGTTGCAGTTGGGGCTGGAGCAGCTGGAACTGTAACTGGTATCACGGCGGAGCCTATTGGGGTGGCGCTCCCTATTACGGCAACGCTGCCTGGCACGGCGGATACTACGGCGGCTACAACAATTACGGCTACCATCCGTACAACAACGGCTACAACGCCAACGGATATCATCCCAACAACTACAACGGCGGTTACAACGCCAACGGCTATCACCCCAACTACAACAACGGCAACCAGCATTACGGCGACAACAACTACACGCACAACACCAACGTCAGCGGCAATACGGTAAACGTCAACCATGGCGACAGCGGCGCTTCGAATTCCTGGAACAAGTCAGGATGGTCGAACTCCGACGCGGCTCGTGGCTGGGGATCGCAGGACTCCGCCAACCGCTCCACGGCATTCAGCGGTTATGGCAACCACTCGGACTCGAGCTTCGCCAGCAACGGCTGGGGAGACCGCTCCTCCAGCTCGCGCGGCTGGGGCAGTCGCGGTGGCGGCGGCGGCTGGGGCGGCGGCCACTTCGGTGGTGGCGGCTTCGGTGGCGGTGGATTCCGCGGAGGCGGCGGAGGCCGCAGGTAGCGACCCGGCCATTGAACCGTGGAAAGTCGAACATCAGGAGATTGGAAATGCTGACAAAACGATCCAATGTTTCGCGGTGGTCGCTTGGGCTGGTTGTTGTAGCGGCGATGTTGTACTTGTGCTCCTGCTCCAGTTCGCAGAAAGCACCTGAACAGCAAAGTCAGGCGACCCAGAAGACCTTTGTTTCGCCCGACGACGCAGCGAAGACTCTAGTGGATTCGTTGAAGACCAACAATCGCGACTCGCTGCTGGCGATCTTCGGTCCGCAATCGGCAGACCTCATCTACTCGGGCGATGCCGCTGCGGACAAAGCTTCGTTTGCCGGCTTCGTCTCCGATTACGACGCGATGCATCGCTTTCGTAAGCTAACCAATGGCAACGAGCTTCTCATCACCGGCACGGACAACAAAACGTTTCCCATACCGCTGACCAAGAACGCGAGCGGTCAATGGATGTTCGATACTGCCGCTGGGAAGGACGAGCTGCTGGCTCGCCGCATCGGCCGCAATGAAATGGCGGCCATCGACGTCTGTGCGGCCATCGCCGACGCGCAGAAATACTACTTCTCGCAACCGCACGACGGCGCTAAGCAGTACGCTCAAAGGTTCATCAGCGACGAAGGCAAACAAAACGGACTGTATTGGCCGTCGCCCAACGGACAGCCTCAGAGCCCGCTTGGACCTCTGGTAGCGTACGCGACCGCGGAAGGATTCAAGGCTAAGCCCGATTCTCATCAACCCTTCCACGGCTACTACTTCCACATGCTCGATGCCCAGGGTGCCGATGCGAAGGGCGGCGCCAGGAGCTACCTCGTCAACGGCAAGATGACCGGTGGATTTGCGGTGGTCGCCTATCCGGCGCAATACAGCGACTCCGGCATCATGACGTTCATCATCAACCAGAACGGCATTGTTTATCAGAAGGACCTGGGCAAGACAACGAATGAAATCGCCAGCGCGATGACAGAATTCAGTCCGGATAACACCTGGAAACCTGTTGAACAGTAGAAGAGAGGAGACATAAGACATGCAGATAAGGAAGCAAATGTCCAAATTCTTGATCGTGGCCAGCGCAGTTGCGCTGCTGGCGATCCCGGGATTCGCACGCGATAGGAACGAAGTCATTGATGCGACCGCCTGGGGCACAAGCACGCAGCTGGGCAAGAACTTCGGCGTTACCTTGGTTATCTATCAGTACTCGACGCCGGAAGATCGGCAGATTCTGGTCGAAGCTTTTCAGAAAAGTTCCAACGCGGGGCTGGTGAACGCGCTGGAACGGATGAAGGCGGTTGGCCACATCAGCGTCACCGGCACGCTGGGGTATGACGTCAGCTACATCGCGCTGATTCCGACATCCACCGGCAGAAAAATCCGCTTTGCCACCAACCGGCCGATCCGGTTTGGGGAAGCGTACTACGACACGCTGTCGCAAGCGTATGACTTGAGCGGCGGTGAGATTGACCTGAACGATCAGGACAAGAGCAAGAGCTCGGGCGTGCTTTACCCGGCAGCGCAGTTGGGCATTGACGATCAGGGTCAGCTGTCGCTCAATCTGCTGCAGAATCCCTGGCGCTTGAGCAACATCATCGACTGGAAGGGAACGCCGGGCGAGAACTGAGTCGGACGCGTTCCACGGGCGGTTGAAATTTGCTGCGCGCCGCGCGGGCTCGTGCGGCCACGAGTGTCATTGCTTGAGGGAAGAGAGGCGATCATGAAGATTCAGCGCTGTTTTGTGTTGTGCTGCGTGATGTTCTGTCTCGCCGCGGGATTGCTGGCTGTCTCCGCGGCTGCCCAATCGAAAAAAAACAACAAGTACGCTTGCAAGGAGGCGAATCCGGCGAGCCAGTGCAATGCCGGCAACACCTGCGGCTCGGCCTCCACGCCGTGCACGGTGGACGTAAAGCGGACATCCTATTCCGCGACCGCGACGCCGAGCATTCCCAATGCGAAGGGCAGCCCGCTGTTCTGCATCAAGGCGGGAACGACCGTGACATGGCAGTCCTCATCCAAGAACATCGGCTTTCTGGTGGACTTCGGTCCGACTTCGCCGTTTGATCCGCCCGATCCGATCATGGGCGGCAGCAAGAAGTCGGTGGACGTGAAGGCTGCCAATCCCGGCTGCTACTTGTATGACTTCCAGGCTACCGATTCCAGTGGGATCTATGGCATGAGCAAAGCCTCGCAGGCTGAGCTGATTGTCATCGGAGGGAAATAGCTTCCACGTCGTCATCAAGGTCCGGGGCCGGCGTGTCCGGCCCTTTTTCTGTGGACTAAGACGCCGGCGTGAAAACCTGACCTTCGCTCACCGCCTGAATCGCTGCCGGGAGATCATCCAGCAGCCGTGAGATGAAAACGTAACCGGATGCGCCTTTGGCCAGAGCCGCCCGCACCAGCTCGCGGGATTCGTGCAGCGAGATGATAATGACCTTCGCCGCGCATCCGGACTGGCGTAACCGCCGGGCGATCTCGAATCCACTGGTTCCGTTGAAGGCGACGCCAAGCAGGACGACATCAGGATTGCCCTCGTCGAGCACGTCAAAGATCGCGGCCTCATCTTCCACCGTGGCCACGATGTCGCACTCCTCCTGCAGCAGATCGATGAGGGTCTGTCGGATAGCTGAATTGTGATCTGCGATGAGTAAACGAACCCGGGCCACGCGACTCGCCTTTCCGCGTTGACGACAATCGTAAGACTACTAAACGTAATTGCAGGACTCTCTCAGTCCAACTCGCAAAAGTGCAAGTCCGTCGCGCTTTAATTGATAGCTCCAACGCCGTATTCCTGACTGCAACTTAAGTGGCACAAGTTGGGTGCGTTGTGCTGTTTTTCGTTGCCGAGCTCGCTGGTGCCCAATGGCTGCGGATGGCGCGAGCCGCTCCGTGCTAGCATTTCTTATAGTGTCTGCTAGTAACCCAGGGAACCGCAGCAAGCCCGCCTTGTGCGAGGACTAGCTCGAATGGACCACGCGCAATGACACCCGGCCAAGTCATATCCCGCTACTCCGTCATGGAGAAGTTGGGCGAGGGCGGTATGGGGGTGGTCTACAAGGCCGAAGACACCCGGCTGGAGCGGTTTGTCGCGCTGAAATTTCTGCCCGACGAATATGCCGACGATCCAGCCTTGCGCGAGCGCTTTTTTCGTGAGGCGCGTGCCGCCTCAGCCCTCAATCATCCCAACATCTGCACCGTTTATGACGTAGGCGAAGAAGATCGACACGTCTTCATCGCCATGGAGTTCCTTGACGGGACCACGCTCAAAGACCTTGTACGCCGAGGCCCGTTGCCGTATGACCAGTTGCTCGCCATCACGGCGGATGTGCTGGATGGACTGGAGGCCGCACATCGCGAGGGCATTATTCACCGCGACATCAAGCTGGCCAACATCTTCGTCACCAAGAGCGGGCGGGTGAAGATCCTCGATTTTGGGCTGGCCAAGAAAACGGGTCCAAGACGCATGGGCGCAGCGGCCGAGGCAGGCAACGCATCAAGCGCGGTCAGCGACGAATCGCAAATGACCAGTGGCCTGGGGGCGCTGGGTACGGCAGCGTACATGTCTCCGGAACAGGCGCTGGGCAAACCGCTGGACGAGCGCACCGACCTGTTTTCCTTCGGCATCGTGCTCTACGAGATGGCCACCGGCAAGGCGCCGTTTCGCGGCGACACCACCGGGTTGCTGTTTCTGTCGATCCTGCAGGAGACCCCCGAAGAGCCGCGCACACTGAATCCCACGGTGCCGGACGAGCTCCAGCGCATCATCGCCAAATGTCTGGAGAAAGACCGGGAACTGCGCTACCGGCACGCGTCCGAAATTCGTGCTGATTTGGAGCGGATGCGGCAGCCCAGCGGAGCGCAGCCGGTGGCCGTCATTCCGGTGGCAGACACGCCGATTGCGACCGTCGAAGGCAAGCGCGGCGACAGCTCCTGGCCTTCCGGCACGCAGAGAATCAGCTTCACGCCGACGCCTGCCACACCGCCAACGCAGAACCTTCCAACTGAGAAACCGCCGCGTCACCCATGGAGAATCGTTTCCGCAGGGGGCGTGCTGGCCACCATCCTCATCGCGGCGAGCCTCTTCCATTTCCAGCACAAGGCGCACGCGCTGCCGGCCCAAAGCAGCGTAGTGGTGGCCGACTTTACGAACACCACCGGGGAAACCGTCTTCGACGACACACTGCGACAGGCGGTCAAGATCGACCTCGAGCAATCGCCGTTCATGCATGTCGTTTCCGATCGCCGAGCGGCTGTCGCCCTGAAACAAATGGAGCAGCCCGCGACGACCCGGTTGTCACGCGAGGTGGCCCGCCAAGTCTGCCTGCGAACCAACAGCCAGGCCATGGTCGCGGGCTCCATTGCGCAGGACGGCCAGGGATACGATATCGGACTGGAAGCTATCGACTGTCAGGCCGACAAAACCATGGCATCGGTCGGAACAAAGGCGCAAGACCGGGAGCACGTGCTGCACGCGCTCGATGCTTCCGATAAGGAGTTGCGCCGTCTGTTGGGTGAATCGCTGCCGTCGGTGCAGAACTTCCACAAACCGCTGATGGAAGCCACGACATCGTCGCTGGAGGCGTTGCAGGCCTACTCCATCGGGGAAGATCTGCTCCAACAACAGGGGAGCGCCGCCGCGCTGCCGTATCTAAAGCGGGCGGTCGAGCTCGATCCCAATTTTGCTGATGCCTATGCCGTTCTCGGGTCTATTTACTACAGCCTCGCCGAGGCGGGCTTGGCCCGAGAAAACTTTCAGAAAGCGTACGAGTTGCGGAATCGCGTCAGCGAACACGAGCGGTTTTACATCGAAAGCTCCTATTACCAGCTGGTCACCGGAGAGAGCTCCAAAGCGATCGCGAATGCCACGGAGTGGGCCAAATCGTATCCCCGCGATGCCGGGCCACACATACGATTGGCACGCGAGTACTCCTTGCTGGGCCACTATGACCGCGCCACGGCGGAATTACGCCAGGCCATTCGGCTGGAGCCCGACCAGTTTTCACCCTACTTCAGTTTGATCAAGGACTATATACAGCTCAACAAAATGGATGAGGCCGAAGCTACCTTTGAGGCCGCCAAAGCCCACAACATCGATAGCGAAAATCTGCACGTGGTTCGCTACGAACTTGCGTTCATCACGGGTGATACCGCAACCATGCAGCGATTGGCAGCGGAGGCGGAAGGCAAACCCGGCTATCAGGACCGGTTGGAGGTCGAATCCGCCGTGACCGCAGGCTATTACGGTCAGATCGTTCGAGAGCGTGAGTTGTTTGACCACGCCGCGTCGGTACAGCTCGCCAACAACGCCACCGACAGTGCCGCCGAACACTACATTGGTCGCGCGTGGATTGATGCGGAAGTCGGCAACAGCCCGGTGGCCCGAGAGTTTACAGCCAAGGCGCTGGCGATAAGCCGAAATCGGTCATCAATGGAAAGAGCTGCCCTAACTCTCGCCACGGTGGGAGACTCCGCGCAGGCGGAAGCACTGGCAGAGGAACTGGATCGTCAATTTCCGGTCAGCACCCTGATGCAGAATTACACCCTGCCGACGATCCGAGCGGTCATTGCCATCAACAGGAAACGACCCGATCAAGCCATTGAAATGCTGAAGCGCGCCCTGCCCTATGAATATGCAATGGACTCTTACGCGAACCTGCAGCCTGCGTACGTCCGCGGGCTTGCCTATTTGAAGCTGAAGGACGGCAACCGAGCCGCCGCTGAGTTCGAGAAGGTGATCGACAATCCCGGGATCGTCACCAACTCCATCATCGGATCGCTGTCGCTTCTACAGCTGGCACGGGCCGAAGCGATGACCGGCGACATGGACGCCGCGCGCACGCGCTACCAGGACTTTCTCGCGCTCTGGAAAGACGCCGACCCGGACGTTCCAATCCTCAAACAAGCCAAGGCGGAATACGCCAGGCTCAAATAGGGCGTACCCTCCCGCCAAAGAGCGCAAATTTCTTACCAGTAAGACCGTCTTACAAGTAAGAAATTCTCCGCTCACTGCTTAGTAAGCGGTTTCCAGATCGTCCCTTTGCGCCAGGTTGTCGAGGGGAACGCGGCCGGAAATACAAGTGCCTTCACCGGGAGCGGAGGTGATCTTGAGTTCACCGCCCGCCAGGTGAACGCGCTCGCGCATGGAGATGAGGCCAAGTCCGGCGGCCAGTTTGGCTTCTTCCAGATCGAACCCCACGCCATCGTCGCCAATCAGCAACGACAATTCGGACGGCGACCCGTGCACGGCAACTTGAATCAACTTGGCCTGGCTGTACTTCGCGGCATTGTGCAGCGCTTCCTGTACGATCCGCAGCAGGCTGAGCGCCAGCAGGCCGTCGAGGTCCTTGGGAATGTTCTCGCAGGAACACTCCACCGCGATCTTATATTGCTGGGAAAATTCGCGGCAGTGGCTGCGAATGGCGGTTTCCAGCCCAAGATATTCCAGCTCGGAGGAGTGCAGCCGGTGCGAGAGCTTGCTGACTTTGTCGGTCAGCAGCCTCAGGTTATCGCAGAGCTCGGGAATGGTGGGATGGCGTTTGCCGATCATCCCGGAGACCGGTTGTCCGGCGCGCAGCATTTGAATTCTGAGAATCGCCAGTGATTGCCCGATGTCGTCGTGCAGTTCGCGCGCGATGCGGGTGCGCTCTTTTTCCTGCGCCGTGGTTAACCGTCGTGCCAGCTCACGTCGCGCGGTCTCCGCCTCGTGTAGAGCGGCTTGGGCGGCGCGCAGCTCGCTCCGGTCTTCCACTAAGACGAATATGGTTTTGCTGGGCGCGGCAGCTCCATCCGCCGAAATGGAGAAAACGATCCGCACCGGCAGCGTCGCGCCGCCGTCGCGCACGGCATTGCGATGGGATGCGTAGTAGAAGATGTTGCCGTTGGTCAGACGTGTGCGCTCGAGCTTCTCTTTCTCCGGCTCGAGCACTTGAAAAACATCGTCGAAAGACTTGCCGGCAAGCTCCTCGTAGGATGACTGCAGCAGGTCACATAGAGCGCGATCGGCCATCAGCCACTTACCGTCGAAGCTGATGTGCGCCGTCCCCACGCCAACGCCCTTGCGCTCAGTTTGAGGCTGCGGAGCCTGCATTGTTTTCGAACCCAGTGCTTGTAACGAGTATAAGCCCGCGGGTGAGCGGGTCGAAGGGTGCGTCGAGATTGCCTCTTACGCCCCGACACGAAAGTGTGCGGGTGAGCAAGGCAAAGGCTATGCAGTCTGGGGCGAAATGCCGACTATCGTCGATGCATCGGATCGCAAGCAAGAAAATGGGGCGCAGCGATGCGCCCCAGAAGAAGAACGGAGGGTTGTCGTTTAGCCCTTGGGCTGCCGTTTGAACTTCGGTGCAACCCTCAGCGTCTGCCGCCCCAACCGCGTCCCGCCGCACCACCGCCGCCCCAATGGTCGCCACCGCCGCCCCAGCGATCGCCGCCGCTGCTGCCGCCCCAGCCTGAGTGCTGATAGTCGGAGAAGCGCTGGCTCTGCGTATCGCCGCGCGAGCGGTCCTGCGCCTCCTGGTTCAACTCGCTGGTGTTGTAACTGCCGCCGCTGGGATGGCTGTAGCTGCCCGTGCTGCTCGGCGGATGGTATTCAGAACTGGTGTTGCTCGGCGGGTGATACCCAGAACTGGTGCTGGTCGGATGTTGCTGCTGATAGTCGGAAGTCGCTTGCGGATGGGCCTGCTCCGCGGTGGATTTGTTCACGTCATTCCAGCTGCCATTGTCGTACTTCTGCCAGCCGGAGCCTGTGTTCTGGTAGACATTGCCGTCGTGACCGGCATACATGTCGCCGTTAGAGGTTTTCACCGCAGCGCTATTGCCGTGGGCGGTGCTGGTGGCTGCTCCTTTTGCTCCGGTCGTGCTGTTGAAAGAGCCTGCCGAGCCGTAGGCATTGCTGGCATGCTGCGTATACGTAGTCTGTCCGTTCTTGCTGTAGACCGACTGTCCCCATGAGCCATAAGCATTCGAGCCCTGGCGCGTCGCGCCGTAGGCTCCGGTATATGGGTTATAGGCTTGTCCCACGGCGCGCGAACCGTAAGCGGTGCTCGCGCTCGCTCCCCGCGCATAGGTTCCGGTATTGGGGTTATAGCTTTCGCCCCAGTGCGCGCTGCCGTAAGGACCATAGGCCGCGCCGCCATATCCGTAGGCTCCGGTGTATGGGTTATAGGTGTGGTAGCCGTAGGTCGCCGCGTAGGGATAATAGAAGCCGCCGTAAACGTAGGGCGGATAGTACCAGCCCGTACCGCCGGCGCAGATCGCACCCACGGCGAATCCCGCGATGAACGTGCCCATATAGCCGGCCGTATAGCTCGCCGTGACGCTGCCGTCGGATGCGGGCACCTGCGTCACATAGGTAACGTTGTAAACCGGTGAGCTGGGCGGAATCGTATAGATGACCGGAGGCACGGTTTGCGCGACGACCCATGGGCCGTTCGGCGTGCCGCCGTAGAACCACACGCCCTGATAGCAAATGTAGTATTGTGTGCCGACCTGAATCACGCGATTCGGCGTGTTCACGGCGTAATAGAGTGTCGTGCCCTGAATCGGCTCGAACTTCGGCGTCCCGGCATAAGTCACCTGAACTTGCGAGGCGGCCTGCGCGGTCACCGTGGCCACGGTCGGAACCTGCGCCAGCAGAACGGCGTCTTCGGCTTCCTGAGTGCCCGGCACGAACGCCAGCACCTTGCCCGCGGGATTATCCGGCGGAATCTTCGCGAAGTCCGGTGGCAGGTTATTCGTCGCGAAAGTCCACGGCCCCAGCAGCGGAGTATTCGAGCTGAACCAGCGGCCGGAGGCGAGGAAGTAAACGGTGCCCGTGGCATTGTCTTTAATCACCGTGCTGTCGGTGTTCGAGGGATAGCTCAACTGCGTGCCCGGAATCGGTATCCACTCGGGCCTGCCATTGAAGACCACGATCTCAGCCGGCTTGTCGCTGTAGTAGACCACCGGGAAGGAATTCGCGCTGCCCGGCGGCGGAGGAATGAAGGGCTTCAAGTCCGCCCAGTTGCCGTTCTGCGGAACCTGCGACATCTGCGACGGCAGCTTCGCCGTGGGAGCCCAGTTCTCGAAGCCCGTGCCCGACAGCCAGCCCTTTCCATCGAACAGATAGTAGGTCGAGGTCGTCGTGTCCTGGAACAAGGGCCAGTTTGCATTGACGACAGCCTTGATATTGGTCTGCCCAACCGAGGCGAGCACCGGCGCGCCATTCACCATCAAGAGAATCGCGGGCCTGAGGCTGATGAAGATCACCGGAGGATCGTTCTTCACCTCCACAGTTTTCGGCGGCGCCTTCTTCTGCACGCTCGCGGCCAATTGATCGACCGACATGGTGAACGTCGCCGAAGGATTCAGGAACGTGCGCACCAGCGTGTCCATCTGGGCGGTCGTCGTGGGATCGAGCGAGGGGAAATACAAGCTGGTGATTTGCGGATCGGTCAGCGTCACCGTATGCGTGTCCATGTCGACGCTGGTCTGCATCCGCAGGGTCGCCACGCCGGGATGCTGCTTGCCGCTGGTAGGCGTGATGGTGAACGCCGCGCGGGCGTTGACCGCCTGGTAGTTGCTCCAGTCGTCCACTTGCGGCTGATACATTACCAACACGCCGCCGGCCTTGGTCAGCGTTCGTGGCCACTGAAACGCCTGTGACCACGAAGGGCTGACCAACGCGCAGAGGAGCGCAGGGAAGAGCAAGAGAGTCTTACCAATTGCGAATAGGCTACGATGTTGAATCTGGTTGCGAAGCATATACAGCAATCCTCCTCGTTGCTCTCAAACTGCTGACGGGTTATGACTACATACCCTGATTGAGGCCCTTGTTGACCAGCACCTTCACGTCGACGCGCTGATTCAACGCACGACCTTGGGAATCGGTGTTGTTGCCCGCCGGATGCGAGGCGCCGTAACCGGCAGGAGCGAGGATACGGCGCATCGGAACGCTCTTCTGGTTGCGCAGATAATCTACAACCGCGGAGGCCCGCTCGTCGCTCAGTTTCTGGTTCAGGGCTTTGGTTCCGGTGCTGGAAGCATAGCCGGCAACTTCGATCATGTAGTTCTCGGTGGCCATGGCAGCCGCCGCGAGCTGATCCAGATCAGCTTTCGCTGCCGCGTCCAGCTTGGCAGCGTCGGTGGGGAAGTAAATGCCGGCTTCGGCCACGGTCTTGTAGTCGCCGAGATCGGAGACGCGCTTGTTGACCATCGCGATCGCGTCGGCATCCGCCACGCTGACAGCGCCGGCAGCAACCGCCACCTGCCCGGCTGCATCGGCAGTACCCTGCGCCTGGTTGGCCGAAGCCTGTGCCGCCTGGGCCTGGGTCACACCCTGGTTGGCAGTGTTCTGCGCCGTGGCCGTTGCCTGCTTGTTGGCCATGATCTGCTGCTCTTCGGCTACTTCAACGTTGAAGACGTTAGGATCGAACCAGATCTTTGACGCGACGACCTGGCCTTGACCGTTGCCTACACCTTCCGCCGTAATGTTCAGGCCGGGCACCATCGCGGTGACGTCCATGTCGCTCTTGCGCAGTCGCAGAGTGCCCTTCTCGCGCTCAACCTTGGTGTTGTCGTTCAGCACGACAGCTACCATCGCGCCCGTCTTCTTCTGGACGATGTTCACCACATCGCCGTTCCGCGACTTGATCTGGCCGGAGACTTTCGCCTTCTTGCCCGCTTGAATCTGGTTATCGGCATACATCACGCTGGCCAGCAGCAGGATGCAGGTCATCATCAACAACAATCGACGCTTCATGAAATCCTCCAACAGTGTGGGTTAGCTCGTGACTGACGGATGCCTGAGGGCGATACCGTCTTCTTCAGTTTTTGTTTGCGCCCTCAGCAAGACTGCTGAACGCGTCGGGCCAGGAACGACCCAGTGCCCGAGACGAAGCTAACCGATTCGTCTGGCGGGCAAAACTGTTAACTCTGCTGGTATGGACTAAAAACTTTGCCAGTCTATACTGACCAGCAACTTACACACCATTATTGTTTTGGCGCTGGTTTCGGGGACGTACAGGTTTTCGATATGAGCTTTGAGGTCTTGACCTCAAATTCCGGTATTTCCACGACCGACGAAGCTGCAAACTGCTCGGTAGTGTCGACGGTTTTGATCGTCGGCTGGCCGGTGACCTCGACCTGGTGCCCAGCCATGTGGCCGAGTTTGTCGGTCTTTCCCGTCAGCCGATGTGTTTTGCCGGCCTGATCGACGAGTGTGTATTGAAAGCCTTCGCGTTGCAGGCAACCGTCGAGAGTATTGGGTGTGCTCGCCGGGGCTTGCACCTTGTCCTTACCGGGGTCGCCGGCTTGCGCACTCACAGAAAGGACGCAGCTCAGTGTCAGGCAGAGAAGCAACAAGACTCGATACATAGTTCCTCTTGTTCTTGGTCGAACTTGACCAGTCTACGGATTGGTTTTCATCTGCCGCTTGAGTGCATATTCCAGAAGCTCGGCGTTGGTCTTGATTCCCAGCGTCTGCATCATGCGGTATTTATGGAAAGCGATGGTTCCGGCCTTGAGATCGAGAATGGCGGCCGCTTCCTTCATCGACTTGCCTTCCGCCAGTAGTTGAAGGATCTCGCTCTGGCGCGCGGTAATCCGTTTTTCACCGTTGTCCTGTGTGCTTCGGTTCAAGAGGTGGGTGACCGTCTCGCGTGTAATCAGCGGCGACAGGTACGATTCTCCCCGTAACACCCTGCGCAAAGCGGTGAGCAGTTCTTCCGCGGCGGACTGCTTCAACACGTAAGCCGAAGCTCCCCGGCGAAATGCCTCGGCCACTACTTCGGGAGCCACATTCATCGTGAGATAGACCAGCTTGATCTTGGGCAGTTTCGCTTTGATCTGCTCGCCGGCATCCAGACCGTTCAGTTGCGGCATGCCGATGTCGAGCAGCACCAGGTCGGGCTTGAGCGACAAGGCGGCCTGCAGCAGGGCGCGGCCGTCCGTGTGCACCCCGACCACTTCAAATTCCGGCTCCAGCATGCCCTTGCAGGTTTCGGCTACCAGCCGATGATCGTCTGCGATCAATACACGGGCCGCGGGTTTTCGGTTCATCACACTCCCCCTGCTTGCGAAAAATCCTACTGCGCCCGCTGCACAGCCTCTGTGACGAGCGTCACTGCGGTACGCCGATCTGCCGTTTTAGCCAGTGCCAAGCCTATCTCCAAATTTCACTCCCGGCAGCTGTGATTTTTATCAGTACGGGCTGGCAAGAGTGCTAGTTATCGCCACGGACGGCGAGGTATAGTCTCCGAGGCGAGATGTTCAGACCCTACAGAGGAGCCTTATGACCCGATCGACCACAGCTCGCAAATTTGCCGCTTCCAGATTCGCCGTCATCGCCGCCGTGTTGGCAGCCCTGACCGCCATCGCCGCCTACGCCCAGAACCCGCAACTCGAAGAGAAGCTCATGGCGCTGAAGCAGTCCCAGGCCATCAACAAGCAGAAGCTCGCCCAGTACACCTGGCAGGAGACCGAGACCATCAGCATCAACGGAAGTGTCAAGGACACCAAGATTTACCAGGTGCAGATGGGCCCCGATGGCCAGCAACAGAAGACCGAGATCAGCAACCAGAAGGCGCAGTCCGGAGGCGGACGTGAGGGCCGCTTGAAGGAACACGTCGTCGAGAAGAAGACGGCCGAGTACCAGCAGTATGGTCAGCAGATTGCAGCCCTGGCCAAGCAGTACACGCAGCCCGACCCCGAACGCCTGATGCAGGCCAAGCAGCAAGGCAACATCTCGTTGCAAATGGCGCCGGCCGGCGGCGTGAACCTGGTCATCAAGAACTATGTGAAGCCGAACGATTCGGTCACCATGACCATCGACCCGCAGTCCAAGTCGCTACAGGCCATCCATGTGGCCACATATCTCAGCGATCCCAAGGACGCCGTCAACATCAACGCGGATTTCGCGAAGCTGCCGGACGGCACCAACCACGTCGCGAATACCACCATCAACGGCGTCAGCAAGAAGTTGACGGTGAACGACCAGAACTCGAACTATCAGCCCAGATAGGCCGCAGTTTTATCCCGCGGCCTTCACCGGATACTGCTTAAACATCTTGGCGATGGCCCCGTTGACCTGGCTGAGAAGCTTGTTGGGATTGTGCGCGGACAGATTTTGCTGCGACATGCCGCGCCAGACCAGCTTCTTTTGCGCCGGATCGATCAGGTCAACCACCAGCTGTCCTTTGTGAATGGTGACGGTCGTGTTGCCGTATTGCCCGGTCAGCATGGGTCCGGAGAAACTCGGATCGAACGGCGGGATGCCGCCGGTAGCCATATAGAGCGGATCGTTGGAATAGACCGAGGACTCCTGGTCGACCGAGCCGTAGACCTGGATGACGAGCCCGGGATTCTGGTCCATCGCGACTCGCTCGAGGCCGCGCGCCTTCATCTCATCGTCGATGGCTCCCACGACGTTGGCGGCGAGCATGGGGTGTGCGACTGCACCGTGCGGCTCCCAGGCATAGGTCTTGAACTGCGAGAAATCCAACTGCTTGTCGTAGTTCACGTTGATCTTCTGGGCCTGGGCCGCGAGGCAGACTCCAACTGCAAACCACACCAGCAGAAATTTTGTTTTCATTGAAGGCTCCAAAACTCTCTTTCCTGGAACGCCACGATTCGACTCCGCACTTCCGTGCGGCCAGCTGCGGAACCACGATATAGGAAAGCCGCCGGCCGGGGTAACTATTAATTTCGCCAGGCCGATCTGCAAAAGTTGGCAGGCAAGCGGGCACCCGGTGCAGCAGTCACCTTCAGGCTATCAACAAGACGCCACACGAGTTGTCTCTGGCAGGCGCTTGCTGCCAACCGGCAAATGTTTTCTATCGCCTTATTAGCACTTTTGGGAGTCGCATTTGCCGACCTCCTTCCTTACGATGAGTGTCGGCTCCCGACACTGTTCGACCGCGCCCACTCCTAAGGAGAAACTATGCGTTCCCACGGCAAAATGTGTTTCGCAGTAATCGCAACAGCAATCTTGCTGCTGCTCGTTGGCTTACCTGTTATGGCACAGGGCCCGGCCGATCTCAGCGCGAAAACTGAGTCAACAACCGCCGCCACCGCCTCGCCTCTGCCCGACCCTCCCCAGCAGCAAGCGTCGTCGACGGATGATTCCTGGCATATCGACGTCGCCCCTTACGTTTGGTTCCCCGGAATCCATGGGACCACGGGCGTGCTCGGCCACGAAGCCAGTGTCCATCTTTCGGGCTCTGACGTTCTGTCGAACTTTCAGGGTGGCATCGCCGGCTTTCTCGACCTTCGAAAGGGCCGTATCGTCATCCCGATCGATCTTATCTACGCCAAGACAGCCACCACGCAGGATATTGCTCTAACGGACCTGGGCAATCAGGTGCGCGTCACGACCTCGCAAGGTATCTACACGCCGAAAATCGGCTACCGCTTCATCGATGGGGAGCACTTCAAGGCCGACATGCTGGTTGGTGTACGCATCTGGCATGAGGGATTGCAGCTTACTCTGCGGCCCTCCCAGGTCAACGCCTCCGACGCGAAGAACTGGGCCGATGCGGTCGCGGGCGCGCGGTTCCAATACTTCTTTACCCCCAAAGTGTGGATCACGGCTGCCGGCGATGCCGGCGGCGGCGCGGCGAGTCTGGATTATCAAGCTGTCGGGACCATCAACTTCCAGCCAAAGCCATTGTTTGGCTTCTTCCTCGGCTGGCGCTATCTGGACGTGAACTACTCGGACGTTAACCACGACTACATCTTCGACGTGGCCCAGACTGGACCGGTGATCGGGCTCAACTTGGAGTTCGGCGGCAAACCTCCCGTCCCGCCGACGGCCGGCTGTGCTGCCTCCCCGGCGGAAGTCTGGGCCGGCGAGCCGGTTTCGGCCAACATTAACACCCAGAACTTCAATCCCAAGCACACGCTGAACTACGACTGGAAAGCAACCGGCGGCAAAATCTCCGGCACATCCACGACAGCCAATGTCGATACCGCAGGCATGGCGCCGGGTACCTACACGATCACTGGAACGGCCACCGATCCAAAAGAGAAGAAGAACAACGTGGCCTCCTGCAACGCGTCGTTCACGGTGAAGACGCCGCATCCGCCGACCGCCAGCTGCTCTGCCAGCCCCGACACCGTGCAGCAGCCGGGACAGACCGCGACCCTGACGGCCAACGCCAGCAGCCCGGACAACTTCCCGCTGACCTACGGCTGGGCATCCAGCGGCGGCCAGATCAGCGGCAGCGGCAACACTGCGAGGCTCAATACTGCCGGCGCACAGCCTGGCAGTTCGATCACCGCAACCGCTACCGTCACCGACTCGCGCGGTTTGAGCACGACCTGCACCGCGAGCGTGAACATACAGCAACCGCCGCCGGCCGTCGTGAACGAAGTGACGGAAGTCGGCGAGTGCAAGTTCAACGATGCGAAGCGGCCCGCGCGTGTGGACAATACCTGCAAGGCAGTTCTTGATGACGTGGCTCTCCGGATTCAGCACGAGCCCAACGGCAAGTTCGTCATCGTCGGTTATTCCGACGATGAAGAGACCATCAAGGTCAAGCAGGTTGGTGCGCAGCGCGCCGTTAACGTGAAGTACTACCTGGTGAACGGCGAAGGTGGTAACCAGATCGACGCCACTCGTCTCGACGTCCGCACCAGCGGCGCGGTGAAAGACAAGGCTGCGAAGATTTACTTCGTGCCTTCCGGCGCGACCTTCTCGGAAGAGAGCGTTGCCGTGGACGAGACGCAGGTGAAGGGACAGGCCCGCAACGCACCCGCGCCGCACAAGAAGTCACACAAGGCGGCGCAGGCGCCACCGAACCAGTAATGTTCATTCCGCAGTGGACGGAGTAGCGCCCTCTCCGTCCATTGCATTTCTTTAGCGACAACAATCAGGCAGCTCCACTCCAGGGACGAGCAGCCTTCCCCGGCTGCCGGAGAGGACATATGAAAGGAAAGCCGAAAAGCCTACGCAAGCCCGTCGTGCTGGCAATGGCCGCGCTCACGGCGCAAATCGCCGTCGGTCAGCAAGCCACCTGTCCACCGGGCTCGCCGTGCGCGACCACTACCATCGACGGCCGATACTTGCCGCCGCCACCCCAACCCTTCAAGGGAGAGATCGAGCTCAACGCGTTGCAGTCCAAACCGTACTGGCCAGCCCGCGTCGTGCCTCCGAAAGGCGCCCCCAACATCCTGCTCATCATGACCGACGACGTCGGCTTCGCTGCGCCCAGCACCTTTGGCGGCGTAATTCCGACGCCAACCCTGGATCGCATCGCCCAGATGGGGCTGCGCTACACCAACTTCCACTCCACTGCATTGTGCTCGCCTACCCGTGCTGCTCTTATTACCGGACGCAATCATCATTCCGTCGGCTTCGGCGTAGTCTCCGAGCAGTCCACCGGCTTCCCCGGTTACAACAGCATCATTGGCAAAGAGAGCGCGACGCTGGGTCGTATTCTGCAAGAAAACGGCTATCGCACCGCATGGTTTGGCAAGGACCACAATGTCCCGATCTATCAGGCAAGCCAGGCGGGACCGTTCGATCAATGGCCGCAAGGCATGGGCTTCGACTATTTTTACGGGTTCATCGGCGGCGATACCAGCCAGTGGCAACCGGGCATGCTCTTCCGCAATACCACCTCCATTCATCCTTACGTAGGCAATCCGAAGTGGAACCTGATCACTGCCATGGCGGACGATGCTATTCACTGGTTGAACCAGTTGAACGACATCGACCCGTCGATGCCGTTCTTCTGTTACTACGTTCCCGGGGGCACGCACGCGCCGCACCACCCTACGCCGGAGTGGATCGAGAAGGCGCACAATCTGCACTTGTTCGATAACGGCTGGAATGCGCTGCGCGACCAGATTTTTGCCAATCAGAAAAAGCTGGGGGTGATCCCTGCTGACGCGCAACTCACCCCCTGGCCCAACGACTTGTTGAAGAAGTGGGACGCGCTCACGCCTGTCGAGAAGAAGCTGTTTATCCGTCAGGCTGAGGTCTACGCCGCGTACCTGATGTACACCGACGATGAAATCGGCCGGGTAGTTAAGGAAGTCGAGCGTGAAGGCAAGCTCGACAACACGCTGATTATCTACATCAGCGGTGACAACGGCGCCAGTGCGGAGGGGACGACGACGGGCACCCCGAGCGAATTGCTTTCCTTTAATGGCGTCCAGCTCACCGCCGAACAACAGATGCCGTTCTTCGACGCCTGGGGCACAGACCAAACCTATCCGCACTTCGCCGTGCCCTGGGCCTGGGCGTTCGACACTCCCTACAAGTGGATGAAGCAGATCCCATCGTTCTTTGGCGGCACGCGTCAAGGCATGGCCATAGCGTGGCCCGGCCACATTAAAGACGCGGGCGGAATCCGATGGCAGTTCCATCACGTCATTGACATCGTTCCCACCATCCTTGAGGCCACAGGCATTCCCGCGCCGGTCATGGTGGATGGAGTTGCGCAGAAGCCCATCGAGGGGGTGAGCATGGCCTATACCTTCGACAAGGCCAATGCCAATGCGCCTACCACACACAAGACGCAATACTTCGAGATGTTCGGCGTGCAGGGTCTCTATAACGATGGCTGGATGTTGAGCGCCGTTCCCACTCGTCCACCCTGGGTGCTGGCGAGCGCGGCCACTCCTGATCCCGCTACTGCGTTCAAGTTCGAGCTGTACGACGTCCGTCATGACTGGACACAGTACACCGATGTGGCCGCAAAAAATCCGACCAAGGTCCAGGAGATGAAGGACCTGATGTTTGGCGAGTTCGCCAAGTATCAGGTGCTGCCCTTGGATGCGTCGGTTGCGACCCGCGTGGTTGCGCCGCGTCCGAGCCTGGCGGCGGGCCGCAACGTCTTTACCTACACCGGCGACCCTGTGAGCGGAATCCCCACGGCGGCTGCACCGAATCTTCTGGGTACCTCGTTCACCATCACCGCTGATGTTGACGTGCCACAGAACGGTGCGGAGGGCGTGATCGTCACCGAAGGCGGCCGCTTCGGCGGCTACGGCTTCTACCTGCTAAAGGGCAAGCCGATGTTCACCTGGAACCTGCTTGGTCTGAAGAAGGTGAAATGGCAGGGTCCCGACGCACTCACCTCCGGCAAGCACACCCTGGAGTACGACTTCAAATACGACGGACTGGGATTCGCTACGCTGGCCTTCAACAATCTCAGTGGCATTGGACGCCCCGCCACCGGGACGCTGAAGGTTGATGGCAAGGTCGTCTCCACGCAGACCCTGGACAAGACAATCCCGTTGATCTTCACCATCGATGAGACCTTCGATATCGGTGCGGATACGGGTTCGCCGATCGACGATCAGGATTATCAGGTGCCGTTCAACTTTACCGGCACGATCGACAAGCTGACGATCGCCGTCGATCACCCGCAGCTCACCCCCGCCGACGTTCAGAAGTTGAAGCAAGCGGAGATGAGCGCGGCTGATGCGAAGTAACAGTTTTTCTTCGCTCAACCGGCAACCACCAACTCAACCAAGGGCAGCTCGGAAGGGCTGCCCTGGTCACCGATGGCCTATTGCAGTACGCGCCGAAAACCGCGGCATGGAATTTAACTATGGAGTGATCAGAATTCGGGAGCATACTGCAAATCAATCAGCAAAACTTTCTTCATTCGTGACCTGAGCGGTCACCTGCAACTTTACTTGTTGTCTGGCTTCATTGGGCCCTGGAAAGATCCGCAAGTGAACAAGAGGAGAATCAAATGACGGACTTAAGGGCGAGCGCCCGGAAGACAATGATGGGACTGCTCACGGTATCGAGCGTAATGCTCGGCGCCGGCGGCGGCATTCTCGCGCACGCGCAAGCTGCAAACAGTAAACCGCCCAACATTCTGGTGATCATGGGCGACGATGTCGGCTGGTTCAACATCGGCGCTTATCACCGGGGCATTATGTCGGGCAAGACGCCGAACCTGGACAAACTTGCCGCCCAGGGCATGATGTTCACCGACTACTACGCCGAAGCCAGCTGCACGGCGGGACGCGCCAACTTCATCACAGGCGAAATTCCTCTTCGCACCGGAATGACAACCGTCGGCCAGGCGGGAGCCGATGTTGGCCTGCCGGCAGAGGCCGTTACGCTGGCCACCGTACTCAAGACCCAGGGGTATGAGACGGGACAATTCGGCAAAAACCACCTCGGCGATCTCAACAAGTTCCTGCCGTGCGTGCACGGCTTCGACGAATTCTTCGGCTACCTCTATCACCTCGACGCCATGTCCGATCCCTATTGGTTCGACTATCCCCAGGACTGGATTGACAAGACCGGCCCGCGCAATCTGGTGCATTGCTGGGCGACGGACACGGCCGATAGCACCGTCCAGCCCAGATGGGGCCCGGTGGGTAAGCAGAAAATTGTGGATGAAGGCCCGCTGCCGCCATTCCCGAATATGAAGGACATGCAGAACTGGCAGCAAGGCAAGCCGGCCAAGTACGACATGGAGACCTTCGACGAAGTTCTCGTCCAGAGCACGGATGCCTTCATGGACAAGGCCAAGAAGGACGGCAAGCCGTTCTTCATCTGGCACAACACCACCCGCATGCACGTCTTCAGCTACATCCCGCCGAAGTACCAGGCGATGATGAATGCCACCAGCAACTACAACATCGAAGAAGCCGGCATGGCGCAACTGGACGATTGCGTCGGCGAAATCATGAAGCATCTCGACGATATCGGTGAGGCGGAGAACACCATCGTCATCTTCACCACCGACAACGGCGCGGAGGTGTTCACCTGGCCGGACGGCGGCATGACACCGTTCCGGGCCACCAAGGGCACCGTCTTCGAAGGCGGTTTCCGCGTGCCTGCCATCATCCGCTGGCCCGGACACGTGAAGCCGGGCACGGTGGAGAACGGCATCTTCTCCGGCCTCGACTGGCTGCCTACGCTCGCCGCCGCTGCCGGCAATCCGAACATCACCGACCAGTTGCTGAAGGGCGTAAAACTCGGCGACCGCACCTACAAGAACCATCTGGACGGTTACAACCAGATGGCTCTGCTGGAAGGCAAAGGACCCTCCGCGCGTCACGAAGTCTTCTACTTCGGCGGCCCGCATCTGGGCGCCCTTCGCATCGACGACTTCAAATTCCAATTCTTCCAGCAGCCCTGGGGCTGGCCGGGAGAAAAGGTCACCACCGACATGCCGACCATCGTCAACATCCGGCAAGATCCGTTCGAGCGGACGCCGTCAATCCGCGGTGAAAGCCTGAACGAGATGGGCGGGGGCTACATGAACGACTTCTATGCCCGCGAGTTCTGGCGTTTCGTGCTCGTGCAGCAAGAGGTCGGGAAGCTCGCGCAGACTGCCATCGACTTTCCGCCGATGCAGGATCCCGCCAGCTTCAACTTGTCGGCCATCAAGGCCAAGATCACGGAGATGATGAAGGAACACGAAGGCCAATAGAGAACCACGTAACCCGAGCGGGCGGCGGAACCCGCCGCCTGCTTACTTCAGCCGTCGTTTGTATGAATCAACTCGTTCAGATTTCCGATCTCTCCCCCGCGCCCCGGCCGGCCGGAGCAACGCGCACTTATCACGCGATGATCAAGCCGGTCGGCGCGATCTGCAACATCGATTGCACTTATTGCTATTACCTGCACAAAGAGAAATTGCTGGGCAGCGAGAGCAAATTTCAGATCTCCGACGAAATTCTGGAGACGCACATCCGGCAGTACATTGAAGGGCAAGACGGAGAGCGAGTTGTTTTCTCGTGGCAGGGCGGCGAGCCGACGCTGCTTGGCCTGGAATTCTTCGAGAAGGCCGTCGCACTTGAACACAAGTACAAGAAGCCCGGGCAGCGCGTCGAGAACGATCTCCAGACCAATGGAACCCTGCTCAACGACGAATGGGGAGCCTTCCTCAAGCGCAATCATTTTCTGGTCGGCCTCAGCATTGACGGTCCCGAAGAATTGCACGACGCCTACCGCGTAGGCAAAGACGGGAAGCCGACCTTCGCCAAAGTTTTTGCCGCCGCGCAGATGCTGCACCGGCACGGCGTGCCCTTCAATTCGCTGAGTGTCATCAATCGCATCAACGCCAAACGGCCGCTCGACGTCTATCGCTTCCTCAAAAACGAAGTCCGGCCGCGCGAGATGCAGTTCATTCCCTGCGTCGAGCCCAAAGTCTTCCGCAACGTCGCGCCGCAAATGTGGGACACGGCATCGTTGCCGCTGTATGATTCGCCGGCCGCACATCCCGGCAATGCCGACTCCGTGGTGACGGACTGGTCCATCGATCCCGACGATTGGGGCTACTTTCTCTGCAAGGTTTGGGACGACTGGTACCGCCGCGATATCGGCAAGGTCTTCATCAACCTGTTCGAGACCGCGGTGGCGCAGTGGATGGGCAAAGATTCGCAGCTCTGCATCTATCACGAGTTCTGCGGCAAAGGCGTGGCTCTGGAGCACGACGGCAGCCTGTACTCCTGCGATCACTATGTGTACCCCGAGTACAAGCTGGGCAACATCCAGCAGACCTCGAGCTCGCGCATGGTCTTCTCCGAGGAGCAGAAGAAATTCGGCTTCGACAAGTTCAACACCCTGCCCCAGCGCTGCCGTGACTGCAAATATCTGTTCGCCTGTAACGGCGAATGCCCCAAGAATCGCCTCCTCCGGACTCCGGAAGGCGAGCTCGGCTTGAACTATTTGTGCAGCGGGCTGCTGCACTTCTGGCAGCACATCGATCGCGACGCGCAAGACATCTGCGGCCGCATCGCGCGCGGCGAGCCACTAAGACCCAGCTAGGGTCCGCAGTTGCCAACGTGGAGATGAAAGTTGCGGATGTCAAATCAGCGAAGATGTCGGCGCGCGCGCACGCGTGGTCGATCGCCGCGGCCCTGGTCTTTCTTTGGTGTGTTCCCGCCCGGGCGCAAACCGTACAGACCCTGCCCGAACTCGATACCTACCTCGAGCTGAATTCCGACACGCGGATCTGGTTTCAGGCAAAGGAGACACGCGAGGGCGGCGTTCCCACGCAGGCAGAGATTGGTCCCAGCCTCGATTTCTTCATCCGGTCGATACCTAGGCTGCAGAAGATTGCGACGCTCGACCTGGACCACTCCAAGAGCAGCCTGCTGGTGCTGTCCTTCGGATATCGCTACCTTCCGCAGGCCAACGACGCGCCCGCAACGAATCGCATCGAGCCGGTGGCGACGTTGCAACTTCCCTTCACTACTTTCGAAATCTCGGATCGAAATCGTGCCGATCTCGACTGGGAAGTTGGAGCTTTCACCTGGCGCTATCGCAATCGCATCCAGATTGAACGCCCGTTTAACGCCGGCCGCGTAGACCTCATCCCCTACGCTAGCGCGGAATTCTTTTATGAAAGCCTCTACCAGAAGTGGAGCACCACGGAGGTAGATGCCGGTGTCACCATTCCACTGGGTAGCAAAGTGCAGATCAGCCCTTATTATCAGCACGAGAACAATACCGGCGGCTCGCACAATCGGCAGGTGAATGCGCTGGGCGGTATTCTCAATCTTTACTTTTCTGTGAAATAGGCAGGCGGCGGGGACGATGGTTTCCGGGAAATCGATTCTCCTGCGCCAAAAGGCATGCCCATGAAGCTTCTTCTCCGATCTTTGCTCTTGTTGCTCCTGGTCGCTCCGCCGCTTTTGGCGCGCGACAAAACCGACGTGCTGGTCATGAAAAATGGCGATCGCCTGACCGCCGAGATCAAAGGCCTGAGCGAAGGTGTGCTCTACGCCAGCTTCGACTACATCCTCGGCACTTCGTCGGTGCAATGGTCGAAGGTCGCTTACATCGAGAGCAAGCAGCTCTTCATCGTGAAGACGACCGATGGCTCGGTCTATACCGGCACGCTCAGCACGGCCGAAACGGAGGAGAAGCGGCCGGTGGAAATCAACGTCGTGGAGGCGCCGGACCAAACTGCGGTCCTGCCGCGCAAGCAAATCGTGACCCTGGCGGAAACCTCCGACAAATTCTTCCAGCGTTTCAGCGGCGACATCAACTCCGGCATCATTTACACCAAGGGGAATCAGAACACGCAGTACAGTCTTGCGGCCGACCTGGAATATCTGCGCCCGCGCTGGTCGGCCGACGCCAGCTACGCTTCCACGTTGTCCTCGAGCAGCGGCACCTCCTCGGCCGCGACCCGCAACCAGCTCAATCTGAGCGTCCTGCGTCTGCTGCGCTGGAACAACTGGTTCTACACGGGTATCGGCAGTTTTCTGCAGAGCTCCGAGCAGGACATTCGCCTGCAAACCAATCTCGGCGGCGGCATTGGGCGGTATCTCAAGAACACGAACAACACGATCATCGCGGTCGTCGGCGGGCTGGCCTGGCAGAACACCAACTACAAGCAAGTGACAACCACCCCAGTCCCGGCCGAAAATGTCGGCGCCGTGCTGCTGGGCACGCAACTGAAGTTCTTCCGCTTCAACAAGACCAATCTGGATATCAGCGCCAACGCCTTTCCCGCGCTCACCCAGCCCGGCCGCATCTTCGTGGAGACCAATGCCACCTACTACATCAAGATCACCGGCGATCTATCGTGGAACGTCTCCTTCTACGGCAACTGGGACAACCAACCGCCGCAGCATTTGTCCGGCAGCGACTACGGCACGAGTTCGGGTTTGAGCTACTCGTTTGGACTGAAGTAAGCGCCGCGTCGGCTGCTGAAAAACTCGATGGCAAGCCGCTGAAAGCACGCAGCTTCAGCTACGCTCTTGCGAGTCTTTTATCTTGGTCATTGCGGCCTTCAGGGTCTGCCTGAGAACTCGATTTGCAGTGATGTGGTGGAGCAAGACGCACGTTCATCGCGATACAACGAGCGCCGTAGGCGCGGAAGAGTTTAGCCCAGCGCTTCAGCGCTGGGAGGATAGGCAAAGACGTCGAATCCCTCCAGGGACGACAGGGTTCTCACGCAGACACTTCAGGCCGCGAGCGACCTGTTTTTCCGCGTTTTTCAGCAACCTTTAGAAGGCGTCAGCCCCGCGCCGGACCGCGCCTCTTCACAAAAAATCCGCACCTCCTCTCGCTTTTCTGTATCCCACTCGCCCAGTTCGTGAGAAGCTTCTCCGCAAACATGGGGACGAAGTGAGCTTCCTGTCGAGCGTCGAGCATCTGTCGCCATAGTCGGCAGCCTGAAGACCAAGTTCATCTTGCGCCAACTGGCCTGGCACCCGCCATGAGGAGGAGCGTTCATGGTTACAAAGAGCGCTTTATGGCTGTTTGCAGTCCAGAAGCTGTTTCTTGCCGCGGGCGTCGCGTGCGCCTTCGCAGTGGGTACCTCGGCCTGGTCGCAGTCCAGCGATGACGTCCATGTGGTGCCCAGGATCCAGCCGCCCGCAGCGTCCGACGAGTCCGGCCCCCCCGGCATCAGTTTGCACACGCGGCCGCTACGCGCGGATGTGGACCTGGTGCTGGTTCCAGTGACGGTATCGGATCCGATGAACCACCCGGTCCTGAACCTGCGCCAGCAAGACTTCAAGCTCTACGAAGGCACGGCGCAGCAGCAGGTCCGATATTTTTCGCACGAAGACGCGCCGATCTCCATCGCGCTGGTCCTGGATTGCAGCGCCAGCATGAAAAACAAAATCGAGTATGAATACCAGGCCTTGCAGGAGTTTCTCAGCAACGCCAACTCGGAAGACGAATACTTTGCCGTGACTGTATCCAACAAGCCGACGCTCATTGCCACGGCGTCCGATTCGGTCGGCACGATGGAGGACCGGCTCGTCGGCCGCGCAGGCCACAAGGCCGCACCGCGTTGTTCGACGCTATTTATCTGGCGATTTCGCAGTTGCGGACCGCCCGCTATCAACGCCGGGCGTTACTCATCATCTCCGACGGCGGCGATAACACCAGTCGCTATACCCGCGACGAAATCAAGCGACTCATTGACGAAGCCGATGTTTGACCTATGCCATCGGCATCTTCGATGAAGAGCCGATCCCGCTGCTGAAAAGCCTGCGAAGAGCGCATGGGAAGAAACTGGCTGAGCGAACTCACCGACGTGAGTGGAGGCCGAACCATCGCGGCGGATAATCGCCACAAGATTCCGGAAATCGCCGGCATCATCAGCAGGGAGTTGCGGAACGAGTATGTGCTCGGCTACACGCCCCAGCGACTCTTTACGCGACGGCAAGTGGCACAAAATCACGGTGAAAGTCGCGCCGGTGTCCGAGGACACTCGCTTCCAGGTTCACTATCGCGAGCGCTATCGCGCACCCAGCGAGTAGTGACGACTATTTTTGATTGAGGTTGTCGGCGACGGCGGGCGGCTTGGGATCGGTCTTGGCCCGCTGTTCGAAGAGCACAACTTCGCCCCGCTTCACAAAGCCGAGCTGCTCGCGCGCTTCCTTCTCGATGACGGGAGCATCGCCTCGCCGCAGGCCGTCGACGTGGCGTTGCAGTTTTTCCTGCTCCTCACGCATGTGGTCGATCTGCTCCTGCAGCTCGGAGGCCTGGGTCTTCTTACCTTCCCAAACTTTCATGCCATTGGCGCCGAAGACCACCTTGTAGCCGATCAGCACCGAGAGCACCGCCAGGCACAGCGTCGCCAGCACGCGGCGCATGCGATAGATCCATCGTTCGGTGATACGGACGGTGACCTTCATGTTTTACTTCATGAATCCCGGATAAGTGTGCGGCGGCGAACTCTGGGGAAGCGACGCCAGTATCCAGTGAACGTCCGAGTCTGGGGTGGGTCAAGCGAAGGTACGGCGAAAGACGCAAGGGAGTAACTCCGGGTTTGGAGGACATGAGTCAGGGCGAGACGTCCCAGGCCGCTGAAAGCCTCGATTTGATGCCCTGCTCGGGTAGTGCGGGCCTTTAGGCAACGCTGGGTTGTCAGAGCCGGCTTTTGGCGGCTGAGGTCTCGCGGTCGAACCGCAATGATTGCGGCCATCCAGGTTTGCTGAAGTGCACCTCAGGGCCTAAAAGCCCATCGAGTAATTGCTGCCGGGAGGCGAGGCTGAAGCACCGCACTACCCGAACGGCTCGCATTTCCACTTCACAATCCCGCTGGTGTAACCTAGCGAACGCTGTGACACAAGGGAGGAACGATTGCCCGAAGAGCGACCGCTCTTTATACCCATCGTACTAGGAACGACGCGCAAGGGAAGAAACAGCGAGGCGGTGGCGCGCCTTCTCGTTGCCGAGACCAGCAAACGTCCGCAGGTCACCACCGAGCTGATCGATATCGCGAAGCTGCCGCTGCCGACCGATGACGCGGGAGAGGCCATCAAAGATCCCGGCCTCTCTTCACTCATGGAGCGCGCCGACGCGCTGGTCATCGTCTCGCCCGAATACAATCACGGCTACCCCGGGCTGCTGAAACACGTGCTCGATAGTTGCGTGAAGGAGTACATCCACAAAGCCGTGGGGATTGCCGGCGTCTCAGCCGGCGTATTCGGCGGCTCACGCGTAATCGAGAATCTCTTGCCGGTGCTGCGCGAGCTGGGCCTGGTGACCATCTTCTGGGACCTGAACTTCGGCAATGCCCGCGGCCTGTTCGACGCCACGGGCGCGCTCGTCGACCCGGCATTTCTGGCGCGCATCGATCAGTTTCTGAAAGAACTCATCTGGATGGCCACGACCCTGCGCTACGGGCGCGAACACGTGCCGCTCACTTGATTGCGACGAGAATCGGAAGAGGAATTGCTCATGAGTGACGAAGTGATCCGTTGTCCGGTATGCGGCGCGCCGATGAATCATCATGCCAACAAAATCGTGTATTGCTCGGAAGCATCTTTAGACGCCGGAGAAGCGCTGGAAGAATTTCATGAGTGTCCGCGCTGCGGGGCCGAAGTCTCGCGACCCGCCGTGTTGGGCAGCGCCAACCAGGCCTGGCGCGACTATGGCTTTACAAAATGAATCGTGATATTGTCAGAAACTCTCAGCTCAGCAGTGAAATAACAAACCTGGGATGTGCAGTCGTCTGCTCGAACTACGATGCCGCACTATCTGGCAACTCGCTGCTCGCAGTGCTCCAAGTGGGTTCCCATTCGCGAATGCGAAGCCGAGGATCCGACCTTTGACCCTTCCATCCTGATTCAAGTCGTTTGCCCGAGTTGCGGTGCCAGGTTCAAGCTGCACACCAAGGCGCTCGAAGTCATCTCCGAGGCGCGACTGCGGTCGACGTAGGCGCTCAGTCCGGCAGCGTTTTGCCGCGCGTTTCCCAGCCCAGCGGAATCACCAGCAGTCCGATGCCGAAAGCGATTGCGGTAATCGCAACCGGCTTGCCCAGCGTTCCCGTTCCGCGCACCAATGCCGCAATGCTGAAGTTCACGCCCGCGGCGATGAAGCGCCCAAACGAAGTCGTGAACGCGAAGGCCGTCGCGCGCACCGACGTGTCGTACTGCTCGGGCAGCCAGAGACTGAACATGGCGAAGTTGCCGCCGAAGAATCCCAGGAAGAACAGCACCGTGATGAACAGATTGAGCCCGTGCGGCAGGTAGAAGGCCCAGCCGAAGCTCAGCAGGATGCAGATCGCCATCCCGCAGAAAATAGAAGGCCAATGTATCCGGCGTCCGAAGCGCTCGGCTAGCGGCGGCAAGGCGAGGCAGCCGAGAATCGTGCCCACTGACAACAATCCCATGCCCAGCGACGACAGTCTTCACCGCCTGCGCCTGCAGCATGCCGGCTCGCTTGGCCAGATCCGATAATTGCGGTCGGCGCATAGACGGCGCCGGCCCACAGCCCGCAGATTGCCGCAGCCAGCAGAACCGTGTTTACCATCGTGCGGAGTGTGTAGGGCGGCCGGTGAAGATGCTGACCAGCGGATGACGCGCCAGCGCATGTTTGCTGGCTTTGCGCTCCCAGCGCTCCGGCTCTTTCACGCGGCGAAGCACGATGAATGCCACGATCACCGGCGTCAGCCCGCACCAGAACATCGCGCGCCAACCGAAGTGCGCGCCGACGGTGAAGTTCAGCGCCGAGGCCAGGAAAAATCCGGCGTAGTAGCCGGTCTGCAGATAGCCGGCGCCCATTTTGCGACGGTCTTCCGGCCATGCTTCGGCGACATAGGTTCCGGCCAGCGCCCACTCGCCGCCGATGCCGATGCCCGCGAGCAAACGGAACAGCGCCAGCTGCCAGACATTCTGCGACAGCGCCGCCATGCCCGGTGAACACCGCGTAGACGAAGATGGTCGCGGCGAGCACGCGCGTGCGTCCGAAGCGATCGGCGATGGGCCCCCAGATCAGCGATAGGCCCCAGCCGACCAGGAACAGCGCAAACAGCACCGAGCCTGCATAGCCCACCGTGGCGGGTGTGGCCTTGATGCCCGACTTGGGCAGCAACTCGTTCAGCGCCGGGCTGAGGACGAGCGCATAGATGACGGAGTCCATGCCGTCGAGCGTCCAGCCCGTCCACGCGGCCCAGAAGCCGACGATCTGCGAGCGATTGAGTTTGGTGTGGGTCTTCAGTTGCCGGGATGCGGAACCGCAGTGTCTGACATGTTGAACCTGCCGCGGACAGTTCTGGGCGCGAGACTGCAACGCTGTGGGGCAGCGTAACACACGCGTCAAGGATGAGGTAGTGCAGGCCTTTAGCCGCGTCCGCGAGGTGGCAAAATGCCTCTTGGGCGCTGATCGAAGATCTCAGCGCCCTTGACTCAATATACATGCGAGGGCACGGGCTGAAGCCTAGCGCTGATCCACGAGGCGCTTCGAACAGCTCCCGCATCGCCGGCTTGGTCACTTTACCCATGGCGTTGCGCGGCAGGCCTCCAGCAGAAGCAGGCGAGATCGGCACTTTGTGCACCGCCAGTCCGCTCCTTGCGCCCAGGCGCGCAGCTCCTCAAGCGTCGAGCGTCTGGCCGTTGCTAGCACCAGCGCCGCGCAAATCGCGCTCCCCCCATTCCAGCATCGGGAACGCCGACGACGGCGCATTCGCGCAATGGCGGGATGCTCGCGCAACGTCTCCTCCATCTCGAGCGCCGAAACTTTATGGCCGCCCGGTCTTCAGAATGTCGACGTTGCTGCGTCCCAGAATGCGATAAACACCGTTCTCGATGACCGCAGTGTCGCCGGTGCGAAACCAGCCGTCGCGAAAGGCCTCGCGCGTGGCGTCGGGCTTGCCCCAATACTCGCCGAAGACGTTCGGCCCGCGCACTTCGATCTCGCCGGCGTGCCCGGCGCAGACCTCGTAGCCGCCCTCGTCGACCAGTCGCACCTGCGACCCGTGGCAGCGGCCTTCCCGACGCTGCCCGGCATGCGCTGCGCCGCGATACGCGATTCGAGATGCGCCATGCCGATCTCCGTCATGCCATAGCGCTCCAGCAGAGTGTGGCCGGTGATCTCACGCCAGCGCTCCAGCGTCTCACCGGCAAGGCGGCCGAGCCCGAGACCATGAGTCGCAACGTTCGCGGCGCCTTCGCTCCACCGCTTGCGATCGCTCGGCGGAAGCCTTCTCCCAGGCGGCGATCAGCCGGACGTAGATGGTGGGCACGGCCATGAAGAGCGTGAGTTCGCCGCGGCGATGCGCGCCCAGATCGCGTCGGCATCAAATCGCGGCAGCATCTCACACACCGCGCCCGACCACAGCGCACACGAGACAACATTGATGATGCCGTGCACATGATGCAGCGGCAGGCAGAGGACGATGCGATCGTCGGCCGTCCACTCCCACGCTGTGGCGAGGCTGGCAATCTGCGCTGCAATATTCGTGTGCGTCGTCACCACGCCTTTGGGCTTGCTGGTGGTGCCGCTGGTGTAGAGGATCATCGCGCGTCGCGGATTCGCCACCGCGGGCAGCGCGGCGAGTCCGCTGGTCAGCGCGACGGAGCAGGGAACTACGCGAACTTTGCCGCTTGCCTTCGCCGGCTCGACCGTCAGCTCGTTCCCGTCATCGCAGATGAGTGACGATGCCTGTGTGTCTTCGACGTAGTACGCAAGCTCGCTCCACGGCGTGCCCAGCGGCAGCGGTACGGCGATGCCGCCGGCCCGCCAGATCCCCCATTGCACCGCGACCCACGGGAATCCCGGAGTGACGAGAAACGCCACCCGTTGCTCGCGCAAGTCCTTCTGACCATCGAGCAGGGTTGCCGCGACGCGCGACGAGGCCTCAAGCAGCTGGGCATAAGTGTAGCTGCCGCCGGAATCGACGATGGCCACGCGCTCGCTGTGCTGCTGCGCGCGGGCGATGAGGTCGGGCATGGCGGCTTGCGGCATCGCCCGTGAATATACGGCGCGCCGGGCGAGTTTGTCACGCAAGAGGCATCACATGAGCCGGTGACGAACATTGCCGTGAATAGCGTCGCCCCGCGTGCTAGACTTTGCGGCAATCCGCAGTTCATCGATTTGCAACAAAGGAGCTGCCCATGGCGACGCAGTCGCAACGAGGTGAACGCAGCACGGAAAGCGGTCTGGCTCGCTTTGGACTGTCGCTGGCGAGTTGGAGCGAGCGCTGGTTCCCCGATCCCCTGGTCTTTGCTCTGCTCGGCATTCTGTTCGTCTTCATCTTCGGCCTGCTGCTGAAGCAGTCGCCAGCCAAGCTCGCCGTGCAGGGCGGCAAGAACTTTTGGACGCTGGTGCCATTCACCATGCAGATGGTGATGATCATCATTGGCGGATACGTGGTGGCCACAACGCCGCTGGTGAGCCGCCTGATCCGCTGGCTGGCCAAGATCCCGAAGACGGGCCGCAGTGCCATCGCGATGATCGCGCTCTTCTCCATGCTGACCTCGCTGATTTCCTGGGGACTGAGCCTCATCTTCAGCGGACTGCTGGCGCGAGAGATGGCCGCCCGCGTGAAGGGCATGGATTATCGCGCGGCCGGCGGCGCCGCCTATCTGGGACTGGGCGCGACGTGGGCGCTCGGGCTGTCGTCTTCGGCGGCCATGATGATGGCCACCAAGAGCGCGATCCCGCCCGCATTGCTGGCGATTTCAGCGGCTTATCCCGCTCCGTCAGACAATGTTCCTCTGGCAGAGCATGCCATCGCCGTGGTCCTGATCATCGTGTCCGTCATCATCGCCTACCTCTCGGCGCCTTCGGCAGGAGAACGCGAGCACGGCGGCCGACTACGGCATCGACGTACGATTGCCGATCGCCCCGCGAGCCGCGCACCAAGCCGGGCGAATGGCTGGAATACAGTCCGTGCTCTCGGTGTTCGTTGCGGCGCTACCTGGGCTGGTACCTGGTCGACTTCTTCCGCAGCTCGCCGCAGGGCGCGCTGGCCGCGCTCGACCTGAACACCTACAACCTGTTGTTCATTACCGCCGGGCTTGCTGCTGCACTGGCGTCCGCGAAGCGTTTATTCGCTCGGTGGCCGAGTGCGTTCCCGCCACCGGCGGCGTGCTGATTCAGTTTCCGTTCTACGCGGTCATCTTCGGCATGATCGTCGGCACCGGCATGTCCGACTGGCTGGCCCATCTGTTTGTCGCGATCAGCACCCACCAGACCTATCCGCTGCTGGTGGCGATGTATTCGGCGGTGCTGGGAATGTTCGTGCCCTCCGGCGGAAGCAAGTGGGTGATCGAAGCGCCCTACGTTCTGCAGGCCGCCAATCTGCATCAGGTGCATCTGGGATGGGTGGTGCAAATTTACAACGCGGCCGAGGCGCTGCCGAACCTGGTCAATCCGTTCTGGATGCTGCCGCTGCTGGGGATTCTGCGGCTCAAGGCGCGCGACCTTGTCGGCTACGGCGTGCTGCAGATGATGCTGCACATCCCGATCGTGTTTTTCCTGTGCTGGTTCTTCGCCCGCTACCTGCAGTATCTGCCGCCGATGAAGTGAGGCAGGGGTCAGGGATCAGGGATCGTTGTCAGTTGTCAGTTGTCAGTTATCAGCTATCAGTCCTATTCGCCGTCGCTTAAAGCGACGGGTGCCAATCACACGCGCGTACCCAGAGAGCTTGGACGAGGCGAGTGAGGGCACAGCTTTGGGACTGGCAGAAAAATCGCGCGTGCGGAGGAGCATGAGTCAGGGCCCGACCTTGGTCTTCACCGAAGAGGCCCAGTCACGCGAAATTAATAGCCGATTGTGAATCGCACGTTATAAAATCTGCCGCATGCAAGACAAGCCATTGGAAATAGACAAGATTGAAAAAGGCCCCGGCACCACGGTTCTGCGCTTGCACGGCCCGTTGCTGCTGGGAAATTTCTTCCCGCTGCAAACCATGGTCCGGGCCGATAGCTCCGATCTGCTGATCATCGACGTCGCCGACATGCCGTACATCGACTCCGCCGGCATTGGCTGCCTGGTGGGGGCGCATGTGTCGCGCGAAAACTCCGGGCGCAAGCTGGTGCTGGTGGGCGCCAACGATCGCCTGCTGACCTCGTTGAAGGTGACCAAGGTCGAGCAGCTCTTCACGGTCGCCACCACCGTGGAGCAGGCGATGGCGCAGGCGGGCCATCACTGACTCGCCTTCCAGCGAAATAACAAGCAAGAAGATCGGCGAGATGCAACGGAGCTGTCTTGACTCGTTCCGGCAGCTCCGGCTGCTCGCCTTTCTGATACACTTCCCCGCTAGCTGACGAAAGCGCGCAGCGGCATCTTGAATTTCTCTTCGGCCTTCGTTCAGCCGAGTTTCCCTGCAATCTTTTCCAGGAGATTTCCATGTCTGCTACAGCAAGCGTTTCGCAAATGCATCCTCGCGTGCAGGAATTCATCGCCGGCGCGCGCAAAATGTTCATCAATGGCAAGTGGGTCAACCCGGTCTCCGGTAAAAAATTTCCGGTCTACAATCCCGCCACCGGCGAGGTGATGGTGCAGGTGGCCGAAGGCGATCGCGAGGACATCAATCTCGCGGTCAAAGCCGCTCGCAATGCCTTCGAGAGCGGCGCGTGGCCGAAGATGTCGGCCTCCGAGCGCGGGCGCCTGATGTGGAAGCTGGCCGATCTGGTCGAGCAGCACACGGAGGAGTTCGCGCAGATCGAGAGTCTCGACAACGGCAAGCCGCTCGCAGTGGCGCGCGTCGCCGATGTGCCTCTGGCCGTCGATCTGTTCCGCTACATGGCGGGATGGGCGACGAAGATCGAAGGCAACACCATTCCGTTCTCGAACAAGTTTTTCGCCTACACGCGGCGCGAGCCGGTGGGCGTGGTCGGGCAGATTATCCCGTGGAATTTCCCGCTCCTGATGGCGGCCTGGAAACTCGGTCCAGCGTTGGCCACCGGCTGCACCGTCATTCTGAAACCCGCCGAGCAGACGCCGCTGAGCGCGCTCCTGTTGGCCGAGCTGATCGCCGAAGCCGGATTCCCCGATGGCGTGGTCAACGTGGTCACCGGATATGGCGAAACCGCGGGTGCCGCGCTGGCATCGCATCCCGATGTCGATAAGGTCGCGTTCACCGGATCGACGGAAGTTGGCAAACTGATCGTGCAAGCCGCCACGGGTAATCTGAAGAAGGTATCGCTCGAACTCGGCGGCAAGTCACCGAACATTGTCTTCGACGACGCCGACATGAGCGCGACGATCCCAGGCGCCGCCAACGCCATCTTCTTCAATCACGGCCAGTGCTGCTGCGCGGGATCGCGGCTCTACGTCGAGCAGGCGATTTTTGACCAGGTCGTCGAGGGCGTCGCCGAGCGCGCCAAAAAGATCAAGGTCGGCCCCGGCTTCGATCCCGAGACGGACATGGGTCCGCTGGTTTCGACCGAGCAGTTGAACCGCGTGTGCAGCTATCTCGAATCGGGTCTCAGCGAAGGCGCGGAGGCCGTCGTGGGCGGCAAGAAGCGCCCGGGCGCGGGATACTTCGTCGAGCCCACGGTGATGGTGAAGACCAAGCCCGACATGAAAGTCGTGCGCGAAGAGATCTTTGGGCCGGTGGTGTGCGCGATGCCGTTCAAGGACATCGACAGGATCGTCGCCGAAGCCAACCAGAGCGAGTATGGATTGGCCGCCGCGGTGTGGACGCGAGACATCAGCAAGGCGCACGAGGTGGCGAGCAGGCTGCGGGCGGGCACGGTGTGGATCAACTGCTACAACGTCTTCGACGCGGCGCTGCCCTTCGGCGGATACAAACAGTCAGGCTGGGGCCGCGAGATGGGCCACGAAGTCCTGGAGATGTACACCGAAGTGAAGACGGTGTGCGTGGGGTTGTAGGTGGAGCGGACCTCAGGTCCGCGTTCGCGTTCGACGGGGCGCGGCTTCCGCCGCGCCGTTTTCGCAGCTTAAGTTATTTGGAGTCATAAATATAATTGCGTCCGCTGCTAGTTGCGCTCGCGGCGGCGTGCTTCGCCCAGCCCGAAGGGCGACACAAGCGTAGCCCAGCGCGTGAGTGCTGGGTACGCGTCAAATTCTGATGAGGGTCCCTTTAGGGACGACATAAGGGTGTGTCGTCCCCTAAAGGGGACTCTCCCTTTGTTAAACACGGTTTCCCAGCACTCACGTGCTGGGCTACGCTTGTGCCGCCCTGCGGGCTGTTGTTCAAAGAACCGCAATGCCTCCAGCATTCACCGGCGGCAATTATCGATGGCCAAATCCGCTTTTCGAGTAGCGCTTCTGTTCCTGGCAGGTTTTCTTTTCGCCCAATCGAACTCACTACCTGAATACCCGCTAACACTGACCGTCATGAACGCGCAGCTTTCGAAGAGCGCGTCTGGTACGACGACCCACGTGATCGGTTCCTTGTCTCAAAATTCGTGGAGGCAGCCAGTCAAGCTGTCCTGTAACGTCGAGCTTTCCAGCATTGGGCCTGACGGCACAGCGAACACCTATCCCGCTCGCTGGGGTTACACGCAAGGGGCCGATTCACCGAAGACGATCAGAATCTATGTCCGCGAACCAGGGAAGAACAGCATGCGGGAATACAAATGCGTCGCGAGCAAGTCCCGCTAGGCGGTATTTAGCGAGATTCTGGAGGAAATGTTATAGGAGTGTACGAGCAATCGAGCTAACATCGGTATGAGAGCGCGCTCAACTCATGTCAAAAAGAGATGCGGTGCTTGTGATTAGTCGCGGGTTTGCGCTGTTGCTGGCGACTTGGGCATTCGTTGAACTGACCTACCTCCCGGAACGGCTGTTTAGCTTATCTCGCCACGTCGGACAGCAAAGTGCGTTGGCCACCACGAGCGACTATTGGAGTGCCTACTACATATTGGCAACGGTGTTGCTAACTTTTCGCGTAGTTGTTCTCTTGATTGCGGTAATTGCGTTCTGGAGATGCGGTCCGCGCGTGGAGGCACTTTTTGATAAGCGCCCGGACGGCACCGACAACTGACAACTGACAACCGATAACTGCCTTTTGACCTTCTCTGCCCGAATCACGCTATACTTCTATGGTTTGCCTGAAGTGACAGCTCCGTCAGGAGCACCCCGCACGTGCGCCGGTTTGGCGCGATTCGGGAAGACCAGGCCACTCGGCCGGTTAAGCTTCTTCCCGGCTGGGGAAAGTGCAAGCGCACAAAGAGTTTATCGCTGCCCGCGCAGTTTCGGGTGGTGGGAGGGATTGCCATGTACGCGGTTATCCGCGCCGGGGGAAAGCAATATCGCGTCGCACCCGGGGACGTGATCGAGATTGAGAAGCTGTCGCAGGACGGCAACAAAGTGCAGTTCGACGACATCCTGGCCGTCAGCGGCAAGGAAGGCGAACTGGCCAAGCCGTCGAAGGCGTTCGTCACCGGCGAGGTGGTCGAGCACGGCCGCGCCGACAAGATACTGGTGTTCCATTTCAAGCGCAAGAAGCAGTACAAGAAGCTGAACGGGCATCGCCAGCCGTACACGGCCGTGAAGATCACCGGCATCAGCGTGAACGGCCAGGAGCTCAAAGCTTAAGCGCGGATGCTGCTCCACCAGTTCATCATTGTCATCACCGCGACGGTGAAGCGCTTCGATGCCGTGCTGCTGAACGCAGTGTCGGTGGCGCGTCGCGTGGCGTCGCGCGTGAAATCCGGCGGCTCGGAGCTGCCGGAAACGTAGAGCTAGAGCGCAGCAGGCGCGAAAGTGATTAGCCCGGCGTGGAAGCGCTGGGTTGGCGGTATCGATCAATTGGCCGAGCCCCTTCAGGGGCGACACCTCGCGTGCGATGTGCTCCGTTCTTCGCCGGCATCAGCGCGGTGATCGGTACGGTCTAGCCGCAAAGCGGCGGGATGAATTGAGCCCGGGGCGTAAGCCCCGGGTACGATGGTCAAGAGTTGCCGAGCCGCGGAGCGGCGACACTGCCCGCGGGATGACAAATGTATAAGAGATCGCGGCAGACGCGGCCCGGAAGGCCGCTCTACCACAAGGTTGAGGACTCGCAATGGCACACAAAAAAGGTTTAGGCAGCTCACGTAACGGCCGCGACTCGAACGCGCAGCGGCTGGGCGTGAAATCGTTTGGCGGTCAGCTCATCTCGGGCGGCACCATCATCATTCGCCAGCGCGGCACGCGCATCAAGCCGGGGCTGAACGTCGGCCGCGGCAAGGACGACACGCTCTTCGCCAAGATCACCGGCGTGGTCGAGTTCAAGGACCGCGGCACGCTGGGCAAGTTCGTCTCGGTGATGCCGAAAGAAGAAGCAGCCAGCAATTAGCAATTAGCAAAAGACAGGTGCCCCGTTCTTAGCCGTCGTTTGGCTAGGGCGGGGCTTTTCATCATCGAGGGCTGGGACGCGTTGCGCAGCCAACTAACAACCGGCCACTGACAACTGACAACTGACAACTGACATGATGTTTGTCGACGAAGCCAAAATTCGCGTGAAAGCCGGCGACGGCGGCAACGGCTGCATGGCCTTCCGCCGCGAGAAATTTGTTCCGCGCGGAGGTCCCTCCGGCGGCGACGGCGGGCGCGGCGGCGACATCATCATGGAGTCCAGCGAGCGCCACAATACGCTCGTGCACTTCCGCTTCAATCCTGAATACAAGGCCGAGCGCGGCCGCCACGGCGAAGGTTCCAACAAGACCGGCCGCGAAGGAGAGAGCATCGTCCTGAAAGTTCCGGTCGGGACGATGGTGTACGACGAGCTTAGCGGCGACCTGGTGCACGACTTCTCGCATCCCGACGAGCACGTCGTCATCGCGCGCGGCGGCCGCGGCGGGCGCGGCAACGCGCGGTTCGCGACCTCGGTCCATCAGGCGCCGCGCGAGCACGAAGAAGGACGGCCCGGCGAAGAGCGCGACCTGCGGCTTGAGCTGAAGCTGCTGGCCGATGTCGGCCTCGTCGGCTATCCCAACGCCGGCAAGAGCACGCTGATCTCGCGCATCTCGGCCGCAAAACCGAAGATTGCCGACTATCCCTTCACGACGCTGCAACCGAATCTCGGCGTGGTCGTCGTCGGCGAGCCGCCCGACGATGTCAGCTTCGTCGTCGCGGATATTCCCGGCCTCATCGAAGGCGCGAGCGAGGGTGCGGGACTGGGCACGCAATTTCTGCGGCACATCGAGCGCACGCGATGCCTGGCCCATCTCGTCGATGTTTCGGACTCCAGCGGCCGTCCCAATCCCGTCGAGGACTACGAGGTCATCACCCGCGAGCTGGCCAGCTTCGGCAGCGGACTCGACAGCAAGCCGACCATCGTTGTCGCGTCGAAGATCGACATCGCCAACAAAGAGAAATTGGCCAAGCTGAAGCGTTATTGCAAGCGCAAAAAGCTGGAGCTGTATGCGATTTCGGCCGTGACCGGCGAGGGCATCGACGAGCTGAAGTGGGCCATGGCGAAGCGCGTGGTTCGCGACAGCAAGACCGAGAGCGACGCGCAAGAAGAGGCCAGGCAGTAGTCGAACCGCATCGGCCCGGGGCGCCTCAATCCGTCGCCGCGCTAAAATCCTTTCCAGCTTGAATCAGCCGACCATTCGCGTCCTGACGTTGATCGAGAGCGCCACCGTCACCGGGCCGGCGCGTAATCTCATCGAATTTGCGAAAGCGGCGCGTGTCGCGAACGATGACCTTCCCGTCGTCGAGGTCACGCTGCTCACTTATCGCCGCGGCGGCGAAGAAAGCGCGCTCGCGCTGGCCGCGCGGGATGCCGGACTTCCGATCATCACCATTGACGAACGGCGCCGCTGGGACCCGCAGGTCCTTCCGCAACTCAGGCGCGCGAGTCGAGGAAAACAATCCCGACATCCTGGAAACGCGCAACGTGAAGTCGCATTTCTTCGTGCGCCGCTTGGGGCTGCATCGCAAATACCCGTGGGTGGCGTGGAACCACGGCTACACCGCGACGAGCTGGCTCGACCGCGCCTACACGCAGATGGACCGCTGGTCGCTGCGCGGCGTCTATCGCATGGTGACGGTCTGCCGCCCGTTTGCCGACAAACTGGTCGCGCTCGGCGTGCCGCGCGAGAAGATTACGATTTTGCACAACGCCGTGAAGCCGTTCGTGCGTCCTCCGGCGGAGCAGGTCGAGCAACTGCGTCGGAGTCTTACATTGTCAGACGACGAGGCGGTGATCCTCTCCGTCGGCCGGCTTTCGTTCGAGAAGGGTCATGCTGACCTGCTTCGCGCCGGCGCCGCGCTGGCCGCGATGCCGGGAGCGCCCCGCTTTCGCATCGTCATCGTCGGAGAGGGTCCCGAGCGAGATGCGGTCCGGCGGCTAGCCTCGCAGCTTGCAATCGACAAGCTGGTGACGCTGGCGGGATTTCAGCGTGACACGAAGCCGTACTACGCGCTGGCGACGGTGGTCGCCGTGCCGTCCCACAGTGAGGGCTCGCCAAACGTCGTGCTGGAGGCGATGGCGGCCGGCCTGCCGATCGTCGCGAACGCTGTCGGCGGCGTGCCGGAGATTCTGGAAGAGGGCATTACCGGGCTGATGGTCCCCGCGCGCAATCCCGACGCCATGGCGCAGGCGCTGATGCGAGTTCTTTCTGACGGGGAGCTGCGGGAACGATTGGGAGCGGCGGGGCGGGCGCGCACGCTTACGGATTACACGCCCGAAGCATACCGGCGAAAGCTTGTGAGCTTCTATCAGGACACGATTCGGCTGTCCTCAGGGGCTAAAGCCCGCAACTGACGAGGCTCTCGCCGAGACGTTCGGGTAGTGCTGGCCTTCAGGCCAGCATATAAGCGCTTGTGTTTGGTGACGCGAGTCGGCTTCAGCCGACTGCACCGAAATGAATCAGGAGTCTTCAGCAGGGCTGTTCGGCGACGCCCATGTGCCATCGGCTAAAGCCGATTCCGCCACAAAAAATGACCGCCTGCACGCTGGCCTGAAGGCCAGCACTACCCTGCGAACTCGAACTATCTCACGTCCTGGGCGCGGCCCTTCCACTCGCCGCCGCGGCCAGTCCAATACTTCACGGCGGAATGAATCGTCGCCGCGGTGTAGAACACGCCGGCCAGCGGCAGCGTGAGCGCCCACAGCGGATTCAGGCGATAGTAGCGCACCATCGGCAGATAAATGAACGTCGTCAGCCCGTAAGCGACCGCACCGGCAAAGGCGAGGACTGGCGATCCGCTGACGAGCAGTGCAATCGGCGTTACATAGAGCAGGAGCATGCCGAGCACGGTTCCCGCCAACAGCCAGAATGAGTGATGCAGTTGGTTGAACGCGGTGCGCGCGATCATGCGCTCAATCTCGCCGAACGAATCGTAGGGCCGAAGGCTGCGGGTTTCTGTCGCGGGCTGAAGCCCGCTCGAAGTCATTATGGCGTCTGTTCGGCACGACTGAAGTCGTGCCCTGATACGAAGCCTTCTACGCCCAGCCAAACCTTCCCGCCGGAGCGCTTGATCGCTCGTGCCAGCGCGCAGTCGTCGATGATTTCCTGCCGGATCGCGGCGATGCCGCCGATGCGCTCCAGCGCCGCGGGACGCACGAGCATGCAGCCGCCGGCTGCGCCTGCGATATCGGTGCCCCAGGTTCGCGCCCTTCGGTTGGGCGCTAACCTGGGCCGATCACGCACCCACTGCGGCGGATAAAGCATGAAGAAGAAGAACACGAACGCCGGGATGAGCAGCCGCTCGGCGAAGCTGCGGCAGTGCAGCTTGACCATGAAGGACGCAAGATCGTAGTCACCCGCTTCCGCGATGTTCACTAGTTGGGCGATGCTGCCGGGCGCGTGCTCGATGTCCGCGTCGGTGAGCAGCAGGAAATCGGGATGGGTTTGCAGTGCGCACTCGACCCCCTGCTGTACCGCCCAGAGCTTGCCGGACCATCCGAGCGGGAGAGGAGCGCCGGAGATAACAGTCACTCGATTCGAATCAGTATCCTCCTCCACCCTTTCGCAAATGACGCGAAAGGATGGGGCACTCACCGACAAGGATTGGTCATCCGCTTCTCCCACTCTTTCACCAGAACTCGGCGAGACGGATGGCGCACTCATTCCGCCCGAACTCGTCACCGTGTCGCGCAGCGTCGGCGGTTCCGTCGGTGCTGTTGTCATCGACGACGAAGATGCGAAGTTCGCATCCGCTCTGGCCCAACAACGACGAGATCGCTCTTCCAATTACGTCCACCTCGTTGCGTGCGGGAATGACAACCGCGATCGTAGGCCTGGGTGCCCCACTCATTCGCTTCGGTTGCGAATGAGTGGGAAGAACCGCAGCCGATGCTATTCGCCAGAAGTGCCCATGCCCGAGCAGCAGGTAGACCCATGCCGCAACGCACAGCCATCCGGCGATCAGCGCAAATGTGAACACTCGCCTTTAGGTTAATTGATCGCCGGCAGAGGCTTCGATGCGATTCCGGCTGTGGGCCTGATATAAACTTCCGGCATGGAAACGACTGGCACCGCGGCGGAAGTGACCGCAACTGAGTCGCCGGCAGTCAGTATCCCTCGCCAGTTGCTGCGTTACGGATCGCATCTTGCGGCTGTCTACGCAATTGTCCACACAACTACATTGTGGCTGGCCGGGCTCGTGCACCAGACGCTGTTGCCGATGTTGCAAGGACGGCCGCCGGCAGTGAGTTTAATTCAGTTTGAATTCTCACATCTGTTCGCCTTCAGCTTTTTTCCAGCGATGATTGTGGCGTTCGCATACGCGCAGTGGTATCCGCATCGCGTGTCCCTATTCGTGTGGGTCGTTCCGCTGGCAATTCTCGTTTATAAGTTCTGCGTCTTTCCCAGCCCCGCATTTGCGGATCACTTTGCGGCTGCGTTCCACGAATATTTCGAAGGGGGATTTCTGATCGGCGAGTTCCATAGCTTCAAGGAACTGTTTCAATTGGCCGCAGGCGTCGACATACAGAGAGGGATGCAGCAGCTAGATTTCACTGCTCCCTTTTACGCCGGTGTCGGGTACAGCTTTGGGGCCTTCCTGGGCATGCGATATTACGTGCCGCGGTTTACTGCAGCCTGGAGGAAGTTGAAGCCCACAGGCACCTCAGCCGATGAGCCCGGTTGCAATCAGGAATAATCGCAGCGTGCTTATTTTCCAAAGTCCTCCACATCGCGCGACAGCGGCATCATCCGGATGAGCGTTCCCGCGCCGCCCTTGTCCATCGGCAGAGATGCCTTCTTCATGGTTTCGTCATCCAGATCCTGCAGATCCATCTGCACGCGTCCTTCAAGCTGCATGCGGTCGATGACGAACGGCAACGAAGTCGCGTCCAGACTTGACGGCCGGTCCATCACCTGGAAATGCAGGTGCGGCGCGCTGGAGTTGCCGGTGTTGCCCAGCAGTCCGAGCTTCTGGCCCTGCTGCACGTAATCGCCAACGTGCACGGTGATGCTGTTAGGCGCAAGGTGCGCATACATCGCGTAATGCCCAGAGCCCATGTCGACGATCACGCGATTGCCGGCAATCTGCGCGATGGTCAGGCCGGTGGGATTCTTGCCCGGCGCAACATTCGGCAGGTCGCGCACGACTTCGACCACCGTGCCGGGCGCGACCGCCAGCACATCCACGCCGTAACAGTACCAGTCCTCCGGCGCCTTGCCATCGGTGCGAAACGCGTGGCCCTGCGCGTCCACTTTGATCCAGTCGATCGCGAACTGCTCGCTGGGCTCGAGCGTCCCGTTCATGGGATTGGTGACGAAGCGGTGTGGGCCGATCTCCAGGCAGCAGCCGTTGCCATCGACCCATCCGTCGCCTTTGAACGGCGGCGCGATCACCATCGCCTCGCGGCCGAGCGGAATCGGCGGGCTGGTGACGGTCAACTCCGAGGCGACGTTCGGGTTCGGCGGAATGGTCACGGTCACGCGATGCGCGATCGCTTTCGGCACCTGGCTGG
Organism: uncultured Acidobacteriaceae bacterium; assembly: GCA_963747045.1. Lineage (GTDB taxonomy): Bacteria > Acidobacteriota > Terriglobia > Terriglobales > Acidobacteriaceae > Bog-257. The sequence goes on along the minus strand of CAVVDN010000003.1, from coordinate 196,841 downwards.
CGTCGTCATAGGTGACGTCGAAAAACATCACGCCCGATTGTCCGCTGGGAATCTGCGAGGAGTAGCTCGCCTTGTCCATCGAGTTGGGCAATGTGAAGAGCTTCACCTGGCCGGTCACGTCGTCGCTCTTGATATCGAGCACGCGGTTGTGGCCGCTGACTTGATTGCCGCGAGCGGGATCGACCACCTCAACCGACTTCATGGTCGCGGTCGTGCTCCACGAGTTGGTGAACATCAGCGCATAGGCGAGGTGCATGCGGCCGTCCGAGCCTTTCACCGGATAGATGCCGCTGCCGACCAGGCGCCAGGTGAGCGGCGAGATGTCGAGCGGATAGCGCAGGCCGTCGCCGGTGGTGAGCGGCTGGAACCAATCAGTTCGCGGGCGCTCCTGGGCGAGACACGGCAGCAAGAAGAGCGAAGCGATAAGGAGTGCGATCGCGGTGATGCTCAGTAATCGCGATTCCCGAAGATTACGGGGAAGTGGGGGCTTCTTTGGTTTCGGTCGATTCATAGCTTGTGTAGTCGGGTGGAGCACGCCATCAGACGTTCGTATCGGGGCCGGAATTTAGTATGCGCTTTAGCGCCTGAGGTAAGCGTCACCGTTTGCCTCAGCGGCTAAAGCCAAATAACAAGGAAGAATCGTAACGGCACCGCTGAAGCGGTGCCCCACCCGGCGCCCCGGCATCTTGGCACAGCAGCGGAGGGGCGGCAACGCCAATTGTGCTCAGCGGCGAAGCGTGCTGCCGGTTTTCGACAGCCGACGGCCGACAGCCGACCGACAACTGCTCCTTACGCTTCTCTCAGCGCCCGCGTGATCGGCATTCTCGACGCGCGAAACGCCGGCAGCAGTCCGCCGACGAATCCCATCAGCACCGCGAATACCATGCCGAAGATCAGGAGCGGCGGCGTGATGCGGAAGGCGAAGGCCAGCTCGCTGAAGCTGTTCGTGCTGCCGGTGCCGGCGGTGTAGCCGTTCATGGCGAACGCCACCAGGCAGCCAAGCGCGCCGCCGACCACGGCCAGCAGCACCGACTCCATCACGAACGACACCAGAATGCTGAAGCGCGAGAAGCCCAGCGCGCGCAGCGTGCCGATCTCGCGCGTGCGCTGCGCCACGATCGCGTACATGGTGTTCATCGCGCCAAAGATTGCGCCGATGCCCATGACGACAGCGACAAACGCAGCCAGCCCGAGCAGCGCGCCGGCGGTCGGCCCGGCGAGGTTCTCGTAGTATTTGGGCTCGGAATCGATCTGCAACTGCACGCGCGGATTGGCGCGCAGCTCCTTGTCGAAGGGGCCGAGCGTCGAGGGATTCGTCAGTCGCACGGTCAGCGATTCGCAGCCGCCGTTGCGCCCGATGGCCGGCGCCATGGCGTCGAGGTCGCCCCAGATCTCGCTCTCAAACGAGCTGCCGTCGGCGGTGAACAGGCCGACCACTTTGAACTCGCGCTTCTGCACGTTGATGGTGTCGCCGATGTTGAGGCCGTTCACGCGGTCGGAGATCAGCTTGCCGGCGATGACCTCGAACAGGCCGGGCTTGAACATGCGGCCCGTCGACAATCTTCACGTTGTTGCGCACCTGGAACGCCATGGGCGTGACGCCGCGGAAGGTGATGTTGGCCGGCTGATGGTCCGACTTGCGCAGCTTGTTGGTGAGGATGACAACTTCGCACGACGCCATGGGCTTGCCGTCGGCGTTGCGCGCCACCCGCGGATCGACCATCACGACGTTCGCGTCGCCGATGTTCATCCACGACGTCAGCTCCGACATGGACCCGCGCTGGGTGATGATGCCGTTCTGCGGCGAGCCGGTCGAGCGCAGCGCCGTCCGGAAGCCGGTCTCCATCGAGAGCAGCGTGACGAAGACCGCGACCACGAGGCCGATGCCGAAGATCGCCAGCAGCGTGACCTTCCAGCGCTGGCGCAGGTTGCGGATGTTGTAGGTAAGCGGTAGAGCCATATTTCACGACCGAGCAGTCAACGATTGGTGCCCCAGGTTCGTCCATCGTTTGGACTAACCTGGGCTCTTCCCGAACCAGACCCAGGTTAGCGCCCAACGGAAGGTCGCGAACCTGGGGCACCGACTCATACTTGCCGCAACACTTCCGTGATCCGCGCCCGATACCCCGTCATAGCGGGGAACAATCCTGCGAACAATCCCAGCAGCAGCGCGAAGCCTACACCGAGCGCGGTGGTCGTCGTCGAGAGTCCGAAGTTCGGATACTGCGCCAAGATGTCGCCGATCATCGGCAATTGCGGCAGCACCTTCAGAATGCCCACGCTAATCAAAATTCCGACCAGCCCGCCCATCAGCGCAATCAGCAGCGCCTCGCTCAGAATCAGCGTCATCACCAGGCCGCTGGAGAAGCCCAGCGTCTTCAGCACTCCGATCTCCTGCTGGCGTTCGCGCACGGCGATGCTCATGGTGTTGGCCGTGACCAGCAGAATCGTGAACGCCACGGCCATGCCGATGCCGTTCAGCAGCAGCGCGAGATTGCCGGCCATGGCCACGAAGCCGGCCAGAAATGCCTGCTCGGTTTCGGTCTTGGTCTCGGTGTCGCTGTTGGCAAACTGCGCGTCGATGGCCTTGCTGATCGCGCCGGCATGGCTCGGGTCATCGATCTTCGACGTCAGCCAGCCAATGCCGAGATTGCGCCCCGTTGCTTCGTAGAGATACTGGTAGTCGAAGTACATGGACTGCAAATCGGTGCCGGGATACCTGGCCTCGTCGGTGTCGTAGATGCCGTCCACCACGAAATCGAAGGGATGTCCCACCCTGTAGGGGGGAATGCTGCTTTCCAACTCGAAGGTGTCGCCGACCTTCCAGCCGAAGCGCTGCGCCAGCTTGCGTCCGATGATGGCGCCGCGGCGGTCGTGCAGCCATTTTTCTTTCTGATCGGGCGGCAGCACGATCTCGGGAAAGATTTCGAGGAACGGCCCAGGCTCGGTGGCGTAGTTGGCGAAGAAATTCTTCGGGTCGCGATAGATGCCGTTGAACCACCAGTTCATAACGGTCTTTTGCACGCCGGGCACAGCCTCGACCCGCTGCTTGTAGTTGAGCGGCAGATTGAAAACCAGGCTGACGTTGTCGCGCGTCACCAGGCGCCCCGCGTTGCCGGCGTGCAGGCTGAAGTTCACCGCCTCGACCACGGTCTGGAGCGTGCAGAACAACAGAATGCACACCGACATCGCCAGCACGGTCGAGAGCGTGCGAATCCAGTTCTTGCGCAGATGCTTGAGGACCAGCGGGGCAAATTTCATAAAATTCAATTAACCACAGAGACACAGAAACACAGAGGTTCTGCAGATGAGTGTGCCGCACTGGACTTGATTACTCATACTCGATCGGCGCCGTGTCGTAAGAGAACGGGTTCTTCGGTTCCGCATTCGGGTTGAGCCAAAATTGCTTTTCAACTTCAGTCCGGAAAAGCGTCTTGCCGCACATTGGGCAATGCTGCTCGTTGTCAGCTTCAACTGCTACATCTTCCACGCACTTTTCATTCGGCTGTTTCCACGCTGATTCCAGGATCCAGCCGCGCCACCCGCAAGAACTCTCCTCAACAGCACAGACTGAGTAGGCCAGCCACACGTAATCGGGGACTACCACCTGGTCTTCACGCAGTTCGATCAATTCGCGAAATTTCCTCGGAAAAGCCATTCGTCCTCTGTGTCTCTGTGTCTCTGTGGTTAATTACCTTTCTTAATCACTCAACACTCCCTTATCCAGATGATGCTGGATGCGCGCGCGTGCGGCGGCGCGCGGATCGTGCGTCACCATGATGATGGTCTTGCCGAATTCCTTGTTGAACGTCTCCATCAGCGTGAGAATCTCCTCCGCGCTCTGATGGTCGAGGTCGCCGGTGGGCTCGTCGGCGACAACCACCGTCGGGTCGGTCACCACGGCGCGCGCGATCGCGACACGCTGCTCCTGTCCGCCGGAGAGCTGGCGCGGATAATGCTTAGCGCGATCTTCCAACCCGACGATGCGCAGCGCGGTCATGGCGCGCTGGCGGCGCTCGCTCTTCGATAGATGGTGAGCAGCAGCGGCAGCTCCACATTCTCGACCGCGTTGAGCACCGGGATGAGGTTGTAGAACTGGAAGATGAATCCGATGTGGCTGGAGCGCCACTTGGCCAGCTCGCCTTCGGAGAGCGGCGTCAGATCGGTGCCCGCGACCACGACGCGGCCGGAGGTCACGCGGTCGATGCCGGCGATGAGGTTCAGCAGCGTCGTCTTGCCCGAACCCGACGGGCCCATCAGCGCCACGAATTCGCCGGTCGGGACTTCGAGGTTGATGCCGTCGAGCACTTTGATCTGCTGCGTGTCGCGCTGATAAAACTTGCGAACGTTTTGCACGCTGACGGCGGTGCCGTTCGCTGCAGCTGGGGTGGTGCTCATTCCGACTCCTCCTGGTCCAAGTTGCTCATAAGGCGCGGTTTAATTCCCATTTCGGGAAATCGCGTTTAAATTCGATTTAACGGCTTCCAGAGTACCAGGACGATGTAAACCATACCCGGCCATCTTTTCGTCGATCTGGCGGCCTTCTAGGCCACAAAAAGTGGCATCCTGATAATCGCCGAAATAGGCTAAATCACGCCGTATTGTGATAAAGCCAAAGTTCTAATCAAAACAGCACTAAAGAGCTACGCCAACGAACTCCCCTTCTTTGCGCCGCGAAAGCAGATCCCTCGTCGGGCCGAGGCCCTCCTCGTGTTGCAATGTTCTGGTGCGAACAGCGGCGGCCTTTCCCATGTGTCGGGCAAATTCCAAGTTCATGCGATCACGGAGCTCACGTGGAATCGAAATCAGAATCCACGTGGCGCCCCAACAATCGACAACTGACAACTGTCTTCTAGCTCTTCACCCGAATCGTGTCGCCGTCCTTCAGCTTCTGCGGCGGATTGTTGACGATGGTCTCGCCGCCTGCCAAGCCTTGCTTGACGATGACCTGCCCGTGCAGGTCGGCGCCGGTCACCACCGGCATTGCGTGCGCCTTGTTGTCTTCGATCTCAAATACTGTCTCCTTGCCGTCGCGCGTGATCACCGCGTCCTTGGGAACGGTGACGATCCGCTGCGGCGCGACGCTGGCGTTCTTCGTCTTCTGGGGCTGGAGGAAGGTCACGTTGCAGCTCATCTCCGGACGCAGGTACTTGTCCTTGTCGAGAATCGAAACCTTCACCGTCACCGTGGCTTTCGTGCGGTCGGCGGTCGGGATCACCTGCCGCAGCACGCCTTTGTAGGTGTGGTCGGGAATCGCCTGCACCGTGATGTCGGCCGGCTGGCCGGGATGGAGCTGCTCTACATTCGACTCGTTTACGTCGACTTCGGCCTCGAGCGAGTTCATGTCAGCGATGGCGACGATCGCGCCCGACGAGGTCGAGATGTTCACGCCCGGCGGAATTGGCGCGACGCTCTCACCCGCCTCCGTCATCTTCTTCACGACGACGCCGGCAAACGGCGCGCGCACGGTGGTGAAGTCGAGGTTGGCTTCCTGCACTTGCAGGTTGGCCTGGTCCTGCTCGATGGCGGCGGCGGCGAGGTTGACCTTGGACTTGGCGGCGTCGAGCGCGTCCTGCGAGACGACTTTGCTGCGATAGAGATCTTCCTGCAGCCGCTCCTGGCGCTGCATCTCGGCGAGGTCGGCTTTGGCATAGTCGATATCGGCCTTAGCTTTCGCGATGGCGGCTAGCATGTCCTCGTTATCGAGCGTGGCCAGCACGTCGCCCTCGCGCACCACGCTGCCTTCTTCCACCAGCAGGCGCGAGATGCGGCCCTGAATCCTCGACGAGACCACGGACTGGCGTCGCGCGACCAGGTAGCCGGAGGCAGTCAGAATCGGGGTGCCCGCATTCGGCCCGGCAGTGTTCTCGACGCGCGAGGTGACGGTCTCGACCTCGACGGCGCCGAGGACGGTTCGCACCTTGCCGAAGTAGTACCAGCCGGCGGCGCCGACGGCGGCGACCAGCAGCACAACCAGGAGAATGCGCCCGGGACGACGACGCGGCGCGTCGCGATCGATGCGCAAAGAGGCAAGCTCGTCCTTCAGTTCGCGCATAGGTGGCCGATGGTCGTGCTCATGGTTAGAAGTAACACCGGGATTTGGCAATAAGTTTAATTGAGGGCGCGCCGGTTGTCTTGAACCGCGCGTCGCCTGCTCCGGCTTGGCCGCTTCCAGCATTACGAATGGAAGTATGGAAGAGTTTCCAGACGGATGAAAGTGTGGAGTGTCAGGGGCGGGGAGTGACAAATGTCATGGGCGGCAATCGGCAATCGGCAATCGGCAGTCGGCAATCGGGAGTCGGCACTCGGCACTCGGCAATCGGCAATCGGCATTCGGCATTCAGCATTCAGCATTCAGCAATCCGTCTTGATGGTCACGGATCGACGCTTCCGCGCTGGGCTAATCACTTTCGCGTCTGCGAGGCTGCATGTTGGGACCATCGTCTAGCAACGGACAAACGTCGGTCACCGGCGGCTAATTGCCGACTGCCGAATGCCGACTGCCGATTGCCGATTGCTGCTTTAGTGATACACCTGCTGGCCGGTGGGATCGCCCAGCTCCATGCCTTTGCGAATGAAGTTGCTGTGCGTACGCCGCCAGACGAACTCGGTGATGTCAGGCCAGAACTCGTCGATGATGTGGCCTTCGGCGACGCCGGCGAGCCCGGTCAGCGCGTTTTCGATGGTACCGCTCACCGACTCGGTGCGATAAGGCACATAGAAGTTCGAGATGGCGGCTTCGGTGAATTGGCTGGCGATGACCGAGGTGTTGATGACGCTGAAGCCGCTGTCGCTGCGTCCGATCACCGCGCGGCTCACGGCATAGGCCATGCGATTGAAGATGCCATGCTCATGCGAGGGGAAGTATCGCGGGTCCTGATGAAAGAGCGTGGGATAGACAAAGCCGCCGATGAAGGCGGCGCTCTCGGCGCCCATGGTAGAGATGGCCATGCGCTCGCCAAACCCGCCCCAGCCCGGGTCCACGCGCGGGTAGGCGCCCGTGGCCTGCGAGATCAGGCCGTCGGAAAGGATGCTGACGCCCATTCCGGCCGAGTGCGTATTGTCGAGGAAAGCTTTCAACTTCTCCCGCGTGGTCAGCGGGTGATAGCCGGGCGCATTCGGCAGAGGCTGCCCGGGTTTGAAATCACGCGCCATGGCGACCATGTTGTCGTGGCTGAAGGCGGCCTTCAGAGCGGCGGCGGTGAACTGTTCGTGATCGAAGGCGTAATCGCTGAGGGGCATGACGACGGCGCGCATCACGGCCTGGGTGCAAACGGCGCCGGTCGTCGGCAGCAGAGCTGCGTCATACAAAGTGGCAACCGGAGCCAAACCGGCAACCGATTCCGCCACCATGGGTGAAAGCGGCTCTGTCGGCAGCGGCGTGAACTCGGAGATTCCGGTTGCGGGGAGCTCAGCGAAAACGGCAGGCTGGGAGGCGCGTGACGCCAGCAAGTTTTGCTGCGCGGCGAGCGGGGAACAACTGATCCCCAGACTCAGGCATATGGCCATGCCCAACTTCATAAGGGCCCATCCGGTGGAGGCTACGATCGTTCGTGCCTTGCATTATCTAAGAAGTTGCCGGATGAGAAAAGGGTGTTCTGTTCACAACCAGATTAAATTTTTTGCGCTGGCAACCGGGAAGGCGGTTTCGAGTTTCAAGCTTCGCGTCGAAGTTGCTGGCCGCCGCCCGCCGAACCTTTGGCAGCGGGACATTCGAAATGCACTCTATCCCGCCGGGTGGAGCACGTCTCAACCGGCTGCTGAAAGACTGCTGGAACACCCGGTCAGGGTAGTGCGGCGCTTTAGCACCCACAGTAGGCTTTTACCTTAGCTATCGAAGGCGGCTGAATCCCGGAGGTTGAGCCGCATCTGACTGCACGTCTGAAAGGGGTGCTCCAACAAAGATAGCTTCAGCTTAAGTTCGAATGGATCCCTTACCGAACTCGAACTGGAAACGCGAAACCGGAAACTTGGAAACTCCAAACTGCCCTTCAGCTATGATGTCAAACATGTCCTTCCGACCCACCTTTGTCGCGGCAGTGTGGCTACTTCTGGTGCTTGTCCCGCTTGGAGCGTGCAAACCCAAGCCCAAGTCTGCAATCGTTGTGGTGCGCCTGGTCCGCGACCTTCGATCGGTGTACGGCAGCGAACTGGATCGGCGGATTCTGGAGTTTCAGGGCAGCAACCCCAGGCTGTCGTCCGGTCAGCCGGTCGTTATTTCCAGCGAGACCGGCGACTACAAGGACATGCTGCAGAAACAGACCAGCAACAGCGAAGGAGCGGACGTCATCATCCTGGATTCCTCCGACGACGCGCAGGTCAGCCCCGCCCTGCAGATTGCCTTGCCGCAGGCGGTGAACGTCTGCGCCGGGGTGAAGGCTTGCCCTGACAATGTTCCCGCCATCATCCCCACGCAGGTCACCGGCAACAGCCGACAAGCGGCGCAGATGTTCGTCGATTTCCTGCAAAAGGCGCCATCGTAAAGAGCGGCAGTAAGCCACTAGCCACGGTCTTTGGGCTGGTCACCTCCCCATCGTTGACGCGTCTTTCCACCGCAGCCTAGCATTGCCTGCAGAGGGAGTGTCTTGTGATCGGTCAGATGCTCGGTCATTGCCGGGTCACGGCCAAGATTGGGGAAGGAGGCATGGGAATTGTCTACCGTGCCTACGACGAGATCCTGCACCGCGACGTGGCCTTGAAGGTCGTCCGAAAAGATGCCGGCCTGGACGCCGCGTCCAGCCAGGGACTTCTGCAGGAAGCGCGGGCCTCTTCCGCGTTGTCGCACCCCAACATCTGCACCGTCTATGAGGTTGGCGAGACCGAGGGCGAGCTCTACATCGTCATGGAACTGGTGGAGGGCAAGTCTCTCGACGAGTTGAGCGCCGGTGTTGGTCTGCCTGCGGAGTCGGTGCTGCGCTACGGCGCTCAGATTGCCGCTGCTCTCTCCCGAGCTCACGATCGCGGCATCATTCATCGCGACCTGAAGGCGGCGAACATTGTCATCACGGCTGAAGGTCTGGCCAAAGTTCTGGATTTCGGGCTGGCGCGTCGCATCGCAACCACTACGCCCGGGGGAGCAACGCGCTCGCTGAACGCCGTGCAGGACGGCTCGACCATGAGCGGCACGTTGTCGTATATGGCGCCCGAGATTCTGTGTGCTGCGCCGGCCGACGCTCGCAGCGATCTGTGGTCGCTAGGCGTGGTGCTGTATTACGCGGCGTGCGGGCGCTTGCCGTTTGAGGGACGCACCGGATTTGAGGTCAGCTCGGCCATCCTGCGCGAGTCGCCGGCGCCGCTGGGTCCTCCGGTGCCGCCGGGTCTGTGGTCGATCGTGCAGCGCTGTCTTGCCAAGGAACCGGGGCAGCGTTATCAGCAGGCCGGCGAAGTCAAGGCCGCGCTGGAGGCCTTGCTGTCGGCCGCCATCGCCGCGCCAGCGGCTCCCTCAGCCGACATCGGCCCGCCCAAGACGACCGTGCTGCATAGCGTGCAACACGCTCGCGTCCGCAAAGGCGACTTTCTTCTGCTGGTGGGTACGACGAAGGGCGCCTTCATCCTGCGTTCGACCCACCGTCGCGAGCGCTGGGAGGTCGGCGGCCCGTACTTCCACGGCCACAATGTTTACGCCATGGCCTACGACGGCCGCGAGGGACGCCACCGCATCTGGGCGTCGACGCAGAGCTACTGGGGCACGCTGCTGCGCTCGAGCGACGACTTCGGCAAGAGCTGGACGAACCCGCGGCAGGCGCCCATCCGATTTCCTGCGGACGCCGGAGTTTCCCTGAAGAACATCTGGCAGATCACGCTGGGCCGGCCGGAAGATCCCGACGAAATGTATTGCGGCGTGGAGCCGGCCGCGCTGTTCGTCAGCCGCGACGCCGGTGAGACGTGGTCGCTGGTGCGCGGCCTGTTCGACCATCCTCATCGTCCGCGCTGGATGCCGGGCAACGGAGGCCTGGCGCTGCACACGGTTGTACTCGATCCAGCAGACCGGCAACGAATGTACGTCGCCATTTCTTCCGGCGGCGTCTACCGCACCGACGACGGCGGGCTCACCTGGGCGGCGAAGAACCACGGGGTTCGCGCTCTGTTCCTGCCCGACAAGTATCCCGAGTTCGGGCAATGCGTGCACAAGATTGCCATGCACCCTGACCGGCCGGAGCGGATTTTTCTGCAGAATCACTGGGGCCTGTACCGCACCGAGAACGGTGGCGAAACCTGGACCGACATCGCCAACGGCGTGCCCTCCGATTTTGGGTTTGCCATGCTGGTCCATCCGCGGAATCCCGACTGCGTGTACATCGTCCCAGTTGAGTCGGACGAGTTCCGCTGCACCTGCGATGGCAGGTTTCGGGTGTACCGCACGCGCAACGCCGGCGCCTCGTGGGAGCCTCTGATGCGCGGCTTGCCGCAGAAGCGCGCCTACGAAACCGTTCTGCGCGATGCCCTGGCGGCGGACTCGTGCGATCCGCTTGGGTTGTACATCGGAACCCGCAGTGGGCAACTGTTCGGCTCGCGCGATGAGGGGAAAACCTGGCAGAGGATCCTGGAAGGGCTGCCGGCGATCGTCTCCTTGCGCGCTGGGGTTTTCAGCGATGCCGCTGAAGCCGTGAAATCGACGCGCCCACGTCGGAAGGCGCCATCCCCGCGCGCGAAGGCACCTCCGGCGAGCAAGTCGCGTGGCAAAAAGCGCTGATTATGGCCATCACGTTTCACATTCCCGGCGCACTGCGCGAATTCACTGCCGGTCAAAGCACGGTCGCCATCGAAGGTTCGCCCGCAACGGTTGCGGAGGCGCTGTCTCTGCTGTGGATGCTGTTTCCCGGCGTTCGCGACCGCGTTGCCAACGAGCAGGGACAGGTGCGCGAGCACATCAACATATTCGTGGACAACGAAAACATTCGCTACACCGGTGGCGTTGCCACGGTGGTTCCGGCGGGGGCGAAGATTTCAATTGTTCCCGCCGTCAGCGGAGGATGATGCGCATCATCGGCACGGGGCCGGAGGCGAAGTTTCGTTTAGCCCGGATTCGAGCCGCCCGGTCCGCAACCGTCAGATCCGGCGCTACCCATTTAAGCCGCGCTTTCCAGCAACTTTTCTTGCCTTGGTGGCCGCCTTTGTCTTCGGTGCGGGGGCAGCATTCCTGGCTTTGTCGCCGCCGGCCATCGGCAGATCCTTCATCTCGGCGGCGCGCCACAAGTACCAGCTTGCCACGCTGCGATACGGCTTCCACTTCTCGCCATAGGCCGCCAGCCATTTCGGCTTGGGAAGCTCGTCGAGCTTGCGCATTTTGGCGAAGCCCTTGCGCACCCCGTAGTCGTCGACCGGAAGAACATCGCGACGGCCCAGGCGAAAGATGAGCAGCATCTCAACCGTCCAGCGGCCAATGCCGCGCACGGTCACAAGCCGCTCGATCAGCTCGTCGTCGCTCATGCGATGCGCCTGCTGCACGGTGGGGACGGTGCCGTCGAGCGTTTTGGCGGCGAGGTCGCGAATGGCCAGCATCTTGTTGCGCGACAGGCCGGCGGAGCGGAGAAGCTCTTCCGTGGCGCCGAGAATTTGCTCCGGCGTAGGGAAGCCCTCGACCAGGCCGCGGCGCGTGCGAATGCGCTTGGTGTTTTCGGGGAAGAGCGCCTTGACACGCGCCGTGATGGTCGCGGCGACCTTGCCGTTGAGCTGCTGATAGATGATTGACTCCAGCAGCGCGGCGAAGATGCTCTGCGTGGTCTCCTGTTGCAGGCGGCATGGGCCGGAGAGCGCGATGATGCGCGCTAGTTGGCGATCGACGCGCGATAGATGTTCGCAGGCGGAGGTGTGGTCGAGTCGTTTGGGCATATCGAAGTCAGTTGTCAGTTGCCGGTTGCCAGTTTGTCGTTGTCGGTTCCCAGTTGTCGCTTGCCAGTTGTCCGTTGCCAGTCGCTTGTAAGTCGTCAGTTTCGGTTGTTGTGTGTCGGTTGTCGTTTGTCGGTTCAATCGCATTTCGGGGAAACATGTCCGCGAAGGATATTGATAATCCCCGAACGGCGCCCCATGCCCCCATTCACGAAGCGCCGTAGGCGCGACATAGGTTAGCCCAGCCGTTCACGGCTGGGGAAGGATCACGATTAAGTGCGAGTGCCGTAGGCACGGTACTCACCTGCGAGGCGTGTCGTGCCTACGGGACTATGCAATTTACGGCTGTCCCAGCCATGAGTAGCTAGTGTTGCCGTCGGTTATCGTTCCCGAGCCTCGCAGGGGCGAAAGTAATTGGCCCACCGCGGAAGCAATGGGTCCCGGAAACCAAAAAATCAGTGAGCCCCTTCAGGGGCGGCACGGCACTTCTCGCAGATCATTTTGCCAAGACCTCAAGCATCTATCCCTCGAGGAATATGTTGATGACGGTCGCGGGCGATGCGTTTCGCGGGTTTGGGTCACGGTTTCGCCCCTGAAGGGGCTCGGAGCAAATAATTCGGCTTTTCCCACCGCTTCCGCGGCAGGCTATTTACTTTCGCCTCTGCGAGGCTCGACAACTGACAACCGACAACTGACAACTATCTACTGGCTGCTGCCTTCTTCCAGCGCCGTGATGGTCTCCTCATCCACGTCCCACTTCTTCAGTATGCGAAAGATCACACGGCTGGGAAAGCCGGCGCGGACGAGCGTGCGGAAAATGCGGGCAGCCTGCTTCTGATCCGCGGGTTTGGCCAGCCGCTTGCGACGCAGGAACTCGCGCGCCAGCTCCTCTTCGTTCACCTCGTCGTAGGCCGCGCCGACGGCGCCGTCGATGATGTCGGCGTGTACGCCCTTGGTCTTCAGGTCCTGCACCACCCGCATGCGTCCGAACTTGTCGTTCTCCTTGCGGAAGCGCGAGTAGCTCTCGGCGTAGTCGGTGTCGTTGAGGTAGCGCTGCGCCTTGAGCTTGGCGACGACGGACTCGATGAGCGCGGCGCCGTCGGGCTGCGCTTCGACGCGGTTGCGCATCAGGCGCTTGATCTCGGCGACGGTCCGCATCTGCCGGCCCAGCGCGCCGATGGCGTACTCGTAAAGCGACGCCTCGTCGTAGGCTTTGCGCGTGCGCTTGAACGGCATGACCGAATTATAGGTTGGTCGGATGAGTGTCGCCGCTGCCGGGGCTCTGCCCCGCTTCCATCGGAGCATGGGCGTAAGCCCACGTAAGACGTGAAGATACGGCTGATCCGCAGAGCGGCGGCGCCCCACCGACTCGCGTTGGTCGCATTCGCCTCCGCCCCGCCGCCCTCCGGTATCATCGTCAGATATGTCGGTCGCCATCCAATGTCGCGGGCTGCGCAAAACCTACGACGGCAAGGTCGAGGCCGTTCGCGGGCTCGACCTCGACATCGAAGCCGGCGAATGCTTTGGCCTGCTCGGCCCCAACGGCGCGGGCAAGACCACGACCATCGAAATCCTCGAAGGACTGCTGGAGCCGACCTCCGGCGACGTCGAAATTCTGGGCAGCACCTGGAAGCGGGACGAGCGCGAGCTGCGCGAATTGCTGGGCATCTCGCTGCAGGAGACGCGCCTTTCGGAGAAGCTGACGGTGCGCGAAACCCTGCAACTGTTCGCCAGTTTCTATCGCCACCCCGCTGCTGTCGAGGCCGTGCTCGAGGAGCTGTCGCTCAAGGAGAAGGCTGACGCGCTGGTCGGCAAACTCTCGGGCGGACAAAAGCAGCGGCTGGCGGTTGCGACCGCGCTGGTGGCGAATCCGAAAATTCTTTTTCTCGACGAGCCCACCACCGGCCTCGATCCGCAAAGCCGCCGCCAGTTGTGGGACATCATGCGACAGTTTCAGCAGCGCAACGGCACCGTGCTGCTGACCACGCATTACATGGACGAGGCCGAACGCCTGTGCGACCGCCTCGCCATCATCGATCACGGCCAGATCATCGCCGCGGGTACGCCGGCCGAGCTGATCGAGCGGCTCACCGGCCATCACATCGTCGAGTTCGCGATCTCGCAGCCGGCGAGCGACGACGGCCAGGCCTGGAGCCAGCTGCCGGGCGTGCAGTCGGTGCGCGCCGAGGACGGGCTGTATTCGTTGCGCGTGCACGAGCCGCATGAGACCATTCCGGCGCTGCTGGCCGAGGTGCAACGGCAGCAGGCGCAGCTGCTGCATCTCACCACGCGGCAGGCCAGCCTGGAGGATGTCTTCGTGCAGCTCACCGGGCGGCATCTGCGGGAGGAGTAGAGGAGGTAGAGCGGGCCTTCAGGCCGCGTCGCAGTTCGATTCACAAATAAGAAAGTCGGCTTCAGCCGACGTCGGAGTGCCGCCGGCTGAAGCCGGCTCCGACAGGGAAGAGCGGACGGGACCGCGGGCCTGAAGGCCCGCTCTACCGACAGCGCCTGAAAAGGCGTCCGCCGTTCGAACGCTGGATTTTCAAATGGCCACGATTGAACAGCGGCCAGTTGTCAGCCGAACCGCAGCAGCCGGCATCACCAACGGCCGCTGGATGGGCTACGCGCGCCTGCTGCAGATGCGCATGCTGGAGTTGTGGCGCGAGCCGGAAGTCATCTTCTGGGTCTTCGTCTTTCCGCTGCTGCTGGCGCTGGGCTGGGCATCGCGTTTCGCGAGAAGCCGGCCGACGTCACGCCGGTTGCGGTCATCGCCGGGCCGAAGGCGAACGAGATCGTGCAGCCTGTTGCAACGCTCGCCCGAGCACGCCGGCATTCGTCCCGATGTTCTGAGCGCGGCTGCGGCACTCGATGGCTTTCGTCTGGGCAAATATTCGCTGGTCGTCAGCATGGACGACGCGGGCGTGCACTATCAGTACGACCCCGCGCGGCCCGGAGAGCGTGCTGGCGCGCACGCAGGTGAACGATGCGCTGGAGGACGCAGCCGGCCGCAAGAATCCCATCGCGACTTCCAGCACTTCGTCGAGCGAGCCCGGCGCGCGATACATCGACTTCCTCATCCCCGGCTTGCTGGGCATGAACCTGATGAACTCGGGCATGTGGGGCATCGGCTTCGCGCTGGTGGAGATGCGGCAGCGCAAACTGCTGAAGCGCTTTGTCGCGACGCCGATGCGCCGCTCGGATTTTCTGCTGGCGCTGGTCAGCAGCCGGCTGGTGCTGATGATGATCGAAGTCGCGCTGCTGCTGGTTTTCGGCGTGCTGGTGTTTCACCTGCGCGTCGAGGGCAGCCTGGCTGGCGATTCTGCTGATCGGCGCGCTCGGGGCGGTGTCGTTCGGCGGAGTGGGATTGCTGACCGCCAGCCGCGCGCAGAAAATCGAGAGCGTCAGCGGCCTGATCAACCTGGTGATGATGCCGATGTGGATCTTCTCCGGCGTCTTCTTCTCCTACGAGCGCTTTCCGAAGATGTTTCTGCCGGTGATCCGCGCCCTGCCGCTGACCGCGCTGAACGACGCGCTGCGCGCGATCATCCTGCAGGGCAATTCGCTGGGGTCGCAGATGAGCCGCATCGCGGTGCTGGTGATCTGGGGCGGCGTTTCGTTTGTGCTGGCGCTGCGCTGGTTCCGCTGGAGCTAGGTAGAGCAGGCCTTCAGGCCTGCGTCCCCGCCTCTCTCAAGGTTAGTTCGGGCGCTGAGGTCGTACGACCTCAGCGCCCGAACATTTCACCAGATCGCCGTGACGCGAGCCTGAAGGCTCGCTCTACCGTTGCGTACGATGGCCGGACCCGAAGGTCCGCACTACCCTTGCGCTACAATCGCCCGATGAACTCCCGCCTGGGGTCGCCGATTTTTTTCCGGCCGGAGTCCGCCAGGACGGCACAAAACCGTGCCGTCCCTAAAGGGACTTCCAATTCCTCCAAAATAGCGGTCCCAGCACTCACGTGCTGGGCTACGATTATGCCGCCCTGCGGGCTGTCAATCCGTGGCATGTCGCGCCTTCCTTCATATGCGACCGTTCCACGCGAAAGTAACGTGTCGCATAATTGCTAGAATCGCAGCATGACGTCCCGCCTGGAGCGCGTGCAGGAACAGCTGCGGCTCTACGAGCATCCGCTGGTCGCTTTTGACGCGCGCGAAAAGGGCGATAGCGTCGAGATCATCATCCATCCTAAGTTTGCCGATCCGCCGGTGCACACCTACTACTTCGAGCTGCATCCCCGCGACCTCGACGATCCCCAACTGGAGTGGACGCTGCAACGGCAAATCTTCGACTGCCTGCACGATTACATCGTCGAAATGTTCATCCGCACTCCGCAGCACCGCAAAGAGAACGCGCGGCTTCAGCGCGAAGGCAAGCTGTGAGCTTGCAAACGCTGCGCGAGCGTATCGCGGATGAAATCCGGCAGCGTGGCCCGATTCCGTTCTCCCGCTACATGGAGCTGTGCCTGTATGAGCCCGAGCTGGGGTACTACTCACGGGCGCGCGAGCAGTTCGGGAAGGCCGGAGATTTCTACACGTCGAGCGATGTGCACGCGGTCTTCGGACGGCTGCTGGCGCGGCAATTCGAAGAAATGTGGCGCGCGCTGGGGTCGCCGTCGCGGGTCGATCTCGTCGAGCTCGGTCCGGGACGCGGGCTGTTCGCGCGCGATGTGCTGGACTGGTCGGTGAAGCAGTTTCCCCAGTTCTTTCGCGCGCTGCGGTACGGGCTGGTTGAGCAGTCGCCGCATCTGCGGGAAAAACTGCGAGATCGTTTGGCGGAACACATTGCGGCGGGGAAGTGCGAGGTATTGGAGTCGATAGAGGAGACATCGGACGTGCGTGATGACCCCATCATCCTCTTCGCCAACGAGTTCTTTGATGCGCTGCCGGTCGAGGTCGTCGATCATCGTGGCGCGTTGCGGATCGGTTTCGCGGATGGGCGATTCACGGAAACGTTTGTCGAACCATCAGCTGCGGAGCTGGAGTTTTTGGACCGCTACAGCCTCCATCCCGAAGAGGGCGAGCGCGTTGAGGTGTCGCCCGCGGCGCTGGCGTGGATGGATCGCATCTCAGCGCTGTTCGCAGGCCGCCGCGGTTTTGCCGTGCTGATCGATTATGGCTACACGCGCGAGGAGCAGCTTGCCGGGCGACATCGTGACACGATCATGGCATATCGGCAGCATGTGGCGAGCGCTTCTCCGTATGAGGCGCCGGGGGAACAGGACATTACGGCGCATGTAAACTTCACCGCGTTGCGGGCACGGGCCGAAGAGCGCGGGTTTCATGCGATGGCCTTACTTACACAATCCCAGTTTCTGATTGGTATTGGTGAGGAGACGGAATTTG
Source organism: uncultured Acidobacteriaceae bacterium (assembly GCA_963747045.1). GTDB lineage: Bacteria > Acidobacteriota > Terriglobia > Terriglobales > Acidobacteriaceae > Bog-257. Next base: position 179,672 of record CAVVDN010000003.1, on the reverse strand, counting down.
GCGACGCGTTTCAGGAGTGCCGGTTGCCGCAGGAGCGGGCCAAGGTTACGCTCCAGCTCAAGCATCTGATTTCGCCGAGCGGCATGGGCGAGACATTTCAGGTGTTGGTGCTGTCCCACGATGTGGGAGCCGCGCGCTTGAGCGGGTTGAAGCTGGCTGGATAGTGCGGCGCTTCAGCGCCGCGACAACGCCGAACCTTTGACGACGAGCGAGCCAGCGTTGGCTGGCGACAGAGAGAGTGCCGCCGGCTAAAGCCGGCTCCGCACTTGGTAGGCGTACCCGGGGCTTGCGCCCCGGGCCCACTTCGCAGCCGCTTTTCGCGGCTCTCGAAAATAGCGGAATGTCTGCGTTTGTAGGAGCCACTCTACGCGGTAGGCATTTGAATTTCCGCGAAGCCCAGCCCGGAGGGCGACACAACCGTAGCCCCGCACGTGAGTGCGGGGTTCGCGTTTCTAACCCCTCGGCCGAGTCCGTCAGGACGGCACGAAACCGTGTCGTCCCTAAAGGGACTCCGGATCAGATGGATCCGATTTTCCCAGCACTCACGTGCTGGGCTACGATTGTCCCGCCCTCCGGGCTTCCGCGGGTCATTGCACGGTTCTGTCGGTTATGGCACATGGCGCTTCTCGCGGAAAGCAGATCCCTCGCCGCGGCGCGGACTCGTGATGACAATCTTCCAATCCGGGCGGCTCTGGCGTTCGCCAACGTCGATGAACGGCCATGGGCGCCCCAGGATAGCGTCCCAAAAGAACGTCGAGAACCTGGGGCACTAACTGTTTCGCGGGTCAAACGAGTAGTTCAAACGAAAAGACTCACTCAAGGCCAACAGAAGGCTTGAGTGGGGCACCCGTAGGCGACCCAGGTTAGCGCAAAAGAGGGGCGAAGCCAGGGCACCGCACAGCCTGACAACTGACAACTGCTAATTCATTCCCGGCTTGTCGCTGCTGCCTTGCGGCTGGTAGGGCGTTTGCAAATACTTGCGCGCTTTATCCAGCGCGTTCTGCGTGTTGTCGTTGGTCTGCAGCGCCTGGCGATATTCGTTGGTGGCGCGCTCGCGCTGGCCGGTCAGGTCGAAGATCTTGCCGAGCTGGATGTGGCTCCAGACCTCGGTCCAGCGCGGGATCGCCGTCGCCGTTCAGCGCCTCGCGATAGGCGTTGGCCGCAGACTGATAGTTGTGCTGGAGGAAGAAGACTTCGGCGATGCGATAGTGCGCCAGCGAGCTGTTGCGGTTGATGTCGAGCGCCTTCTGGAATTCCTTCAGCGCCTCGGTCAGGTCGCCCTGCTCCACGTCCTGCTGGCCGCGCATGATCGAGGTGCGTACCCGCAGCTCCTGCGAATTCTTCAGCACCCGGTTGTCGGGATCGATGGTGATCCGGCGCGGCTTGCCGAAGGTATCGACTGAGTAGGCCGAGTTGGTGCCCGCCACCTCGATGCGCTTGGTCTTCGGTCTTGCCGTCGGTATCGATTCTCAACTCCACCGGCATGCGGAACAGGTCCATGTCCTGCTGAATTTCGCCGACCACGCGGAAGCCCTTCTGCGTGCGATAGACGGTGTACTTGTTCTTGAACTCGGGAGCGCCGGTGGAGTCGAGCCACTGGGTGAAGAACCAGGTGAGCTGCTGGCCCGAAGCCTGCTCGGCCACCTTGCGGAAGTCGTCGACCGTGGCCGATCTTGCCGGAGTACTGCGCCAGGAAAGTGCGCATGGTCTTGTCGAAGGCCTGCTCGCCGATGACCCAGCGCAACATGTGCAGGATCATGCCGCCCTTGTCGCTGACCAGCGACTGAAACTCCGGCGAGAAGGTGATCGAGCTTGCCGACGTCGGCCAGCGGCACCGAGTCGTAGGCCAGCGCGCCGACCGCCATGTCTTTGGTGACTTCCTCGAAAGCCCGCTTCGCCGGCGACGTGTTCAACGTAGAGCGCCTCGGAGTAGCGCGCGAAGCCGTCGCTGATCCACCAGTCGTTGCGCGTCGCCGGGCTGACCATGGTCCCCAACCACTGATGCGCGACGGTGTTGGCCAGCAGGCGGTAGTTCACTTTCTCGGTGAAGCTTGCGACGGCATGGCGGCGATCTCCGGCGCCCAGGCCGAAGGCACGGTGTCGTTCGGCAACTCAACCATGCTCAGGTTTTGCTGTACGGCGGGCCGAACGTGGAGGTGTAAGAAGAAGAACTCCTTGGTGGCGGAGTCGGCGTACTTGCGTCGCGCAAGGCTTCTTGTGCTCCGGCGTGGTGTAGACGTGATGTCGAGGCCGCCTTCGGTGCTCGTGGTCTGCACATACTTGCCGATGATGATCGTGCCGGGAAAGCTCGGCCGGTCTTCGTAGGTGAAGGTGTACGTTTTTTTCGCCCGCGCCCGCGGAAGCTGATTTGCGGCAGCGCGCGGTGCGCCTTGCGGGCCGTCTTGGCGCTGGCGTTTCGCCGATATCGATGTCAAGCGCCGGTCCGCCGCTCTGCTTGCCGCTGCCGATCACGGAGTACCCGGCGGGCACACTCACGCTGATGGTCGAGGTGAAGCGGTTGGTGCCGTAACCGACGATGGGGAAACCAGCGTCCGGCATACAGCAAATAGGTAATCGGGTCACCGACGTAGGCCAGCTTCAGTCCCTGCACCGGGCTGTCCTCAGCATTCTGCATTGCGCCTTCGTATTCGAAGACCAGCGTATCGGAAGAGCCTTTGGTCAGCGTGGCCGGCAGCGAAACGCGGACGGTGGAGTCCTGGCTGACGCGCTCGGTCTGCAGCAATTGGGCGTTGGCATCGACGACGCGGGTCAGGCGCAAGTCGTTGTGCAGCTCGAAGGTCGCGATGTTGATGTCTTCGAGCGCGGTGAACTTGACGCGCACCTGGGCCTTGAGCTGATGGGTCTGCGGCGTGACACTCACGTGGATGAGGTAGTCGCTGACCTGAATCCGCTGCTTCTCCGCCGCCAACGAGAGGGAAGAAAGAGCGAACAGGACAACGAGGGCCCGTCCCAGAAAAACTGTCGCGCTGCGCATCAAGAAGAGAACTCCCGCTCTGGTTTAACTATAAATGATCGAAAATGGCTGCGGAAAGATGCCGGAGCCTTCCACTTCCGGCGAACAGCTTTCACCACAGAGACACAGAGATTTTTAAATATTACCGGCTCTGGGTCTCTGTGCCTCGGTGGTTGATCGTTTTCTCCGCTACTTCCAGTACGATCTGCGCTGCCCGGTCGGATGCGTTGCCGTTTTTCTCGCGCGGCGCCAGCCGGCGTCGCACCTCGCGAAAACCTTCCAGCATCGCCGATCGCGCTTCTCCATCCGGCAGGATGCGCCGCAACTCCTCGCACACCCGCTGCGGCGTGAATCCGTCCTGCACCAGTTCCGGGACCAGGTCGCGCCCGGCGATCAGGTTCACGATGGCGAACCGGTCCACCTTTACTAGACGGCGGCCAAGCTTCCAGGTGAGCGGCGCAACCCCGTAGACCATCGCGAAGGGCGTGCCAATCAGCGCCGCCTCCAGCGTAGAAGTGCCGCTGCAAACCGCGGCGGCGCGGGCGTGCAGCAGGGTGGCGCGCGCGTCGCGCGTCAACGTAATCGGCGGGCCGGAATAACTGCGCAAAAAGGAAGCCACCCACTCTGCGTCGAGAGTAGAAGCCACCGGTACTGTGTAAACGTAATCCGGCCCCAGAAGTTTCGACGCCTCCAGCAGCACGGGGAAGATGCGCGCCACCTCGCCGCGCCGGCTGCCGGGCAGCAGCGCGATCCATTGTCGCGCGGGGTCGAGCTTGTATTCGGCGGCGAGTTGCTCGCGCGTAACGGACGGCGGCGGCAGGTCGGCCAGCGGATGTCCGACGAACTCGGCCGCGATACCACGCTCGCGATAAAACTTTTCTTCGAAAGGGAAGATCACGAGCATCTGCTGAACGTACTTGCGTACGCGTTCGATGCGACGCTGTTTCCACGCCCACAGTTGCGGGCTGACGTAGTAGATGACCGGGATGCCGCGCTGATGAAGCTCGCGCGCCAGGCGCAGGTTGAAGTCGGGGAAGTCGATGAGGACGGCGGCGTCGGGATGGCGTAGTGCGGCCTCGCAGACGACTTCGCGAAAGCGGCGGTAGATGGTCGGGATGTGCTTGACGACCTCGACGATGCCGACTTCGGCGATCTCTCGGGCGTCGACCAGCAGCTCGCATCCGGCGTTGCGCATGCGGTCGCCGCCAACACCAAAGAACTCGAGCGATGCCTTGGGATCTGCCGAGATCTGGCGGCGCAAAGCGTGAATCAGCTCTGCGCCATAGAACTCGCCGGAAGCTTCCCCGGCCGAGATGAGGATGCGCACGATTTGATTATGACAGGGAGAGCCGGCATTTAGGGTTTTGAAAGGGCACGGCTTCAGCCGTGCCGCAAGGACGAAGACGCAAAGGGCTTCAGCCTCTGAGGGAGTTCGCAATTCATCAGAGCGCGAAGTGCCTCAGCGGCTAAGGCCGCAACTCAAAAGCCCCAAACGGCACCGCTGAAGCCGGGCCCCTTCGCACCGCGCGGTGAATCACGCCGCTCTACCACAATCACGCCCGCAGGTCGCGGCGGATCAGCGTCGAGTCGAGGAAGAATCCTAGTCCGACCGCGAACGGGATGACGCCGAAAGCGGCGGCGACCCAGGCATCCGGTTCGGCGCGTGCGATCAGCCCAAAGGCAATGGTGTAGCCGAGCGATCCGGCCACCAGGAGAATGCCCGAACGTCGCGAGCGCGCTGCCTGCGAAAGCTCCGGCTCCATCGGGACGCTCACGCCGCGAGCAATCGCCGCCAGGCGCTCCTCGGTGCGCAACCGGCGCACGCGGTAATAGGCGTAAATCCCCGCCAGAGGTATTGCGAAAACCATGACTACCGCTGCCAATCCCACAATGTTGCCGTCCATCGTCTTGTCCTCCTGCGCAAACTACCAACATCGGAAGGTACGCAGCAACGTGCAGCAAAGTTCCAGTGGAATCGGCAGGGCTGGATCAAGTATCGCCGCTGCGCGGCACGACCATCACCGCCGCCTGTGAGTGCCGTCACTGCCCCCCGGCCCGCGCTGCGCGATAACGGAGATACTGGTAGGTGTAGCCATGTTTGCCCGCAAAGCTTTTTTCCGCCTGAAGTCGATCAGCGTCTCGCCCGAGTTCAAATGGACCTTTGACAACGAGGTGCTGCCCTTGCTGTGTAGTCAGCGGGGTTTCATTGGCGAGCTGATGCTGGCCAATCCCGGCAGCCTGGAGCGGATTACGACCAGCCTGTGGGAGAGCCCGGAGGACGCGGCAGTCTACGACAGGAACGTCTATCCGCAGGTGCTCAAGATCCTCTCGAAGACCATCGATGGAACCCCGAAGATGCACGTTTTCGACGAGGTGACCTTCACCTTGCACAATGGCGCGAATGAAGCGGTCAGGATGCCCAATCAGACTATGGCTGCCAAAGAGCGGCCGAACGAGCGGGCGGGCTCCTCGCCGCGCAGCACTCTCAGCACGCCCTCGACCAGCGCCTGCAACTCGTCCTCGCCGGGGTAGATGGCGACCGGCGCAATCCAATCGATGCGCTCGCGCAGTTCGGCCACCAAGCGCTCGGAGTGCGCCATGCCTCCGGTAATGAGCACGGCGTCAATCTGGCCGCACAGCACCGTGGCCATCGCGCCGATGTCCTTCGCGATCTGGTAGACCATCGCGTCGAAGACGGTCTGCGCGCGTCTGTCGCCGGCAGCGATTCGACGCTCGACTTCAAGTAGTTCCTTGGTGCCGAGGTAGGATTCGAGCCCGCCTTCGCGGCAAAGCAACGCTTCCACTTCCGCACGCGTGTACTTGCCGCTGAAGCAGAGGTTGATGAGCTGCACCGCTGGAACGGCTCCGGCGCGGTCGGCGCAGAAGGCGCCCTCCTCACGACAGTTCGTGTTGTCGATCATGCGGCCGGCTTCGTGCGCCGAGACGGAGATGCCGCTACCCAGATGCACCACGATAAGCCGCATCGCGTCGTAGCTTCGGCCCTGTTCACGCGCGTAGCGCTTGGCGACGGCTTTGGAATTCAGCGCGTGCGACAGGCATTGCCGCTCCAGCAGCGCGCTGCCGGAGAGCCGCGCAAATTCCGGCCACTCGTCCACGCTGACGGGATCGACGATGTAGGCATCGACACCGGCTTTGCTTCGCGATGCAATCTGCAAGAAAGGCGCCGAGGTTGGAGGCGTGTTCGCCGCGTTTGGCCGCACGCAGATTGTCCAGCATGGCCACGTTCACGGATAGGTGCCGCTGCTCACCGGAGGAAGCAGACCGCCGCGGGCGACTACGGCGTCCAGGCGCCGGAGATCGACGTCCTGCTTTTCCATCGCGGCTTCGATCTGCGCGGCGCGGAATTCTTGCTGCTCGAGGATGGGGCGGGCGCGAAACGGGGCGAGCTCAGCATCGGTGTGCCGGATATTCTTGCACCAGCAGTGGCCGCTCGTTGACGATAGACCGCGAACTTGGTCGAAGTGGAACCGGGATTAATGGCGAGAATTCTGAATTCGGCTGCGCGGCAAAGAGGACCCCTAGCGCGATGGAATTGACTTTGTCCTCGACGCTCTCGACGCGCGACGGAATGAGGATGGGCACGGTCGCGCCGACCACTACGTGCGCGCACTGCGAGCCCCCCAGATACTTGACGGACTTGCCCAGCAGATTGCCCGCTTCGATGTTGGGCATGATCATGCAGTCGGCGTGACCCGCGACGGGATGCTTGATGCCCTTGGCGCGCGCGGCCGATTCCAGCAGCGCGCAGTCGAGCGCGAGCGGGCCGAAGACGTCGGCGTCGCCGAACTCGCCGGACGCGCCCATCTCGGTGAGCCGCCTCGCGTCCACGCTCGACGGCAGCGATTCGCTGACCGCTTCGGTGGCGCTCATGATGGCGATCTTCGGCCGCGCCAGTCCCAGGCAGCGCATCACGGCAATTGCGTTTTCGACGATTTGTTTTTTCTGCTCGAGCGTGGGCAGCACGTTGAGGCCGCCGTCGCTAATGCCGACCAGCCGCGTCGCGCCTGCGAGTCTGTCCTCATACAGGAGCACGTCGCTCAGTACGCGGCCGGTACGCAGGCCGGTGGTCTTGTCGAGCACGGCATGCAGGAGTTCGTCGGTGCGCAGGTGGCCCTTGAGCAGCACGTCGACTTCGCCTGCGCGCGCGAGTTGAACGGCGACTGCGGCTGAGTCGGTGGCGTCGAAGTATTGCGCGCTGGCGGCCAGCTCGTGCAAGGCGAGCGCTTCCAGCTTGGCGCGAATCGCCGCTGCATTGCCGATTAGCAATGGGAACGCGATGCCCAGGCAGTGTGCAGCGGCGGCAGCCGAGAGCGCGATCTCGTCATTGGCCATGACCACGCCCAGGCGTAGCGGCTTCTCGGGCTGAACGCGCCGGCGCAGCTCGGTGAAATTGGAGATGGTTGGGGCAGAAACCGCAATGGCGGACATGCCGCTATGATGAGCGCCCCGTCGTTGGAATTGCAGTGAGGAGAGTCACAGCTGGCAAGTGCAATGCGGCCCGATTCTCAAGTTCCAAGGTACGCTGCGGTGTCTTTTGTCGGAATGCAGAACATAGTTTTCAGCCCGTCCATCCAAGCCTGAACCTTCACCGTACTCCTGAGACGCTTCCGGGGTGGCGTGTGCGCCCAGCACGAAGCTCAAATTCAACCAGGAGCAACTTCTAAATGGATTTGCATGAGATCGTCAACGTCGTCAACAAGTCCTTAAATCGAAGAACATTTCTGAAAAACAGCGGAATTGCCGGACTGGGAGTTGCCTCTACGACTCTGGTGGGCGGCGGCTTGTCGCAAGTATTCGCCCAGAACAAAAGCGCGCTGGCTGGGGTCAGCGGCGCGCCGACCACGATCCACGACACGCCCACCGATATCTTCACCGCAGCGCTGGTCGCGGAAGATCTGGCGACCACGTTCTACTACAACGGTCTGGTCGGCCCGGTCATTCAGGATCCCAACCTGGCCGGACCGGGAGGAACCGCGCGCAACCCGAATCCTAACGATTCTAATCCCGGCAACGTCGCCTATGTGCAGGCCGCGCTGACCGAGGAAATTCTGCATGCCGATCTTTTTCGCAGCCTTCTGACTCTGCAGAACCCGAACCAGGATCCCTATCAGACGTTTTATTTCCCGGCAGGCACCTTCGACACGCTGACTCCATTTCTGGCGACGCTCGACGCGCTGGAAAATGCGTTCATCGGTGCGTATCTGACGGCGACGCAGGAGTTCGCGTTGTTTGCGGCCCAGGGTGTCAGCGGCTACAACGCCGGCCAGCTGGAATACTTCGCCAAAGTGGCGGCGGCCATCTGCAGTGTCGAGTCGGAGCACCGCGTCCTGGGACGCGTCATCGGCAACAACAATCCTGCAAACAATCTTGCTTATGAACAAACGGATGGCATCACCAGCCTGGCTCATGGATCAAATTCGGCTGAGGATTTGTTGGCACCGTTCCTGAACCCCGCCACGGGTCCGGGATATTCCTTACTTCGGAGTATTGCAGGCCAGAACGAGGGTCTGCCGGTGGAAACAACCTTGCCCGATGGCACGCTGTATTAAGCGGCTGGGAGTGGATTTTGTGAAGTGTAATGAAACGGCCGCGCTCGGCGAGCGAAGTTTTCCCGAGTGCGGCCGCTCATTGGTTCGTGGAAAAGCTCAGTGCCCCTGGGCGGTGGTGCTCATCCCGTTGTTGTTCTCGCTCATCGCGCTCTTGGCTCCGACGGTGGGAGCGACCTTCTCCGCCTGCTGTAAATGACTTTCGAGAGTGGGCACGGTCTGGCTGGCCCAGTTCTTCACCGCCTGGTTGTTGCCGGTGCTGGCCTCGTGTTTGAACTCGGCGATGTCCTTCTCATGGTCCATCACCATGTCCTTCATGTAGGCCTTGTCGAAGGCCGCGCCGTGCAGGTCCTGCAAGCGCTGCATGGTGGCCTTGTCTTTGGCATCGAGCGTGGTCGGCAGCGACACGCCTTCCTGCGCCGCGACCTGCTTCAGTTCATCGTTGGCTTTGCTGTGGTCGGTGACCATTCGCTTGCCGAAGTCTTTCACTTCCTGACTCTGGCCGTTCTGCTCCGCCAGTTGTCCCAACTGGACCTCGGCCATTCCGCCCTGTGCGGCCTTCATCATGAAATTGTGGTCTTTGGTGGCTACTCCGCCGGTTGCCGTTGATTTGGTGTTGGCGCTGCTGGGCGGATTGTTCTGCGCGAACATAAATCCTGCCAGCAGCATCGACAGTGCAAGGCCCAGCAGGCCATTGCTGATTGCTTTCATTGCCCATCTCCTCTTCGTTGCAGTGTCTGAGCTCCAAGAGACTTTTAGCGAGTTAAGGAAAATTGCGGCACTCAAGAAATCTTTGTTCTTCCTATTACGATTGACCTACTGGAGCGCGGGTTGTCGCAAAGCGCACAGGATCTGGCAGACACTCTCGTCGCGTTCGCTTGACGGCTGCCGGCACCGGCAATAGAGTCAACTCTCGTTTGCGATGTTTGCGACGAGCGCTTTTAATTTGAGGGAAATGTGAGCTCCAAGGCCACGGCGAGCAGGAAGAGAACAGCGCAATCCGCTCGCTCGAACGCGCTCTCCAGGCCGCGTCCGGGGCTCCGGAATGAGAGCTCCCTCTTCGCAGCTCTGCTCGTGGTCGCGACCCTGGCGGTTTACCTGCCGGTCCGGCAGCATCCCTTCTTCAACTTCGACGATCCGGTTTATGTGATTAACAACCCGCATATTGCGGGGGGTCTGAATTGGGAGACGGTCTCGTGGGCGTTCAGCACGTTTTATCAGTTCAATTGGCATCCGCTGACCTGGCTCTCGCACGCCCTGGACGTCGAGCTCTTCCAGCTTGCGCCCGGCGGCCATCACGTGGTGAACGTGCTGCTGGCGACGGCGAACGTGCTGCTGCTTTTCTGGATGCTGGTGCGCGCTACCGGCTATGCAGGCCGTAGTGCCATGGTAGCGGCGCTGTTCGCGCTGCATCCGGTGAACGTCGAGTCGGTGGCGTGGATCTCCGAGCGCAAGAACCTGCTGAGCATGTTCTTTTTCCTGCTGGGGATGATCGCGTATCGCTGGTATGCATCGTCCAGCGAGGGAGGGCCGAAAGTCGGGCGCTATGCGGTCGTGACGCTGTGTTTCGCGATGGGGCTGATGTCGAAGCCGCAGATCATCACGTTTCCGTTCATTTTGCTGCTCTGGGATTATTGGCCGCTGGAAAGAATCCCCATTCGCGAAGAACCCAGGTTAGCCCAAACGAAGGGCGAACCTGGGGCACCAACTCTTGCTCAGAACGACTCGAGCAACTTTTCTGGCGAAAAGCGAATAGCGAACAGCGAAGAGCGGTCTTTCCTGTGGCTGGTGAAGGAAAAGATTCCGCTGTTTGCAATCTGCGCGGCCAGCGCAATCGTGACCGTCGTGGCGCAGAGGGCCGGCGGCGCAATGGCATCGCTGCAGAACTATTCGCTCTCGGTGCGGATGACGAACGCCGTTGTTTCCTACGCGCGGTACCTCGCGAAGGCGGTGTGGCCGCTGCGACTGGCGCCGCTGTATCCGCATCCCTGGCAGCCGTTGCCGATGTGGCAGGTGATTCCAGCGCTGCTGCTTCTCGCCGCGATCACCGCAGCGGTCGTGATGGCGCGCAGCCGGCGTTACCTGCTGGTGGGCTGGTTGTGGTTTCTGGGCGCGCTGGTGCCGATGATCGGCATCGTCCACGTCGGCAACCAGGCGATGGCCGACCGCTACGCCTACTTGCCGTACATCGGGCTGTTCGTCATGATCTGCTGGGGCGCGGCGGAGTTCGCAGCGCGCCGAAAGATTCCCGTTGCCGTTCTGCGAACAGTGAGCGTGGTCGTGCTGCTGGCGCTCGCCGTTGTCACGCATCGCCAACTCAGCTTCTGGAGCGACAACGTCGCGCTGTGGCAGCACACGCTCGCGGTGACGGATGGAAACTACATCGCGCATGACAATCTGGCGCACTTGCTGCTCAGCCAGGGGAAGCCCGATGAGGCGGAGCAGCACTTCCAGGCGGCGCTGGCAATTTATCCGTCGGACCCGAACGCATTGCTGGGGATCGCGATCTATGACCAGCAGAAAGGGAACCTCGAGCAGGCGCTGGTTCACTACGAACGCATGGCGGCCATCACGCCTGCCGGCGCGGCGCGGGCGGACATATTGATTCGCGAGGGGCTCGTGTATCTCGATATGGAAGACAAGGCGGATGCGCGCGCGAGCTTCGCCAAAGCGTTGGGAATGGATCCGCACAATGTACAAGGATGGCTAGGACTGGGCGTCGTGGCCGAGCACAGCGACGATGTGCAAGGGGCAATCGAAAATTTCAGGCACGCCAACGCGGTACGGCCGCTCAGAGTTGGCTATCTTCTACTGGCCCAAGCTCTGGAAGAATCCGGCGACCTTTCCGGCGCGGAGTCTGCGCGCGAGCAAGCCAGCCTGCTGCCGAAGGACGAGAAGACGGCGCAGACCTATTCGGGCGGGATATTGCGGCATTAGTCGTTCGCCTGCCCCGGCTCGCCTTGACGCTCCTGCTGCGTCGCAATAGAGTCGAACAAGCGGCAGCGCGCAAACAAACTGGTTCTCGATATAGGACGTAGGTTTGGAAACTCTCGTTGGCAAGAGCATTCTGCACTACACCGTCGTCGGCAAGCTTGGCTCCGGCGGTATGGGCGTGGTGTATGAAGCAGAAGACAGTCGCCTCGGCCGCAAGGTCGCGCTGAAGTTCCTGCCGCGTGAACTGGAGCAGGACCCGCGGGCGCTGGAGCGCTTCAAGCAGGAGGCGCGCGCCGCCTCGGCGCTGAATCACCCGAACATCTGCACCATCTACGCCATCGAAGAATGCGACGGCCAGCACTTCATCGCCATGGAGTTGCTGGAGGGGCAGAATCTGGGCGAGAAGATTGACGGCCAGCCGCTACCGCTCGACAAAATTCTCGACATCGGCACGCAGATCACCGACGCCTTAGACGTGGCGCATAACAAAGGCATCGTGCATCGCGACCTCAAGCCGGCCAACATTTTCGTCACCACGCGCGGGCAGGCCAAGATCCTCGACTTCGGGCTGGCGAAGCTCACGCATGACCGCCGCGCTACTCTGGAAACGGTGGGCGGCAATGCTCCGGCTACTGCGGCGATGATGCTCACGACTCCGGGCATGGCCGTCGGCACAGTCGCCTACATGTCGCCGGAACAGGCGCGTGGCGAGGAACTCGACGGACGCAGCGACCTGTTCTCGCTGGGCGCAATTCTTTACGAGATGGCGACGGGCAAGCTGCCGTTCGAGGGCAGCACTTCGGCCGTCATCTTTCAGGGCATCCTTGATCGCAATCCGCGGCCCGTCTCCGAGTTGAACGCGGCGGTGCCGTTCAAGCTGGAAGAAATCGTCGACAAGGCGCTGGAGAAAGATCCGGAGCTGCGCTATCAGAGTGCGGCCGAGATGCGCGCCGACCTGAAGCGGCTGAAGCGCGACAGCAGCTCCGGGCACATCTCACGTTCAGGTGTTCGTCCGGCAGCAGCGTCACGCGATGGCGGCGCGGCGGTTGCCGACCAAGGCACGCGCGAAACTGCGGCCGATGCCGCTGCCCGGCGCCGCCGCATCGGTTCGCCGATCATCTTTACGATCAGCCTCATCATGATCGCGCTGGGCGGCTATGGGCTGTACACGCGCTTCGCGCAGTGGCGCGGCGACTCCGGACCGATTCCGTTCCAGAACATGCGCATGGAGAAGCTGACCAGCTCCGGCCACATCGCGCTGGCGACCATCTCCGCCGACGGCAAGTACCTGGTCAACGCCGTCGATGATGCACAAGGGCACCAGTCGCTGGTGATGCGTCACATCGCCACCGGCAGCGACGCGCAGATCATGCCGCCGTTTGAAGGCCACTACGCCGGGCTGACTTTCTCGCCTAACGGCGATTTTCTCTACTTCGTACGCGGCGATCCGCAGCATCCCGGCGTCGGCTTCCTGTATCAGGTCCCCGTGCTGGGCGGCACGCCGCGCAAGCTGGTCGATGACGTGGACAGCGCGGTCAGCTTTGCGCCCGATGGACAGCAGATGGTTTATCTGCGCGACAACTCCGGCGGCGCCAGCTCGTCGCTGATCATTGCGCACTCCGATGGTACGGGCGAGCACGTGCTGGCCAAAATTCCGCTGCCCGGATATCACGACCCGGCGTGGTCGCCGGATGGCAAGTGGATCGCCGCCACGGTAATTCAACCGGGCAGCCAGAGTCTGGGACGCCTGGTGTTGCTCGATCCGCAATCGGGTAAGGAGAAGACCGTCTACGCCGGTTCAGCCAGCTTGCAGAAGCCTGTCTGGATGCCCGACAACAAGCATCTGCTGGTGATCTTCCATGACATCTCCAGCGAGTGGAACGGGCAGGTGGGCGAGATCGCCATCGCCGCCGGCAAGCTCCACCGCATTACCAACGACCTGAACTTCTACAGCAGCGCCACGCTCGGCGTGACCAGCGACGGCAAGCAACTGATCGCCGTGCAAATCACGCCCGAGGCCGGCGTCTTCGTGATGGGATCGGATGGAAATCCCGCCGCCATGAAGCAGATCGATGAGCACCAGGAGATTGGCGTGCGCTGGCTGCCGGACGGGCGCCTGATTACCATCGACTACGAAGGCCACATGGCGGTGATGAACGCCGATGGCACGAATCGCACGATCCTTTACCAGCAGAACCTGCCCATGACCGGGCTCTCGGTGTGCAGTGACGGTCAGCATGCGCTGTTCAACATGCCCAATCAGGAGACCAAAGCGGTGAACGTCTGGCGGCTGGACGTGCAGAGCGGCGCCGCCACAGACGTGACCAAGGGAAAAATCGACCAGAACCCCGCCTGCGCTCCCGACAGCAAGAGCTTCCTCTACACCACGATCGATAAGGGCAAAGTGTCGCTGATGGAGATGCCAATCGACGGCGGACAGGCGCGGCTGATCAGCGATCGGCCGGCGGACTACGCCATCTTCTCCCCCGACAAGCAGCAGATCGCGGCGCTGACGTTTGAGGGTTCGGGCATCAACACCCGTCCTGCGATCGCTATCTTCCCGCCCCAGGGCGGCATCGCAGTCAAGACCTTCCCGATCGAGCGCACCGTCTCGGGATACATCGAGTATTCCCCCGACGGCAAATCGCTGTTTTATCCGGTGACCGAGCGCGGCGTCGCCAACCTGGTGATGCAGCCGGTCGGCTTGGCCAACGTTACGCTGCAGACCCACTTCGACAAATACGGCATCTACGGCTACGACTACGACTGGAAAAACAAGCGGCTGGCCGTGTCGCGCGGCCGCAACAACACCGATGTCGTGATGCTGACGCAGCAGCAGGCGCAGTAGGGTAGTGCGGCGCTTCAGCGCCGCGTTCTTTGGCCTACCGCATATCCAGCCGCACCGCCTCCACATTTTGAATCTCCACGCTGCGAGGAATAACCGAGATCCAGTCAAAGGGATTGACGCGCAGCGTCAGGCGGGCTGGCGAAGGACGGCCGGGTACCCTCCACCACGTCGAATCCGAGGAGAAGTAGTTCGGCAGTTGGTGCGGATCCCAGGGATAGAACCAGACATCGGTCGCGCGATTGGGCGGCACGAGGAACTCAGTCGACTTCTCCGACCCGTCGTCGAACGAGATGACCAGCGCGAGCTTCGACGGCTTCCGCAGATGCCACCACGGCGGATAATGTGCGCGCAGTCGTAGCTTGATGAAGTCCGCTCCCGCGTCGGGCCAGCGCACTGGCCCAAGGTCGAGCGAGGTGCTGCGCTTTGTGATTCGCACTCGTCCCAGCGGGCTGGCGATCTGCTGCTCCGACATTGTGAGACGAGCGGCGCGAGTGTCATCCGCAGTGAGGCCGATCACGCCCGGGAACGGGCTGAGATCGCCGCGATAATGCTCGAGCAGGTAGAACCACAGCTCGGGACTGCGCGTGAAATTCGGGATGGAATCAACGGCGACGCTCAGCGCTCCGTCGGGAAAGTACAGTCCAAACGGAGGACGCGTCCTCTGCAATCCGGCGATTGCGAGCCGGTTCAGATAGTAACCGTTGACGATGTAACTTTGCAGGACGCCGCCCGCGACCTCGCGACCCGAGATCAAGCCGAAAACCGTCTCATACGGAAAAACGACGATCGGTGCACCCGATGTCTCACGCGCACCCACGTACGCGGAAACGGTGCTGAAGAGCTGAGCCTGGTTCTGCGTCAGGCATGCGCGGTCGAACGCTTGCAGTCCCGCGGGACAGGCAAGTACTGGTCTGGTGAATTGGTGCAGCCGGCTCAAGAGATTGCGCGGCTGGAATTGAAACTGCACGCCCGCGAGGAGAATTGTTGCCAGAAGCACGACGGAAGGCACGCCGATTTGCAGCCACAAGCGTGCGTCCAGTTCCTCCAGCACGATTGCGCCGCAAAGTATGAGCATCGGAGCGATGCCGATCAGCACATGTCCACGGTCGGGGCGCACCAGCGCGCTCTGCATCATGAGGAAGGCCAGGAAAAATCCGCCCAGCAGGAAAGCCGGCCGGCGAGTCCACGGGCCGCTAGACCTGCGCCAGTGCCATGCCACACCAAACACGACGATTCCGAACGCAAGCGTCACCAACACCAGCCGCTTGTCGGCCTTGGACATCGCGATCGGCTCGAACCAGCGGTAGCCGGAAGCGATCGCCAGGCTGGCGCGCCAGAAGCCGAAGTCGAGTGCGGCCCCCATCCACGCATTAACGAGGATCACTCCCACAGCCGCTGAGACCGCGGTCAGAAAGAGGAACTTCGCAACCATCTCCGCGCTCCGCCTGCGAACGATGGCCGACGCGGCGCAGCGAAGCAAGAGCGCGGCCACGGTGTAGAGCCCGGTATCGGCCGAAATAAGAAAGCCGACAATGCAGATCAACGCAGCGCACATCGCGCGAGGCGAGATCGCGCGCCCGCGCACGGCCGTCGAATCCACCAGCCGCAAAAAAACTGCGAACGCCAGAAGACAGTACGAGGTCCTCAAGTCTGGCGGCGCCCAGCAAACCACGAAGAGCAGCAGGAAGAGCGCCCGCCGCCACGCTGCGGTTTCTGGCAGCAGCAGGCGCGCGATCAAGAATCCCGCGAGAACGACAAGCAGCCACGGCAAGGTCTGCGAGGTGGCAAAAATCGAGCCCAGCGAGACGCCGACCCAGCGCGCGGGCGCGCTCGCCAGCCATTGATAGACCGGCCCATAGGTGAAGACGACGTCGCGCCCGAGCCAGATCCCGTGGGCGGCTTTGTAAACGGTGTCGGCGATCCACGAACCGTCGACCAGATTCAGCTCGCCGATCACGGTCAGGGAATTGTGGCGGAGAAGAACCGGAGGAATCGTCGCCAGCAGGAGGCACACCAGTACGATCCATTCCGACGCTTTGCCGGCTCGTGCTGCTGCGCGACTAAGCATCGGGAGCTTCATTCATCATGCAGTGTGGGTTAATTTGAAATACGGTCGCGTATCCGCGCGTCGGGTGGAGCACGCCTTGAGGCGTGCATATAACGGGCCAATTCAACATGCGCTTTAGCGCCCGAGGTAATTCACGCTTTACCTCGGCGGCTGAAGCCGGGATGCCGCGAAGATCTCAAACTGCACGCCTGAAGGCGTGCTCCACCCAAGATCACTCCAGGACAATTTTCAAATTGATCCAACACCTTCATCCTGCAGTGTGTCAGTTTTGAAAACGAATAGTAACATTGCGGGAACAGCGTGCTCGTGTGGTTGCAACCGGCGGAAGATTAAGGCACAATCCAATTCGCTATTCAGGAGCACTGGATGTTCAGGGACAAGTTCGCCTTGGTTCGCTCAGGATTCGCTTTTCTGCTCATCATCTTTCTCGCCGTAACGCTGGTTCCGGCGCAGGCCCAGACCTACTCGGTGATTCACACTTTCCTCGGCGGCCCCGACGGCGACGAGCCGGCCTACGGTCTGGCCATCGATTCTCACGGGGTTCTCTACGGCTCGACGTTTGAGGGAGATGACGGCACCGGAAACGTTTATCGGCTACGTTTTCGCAATGGCTTTTGGCAGCTGAACCCGCTGTACGTCTTCACCGGCGGACCGAACAGTCCGGGCGCGATTCCTTACTCGGGCGTGATTTTAGGACCGGGAGCGGGAACCGTTTTGTACGGTACAACCGCCTACGGCGGCGAAGGCAACTGCGCGACGTGGGGCGGAACGCTCGGCTGCGGCACCGTCTTCGAGCTGCAACCACCGCTATCGATCTGCGTGAACGCCTCGTGCTATTGGCTTGAGACTCGGCTCTCCGAGTTCAATGGCACCACGGGCGGCGCGGAGCCTTACGGCGGCATTCCCCTGTTCGACCAGGCAGGAAACATCTATGGCACGGCTTTCGCCGGAGGCGGAGGGAACTGCTCCGGCGGTTGCGGATTGGTGTACAAGCTTACCCATTCGAGCGGCGGTTGGACCGAGAGCGTGCTGTACACGTTCAATGGCGGGCCCGGCGATGGAGCCAGCCCGTGGGCGGGCGTCATCTTCGATCAGGCCGGCAATATTTATGGCACCACGGAGTTCGGCGGTGCTAACGGCTACGGCACGATTTACGAGCTGAGTCCCTCAGGCGGCGGCTGGACGGAAAAAGTCCTGTACAACTTCCAGGGTCAGACGGATGGCGGCTGGCCGTATGCCGGCCTCGTCTTTGACGGGTCAGGAAATCTTTACGGCGCGACTACCGTCGGCGGCAACGGCGCGGGCGGCACGCTGTACGAGCTGAGTCCGAACGGTTCGAACTGGAATTATGCGCCGATCTGCAGCTTCGTGCGGCAGATGGGCGAGTTGGCCGGAGGTCCGGTCGCGACTCCCGCGATGGACTCGGCCGGAAATCTTTACGGCGCAACCGGAGGCGACGGAGCGTTTGGCTTCGGCGAAGTCTTTAAGGCCACGAACTCCGGAGGCACGTGGAGCTGCACCGACCTTTACGACTTCACTAGCGGCAGCGACGGACGCCTGCCCCGCAGCAACCTGGTGCTGGATGCGAGCGGCAATATCTACGGCACTGCGGCGGGTGGATCGACCGGCAACGGCGTGATCTTCGAGATCATGCCGTAACGGGGCGTTGCCGACGACTAAGGACATTTTGAGCGGCAGACACTGGCCTGCGGGATTCCTCCTCAGGCCAGTGCTTCATTTATGGGCGGGTTGCATGATGCGCAGATTTGCGATGGTTCTCCTCGTTGTGCTCGTGGCGTGTGGTGGCGCCTTCGGGCAGTGGCAAATGCAGGACTCGCACTCCACCGCGGGCCTCCGCGGGATTCACTCCGTCGACCCGCAAGGAACCGTCGCGTGGGCCAGCGGCACCGGCGGGACGGTTCTGCGCACCGAAGATGGCGGCGCTCACTGGGTTCGCTGCGCGACTCCTGACGGCGCGGAGAAGCTGGATTTTCGCGGCGTCTGGGCATGGGACGCCACCACCGCAGTCGTGATGTCGGCCGGGCCGGGCGACCAGTCGCGCGTCTTCAAAACAACCGATGCTTGTCAGCATTGGACCGAAGAGCTGAAGAACCCGGAGAAGGATGGGTTCTGGGATGCGTTGGTCTTTGAGAAGGGCGATGACAAAAACGGAGTGCTGATTGGCGATCCCGTCGGCGGCGTCTTCGACACGAGAATTACAGCGCTGGGGCACGGCTGGATGGCCGATCCGAAGCCGTGTAAGGCCAATCCTGGGGAAGCGGCTTTCGCCGCGAGCAATTCGTCGGTGTTCGTCTTCGCTTCGCGACGCTACATCATCGGCACGGGTGGCAAGGGAGGGCCACGCGCGTTGCTCTCACCGCTGCTCGCCTATAACGACAGCGACAAGGAATGCCTCGGAGTTCCAGTCCCGGTCGCCGGTGGAGATGAGGCGGCGGGAGTTTTTTCCATCTCGTTCCGCGATGCGAAACACGGCGTTGCCGTCGGCGGCGACTACAAGAAGCCGTCGGACGCGGCCGGCACAGCGGCGTGGACGACTGACGGCGGAAGGCACTGGAAGGCCGCAACCAAGCCGCCGCATGGGTATCGGTCTGCGGTCGCCTGGGATTCGCAGGCGCGCGCGTGGATTGCCGCTGGCACGAACGGCTCCGATTTTTCGCGCGACGATGGCAAGACCTGGCGGCTGCTGGATGGCGGCAAATGGAACGCGCTTTCGTTGCCCTACATTGTGGGACCGGAGGGTCGGATCGGAAAACTGGAAGCCGGGGCGCTCAAGCGGTGAAGCGCCGGGGCCGTGCCGCCGCTGACGCGGCTCACATCGTCTCCAACTTGGACGGGGGCTTACGCCCCTGCCTAACACCATCCCGCCGCGTTGCGGCTGGATTCTTGCAGAGCTAAAGCCCGAAATCGGGCTTGTCGACGGCGGTTCGATCTGCCGTCGGCTAAAGCCGACTCAAGAGTGAGGATCACGGCTTGGACGCGAGCCTGAAGGCTCGCACCACCCGGGCGCAACGTGTCTCCTGGCCCTAGTCCCGCCTGACCCCTGACCCCTGCGGCTTCACTCTTTCACCGTGATTCCCAGCACCTTCATCTTGCGGTACATGTGGCTGCGCTCCAGGCCGAGCACTTCGGCGGTGCGGCTGACGCTCCCCTGGTTTTCGTCAAGCTTCTTCAGGATGTAATCGCGCTCGTAGGCGGCGCGTGCCTGGTGCAGAGTGGAGAAGTCGCCGGCGCTGCGGCGCGCCCCCTCGCGATAAACCAGCGTAGGGAGATGCTTGCGCTCCAGTTTCGCAACCGTCGGATTCATGATGACGATGCGCTCGATCAGATTGCGCAGCTCGCGCACATTGCCGGGCCAGGAATAGCGCGCCAGCGCCTCGATAGCGTCGGCGGCGATTTCTTTTGGCCGTTGCCGGTAGGTCTGCGAGAACTCCCGAAGAAAATGCCGCGCCAGCAGCGGAATGTCTTCTTTGCGTTCGCGCAGCGGCGGAACGTAAAAGGGAATCACGTTCAGGCGATAGAAAAGATCCTCGCGAAAATTGCCTTTGGAGATTTCCTCCTCCAGGTCTTTGTTCGTCGCCGCAATAACGCGCGCATCCACGGTAATCGGCTCTTCTTCGCCGACCGGCTCGAAGCGGCCTTCATCCAGCGTGCGCAGCACCTTCGACTGTGTCTTCAGGCTCATGTCGCCAACTTCATCGAGGAACAACGTGCCGCCGTCGGCCTTCTGAAACTTGCCTTCCTTATCGGCGGTGGCTCCGGGGAAGCCGCCCATGCGATGTCCGAAGAGTTCGCTCTCGATCAGGTCTTCGGGAATGGCAGCACAATTGACCTCAACGTAGGGCGCATCCTTGCGCAGGCTCTGGACGTGAATGGCGCGCGCGGCCAGTTCCTTGCCGGTGCCCGATTCGCCATAGATGAGCACGCGCCCGTTGGTGGGCGCCATCAGCGCGATCTGCTGGCGCAGTGCTTTCATGGGGACGCTGTCGCCGACAATGACGCTGCGCGTCTGAAATTGCTTTTTGAACTCCAGGTTTTCGCTGCGCAGACGCTTGGCATCGATCGCGTTCTTCAGGACGATCAGCGTGCGCTCAATGGAGAGCGGCTTCTCGAGAAAATCGAATGCGCCGAGTTTGGTGGCGCGCACGGCCTGCTCGATGTTGCCGTGCCCGGAGATGATGATGACCTCGGGATGGTCTTCGCTCTCCACCAGCTTCTCCAGCGTCTCCAGGCCATCCATTCCGGGTAGCCAGATATCGAGCAGGACGACGTCGGCGGCCTTGTGGCGCAGCACTTCGAGGCATTCCTCACCGCTTCCGGCCAGCAGAGTCTTGTAGCCCTCATCCGCCAACACGCCTTCCAGCGTGTTGCGGATTTGCGTTTCGTCATCGACCACGAGAATGGTGTGCATGGGAAGAGCGGTTCGGGGCGGCGAACAGCCGCGTCGATACAAGATCAACTTTACAGTACCGGCTTCACCTGCCGCCGCCAGAAGTAATAAAACGGTACACCCAGCAGCGCGATGCCGATGCCGATCAGCGACTCCTTCGGCCGCGTCACCACCGAGTTCAGCGCCCACGCACCGGCGAAGATCACGTATAGCGCCGGCAGATACGGATATCCCGTACAGCGATAGGGACGTGGCACCTCGGGCCGCGTGCGGCGCAGCACAAACAATCCTGCAACCGTCGCCGCGTACGACACTACCTGCATGAACATGACGTAGGTGTAGAGCTGGTCAAACGTTCCGCTGAGCGCAAAAACAATGCCCAGCGCGCTGAGTGCGATCAGGCTGACTGCCGGCGTGCGATAGCGCGGGTGCAGGCGTCCCATGGAGTGAAAGAAGGCGCGATCGCGCGCCATGGCGAAGGGCACGCGTCCGCCGCTCAGCACCATGCATGACAGCGCGCCGAAGCAGGAAAGCGCAATCATCCCGCTCAGCCAGTGACCCGCGCCCGGCGAGAACAGCGTGACCGCGGCGGCCTGCGCAATGGTCTCTTCCCTGGCGACCTGCGTGATCGGCAGCGCGTAGAGATAAACCGCGTTGATGACCAGATAAATGACCGAGACCAGCAGCACGCCCAGCACCATGGCGCGTGGCAGCGCGCGCTCCGGTTCCTTGATCTCGCCCGCGACCCAGGTCACGTACACCCAGCCGTCGAAGGCCCAGAAGACACTGATGAGCGCGACGCCCACGCCCGAAAACATCTGCCCGAAGGTGAACGGCTGCGCGCTGGTGATGCTGACCGAGTAGTTCGACCAGTGTCCGTGTCCGATAGCGAGGCCGAGCAGAACGAAAATCCCGATAGCGACGAACTTCGCCCAGGTCGAGACATTGATGAGCGCCGAACCGCGTTTCAGGCCGACGACGTTCACCGCCGTCAACAGCACGATGGCGAGTATCGCAACCACATCGCCGCGCGTGAGCGTCCAGCCGCCGACTCGAACGATTGCGGCATGCGCAGCGACGACCGGGAAAAACGCACCGAGATAGTCGGCAAAGCCGACGGCCAGCGCGGCGATGCTGCCGCTCTGGATGACGGCGAAGACCAGCCAGCCGTACAGGAACGCGGGAAATTCGCCAAAGGCCTCGCGCAGATAAACATACTGGCCGCCGGCCTCGGGATACATCGCGCCCATCTCGGCGAAGGCGAAACAGGCCAGCAGTGAGATGAGCCCGCCGGCTAGCCACACGCCAAGAAACAATGTTGGCGTGCGCACGGCCGCGGCGATGGGGCCGGCGGTGAGAAAAATGCCCGAGCCGATGATGCCGCCGACCATCAGCAATATGGAGTCGGTGAGCGACAGTCCGCGCAGCAGGGAGGTGTTCACTACACTGGATTCGGACTTGATTGTGGCTGCCTGCGCCATGTCAGCCGATGCCCAGGTCCTCGGGCATCTCCAGCGGCGTGCCGCAGACGCGGCAGATGACCGCCGCGCAGTCGCCGCAGGTCAGCGGGTCATCGACTTCGCGCGCGCAGGTGGGACAGTAAAGCAGCGCCGTATGCTGCTCGCCATTGGTGGGCGGTTGAGGAGGTTGAGCCATAAGTTCACGCGACTGTACCATAAAATCGAGATTCGCAATTCGTGACGGCAGTTTTCACCACGGAGGACACGGAGAGCACGGAGCTTTTAGGATCTAAGCAATCAGGAGTTGAGGTTTGTAACAAGGCACAACTTCAGTCGTGCCGGGCGATGCAAAAAAAGAGCCGGGCTTTAGCCCATGTGGTGGACCAGGGACTAAAGCCCAGAATCTCCAGGAAGACGGCTCGGCACGTCTAAGACGTGCGCTGATACAAAGCACCAACCAAAATCCCGTGCGCTCCGTGTTCTCCGTGGTGAGTCTCGAGCGTCACTACAAGCAATACTTACGAGGAGCGCATGACCGAACAAAAAACGATATCTACCGACGAGCAGATGCGGCGTGAGTTTAACGAATGGGCCGAGGCCGGCAAGGGCGAGGAGATGGAGCACCATCACATCAACATCACCCAGCAGACGCTGGCGTTGATGGGTCTGAAGCCGGGGCAGAAAGTGCTCGACCTAGGTTGCGGCGCGGGATGGGCCAGCCGCCTGCTGGCGCAACTGGTCGGCGGCGGTGAGCGGCCCGGGCAAGTTGTGGGGCTCGATGTCTCCGATGAGATGATTCGCCGCGCGCGCGCCAATTCCACGGATTTCGACAACGTCCTGTACATCGTCGGTTCGGCTCTGCAAATTCCCTGGGAAGAAAACTTCTTCGACAAGGTGCTGTCGGTGGAATCGTTTTATTACTACGGCGACCAGGACCGCGCGCTGGACGAGCTGTTTCGCGTGCTCGCGCCCAAGGGCGAGCTGTATATCCTGATCAATCTCTACAAGGACAATTCGTATTCGCTGCGCTGGGTGGAGGAGCTGAAGGTTCCGGTGCAGGTGCGCTCGGAGCAGGAATACGTCGAGCTATTGCGCGAGCACGGCTACGTGGAGGTTCGCGCGGTGCGCATTCCCGATCTCACGCCCACTCCGGACGAATACAGCGGCAAATGGTTCAAGGATGCGGCCGAGCTGCGCGACTTCAAACGCATCGGTGCGCTGCTGCTGATCGCGCACAAGCCGGATGTTGAGAGCCCGCCGAGGTCGTACGAGCTGCAGTGAGGTCACGGTTCACCACGGAAGCACGGAGTATTTAGCCCTTGCAATTCTGGAAACAAAGATTTGTTGAGGGAGAGGCGGTGTTTCGGTGGGCCGACGTAGAGCCCGCAGGGCGAAAGTAATCAGCCCAGCGCGGAAGCGCTGGGTCTCAAGTCAAGTTTTAAATCGGAGCCCCTTCAGCCCTTCAAGTCCGGCCGTCCTTCAAATCCGGCAAACCTCTGTGTGCGCCTTGATCTCCGTGGTGAACAGAACGGATGCTATAGGCTCCCTCGTCCCGGGCCGATGTGGATGCTGCCGTTCACGTTGCTGAGATCGATCTTCACGCCGCCACTGCCCAGCGTGCCAGACATGCTCTTGCCGACGAATCGTCCCTTTACCGTCAGGGGAAAATCGGTGGAGATACTGCCGTTCACGGCACTGGCGCTGACATCGGCATTGGGCGACGGCGGCAGCAGCAGATCAACCGTGCCGTTCACCGAGCTCAGCTTGATTTCGCGCACGTTGTTCAGGGTCTCGTAGTTCGCTTCTACAGTGCCATTCACGGTCGCCAGGTCGGCGGTTCCGGCCAAGTCAGACGCGCGGAGTTTGCCGTTGACGAGGTTGGCATCGATCTCTCCCGAAATCTTCTGCACGGTCAGAGAGCCATTCACCAGGTTGATTTTGTCGAGGCGCGCGTTCTGCGGTACGTACAAGGTGTAGCGCACGGAGCCGGGGTTGTTGTTGGTGCGGCCCTCGGGATATCGGGTCTGGATTTCGACGGAATCGGCGTTGTTGTTGACCTCGATGCGCATGTTGTCGAGCCGCTGCTGGTCGGGCGCGGTCTTCATGGCGTCGATCTGGACCTCGTTTTTCGACCAACCGGTAATTTCGACGTCGCCATTCACGTTGTTGAGCGACACGCGGCCGTCGGCGGACAGCGGCACGGTGCGATGGAATTCCTGGGTAACGCTGGCGTAGGCCGGGGCGGCTACCAGCAGTGCCAGCAATGTCGCGAATGTGGTTGTGGCTAAGCGGTGGCTGGACAATGACTTGGGCATAGTACCTCCAGTTGCGGTTTAGGCCGCGATGCGGGCAAGATCTCGGACATTATCCAGATACGCAAGAGTCGGGCTCCCGGTTCGCGACATGGGACGAAAAGTTACAATCGAAGAGTTGGCCCCTAACCCTTCCGTCACCGTTACCGCTACCGTCCTCAATGAGGCCGATGACATCGACGCGTTGGTTTCTACTTTGGCGGAACAGACGCTGCGCCCGGAGGTCATCGTGGTTGACGGCGGTTCCACCGACGGCACATGGGAGCGTCTCGAGGCGGCGCGCGTGAAATATCCGAACCTCGTCGCCATTCGCGACGAGAGTTGCAACCTGAAAGCATCACCGGGCCCGATTGCGCGGGGGCGGAATGTTGGTATCGGCGCCGCTCACGCTGAGATCGTCGCCTGTGCCGACGCCGGGTGCATCTACGATCGCGAGTGGCTGGACCGGCTCACGGCCCCGATTCGCAACGGCCGCGCCGAATACACGCTGGGGGGCTCGTGCGTCGATCCCGAAGATCAGACAGTGTGGGACCTGGCTTCGGCGCCGTTCTTCGGGATGAAACAGCGCGCCGACGGCACCACGAAATCGTGTACCGCGCGCTCGATGGCATTCCGTAAGGAACTGTGGCAGCGCGTCGGCGGCTTCCCGGAGACGAGCTTCCTCGGGGAAGACACGAGCTTCGATCTGCTGGTGCGCAAGGTGACGGAGCCGGTCTACGCCGAAAGGGCGCAAGCCATCTACCGTCCACGGCACACGCTGAAGAGCGCGGTAGGCATGATGGCGCGGTATGGCGTGGCCGATGGGGTTCTGGGGACGCGGCGCTCGCGGTTGCTGCGTAATACCCTGCGTTGCGCGGCGGAGATCGCCGCCGTACTCTTGCTGCGGTGGACTGTGGTCCCGCTGATTTGCGTGCTGCTGCTGGAGATTTACTTTGCATTTCGGTTAGACTGGCCGACCTTCAGCAAACATGCCAGCCTGCGTGCGGTGGGTGCCAGGCTGCTGTACTCACTGACCGTGCCGTGGGTGGCGGCGTGGAACCAGGCCGTGGGCGAGCTGACGAAGACCAACCAGCCGAACCGGCAAAACGCTTGACGGCAGCGGGCAGGGGCCAGTGAATACAACCCAGGGCATTCCATGATTAAAGGCCGTCGAATTGTTCGCGCTGAGAACAGATTTGCGTGACGTGGATGAGCGGTTGGAATCGCGACGAAACCAGCCGCGCAGCGACGGGATGGGGTGAGCCCGGCGCGCAAGCGCCGGGTTGAAGTGTGAGAGGAAACGAGCCGCGGCAGCGGCGCCACCCCTTCGCGCAGCATCGGGCACGTCAATCGGAGACGTCATGCGATTCATTGATCGCGACGAAGTTACGCGACGGCTGACCTATGAGAAGTGCATCCCCATCATGCGCGGGGCGATGATCGCCTTCTCGCGCGGCGAAACCAAACAACTGCTGCGCTCGATCATTCCGTTGTCCGAGGGCCGGCTTTTCGGCATCATGCCCGGCGCGATGGGCGCGCACGAGGTCTTCGGCGCCAAACTGATCAGCGTTTTCCACGACAACTTCGCCAGGGGGATTCAGTCGCATCAGGGGCTGGTGATTCTCTTCGATCCCGAGAGCGGAGCGCCAGTTTGCGTTGTACACGCGGGAGAGATCACCGCAATTCGCACGGCCGCAGCCAGCGCGGTTGCGACGGATGCTCTGGCGCGCAAGGATTCGCGCCGGCTGGCGCTGCTCGGCTATGGTGAGCAGGCTGAAAGCCACGCGCGAGCGATCCAAAAAGTCCGCGATCTCGAATCGGTCGTAGTGTGGGGACGGTCGCGGGAGCGCGCTTGCGCGTTTGCCGAGCGGATGCAGCCGCAGCTCGGTGTGCCGGTTTGCGCCGCAGCCGGCGTTCAGGAGGCAGTAGCAGACGCCGATATCATTTGCACTCTGACCTCCGCCTACGATCCGATCCTTAAAGGCGAGTGGGTGCGGCCCGGAACGCACGTCAATGCCGTCGGCTCCAGCCATGCGGGACCGGCGGAGATTGACAACAACCTTGTCGTTCGCGCGCGCTTCATCGCCGATAGCCGGGAAGGCGTGTTGCAGCAAGGCGGAGAATTCCTTCGGGCCAAGGCGGCGAGATTGGTCGGCGATGAGCATATCGTTGGGGAAATTGGGCAGGTGCTCGCGGGAGAGATTGAAGGCCGTCGCTCTGCGCAGGAGATCACCATCTACAAATCGCTGGGACATGTCGTGCAGGATTTATCGGCGGCATGGGCTCTCTACGCGGAAGAAAGCGCACGAATAGAACCTGTCTCATAAATCGGTTGGGCTTTGTATCCGGGCCGACCCTTGCCCGTGCCGAAAGCCGCGACAGTATGATCAGGGCTTCAGCCCCCTGTAAAGACCCGGACGCGCAGGGCCGAAACCCGAAGTGGAAATGGCAATGCGCGGCACGACTGAAGTCGTGCCCTGATACGAGGCGATTTAGGAGACGGCTTCGGGCCGAAGCCAGTTTCTCTATCCACTCACGGCGGAACAACGCCTGTCCAACTCCGCACGGCATTCTTCCTGCAGCAACGCGAACAACTGCTCCATGTGCTCCTGCCGAGTTCGGAAGTTCACCGGGTTAATGCGAAACCACGACTGGCCTTTGAGCTCGGTGGTCGAAATCCAGAAGCGTCCGCCTTGCTCCACGCGGCGTGCCACTTCTGCGTGCAGCTCCTTCGAATCCGTTTCGGTCAAGTTGGGGTTCTTGTAGCGGATACAAATGGCCGACATGGGCGGCTCGCTCGCCGCCTCGAAATCAGGATGGCTGGCCACCAGCGAGTAAAGGTGCTTCGCCTGGCGCACGTTGTTGTCGATCCAGTCGCCGATTTGCCGCGCCCCATATCGCTTAAAGCTCATCCAGACCTTTAAGCTGCGAAAGCGCCGCGATTGTTCCAGCCCGTGAACGTAGTATTGATAGCGCTCGTCGGCCTCATCGAATTCATCGGTCAGATACGACGGCTTCATGCCGAACGATGCGGTCAGCCGTCGCGCATCCTTCACCAAAACCGCACCGGCATCCAGTGGAGCGTAGAACCATTTGTGCGGGTCGATGGTGATGGAATCGGCGAGCTCCAGTCCGCGGTCGCGCATCGGCCACTGGTGCGAGAGCAGCATGCCGCCGCCGTAGGCCGCATCCACATGCAGCCACATCCCTTCGCGGTCCGCAATGCGCCGCAGCGCACGAATATCGTCAACGGCTCCCGTGTTGGTAGAGCCCAGGATGCCCACGACGCACATTGGCCGGACACCGTTTTTTTTGTCGGCAGCGATGGCTTCTTCCAAGGCATCGAGCCGCACCTCGAAGCGCGCATCGGTTGGCAAAGCGCGCAGAGCATTTCGCCCCAGCCCAATACAATCGACCGCCTTGTCAACCGAGACGTGCCGCTCCTCGGATGCGTATACCGCCCAGCGATCGCGGAGCCCTTCGTATTGGCTCTGGTCCAGTGACACGGCGTCGCGGGCCAGCTTTAATCCAATGAAATTCGCAAGCATTCCGCCGCTGGTAAGATTGCCGCCGGCCTTGTCGCCGTAGCCGCATAGGTCGGTCAGCCAGCGCACCACCCGCCGCTCCATCGCCACGCTGGAAGGGCCAATCGAATACGCGCCAACATTCTGATTCAGTGCCGAACAGATGAAATCCGCGATGGCGCCCACCGGAGTAGGGGAGGGTGTGATCAGGCCCATGTATCCCGGATGGCCGACATTAGTGCAATAGGGAAGGAGCTTGGCCTCAAGTTCTTTGAGGACATCCTCGGGCGCACTGGGTCCCTGCGGTAGAGGTTCACTAAAGAGTTGATTGACGGTCCTTGGCTCTACGTCGGGGAAAACCCGCTTGTCTTCGATCTGCTCGAAATACTCCGCTAAAAGATCGACAACTCGATGGCCTAGATCGCGAAACTCGTGTTGCTCCATTTGGAATCACCCGTGACTCAGTCTACTTTGAGCACACGCGGGGCGCATTCCGGTTCTTGCCGTCAAACAGGTTCTTAAGGTAATTGGCCGGCGATTCGCGACGAACCACTATCCGCCGGCGTGTACCAATCCGACCGAGTCAGTGGAAGCCGCGTCTCGCCGTTCTCCGGCTTGCTGAACAAGACCTGGTAGAGGTTGACGCGGCCCCTGGCGAAAGCCCATGCGCTGCCCGCCATGTAAATGCGCCAGATGCGGTAAACGGTTTCGCTGGTGATCCGCTTGGCGTCATCGTAGCGTGATTCCAGCCGTCGCACCCAACACCGCAATGTTTGCGCATAGTGTTCGCGCAAGCTCTCGACATCGCGCACTTCAAAGCCGCAGGCTTCGGCGATTCGAATAGTCGTTCCCACCGGCACCAGCCCCCCGTCAGGGAAAACATACTTGTCGATGAACGACGGTCCTTTGCGGTGAAAGACGGCCGATGTGGCGATGCCGTGGTTCAGGAACGTGCCGCCGGCGCGCAGCAACTTCCAGACATGCTCGAAGTACTCGGGCAGGCGCTGTTCGCCGACATGCTCGAACATCCCGACGCTGACGATTTTGTCAAACGGGGATGAGGGTTCGAGGTCACGGTAGTCGCAAACGCGTACCTGGCAGCGGTCTTGCAATCCCGCCTCGCGGATGCGCGTGGTCGCCAACTCGGCCTGCGCCTGGCTCAACGTGACGCCAAGGGCATGCACGCCGAAATGCTGGGCAGCCCAGAGCACCAAGCCGCCCCAGCCACAGCCCACATCCAGCAGGCGATCGCCGGTTCTCAACCGCAGCTTCCGGCAAATGTACTCGAGCTTGTTGGCCTGTGCCTCATCGATGTCTTCGTCGCCGCGCTTGAAGTACGCGCACGAGTAGACCATCCGGCGATCAAGCCAGAGTTGATAGAAGTCGTTGGAAAGGTCGTAGTGGTAGGTAACAGCCTCGCGGTCACGCCACTTGGAATGCAATCTGCCGTGAAGATGTGGGCCGAGGTGATGCCCTGCGCCGTGATTATCGTAGTTGGGAAGACGCAACAGAAGCCCGGCGAGCCGAAGTTTCTCCGTCAATTCCAGTTCGTGCGCCATTAGGTAGTCGGAGAAGTCGAATGCCGCCTGAATGTCTCCCTCGATATCGAAATCGTCGAAGATGTAGGCTTCGCCGAGCGTCAACTGGTTCGCACCCAGAAGCATGCGGCGCAGGCTGCCCGGATGCTTCAGCACCAGCGAGAATCGCGGATTCTCAGTGCGGCCCCAGATGTCGCCGCTCCACAGGCGCATGGCGAAATCGCGACGCGGGCAGTCAGCCAGCACGGCATCAAGCAACTCAAAAGTGATTTCTACGGAACTGTCGCGGACGACACTGGCCAGATTCGACATGGCTTGCTCGAAGGGGCCGACGTCCCGGGGTGGGGAGGACCGAGGGGCCTATTCGATCGCGGCCCGATCTATAGGAATTATAGATGCGAAGAGGACGACACGAGAAGTATATCGGTCTATCGCGCTCCAGCTCACATGTTGCGGCGCGCCGGCTTGGCCAAACCCTCGCGCGCGATGGCCTTCTCAATGCCTTGCCAGACCCGAGGATTGGGATCCTCCATAGGTACCAGCAGCTTGGCTACGTCGGCGATGTAACGCAGATCGGCGACCAAGTCCGAGCAGACTGGGCAGGTCTGCATGTGTTCCTGTTCCTCCGCGCTGCCTTCCCCGTCGATGATGTAGGGCAGGACCTTCTGAAATTCCGCACACGTCATGGCTCTTTTCTCCCTGGGAATGGATTGCGGATCGTTGAAGGTCATGTCCGCTTTGCGAATTCCCTGCATTTCCTGTCTCGAAATGCCTCTCTCCTTCTAACGCCGGTTGGCGGCTTTTTCGGCCTTGCTCTGCTTGAGCAGGTCGCGCAGCTTCATACGGGCCTTGTGGAGCTGTGATTTGCTGTTGCCGATTGAGCATCCCATCATCTCTGCGATTTCGTTATGCTCATAGCCCTCGACATCGTGTAATACAAAAATGATGCGGTAACCCGGAGGCAGGCTTTCCACCGCGCGCTCCAAATTTACCCGGTCAATGGATCCTGCCAGAACATTGTCCCGTGTGCCGATGTCCTTCTTGGGACCGTCTTCCTGCTGCGGCTCCAGCGACTCCTCCAGCGATACCTCAGGTAAGCCCTTCTTACGCAGGTGCATAAGAACCACGTTGACCGCCAGCCGGTGCAGCCACGTCGAAAATGCCGACTCGCCGCGAAAGGTCGCGATCTTGCGATAAAGCTGAAGAAAGGCCTCTTGCGTGAGGTCCTCAGCCTCAGCCGTGTTGCCCGTCATGCGCAAACAGAGCGAGTACACGCGCCGCTTGTGCAGCCCGTATAGAGCTTCAAAGCACTCGGCATCGCCGCGCTGCGCGCGCTCAATAGCCTCATGCTCAGATACGCCATTCGCCAGGATCTTCTTCGCTGTGTTCAATAGGATGTACCGGAAATCTCTCCCTTTGATGCAACCAGAGTAGCTGCCGTTGCCTGCCGTAGGGGGCAGCGGGCCTGGCCGGATAGCGCTACAAGTAGGATGCGAGTTTTCGCGATATGGCGCACCCAGCCAGCTGCTTAGACGAACTCCTCAAAGGGCAAGTTCGTGGACACGTATGATTCTGCAACTCTTCGGAACTTCAGAAAATTAATGCGAGAAAGGCTTGACAACCCGCTGGCCCAGTCTAAAATACCCGAAAATCGCCCGGTAAAGAGGGCTTTTGAACGCGACTATGAGCGCTGTCCCGCCGGTGAATAGAACCCAGAATTATCCTCAGAGCGACGCTATGGACAATCCCTGTCGGCATCCCCGAGTCCAGGTGGTATCGCGAGACGAAGACGCGGAGTATGTCGAGTGTCTGGAGTGCCGCGAAATCTTCGAATCGAGCGAGTTCCGCGACATGGACATCGAAGACAAGACCCCCGCCGAAGAAGAATAACTTCAGGTTATAGCGGTACCCGCGGATGCGCAGAGCCGCATTGGGCGTCCGGGTGGAGCACGCCTTCAGGTGTGCATAATGGTCGCGCCAACTTTTATTACTGTCGTCCGAGTGGGTTTCAGCCCGCGCGCAATCTGCTTTTCGAGTTGTGCAGCGGCTAAAGCCGCCGCTTTCGACGCTGATCCTGCTGCACGCCTGAAGGCGTGCTCCACACCCGCTAGATAGAGTTACGAAATCAAGTTACCGCAACCGCAGGGCTGCATCGGCCGAGAGTTCCGGCTCGGCGAATTCGCGCGCCAAAAAGCGCGGGTATGCGGCTGCGGCGATCATGGCGGCGTTGTCGGTTGACAGCTTGTGGGAAGGGAAGTAGACGGCGAGACCTTCTTCCGCCGCTTGCCGCTGGAATACCTGGCGCAGCTCCGAGTTCGCGGCGACACCGCCCGTCACCAATAGCGTCGCGGCATCGTGTTCCCTTGCGGCTGTGAGCGTCTTGCTTGCGAGATCGTTGACCATGGCGCGCTGGAATGACGCGACCAGGTCAAGCGTCGGCCGATCGCAGGCCGACAGCACGTCTGCTTGTGAGGGCTTCGCCAGCTCTTTCAGAGTGCGCCGGCGCTGGTCGATCGTCGCGCGCATGTCGTGCGTTTCCACATAGCGCAGAACGGCCGTCTTGATGCCGCTGTAGGAGAAGTCCACCCGCAGGTCGTCCGGGCTATGGCGGTTCTGGGGATTGCGGTCGCGATGCTTGATCTGGGCGAAGGGAAATTTCACCGCCTCAGGATTGCCGTGCTTCGCCAGAAAATCGATGATCGGCCCGCCGGGATAACCGAGCTCCAGCAGCTTGGCGACTTTGTCGAAGGCCTCGCCCGCGGCGTCGTCGCGGGTATGTCCCACATCGTGGTAAACCCAGCCGGCGTCCTTGCGCTCGGCGAGAAACAGATGCGTGTGGCCGCCGCTGACCACCAGCGCCAGCACAGGAAATTCCAGCTCGCGATTCGAGTTCTGCCGCTCCTCCAGCAGTACGGCGTGGATGTGTCCTTCCAGATGATTGACGCCGATGAGCGGCTTGTTCAGCGAATAGGCCAGCGCCTTGGCGTAGCTGAGGCCGACGAGCAGCGCTCCCGCCAATCCCGGGCCTCGCGTGACGGCCAGCGCGTCGATGCTCTCGTACGTCTGTCCAGCATCCTCGAGTGCTTTGCGGACAACCGGAACGATGGCGCGCAGATGCTCACGCGACGCCAGCTCGGGCACAACGCCGCCGTAAGGCTGATGCGTCGCGATCTGCGAATACACGACATTCGAGACCACTTCTTCGCCCGAGCGGACCACGGCCGCGGCCGTCTCGTCGCAGGAGCTTTCGATGCCGAGAATGAAGACGTCGCTCACATCTCGATTGTAGAGCGATTTGGGGGTTACGTAGTCCAGGGGAATGGGTAGAGCGGCGCTTCACCGCCGCGTCACGGCGATCGCATTGTTTAAGAGAGCCCGTTTTAGCGGGCGGTACTCTGTCGTCGGCTGAAGCCGATTCGAGTTTCCAATAAGGACTGCCGGACGCGGGCCTGAAGGCCCGCTTTACCCTTTCGCACCAAGGACAAAAAGCAAGCCAGGGGCGGCGGCGCATAGCCAGTTACACTTTGATCGATGGCCCGCACCACCATCCTGGAATATCTCGACAATTTCCGGCTGCATGGGGGCGAGACCGCCTACGTCCATCGCCGCGGATATCGCGTCGCAGCGCTGGACCTATGGCGAGGTGCTGAACACCGCTTATCGCTTTGCGCGCGAGCTGGAAGCGCGCGGTATCGGCAAGGACGACAAGGTCCTCATCTGGGGCGAGAACTGCGCCGAGTGGATTGCGGCTTTTCTTCGGATGCCTGCTGCGCGGCGCGATCGTCGTTCCCATCGACAAGATCGCCGCCGCCGACTTCGCGCAGCGCGTCGCGCAGCAAGTCGACGCCAAGCTGTGCGTCGGCTCCGGCGAATCAGTTTGCCGGCGTTGCCGCGTTACATCTCGAGACCTTGCGCGACGAGATCGCGGCGCGCTCCGATTCGCCAGTCACCCCGCCAGCCGCTCACCCGCGACGACATCGTGGAGATCGTCTTCACCTCCGGCACAACCGCCGAGCCGCGCGGCGTCGTCATCTCGCACGGAAACATCCTGGCGAACCTGGAACCGCTGGAGCGCGAGATCGGCAATTACCTCAAGTACGAGCGCATCTTCCATCCGCTGCGCTTTCTGAATCTGCTGCCGCTCAGCCACGTCTTCGGACAGTTTCTGGGAATCTTCCTGCCGCAGCTGCTGGCGGCGACGGTGATCTTCCAGGACACGCTGAACCCTTCGGAGGTGCTGCAGGTCATCAAGAAGCGAACGCGTGTCGGTCGTTGTCGCCGTGCCGCGGCTGATGGAGTCGCTGAAGGACAAGATCGAGCGCGACCTCGAAGCCGACGGCCGGCAGCCATGGTTTCAGCGGCAATTCGCGGCCGCCAAAGACCAGCACTTCGTGAAGCGCTGGTGGCGCTTCCGGCAGATTCACAACCGCTTCGGATGGAAATTCTGGGCCTTCATCTCCGGCGGCGCGGCGCTCGATGCCGAGACGGAAGAGTTCTGGCGCGGCTCAGCTTCGTCGTGATCCAGGGCTACGGGCTGACCGAGACGACCTCGCTCATTTCGCTCAATCATCCCTTTCACACCGGCAAGCGCTCGATCGGCAAGGTGCTGGAGGGCCGCGAGATCAAGCTCGATCGAGCACGGCGAGATTCTGGTGCGCGGCGCCAATGTCGCCGCCGGTTATTGGCAGGGCAAAGAACTGAAGCCGGTGCTGAACGAGGAAGGCTGGTTCCACACCGGCGACATCGGCGAACTCGACGCCGAGGGCAATCTCTATTTCAAGGGCCGCAAGAAGAACGTCATCGTCACGCGCGAGGGGATGAATGTTTATCCCGAAGACCTGGAGGCTGCGCTGCGCCAGCAGCCCGAGGTGCGCGATTGCGTCGTCGTTGGACTGGAGCAGGGCGGCAACGCCGAGCCTTGCGCCGCGCTGATCCTGCGCGATTCCGCCGATCCGGCAACGCCGTGATCAAGGGAGCCAACCAGCAGCTTGCCGATTATCAGCAGATTCGCCGCTGGATGGTCTGGCCGGATGAGGATTTTCCTCGCACGCCGACGCAGAAGCCGAAGACCGCGTCATCCAGGCAGCGGTGCAGCAGCACTTCGCTGCCGGCGGCAACGGCGCAGCCGCGTCGCACAGCGGGCTGGGCGATCTGATCGCGCGCATTACCGGCCGCAAGCGTCGGCGCACTCGCGCCGGAGGCGAAGCTCGAGGGCGATCTCAACCTGAACTCGATGGACCGCGTCGAGCTGATGAGCGCGCTGGAAGACCGCTATCAGGTCGATCTGAACCAGGCCGACTTCACCAAAGTCGACACCGTCGCCGATCTGGAGCGTCTGCTGCGGCAGCCGCAAGCATCGTCGCGGACTAGCTACCGTTATCCGCGCTGGGCGCAGCGCTGGCCAATCACCTGGATTCGCGAGTTCATCTACTACCTGCTCACCTGGCCGGCCACGCTGATCATGGCGCACCCTAAGGTCGTGGGCCGCGAGAACCTGCGCGGCGTCGACGGGCCGCTGCTCATCAGTTGCAATCACATCACCTACATCGACGTGGGATTTGCGCTCTGGGCGCTGCCCCCGCGCCTGCGGCGCAAGCTGGCTGCCGGCATGCTGGGCGAGCTGCTGTGGCAGATGTGGCGTCCGCCGAACGATTGGAATCCGTTCTTGCGGCTGTCCTACAAAGTGGGATATTACCTTGTGGTAGCTCTCTTCGACGTCTTTCCCCTGCCGCAGCAGTCGGGAGTGCGCGAGAGCTTCGCCTACGCCGGCGAGTCAGTCGATCGGGGCTATAGCGTGCTGGTCTATCCCGAAGGCCAGCGCACGCCGGACGGCAATCCGGTGCCCTTCCGCTCGGGATTTGGCATGCTGGCTGCTCGGCTGAATGTTCCGGTGCTGCCGCTGCGAATTGATGGACTTTGGGACATGAAGCTGAAAGGACACAAAATCGCGCGTCCGGGACAGTTGACGGTGATGATCGGCAAGCCGTTGCGCTTCCCACCCGATACCCCGCCCGACGAGATCACCAATCAGGTCGAGCACGCAACGTGGAGTATGTGACCGAGCTTTCGTAACCCGAGGTTGCGCTGCCATCTTCTTTCCTATCTGCCAGAGGCGCCTGAACCGCACCCTTGTAACGTCGCTGCCCCACCTTCGCCGCTAACGCGCGTCCAGGTTATCCAAAAGATGGCCGAACCTGGGCCCCCATGATTGCGTGCATCACCCAACCTCCTGTGACGCACGTCATAGCTGCCGGTTCATCGAAAGTGCTGCAATAAAGAGTTTGGCCGGAGAAACGTGTGCGCGAAGCAGTCCTGAAATTATGGCCTGAAATTCAGTGGATCGGCTCGCCCCAGCTGCGCGAACAGGTGACACGCACCTGGGAGCGCGCGCTCGAACTCAGCCCGCTTACGCCTGAGGACCTGAATCGCATCCCGTTTACGCTGCTGGTGCCCAACTGTCCCGTGACCTTCATGGAGCACAAGCGCTGTGTGGTGCACATCGCGCGCAAGGCCGCGGAAAGCATGATTGAGTTCATGGGACCCGCGCTGCCCATCGAAATGGACACCGTGATTGCCGGCGCGATCCTGGCCGATGTGGGCAAGTTGCTGGAGTACGAAAACGTGGACGGCCAGACGCGCCAGAGCAAGCGTGGCGAAATGCTTCGTCATCCGTTTACGGGCGTGGCCTTGGCGATGC
Organism: uncultured Acidobacteriaceae bacterium; assembly: GCA_963747045.1. GTDB lineage: Bacteria > Acidobacteriota > Terriglobia > Terriglobales > Acidobacteriaceae > Bog-257. Next base: position 143,363 of record CAVVDN010000003.1, on the reverse strand, counting down.
AGTGCGGCGTGCCCGACGCGGTCTGCCACATCATTGCGACGCATGCTGCCGAAGGGGACCTGGTGAAACGCACCACCGAGGCCTACATCGTGCATCACGCCGACTTCATGGCGTTCCTGCCGTTCAAGAGTCTGGCCAGGTAAGGAAGAGACATTATGGCGACCATCACAGCCTCTACCCACACGGCAGCCGTTACTGCCACAATGTCAGAGTGGGCGGCGGGCCTGGGCTTCGAGGACCTCTCCGCCGAGGCGATCTATCACGCCAAGCGCTTTCTGCTCGACAGCATAGGCTGCGCGCTGGGCGGATATCAGCAGCACGACGTAGTTATCGCGCTCGAAGTGCTGGACGAGATCGCAGGCCCTGGCAAGGCCACTGTGATCGGCAGCGGCAAGCAGATCGATCCGGTGTCGGCGGCGCTGGCCAACGCGCTGATGATCCGCTGCATGGATTACAACGACATCTATTGGAAACAGGACCCGTGCCATCCCTCCGACATATTTCCCGCGGCGATCGCCGCCTGCGAGCGCGCCGGCAGCGACGGGCGCGAGCTGATCGTCGGCCTCGTGCTCGGCCACGAGTTCGAGATGCGGCTGTGCGAAGCGGCCTTTCCGGGCATTCGCGAGCGCGGCTGGCACCACGCGACGCTGACGGCATTTGTCTCGCCGATTGTTGCCGGGCGCATGCTGCACCTGACGGCACGGCAGATTCAGCACGCCATCGGCATCAGCGCCAGCGCGCGCGCCACGCTGGGCGCGGTCACCGCCGGCAAGCTGACGATGATGAAGAACACGGTCGATCCCCTGGCCACACAGAGTGGGATACTGGCGGCGCTGCTGGCGGAGAAAGGCTACACCGGCCCCGAGCACGTGATCGACGGCAAAGAAGGCTTAACGCATTGCCTCGGGCCGGAGTGGAAGCTGAATGTTCTCACCGATGGCCTGGGCGAATCCTGGCGAATCACACAATGTGGGATGAAGGCCTTTCCCACCGAAGCGCTGACCCACACGCCGATCTCGGCGGTGCTGGCGCTGGTGCAGCGACCACGACCTGACGCCGGACAATATTGCCCGGGTTCATATCCGCACCACCGCGCGCGGCGCCGACATCCTGAGCGATCCCAGCAAGTACGATCCGCATACGAAAGAAACGGCCGACCACTCGCTGCCCTACGTGCATCGCCGCCGCGATCGCCGAGCGCCAGGTGACGCCGCTGCAGTTCACGCCGGAAAAGATCATGGATCCGGTGATCCGCGCGCAGCTCAAGAAGATTGTGGTCACCGCCGATCCGGAGATCGAGAAGGTGTTTCCCGCGCTGCAGCGGGTGATCGTGCGCATTCATACCATCGACGGCACGCGAGTTCATGCAGCAGCTCGACTATCCCAAGGGCGACCCGCGCAATCCGCTGACCGACCGGGAAGTGGAGGAGAAGTTCGAAGCGCTGGCGGAGCCGGTGATGTCGCACGATGCGCGCCGCCGCGCCATCGACGCGATCTGGAATCTGGAGAAGCAAGCGAGCGTGACGCGAGTTGATGAAGCTGTTCAAGGCCGACAGGGCCGGGTAGTGTGGCGCTTAAGCGCCGCGTGAGAGCGTGGATTGGTAGCAAGCGGGCTTCAGCCCGCAATGAAGAGAGTTGCGAATGCCACAGACCATAGTTGAAAAAATCGCGCAGGCGCACATGAGCCGAAGGCCCGAACCGGCCGCTGCGCGCGGGCGACTTCCTTTCCATCCGGCCCTTTCATGTCATGACGCATGACAACACCGTCGGCGGTGATGAAGAAGTTCAAGGCCATCGGCGCGACGCGCGTGCACGATCCCGCGCAGCCGGTCTTCACTGCCGATCACGACATCCAGAACACGGAAGAGTCGAACCTGGCGAAGTATCGCAGCATGGAGGCGTTCGCGCGCGAGCAGGGCATCGACTTCTATCCGCCGGGCACGGGCATCGGCCACCAGATCATGGTGGAGCAGGGCTACGTGCTGCCGGGAACGTTCGTCGTCGCCTCCGATTCGCACTCCAACATGTACGGCGCGCTGGGTGCGATCGGCACGCCGGTGGTGCGCACTGATGCGGCGGCCATCTGGGCGACGGGCGAGTTCTGGTGGCAGATTCCGCGAACCATCCAAGTTGTGCTCGAGGGCAAGCTCGCGCCCGGGCGTCACCGGCAAAGACGTGATCATCACGCTGTGCGGCCTCTACAACCACGAAGAGGTGCTGAACGCGGCGGTCGAGTTCGCCGGGCCAGGCGTGGCCGTCGCTCAGCATGGACGCGCGCCTGAGCATCGCCAACATGACGACCGAGTGGGGCGCGCTGGTGGGCTGGTTTCCCGTCGACGAGATCACGCTGACTTACCTGGAAGCGCGCAAGCGCGAGCTGCGCAAGGATGGTATCGCGACGCATTCCGCTGAGAAAAATTACTGCGACTGGCAACGCACCCTCCCGCGCCCGACGCCGATGCGGTTTACGCCGGACGCATCGTGCTGGATCTCGCCGAGGTGACGCCGCATGTCTCCGGGCCGGATACGGTGCAGGTGATGCAATCGGTCGCGGAGATCGCGAAGAAGAAGATCGCGATCCAGAAGGCCTATCTCGTCTCGTGCGTGAACTCGCGGCTGGAAGACCTGGCGGCGGCGGCGAAGGTGCTTCGCGGCAAGAAGGTCGCGGCGGGCGTGAAGTTCTATCTTGCGGCGGCGAGCCGCGCGGTTCAGGAAGAAGCGGAGAAGCGCGGCATCTGGCAGGTGTTTCTCGATGCCGGCGCGCAGCCGCTGCCGTCGGGATGTGGGCCGTGCATCGGGCTAGGCACGGGCCTGCTCGAGCCGGGCGAAGTTGGCATCTCGGCCACCAACCGCAATTTCAAGGGACGCATGGGCTCGCGCGATGCGCAGTGCTATCTCGCCAGCCCCGAAGTGGTCGCCGCATCGGCCATCGCGGGATATATCTGCGGGCCCGGAGAACCAAAGTCTCACAATGTGACATACCGCTGTGAGGAGTTCGCTGACGACATCCGTTGCCCCGGAAGCCGTCGAGATTCTGCCCGGCTTTCCGGCGAGCCTACGCGGACGGCTCATCTTCCTGCCGCAGGACAATCTGAATACCGACGGCATCTACGGCAAGGACTACACCTATCGCGAGGACATGACGCCGGAGATGATGGCGCGCGTGGTGATGGAGAACTACGACCCGCACTTTGCCGCGCTCACCGTTGCCGGCGACGTGGTGGTCGGCGGCTTCAACTTCGGCACCGGCTCCAGCCGCGAGCAGGCGGTGACGGCGCTGAAGCGCAAGGGCATTCCGCTGGTGATCGCCGGGAGCTTTTCGCAGACGTATCTGCGCAACGCCTTCAACAACGGTTTCCTGTGCATCGAGACGCCCGAGTTGGTGAATCGGCTACGCGCAAGTTTGCCGAGGCGATCGCGCGCAAAGAGAAGACGATCTCCCTGCGAAGATGCGATCGAAGTCGATTTTGCCGCCAGCACCATTCGCTATTGCGGCGAAGAGTTCGCGTTCCCGGCGCTGGGCAGCGTGCCGCAGTCGCTGGTGATCGCGGGAGGAATCGAGAATCTGGTCAGGCAGAAGCTGCAGAGCGCGGTCGCGGCGCAGGTTTAGGTGCGTTGACGACGATTTGCGACGCGGGCGTCGTAGCAGGGCCGTAGCCTGATACGAACCCTCAGAAGGACGATTTCTATGGCAAAACGTACGGTCGTAACCATGCCGGGCGACGGCATTGGCAATCAGGTGCTGCCGGAGGCGATTCGCGTGCTCGATGCCGTCGGCTTTGAGGCCGACTACGTCCACGCCGACATCGGTTGGGAATGCTGGGTCAGGAAGGCAATGCGCTGCCGGAGCGCACCATCGAGTTGCTGCGCCGGCACAAGGTCGGACTTGTTCGGCGCGATCACCTCCAAGCCGAAGAAGGAGGCCGAGGCTGAACTGAACCCGGCGCTGAAAGGCAAAGGCCATCAGTATTTCAGCCCCATCGTGTCGATGCGGCAGATTTTCAACTCTCGATGTTTGCATGCGCCCGTGCCTGTCGTTCCCCGGCAATCCGCTGAACTTCATTCGCAAGAAGCCCGCTGGGGGATTCGAAGAGCCCAAAGTTGATGTCGTGGTCTTCCGCCAGAACACCGAGGGCCTTTACGCCGGAGTGGAGTGGACCAATCCGCCGCAGCAGGTGCGCGAGGCGCTGCGCACACACGCAAAGTTCAAGCCGTTCGAAAACATCTCCGGGGAAGACCTCGCGATTTCGGTGCGCATCATCACGCGTCCGGCGGCACGGCGCATCTGCGAGGCGGCGTTCCAGCACGCGCGCAAGTTTGGCTACAAGTCGGTCACGATCTGCGAAAAGCCCAATGTGCTGCGCGAAACCTCGGGCCTGATGGAAGAGGCCGCGAAAGAAGTGCAGAAGCAGTATCCGCGAAATTCCGTTGTGGTCCACCAACATCGACGCGCAGACCATGTGGCTGACGAAGAATCCTGAAGACTACGGCGTCATCGTCGCCAGCAACCTGTTCGGCGACGTGATCAGCGATGCCTTTGCTGGGCTGGTCGGCGGGCTGGGATTTGCTGCGTCGGGCAACATCGGCGAAGAGGTTGCCGTCTTCGAGCCGACGCACGGCTCGGCGCCGAAGTATGCCGAACTGGATCCGCCGATCGTCAATCCCGATCGCCATGATTCTCTCGGCGGCGATGATGCTCGACCACGTCGGCGAGCGCGAGAAGGCGACAAGATTCGCAGTGCGATCGCGGCCGTCGTCGCCGAAGGCAAGGTGCGCACCTACGACATGATGCGTATCCCGGGTGGCGCGAAGTCGATCGCGCAGGGCGCAGCGTCGACCACGCAGATGACCGACGCCATCCTGGAGAAACTCGGCGTGGGAGTGGAGAAGGCGTATGCCGGCAGCAGTCGAAACTAGGATAGGGCGCGGGCGAGGCCGGACGCGCCGGCGGCGACGTGCGCTCCGACCTGCATGTCAGCGTTCGAAGAGCGCACCAGCGGCGGCATCGAGATTGAGCTGCAGTCGCGCGTCGACCTGTATTACGGCGACAGCATTCGGCAGCAGGTGCGCGACGTCTTGCATGCGCTCGGCGTTGAGCACGCGCCACGTCGCGATTGTCGACGAAGGCGCGCTGCCGTTCGTGATCGCCGCGCGAATCGAGGCGGCCGTGCGCCGCGCCGGTCTGGGCAAAGGCAAAGTCGGCGCTGCCGGAAGCGGTTGCGCTGCCGCCGCCCTCGGCCAAAGACCGGCTGCGCCGCTCGCGGCTGTATCTTCCGGGCAATGAGCCGAAGTACTTCATCAACGCCGGACTGCACGCGCCGGACGCGATCATTCTCGATCTGGAAGACTCGGTCCACTACGCCGAAAAAGACGCGGCGCGGCTGCTGGTGCGCAATGCGCTGCGCGCGGTGGATTTCGGCGCGGCCGAGCGCATGGTTCGCATCAATCAGTTGCCGCTCGGGCTGGCAGACCTGGAAGAGATCGTTCCGCAGGCGCCCGGACCTCATCCTGATTCCTAAGGTTGAGACGCCGGCAGCAGGTATCTGACGTTGTGGGAGCTATCGACTCGATCGCAAAGCGCAGTCGGCGTCGACGCGGCCCATCTGGCTGATGCCGATCCTGGAGTCGGCGCTGGGCATCGAGAATGCTTTTGCCATCGCCACCGCCTCCGACCGCATTGCCGGCATCACCATCGGCCTGGAGGACTACACCGCCGACCTGGGCGTCGCGAAGACAGCCGGCGGGAGCGGAATCGCTCTACGCGCGCCAGCGCGTGGTCAATGCCGCGCACGCCGCGCACGTGCAGGCCATCGATTCCGTTTATGGCGACGTGGCCGACGTCGAAGGCCTGCTGCGCTGGGGCGAAGCGTCGCGCGCCATGGGATTCGAAGGCATGGGCTGCATTCATCCTATGCAGATCGAAGTCATCCATCGCGCCTTTGCTCCCACAGCGTCAGAGTTGGAGAAGGCGCTGAAGATCGTCGCCGCCTATGAAGACGCGCAGGCGCGCGGTCTGGGCGTCGTCAGCCTGGGATCCAAGATGATCGACGCTCCGGTGGTGCAGCGCGCGCTGAAGCTGGTGGCGCGGGCGAAGCAGATGGGACTGATGGTCGCCGGATGTGAGCTGGATAGTACGCTTCACCCTGGCCAGCCAAAGAGCGGCCAGATATGGAGGCTAGCCAGGTTGAGTTGCACTGCACTGCGGAAGCGGTGCAAGAGGCGCGAATGCTCGAATATGAGTACAGCAGTCACGACAAGTTAGTCACCAATGCCATCGGCCGGCGCGTGCCGACCGCTGGTCAACGGCCGCGAGCAGTTGCCGTATCAGGGCGTCGACGGCCATCGTCCGACCGGCCACAAAGCTGCGCCGCCGATTCGCAGCAACAGCGACTATCCCACAAACGGGGACAAGCGCGTTCCCGACCTGGAAACCGCGCTGCGGCTTTGCGGGCTGCGCGATGGCATGACCATCAGCAGCCATCATCATCTGCGCAACGGCGACCGCGTCGCGCTCACCGCGCTGCAAACCGCCGCCCGCATGGGCGCGAAGGATCTCGTCTGGTTCCCCAGCGCGTCGTTCCCGTGCCACGAGCCGGTGATCGAGCTGATGAAATCCGGCGCGGTCCATCACATCGAAGGCAGCATGAACGGCCCGCTGGGCGACTACTGCTCGCACGGCCACATGCGCGGGCTGGGCGTGCTGCGCTCGCACGGCGGACGCTGGCAGGCGGTGCAGGACGGCGAGGTGCACATCGACATCGCGGTCATCGCCGCGCCCACCGCCGACTTACTTCGGCAACGCCGACGGCTCGCACGGCCAGTCGGCGTGCGGCTCGCTGGGCTTCGCGCTGGCCGATTCCATTTATGCCGACCGCGTCATCGTGGTCACCGACAACCTCGTTCCCTTCCCGTGCATTCCCTGGCAAATCCAGGGCAACAACGTCGACTACGTGGTTGAAGTCGATTCCATCGGCGATCCGGCGAAAATCGTCAGCGGCACGACGCAGATCACGCGCAGCCCCGATCGCCTGCGCATCTCGGAACTGGTGGCGCGCTTCCTGCGCGACAGCGGCATCATGCGCGACGGCTTCTCGTTCCAGGCAGGAGCGGGCGGCATCGCGCTGGCCTTCGTCGACTACCTGGCGCGCATGATGAAGGCGAAGCCAACGTCAAGGCCAGCTTCGTGCGCGGCGGCTCGACGCAAATATCTGGTCGATCTGCTGCACGAGGGTCTCATCGGCTACATCCTCGACGGCCAGACGTTCGATCTCGACGCGGTGCGCTCGATCGCCAGCGATCCGCGGCACGTTGCGACCAGCCCGTTCACCTCGTACAACTTCCACGGCAAGGGAAATTTCGCGTCGATGATCGATGCCTGCGTGCTGGGCGCGACCGAAGTCGACGTCAACTTCAATGCGAACGTCGTGACGCACTCCGACGGGCGGCTGCTGCACGGCATTGGCGGCTGGCAGAATTGCCTGTTTGCGGGATGCACGATTCTCGCCGTGCCGTCGTTCCGCGATCGCATTCCTGTGATTGTGGACGAGGTCACGACCGTCACCGGGCCGGGCGAGCTGATCGACGTGATCGCCACCGAGCGCGGCATCGCCATCAATCCCAAGCGGCAGGACCTTCTGGACGCGGTAAAAGGCAAGGGTCTGCCGATTCGTCCGATCGAGGAGATCAAAGCGGAAGTCGAGAAGATTTGCGGCGGCAAGCCCGCCAAGGCGCGCGTGGTGGACAATCCCGTTGCCGTCGTGAAGTGGGTGGACGGCACGGTGCTCGACACGGTCTGGCAGGTTGCGGACGACAATCCCTATGCGCCGAAGGTGAGCGGGGGAGAATAGCAGGGGCTACGGAACAGGGGCCAGGGATCAGGGGCCAGGGAACAGGGGCCAGGGAATAGAGGTCAGAAAACCGAGGTCAGAGATAGTGGCTGTGCCCTCGTGCCTCGTCGTGAACTCATTCATGATCGCGACGGCACAGGAGTCGCGTAATCACCCAATTCTTTTCTGATCCCTGCCCCCTGCCCCCTGACCCTGCTCTTCTACCTGGTCGCCTCATTGAACATAAACTTGCCCAGATACATCGGCGACGACTTTGGGGGCTTCGTCTGCGCCGAGTCGATGGGGTAGGGCGACTGCGACAGTGTAGGGAATCCCCAGATATCGCCGTTGCGCATATCGATTACCACCTTGCCGTACATTTGTGCCGTGCCGTCGGGCTTGCGAATCGTGGTGTAACCCGGCTCCACGTAAAACGGATAGCCATCCTGGGCCTGGGCATGAACCGGCGCTGGCTGCACGATAGGGCGCATCGCCAGGATTCCCAGAAACATTGCAATGATGACCAGCAGTGATTTTGTGAAACGATCTACCTTCACAACTTTCCTCCCGTTAAGGTTTTCAGCCGAATTCAATCTAAGAATCGACCGGTTGCCATAAGGCATGAGTCTACGCTGCCTCCTTTGCCCTCCGCCCACAACGGGAAAAATTCCTGGGTCGAGTCATCAAAAGAGTATTCACTCTAATCGTATAGTGCTAAGATTTGGCCTCCCGAAGCTACAACAGATTGCTGGGACGCGCTAACTGGCAGGATGCCAGAAGCGCCGCTTCCGCCCTCAGCGGTCTCAGGCTTTAAGCGAGTGTTCCCGGTCAAAGGGAAACGTCCTCGTAGGAGGCAATCATGCGCCGCATCCTTCGTCACGTCTTCGTCCTGGTAGTCACCGTAGCATCAACCGTCGGTCTGTATGCGACCGCGACCGCCCCGAGCGGGGATGCTGACGCGGTACAACCATGCTCATCGCTGGCAGCCCCTCGCATCACAGCAGAGTTGAATGAGCGTTTGCTCACCACCTTGCAGGGCAATGTGTACGCGCTGGCCCGGCCCGAATACGATCGCGGCCGAGTGAGTGACAGCCTTGCCATGGAGCACATGATCCTGGTGCTGCAGCGCACCCCGGCGCAGGAGAATGCATTGGCTGCTCGCATCGCGCAGATGCATGACGCGCGCTCACCGTACTATCACCAATGGCTGAAGGCCGAAGATATCGGCGACTGCTACGGGGTTGCGGACTCGGACATCAGCAAGCTCACCGCATGGCTACAGAGTCACGGATTCCAGATCGATACCATTCCATCCGGGAAGATGACCATCATCTTCAGTGGCACCGCGGGGCAGGTACGGAACACATTTAAGACCGAGATTCACAACCTGAATGTGAAGGGCGAATCGCACATTGCGAACATGAGCGAGCCGCAGGTCCCGGCCGCGCTGGCGCCGGTGATCGCGGGTTTCCGCTCGCTCAACAACTTCTTTCCGAAGCCGCTCGTGCACGTTGTGGGCCCGGTGCAGCGGGATGCGAAAACAGGGAAGTGGCGCGCTCTGAAAACCGCAGATGAGAAGGAGCCGGCGCGAAAGCATAACGGCCCAGGGCCTCTGGTCACGATCAACGGCAATGGCTTCACCATCTGGGCGGTCGGGCCGCAGGACTTCTACACCATCTACAACGAGAACCCACTGCTTACGGCGTCTCACCCGATCAATGGCACGGGGCAGACGCTGGCGATTGTGCAAGACTCCGACGTGAACCCTGCGGACGTGACCTCGTTCCGCTCGCAATTCGGTTTGCCGGCCTATCCGGCTGTTCCGAACAACACGCAGGGAGGGGTCAACTTCATCAATGGCATCAACAGCTATTGCGGCGACCCGGGCATAGTTCCGTTCGGCGAGACCGAAGCTGACATCGATGTGCAGTGGATGGGAGCGACAGCGCCGGCCGCGACCATCGATTTCGTGTCCTGTGCCGACACGTCGACAACCTGGGGCGGCGATCTTTCCGCGACTTACATCATCAACAATCTGAGCACTTCGGTTTCCGCCTTCAGCGTCAGCTTTGGCGTATGCGAGGCGCTGTTGCCGGACTACGGTTTCGGCACAAACAGCTTTTACAACAACCTTTGGCAGCAGGCGGTGGCAGAGGGACAAACTCCAGTCGTGGCAGCCGGCGACTCCGGCGACGACACCTGTGACTTCAACCTCGGAAACGGCTCTGGTGTGACCGGGCTGTCGGTAAACGGCCTCGCCTCCACGCCCTATAACATCGCCACCGGCGGTACCGATTTCAGCGACAACTACCAATCCAACTTCAACCCGACAAGCTATTGGAACAACAACGACACCACGCCGTACGGCTCGGCGCTGTCGTACATCCCAGAGATGACTTGGAACAATACTTGTGCCAGCACTGTGCTGCTGGACTATATCAATTACGGTTTTGGAATCACGTATCCCAACGGCGCGGAAGGGCTTTGCAACGACACGACGAACTTCTTTGAACCGTATCCCTTCACCGGACTCAGCGGCGGTGGTGGAGGTATCAGCACACTTTATGGCCTGCCTTCCTGGCAGCAGAACGTATATGGCGTTGGCCTGAACGGCAACTACACGTCGACCAGCAATCGCAATCTGCCCGACATTTCTTTGTTTGCCTCCGATGGCGGCATCAACGGGGGGCTGATCTGGCAGCATGTCTTGCTGTTCTGCGAATCCGATTTCGCGACGTGCGATTACTCGAATCCCGACGACGCTTTCGCAGGCGCGGCCGGCGGCACCTCGTTTACTGCGCCGATGATGGGCGGCATTTTGGGACTGATCAATCAGGCGACGTCGCGGCAGGGACAGGCTAACTACACGCTGTATGCTCTGGCGGCCCAGGAGTACGGCACCCCCGGCGTGCCCAATACTTCTACTTCCGCGCCCAGCCTCTATACCTGCGAAGGATCGAACGTCAACGCCATCAGTACCTACGGCAGCATCTTTCCGCACTGCACGTTCTACAACCTGAACCGGACCTCGCAATTCGGTTCCAACTCATGTCTGGCGGGGAACAATAACGGTTGTCTGGTCGACAATAATGACCAGCCTTGCAGCACTGGAACACCGAATTGCTACACCAATACACCTGGCGACACCTATGGGCTGCTTTCGAACTCGACGAGCTCGTTCGAGAACGCCTTCCCGCAGAGCGCGGGCTACAGCGCGGCCATCGGTTTGGGCAGTTTCAACCTAGCCAACCTGGTGAACAACTGGAACAATGCCCAGTCGCACGTTCTGACGGTTTCACTGAATGGAACGGGTACGGTCACGAGCACGGATGGGTTCATCAACTGTCCTACCACGTGCAGCCATGCTTACGCTGCAAACTCTCCCGTAACCCTCCACGCGGCAGCGGGCACAGGACAGACGTTCACCGGCTGGAGCGGCGCCTGTACCGGCACCAGCCCTTGCAATCTAACCGTGAACGCGAATGTAGCGGTTACGGCGAACTTCGTTCCCACGAGCGGGCCTGTCTTGACCGTGAGCATCACTGGCAGCGGCGCTGTGACCAGTGCCGACGGTTTCATTAATTGTCCGGGCACATGTACGCACACCTACTCTCTGAACGCCCAGGTGACGTTGACCGCCACCGCAGGCAGCGAATCACTCTTCGGGGGATGGGTTGGAGCCTGCTCGGGCACCGGGTCCTGCGTGATCAACGTAAATCAGAACGTTTCGGTGCTGGCTATCTTTAACCCGCTCGTCATCGGTGTTGGCTACTATCCCGGCAGTCTGGTGGTGAATCCGGCTACGAACCAGATTTTTGTGGGCAACGATTGCGGCAGCGATCCCACCTGCCAGAGCGCCGGCTCGGTAAGTGTAATCAATGGCGCTACTCTGCAGGCACAGATGGTTCAGGTGGCAGATTATCCTTATCCGCTGGCGATCAACAGCATCACCAATAAGGTCTACGCTGCTACCTGCGACAACGATACAAGCTGCGCAACCGGAACCATTTCGATTGTTGATGGCAACACGCTTTCTGCTCAGACCATCAGTAGCGGCTTCTATACCGACTGGGTGGTGGTAAACCCGGTGACGAACAAGATTTACGCAGTCAACCAATGCAACGACGCGAATTGCGCAACCGCCGGCACGGTGACGGTGATCGACGGCGCGACTCTGAATACCCAGACCGTCAACGTCGGTTATTACGCCTACAGCGCAGCTGTCAATACCGCGACGAACAAGATTTATGTGGTGAACGAGTGCGGTAACGATCCCAACTGCGCGAGTCCGGGAACGGTGACGATCATCGACGGCGCTACCCTCACCACGCAGACTGTCACAGTCGACTACACTCCACTGTTCGCTGCCGTCAACCCTGTCACGAACATGATTTACGTCGTGAACAACTATGGAGCCGGCGGCAACGGCAACCCGGGAAGCGTCACCGCGATCAACGGCGCCAACCTGACTACGCACAGTATTCCGGTACAGATTTTCCCGGCGCCGGTGAAGGTCAACGCGGTTACGAACACGGTCTATGTCGGCAATCGCTGCGGCACCGACATTAATTGCATCCAGCCTCCCTCGGTATCCGTTATTGATGGCGGCACGCTTGACGTGACAGCAAACGTGTCGATTTGCGCCGACGAAACGTTCCCGGCGGACACCATCGATCTCAACACTGTGACCAATACGGTCTACCTGCCCTGCAACGGTCGTTACAGCCAGGGCACCACCGGCAACCTGGTCGCGGAGCTTGACGGTGCGACGAACAACACAATCAACGTTCCGGCGGGCTCGTATCCCACGGCGGCGGCGGTCGATGCCCCGACGAACAAGACGTATGTGACCAACAACGGGGATGCGAATGTCTCCATCATCGCCGGGCCCAGCGCCGCGCCGGTGCAGTTCGTCAGCGTCACTCCGTGTCGCGTAGTGGATACCCGTTCGAGTGGCCCGATTCCGGGTGGGACTTCACAGAGCTTCACAATTCCCAACGGCAACGGCTGCCAAGGCATTCCCGCCAACGCGGTGGCATTCTCGCTCAACGTTACGGTGGTGCCGACCAGACCGCTGAATTATCTGACCATCTGGCCGACGGGAGAAGACCAGCCGGTGGTCTCCACGTTGAATTCTCCTGACGGGCGCGTGAAGGCGAATGCCGCCATCGTGCCCGCCGGCTATCAGGGTCAGGTGAGTGTCTTCGTCACCGACACCAGCTACCTGATCATCGATATTGACGGCTACTTCGTGGCACAGGGGCTGCAGTTCTATCCGTTGACGCCGTGCCGCGTGGTCGATACGCGCTCGGGTTCGACGGTGCCTCCGCAGTTAGGCCCGCCTTCCATGGGCGCCATGCAAACGCGCGACTTCCCGGTCCTGACCGACAGTCCGTGTTTGCAAGGTCTGCCGAACCAGCCGCAGGCTTACTCGTTCAACGCCACTGTTGTGCCGACTCCCGCCGGTCAGCAGCTCGGATACCTGACGTTGTGGCCAACCGGACAGAATCAGCCCGTCGTGTCGACGTTGAACAATCCCACCGCAACCGTTGTTGCCAACGGCGCCATCGTCCCCGCTGGCACGAACGGCGACATCGATGCGTTCACTTTCAACAGCACCGACCTGGTGCTGGACATCAATGGGTACTTTGCCGTGCCGGCCCAGGGGGGCTACGCGCTCTATCCAGCGGCACCGTGCCGCGTGTACGACAGTCGTGCTAACAATGGACCGCCGTTCCAAAACACACGTGTTATCGACGTGATTGACAGTCCGTGCGGTCCGCCCAGCAATTCCGCCGCCTACGTCCTCAACGCGACAGTTGTGCCGGTGCATTCTCTGGGATATCTGACCCTGTGGCCGGATGGAGAGAGCCAGCCGACGGTATCTACGCTGAATGCTTACGACGGACGCGTGACTTCCAATATCGCGATCGTTCCGACGATGGCGAACGGGAACGGCGCAATCGATGCTTACGCAAGCGACTTGACGCAGTTGATTCTGGACATCTCCGGCTACTTCGGACCGCAAACCTCAGACCTGTCGCCCCAGACAAACGTCGTCCAAAACTTCGGCGCGCGATCCTCGCAGCAATCAGCACCGAAACAACAGGCACCGAAGCAACTGAACCATGTTTCGGGAAAGATGAAGCCGCACGGTAAGGGTGCGGAAGTCGTCGGATCGCGGTAGATCGCAGTTGAACTATACGCAGTCAAGTAGCCTGCGGTGATGTCAAAAGACTCGCCGCAGGCTTTTTGCTGCGGGCCGCTTTTCTATCCCTTGCCTTTGAACAGGTAGACCAGTTCGATCACCAGGATGATGACGACCATGACTTCCAGCACAAATCCGCGGCTTTGGTGGAACTCATCGATCAGAAACCGGTACAGCGCTTCGGCCGTGTGCAGCTTTTCGTTCACCAGGTTCTTGTATTCCGGAACGCCGACCTTGGCGGCGGCCAGGCGGTAGAGGCGCGCAGAAAACATGTCGCTGACGAACTTGATGGCCGTGTCGGAGCGTTCCACCAGTTCGGTCACCTCGACGGTGACGCCATTGAGCCGCATCGCCTCACTGCGCATCTTCCAGCGCCGGATCAGGCCCGCGCTTTGTTTGAGACCCGCGTAGACGCCGGCCAACTCTCGCGTCAACAACTCGTCGTAGTGACGAAATTCAAGCAACTGAGAATTGGCGTATTCCAGGATCTGTATCGCACTTTGCGCGCCGGAAGGTGTGTCGTACACCAGCGCCGCATTCCAGCCGACCGCAACCAGATCGTTGGGATAATACGAAAGGCTGGATTGCACGGTGTCGTCGTTCTCCGCGCGCGAGAGGCTGCATTGTTCGCCACGCAGGATTTGCGCAATCTGTGGCGCGCGCTGCGCCAGCAAATCCAGGCCACGAGGATGGCCCGACACATCGCTCAGCAGGAAGATGTAATAGTCCTCGCTGAGCCAGTCCTTGTAGGGACGCACGATGGCGGGCGCGATTCTGTCGAGGCGCCCGAGCACGATCTGCTGCGCCTGCCGCTCCAGCTCGGGGCTGGGCACCCAACGCGACGCCAGTCGCACCAGCTCTTCCCAGTCGGCGACAAAGCTGAACTCCAGCAGCACGCTGATGACGCCGTAATCGTAATACTTCAGCTGCGGCGTGAGAGTTTCGCCACCGCTGAGCGTGATTGCATCCAGCCGCTCCACTACCGGCGGCTTTTCAAAGCGAACATATTCGGGCGTCGCATGCTTGAAGCCGGGCTCGATTTGGACGCGCGCCCAGAATCCCGCGTAATTCGTCCAGCCGAATTTCCTCCGCGACGTCGTGGAGGATGATGCCAAGCACCGAGCCGTTGAGAACTTCGGCGCCGGCCAGAGCGGTCGTGCGCTCCTCCGATTGCATGCTGCAGTGATTTTACGTTAGAGAGAGGCCCGGCTTTCCCACAGTGACGGCGATGGGATAGCATCCGGACGAGCCCAGAACATCTATGCCCTCACTTCGTGATCCGGCGACCAAAAACGGCATTGTGCAACGGCTGCAACGGCTGACACTGTCGACCACCCCGAGGTGGGGCAAGTTCAATGCGCCGCGCATGGTATGTCATCTGAACGACTCCATCGCCGTCGGTCTGGGCGAGATACCAAGCCACAGTGTGAACCGGAAGGTCTTTCAGTATTTTCCGCTGAAGCACCTGGCCATGTATGTCGTGCCGTTTCCGAAGGGCTTTCCCGCGCCGCCCGAGATGCTGTCGACTGCGCCTGCCGACTTTGAAGCCGACCGTCAGCGGTTGTTCGAGCTGATCCATCGCCTGGCTGGAGCACCTCAGGGCAAAGGCCCCGAGCATCCGCTGTTTGGACCGCTGAGCATGGATGAGTGGAACGCGCTCCAGTGGAAGCACATCGATCATCATCTGAAGCAGTTCGGATGTTAACGCTTACAGATCGTCGATAGCGGGCCCCACTCATCCGAATCTCGTGGATGAGTGGGGCCTCCCCCCGGCACCCGGGGTTGCGGTCAATTAGCTGGGCGCGGCTTCTTTGTCTTTCTGGTGGCTGGATCGCAGGCCCTGCTCTTCACCGTGGGCAACGAAGACGGCCTTTTTCCTTCCGATCTGATGACGCACGAAGGCCACGACATCGTTAAGAATATCGTTCAGTGCATATTTCGGACGGTAATGAAGCCACCGCTCCGCCTTGGATATGTCGGGGATGCGGCGACTCATATCTTCGAAGCCGGGACCGTAGGCCTCCGTATAAGGGACGTAGCGGATCTCGCTGGACGAACCCGTCAGCTCGATCACGCGCTGCGCCAGGTCAGCGATACTGATTTCTTCGGTATTTCCGAGATTGAAGATTTCGCCGGCCGTGGTATCGTCGGCGGCGACGGCCAGAAAGCCGTCGATGACGTCCGAAACATGGCCAAAGCAGCGTGACTGGGTGCCGTCGCCGAAGACCGTGATCGGCTGCTGGAGCAGCGCTTGCCGGACGAACGTGGGAACAACCATCCCATACTGACCGGTTTGCCGCGGGCCCACGGTATTGAACAGTCGCAGGATGGTCACCGGCAGTTTGTACTCGCGAAAGTAGGCCAGGGCAAGGAATTCATCGATCGCTTTGGAGCAAGCATAGGCCCAACGCTGGTTATAAGTGCTGCCCAGAACAAGATCGTCGACTTCGGAAAAGGGAAGCTTGTTGGACTTGCCGTAAACCTCGGAGGTCGATGCAATAATAAGACGCCGCTGCTTCTTGGCAGCCAGTTCCATAACGATCTCAGTTCCACCGACATTGGTTTCGATGGTTTGCACCGGGTAGTCCACGATGCGCTTGACTCCCACCGCTGCCGCCAGATGAAAAACGATGTCCGCCAGGTCCACCAGCTCAGCCATCAGCCGCCGGTTAAAAATCGAATCGCCATGAAATTCATAATCGGGATGGGCGCGGAGCGGGAGGATATTTTCCACACTTCCGGTGGAGAGGTCATCAATGGCCATAACTTCATGGCCGGACCTCAATAAACGCTCACAGAGATGCGATCCGATGAAACCGGCACCACCCGTTATGAGACAGCGCATCCTTTACCTCGAGGGCAGAATTGCATCGCAAGACAAAATGTTTTGGATGTGACCCAGAGCATAACACCACAAGTTGCTGTCGCAGTCGAAAATCGGCATTCCATGTTTTCGTCCTCATGGGTACAGTCGGTTGATGAGATGGGATGTGCGTAACGGCGAGTGGCACTTCCGCCTTTGATGCCGATTGTCCGTTTAGTGTCGTATTGAGCGCCGTCTGCCACTGCGGAAGACATGTGCGAGCGAGCACCTATCGGGCGCGAAGTTCACAAGTTCAATTTGAGCAATTAAGTACTGTCTCCGGATGATTGCTCCCCTCGAAGAAGCCGACTAACTGGTTTCGAGCCGTGCGATGCCACCCAAGAACTCCCTGGTTACTTTCTCACGCTTCGAGGCTGTTGAATCAGTAGTTTCAAGCTGAAATTTTCGTTGCTAACGACCAAAGAGTTGTGTACTGTAGTGCCACATTCATCAACAGCAACCCGGCTGCTGAGGATCACTTCGCGAAAGTTCGTGAGATGCGTTTCAGGTGAGCGCAGCGTGGTCGGATACAGCGCAGCAAGTTGCGATTCCCACCCTTGCGTTAAGGCCGCGTTGTTAGCGGAATGAAGGACGGATGGTCGATAACTTCGGCTCAAGATTCTTTGGTTCGTAAGCTTCAACGCGATTCCGCCCTGCTTAACGCTCCAGTTGATGTTCCGGGAGTGAGTTACGGTTACCTCGAGTGTGGTAGTACTGCCAGGCTTTGCGGTAGTTCTCTCCGGGTTGCTTACCGCCGGACTTGTGTTCGTTTGCAAGCGGCGAGGCTGGGTTGTGCATCCGCGCTCAGACCGCTGGCATCGCAAGCCGGTCGCCCAGTTCGGCGGAGTAGCGATTGCCGCCTCCTTTGTAGCCACCGCAGGCTTGTCCGGTATTCACGGACGGTTACTCGGGGTAGTTACTCTGACCGTTGCGATTGCTGTCGTCGGATTCTGCGACGACGTGCGTTCCTGGAAGCCGATCACCCGCCTGATCATCGAATTTGCCATCGCGGCCGCCACCGTCTGGCTCGGCTTGGTCTATCCCCTGCGCAGCGCGCATTGGGTGAACGTCATTTTCACCCTGGCCTGGATCGTTGGCATTACCAACGCCTTTAACCTGCTGGACAACATGGATGGCCTGGCGGCAGGCATCGGCATCATCGCCGGGATCATCTTGTCGTTGCTGACCCCCGACATCCACCTTCGGCTGTTGACCTTGATTTTCGTGGGATCGATCGGCGGCTTCCTGGTTTTCAACTTCAAACCGGCCAAGATTTTTATGGGTGACACCGGGAGTCTGGCCATCGGCTACTACCTGGCTTGCGCTTCGCTGTTGGCCACCGAACATGTGAGCACAGTATCGTCCATTCTCTTTGTTCCCGCTCTCGTGCTCTTCATACCCGTGTTCGATACGCTGCTGGTCAGTGTGACGCGCCGCATTAACGGGCGCGCGATCTCGGCTGGTGCTCGCGATCACACTTCCCATCGTCTGGTGCTTTTGGGCATCAGCGAGCGCAAAGCAGTGCTCCTGCTGTATGGACTGGCGGCACTGAGCGGTACCGTGGCGGTTCTCTCGAAGCGGGTGTGGACGGAGTTGGGATGGGGCGTTCTGGGCCTGTTTCTGTTAGCGGCAACCTTGTTCTGGCTGCACCTGGCGCGGTTGAAGTTACCCGACGAGTATCTCTCCCGCACGAACGTCTTCACTCTGGCTCTGCCCGCGTTGATGCAATCGGTGGCGACCACGGCCGGTGCCGTCCTGCTGGACATGTGCGTTATCGTGCTGTCGCTGTATGTCGCGATTCTCCTTCGCTTTGGGCGATTCAGCGTGGTGCCGCTCTCGCAATATCTGGCGCTTTGCTGCATAGCTCTGGTAGCGAAGATCCCGCTGCTGGCCCTGTTCGGCGTGTACCGCTGGCGCTCCGGTGTCTCCCTCCGCTTCGCCTACGTGGTAATGAAGTCGGCGATTGTCGGATCGCTGGTCTTTGTGACCGCAGTGGTTTTCTGGAACCGCTTCGCCGGGCTTTCCCGCGCAGTATTTGTTATTGACCTCCTGCTCACTTGTGGATTGCTGCTCGGAGTCCGGATTTCGGACATGCTCTTCGAAAGTGTGTTGCGTCCGGCCACGCAGCGGCGCTGCCTGCTGGTTGACGCGAGCACATCGCGGCTGCCCGCATACTTCGAGCAAGTCGACGCTCGCTACGAACTGGCAGGAGTAGTTTTCCCGGACCAGTCGTCATGGTCGCAGCAACTCAGCAGCCTGATCGCCAAGATCAAACCGGAGGCCATCTTCTGTGGTCCGGCGTGCGACCCATCGGTGAGGGCGAATGTGGCGGAAATGGCCGAAATGTGCGGCCTGCACTGCTTTGAGATTAGTCTTTCTGTCCGCGAAGTCGGCGTCGCGTTCACGGCTCCGCCCAAGACTGTAAAAGCCGCGGTTGTGAGGCTCGGAAAGTAGCGAAGCCGGCACGCCGGCCGCACCCCGCGACCGGCCGTTGTGTTTCACGCTATAGCGCCGTTTCTTTGCCCCACCCGTTCCCAGCCACAAAACAGGTAGCCGACAATTGAGGGGGGCCGCGAGGCGAATTCACTTAACGGCACTTTTCGAGCAGACAGGCTCTTAGTCCGCCGCGCGGATACTTAAGTCTCTTAGGAAGAACCTCTTAGTCCAACAAACTCCGCACGAATAACCTTTGACCTTGACCCGCTTGGTGCTAGTATCCGGGCATATTCAGGAGCTCTGAAGCTCTGAAGTGCTATTGCCAGCTTGAATGGTTCTACCCGGCCAGTGGACGAAACCTCGGATACCTGGCCATCAGGGCACGTTCAGAGTTCTCATCGGCGGTTGGAGGAACATTATGCGTACTGCGCAACTGCCAAAAAGCAGCCTGTGGAAAATGTTGTGCCTGCTCGTCTCGCTGGTTGCCACGATGGCGACTACCTCTGCGGCACAGACCCTGACGACGCTCGCCAGCTTCACCGGCGCCAACGGCGCTAACCCTGCTTCTGAGGTGGTTCAAGCGAGCGACGGCAATTTCTACGGCACAACTCTGTTTGGCGGCGGGAATGGGACCGCGTGCAACAACCAAAGTGGCTGCGGCACGATCTTCAAGATCACTCCCAGCGGCACCATGACTACGGTCTATCAGTTTTGTTCCCAGCCGAACTGCGCCGACGGCTTCTTCCCGAATGCCGGCCTCATCCAGGCGCACGATGGCAATCTCTACGGAACCACCGACGGAGACTCCTTGAGCGGTGCTCCGGGAACGATCTTCCAGTTCACCTTGAGCGGCACCCTGAGAACGATCTACACGTTTTGCTCGAAGCCACAATGCGCTGACGGTATCAGCCCGAATGGCGGCATCGTGCAGGGCGACGACGGCTTTTTCTATGGCACTACGTATCGCGGTGGCTCGGGGGCCGCATGCCCTTCCAACTACCCTTACGGTTGCGGGACTGCGTTCAAGTTCAGTGGTCCCAGCATGGGCGCAACCTTGACGACTCTCTACAATTTCTGCTCCCAGACCAACTGTGCCGATGGCTTGTTCCCGCAAGCCGGCTTGCTGGAGGGTATAGACGGGAGCTACTACGGCACTACCTACTGGGGCGGCGCGAACTGTAGTTCAAATGGCACCTGCGGGACCGTCTTCAAGATCACGACCAGCGGCGTCTTCACCCTGCTGCACAGCTTTGCCGGCGCCGACGGCTCGAATCCCCAAGCCTCCTTACTGCAAGGCGTGGACGGCAACTACTACGGGACGACCTCCGGGTTTCCCGCCAACAACGTGCCCGGCACCGTATTCACAATTACCTCGGGCGGAGCTTTGACCACCCTGTACACCTTCAACGGTTCCGCTCCGCAGTCACCTCTGACGCAAGCCGGAGATGGAAATTTCTACGGCACGACGGGCGGTACCGGTGGCACCAGCACGATCTACGAAATCACTTCGACCGGAACCTTCACAACGATCTATAGCTTCTGCTCGCTGCCGGGTTGCGCTGACGGTAACCAGCCAATGGCGGGACTGACTGAGGGCACGGACGGCAATCTTTACGGGACGACATACGCGGGCGGAGCGAACAATCTAGGTACGGTCTTCCGTTTGACCGGGCCCGCGGCGGCGCCGCAGCGGTTCGTTCCTGCGACGCCGTGCCGGCTGGTGGATACTCGGAGTGGCAGTCCGATTCGAGGCGGTACTTGGCAGACCTTCATCCTTCCGCAATTGAATAACTGCGGCATTCCGACGACGGCCACTTCGTTCTCACTAAACGTAACCGTTGTTCCCCCCTCGGGGGCGCACCTTGGATATTTGACGATTTGGCCGGCTGGACGAGCCCAACCTAATGTTTCCACGATGAATTCGCCCGATGGCCGTACCAAAGCGAACGCGGCGATCGTGCCTGCCGGCGCCGGCGCCGCGGTCAGCGTATATGTCACCGATACGACCAATGTTATTCTCGACATCAATGGTTACTTCGAGCCCGCGATTTCGCAAACTCTGAACTTCTTCCCCTTGTCACCGTGCCGTGTAGTAGACACGCGGCAGGGCTCGATCCAGCCGCCACAATTAGGACCGCCATCGCTAGTGGCCATGCAGACACGCGACCTGCCCATTCTGTCGAGTCCGTGCCTGCAGAATCTCGTTAACCAGCCGGTGGCCTACTCATTCAACGTCACAGTGGTTCCCGAGCCTCTGGGCCAGCCATTGGGCTATCTCACGGTGTGGCCCAGCAATGAGCCGCAACCGGGGGTTTCCACGCTGAACAATCCAACAGCCACCGTGGTGGCGAATGCCGCGATTGTTCCCGCTGACCCGGTGACTGGCGATATCGACGTTTACGCCTACAACAGCACCGATTTGATCATCGACATTAACGGCTTCTTTGCCACTCCTGGCGGTTTGTCATTCTATTCTTCGCCGCCATGTCGGGCCTATGACAGCCGCAACAACAACGGTCAGCCGTTCAGCGGCGAACGCACAGTGAACATTGTGGGCAGCCTATGCGCACCGCCCAGCAGCGCGCAGGCGTACGTCTTCAACGCAACTGTGGTGCCGAGTCCCACATTGGGGTATCTTACCTTGTGGGCAGATTGCCAAGGTCCCAACTGTACGGGTCAGCCTATAGTATCGACGCTGAACGCATATGACGGCTTCGTCACATCGAATATGGCGATCGTGCCGAACTTGGATGGCTCGACTGACGCATTCGCTTCCGGAACCACTCAGTTGATTCTGGATCTCTCCGGATACTTCGCGCCGTGATTGCTCAGGTATGGCTCGTCACTGTCGCTTCGGTCCGGCCGCACCGACTTGACGGACAAGGTTTGGTCGTTGCTCATGCTGCTCGGCTGGCTGGAAGCGACAAAGACCAGCGACCTGATGGCTGCCGGTTTGTCGGCCCAGGCATATTTTTCACCCTCGGCAATTGTGACCAGCGTCACGAAAGCAGCAGCCCGCCTTCAGTAAAATTAGCTTGTCATGCTTGATGCTTACCTTGTTCCCGAGAAAACAGTCGTCACAGCCAAGGGCGACAGCCAGCCGCTGGATGTCAGCGAAGCCGGCAGCCGCGTGTTTCTGCTAACGCTTTCCATCGCTTCCGTTGTGGAGCAGGAGTCAATTGAGGTCAGCGTCTTCACCTCCGCCGATGCCACAACGTGGGATGCCAAGCCCGTCGCGGCGTTGCCGCAGAAGTTTTATCCGGGAGAATATCCTCTGCTGGTGGATTTGACGTCGGCGCCGCAGGCGAAGTTCGTGCGCGCGCATTGGGACGTCGTCCGCTGGGGACGCGGCCCGACCGCTCCGAAATTCGAGATCGCGTTGCGGTTTCGTGAAGTCTCTGAGACGGCGTTACGCGAAGCCCAGGCCGAAGCGCAGACTCGCCGCTGACGTCTCGCCCGCGACTTTCCTATTCCGCCGCGACCGGTTCCGTGACCTCCGGCTCGGCGACCTCGGGTTCTGTGATCTCCGGTTGAGTAGTCTTAGGTTCTGCAATTTCCTCGGCCGGTTCTGACTCCGCAACCAACTCCGCCGGAACCTCGGCTGTGATCCCGTTCACCTGCGCTTCCAACGCCCGCTGAACCTCATCATCGGAGACATCTGGCAGGCCCGCTTCCTGCGGTGTCAACTCCCGCAGCAGCACCACCGACCGACCGGCCACATCCAACGTTCCATCCAGCACCCGCTCGTCAAACGGATTCTCCAGATCGTTGGTGTTCATGATTACCTTCCAGCCCCGATTCAGCGGAGACTGTGGCAAGGTGTACGTCACGCGTTCGCCATACGAATTCAGCATGATCAGGAACGAGTCATCCTGGATCGGCTCGCCCATGTCGCCCGCCTCGCCCAGAGTTTTGCCATTCAGCATGACTGCCAGGCTGCGCATCCAGCCGGTGTTCCATTGCTCCTGCGTCATCTCCTTGCCGTCATCGCGGTACCAGGCAATGTCCCTGGACGACGGATGGTAAACATCGCGGTCCTGGAAAAATTTGCGGCGTCGCAGGTTGGGATGCATCCGGCGAAATTCGATGAGCTTGCGCGTGAACTCCAGCAGCTTCAGCCGGCGGGCATCCAGCTTCCAGTCGTACCAGCTGATTTCATTATCCTGACAGTAAGCGTTGTTGTTGCCGCGCTGGGTGCGGCCGATTTCGTCGCCGCCACACAACATGGGAACGCCCTGCGAGAAGAACAGCGTCGCCAGAAAGTTGCGCTTCTGGCGCTCGCGCGCGGTAAGGATCGCGGGATCCTCGGTCGGTCCGTCAACGCCCATGTTCCAGGAGTGATTGTCGTTGGTGCCGTCCTGACTGTTTTCCCCGTTGGCCTCGTTGTGCTTCTCGTTGTAGCTGACCAGATCCTCCAGCGTGAATCCGTCGTGCGCGGTGACGAAGTTGATGCTGGCGTAAGGCCGTCGGCCGTCGTTCTGGTAGAGATCGCTGCTGCCCGTCAGCCGATAGCCAAGATCGGAAAGCTGTCCCTCGTCGCCCTTCCAGTAGCGGCGAACCGTGTCGCGATACTTGCCATTCCACTCCGCCCACAGCACGGGAAAATTTCCCACCTGGTAGCCGCCGCTGCCGACATCCCACGGCTCGGCAATCAGCTTCACCTGCGAGATGATCGGGTCCTGATGGATGATGTCGAAGAACGCCGACAGCCGGTCGACATCGTGCAGCTCGCGCGCCAGCGTCGCGGCCAGATCGAAGCGGAAGCCATCGACGTGCATCTCCGTCACCCAGTAGCGCAGGCTGTCCATGATGAGCTTCAGCACCTGCGGATGCCGCACGTTGAGGCTGTTGCCGGTGCCCGTGTAATCCATGTAGAAGCGCGGGTTGTCCGGCACCAGCTTGTAATACGTGGGATTATCGATTCCGCGGAAGCTCAGCATCGGCCCCATCTGATTGCCCTCGGCGGTGTGGTTGTACACCACGTCGAGAATCACCTCGATGCCTTCGCGGTGCAGCGCCTTCACCATGGCCTTGAACTCCGCCACCTGCGCACCGGTGTCTCCCGAAGAGGAATACTGTCCTTCCACGCTGAAGTAGTTCAGCGTGTTATAGCCCCAATAGTTGCGCAGGCCGCGATCTACCAGCACCTTGTCGTGAACGAACTGGTGCACCGGCATCAACTCCACCGCCGTGATGCTAAGCTGCCGCAGATAGCTCAACGCCGGCGGCGACGCCAGTCCCGCATACGTGCCCCGCAGGTCTTTGCGGATATGCTCGTTCAACATGCTGAAGCCCTTGACGTGCATCTCGTAAATGATGGAGTCGCTCAGCGGAGTGCGCGGCGGCCGGTCGTGCTCCCAGTCGAAGTAGGGACTGACGACAACGGATTTAGGCATGCCGCTGGCGCTGTCACGACGGTCGATGTTCAGGTCAGCATTCTCGCCGCCGAACTTGTACGGATACACCGGCTTCGACCAGTCTACCCGGCCGGAGATGGCCTTGGCGTACGGGTCCACCAGCAGCTTGGCGGGATTGAATCGCAAACCGCGCGCCGGCTCCCACGGGCCGCGCACGCGATAGCCGTAGAGTTGTCCCGGCTGCAGGCCGGGGATGTAGGTATGCCAGGTAAACGCAGTCTGCTCGGCAAGTGGGATGCGCGCCGTTTCCTTGCGCGTGCGATTGTCGTACAAGCAAAGCTCAACGCCAGTGGCGTTTTCCGAGTACAACGCGAAGTTGACGCCGGTCCCGTCCCAGGTGGCGCCCAGGGGATAAGGTTTTCCAGGTAGCGTGCGGTATTCCACTCTCTTCGTTTCCTCCAGAAGCCGCATAGCTTGGATGCAAAACCGAGTTCCGACAAGTATGAGAAAACGCCAAATTCAGCCGTGAGATTTCCCAATTACGTTGGGAGGCATCTTACTATCTGCCTATGCGTGCCTCCAAGGTGGAGATGTGCGCCAACCCGGAATGCCGAGCCGAGTTTAAACGGCTGGGGACGGGAAAACTCTATACCTCGCCGGTAGCCCAACCTCAAGCTTGGGGCCTGCCCGCTCATATCCGGCAGAAAGTCGTTTGGCTTTGCTCGCGATGCGCCACAACTCACGAAGTGGAGTTCGACAAGCAGCACTGCCAGGTGCTGGTGGTTCGCCGCGAACGGTCGCACCGCCAGACGGCGTGAAGGTGACGCAGCCCAGCGTGGAGGTCGCCGCGCGGCGACTGGAATGCTGGGTAGCGGGGTAGTTCAGGCTCGAAAGTCCCGGGGACACTCTCTCCGACCGTCGTCGTTGTAAACTGAAAACTCCGCATGACACTCGATCGCAATCTGGTTCGCGAACGCCTGCGCTTTTACCGCGAGCTGGGCATTGGACCGCTGTACCGGCGCGACTTTCCCGTGGCTCCGCAACCCGAGTCGACGATCGCGGTCGAAACCGCGCCTGAACCCGCGATGAAAAAATCCGCTGACCGCAATGCGCAGCTCCTCGAAATCCTCGACGACATTGGCCCCAACTGCCAGCGTTGCAAGCTGGCCAAGCAGGGGCGCAAGCAAATCGTCTTCGGTACCGGAGATCCGCACGCCGAGCTGATGTTCATCGGCGAAGGCCCCGGCGCCGACGAAGACGCGCAAGGCCTGCCGTTCGTCGGTCGCGCCGGGCAACTACTGAACAACATGATTTCCGCAATGGGGCTCAAGCGCGAACAGGTTTACATCGCCAACATCGTGAAATGCCGCCCTCCTGGAAATCGCACGCCGGAGCGCGACGAGTGCGATACCTGCTCGCCGTTTCTTATGCGCCAGATCCAGGTCATCCGCCCGAAGATCATCGTGGCGCTGGGCGCGACCGCAGCCAAGAACCTGCTCGGGGTCAACGACTCCATGATGTCCATGCGCGGGCGCTTCTACGATTTTTCGCCGCCGGGCGACCTCACCGATAGTCGCGCGCCGTTCCAGTGCGAGCTCGCCGTCACCTATCATCCCGCGTTCCTGCTGCGCGATCCCCGTCAGAAAAAAGAGGCGTGGAAAGATTTGCAGATGGTGATGCGCGAGCTCGGCCTGCCCATGCCGAAAGCTAATCCTGCCCCCTGACTAGAAGCGGTTTGCTTTTCGCTGTATCTGGGTAGAGCGGCTTTCAGCCTGCGTCCAGATGGGTAGAGAGGGGCCTTCACGCCTGCGTCCAGACTGCCCTTTTGAGACTCGAGTCGGCTTCTAGCCGACGGCAGAGTGGCGCCCGCTGAATTACAAATAGGGTCGCTTTGGCGCGGCGCTAAAGCGCCGCTCTACCCCGCGACACCGTAACAACGAAACCGATTTTCTGCTGCCATCGTGAGATCATGCCATAGGACTCTTTCTCGTTCACCAATAAGCTGATCATGCCCCAGTTCTGCGATGTAGCCGTGCCGGTTCCGCTCGACGCGGTCTTCACCTATCGTATCCCGGAAGACGCGCCCGAGCCGGTCATCGGCGGCCGCGTCATCGTCCCTTTTCGTGAGCAGCGGCTCTGCGGCATCGTCACCGAGCTGCACGACCGCGAGCCGAAGTTCACCACGCGCCGCCTGGGCCAGGTTCTGGACTCCACCCCGGCGCTCACGCCCGAGCTGATGCAACTGGGCCGCTGGATCGCGCAGTACTACATCGCCCCGCTGGGCGAAGTGCTGCGTACCATGCTGCCGCTCTCGGCCGAGTTTCGCCGCGTTGTGGGCTATCGCATCACCGACAAAGGGATTGCTGCACTTCATGCTGCGGCCACCATCGGCTCATCGCTCCGCGCTCAGAAAGAACCGGAGCACCAGGACCTCGAATATGCCGCCTTGAATCGTCTCGCCGACGGCGAAATCATGCGCGAGGCGACGCTGCGCTCCGGGTCGGGTGCGACCAAATCCGTGCTGCAGTCCATGCTGCGCAAGAAGTGGATTGCGCGCGAGGACCTCAGCGATGTGCGCGACGCCAGCCGTAGCGTTACGTTCGCGGTCCTGAAAGAAGTCTCCGGCAAGCTGAACAAAAACCAGCAGACGATCGTCGACTTCCTGCGCACGCAAGAACAACAACGCGCTTCCGTCGAAGCCCTGCGCGAGCTTGCCGTGCCGCGAACAACCTTGCAAACGTTGGTTCGACGAGGAATCGTCGAACTGGCGGAAGAAGCAGCGGGTTTTCACATGTCGGGGATGAAGCCCCGCAAGCTTGAGTTCCTCTTTACCCCGGCGCAAAAGGCTGCTCTCGATGCCATCATTGGCGCCGTCGACGATCACAAGTTCGCTCCGATGCTGCTGCACGGCGTCACCGGGTCCGGCAAAACCGCTGTTTATCTGTCGGCGATGCAAGCGCTGCTGGCCAAGAGCCGCTCTGCAATTCTCCTGGTTCCCGAGATCGGACTGACACCGGCCATGGCCGCCGATCTGCACCAGATTTTCGGCGCCGAGGTCGCCATCCTGCACTCTTCTCTCAGTCAGGACGAGCGCGCCGAGCAGTGGAAACGCATTCGCAACGGGGACTCTCACATTGTGGTAGGTACGCGGTCTGCGGTGTTTGCGCCCGTGCCCGACCTGGCGCTGATCGTGGTCGACGAGGAGCACGACCACTCCTACAAGCAGGAGGAGATGCCGCGCTATCACGCGCGCGACGTTGCCGTGATGCGCGCCAAAATGTCGAATGCGGCCGTCGTGCTGGGCTCGGCGACGCCTTCGCTTGAGACCTACCACAATGCGGTACAAGGCAAGTACCGGCTGCTGGAGCTGCGCGAGCGCATCGAGAAGCGCCCGCTGCCGGAGGTGGAAGTCCTTGACATGCGCGACGAATTTCAGCGCACCAAGAAAGAAGAGGCGCTCTCGCGCAAGCTGGTGGCCGAGATCGGCGAACGGCTGGAGCGTGGCGAGCAGGTGATGGTGCTGCTGAACCGGCGCGGCTATTCGGCGTTTGTGCTCTGCCGCGAGTGCGGCGAGGCAGTGCAATGCAAAAACTGCGCCATCTCGATGACCTATCACAAGCGCGAGCATCGGCTCGTCTGCCACTACTGCGGCTACATGCGCCCTGCGCCGAAGACGTGCCCCAAATGCGGCAGCGAGTACGTGCAGTATCTCGGCACCGGCTCGGAAAAGCTGGAGCACATTCTACACGGACTCTTTCCGCAGGCGCGTATTGCGCGGCTGGATCGCGACACGGTGCGGGGAAGGGAAGACTTCGAGCGCATGCTGACTTCGCTGCAATCAGGCGAGATCGACCTGCTGGTCGGCACGCAGATGATCGCCAAAGGGCACGACGTTGCGAACGTCACGCTGGTCGGCGTGGTCGGCTCCGACGCGGCGCTCAGCTTCCCTGATTTTCGCGCCGCCGAGCGCACCTTTCAGTTGCTCACCCAGGTTGCCGGACGCGCAGGGCGCGGCGAGACGCCCGGCAAAGTCGTGTTTCAGACCTTCTTTCCCGATCACTATGCGATTCAGTTCGCTGCCGCACACGACTATCACGGCTTCTACGAAAAAGAGATTCGCTTTCGCAGCTGGATGCACTACCCGCCGTTCAACGCCGTCAGCAATGTTCTGGTGCGCAGCCAGAAGCTCGACGAGGCGCTCGCGTGGTCCGGCATTTTAGGCAAGTGGTTCGAAAGCGCGCGCAAGGAAGGCATGCGCGTGATGGGTCCGGCAGCGGCAGCCATCGTGCGGCTCAAGACCGAATACCGCTACCACTTCCTGATCAAGTCGCCCAGCCGCGAGCGCATGAACACACTGCTGCGCGCGATGCTGGAGCACGCGGACGCGCAGAAGATTCCGCGGACAAATGTTGTTGTAGATGTGGATGCGCTGTCGTTGATCTGAGCGGGTGTCCCGGGTCTCGCGGTGTTCGAGACCTGGGTAACTCGCAGGTGTGGTCACCGTCTCCGAGGTTGGGAAAATCGCCGGAACTGGGGCCCCTTGGTCATAGTCGGTACAAACGTTCGTTATTTGTTCCACGTGGAACAATTGTTAAAGCTCTTGCAAATCACCAATTTAGCTCTTCGCGCCTGCCTTTTTCTGGCCCAACTCTCCGCGATAATTTAGCGCCTTCAATCCCAAAAACCTCGCAGCCGGACCGAGCTCTTCTTCGATGCGCAGCAGCTGGTTGTACTTCGCGATGCGATCGCTGCGCGACGCGGATCCGGTCTTGATTTGTCCGGCGCTCATCGCGACTGCGAAGTCGGCGATGAAGGGATCCTCCGTCTCCCCCGAACGATGCGAGATGACCGTCGTGTAGCCGTTCTGGCGCGCGAGGTTGATGCAGTCGATGGTCTCGCTGACGGAGCCGATCTGATTCAGCTTGATCAGAATCGAATTCGCGATTCCGGCGGAGATGCCGCGCTGGAAGATTTCGATGTTCGTGACGAAGATGTCATCGCCAACCAACTGGACCTTGCCGCCCAGCTCATCCGTCACCAGCTTCCAGCCTTCCCAATCGTCTTCGGCGAATCCGTCTTCGAGCGACACGATCGGATACTGCCGCACCCAGTCGGCCCAGAACTTCACCATGTCTTCAGCCGGAGTGCTCGCTCTTGTCCGACTTCTTGAAGACGTACTTCTTCTTGCCGCTGTCGTAGAACTCGCTCGCCGCCGGATCGAGTGCGATCGCAATCTGCTCGCCCGGCTTGTAGCCCGCTTGCGTAATCGCCTCGAGCACGACTTCGATGGCTTCCGTGTTCGACTTTAGCGACGGAGCGAAGCCGCCCTCATCACCCACCGACGTGTTGTAGCCGCGCTTCTTCAACACGCCCTTGAGGACATGAAATGTCTCGACGCCCCAACGCAGCGCCTCGCTGAACGACGATGCGCCGACCGGCATCACCATGAATTCCTGGAAGTCGACATTGTTGTCGGCGTGCGCGCCGCCGTTGAGGATGTTCATCATCGGCGTGGGCAGCAGTGCGGCGGTGAAGCCGCCGAGATATTGATAAAGCTCGATGCCGAGATGATCCGCCATCGCGCGCGCGGTGGCCATCGAGACCGCGAGAATCGCATTCGCGCCCAGCTTGCTTTTGGTCGGCGTGCCGTCGAGTGCGAGCATGGCGTTGTCGAGCTCGCGCTGCTCGCTGGCGTCAATGCCCTCCAGCTCCGGAGCGATCACCTCGTTGATGTTGTTGACCGCCTTCAGCACGCCTTTGCCGGCGTAGCGGCTCTTGTCGCCGTCGCGCAGCTCCAGCGCTTCGTGTTCGCCGGTCGAGGCACCGCTGGGGACCGCCGCGCGGCCGCGCGCTCCGCTCTCCAGAATGACGTCAGCTTCTACGGTAGGATTGCCGCGCGAATCCAGAACCTCGCGCCCAAGAATCAGTTCAATCTGTGTCATGACATCCTCTTCTGCCGCCGCGCATCGCCAAAGCCGGGCGGGATGGCTGGAAAACCTGCCATTATACGGGAGGCAGGCGACGCACTCCGTGACGCGTGACCATCGAACTTGGCCCAGCTTGCCGCAAACTCGGCACCATCGGTCTCATATCAAAATTGAGGCCTGCAGCCGAATCTCTTTGCAGGCTTCGCTCAGCTTGGGTATCCTCTTGTGCAGCACTTTTATAGGATAATCTGAGGTATGCCGCTGCAGCTGTTTTGCGCGCAACGCGGCCGCCCTCTTGGAGCTCAAGAAATGTGGAAACGCAAGGAAGACGAGTACACTCCCGCTGCCGAGCCGCCGGTCAGCCAACCCTCGGTTGCCGCCGCCAGCATGCCGGCGCGTCCCGCGGAACCGCCTCGCAATGAAGGTCTCCGCAGCAGCGAGATCGCGACCATCGGCAAGTCAGTGGTGGTGAAGGGCGAGCTTTCCGGCAACGAAGACCTGGTGATTGACGGCGATGTCGAGGGTTCCATCACCTTGCGGGGCCAGACCCTGACGGTCGGACCACACGGACGAGTGCGTGCCAACATCGAGGCCCGCAACGTAATCGTGTATGGCCGCATCGACGGCGACATTCTCGCCGCAGACCGCGTGGACCTGCGCAAGAGCGCTTCGCTCTCGGGAAACATCGCGACCACACGCATCTCCATCGAAGACGGCGCCTTCTTCAAGGGCGGCATCGATATCCAGAAGCCGGAGTCCGCTCCGAAAGTCGAACCGAAGTCGCAAAGCGCGGTTGCGCCTCCCGCTCCGGTGCCCGCCGCGATGGCGTCGCAGGGATCGTTGCTGGAATCAAAGAAACTGTAAGCCTGGGGCGCATGTCGACAAGTGCGCCCTTTCCGCCGGCGTGAGATTGCCGCACACTCCGTAACCGTTGCCGCTCGCACGCGATGTCCCTACAATGGTGCGCAGTGGCTCCAGGCATCTTCAGCAGACTATTCGGTGGTTCCGCTCGGCAAGGCGTCGACCCAGATGTCGTTCCCGGCGAGAAGGTCGTTCGCCGCTCAACCGGCTTCAACGAGTTCATCAAAGTCATCTCGCGCGAGCAGGGCCTGAAGATTCTGGATTTGGGCTCGACGTCCGCCGCCAACATCACCTTTATGACCGGCCTGGGGCATGGCTTTTATCAGGGAGATTTGCTGCGTCAGGCCAACGACAAGTCTCTTGTGATTCCGAATGGAGACGAAGGCACCACCATCGATGTCGAGCGCTTCCTGCGCGAGAATCTCAACTTCCCGCGGGAAAATTTCGACGCGGTGATGTTCTGGGACCTGGCGGACTTTTTGCCGGAGCCTCTGGTGAAGCCGGTGATCGAGCGCATCCACTACGTGATGAAGCCCTCCGGCATCATGCTGGCGTTCTTCCACACCAAAGACGCCGGCCCCGATGCGCCCTTCTATCGCTACAACATCGCCGCGAAAGACACGCTGGAGTTGCAACCTGTTCGCGGATTCCGCCTGCTACGGGTGTATCAGAACCGCCAGGTCGAAAATCTGTTTCGCGATTATTCGTCGATCAAATTTTTCCTCGGCCGCGACAACATCCGCGAGATGCTGGTGCTGCGATAAAGCGGCTGCTCCAGCACCTGGGTGATCACCTGTTCTGTCGGACGGATGCCTGCTCCCGCTCCAATGCGCGGCGGATAAACCGCGTGGGCCGACCGGCAAGATGTTCGGGGCGGATCAGCAGCGGGTTCACCCATTCGATCACCGCGGCGTAGCCCTCGCTCTCCGGATCGTCGCTAAGATAATGCGGCACCACGGCCATCACATGAAATCCCTCGCGCAGTTGGAAGCTCAGTGTCGGATCATGTTCCTGGCCTTCGACGACGGCCACCACGTAGTCTTCGGGTGAGAATCGGCTGGCGTGCTGGGCATATCCGCGAAGACGCGAGCCTCCGCGAATGCGCAAAAGCTTGTGCGATTCGACCAACTGGCGGCGGGCGCAATAGATTTTGTCGCCAATGCCGTGGTGCTGGAGCGCGGGATCGACGATCACCTCGGCGCCATAGAGGGTGCGCCCGTGCTGGGGATCGTGATTGGTGAACATGCCATTGGCGGTGAATTGGTCCCAGCACTCGAGCGCGTTGTAGTCTTCCCAATCGACGACCAGGCTGGCGGACATGCCAACCACCGTCTGCGCTGCTCCGTGCACGGCGACAAATTGGCCTTCGGGAAAAAGACGCAGGTGAGACGAAAGCTGTTCCGCATTCCACGGCGGGGTGTCGGGATAAATCCGGCGACAGAGTTCGGTGATTTGATCGAAATCGCGGGGTGAGGTGTTGCGAACAAAAACCTCTTGCGCGGGTTCGGTGGCTTGCGGCGCGTGCGTCTCGGAAGACATGGCTTCGGTCTTACTCCCTTCGATATTGTCGGCGAACGCACCTCAGGCGACACGCCGCGTCTTGCGGATGATCAGCGGCATCACGCCGGGAAGCCGCAGCAACTCAAACGCGAGCGCGCGGGGAAATTCCGGCAGCGAGAGCACCCGCCGCACTCGTGATGCGACCGAGAGCAAGGGCGCGAACCGCTCTCCGTAGGCTTCGTCGTAAGCGGCCATCGCTTGCTCGAGCGTACACTCTAAGGCGAAAAATCTGCGCAGGCATTCCGCCGCCAGTTTGCCGCTGCGCAATGCGATCGAAATTCCGTCGCCGACGAAGGGATCGATGAAGCTGGCCGCGTCGCCCGCGAAGGCTAAATTGCCGCGCACCGCTTGCGGCTGGCGATACACCAGAGGCGCGGTGCTGACGGTCGGGATCACCTGCTCCCAGCGCGCGGCCCGATCGCGCAAGGCGGGATGCAGCCCGAAGACTTCGGACAGAGTGCTGGCATGATCGGAGCGCACCATCGCGCACGCGTTGATCGTGTCGCCCGCGCGGTGCTCCAGGTTCGCCGCCGTGGATTGGGCGCGACCCTGCGCTACGGGCTGGACCCCGCAGTAGCCGTGCTCGAAGAAGTAAAGGTCCGTCGTGCAGCTGGGATCGACTTCGTGGAAGTGGGCCTTGAGCCCGATCCACTTTGGCCCGGGCGGTAAGCTACGATCGGCGACGAATTGCGACCATCGGCCGGCGGCAACGATGACGGCGTGGGCAGAGAAAGTTCCGATGGCTGTGTGCAGCTGAAATGGTCCGTCACCTTCGACGCTCGACACTTCGCATGAGTCGCGGCAGAGAACCCCGGCTGACTGCGCGGTATCCCACAATGTCGCATCCAGGTTAAAGCGCGGGATGCTGAACGCTGCCGGGGCGACCGCGGCTTCCAGCATGCGGTTTCCGAGAAACAGGCGGGTACGGGTGATCTGCGGTGCGCTGCTCAGAAGAGAATGAATTGCGCCTTGTGAACCAAGCAATCCCGTGAGCACGTCCAGCGCCTCCGCCGAGACGAACTCTCCACAGACCTTATGCCGGGGAAACGCTTTTGCCTCGAACAGGGCGACGCTCGCGCCCGAGCGCGCAGCCGTAATCGCGGCAGAGGTCCCCGCCGGGCCCCCGCCGATGACCGCGAGATCGAGATGGGAATTGGTAACGAGCAAGTCAAAGCAGTAGCGAGTAACTAGTAATTAGTGCCGGATCAATCCTAATGCGGAATACTCGCTACTAGCTACTAGTTACAAAGGAGCCTTTGATTAAGTCCCTCAGCGGCTAAAGCCACGATCGAAACGGGCACATCTACGGACGGTCTGAAGACCGTCCCTTTCAAAACCGAGAGTAATCAGAGCTTCCCTAGCTGCTAATTACTAGCTACTAATTACGCGCCACTAGCACTGCCTTTCCACACGATCACTCCCATTCGATACAGATGATGCTGCGAAATCTCGACTCGCGTTTCCGGCATCTGTAACAAGTTTCGCATTTCCTCGACGGTATAGGCTCGGCGTACCGAGGCCGGGGCATCGTGGCGCGTTAATCGACTGCGGAACGACGGCACGCCCGCGTAAACCATCCAGAGATGCAGCCGGCTGCGAATCAAATCGTTGATCAGAAGCGCGCGGCGGGAGACTCGCAAAGCTTCTGTCGCGAACCGGCGCAACTCCTCCGGCTCCAAGTGATGCGCGAACAGGGAACAGCTCACGACCTCGAAAGCTTCGTCGGGGAACGGCAGCCGCAAGGCATCGCCGCAAACCGCAGTACCAGCGCGGCCGTTCAGATGTGACGCCATCCGGTCCAGCAGAGTCACCGTCAGCTCAACGCCATCGCTGGCCAGTTGGCGCCGCGCATTCAGGATCATGTCGCCGCGGCCTGCGGCAACCTCGAGCAAC
The DNA here is from genome assembly GCA_963747045.1 of uncultured Acidobacteriaceae bacterium. Classification (GTDB taxonomy): domain Bacteria; phylum Acidobacteriota; class Terriglobia; order Terriglobales; family Acidobacteriaceae; genus Bog-257. The sequence continues at coordinate 108,432 of CAVVDN010000003.1, read as the reverse complement.
GACAGCTTGCGGCAACCGGTTTGCGCCACCAGACGCCGCAGGAGCGCGACTGTAGTCTGCGTGCCCCCGAAACGCTCGTTGATGTTGCGCAGGTCCTCGAGGCTGGAAGCAATTTCTTCGGGTGTCCCGAAGTCTTCGTCGAGCAGCTCTGGAATCACCTTGCGTCGCATGGAGGAATCGCCGCCGGTGGCGATGTTCCATCATAACTGCGCGGTCGAAGATCCCCGCGATCGGCGCGACCACTCCGACGCAGAGACACAGAAAAGAGGCGGGAACTCGCCTGCCTACAGGTGGAACCGGCATGCCACAGATTGGAAAGTTCCCGTACTGGCGTATGCGACGTTGATGACTAAGTAAACCAAAGTGGCCCTGAGGCCCATGCCAAAGCTGCCGCCGCGCCTTTGGAGATGTGCTTGCTATAGCCAAGGCAGGTCGATCCGGCGGAGTGCCGATGCCACCTTCAGAGCCGAAACCAGGGGAACAGCGGTTCTGTCCGTAAGCAAAGGTAAAAGCAATGGGACTGTTTCTTCCGCCGGATCGACACTGCTCACAATCCATCTCCTGCTCGCAGCTTGACTCTTCCTCGCACTTGGCATTTAGCCAAAGAGCTTCGTAACAGGGCACGGCTTCAGCCGTGCCATAATGCCTGCTCTTTTCCAGGGCTTCAGCTCCTCTCCCCAAGGCTAACTCGAAACAGCGGCCAGGTGCTAAATGCCAATTGCCAAATGCCGGTTTTGAAAAAAGCAACGGAGGTGTTCACCTGCCCGTCTAATTTTGTAGACTAGTACTCTCGAAGAGGTGCCGTGGACTCCCGTCGCTCCAATCTGCGTCGTGGCAGCTTAGCCGTTCTGTTTTGTCTATTCGCCGCCATACCAGGTTTCAGTCAGCAAAAGTCCGGTGTGGACCCCATCGCGCTGGTGCGAGCGGCGTCCAAGAACGAGATTCGGGCCAACGACGTCGAGCAGTACTTCATGTTTCGCGACTCGACCGAGTACAAAGACCATTCCATCGTCAAAGAGATTGTGCGCACGCCGCAGGGCGGCCTGAGCAGCACTCTGCTGATCAACGGACACACGCTCAGCGCGGAGGACCGCCAAAGGGAAGACGAGAAGCTGCAGAAGTTCGCCAACGATCCCGACGCGCGTCGCAAGCGGCGCGAGGCGAACAAGGCCGACGATAAGCGCGCCGAGATCATGCTTACCAGTCTTCCCGACGCGTTTCTGTATACCTACGTCGGCACCGATCACGGGCCGCGTGGCGAAGACATCGTGCACCTGAAGTTCAGGCCGAATCCCAGCTTCAACCCGCCGAACCATGAAACCGCCGTGTATCAGGGCATGGAAGGCGACATGCTCATCGACCGGCAAGCCATGCGGATTGCCAAGATCGACGGCACACTCTTCAAGGATGTTGACTTCGGCTGGGGCATCCTGGGCAAGCTTTATAAAGGCGGGAAGTTCCGCATCGTGCAAAAGGACATCGGGGGCGGGCACTGGGAAGAAGTGGAAGAGACGCTGAACTTCTATGGCAAGATTCTCATGATCAAATCGCTGACCATCTGGTCGACGGAGACGATGACAGACTTTCGTCCGATACCGCCCAACCTAAGCACGGCGCAGGCGCTGGACCTTCTCCATCGCAGCGTGGAAACGGTAGCTGCCGGCAACGCCGGAGGCGTGAACGAAGCCCAGAATACGGCAGCTCACAAGTAAATGGCGTTATTCGCTTCTGAGCGTCTGTTCCCGTACCGTCAACTTCGCAATCAAATCGCGCCGCACGCTGTAGCCACGCCCCGGCTCATCGCCGACGACGATTGTCCCCCGCGCTGACACTTCGACTTCGGGGTCGATGATGTCTTCTTTCCAGTAGCGCTTCGAAGCAGAGACATCTCCGGGCAGAGTGAAATTGGGAAGAGTCGACAGCGCCACATTGTGAGAGCGGCCGATACCTGATTCGAGCATGCCTCCGCACCACACCGGCACGCCGAAGCGCTGCGCCACGTTGTGCACACCGATGGCTTCCGAGAAGCCGCCCACCCGCCCGACCTTGATGTTGACGATGCGGCAGGCGCCGAGCTCCAGCGCCGCCTCGGCATCGCGCGCGGTGCGAATCGCTTCATCCAGGCAAAGCGCAGTTTGCAGCTGCTTCTGCAGACGAGCGTGGAAGTAGAAGTCGTCGGCCCACAGCGGTTGCTCGATCATCAGCAGGCCGAAGCGATCAAAGGTCTTCAGATGCGCCACGTCGGCGAGCGAGTAAGCGGAGTTGGCGTCGCAGCTCAGCAGGATGTCGGGCCAGCGAGCCCGGATTTTCTCCAGAACTTCGACGTCCCAGCCGGGCTTCACCTTGACCTTGATGCGCTGATAGCCGGCTGCCAGCTCGGTTTCGATCTTCTGCAACAGCTGCGCGTGCGAGTCCTGAATGCCGATGCTGACGCCGCACCCTATGTCGCGGCGTGTGCCGTCCAGCAACTTCCAAAGCGGGATGGCCTTGGCTTGCGCTTCTGCGTCCCAGGCGGCGTTTTCCAGCGCAGCCTTCGCCATGGGATGCTCGCGCACCCGTGCCAATAGCGCCGGGACTTCGCGGCCGGAGGCGATGGTCTTGCCCAGCAGCATGGGCGCGAGGTGCCGGACGATCACGTCCCATGCGCCGTCGATGTACTCTTCGCTGTAGAAAGGGCCTTCGCCGGCGACGCACTCGCCCCAGCCTTCCAGCCCATTGCTGTGCAGGGTCACCAGCAGAACGCGGCGCGTGTAGGTGCGTCCGAAGCTGGTCTCGAAGAAGTGCACCAGTGGCATCTGCAATTCGCGGAGGGTGATGGCTTCGATCTTCATTCGTACCTGAGCGCCTCCGCCGGCAGCACGCTCGCCGCCGACCATGACGGATACAGAGTTGCCACGAACGATACGCCGATGGCCACCAGCGCAACCAGCAATCCGTCGACGAGCCGCGGCGCGAAGGGCACGTAATCGATGGAGTACACCTCGGCGGAGAGCGAGACCAGATGGTAATGCCCGCCCGCCCACGACAGCGCGAATCCCGCGATCAGTCCCAGCATCGTCCCGATCACGCCGATCAGGATTCCCTGGAACATGAAGATGCGGCGAATCTGCCGCCGCTTGGCGCCCATCGACACCAGCACCGCAATGTCGCGCGTCTTCTCCATCACCATCATGATGAGCGAGATGAGAATGTTGAGCGCGGCGACGAAAACGATCAGTCCGATGGTGATAAACGTGACCACGCGCTCCAGGCGCAGCGCGTGAAACAGCGCGCGGTTCTGGTCCATCCAGTCGGTCGACATGAAACCCTTGCCGGCTTCGGCCTCAAGCTTCTGGCCGATCTCACGCGCCTTGTAGATGTCGTCGACCTTGAACTCGAGCACCGAGACCACGTCGGTCAGGTCGAAGAGCCGTTGCGCATCGCCGAGTCCGATGAATGCCCACGAATTGTCATAGTCGAAGAAGCCCGAGGTGAAGATACCAGCGACTTTGAAGCGCTTATACTTCGGGACGACGCCGAAGGGTGTCAGCTCGCCTTGCGGGCTGGTGACGGTCACCACCGAGCCGACATTGGCGCCCAGCTCGTCGGCCATGTCTTTGCCGAGAATGATAGGCGGAAGCTGCGCCGGCTGATCTGGGTTCGAGGCGGCTTGCGGCGCTTGATCGAGCGCTGCTGCCGAGCCCTGCGTCACGGTGTCGAGAATCGTGCTGACCTTGCGCTCGTCGCCCGGAACGATGCCCTTCAGGATGCCGCCCTGCGCGCGCGCGCCGCGCGAGATCAGCACTTGCTCATAGATCGCCGGCGCTCCCGCAACGACGTGTGGCTGCTTCTCCAGTCGCGCCAGCAGCGACTCCCAATTGCGGATGCCGTCGCTTTGCACACGCAGCAGGTTGATATGCGAGACTGAGCCGAGCAGCCGGTCCTGCAAGTCCTGGCGAAAGCCATTATTGATGGCCAGCGCGACGATGAGCGAGGCGACGCCGGCGGCGACTCCAATGATGGAGATCACGGTAATCACGCCGATGACCGCCTGCCGCCGCTTGGCTCGCAGGTAGCGCGCAGCTATAAAGAGCTCAAATTGCATGCGTCAACGGGTCGCCGGCCCGTTCACCACAATCTTAGCGCTGCCCATGTTGTCGAAGCGATCGTAGGCGCGGACGACGATGGTGTGCTCGTCCGACGCAGAGATGGAACGCGTCGCGGTCTTGTGGCCAGCCTTTGCGTCGCTCCCTGCGTCCGGTGATATCTGGAAGTCGTAGCTCTCGGTCTTGGAGTCGGAAATCTGACCAACGGGTTCGACCACCTGCCAGTCGCCGGCATCAATGGAGTACTCCGCATGACTAATGGGCGAGAAGCTGTCCACCGCGCGAAACGTCACGCGAATCTTGGTTCCTTCGAGCTTCGCGCTGAGCGCTTCGATTTGCGGCGGCGTGTTGTCCACTTCGAATCGCGGGCTCGTCGCCTCGCCGGTGAGCGCGTCCTCGGCGGAATGCGAAGGCGAATCGGAAGCCACCACGCGAATCTCGTAGCCGCCGTCAGGAAAGAGATCGGACTCCAGGTTCACAAAGCGGTCGTCCACATCGTCGCGCAGCAGTTTCCACTGCGTCTCGCCATCGCCGCGATAGTAGACGCTGTACACCAGGTCGTCGCCATTTTCGTCCCGCGCTTTCCACCGCACCGCGATGTAGCGCTTGTCCTTGATCGTCGGAATCGGCGGTTCGAAATTCGAGTTGGAGCTTTCCGGCTCGGTGTGCGTCCCGGGCGGAACGCGCGAGCCGACGGTCACGGTCACGTTGTCGACCTCCGGAGCGACGTTCTTCTGAAGATAGTTGATGGTGACGTAGTCAATCACGGGCGCAACCTTGCCGGGCCGCAAGACTGCCTTCCACTGAATGAAGCGCGCGGGCGGCGCATCGATCGGCAAATTGTCTTTCAGGTTGACCGGCATCCACGGGCTCCAGTTGCGATCGGGATTATCCACATTGCCGCTGCGGGCAAGGATCTGATAATCGCCCTGGCCGCGAACCTCGACGCGGCCCCAGCGCGAAAAAATCTTCGCGTCGAACACATCGCTGTCGTAGGTACCGTCAGCGACGGGAGCCGGTCCGAGCAGAAACGCCTTGCCCAGATTGCTGGTCGCAGCGTACAGGCCTCCCTTGGGATCGCGCGCGAAGGCCGTTACCTGATTGGCGCTGGCCTGCGCGAGGTCGATGTACTGCTTGTCGAGGATGACGTAAATCCGGCCGCGATTTCCAGTTCCCGCGAGCAGCCTTCCGTTGGCATCGAAGGCCAGCGCGTACACCAGGTCCTCGCGCGAGCTCCAAATGGTCTTCGGGGAGCCGTCCGGCGACAAGCGGTAGATCTCTGAGCCGCCAAGGTTCGAGGCGCTCGGAACAACTACAGGAAGTGATGGCGGCGGAGCACCGGGTTGTCCCGTTGCACCGCTTGGCCCCGGCGATGCGGGAGCCGCGACAATCACGCCGATGCTGCCGGCCGCAATGCCCGTCGTTGGCGCAGCGCCGCCGCGCTTTTCGCCGACGCCCGCCGCGTAGATATTGCCGTCCCTGTCCACGGCGAGCGCGGTGATCTCTTTCTTGGGCGCGCTGTATAGGACGAAGCCTTCGCCCTTCGGCGAGATGCGATAGATCAGCCCACTGCCGTCGGTGCCCGCGATGATGTTGCCGTGATGGTCGAAGGCAAGCGTGCGAATCTGCGCTTCGTCGCTCTTGAAGAACAGGCTGCCCGTGCCGCCGCGGTCGACGCGGAAGATCTCGCCGCGATCGCCGGTGCCGATGTAGAGCTGGCCTTCGCGATCGAGAGCCAGCGCCCAGATGTACTTCGTCTTGGGATCGAACAAAATGCTGGCCGTGTAGCTGGGGTCGACCTCGACCGAAGGACGCGCTTTCTCGCCGGGCTTGGCGCCCTCTTGTGCCGCGGCAACTTCGGCGGTGGTGTGCGAGCCCTCGGGAGTTTTGCCGGGCGCGGGGCCTCCGTGCACCAGCTTGTAGACCTTGCCGTCGGGCGACGTCGCGGCGTAGATGGTTCCGTCGGGATCGACCACGAGCGCCTGCACCTGGAGTTCCTGGGGTGCGAAGATGATGTGCGCCTTGCCGTCGGTAGCGAGGCGGTAAACGCGAGCCGGCGAGCCTGCCGCCGCGTAAACATTGCCTTGCGCGTCGGCGGCAATGTCCCACAGATAGGTTGACGGGGAAGTGAACAGCGCGGTGAACGCCGGCGCTAGCGTCAGCGTACCGTCGCTGCCGATGGCGATACCGTGCGCCGTGCCCTTTTCGAATTCGTCGTACTTATCTTGCTTCCAGGTACGCGTGGATTGCGACCAGCCTGAAAGCGCGAGTAACAGGCAAAGAAGAAGCAGTCTCAAGTTTCGAGTTTCGAGTTTCAAATTGCGGACAGGCAGGTTCGAGCTCCCAATGGCGGTGCCAGCTTCATTGTAATCGTTGAACTCGACCGAAGGACGGCGCTGCGAAGGCCGCGTTTGTCGGACGCAGGATGGAGGTCCGATTGGGGGATTTTGAGTGCTATGGGGATTTCACAACAGTTATCCAATGCTCCGGTCAAAACATTAGCTTCTCAGGAGAGGCTAATTTAGCCGTCGCCACCTGCTCCAATGCGTCTAGGCGAAGGCGCGAGGCCGCGAGTTGCTTGCCAAGCTCCACATCGGACGTGCGAGCAACTGCGAACAGAAAAAGCTCCGGTGTAATCAACGGAACGACTTGGCCGAACGTTGTGACTCGATTCGGCGTCAATGCTTCAGCCGTTTTGTAGACCTTTTGCACCTCTTCGCTCTGTGTGAAGTTCTTACCGAAGAACCGCTGCTTGCTGTTCCGAAGGAAAACCGACCAGTTGGTAAATGGGATGCGGAGTGTCCCGCGTCTGGGGTGCATTTCTTCAAACGTCCACCTATCCCATGTCGTCAGCCTGTGCTCGCTCCAATCGCAGTGCTCAGCAACAAAATCCTCGAATGCCGCGGCACTCGGCCAGAACGGCAACAGGCGCTCGAAGCAAGTCACATGGATGCCAGCGACCTTGTCGCCAAGCTGAATTTCAGATTGCTGTCTTGCGTGAGCAATTACCGATGCGATCACGGAAGCCATGCGCATATTGCGTGAATCGGCGTGTTTGAGAGTGACGCTCAACGTAAGTTATGTTTTGTGGCAGTCAGTGCCTTAGCGCACGAAGATTCTGGCGCAGTCATATAGTTGTCGATAACAGGCCATAGCGCAAGTTTGCGCTGTTTCTTCGCCCATTAACAAGGCGCAAAGGGTTGTTACCACGCGATAGCGCTCAATATCCTCAAGGAAGTTGCAGTCCCTCGCCTGCTGAATCTGAGACTCGAAACTTGGAACTCGAAACTGCTTCATCGGCTGGCCAGGCCGCCGGCGGTTTCGCCACCGTCGATCACGTAGACCTGGCCGGTGAGATAGGCAGCATCGTCGGAGGCGAGGAAGGCGAACAGCGCTGCTACTTCTTCGGGCTGGGCATGACGCCGCAGCGGGATCTTCTGGTTCACGGCCTCCAGCATCTCGTCGGAGTATTCCGCCCGCTGCATCGGCGTGAGGACATAGCCCGGTGCGACCGCGTTCACGCGCACCTTGGGCGCGAGCTCCAGCGCCATGGAGCGCGTCAACTCGATGACTCCCGCTTTGGTCACGTTGTAATCGGCGTAGTAAGGGTGTCCAACGATTCCGTTGGTGGAAGCCATGTTGAGAATGACGCCGCCGGAATGCTGCATCAGATACTGTGCCGTGACTTGCGCGACGTAGAACACGCCGGTCAGGTTGACAGCCAAGATCGGGTTCCACTCCTCCGCGGCGATCTCGAGAAACTTGTGGCGAACGCTGATGCCGGCATTGTTGATGACGACGTCCAGTCCGCCCAGGGCTACCACGGAGTTGCCGAACGCGTGGTGCACCTGCTTGAGATCGCTGACGTCGGCGCGAAATGCTCCGATTAGGCCGGGCACATCCTGGGTGATGCGGACGCACCCTTCGGCGTCGCGGTCGACGACGGCCACACGCGCGCCTTCTTCCACGAAGCGCGCCGCAGTGGCGGCCCCAATGCCGCTGGCGCCTCCGGTTATGAGCACGCGTTTGTCGCGCAGTCCCCGCATGCTGCGCACAACAATAGCAGAGATTCTGGAATTTGAAGCTGATACACTTCTGCCCGCAATCCTATGGCTTCCAGATTAGAGACGTTGCGCACCCGTCTTTTCGCCGATCCTGAAGGCAAGTTCGTGCACGACGTCGTGCTCGACGCCTGCCGCCGGTACGCGGAGAAAACCGCCATCATCGACGCTTCGTGCTTGCCCGTGCGGCGCGTGAGCTATGCCGAATATGGCGGCATGGTGGAACGTGCGGCGCATGGATTGGTCGCGGCGGGGATTTGCCCGGGCGATCGCATCGCGATTTTTCTGCCAAATTCCTGGGAGTTCGCAGTCGCGTTCCACGCCGCGACGCTGGCCGGAGCTGTGCCGACGACACTGAACCCAACGTATCGCGAGCGCGAAGTGCGCTATCAACTGGAGAACTCGGACGCAGTCGCGCTGGTGACCGACGGCTGCCTCGTGAAAGACATCGACCTCAGCGGCCTGCCGGCGCTGCGCCATGTGTATGCCACGCGAACTGCCGGAGCGGGCGGCTCGGAAATGTTTGAAACGCTACTCACTGCCGGCGCAAGTTCGCATCTTCCGCACGCCGATCGCGACTCGCGCACCGCGCTGGCGACGCTGCCATACTCCAGCGGCACAACTGGGTTGCCGAAGGGCGTGATGCTGTCGCACTACAACCTGGTGGCGAATGTATATCAGACGCTCACGCCCGGCGAGTGCGGCGCGCTCACCGGAGACGATGTGATCCTATGCTTTCTGCCGCTGTATCACATCTACGGGCTGACGGTGGGGCTGAACCTGGCGCTGATGCGCGGGGCCACGCTGCTGCTGATGCCGCGCTTCGACTGCGAACGCTCGCTCGCGCTAATCGCCGCGGAAGGCGTGACCATCACGTTATGCGTGCCGCCGACGCTGCTGGCTTATTGCCAGGCCGCGGAGCAGGGACGGTTTCCGCGCGAGCATCGTTTGCGCTGGGTGAAGTCAGGCGCAGCTCCGCTGGCGCCGGAGCTGGCGCGCCGCTTCAACGAAGGCACCGGAGTTCGCATTCGCCAGGGCTACGGCATGACCGAAGCGTCGCCGGTCACGCACATGGGTTTTCTCTCCGACGAGCTCTACCGGCCGTCGTCGATTGGCGCGCCGGTGGCACAAACCGATTGCCGCATCGTCGACGAGAACGGGGATGACGTCGCGCAGGGGCAGCTCGGCGAGCTGGTCATGCGCGGGCCGCAGTTCATGCTGGGCTACTGGAAGTCGCCCGACGCGACCGCGGCGGTGCTGCGCGACGGCTGGTACTGGAGCGGCGACATTGTTCGCCAGGACGAAGACGGCTTCTACTACGTCGTCGACCGGCGCAAGGAGATGATCAAGTACAAAGGCTTCTCGGTTGCACCCGCCGAGGTGGAGAGCGTGCTGCTGGAGTGTCCGCTGGTGCGCGATTGCGGCGTTGTGGCCCGGATCGATCCCGCCGGCGAGGAGATTCCATGCGCCTTCGTCGTGCTCAAGGAATCGGAGCTGCCCAACTCGCAGACGGCAGAGAAGATTCAGGCATTCGTGGCCGAACGGCTGACGTACTACAAAGTGCCGCGCGAAATTCAGTTCGCCGATACACTGCCACGCACGGCTTCGGGCAAAATTCTGAGGCGCGAGCTGCGGAAGCTAGTGTGAGAAACGCAAATCTACCAAGAGGCACAGAGACACAGAGGAAAATCTTCTTATTAGCCTTGAACTCTTCCTGCTCGTAGACACCTTCTGACTTTGATCTTTCTATTTCTGAAACTCTGTGCCTCTGTGTCTCTGTGGTTAATTCGCCTTTAAGACACCCAATCGCATTCCATTCGGCAACTTATAATTGAAGTTGCCCCATGCCTGTCACTGAGTCCGCTGTGCGTCCGCGAAAATCCAAGGCCATTTTCCTCGTCGTCGTTCTTCTTCTGGTGCTGTTCCTCCTCGGCTTTCTGGGATTCGACTATTGGTTTTATCGCGCGGTGCGCGCCAGCTTGCCGCAGCGCGACGGGACGGTGCGTCTCGCCGGGCTCAAGGCGCCGGTAATCGTGACCTTCGACCGGCTGGGCGTTCCCAACATTTCTGCCTCGAACCTGCCCGATCTTTTTTTTGCGCAGGGCTACATCACGGCGCAGGACCGCTTGTGGCAGATGGACCTGGCGCGGCGCTTCGCCTCCGGCGATCTGGCGGTCATTCTCGGGCCGGAGTTCGTGAAGTACGATCGCGAAAATCGCATCCTGGGTTTGCGGCAGCTGGCGCAGCGCAGCGCCGCCCGAATGAATGCCGAGGAACGAGCGCAGTTCGACGCCTACGCCGCGGGCGTCAACGCCTACATCGACCAGCACCAGAAGACGCTGCCGATGGAATTCCGCTTCCTGCAATATTTCCCGCATGTGTGGACGGTGGAGGACTCGGTCCTGGTCGGCCTGTCGATGACCGAGTTTCTGAATCACGGGCTGTATAAAAGCAAACTGGAGAAAGAAAAGATTCTCGCCAAGCTCGGGCCGGAGTTGACGGCCGATCTGTACGTGAATCACTCGTGGCGCGACCATCCGCCGGGAGCGGAGAACAATTCAATCGAGAACGAGGTTCCGGGAGAGACGCCGGAAGAGAATGAGGAGCGGGGCGAGATGGTGCCCCAGGTTCGCGTCCGTCCTTCGGACGCTAACCTGGGCCCACTCGCGAAGGCCCAGGTTCGCCCGACAGATGGGCGAACCTGGGGCACCGCACCTCACGACACGGGAGAATTCAGCCCAGAAAAACTGCGTGCTCTCCGTGCCTCCGTGGTGAACGCCTTTCGACCAAGTGAGGAGAATCCCGTTCGTCCCGGCTCCAACGACTGGGTCGTCTCCGGCGCGCACACCGCTTCGGGCAAGCCGCTGCTCTCCAATGACATGCATCTTGACCTCGCGATTCCTAACGTCTGGTACGAGGCGCACCTCACGGCCGGCGATTTCGATGTTGCCGGCGTGACCTTGCCCGGCGTGCCGTACGTCATTGTCGGACACAATCGGCTTATCGCGTGGGGATTCACCAACCTCGGCCCTAACGTCGAAGATGTTTACGTCGAGAAGTTCAACGACCAGGGGGAGTATCTGACGCCGCAAGGCTGGCGGCAGCCGGAGCATCGCAAAGAGATCATCCGCGTCAAAGGCAAGCCGGAGATCACCCTCGATGTCGTCACCACGCGGCATGGGCCCATCATCAGCGACCTGGTTCCGGGCGAGACGCGCAAGCTCGCGCTGAAGTGGACGATCTATGACCCGCAAGCCTGGGACGTCCCGTTCTTCGCGATTGATTCCGCCCACGACTGGCAGGAGTTTGAAGCGGCGTTTTCGCACTTCGCCGCGCCGGGCCAGAATGTCGTTTACGCCGACGTCGATGGCCACATCGGCTACCAGGCGACGGGGCTGATTCCGATTCGCGCCAACGGTGACGGCGACGTGCCCGAGCCGGGTGAGAACGATTTGCACGAATGGACCGGCTACGTCCCGTATGACAAGCTGCCCAGCGTCTACGATCCGCCATCGGGCATAATCGCGACCGCGAACGCGCGCGCCACGGCCGATAATTATCCCTACGAGTTGAGCATTGAGTGGATGCCGCCGTACCGCACCCAGCGCATCTACAAGTTGCTGAGCGCGCCGAAGAAGTTCGCACCGGCGGACATGCTTGCGATCCAGATGGACGTGGTCTCGCCCTTCGATCGCTTTTGCGCGGAGCGCTTCGTGTATGCCGTCGACCACACGCCCAAAGCGTCGGCACGCGCCAAGGCAGCGGCCGATCTCATGCGCAAATGGGACGGCGCGATGGAGACGGATTCGCCGGCAGCAACCATCGCTTTTTTCTCGCGCCAAAGCCTGGAGGAGATGCTGCTCAAATCCAAGCTGGGTGCTGACTGGCGCGAGTACCGGTGGTTCATGAGTCCGGTGTGGCTGGAGAATGTCCTGACCAGCCAGCCGCCGCGCTGGCTGCCGCAAGGCTACTCGGACTACAACGATCTGCTGGCCGCGGCCGTTGAACACGCCGTCTCCGACGCGAGCGCGCCTCAGGCGCTGAGCTTGTGGAAGTGGGGCAAGGTGCACCGGGTGAACATCCAGCATCCCTTCTGGAGTCATTTTCCGGTGCTGAAGCGGGCGGCGGGAACGGGCAGCGTGCCCATGGCCGGCGACGATCAGACCGTCGACCAGCAGGCGCCGCCGCTGGGGCCCTCCGAGCGCCTCACGGTGGATTGTTCTGACCTTGATGCGAGCACGTTAAACATCGTGAACGGACAGTCCGGCGATATCTTCGACGATCACTACAACGATCAATGGGACGCGTATTACCACGGGCGCACCTTCATCCTGCCGTTTTCCGGAGAAGCGGTACAGCGCGAAGGGGTGCATCATCTGCGGCTGGAGCCGTGAGGCAGTAGTTAGTGGATAGTGGCTGGTGGATAGTTTCGGAAGAGGATAGATACTGGCTAGTGAATAGTGCGAGGCCAGCAGTTCTAACCAGCCATCACTAATCACTAGCCACTCGCTACTAGCTACTAGCTCTACGGGTCTACCTGCACGATTGAGTTTAACGCGCCGGTGAAGGTGAACTGCGTACCCTGCAAGGTATTGTTGTCTGTGTTGTAGATGTCCAGCAGCCCCCCTTCAATCGTGTACACCACGTTGCGATTGGCAATCGCCAGCAGGCTGGTGATGGCCCCACGTGGCGGAAGAGCCGGGGCGGCGGTATTTGTGCCAACGTCGACAACGGACAAGCAACCGGTCACGGTGTTGCTGCAGGAGCTGGCGCCAATGTACAGCTTGTTGTTGGTGGAAAGCGCCATCGTGGTGTGGAAGCCGTCGCCAATGGGCACCGAATTGGGCGTGAGCCGCGTTCTTCCGTTGACATCAACAGCGTCGTAGGTGGAACTCGTGCCTGGAGGTACAGGGCTGCCCGCCACATACAACGTGCTGCCGTTCAGCAAGCCGACGCTTGCGCCGCCGACCGGCACGGTACCGGTGATGGTCTGCGAGGGAATGTCAAAGAACGCAACCGCAGCCGGACCGCTGGAGCCGCATTCCGGACCACAGTTTAAGACATAGGCCGTATTGCTGTCGCCGCTGAAGAAGGCATTGATCGGCCCCGCAAACCCGGGAATTTCTACCGGCGTTACCGTGGTGGCGCTCAGGTTGATCAGCCAAAGCGAATCGGAATTGTTAACAAAAACGAACAAGTATTGCCCGCTGGGGCTAAGCGCAAGATAGCGCGCCGATGGGATGTAGTAGATCGCGGTACGTCCAAAACTCGCAACGTTGAAGGCCTCAACAGCACCGGAGCGCGATCCGGTCACCGTAAGGTTGGGCTCGGCAGCATAGACAGTGCTGCTGTCGGTGGAGTACAGCAACATGGAAACCGCGCTGGAAGGAGCCGCGTTGCCGCTCACGGTTTCTGACGAATTGGTGACGAAATACAAGGCGAAGGTGCCGGGATCGTAAACCGCCGTTGTCTGATGGTTCGGAGATTCGGCCTCGAGGGTGACGCTCGACGAGACGCTGATGGTGACCGGCTCGCCGGGAACGACCTGGCCCGCGGAATTGGTGGTCTGCTGCGTGTAGGCCGTACTGTCGTTCTGCGTGTCGACGATTTGCAGAGTGCCGGAGTAGGTGTTGGTGATGAAGGCACGATTCTTGAGTCCGCTGGTGGTGGTGTTGGTCGTGCCATTACCACCGCAAGCTGCCCACAGAAGCATGAATGGGAGCGCGGACAACAGGGCTGCCAGCCGCAACCAGCCGCCGGAAAACACACGATGATTTCTCATGAGACGCTGTATTTCGCTGAATTATAGCAGAGCGGGTGCGCGGCTCACGTGCGCTACCCATGCTGCTGTTGGTACTCCGATGGCACTTTCCCGCAATTTACGATAAAGTTCCAACAATCCTTTTACTCTGCCCGTTTCCGAGAACACCATGTCATCTGGTTTCCTAGCTCGGCTGCAGAAAGGCGCTGTGTTGTGCGACGGCGCTATGGGCACGCTTCTGTACGCCAAGGGCATCTTCATCAACCGCTGTTATGACGAGCTGAACCTTTCGGCCCCCGACCTCATCCGCGGCATTCATCAGGACTATCTGAAGGCCGGCGCCGAGGTCATTGAAACTAACACCTTCGGCGCCAATTCGTTTCGCCTGTCGAGGCACGGTTGTGTCGACCGGTTGGCGGACATCAACCGCCTGGGCGCGCGACTGGCGCGCGAGGCTGCCAAGAACTTCGACGCCTTTGTCGCCGGGGCGGTCGGGCCGCTGGGCGTTCGCATCGAGCCCTTGGGCAAAATTTCGCTCGAGGAGGCGCGCGACGCTTTCCGTAAGCAGATTGCGGCGCTGAACGAAGAAGGTGTCGACCTGCTCATTCTCGAAACCTTCGGATATCTTGAGGAGTTACACCAGGCCATCCTCGCGGCGCGCGATGTGAACCCCGAGATTCCGGTGGTCGCGCAAGTCACCATCGACGAAGACGGCAATTGCCTCGACGGCTCCAGCCCCGAGCATTACGGTCCGCAGCTGGAGGCCTGGGGCGCCGAGGTTGTCGGCTGCAACTGCAGCGTCGGGCCGGTGGCCATGCTCGATGCGCTGGAACGCGTGCACGCGGTAACGACCAAGCCATTGTCCGCGCAGCCCAATGCCGGCATCCCGCGCAACGTCGAAGGCCGCAATATCTATCTCTGCTCGCCGGAGTACATGGCGAACTACATGGAAGGCTTCGTCAACGCGGGCGTGCGACTCATCGGTGGTTGCTGCGGCACTACGCCGGAGCACATCCACACCATGAAGCTTTTCTTGAAGGTGGGCGCGGCACGGGCGTCCTCCTACAAGGCGGCGAAGGCCGCTGAAGCCAAGCCCGTCGAACCACCGCCGCTGGCCGAGCGCTCGAACCTGGGCCGCAAGGTCGCCGCCGGTGAGTTCGTGACCATGGTGGAGATCGTTCCGCCGCGCGGCATTGACGCCAGGCGCGAGCTGGAAGGCGCGAAGTTTCTCAAGTCCGTCGGCGTGGACGCGGTGAACATCCCCGACAGCCCGCGCGCCTCGGCCCGCTTGAGCAACCAGGCGCTCTGCCTGCTGGTGAAGCAGGAGGTCGGCATCGAGCCCATTCTGCATTACACCTGCCGCGATCGCAATGTGCTGGGCATTCAGTCGGACCTGCTGGGCGCAAGCGCCGTCGGCATTCGCAATCTCATCTGCATCACCGGCGATCCGCCGAAGATGGGCGACTATCCCGATGCGACCGCGGTCTTCGACGTCGACTCCATCGGCCTGGTCAACATCGTGCGCAACCTGAATCGCGGGCTGGATATCGGCGGCAATCCCACGGGGAACTCAACGGCGTTCGTGATCGCCGTGGGCGCCAACCCCGGCAGCCCCAACATCGACGAAGAAATTCGCCGCTTCGAATACAAGGTCGAAGCCGGCGCGGAGCTGGCGGTGACGCAGCCGGTGTTTGATGTTCGGCTGCTCGAGCAGTTCATGCGCCGCATCGAACATTGCCACGTGCCGGTGGTCGCCGGCATTTGGCCGCTGACCTCGACCCGCAACGCCGAGTTCATGAAGAACGAGCTGCGCGTCTCGATTCCTGACGAGATCTTCGCGCGCATGGCGAAGGCGACTACGGCCGACGCAGCGCGTGCGGAAGGCGTCGCAATTGCTCGCGACATGCTGGCCGCGGTGAAGGACATCGTGCAGGGAGCGCAGATCAGCGCGCCCTTCGGCCGCTATTCCTGCGCCGTCGATGTGCTGGAAGCGCTGGGGTCGGGCGCAGCCAGCAACCGCGCGGCGGTGTAGGTCTGATCTAACACCTCGCATCGCGTATCGGAGTTTGCGTCCGAAGTGATCCGTCACGCCAAGGTAACTTCCGCTGCATTCGGGTCAGAGATTTTCTTCGAAGGAAACTAGCCGCGCAGCGGCGAGATGGTTTTAGCCCGGGGCGTCAGCCCCGGGTGAGATGCGTTAAATGTGCCTAGCCGTGGCAGCGGCGACACTCTTCGACGAGCGCATGGAACGCGTCGAGTTCGGGAATTCTGCTGCCGGGGTCGTGCCGCCGCTCTCGCGGCTCGCGCCTATTACCCGACATGAACGGGGGCTTGCGCGCCCGCCCTAAAATCATCCCGCCGCGTTGCGGCTGGTTTTCCGGGCATTGATACTGCTCTGCTGAAGCGTAGATTGTGTGGCAGCTTGCCGTTCACTCCGCCGCCCCGTTTACTCTCTGAAACTCGCGCCCTCCAACTTCAGCAGCAACGCCTTCACCGGCAGCCCACCGCCATAGCCTCCAAGCGTGTTGCCTGACGTCACTACGCGATGGCAGGGCACGATGATCGCAATCGGGTTGAAGTGATTCGCCTGGCCAACGGCGCGGAATCCGGTGGGATTGCCGACCGCGCGCGCAATCTGCCCATAGGAGCGCGTCTCACCATAGGGAATGCGCAGCAACTGGTTCCAGCACCGCTTGCGAAACTCGGTTCCGCGCAGATCGAGCTGCAAATCGAAGTCGCGGCGTGTGCCGGCGAAATATTCTTCCAGCTGCCGCCGCACCACGCGGGTGCGCACTTCCGATTCCTGCCATGCGACTTCCTTGCCGGCAATGGTTTGGGGCAAACCGCGATCGAATTCCAAAATCACCAGCGCCGCCGAGTCCGATACTCCAATCAGCAACGGACCGGCCGGCGACGGCATTCGCGAATAGTAAAGAGTCTCCATCGCTGCCTCAATTCACTCCTGAGGCGCTGGGAGGCGCAGTCGGAACTGTCCCCTCCGGCGGGCGCATCAGGCCGAAGTTTTGCAGATACGCCACGGTACGCTGCGCCGCCGCATCGAACGTGAGCTGGCAATTCACGAACTGGGTGTTCTCCCAGGTTACATCGCCTCCGCCGTACACCAGCTTGCACTCGGTCAACACGCAGTTGATGAGGCGCTTGTCATCCATGTAAACGGTGACGCCCTTGGGATGCCAGTTCTCCAGGACCTGCATCGATGAGTCCTCCAGTAGAGAAGGGAACAGGACGAGGATAAACCAATGCGGCGGGTGCCGGGGCCCGGGAGCGGGAGTCGAGGTGGAAAACTCGGCGAACGGGGTCACCATCCCGTTCGCCGAAGTCATCAGACTGCTGTGTAGTTGCGAGAGGAGATTAAACCGCCTGACTGCTGGGCGGGTCGTAGCTGCTGCTATAGTCGCCGGCTTTCGATGTCAAGTCGCTCGCGGTCGAACGTACCTGGTTCATCGTGCGCTCCGCGGTGTTGCGAATGCTTTCCACGCCGCGTTGCACCCGGTCGCGGTTCTGCTCGTAGGTGTCGCGCGCCGAGCTGGCCAGGTCATTGGCGCGATCGGCAAGATTGTTGCGGGTTTCCTCGCCGCTCATGGGCGCGAAGAGAATGCCGAGGCCAACACCCAGCCCCAGTCCTACCAGGAAACTTTTCATATCAGTCCTCCCAACGTTGATGTGTGCTGCTCAACCGCCCCCGGAGCAAGAAGGGCATCGCTGTCAACAGCCGTAGGATGCGACGAGCACGCGTGGGAGTTTGCCGCGTGAGCGCGAGATCGTAAGCTGCGGGAAAACACGGGTCATGGGTTAGGGATCAGGAGCCAGGGATCAGGGCCAGGGATCAGAAATTCTTTGAGATCACTCGAGATTGTCTTTGTGCTTCGTCGGATGGATACTGCGCCTGGCACTTCCGCTGATTTCTATCTCCTGACCTCGAACCCTGACCTCTGACCCCTTTCTACGCCGCCAGCAGCTTCTTCAGACCGCCGCGCCCCTTCGCTGCCACCTGCTCGTACGTGCAGCTCTTGGGAGCCTTCTCCGGACGCCAGCGCAGGAACTTCGTGCCGTGCCGGAAGCGTCCGCCGGAGAAATGGTCGTACCGGACTTCGCACGCCAGCTTCGGATCCAGCCGCTCCCATTCGCCGCTGCGCTCGGTGCTCCAGCGGCTGGGACCACCGGGCGCGTGGCCGGTAAAACCTGAGCCGCCCATGAACGGCTTCAAAACCGATTTGAGTTTCTTGCGCTCCGGAGCCGTGAAGCTCGAGGTGAAGCCGACATGATTGAGCTTGCCGTCATCGTCGTATAGCCCGAGCAGCAGCGAGCCGACCTCGCCGCCCTTGCTAGCGTAACGGAAGCCGCCCACCACGCAATCGGCAGTGCGAATACGCTTGATCTTCCGCATCGCCGTGCGATCGCCGGATGCGTACACGCAGTCGAGTTCCTTGGCGACCACTCCGTCGAAACCGCTGGCGGCGAGTTCCTTCATCCAGCGCTCGGCGGTGGCGTAATCGAGCGTCGCGGGTGAGAGGCGAATCGATTGCTGTTTGCCGAGACTCTTGAAGAATTTCTCCAGCCGTGTGCGTCGCTCGCTCAGCGGCTTGTTGGCCAGTGCCATCTCGTCTTCATCCACAAGCATGTCAAATAGCAGATATGTAGCGGGCGTTTCTTGCGACAGCTTCCTGATACGGCTCGCCGCGGGATGAATTCGCATCAGCAGTTCGTCGAACGAGAGATGGCCGTCGTGCAGGATGACGATCTCGCCGTCGAGCACAAACCGCGCCGGCTTGAGCTTCTGAAGCGCCTCGACCAGCTCGGGGAAGTATCGCCCTAGCGGCTGACCGGCCTTCGATTGCAGCAGCACCTGATCGCCTTTGCGAAACGCCAGGCAGCGAAAGCCGTCCCACTTGGGCTCGTATTGCCAGTTGTCGCCGCGCGGGATTTCGTCGACCAGCTTGGCTTCCATCGGCGGATACGGCGGCCGGATGGGCAGCTTGATGCGCGGAAACGGCTGCTTGAGCTCTTCGGCAGCAACGGCGCCTTCGGCGATTTTGTCGGCGCGGGATGTGGCTTTGCGAGGCACGGCAAATTAGATGCTGCTGCAAGAACGGTGTTACGCCACGAAGTACTTCGCGTTGGGATGGTGCACAATAATCGCCGAGGTGCTCTGCTCGGGCTCGAGCAAGAATCCCGTCGTCAAATGTACACCGATCGTCTGGTCGGGATGGAGCATCTCGAATAGCTTCGTCTGGTCCTCGAGATTGGGACACGCCGGATAGCCAAACGAATAGCGCGAGCCGCGATACTTCTGGTGGAAGAGATCGCGGATGTGCGGCGAGTCGTCGCCGGCGATGCCCAGCTCTTCGCGGATGCGCTTGTGCGAGAACTCCGCCAGCGCCTCGGCGGTCTCGACGCTGAGCCCGTGCAGGTAGAGATACTTCGTATACTCGCCGCCCTCGAACAGCTTCTGCGTCTCGTGCGAGGCCTTGTCCCCGATGGTCACGCACGACATGCCGATCACGTCCATCTTGCCGCCGCTTTTTGGCAGGAAGAAATCCGAGATGCACAAACGCCGGCCTTCGCGCTGGCGCGGGAAGGTGAAGCGCAAAGCCTCGGGCGGAATCGCGTCGCCCTGCTTCCAGCCTTCCGGAAGGTTATAGACGACGACGTCGTTGCCGTCGCCTTGCGCGCCGAAGTAGCCGTACACTACTTTCGGCTCGAACCAGTCGGCGGCGATCACTTCCTCTTCGAGATCGTGCAGGATCGGCCGGTACTTCGTCTCAACCAGTCGCGCGTAGTCTTCCTGCGACGCCGTCTTCAACTGCCACTGGTTCTTGAACAGCGCGGTGTGGTTGATGTACTGGAAGATTTCGCGCAGATCGAAGTCCGCCGGCTTAAGTACGCGCACGCCCCAGAACGGCGGCTGCGGAATGTTCGGCGCAGGCGGAATTTCGATGCTCGGAGCGATCGCTCCATCTCCGTTGGCTCCGGCCACTGCTGCGCGCGCAAATTCCTTCACCACCTGGCCCTCCGCAATTCGCTTCTCGCGCTCGCCATTCGGCGAGGACAGATCTTCCATCAGGTGCAGACCGGCGAATGCGTCATCGGCATAAAAGACGCCGCCGTTGTACTCGCGCCGCAGATCGTCCTCGACATACTTGCGCGTCAGCGCCGCGCCGCCGCAGATCACCGGGAACTCCAGCTTCTGGTGGTGCAAATCCTGGACGACGTACTTCATCTCCAGCGTCGACTTCACCAGCAGCCCGCTAAGCCCGATGGCGTCCGCCTTCTGCTCCTGCGCGGCCTTGATGATCGCATCCGACGGCTGCTTGATGCCGAGATTCACCACGCGATAGCCGTTGTTGCTGAGGATGATGTCCACCAGGTTCTTGCCGATATCGTGGACGTCGCCCTTCACCGTCGCGAGAACGATGGTCCCTTTCTGCGAGCCTTCTTTCTTTTCCATCTTCGGCTCGAGATAGGCGACCGCGGCCTTCATCACGCCGGCCGAATCGAGCACCGAGGGCAGCTGCATCTTGCGCGCGCCGAACAGATCGCCGACCGTCCTCATGCCATCGAGCAGGATGTTGTTGATCAGGTCGAGCGGCGAATAGTTGACCAGTGCTTCTTCCAGAATCTCGTCCAGCGACTTTTTGTTCGCGCCGTCGCCCACCGACTTTTCGCCGTTGATGATCGCCCACTTCAGCTTGTCTTCGACCGAGAGCGTATCGACGTGCGCGGTCGTCTTCTCTTCCTTTCCCTTGGTTCCGGCGAAGTGCGCCATGTAGACCTGGAGCGGATCGCCGTTGGACTGGTCGTAGAAAATCAGCTTGCGCGCAAGATCAACTTCCGCTTCAGGAATCTTGTATAACGGATAGATTTTGCTGTAGTTAACGATGGCCATGTCGAGGCCGTGATCGACCGCCTCGTGCATGAAGACGCTGTTCAGAATGCGCCGCGAATAGACGTTCAGCCCGAACGAAATGTTGCTGACGCCGAGGATCGTCTTCACCTCGGGCAGCTCCTGCTTGATGGCGCTTCACCGCCTTCAGCGTCTCGATGCCGGCGGTGCGGTAGTCATCCTGGCCGGTCGAGATGGGCAGCGTGAGCGCGTCGAAGATGAGATCGCACGGGCGAATGCCGTACTTGTTCACCGCCAGGTCGAAGATGCGCTTGGCGATGGCCAGCTTCTTCTGCCAGGTCAGCGCCATGCCGTCTTCGTCGATGGTGAGCGCGATGACCGCCGCGCCGTAACGCTTGGCCATCGGCAGAACTTTCGACGTGCGCTTCTCGCCGTCCTCCAGATTGATGGAGTTGATGATGGCCTTGCCCGGGATGCGCTTCAGCGCCTCCTCGATCACGTCGGCTTCGGTTGAATCGACGGTGATGGGCGCGGGCACGCGCGTGGCAATCTTCTCGAGGATGTTCGAGATGTAGCCCTTCTCGTCCTCGCCCACGATGGCGCAGCACAGGTCGAGCATGTGCGAGCCTTCGTTCACCAGCTTCTTGGCCAGCGTGAGGATGCCGTCGTAGTCCTGCGCGCGCACCATGTTCTTGAAGTGCTCGACGCGCGTGGTGGTGTTCATCTCCTCGGCCACGACGAGCGGCTTGGGATCGAGATCGAGCGGCACCATGGAGTACGCGCTGGCCGCGGCAGCGACGGTCTTCACATCGCGCCTCGCGGGCTCGAGATTCGCGCAGGTTTCGGCGACGGCCTTGATGTGCTCGTAGGTAGTGCCGCAGCATCCGCCGACGATGCGCACGCCGTACTCGGTGATGAACTGCTTGTGATAGTCGGCCAGCTCCTGCGGCTGCAGCGTATAAACGCGCGCGCCGCCGACGTTCTGCGGCAACCCGGCGTTGGGCAGACACCGAGACGGGCCGCGGCGAATTCGCGCCGAGATAGCGAACGCCGTCGTTCATTTCTTTCGGGCCGGTGGCGCAGTTCATGCCGATCACGGCGACATCGAACATTTCCAGCGTGGTGAGCGCCGCGCCGATCTCGGTGCCCAGCAGCATCAAGCCGGTCGCCTCCAGCGTGACCTGCACCTGCACCGGAACGTTCTTGCCGGTTTTTTTCAGCGCGTCGAAGATGCCGACCAGCCCGGCCTTGGCTTGCAGGATGTCCTGGCAGGTTTCGAGCAGCAGGACGTCGACGCCGCCTTCGATCAGGCCGATCGCCTGCTCGGTGTAAGCCGCGAGCCATGTCGTCGAAGCCGATGTGGCCGAGCGAGGGCAGCTTGGTCGTCGGCCCCATCGAGCCGGCGACGAAGCGCTTGCGGCCGTTGGAGGAGAAACTCGACGCGACTTCGCGCGCCAGCTTGGCCGCAGCCATGTTGACCTCGTGAACCTGGTCGGCCATGTCGTACTCGGCCATGACGATCGCGCGTGGAGCTGAAGGTGTTGGTCTCGACGACGTCGGCACCGGCAGTCAAATACGAGGCGTGAATCTCTTTGACGATGTCGGGCCGGCTGAGCACGAGGATGTCGTTGTAGCCGTCCTTGCCGCAGAACTCGTCCAGCGGAAGGTTGCAGGCCTGGACGGCGGTGCCCATCGCGCCGTCGTAGATGACGACGCGCTCCTGGACGGCTTTTAAGTAGTCGCTCATTGATGTTGAGGTGGTTTTGTAACAGGGCACGGCTTCAGCCGTGCCAACCACGCTTCCTTTTCTTTGTCATCCCGACCGAGTCCCGCCCTGTTCAAGCAACAGGCGCGGACGAGCGGAGAGATCTGCGGTTCATCGTGGAGGAAAAGACGCGCAGCTTACTAGTCAGTATCGCAGGTACTGCCGATTTTGTGGAAGCCGGCGCAGTCCAGGGAGGCGCGCTGACTCAGCACATTCGCCGGGAGTCGCAGCTCTCTGGCGAAAAGAGAAACTTGCCGGGATGTGGCTCGGCGGTGCTCACGTGAACGATGGTAGCACGTCAATCGCCCCGAAATATCGGGGAGGCGAATCAGAGTAGCCGCCGGATCGCCCGAGCCATGCCCATTTGTTTCCGGTTCGGGCTGCACCGCCTTGCATTTCGAACCGCAAAAACAAAAGGGGCCGGGAAGCTACATTTAGCTCTCCGGACCCCACACTGAAAGGATAACAACGAGAACAGCCGCGTCGTTTCGGTCGACGACTCGTTGGGGTTACTGCGGTTTCATTGCTCCGCCGCCCTGGCCCATGCCGCCGTGACGCTCTTCCTGCGCCTGCGACCACTTCTGCTGCTGATCGGCAGTCAGGATCTGTTTGATTTCGTCATTGCTGCTCTGCCGGATCGACTGCGCCTTCGACATCCGGTCGTCGCGCGACATGCTGGTGTCCTGGTGCAGCCCCTGCATCTGGGTTTGTTCATTTTCCAGGATGGGCTTGATCTTCGCTTGCTGATCGGGGGTGAGGTTCAGCATCTTGGTCATGTGCTGCAGACGCTGATCGGGTGAGGGCATGCGGTGTTGTCCCGCCTGGGGCGCACCCTGACTCATGGTGTCCTGTTGAGCGTAGAGCGCTGTTCCGCAACAGGCCAGAGCCAGTGTGAGCAGCGCGCAAATTAGACTTTTCTTCATTCGGAAAAACTCCTTTGAGACTGTCTGCCAGGCGCTGGTGGCCACATAGATCGCGCCCGTCGAAAACGGCGAACTCGACGTCGTCATCAGCACCAGCACAGCATTGAGCTGTCGCCACATCGCTATTTTATTCCTCCCGGCAGGGCAGTGCGGTTCCAACTTCCTTGTCAGAAACCCGGGCAGACCGGTGAAGGTTTCGGGAGAAATTGTTAAGAAATGATGCGCGCAAATTCGACAACCACAACGATGTGGGGGCTGAGCGCGAGGTTGCGAGAAGCTGTGCGCGCGAGGAGCCGCGCAACGTAGACGCATGACGGAGCGGCGTCAATCGGGACCGCCACAATGGACGGGTTCCGGTGCCCGTCCACCGCACCAGACGTGCGACAAATTTCTTCAGGCCGCCTTCGCGACGTCCGTCGCCCTGGCGTTGCCGTCGAGGGCCGACTCCACCGCCTGCACTACGGAGTTCACGTCCGAGGCGACGGCACCGTTGCCGCCGGGCTGGGCTTCGCTGCACAGGATGAGACGTTGCTTGGGGCACTGGCTCCGGATGTCGTCGCAGAAGTGCGACGCCTGCTCATGATCTCCGTTGCCGTTGACCACGATCACATCGTAGCCGCCGCGCATGCAACGGCTGCGCGCCTCCTCCATGTTGAGCGCGGGAAATACGGCGTAGCCACGGCTCTTTAGGGCGTTGATGCGTTCTTTGCGGTCAAGAGCTTTGTCGATGAGAAGGATTCTGGCCTGCGAGTTCATAGCTTCCCTTGTCCGAGAAATATCCATGTTAGGAGAGAAGCTGATCAGGCAAGCCTGGTTGCCAGAGCCTCGGAGAGAGAAGCGTCAATATGTGCCGCCAAAGATTGCCGTCTCTGGAAGTGAGAGGGCGATTTGAACAAGAAACCCGGTGTGGGAGATCGTAGCGCTATGCGCCGACCAATTTCTCAAGCACCGATTTATTGCGGATGGTCAGCGTCGACCCCTTGAGCACGGCGACCTGACGCTTGCGAAAATCCGCCAGAACACGGGTGACCGTCTCGCGTGATGTGCCGATGATCTGGGCGATCTCTTCGTGCGTGAGCGCCAGCTTTACCTTGGGCTCGGTCTGATCGTGACTCGTCGCCGTCCATTCCAGCAGGAGCCGCGCCAGCCGCTCGGGAGCCGAGTGTGACAGGCCCAGGCTGCGAATCTGCTGATAGGCGCTCTGGCAGTCTTTGCTGAGGTGTTGCGCGGCCTTCAAACAGGCATCGCCATGCTTCTGCAGGAAGTTCAGGAAGTCATCGCGCTTGACGAAGTTCAACTGGCAGGGCTGCCCGGTTTCGGCGGTGATTTCGTACGGGGTACCGGAC
This sequence comes from uncultured Acidobacteriaceae bacterium, assembly GCA_963747045.1. GTDB lineage: Bacteria > Acidobacteriota > Terriglobia > Terriglobales > Acidobacteriaceae > Bog-257. Next base: position 83,626 of record CAVVDN010000003.1, on the reverse strand, counting down.
ACAGTGGCATGCATGCCCAAAACTTCGCCCGGCTGGGCAATCTTCAAGATCAGGGTCTTGCCTTCGGCCGAGGTCGTGGACAATTTCACCCGGCCTTTGCAAAGCATGTAAATTCCGCGCGGCGATTGGCCTTCGACAAACAGGACTGCGCCGGCGGGATAGCTCGCAGAATATTTAATTTTGTCGAACGCTTCGAGCACCGATTTGGGAAGAGAGCAGAAAAAACTGTCGGTTCGCAATTTGCAAATGACACAATTCTCAACCAGCTCAAAGCCGTAAGGTGATCCCACATTGCCTCCGGTCGGTTACTACTTATGCTATCACCTTCCACAAGTTAAACATCCCCTAATAGTAGGATGCCGTTGCCGTTGTCGCTCCAGCGCTGGCGACGTTCCGGGAGGGCGGCAAGCTGCCATTTTGCGAACCGCTTGAACCCTGTCACGTGATGCATGTCACAGGTCCAAGTATCTCAAGTCACAGACCTTACTGTCCCCGTCGCAGGAGAATTCGCCCACAACGGCTCAATAGGCGGGAAGCGAGGCCAGTGTTCTCGTTTAGCGGGTTGTGCAGCCGAACGAACGTTCGCTGTATAGTCGGAGGCCCCGAACCCTTCGAAACTCGCTGGACGAAGACGTGGCCACTCTCCTCTACCCCATGTCGCTTCCCGCCAACGGTTGCCGTCCCGGCCTGATGCCGCCCAATTCAGGCAAGGATCAGTGCACGCAGGTTGGTGGTTCTGGGAGGTTCGAAAGACAAGCGGCCGGGATGCTTGGATTACACATATTTTGCCATCGCCGTAGTCAGATTGCGGTGATACCATTTTCCCGATTTTTCACAATCAGTCGCAGCCGAGGGAATCCCGATCAGCCGGGACCACCCTGGCCTGACTTGGCAAGGAGGAAACATGCTCCCAGATGAAAAGCTGCCAGCATTGGCTAATGCTGGAGTCTACAAGGAGTGGTGGGCTAACCCGGCGGTTGTGGGCTTGATGGGCTTCGGATTGACTACGATGGCGACGGGTCTGCACAACGTAGGCTTCTGGAGTGCGGGCCCCACGCTGGCCCTGGCGATCTGTTTCGGAGGTACAGCCCAGTTTATCGCAGGGATCGTCGACCTGCGCAAGGGAAGTATCTTCGGCGGGTCTGCTTTCATGTGCTACGGCGCGTTCTGGTGGTCACTGTTCGTGCTGCTGTATGTACAGCCCAAGAACGGCATGCCTGCGGGAAAGCCCGAGGAACTCGGATTCTTTCTGATGTGGACGCTGTTCACTTTCGGCTTTTGTTTGGCGGCACACAAGATCGGTAAGTATCTGGCAGTACTTTTTTGGCTCCTGTTCTTGGCGTTTGTTCTGCTTGATCTGGTGGTTCTAGGGATCGTTCCCGCGCCCGTGGCCGGTTGGGAGATTTTCATTGTGGGCTTTCTTGCCTGGTACATTGCCACGGCGACTTTGGTGAATGCGTGCCACGGCCGGATGGTCCTGCCACACGCTTGATGTGGAATTCGTATAGAAGAGAGCACGATCCGGATCTTAGGGGGAGGCGCTGGGGATTTGCTGACTACGGAAACTGATGGGCTCAGGTTGCAGGCAAGCCGTTGAAAAATCTTCGCTGGATACGAAAGGAAGAATCAGATGGGCGCAGCAACTGTTAACTCGATAGAGGTCGGCAGCACTGGCTTGAACCGCTGGTGGCGCGTCATCGGCGGACTGTCGATGAACCTCGCTCTGGGAAGCCTGTACGCCTGGAGCGTCTTCGTGGCTCCGCTAGAGAAAGAGTTTCATTGGAAGCGAGCCGATACTTCCACGGTGTTCACGATCGCCGTGGTCGTCTTCGCTCTGACGTTCATCGTTGCCGGCCGGCTGCAGGACAAGTTGGGGCCCTTTTGGATTTCACTGATCGGCGCAATCCTGGTGAGTCTGGGCTTCTTTCTGTGCGCCTACACCACCAGCCTCACCTATCTGTTCGTCTGCTTTGGAGTGATCGGAGGATTGGGTAACGGCTTCGGCTACGCGACGCCCATCCCGGTGATGTCCAAATGGTTCCCCGATAAACGCGGCCTCGCGGTCGGGCTGGCGGTCGGCGGCTACGGCGGCGGCTCGGCCATCTTCGGTCCTTTGTCAGCCAGCTACCTGATCCCGCACTTTGGCTGGCGCGCCACCTTCCAGGTACTGGGCGTGATCTTTCTGTTCATGACCGTTATCGGCGCGTTTCTGTTGAAGAACCCACCGGCCGGATACAAGCCCGCAGGCTGGACGCCCGCCACCACTTCGAAGGCCGCGGCTACAACCTACGACTTCTCGCCCGGGGAAGCGCTGCGCACCCCGACCTTCTACTTCATGTGGGTCGCCTACGCGCTTGGCTGCACCGCCGGACTGATGGTCATCAGCCAGTTGGTGCCATTCGCCAAGAGCGTCGGCATACCGAGCACTACGCTGGCTTCACTGGGCCTGGTTGTAGGCGCGGCGGGCAACGCCGGCGGCCGAATCCTGTCGGGCTGGATGTCCGACCACCTCGGCCGCATCAACGTGCTGCGTTTGATGATCGGCATCTCCATGGTGGCGATGCCAATTTTATATGCCGTCGGCGGCAATGTCGTTGGACTCTTCGTCATGCTGTTCATCGTCTACTGGTGCTACGGCACGCAGCTTTCGGTGAACGCCGCGACCGCAGCCGATTTCTGGGGCACCAAGAATGTGGGCATCAACTACGGGTTGCTGTTCACGGCGTGGGGTGTGGCCGGCCTGCTCGGGGGCCGCATCGGTGGGAAGCTATTTGACAAGTACCACAATTACCAGATGGCGTTTTACACGGCCGCGGTGCTGGCGCTGATTGCGCTCATCTCCGAGTGCCTCGCGAAGCGTCCGAAGCACGTGTGATGATTTGTTTCGCGCCGGACCCACAAAGTCCGGCGCAATGGTTTGGAGGGGCGCGGCTTCAACCGTGCCGGAAAGAAGTTTTCTGAGGAGCTGGGTGTTCAGACCTCCGGGAAATGCCGCAGGGCTAAAGCCAGCTCTTCCGGGCATGGAACAACGGCACGCCTGAAGGCATGCCCCTGCAAAGCATTCAGATAGGACTTCGTATTTGCAGTTCTGACAAGGAGTGTCGTCATCATGGATAGCGCAACAAAGATGGCTACGGCCACGGGCGAGGTTGACGAGCATGCGCTGCATGCCATCTCGCATGACCTCATCAGCCCCGTGGTGCAGAAGTGGATCGACGAAGGCAAGCAGGACCCGGACGCTTTCTGGGGACGCGCAGCGGAACAGCTGCCCTGGTTTCGTAAGTGGGAGCGCGTGCTGGAATGGAATGCGCCCACGTTCAAGTGGTTTGTCGGAGCGCACACCAATCTCGCATACAACGCACTCGACTATCACGTAAAGCGCGGCCACGGCGGGCACACTGCGCTCATCTATTTTAACGAACGCGGCGAGCGCGAAGTCTATACCTACGCGCACCTGCTGCATGAAGTGGAACGGGTGGCCGCCGCGCTACGCGGCATGGGCATCAACAAGGGCGATCGGCTTACCGTTTACATGCCAACCAGCCCCGAAGCCATCATCCTGATGCTGGCGACCGTGCGCATCGGCGCGATTCATTCGGTAGTGTTTGCCGGATTCGGCGCGAAAGCGCTCGGTGATCGTATTCAGGCCAGCGGCTCGCGTCTGGTGTTCACCGCCGACGTGACCTATCGCAAGGGCAAGGACACGAAGCTGAAGGAAATCGTGGATGAGGCCCTCAAGAATGCCGGCGACAAGGTCGAGCACGTCATCCTGCTGAAGCGCGCGCCCGGCGAGACTCCTATGAAGGAAGGCCGCGACATCACTTGGGCGGAGTTCCTCAACCACGCGCCCGGCCACAGCGGCGACTACGTCGAGATGGAATCCAACGAGCCGGCGTTCATTCTCGCAACTTCGGGCACGACGGCGACGCCGAAGCTCGCGGTGCACACCCATGGCGGATATCAGGTGCACATCGCCAGCATGGGCAAGTGGCTGTTCGGTCTCAAAGAGTCGGATGTCTGGTGGTCCACTTCCGACATCGGCTGGATTGTCGGTCACAGCTACATCGTCTATGCGCCGCTGATTGCCGGAGCCACGACCATCGTCTTCGAAGGCGCACTCGATTATCCTGCGCCGGAAAGCAACTGGAAGGCGCTGATCGAGGAGTATCGCATCACCGGCATTTTCACATCGCCGACTGCGGTGCGCTTGCTGATGAAGTACGGAGAGGGCCCGTTCGGCAGCATCGATTACCGCTCTCTGGAGCGCGTCTTCTGCGCTGGCGAGGTACTGAATGCGCCCGCCTGGGAGTGGCTACAGAAGAAGATCTTCCAGAACCGCATTCCGGTGATCGATCACATGTGGCAGACGGAAACCAGCGGGCCGGTGTTCGGCAATCCGTACGGGATCTGCATGCTGCCGATCAAGCCGGGTAGCGCGACCATCCCGATGCCGGGCATCGAGGCGGAAGTCGTGCAACTCGACGGCTCTCCGGTGGGCGTGAACGAGAAGGGCATCATGGTGATCAAGCGGCCCTTCCCCGGACTGACGGCGTCGCTCTGGGGCGAGAAGGAACGCTATGGCCGCGACTACTGGTCGATTATTCCGAACGTCTATTACACCGGCGACTCGGCGCAGATCGATCAGGACGGCTATGTCTGGTTTGCCGGTCGCGCTGACGAGATCATCAAGATCGCCGGCCATCGCATCGGCACCATCGAGGTCGAAACGGCGCTGCTTGGGCACCCCGCCGTCGCCGAGTCGGGCGTCATCGGGCGTCCCGATGAGCTGCGCGGCGAGGTGATCTCAGCGTTCGTTGTCCTCAAGCAGGGTTTCACACCATCGGAGGAGATGAAGCGCACGCTGCTGGATCAGGTCCGGCATGAACTCGGTCCGGTGGCCGTGATCGGCGATTTGAACTTCGTCGACATGCTGCCCAAAACGCGAAGCGGCAAGATCATGCGGCGCGTGCTCAAGGCGGTGACACAGGAGAAGAATCCCGGCGACATCACCACGATCGAGGACGAAGGCTCAGTGGAAGAGGCGAGGCACGCGTGGCACCAGATGCGCGCCCAGCTGGATGCACAAACGAAAAACTGAATCAACACTATCCTGGCCCGCTATAATGGCGGGCCAGGGCGTGTCAGAAAACCATAGCTGGATTTGGAAGCACCGGCCGGCGCTGAAATGAATGGCCAGGCCACTGCCGTAGTAGGTTGTTAGCACCAATATCTCGAATCGCGAAATCTAAGGAGTAATCGATATGGCAACTGTGCAGGCTGGAGTGACCGAAGCTCAGATCGCAGTTCACTGGAAGGAAGAAGAATACTATTATCCCTCCCCGAAGTTCATTGGCCAGGCAAACCTGAACGATCCCAGCGTCAACGAACGGTTCAGCGAGGAAAACTTCCCCGAATGCTTCCGCGAGTATGCGGACATGTTGACCTGGTACGAGTACTGGCACACCACGCTCGATACCAGCAATCCGCCGTTCTGGAAGTGGTTTGTGGGCGGCAAGATCAATGCGTCGTACAACTGCGTTGATCGTCACCTGGCCAAACACAAGAACAAAGCCGCGCTGATCTTCGTCCCCGAGCCGGAAACGGAAGCGCCAGTGGCCGTCACCTACCGCGATCTCTACGTCCGCGTGAACGAGTTCGCGGCGCTGCTGCGCGGCTTTTGCGGCCTGAAGGCCGGCGACCGCGTCACCATCCACATGCCGATGGTGCCGGAGCTGCCGATCACCATGCTGGCCTGCGCCCGGATTGGGGTGGTTCACTCCGTCGTGTTCGGCGGCTTTAGCGGTGAGGCTTGCGGATTGCGCGCCGCTGACTCCGGCAGCCACGTGCTGATCACCATGGATGGCTACTTTCGTAACGGCAAGCTGCTCGACCACAAGGCCAATGCCGACATCGCGGTCGCAACCGCCAAAGACGCAGGCACCGAGGTTCAGAAGGTGCTGGTCTGGCGACGGCACGCAGGGCAGAGCGCGACTGCTGCAAAATTTGTGGAAGGGCGTGATCATTGGGTTGACGAGCTGCTCCCCAACTACAACGGTGAGATCGTTCCACCCGTGCCGATGGACGCCGAGGCGCCGCTGTTCCTGATGTACACCAGCGGCAGCACGGGCAAGCCGAAAGGCTGCCAGCACCGCACCGGCGGCTATCTCGCCTATGTGACGGGCTGCTCGAAGTACATCCAGGATATACATCCGGAAGACGTGTACTGGTGCATGGCGGACATCGGCTGGATCACCGGTCACTCGTTCATCGTGTATGGACCGCTCGCGCTGGCAGCGACCAGCGTGATCTACGAGGGCGTCCCGACCTATCCCGACGCCGGCCGCGTGTGGCGGATCGCGGAACGTCTGGACGTAAACATCTTCCACACCTCGCCGACGGCCATTCGCATGTTGCGCCGGGCCGGCCCGGATGAACCCAGCAAATACAACTACCACTTCAAGCACATGACGACGGTGGGCGAGCCCATCGAGCCGGACGTTTGGCGCTGGTACTACAACGTGGTCGGCAAGCGCGAGGCCGTGATTGTGGACACCTGGTGGCAGACCGAGAACGGCGGCTTCCTGTGCACTACCAAACCCGCGTTGGATCCGATGAAGCCGGGAAGCGCCGGCCCGGGCATGCCCGGTATCTTCCCCACCATCATTGATGAGATGGGCGAGCTCGTACCACCCGGCTCCGGCAAGGCGGGGAACATCTGCATTCGCAATCCCTGGCCGGGGATCATGCAGACCATCTGGGGCGACCCCGATCGCTTCGTGGCCCAGTACTACAGCAAGTACTGCAAGGATCCTAATAGCAAGAATTGGCGTGACTGGCCGTACTTCGCCGCCGACGGAGCCGTGCTCGCTCCCGACGGCTACTTCCGCATCCTGGGCCGTGTCGATGACGTCATCAACGTCGCTGGCCACCGCCTGGGAACGAAGGAAATCGAGTCGGCGTGTCTGAGCGTCGAGGAGGTGGCTGAGGCTGCAGTGGTGCCGGTGGTGGATGAAATCAAGGGCCGCGTGCCTGAGGTTTACATCGTTCTCCGGCCGGACGTGCCGCCGAACCAGAGCCAGGCGGTTTTGGAAAAGGTCAACAAGGTCATTGAGACCATGATCGGCAAGATCGCCCGTCCGCGTCGGATCCTTATCGTTCCCGACATGCCCAAGACGCGCTCAGGCAAACTCATGCGGCGTATTTTGGCGGCGATCTCCAACAACATGGCTACCGGCGATGTCACAACCCTGGCCAATCCGGACATCGTGGAGAACGTCCGGGTCATGGTGCAGGGCGAGGAGAAGGTCGCCGTGGCCGAAGCGCCCGAGGACATCAAGAGCTTCGGGTCGAACGAGTAGCTTCCATCGCCGGATCACTGGAATCGCGCAAGAACGGGGCGCTCACGCGCCCCGTTTTCGTTGCGTCCTGTCACGCATCGAACGGCGCTGCTTCGACTGCGAATGTCTGAAGCGCGATAATCGGTCATGCGCACAAAGACGACAGCGTTCGAACTCCAGCCGGTCCTCGAAGGCAAACTGCTGCGGCTCCGACCGCTCCGACCCGAAGATTTCGACGATCTTTATGCAGTCGCCTCCGATCCGCTGATTTGGGAGCAGCATCCCGCCAAAGAGCGAAGCGAGAAGGAAGGCTTTCGAAGGTTCTTTCAGAAGGCGCTCGATTCCGGCGGAGCATTGGTCGCCATCGATCGCGAAGACGGCCGCGTGATCGGGACATCGCGCTATCACGATCATGACGAGCGCAACCGCGAAATCGAAATCGGCTACACCTTTTTAGCGCGCACGCACTGGGGCACCGGGCACAACCGCGAGATGAAGGAACTAATGCTGGGACACGCGTTCCGGTTCGTGGAGCGCGTGGTGTTTACGGTCGATCCCAAGAACCTGCGCTCGCAGATGGCGGTGGAGAAAATCGGCGGCGTCCGCATGGGCTCACGGGTCAACTGCGAGGGTCGCGACAGCGTGCTGTTTCAGATTACAGCAGCCGAATTTGCGGAGAAGTTTGGGCCGGGAGAGATAACGAAACCAAAGCAGGACACTCGGCCTTGAGCCTTCCCACGAGCTGCTGCATCCCTCTCAGGTGACAGGCTGCACAGACAAGTGGCTGAGGCGGGGAGCACTCTTGTTGAGCGGTGGCTGGACATCTGCCTAGCAGGCGCTCGCGAGGCCAATACGTTCTTCGAGCCCGTACTCACTCCAATTTTCTGCTCCAGTCTCTCAATTGAAAGTTTGAAGTCTGAGGTGTACGCGGAAATGGCGGTCCTGTCGCCGGTCTGCACTAATGGTGCTTGAAGAGCTATTCCACGGCGACCTTAAGCTGCGTGAAGAACGACAGCGAAGAAGCAGAACTGGCCGGTGCTCACAAGTAACCCGTATCCGGGCATCCGGCCATTCCTCGTGGCATAGTCATTGTATCGGCAGGGGCGATGATCGCATGGCCCCTGCCAGTTTCGGCAGACGGAGTTCCAGGCCCTGATTCAGACCTCGGCCTGAACTTTACCTTTGCAAATTTCGTCTAACTGCTCAGGGATTTTCGCTAAGGGAACGTCTATTTCTCCATGAATGATCCAGTTCAGCCGTTGGAGTTCTCTACCGCTCCGCCGCCGCGACGCCAGTCCGCGTTTTATCGAACCTTCGTCGGCCCCTACGGCGTGCGCGCGGGGTGGAAGGTGTTGCTGTTTTTTCTGATGTTCAGCTTGATCAGCGTTTGCTTTCTGCCCCTGATCAAGAGGGCGGGCAAGCCGAATCCGCACGCGCCGCTACCGGCCGGGCTCGCGTTGCTGCAGGAGACGCTGGGCATGATCGCGGTGTTGCTGGCTACATGGGTCATGGCCAAGGTGATCGATCGCAAGCCGTGGGGCTACTTTGGGATGCCCCTGCGCAATGCGTTTCGCTCCAGTTTCTGGATTGGCTCGATCATCGGACTAGGCGCGTTGGCTTTGCAACTGGAGCTTATGCACCTGGGCGGCTGGTTTGATTTCGGCACGGTGCAGCTACAAGGCGCGGCAATCGTGAAGTACGGTGCGATTTGGGGATTGATGTTCGTGTTCGTCGGCGTCACTGAAGAAGGTGTGCTGCGCGGCTATGTGCAGCGCGTGACCACCGACGGCTTTCTCGGGTTGCCCAACGGCTGGAGCTTCTGGACGGCTGCGATTCTGTTCTCGCTGGTGTTTGCGTCGGGTCATCTCGGCAATCCAGGCGAAAACAGGTTCGGCATCGTCATGGTCTTCATCGACGGGATGGCCATGTGCTTCAGCCTGTGGCGGACGGGCGATTTGTGGTGGGCCATTGGCAATCACGCGGCCTGGGACTGGGGCCAGACCTTCCTGTTCGGCACGCCCAACAGTGGCATGCACGGCGCGAATGCGCTCATGCATCCGTCATTTCACGGACCGCTGCTCTTGGCCGGTGGCACGGATGGTCCCGAAGGCAGTGTGCTGGTTTTGATCTCGGAGGCAATCTTTGTCTTGTCCATCGCGGTGATGTATAGGAAGAGAAAGTACCCGCTGATTAGCGATACGCAGTCAGATGAAGCGTCAGGAAGTCAGACGATCCTTCCGACGAACGATGCCGGCGGATTGTCCGCAGCGATTTAGTTTTGGGTCGGAACAGTTAGATTCTGGGTTGGAACGGGTAGAGCGGACCTTCAGGCCCGCGTCCACCGCGCTCCTTAAGGATAAGAAGTCGGCCTCAAGCCGACGGCAAGTGTTGTCCGCTAAAGCGGGCTCTTATTGAAGATGTGATTGCCGTAACGCGGGGCTAGAGCGCCGTTCTATCCTACTTCCGCTTCCACCGCACGCCGTCCTTGGTGTTTTCCAGGATGACGCCGTTCTCGGCCAGTTGAGCGCGGATCGCGTCCGAGCGCGCGAAGTCGCGAGCCTTGCGCGCCGCTGAGTGTTCGGCGACCAGCCGCTCGATTTCGTCATCGGAGAGCGTCGCGGCTTTGGCGAGCTCCGCGGTTTCCGGGCTGATCTTGTCGGCCAAACCTTCTTTCTTCGCCCATTCGACGGTCGCACGAACCTTCACCGCATCGTCGTCTTTGAGCACTGCGAATATCTCGTCGAATTGCCGAAGCGTCTGCAACAGCGCCGGAACGTCGCCCTTACGAACTTCTCCTGCATCGGCGGCGGCGTTGACGTCACGCACCATGTCGAAGATGGCGCCGAGCGCCCGCGCCGTATTCAGGTCGTCACTCAGGCCGGCGGTCATCTCGTCGGAAGTTTTCCTGGCGATCGCGGCCATGGCGTCGTTCTTGCCGTCAGGGAATTGCGAGGTCTCCAGCCGGAGCTTGAAGTTGCGCAGTCGCTCGACTGAGTTGGCCGCCTGCGTCAGGCCGTCAAAGGTGAAGTTCAGCGGCTTGCGGTAGGGCACCGACATCAGCAGAAAGCGAATCGACGACGGCTTATGCCCCAGCAGGATGAGGTCGCGCACGGTGAAGAAGTTACCGGCGCTCTTGGCCATCTTCTCGCCTTCGACCAGCAGGAAGCGCGAGTGTACCCAGACGTGCACGAACGGTTTGCCGCTCTCCGCCTCCGACTGTGCGATCTCATTTTCGTGATGCGGGAAGATGAGGTCCTCGCCGCCGCAGTGAATGTCGAAGGTATCGCCCAGGTACTTCATCGACATGGTTGAGCACTCGATGTGCCAGCCCGGACGGCCGGGCCCGATCTCCGTCTCCCAGAATGCCTCGCCCGGCTTCGGCGCCTTCCACAGCGCAAAGTCGCGCGCGTTGTCCTTGTCGTACTCGTCGACATCCACGCGCGCGCCGTCGGTCATACCGGCAAAGTCTTTCTTCGAGAGCTTGCCGTACTCGGGGAACTTGGCAATGCGAAAGTAGTAGGAGCCGTCGTCGGTACGATAGGCGTAGCCTCTCTCGACCAGCTTGGCGATGAAGCGCGCCATCTCCTCGATGTGGTCAGTCGCATTGACCAGCAGTTCCGGATGCTCGATGTTGAGCGAGTCAGAGTCCTCCACAAAAGCCTCGCGATATTTTTTCGTGTACTGCTGCACGGAGACGCCGTCGCGGGCGGCATTGCGGATGATCTTGTCGTCCACATCGGTGATGTTCATGACGTGCTTCAGCTGGTAGCCGCTCTGCTTCAGAAACCGGCGCAGGGTGTCGACGACGATGAACGTGCGGAAGTTGCCGATGTGGCCGTAGTCGTACACGGTGGGGCCGCAGGCATACATGCGGACCAGGCTATCTTCCAAGGGATGAAAAGGTTCGATTTTACCCGACAGCGTGTTGAAGAGCTCAAGCGCCATGCATTCGTCCAGGGTGAGTACGGAATCCTCGATTGTAGGGAAGTGCAGGAAAGTGGGTCAAACGCCGCAGCTGCATTCATCATCACCAGCGCTGCGGCAGCGCGCGACCTTCAGGTTATCCCCGCTCGGAGAGCCCTTTCCTCACAGCACGATGGCGCGCCACACACAGGTGACGAACAGATGATTGCCAGAATATTGCAATTTCGGGTGTCGACTCCTACACCATAGGCTGAAGCATGAATAGAAGTAAGCAGGATAGCGTCTCCGAAGGTCAGTGACAGTTCCACAAAACTTAAAAACGCAGGAGTGAAACGATGACACACAAAATTTTTACTAGTGTCTTAATCTTCTCGCTGCTATTTGCTCTGGCGTGTGTGGTCACTCCGGTAGCGGCGGCGACCGCCGCAACCGGCAACCGTACCGACCCGGCGCGGCTGCACGCACCCGACTATCAAAAGTTACTCGTTCTCTTCTTCTTCGTCCTCATCCCGCCGCGGATCGAGCGCGCGCCAGTCGCGCTCCTCGGCGCCGGCGGGCCGGTCGATGAAATCGGACAGCTCGGTGGCGCTGCGCCAGCCCGCTTCGCCGGCATCCACCACCTCGGCGTCCTCGCCGAAGGCGAACCAGGCATCCAGCACCTCGCGCGTGGTGGCGCCGGGGCGCGCGGCACAGCTCGACGCTGTCGCGCACGTAGCGGCGGGCGAAGGCGTTGGCCTGCATCAGCGTGGGGAAGCCGCCGATCTCCTCGACGACGTTGTCCTCGGCGCCGCCCGACAGATCGAGGATGCGCACGCGCCAGCCGCCGGGCGGGGCGAACAGGTCGCTCATGCAATGCAGGTCTCGTGAAGCCGTTGGTGATCGGATAGCGGCGGTCGCGGCCGAACGCGCGCGGCGGTGATCTTCACCCCCGGCGGCGCCTGCCGGCGCTTGTATTCGGCGCGGTCCAGCATCTTCCACACGCGCAGCACGGTCGCGCGATCGAAGCCCTGCGCCACCAGCTCATCGACGCTGCTGCTCGCCCTCGACCAGCCCTTCCAGGATGCCGTCCAGCTCCTCGTACGGCGGCAGCGTGTCCTGGTCGGTCTGGTTCGGCTTCAGTTCGGCGCTCGGCGGCTTGGTGATGATGCGCTCGGGCATGACGCGCCCGGCCGGCCCGAGCGCGCCGCGCGGCACGGTTCGCGTTGCGCCAGCGGGCCAGCGCGAACACGGTGGTCTTGTAGACGTCCTTCAGCACCGAATAGCCGCCGCACATGTCGCCGTAGAGCGTGGCGTAGCCGACCGACATCTCGCTCTTGTTGCCGGTGGTCAGCACCATGTGGCCGAGCTTGTTGGAGATCGCCATCAGGATCAGGCCGCGCGAGCGCGACTGGATATTCTCCTCCGTGATGTCCGCCTGGCGTCCGTCGAAGATCGGCGCCAGCACGTTCGAAAACGCCGCCATCGCCGGCGTCGATCGGAAACGCTGTCGCAGGGAATGCCGAGCAGCCGCGCGCACTCCGCCGCATCCTCCAGGCTATGCTCGGCTGGTGTACGGGCTCGGCAGCATGAAGGCGCGCACCTTGCCCGGCCCCAGCGCATCGACGGCCACCGCGGCCGACAGCGCGCTGTCGATGCCGCCGGAAAGGCCCAGAATGACGCCGGGAAACCGGTTCTTCCGCACGTAGTCGCCGAGCCCCAGCATCATGCTGCGATAGATCGCCTCCAGCCGCGGCGGCTCCGGCGACAATTCGCTGCGGCGCGCACACCAGATGCCCGTCCGCGCGCGTGCCATTCCGTCAGCGTGATGGCTTCCTCGAAGAACGGCATCTGCACGGCGAGCGCGCGATCCGCGTTCAGCACGAAGCTGCCGCCGTCGAACACGAGTTCGTCCTGGCCGCAGACCTGCGCGCAGAAAACGAACGGCAGGCCCGGTTTCCACCACGCGGTTCAGCGCGAGCTGGATGCGATAGCTCGCTGCTTGTCCACCTCGTAGGGGCTGCCGTTGATGGACAGCAGCATTTCCGCGCCGCTCTCCATCAGCGTCTCGCGACACCGGCGGAAACCACCAATCCTCGCAGATCATCAGCCCGAGGCGGAAGCCGCGGAACGGCGACCGGGCCGGGCGCCGGGCCGGGATCGAACACGCGCTTGTCGTCGAACACGCCGTAGTTCGGCAATTCGTGCTTGGCGCGGCGGGCGCTTATTTGCCCTCCGTCGAGCACGATAGGCGGCGTTGAACACCTTGTCGCCGTCGCGCCATGGTCCGCCGACGATCAGGCCCGGGCCGCCATCGCCGGTGTCGGCGGCGAGTTGGTCGATGGCGTCCTCGCATGCCGCCACGAAGGCGGGCTTCCGCACCAGGTCCTCGGGCGGATAGCCGCCGATGGAGAACTCCGGCGTCACCACCAGATCGGCGCCCAGGCGCGCGCCCTCGGCGCGGGCACGGCGGATGCCGGCCAGGTTGTGCACCACCTGCCCCTCGTGCGGATTGAGCTGCGCGAGCGCGATTTTCAGCGTATCCGGCATGGGTGGAATGTAGGAACGATTTCCGTCTCTGTCACACGCGCGGTTGACGGGGTGCGCTCCCCGGCGCTATCAGGCCGCCTCTCGCGGGCGGCCTTGGGTGGTATGGCGGCGTAGCTCAGCGGTAGAGCAGGGGAATCATAATCCCTTGGTCGGTGGTTCAAATCCGCCCGCCGCTACCATCCGCCTTGCTTTCCCTTCACGAGCCGCGCAATCGCGGACTTCCATCGTGCAGACAACGGAACGTGTGCAGCCGTGTCCGGGGCTGGAAGTGGCGGCGCCGGCGCGCCTTTCCGGATGACAAGCAGCACCGAAGTCGCGACATACCCGCCGAGCCACAGCTTGATGTGCTCGCGGCCGTGTGCGTAGTACGGGGGCACGTCGAATTCGAGATCCTCGGGATCGGTGCCGGCATCATCGTCCAGCGGTTCCAGGCCGCACCCGATCGCGCGCAGCCGCCGCTCCAGCACCGCGATGTCGCCGCGGCGGTAGATGACCGTATCTCCCGCCTCCGCCGTGGCGTCATCGGATGAAAGATTTCAGCTCGGTCGTGTGCACCGCGACGCCGCCGGGGCGCAGCAGGGCCGTGCTCTCCAGCACAAAACGCAGCCCAGCGTCGAGGCCGCCGAGATGCTCGAAGCTGCACGAACTCCACAGGAAGTCGAACGCACCGAGCGCCGCCATGTCCAGCGCGCGCATGTCCTGCGGCATGAAGCGCACGCGCGCGTCGAAGGCCGCGCGATCGATCAGACCCGGCCAGAACAGCGCCTCAGGCCCGGCGGCGTGCTGGCTGGTCGCGCTCCAGCCAGCCGACGCAGTGGCATCGCCGAGATCGGTCGCCAGAATGTCGGCGCCCAGCGCGGCGAACTGGCTGGCCAACGGCTCGCGCCCAACCGCGAAGCCACAGCCGCGGCGGCCGGCGCGCAGCATTCCCGTTCGTCCAGCGCCTGCGCGATCGCCGCCCACTCCCACCATTTGCGGTGAAAGCGAACGCCTTCGGGCAGGCGCAGTGCATCGATCGGCGGGCTGGCGATGAACCCCGCATTCCAGCGCATGAACCACGGCGTGTCGAAATGGGCGCGGCGGCAGACCATGGAGGTGAGCATGCCGCGCGCCGGCGGCGTCAGGCGGCGCGTGGGGTCATCAACGGCGGTGTGGCGGCGCGGCTTCTGCGTCTTGCGGCGCCGGCGCTGCAGCAGCCGCCACGCCAGCTTCGCGCCGACAGATCCGACAGCCGCCCGCGCGGCTTGCAGCCCGACCGCCTTGAAGATCATGCCCATGCCGCGCTCGAGGTGATGCGGACCGGTAGCACGCCATCGCCCGGGCCATGTAGGCGGCGATGCAGTCGCCATGGTCGTAGGCGTGGTCGTCCGGCTCGGTTGCCGCAGTGATAGGCGAAGGCGAGCTCGTCGTCCTCGCTTTCGCCGATGCGGCCGGCGGCGATGCGCAGGCGGCGCAACAGGCCGATCTTCTCGCGCCCCAGATAGCGGCGCATGTGGTCGTAGAACAGCTTGAAGTGGCGGAACTCGTCGGCGGCGATCAGCTTGGCAGATCTGCTTCAGCACCGGCTCCTCGGTCGCCTCGGCGAGCGCCGTGTAGTAGCTGGAGGTGCCGGTCTCCACCATGCAGCGGGCGATCAACTCGCCGGTGCGCGAGCCGCGGATCGAGGCCGTCGGCATCGAGTGGCACGGAATAGCCGGCCTTGTAGCGCGCGAACGCCGCCGGATAGTCCCAGGCCGGATCGGCCAGCATCGCCCAGCGGCCGAGCGCGTCGCCGTGCTGCACCTCCTCCAGCGCCCAGTTGTCGGCGGCCTGGCGGAAGTCCGGGTCGTCGGCGAACACGCGGTTGAGGTAGATCGCATAGTCGGTGCCGTTGCGCTCGACCATCGCGGCGGCCTTGACCAGCGGGACCAGCGCCGGGTCGACCTTGCGCGGGATCGAACCGGTCCCAGTCAACCTCGTCGATCTGCCAGTGCTTCATGGCTACTCGATACTCTTGACCGCGCGCAGGCAGCGAACGGGCGCCGCCATGCGCGGTTCCATGTGCCATCAAACGGGAGGAGTCGGGAAGCCTCGGCCCATCCGGCTGCACAGCCGAATGGGCGGCGAGGCAGCCAGGCCGTCGCGTCAGGCCGCCTGCGCCGCCTCGATCATCGCGCGGGCCGACTGCATGCGGTCCATCGCGGCGTCGATGCGCGGCGCATGTCCATCTTGTCGGCCGCGTCGTAGTCCGCCTCGGCGCCGGCCAGCCGCCGCTCGCCCTCGGCGCGCGACACCTCGGCGCAGCGGGATCGCCTCGTCGGCCAGCACGGTGCACGCGCTCCGGCGTGATCTCGGCGAAGCCGCCGGCGACGAAGAGGCTGTTCGGTGACCTGGTCGCCCTCGTACAGCCGGATCGTGCCGCCGCGCAGCAGCAGCGATCATCGGCGCGTGGCTGCGGCAGCACGCCCATCTCGCCCTCGGCGGCCGGGATCACCACCATGTCCACCGGCCGCGACAGCAGCAGCCTCTCCGGGCTGACGATCTCCAGGTCGACCGGCATGGCATCAGGCCGTCGCCTTGCAGCGGCTTCCGCCTTCTTCACCGCTTCCTCGATGGTGCCGACCATGTAGAACGCGGCCTCCGGCAGGTGGTCGTATTCGCCGGCGACGATCGCCTTGAAGCTGCGCACGGTGTCGGCGAGCGGCACGAACACGCCGGGGAAGCCGGTGAACACCTCGGCCACGTGGAACGGCTGCGACAGGAAGCGCTGGATCTTGCGCGCGCGCGCCACCACCAGCTTGTCCTCTTCCGACAGCTCGTCCATGCCGAGGATGGCGATGATGTCCTGCAGCGACTTGTAGGTCTGCAGGATGCGCTGCACCTCGCGCGCCGACCTGGTAGTGCTCCTCGCCGACGATGCGCGGATCGAGCGAGCGCGAGGTGCGAGTCCAGCGGATCGACCGCCGGATAGATGCCCAGCTCGGCGATCTGCCGCGACAGCACGGTGGTCGCGTCCAGGTGCGCGAACGAGGTCGCCGGCGCCGGATCGGTCAGGTCGTCGGCCGGCACGTAGATCGCCTGCACCGAGGTGATCGAGCCCTTCTTGGTCGAGGTGATGCGCTCCTGCAGCGCGCCCATGTCGGTGGCCAGCGTCGGCTGATAGCCCACCGCCGAGGGGATGCGGCCGAGCAGCGCCGAAACTTCCGCGCCCGCCTGGGTGAAGCGGAAGATGTTGTCGACGAAGAACAGCACGTCCTGGCCTTCCTCGTCGCGGAAATATTCCGCGAGCGTCAGGCCGGACAGGCCGACGCGCGCGCGCGCGCCCGGCGGCTCGTTCATCTGGCCGTAGACCAGCGCCACCTTCGAGCCCTCGGTGGGCTGTCCTCGCCGAGCTTGATGACGCCGGCGTCGATCATCTCGTGATAGAGGTCGTTGCCCTCGCGCGTGCGCTCGCCGACGCCGGCGAACACCGAGACGCCGCCATGCGCCTTGGCGATGTTGTTGATCAGCTCCTGGATGAGCACGGTCTTGCCCACGCCGGCGCCGCCGAACAGGCCGACCTTGCCGCCCTTCAGGTAGGGCGCCAGCAGATCGACCACCTTGATGCCGGTGACCAGGATTTCGGCCGTGGTCGCCTGCTCCTCGAAGGCACGGCGCCTCGCGGTGGATCGGCATAGCGCTCTTCGGTCGTGCACCGGGCCGCGCTCGTCGATCGGGTCGCCGATGACGTTCAGGATGCGGCCCAGCGTCTCGGGCCCGACCGGCACCGTGATCGGCGCGCCGGTGTCCGTCACTTCCTGGCCGCGCACCATGCCGTCGGTGCGTGTCCATGGCGATGCAGCGCACGGTGCGCTCGCCGAGTTCCTGCGCCACTTCCAGCACCAGCGTGCGGTCGCTCGATCTTGGTGTGCAGCGCGTTCATGGATGAACGGCAGGTCGCCCTCGAACTGCACGTCCACGACGGCGCCCATCACCTGCGTGACGCGCCCGACATTGTTGCTGGCCATGACAGCGCAGTCCTGTTACGCTTCGTCGCGACCGTCTCAGACGGCTTCGGCGCCGGAGATGATCTCGATCAGTTCCTTGGTGATGTTGGCCTGGCGCGCGCGGTTGTAGTTCAGCGTCAGCCGCTTGATCATGTCGCCGGCGTTGCGCGTGGCGTTGTCCATCGCGGTCATCTGCGCGCCGTGATGCCGGCGGCGCTCTCCAGCAGCGCGCGATAGATCTGCACGGCCAGGTTCTGCGGCAGCAGCCGCGCGAGGATGGTCTCCTCGTCCGGCTCGAACTCGTAGATCGCCTGGCTGGCGGCCGGCGTCCGTCGTCCTTCACGCTCCGGCATCGGCGCCGGGACCAGCCGCATCTCCGTCGGGACCTGCGAGATGACCGAGTGGAAGCGGTTGTAGATGATCGTGCAGACGTCGAACTCGCCCGGCGTCCAGCATCGCGATCGACGCGCTGCGCGATCGCCTGCGGCATCGGCGAATGTCGATCGCTTGCGGCCGGCGTAGCTGACGTCGCCGATCATCCGGCTGCTCAGCTCGCGGCGCAGGAAGTCGCGCCCCTTGCGGCCGACGGCGAGGATCTTCACCGTCTTGCCCTCGGCCTCCAGCCGGCGGGCGAGGCCGCGCGTGAGGCGCCCGACGTTGGTGTTGAACGCGCCGGCCAGGCCGCGGTCGGCGGTGACGGCGACCAGCAGGTGCACCTGGTCCTTGCCGGTGCCGGCCAGCAGCGCGGCGCGGTCGGGCTGCCGGCGACGCTGGCGGCCAGCGAGGCCAGCATGCGCTCCATCCGCTCGGCATAGGGCCGCGCCGCCTCCGCCTGCTTCTGCGCGCGGCGCAGCTTCGACGCCGCCACCATCTTCATGGCGCTGGTGATCTTCTGCGTCGATTTCACGCTGTTGATGCGGCCGCGCAGCGCCTTCAGGCTGGGCATGGTTACTACCCGGACGGGCTGGCTCAGGCGAACGACTTGGCGAAGCCGTCGAGGAAGGCGGCCAGCTTCTTCTCGGTCTCCGGCTTGATCTCGCGGTCGTCGCGGATCGCGTCGAGGATGCCGGGCTCGCGCGCGTGCATCTCCGCCAGCACCTGCGTCTCGAAGCGCGCCGATCCGGCCGACATCGATCGGTGTCCAGATAGCCGCGCACGCCGGCGAAGATCGCGACCACCTGCTCCTCGACCGGCACCGGGCTGAACTGCGGCTGCTTCAGCAGCTCGGTCAGCCGCGCGCCGCGCGCCAGCAGCTGCTGCGTCGAGGCGTCGAGGTCGGAGGCGAACTGCGCGAACGCCGCCATCTCGCGGTACTGCGCGAGCTCCAGCTTGATGCGGCCGGCGACCTGCTTCATCGCCTTGATCTGCGCCGCCGAGCCCACGCGCGAGACGACTGATGCCGACGTTCACCGCCGGACGGATGCCGCGGAAGAACAGCTCCGTTTCCAGGAAGATCTGCCCGTCGGTGATCGAAATCACGTTGGTCGGGATATAGGCCGACACGTCGCCCGCCTGGGTCTCGATCACCGGCAGCGCGGTCAGGCTGCCGGCGCCCTGCGCGTCCGACATCTTCGCCGCGCGCTCCAGCAGGCGCGAATGCAGGTAGAACACGTCGCCCGGATACGCCTCGCGGCCCGGCGGGCGGCGCAGCAGCAGCGACATCTGGCGATAGGCCACGGCCTGCTTGGACAGATCGTCGTAGAAGATCACCGCGTGCATGCCGTTGTCGCGGAAATACTCGCCCATGGCGCAGCCGGAATAGGGCGCCAGGAACTGCATCGGCGCCGGATCGGAAGCGGTGGCGGCGACGACGATGGAGTATTCCATCGCGCCGTTTTCCTCGAGCGTGCGCACGAGCTGCGCGACGGTGGAGCGCTTCTGGCCGATCGCGACATAGATGCAGTAGAGCTTGCGCTTTCTCGTCGCCGCGCGGCGTTGATCGTCTTCTGGTTGATGATCGTGTCGATGATCACCGCGGTCTTGCCGGTCTGGCGGTCGCCGATGATCAGCTCGCGCTGGCCGCGGCCGATCGGGATCAGCGCGTCGATCGCCTTGATGCCCGGTCTGCACCGGCTCGTGCACCGACCGGCGCGGAATGATGCCGGGCGCCTTCACCTCGACCAGGTGCCGCTCGCCCTCGACCGGCCCCTTGCCGTCGATCGGGATTGCCGAGCGCATCGACCACGCGGCCGAGCAGCCCCTTGCCCACCGGCACGTCGACGATGCGGCCGGTGCGCGCTGACCGTGTCGCCTTCGCGGATGCCGCGGTCGTCGCCGAAGATGACGACGCCGACATTGTCGGTTTCCAGGTTCAGCGCCATGCCGCGCAGGCCGGCGCGAGGGAACTCCACCAGTTCGCCGGCCATGCACGTTCTGCAGGCCGAACACGCGGGCGATGCCGTCGCCGACGCTCAGCACCTGGCCGGTTTCGGCGACGTTCGGCCTCGGTATCGAAGGAAGCGATCTGCTTCTTCAGGATCTCCGAGATCTCGGCGGGGCGGATCTCCATCTCAGGCGGCTCCCTTCATGGCGTACTGCAGGCGCTGCAGGCGGGATTTGAGGCTGCTGTCGTACAGCCGGGCGCCGATCTTCACGACCAGCCCGCCGAGCAGCGACGGATCGACCTGCTTCACGATGTTGACGTTGCCGTAGCCCGACTTCGATCAGGCGGGCGCGCAACTGCTGCTCCTGCACGTCGGTCAGCGGATGGGCGGTCGTGACCTCGGCCACGACCACGCCGCGCTTTTCGGCGACCAGGGCGGCGAAGGCGTTGATGATGCGGCGCAGCGCGTTCAGGCGGCGGTTCGACACGATCACAGAGACGAAATCCTGCACGATCTTGCCGAAGCCCTGCCCCGCGAGCACGGCGCGCGCGGCTTTCTGCGCGGTCTGCACGTCGATCAGCGGGCTTTCGAGCAGGCGGCGGAAGTCGCTGCTTTCGTCGATCAGGCGGCCGAGCGCCTCCATCTGCTCGATCGTCGGATCGAGCGCGTGTTCATCGCTGGCATGGGCATAGAGGGCAGCGGCGTAGCGATCGGCCAGCCCGCCACCCGAGGAGATCGTCGTGCTGCCGGACAACAGTGCACTTCCGTTTCAGGGGCTACCGGCCCGTCGACCGGCGGCGGGCGTCTAGCATGGGGGTTTCGCGGGCGCAACACGGGGTGAGGCAGCCATTCGCGGCTTCTACAGGAAGCTGATCGGATCGACGTCGACATCGACGCGGACCGTGTTGGCAACGCTCACCGAACCAGCCAATGGCGCAGCAACGGCTGCACGGCGATGTCGCGGCGCGTCTTCAACAGCAGCCGCCGGCGGTGCCGTCCGCGCAGGATGGCAAGGGGCGCCGGGGCGGGGCCGAGCACCGTGACGCCCTCGCCGTGCGGGGCGGCCCGGCCGAGATCGCGGGCGGCGACGTCGGCGGCCTCGGCGGTGTCAGCGGAAACGATCAGCGCGGCCAGCCGGCCGATACGGCGGCCAATGCCCCGGCCGGCGCTGCGCCGCCTCGCGCTCCATGAAGGCGGCAAGATCGCCGCGCAGCAGCGCCTGCATCACCGGATGCTCGGGCGCGAACGTCTGCAGCAGCACGCGCCCCGGCGCCTCGGCGCGGCCGGCGCGGCCCGCCACCTGGTGCAGCAACTGCACCGTGCGCTCCGCCGCGCGCAGGTCGCCGCCGGCGAGCCCGAGATCGGCGTCGACCACGCCAACCAGCGTCAGATGCGGAAAATGCCAGCCCTTGGCGACGATCTGCGTGCCGACGATCAGGTCGATCTCGCGCGCCTCGATGGCCCGCGCGGCCTCGGCGGCGGCGTGCGGGCCCGGCAGCGTATCGCTCGCCATCACCAGCAGCCGCGCGTTGGGAAACGTCGCGTGGCACTCCTCGGTGATGCGCTCCACGCCCGGGGCCGACGGGCGTGAGGCTATGCTCGGCCTCGCAGGCCGGACATTTCGGCGGAATCGGGATCGTGTGGCCGCAATGGTGGCACTGCAATTCCCGCCGCGCCCGATGCTCGACCAGCCAGGCCGTGCAGTTCGGGCACTGCATCCGATGTCCGCAATGCCGGCACAGCGTCAGCGGCGCGTAGCCGCGGCGGTTGAGGAACAGCATCGCCTGCTCCCCGCGCCCGAGCGTCGCATTGATCGCCTCGATCAGCGGCGGCGGATAGAAACTTGCCGCGCTCGGGCGGCGTCTCCCGCATGTCGATCAGCGCCACCTCGGGCAGCGTGGCGCCGGCGTGGCGCTGCGGAAGGTGCAAGTGCCGGTAGCGCCCGGCCTCCACGTTGGCGACCGTTTCCAGGCTCGGCGTGGCCGACGACCAGCACAGCCGGCGCCGCGCACAGCCGCGCGCGCACCACCGCCATGTCGCGGGCGTGGTAGACGACCCCCTCCTCCTGCTTGAACGCCGTCTCGTGCTCCTCGTCCACCACCACCAGGCCGAGGTCCGGAAACGGCAAAAACAGCGCCGAGCGCGCGCCCACCACCACCGGCGCCCGCCCCGCCGCCACCTCCCGCCACGCCGTGCGCCGCACCCGCGAGGTGAGGTCCGAATGCCACACCGCCGGCGCCACCCCGAACCGGCGGCGGAAGCGCTCCAGCCATTGCGACGACAGCGCGATTTCCGGCAGCAGCACCAGCGCCTGCCGTCCGTGGCGCAGGCATTCCGCGACCGCCTCCAGGTAGACCTCCGTCTTGCCCGATCCCGTAACGCCGTCGAGCAGCGTCACGCAGAATTCCCGCGCCGCGGCCGCCTGCCGCAACGAAGCGGCGGCCGCCTCCTGGTCCGGCGACAGCGTCGGCCCCGGATAGTCCGGGTCCGGCCGCGCGATACGCCGGCTGTCAGCGGCAGCAGCGCCGGCTTCGAGCAGCCCGGCATCCGCCATGCCGCGAATAACGCCCGCCGAGACGCCGGCGGCCAGCATCAAGCTCCGACCCAGCCGAGTGGCTGGCGCCCGGCGAGCACGGCTAAGCACCCGCTGCCGCTGTTCCGTCAGCCGCACCTCCGGCAGCGGCTCGGCCGACCCGCCATCCCGTCGGCGGCGCCGCGGGGCCGAACGCGTTGACGCGCAGCGCCATCGCCAGCACCTCGCCCGGCGGGGCCAGCGTGTAGGCCGCGACCCAGTCCACCAGCCGGCGAATGTCGGCCCGCATCGGCGGCGCCTCCACCAGCGCCGCTGATCGGCTTCAGCCGGTTATCCGCCCACCGCGTCGTCGGGCGCGCCGTCCCACACCACGCCCACCACCTCGCGCGTGTTCAGCGGCACCAGCACGATGTCGCCCGGCTGCGGGTCCATCCCTCGCGGCACCGCGATAATCGAACGGCGCCGGGAACGGATACGGCAGCAGCACGGGCACCCGCCGGCGCGCGGAACGTTCCAGCGCCAGCCCCTCCTGCTCAGCGCGCTTCCGCACAGACCCCGGCATCCTGTATGGTCCCGCCCACGATTCGCCTGATCGCCCGTTTCCGAAAACCTTTCCGGACTTATCGGATGAATGTCTTTGTCGATACGCTTGATGGTGCGGAGATTAAATCCCCTGCGGCTCCAGCCCTGCCCGACGGCGTCACGGCCAATCCGTTGCTGATCGCGAAATCGGACTGATGACGCTCGTTCCCCTCACCGCCCCGGACACTTCGGCCGAAGACGTGGCGGCCTATTTGCGCGCGCATCCGCACTTCCTCGCCGAGCGGCCCGAACTCTATCGCTCGCTCGCCCCGCCGCAGCGCGTGCATGGCGAGGCGATGGCCGACCACATGCTGGCGATGCTGCGGGCCGAGCGCGCGCACGCCGCCGCGATGGCCGAGCGCGCCGACTTCGTGCTCGCCGCCCGCCGCGCCGCCGCCGGCCTGGCGGCGCGCGTGCAGGAGGCGGTGCTGGCGCTGATCCGCGCCGACGATCCGGTCGAGTGCATCGTCAGCGAACTCCCCGCGCTGCTCGCCGTGGACGCCGCGTCGCTCTGCGTCGAGGCGGTGCTGCCGGGCGCGCGCACGGTGCCCGAAGGCATGGTGGCCGCGATTGCTCGGCTCCCGCGCCGTCGTGTTGCGCAGCGACGCCGACGACGCGCCGCTGCTGCACGGCGAGGCGGCGCGGCTCGCGCACCACGAGGCGCTGGTGCGCGTGCCCGGCGACGGGCCGGAGGCGATGCTGGCGCTGGTGGCGCGCGACGCCAACGTGCTCGACGCATCGCAGGGCACGGCGGCGCTCGCGTTCCTCGGCCGTGCGGTGGCGGCGGCGCTCGGCCGCTGATGCTGGCGGCGAGCGGCGCGCGGACTTTTCCTCGACTGGCTCACGCACGAACGCCGCGCCTCGGCTCTGACCGTCGAGGCGTACGGGCGCGACATTCGTTTCTTCATCGACTTCCTGACCGGGCATCTCGGCGCGGAGCCCGACCTCGACGCGCTCGCTGCCCTGCGCGCCGCCGATCTGCGGGCGTGGCTGGCGCAGCGAGGCCAATCGCGGCGCCGGCAATGCGACGCGTGCCCGCCATCTTGTCGGCGGTGCGCACCTTTTTCCGCTGGCTCGCGCGCCGCCACGGCGTGAACAACGCGCAGGTCGCGCTCTTGTCGGCGCCGCGCGCAAAACGGCCGCTGCCGAAGGCGCTCTCCGCGCACGATGCGCGTGCGGTGGCGCACGACATCGGCGAGGCCTCGGACGATGCGATGGTGCAGGCGCGCGACGCCGCGCTGTTCAGCCTGCTGTACGGCAGCGGGCTGCGCATCGCCGAGGCGCTGGCGCTGAGCGTCGCCGACGCGCCGCTGCCCGGATCGGACGCGATGCTGCGCGTGGTCGGCAAGGGCGCGAAGGAACGAATCGTGCCGGTGCTGCCGGTCGTGCGCGCAGGCGATGGCGGCATGGCTGCGCCTGCACCCCGTGCACGACCCGGATGCGCCGCTGTTCGTCGGCGTGCGCGGCGAGCGGCTGAACGCCGGTGTGGCGCAGCGCACGCTGCGCAATTTCCGCCGGCTGAACGGCCTGCCCGAGCACGCGACGCCGCACGCGCTTGCGGCATTCGTTCGCGACGCATCTGCTGGCGGGCGGCGCCGATCTGCGTTCCATTCAGGACCTGCTGGGCCACGCCAGTCTTTCCACCACGCAGCGCTACACCTCGGTCGATTCCGAACGATTGCTGCGAGGTCTGGCGGCGGACGCACCCGCGCGGCTGAGTATCCCACCGAGAATCCCCCCCCGGGCCTCCGAGCCGGGGCCGGAACCCAGCTCTTCGCTTTCTCTTGCTCGTCATTCCGGCGAAAGGCCGGAATCCAGTCCTTTCTTTCTTCTCAGTGTCTCTGTGTCTCTGCTACGAAAATTTCGAATTGGCCCCATGGTTGTCATGCGGCATCGTGTATCGGCTGGACGGTTACGTTGTAGCCGAGGCGTTCGATCCTCCGCTTGAGGTTGGCGACAGTTCGGCTTTGATCGATCCGATCGAGATACGCGGCTCCGAGTTCGCGGTATGGGAGGTGCTGGGCCAGCATGTGATAGGCGGCGATCAGCATCTTATGCGCGATGGCGAGCATTGCCCGCATCGCACCGCGGCGCGCCTTGAGCCGATAATACTTGTCCTTGAGATAGCTGCCCTTGGTGCGGGCGGCGGAACTGGCGGCGGCGAACAGTACGGTGCGCAGGTGCATATTGCCCTTGCGGGCACGCACCGCCTTCTGCTTGCCGCCACTCTGATGGCTGCCCGGACAGACGCCGGCCCAGGCGGCGAGATGCCGGGCACTGAGGAAGACACTCATGTCGGTGCCGATCTCGGCGACAAGGTTGGCGGCGGTGAGCCAGTCGATGCCAGGAATGGTCTTCAGCAGCGCCAGTTCCTCGGCATAGGGGGCAAGCTTCTCGATCAGATACTGGTCGAGCGCCTCGATGTCCTGCTCGATGCTTTCCAGCCGGCGCAACTGCATTGCCAACAGGAAGCGCTGGTGCTGTTCCGCTCTCGCTTCCAGCGCAAGGATCAACTGATCGCGTTTGCGGCGCAGCCGCCGTCGGGCAAGGTCCGCCATCGCTTCAGCCGAACTGGCGCCCTCGATCAATGCGCGCAGGATTGCCCGCCCGGAGACGCCGAACACGTCGGTGGCCACGCTGGCAAGCTTGATGTTGGCCGTCTCCAGCAGCTTCAGCAGCCGGTTCCTTTCCGCGGCCTGACTTTCCACCAGCTTGCGCCGGTAGCGCAGCAACTCGCGCAACTCGCGCAACGGCTTTGGTGGAACGAAGCTGGGCCGGATCAAGCCATGCGAGACCAGCTCCGCGATCCATTCGGCATCCTTGAGATCGGTCTTGCGGCCGGGAACATTGCGGATGTGCCAGGCATTGCCGACGATCAGCTCGAACCCATCTTCCAGCGCCGCATAGACCGGCCGCCAGTAAACGCCGGTGCTTTCCATGCCGACATGCGTCACCCCCGCTTCGCTCAGCCAGACCCGAAGCTGTTCGAGATCACGCGCCATGGTGCCGAAGCTGCGAACCTGCTTGCGGACCCGGCCATCCGTGCAAGTCAGCAGGCACGCCACCACACTGCCCTGGTGAACATCCAACCCGGCGCAGCGCTCAATCATCACATGCATCGTTGCCTCCCTCATCAGCAGAGGCGACCGAGGCGCCGCAGGTACCAAGACAGAATCTGCTACACGTGCTTCCCGTTGCCGGGAGCGACAAAATGCAGTACCTCAACGCGGCGCGGGCCGGACTGTGGTTCGGGGTTGCGAGCCGCCGCAGAGAAATCAGCCTCGACACGATCGCCAGTCGGGAGCTTCGATCATTCCGACCCGCCGCACCACCATTTTCACCCTATCGCGGTGCGCGGAAACGCGCCGAGAGACTGTGGTGAATCTTCTTTACTTCTCTGCTACGAAAATTTCGAATTGGCCCCATGGTTGTCATGCGGCATCGTGTATCGGCTGGACGGTTACGTTGTAGCCGAGGCGTTCGATCCTCCGCTTGAGGTTGGCGACAGTTCGGCTTTGATCGATCCGATCGAGATACGCGGCTCCGAGTTCGCGGTATGGGAGGTGCTGGGCCAGCATGTGATAGGCGGCGATCAGCATCTTATGCGCGATGGCGAGCATTGCCCGCATCGCACCGCGGCGCGCCTTGAGCCGATAATACTTGTCCTTGAGATAGCTGCCCTTGGTGCGGGCGGCGGAACTGGCGGCGGCGAACAGTACGGTGCGCAGGTGCATATTGCCCTTGCGGGCACGCACCGCCTTCTGCTTGCCGCCACTCTGATGGCTGCCCGGACAGACGCCGGCCCAGGCGGCGAGATGCCGGGCACTGAGGAAGACACTCATGTCGGTGCCGATCTCGGCGACAAGGTTGGCGGCGGTGAGCCAGTCGATGCCAGGAATGGTCTTCAGCAGCGCCAGTTCCTCGGCATAGGGGGCAAGCTTCTCGATCAGATACTGGTCGAGCGCCTCGATGTCCTGCTCGATGCTTTCCAGCCGGCGCAACTGCATTGCCAACAGGAAGCGCTGGTGCTGTTCCGCTCTCGCTTCCAGCGCAAGGATCAACTGATCGCGTTTGCGGCGCAGCCGCCGTCGGGCAAGGTCCGCCATCGCTTCAGCCGAACTGGCGCCCTCGATCAATGCGCGCAGGATTGCCCGCCCGGAGACGCCGAACACGTCGGTGGCCACGCTGGCAAGCTTGATGTTGGCCGTCTCCAGCAGCTTCAGCAGCCGGTTCCTTTCCGCGGCCTGACTTTCCACCAGCTTGCGCCGGTAGCGCAGCAACTCGCGCAACTCGCGCAACGGCTTTGGTGGAACGAAGCTGGGCCGGATCAAGCCATGCGAGACCAGCTCCGCGATCCATTCGGCATCCTTGAGATCGGTCTTGCGGCCGGGAACATTGCGGATGTGCCAGGCATTGCCGACGATCAGCTCGAACCCATCTTCCAGCGCCGCATAGACCGGCCGCCAGTAAACGCCGGTGCTTTCCATGCCGACATGCGTCACCCCCGCTTCGCTCAGCCAGACCCGAAGCTGTTCGAGATCACGCGCCATGGTGCCGAAGCTGCGAACCTGCTTGCGGACCCGGCCATCCGTGCAAGTCAGCAGGCACGCCACCACACTGCCCTGGTGAACATCCAACCCGGCGCAGCGCTCAATCATCACATGCATCGTTGCCTCCCTCATCAGCAGAGGCGACCGAGGCGCCGCAGGTACCAAGACAGAATCTGCTACACGTGCTTCCCGTTGCCGGGAGCGACAAAATGCAGTACCTCAACGCGGCGCGGGCCGGACTGTGGTTCGGGGTTGCGAGCCGCCGCAGAGAAATCAGCCTCGACACGATCGCCAGTCGGGAGCTTCGATCATTCCGACCCGCCGCACCACCATTTTCACCCTATCGCGGTGCGCGGAAACGCGCCGAGAGACTGTGGTGAATCTTCTTTACTTCCTTCTCTTTACCACATCGTTTTTACACCGGAACAATCAGACTCGCACCTTCCCCCATCTCACTCCCAATCCTTCGGCCGCACATAATCCTTCGGCAGCCGCGGCCACCGCCCGCCGTACCCGATCTCCGGCGGCGGGCAGTTACGGTCGCGCGGCGGATGCAGGAAGTATCCGCGCGCGATCGCCGACATCCGCGTCAGATCGACCGGCTTGCCCAGGAACGTCTGCCGCAGCGCCCACTTCGCCCGGCGCGCCGGCGGCGTGTCCGGAAACCACGCCGTGACCCGCCGCAGCTCCGCCTCATCCTCCTCCGAGAGCCGCGGCGGCTCCTTCTTCTTCCGCACCCGCTTCGGCAGCGCCAGATACTCCGGCGGCTTCAGCCCCACCATCGTGCAGATCGGCCGCAGCAGGCGCCCCGCCTGCGGCGCCTCCGCCACGAACGCCCGCATCTCCGGATGTTCGGTCAGCAGCGGCCCCAGCATGCTCCCGAGCGTCCCCGCGCTCGACGGCAGCATCCGGTACAGCCACGCGAACGCCCGCGGCAGCAGCCCGCCGCCCCGGCACCGCCCGCCCCCTCTCCGCTCTGCGGCAGGCCTGCCACCGGACTTGATCCGGTGGGCCGGGGTGAGGTGCTCTTCCGCGCCCGCGGCTTCGGCAGCGTCCCCGCCTTCCACCGCGCATACAGCGCCAGGAACCGCTGCTGGAACCGCCTCCCCCGCGTCCAGGTCGCCACCGACACCGCGCCCACCCGCAGCTTGCAGGCTTCCGCCGCCAGCGTCTTCAGGAACAGCTCGAGCACCCAGAAGATCTGGTCGCCGAGGGTGAAGCCGGGGTTGGTGAACATGGGTCCTTTCTTGTGTCAGTTAATATCTCACTCACCAATGTAGCCAATCCGCGTCCCGAAGTCAAGCTTCCTCACGAAAATGTTAAATTAACTCACGTAGCGGCGTTCGAGCTCAAAGCTGAGGGTTCGGCCAGCGACGGTGCAGCCACAGCCACTGCTCGGGACGCGCGCGCACCCAGCGCTCGACGCAGGCGTTGATCTGCCCGGTCAACGCGGCGACGTCGGCATGCCGGTCGCCGGTTGGCCGCGGCGTGATTGGCTCGTCGCAGATGATGCGCAGCCGCGCCGGCCCGAGCCGCTCGACATGCACCGGCAGCACCGGGCACTCGAAGCGCAGCGCGTATGCCGCGGCGGCCGACGCGGTCATGGCGGGGCGGCCGAAGAACGGCACGGCGATGCCATCGTTCATTTTCTGATCGACGAGCAGGCCAAGTGCCCCACCCTCGCGCAGGAAACGGAACGCGGCGCGGGCACCGGCAGCGCCTTTCGGGAACTGCGGCATCGCGCCCCCGCCACTCCGGTTGCGCAGATCGACAACGATGTCATCGACCAGCGCGTTTGCGGCGGCGCGATAGACCATCCCCATGCGCAGGCCAAGCGCGGCGCCGACAACCGGCAGAATCTCCCAGTTGCCGATGTGCGCGGAGATCATGATCACCGGGCCGCCACCGGTGGCCACCCGCCTGGCGATCGCCTCGCCCTCCAACTCCCACCCCGGCCCGTCGGCCGTACGTTGCAAAACCGCAATGTGCGGCAGCTCCCCGACCATGCGGCCGAGATTGTCCCACACGCCGCGGATCACCCGCTTGCGTGCCGTCGCGTCCAGCTCCGGCAGCGCCAGGCGCAGGTTCGCGTTGGCAACGCGGCTGACGCCGAGCCAGGGACCGATCGCGCGCGCCACCGCGCCGGCGAAGTCGGAGGCATGTCTGGGACCAAGGCCGCGAAGAAACGCGAGGGCCAGGAGCATGCACCGGGCCTCGGCGTACGACTGCAATTGTCGGAGCGTCATTGCCGGAATTGCAGCACGGCGCCACGCAGCGTGTCGAGTGTGCTCATGTCAGCGCGTGCGGTAGCCGCCCTTGAGGAAATTGCCGAGTACATCGCGCGCGATGATCTTCCGGGACCTGCACGCCAAGGATACCGTGCGCATCGAGCGCATCCCGCATGGCGCCCGCAATCTGTCGAGGCTGCTGTCGCTCCCAGGAAAGCGATCGGAGCTAAATCTTCAGCCCCTCCGGGATCACCAGCCCCAGCCGCGTCGGCACGTTCCACTCCTCGCGCACGTGCCGCGTGACCCGAAAACCCGCGCGCAAATAGCACGGCAGCGCGCGCGGATGGTCGGCCGTGCACGTATTCACCGTCATCGCCCGCGCCCCGCTGCGCCACACCGCATCGACAGCGTGGCGCAGGAACGCCAGCCCCATGTGCTTCCCCACCGCGTCCGGCATCAGCCCGAAGTAGCTCAAATTCACCCCCGGCCAGGTCGAGCTGTCCAGCTCGTAGAACCCCGCCGCTTCGCCGTCCACGTAAAGAACGTAGATGCCAACAGCGGGATCGCGGAGCAGCATGGCAAGCTGCCGGTCCGACATCGCGCGCCGCAGCCACCACACATAGGCGGCGCCAACGGTGTTGTACAGAAGCCGGTACAGCTCCACCGGGCAATCCCGCGCATACCGCACCTCGGCGTTCGCCGGCAGCGGCGGCGCCGGGTCGGGCGGCGGTGCGCTCATGCGCAGGAACGTCACGGTCACGCCGACGCGGACCACCGGCTCCATGCTGGCGTGCCCCGCGCGCAGGATCACATCACCACTGCCGCGTGCCCGCCCCGCAGCAGCACGCCACTCGTCATTGCCGGGCTTGACCCGGCAATCCAGGCGGCGCGAACGGCCGTGCCGGTGAACATCAATCGTCGAGGAAGCTGCGCAGTTTGCGGCTGCGGCTCGGGTGCTTCAGCTTGCGCAGCGCCTTCGCCTCGATCTGCCGGATGCGCTCGCGCGTCACGTTGAACTGCTGCCCGACCTCCTCCAGCGTGTGGTCGGTGTTCATGCCGATGCCGAACCGCATGCGCAGCACGCGCTCCTCGCGCGGCGTCAGCGAGGATAACACCCGCGTCGTCGCCTCGCGCAAATTCGCCTGGATCGCGGCATCCAGCGGAATAACCGCCGCCTTGTCCTCGATGAAATCCCCCAGGTGGCTATCTTCCTCGTCGCCGATCGGCGTCTCCAGGCTGATCGGCTCCTTGGCGATCTTCAGGACTTTCCGCACTTTCTCCAGCGGCATCCCAAGCTTCTCGGCCAATTCCTCCGGCGCCGGCTCCCGTCCGATCTCGTGCAGCATCTGCCGCGAGGTGCGCACCAGCTTGTTGATCGTCTCGATCATGTGCACGGGAATGCGGATCGTCCGCGCCTGGTCGGCGATCGAGCGCGTGATCGCCTGCCGGATCCACCAGGTCGCGTAGGTGGAGAACTTGTAGCCGCGGCGATACTCGAACTTATCGACCGCCTTCATCAGCCCGATATTGCCCTCCTGGATCAGATCCAGGAATTGCAGCCCGCGATTGGTGTATTTCTTCGCAATCGAAATCACCAGCCGCAGGTTCGCCTCGATCATCTCCTTCTTCGCCCGCGCGCTGTCGCGTTCACCGCGGCTCACCGTCATGTAGACGCGGCGGAACTCCGAAATCGGCAGCCCCGCGTCCGTCGCCACCGCCGCGATCTGCCCGCGCAGGCTGGTGATCTCGTCGGAGTGCCGGGCGCCGAACATCTTCCACGCCTTGCCCGGCAGCCCGCGGATTTTTTCCACCCAGTTCGGATCAAGCTCATTGCCCCGATACTGCGTCAGGAAATCGTCGCGCTGCACCTTGCAGCCTTCCGCCATCCGCAAGAGCTGCCCTTCCAGGCCGGTCAGCCGCTGGTTCAGCAGCTTCAGCTGCATCACCAGCTCTTCGATGCGGTTGTTATGGAGCTGCACCTGCTCCACCTTCGAAACGAGTTCCTCGCGCAGCTTCTCGTAGTTGCGCTCGTAGCGCTGGCTGACCTCCTCGCCCTGGGTCATCGTCTCCAGCCGGCGCGACTGCATCTTGTGCAGCTTCTTGTACTGCGCCTCGATTTCCTCGAAGTTGGCGAGCACCTCGGGCTTCAGCTTCTCCTCGAGCGCCGAGAGCGACAGCCCGGCGCCTTCGCCCTCCTCTTCCTCGTCATCCGGCCCCGGCTCGAATTCCGCCTCCACGGGCGGCGCGGCCGCCGGCTGCGGCACCGCCGCCACGCCCGCCGCCACCGGTACGGGCGCACCATCCGGCGCGGTCACCGCGGCGGGCGGTGGGCCGCCCTGCGTCGCCTCCAGATCGATGATGTCGCGCAGCAGCATGCGCCCGGCCTTCAGCGCGTCGTGCCAGGCGATGATGGCGCGGAACGTCAGCGGGCTCTCGCAAAGCCCGCCGATCATCATGTCGCGCCCAGCCTCGATACGCTTGGCGATCGCGATTTCGCCCTCGCGCGACAGCAGCTCCACGCTGCCCATCTCGCGCAAATACATCCGCACCGGGTCGTCGGTGCGCCCGAGGCTTTCCTCGTCGACGTTGCCGGTCGGCTCCTCGGCCTCGTCCTCGACTTTCTCGACTTTCGGCGCCGGCGCCTCGCCCTCTTCCGTTTCTTCGCTCTCGACGACCTGGATCCCCATCTCCGAGAACCCGGCCATCACGTCCTCGATCTGCTCGGAACTCGTCTGTTCCGGCTGCAGCACCACGTTCAGTTCGTCGAACGTGATGTAGCCGCGCTCCTTGCCGCGCGCGATCAGCCGCTTCACCGCGGCCGACTGGCTGTCGAGCAGCGTGGTGTCGCCGTCCTGTTCGGCCGCAACGGTGTCCGGGGTTACGGTGGGCTTCGTCGCCATGTGTTAGTCCACTCCAAATGCCAGGTCAGCCGGATCGTTTCGCAATCCGCCCGAATTATCGTTCCGCTTCCGTCTCGTGATCGTCTTCCCGCAACGCGTTGCGGGCGTCGCACAGCGCGATCAGCCGCCGCTGCGCCGCCTCGTCGTCGCCGTGTTCGGCAAGTTCACGCATTGCCGCTGCCACTTCCGCCTCCAGGCGGCCGCGATCCATCAGCCCGAAAATGTGCCACCAGCCCGCCTCGGCCTCCGCCGGCATGGCGTCGGGGCCTGCGCACGCCGGCAACGGATAGGGAACCGCCGCCAGCGTCTGCGCGGCCTCGGCCGCCAAACCGATCTCGGTCAGGTGGGTCATGAGCGCCTGCGAGTTCAAGCGTTTCCGCCATTTCTCCCCACTGAAGAATCACCTGCGCGCAGGCGGCCGAGAGCGGGCGGCAAGCTCAACGCCGCCGAACGCCTCCTCGACGTCGTGCAGCAGCGCGGGATGGCGCAGCATGATGGCCAGCAGGTTGCGCCCCCGTTCGGCGATGGCGCGCCCCGCCGCCGGCGCCACTCGCGGCGCTGGCTGGCGGCGCCTGTCGCCGGCCGCCCGCTTGTCGCGGCCCGCACAAAGAACCGGTCGAGGAACGCCCGCCGGTATTCGGTGGCCAATGCGCGGTCGCGGATTTTGCCGGCCGCCGCCTCCAGCCGGGCGCGCAACGCCGCGCGCTGCTCCGGCGTCGCTGTCGCCCGCCGTCTCCCGCACCAGGTCGTACAGCGCCACCGCCAGCGGCCGCGCCGCGTCCAGCACCGCCTGGAACGCCGGCGCGCCGTGGTTGCGCACCAGCGTGTCCGGATCCTCGCCCGCCGGCAGGCCGGCGAGCCGCAGGCTGCGCTCCGCCGTCAGCATCGGCAGCGCCAGCTCGGCCGCCCGCGCGGCCGCCCGCGCGCCCGGCGGCGTCGCCGTCGAAGCAGAGCACCGGCATCGGCGAGCCAGCCGCCACAATTCCTCCAGCTGCTGCTCGGTCAGCGCCGTGCCGAGCGGCGCGACGGCGCCCGCAAATCCCGCCTGGTGCAGCGCGATCGCGTCCATGTAGCCCTCGACCGCCACCACCTCCGCCCCGGCCCGCACGCCCGCCAGCGCCGCATCGAGCGCGTAGAGCGTGCGGCCTTTGACGAACAGCGTCCGTTTCCGGCCCGTTCAGGTATTTCGGCTGCCCGTCGCCGAGCACGCGCCCGCCGAAGCTGATGACGCGGCCGCGCCGGTCGCGGATCGGGAACATCACGCGATTGAAGAAAAAGTCGTAGGCCGGCCGCCCGTCCTCCGGCGGCTTCATCAGCCCCGCCTCCACCAGCATCGCCGGCTCGACGCCCTCGCGCGCCAGGTCGGCGGCGATCGCGCCGCGCCCCTCGCCGGACCAGCCGAGGCCGAACCGCTCGATGGTCGCGTCGCTCAGCCCGCGTTCGCGCAGATAGCGCAGCGCCGCCGCCCCCTCCGGCAGCTGCAGCCGCCGCTGGAACGCCTTCGCCGCCGCCTCCAGCACCGCGTGGAGGTCGAGCCGGCGCCGCTCCGCCTCGGCCGCCGCGGGCGTCGGCTTCGGCACCTCCATCCCGGCCTCGGCGGCGAGCTGCTCGACGGCCTCCATGAAGCCCACGCCCTGGCTCTGTCATGACGAAGCTGAACGCATCGCCATGCGCGCCGCAGCCGAAGCAGTGGTAGTGGTCGTCATAGACGTAGAAGCTCGGCGTCTTCTCGCCGTGGAACGGGCAGCAGCCCTTCCATTGCGCCCCGACCGCGCCAGCCGCACCCGCCGCCCGACCAGCGCCGCCAGCGGCGTGCGGGCGCGCAGTTCGTCCAGGAAGCCGGACGGCAGCGCCATTCAGCCGCCCAGCTTCGCTTTCACGATCGGCCCGACGCTGGCCATGTCGAGGCGCCGCCCGTGCTTCGCCTTCAGCGCGCGCCATCACCTTGCCCATGTCCTTCATGGCCGCCGCGCCGGTCTCCGCGATCGCCGCCGCCACCGCCGCCTCGGTCGCCGGCGTCGTCCATCTGCCGCGGCAGGAACGACTCGATCACGGCGATCTCCGCCTCCTCCTTGGCGGCCAGCTCGGGCCGGTTGCCCTGGCGGTACAGCTCCACGCTCTCGCGGCGCGACTTCACCATGCCGCGCAGCATGGCCAGCATCTCCTCGTCCGGCACCTGGGCGATGCCCTTCGGCCGCGCGGCGATGTCGGTATCCTTCAGCTTGGCCGCGATCATGCGCAGCGTGGAGACGCGCGGCGCGTCGCCCGCCCGCATCGCCGCCTTGAGCCGTTCGGTGAACTGTTCCCGCAGCGCCATGCCGCCTCTCCGAAAATGTCCCCTCTATACTATGCAATGGTGAATCGGGCACGTGTCGGGAAGTAATTTTCCCGGACCTCCGGCTATCGACAGTTGCGCTGGGAAAATAACTTCCCATATAACTGCGGCCATGACCATCAGCGTTGACGAGATCATCGAGCGGCTCGGCGGCGCCGAGGCCGCGGCGCGCCGGCTGGGCGTGGGCACCGAGGCGGTGCGCAAGTGGCGGCAGGCGCACAGCATTCCCGCCCGCCACTGGCCGGCGCTGCTCGCCGCCACCGGGCCTCGCGCTGCACGACCTGCCCGGCGCGCCGCAGCCCGAGGCGCCTCCGCGATGCCGGCCGGGCCGCCCGCCCGGCGCCACCGCCGCGCTGGTGCTGGCCGACGGCGCGGTGTTCTGGGGCCGCGGCTTCGGCGCCCACACCGCGCGAGCCGCGCCGTCGGCGAAGTCTGCTTCAACACCGGCATGACCGGCTACCAGGAGACGCTGACCGACCCGTCCTATGCCGGCCAGATCATCACCTTCACCTTCCCGCATATCGGCAATGTCGGCGCCAACGCCGAGGACATCGAGGCCGCCAGCATCGCCGCCCGCGGGCTGGTGGTGAAGCAGGACGTCACCGAGCCCTCCAACTGGCGCGCCGCAGCAGCATCTGGACGCCTGGCTGCGGGCGCAGGGCATGCCCGGCATCGCCGGCGTCGACACGCGCGCGCTGACCATCCGCATCCGCGACGGCGGCGCGCCGAACGGCGTGCTGGCCTTTCCCGCGGACGGCCGCTTCGACCTCCCGGCGCTGATCGCACGCGCCGCGCGCCTGGCCGGGGCTGGAGGGCATGGACCTCGCCAAGCAGGTCTCCTGCACGCAGTCCTATGAGTGGGACGAGACCGCTGGGCCTGGCCCGCCGGCTACGGCCGCCAGGCCGAGCCGCCGCGCCACGTCGTCGCCGTCGATTACGGCGCCAAGCGCAACATCCTGCGCTGCCTCGCCGCCGCCGGCTGCCGGGTGACGGTGGTGCCGGCGACCGCGACCGCCGAGGACATCCTGCGCCACGACCCGGACGGCGTGTTCCTCTCCAACGGCCCCGGCGACCCCGCGGCCACCGGCGAATACGCCGTGCCGGCGATCCAGGGCGTGCTGGCCGCGCGGCATGCCGGTGTTCGGCATCTGCCTCGGCCACCAGTTGCTGGCGCTCGCGTTGGGGGCGAAACCTACAAGCTCGACCGCGGCCATCGCGGCGCCAACCAGCCGGTGAAGGACCTGGCCACCGGCCGGGTCGAGATCACCAGCCAGAACCACGGCTTCGCGGTGGACGAGAAGACGCTGCCCGCGGGCGTGCGCGGTGACGCACGTCTCAGCCTGTTCGACGGCAGCAACGAAGGCCTCGCCTGCGCCGACCGCCCCGCCTTCAGCGTCCAGTACCACCCGAAGCCAGCCCCGGCCCGCGACTCTCATTACCTGTTCCAGCGGTTCGTCGAGATGATCGACTCCCATGGCTGACCCGATCCTTGCCTGTCATTCCGGCAAAAGCCGGAACCCAGGACTTACGGTGGGCCTGATCCTATCCATCGCCTTCCGCCACTCCATCGACGAACCCAACATCGAATCCGCCTTCGAGCGCGTACAGCAAATCATCACCACCCTCGCCTACGACGCCTTCCGCGGCGCCATCGACCTCTGCCTGCGCGACGGCCTCATCCACGAGCCCGTCCGCATCGAGGAAGGCGCGTTGCAGTGCCACTGGAAACTCGAACTGACACCGAAGGGCGTGCAGCAAGCGCGCGCGCTTTCTTCTCCCTCTCCCCTTGTGGGAGAGGGCCGGGGTGAGGGGTAGTCGCACTAACATGCCCAAACGCACCGACATCAACTCCATCCTGATCATCGGCGCCGGCCCGATCGTCATCGGCCAGGCCTGCGAGTTCGACTACTCCGGCGCCCAGGCCTGCAAGGCGCTGCGCGCCGAGGGCTATCGCATCATCCTGGTCAACTCCAACCCCGCCACCATCATGACCGACCCCGGCCTCGCCGACGCCACCTACATCGAGCCGATCACGCCGGACTTCGTCGAGCGCATCATCGCCCGCGAAAAGCCCGACGCGCTGCTGCCCACCATGGGCGGCCAGACCGCGCTCAACACCGCCATGCAGCTCGCACGCCAACGGCGCGCTGGAACGCCACGGCGTCGAACTGATCGGCGCCCGCGCCGAAGTGATCGAACGCGCCGAGGACCGGCTGAAATTCCGCGACGCCATGGCGGAAATCGGCATCGAAAGCCCGCGCAGCGCCATCGCCCACTCGCTCGCCGAAGCCCGCGCGGCGCTCGCCGATATCGGCCTGCCCGCCGTCATCCGCCCGAGCTTCACCCTCGGCGGCACCGGCGGCGGCATCGCCTACAACCGCGAGGAATTCGAGCAGATCGTCGCAGGGCGGCCTCGAAGCCTCGCCCACCACCGAGGTGCTGATCGAAGAAAGCGTGCTCGGCTGGAAGGAGTTCGAGATGGAGGTGGTCCGCGACCGCGCGGACAACTGCATCATCGTCTGCTCCATCGAGAACGTCGATCCGATGGGCATCCACACCGGCGATTGCGTCACCGTCGCGCCGGCGCTCACGCTGACCGACAAGGAATATCAGCGCATGCGCGACGCCTCGATCGCGTGCCTGCGCAAGATCGGCGTCGATACCGGCGGCTCCAACGTGCAGTTCGCCGTCAATCCCGCCGACGGCCGCATGGTCATCATCGAGATGAACCCGCGCGTCTCGCGCTCCTCCGCGCTCGCCTCCAAAGCGACCGGCTTCCCGATCGCGAAGATCGCCGCCAACCTCGCCGTCGGCTACACGCTCGACGAGCTCGCCAACGACATCACCCGCACCACGCCGGCCAGCTTCGAGCCGACCATCGACTACGTGGTGGTGAAAATCCCCCGCTTCACCTTCGAGAAATTCCCCGGCACGCCGGCGCATGCTGACCACCAGCATGAAATCGGTCGGCGAGGCGATGGCGATCGGCCGCAGCTTCGCCGAGGCCCTGCAAAAGGGCCTGCGCAGCATGGAAACCGGCCTCTCCGGCCTCGATCCGATCGAGCCGCCCGGCGACGGCCGGCCCGACGCGTTCCGCGCCGCGCTGTCCGCCCCGCGCCCCGACCGCCTGCTGATGGCCGCCCAGGCGCTGCGCGCCGGCCTGACGGTCGAGGACATCCACGAATGCCAGCAAGTTCGACCCCTGGTTCCTGCGCGAGCTCGCAGCGCATCGTCGCGGCCGAGCGCGAGGTCGCTGCAGGGCCTGCCGCAGGACGCAACCGGCCTGCGCCGCGCTGAAGGCGCTCGGCTTCTCCGACCACCGCATTGCCGAGCTGGCCGGCACAACCGAACCCGCGGTCGCGAAGCTGCGCGAACGACTCGGCGTGCATCCCGTCTACAAGCGCATCGACACCTGCGCCGCCGAGTTCCCCTCCGCCACCCCCTACATGTATTCCACCTACGAAGGCGGCTTCGGCCCGCCGCAGTGCGAGGCCGATCCCTCGGACCGGGAAAAGATGATCATCCTCGGCGGCGGCCCGAACCGCATCGGCCAGGGCATCGAGTTCGACTATTGCTGCGTCCACGCCGCCTACGCGCTGAGCGATGCCGGCTTCGAAACCATCATGGTCAACTGCAATCCCGGAAACCGTCTCCACCGACTACGACACCTCCGATCGGCTGTATTTCGAGCCGCTGACCGACGAGGACGTCATCGCCCTGGTGCGCAGCGAACAGGCGCGCGGCACCCTGCTCGGCTGCATCGTGCAGTACGGCGGGCAGACGCCGCTGAAACTCTCGCAGGCGCTGGCAAAGGCCGGCATCCCGATCCTCGGCACCTCGGCCGACGCGATCGACGTCGCCGAAGACCGCGAGCGCTTCCAGCAACTCCTGCACAAGCTCGGCCTGCGCCAGCCGGAAAACGGCATCGCCCGCTCGACCGAAGAAGCCGAGGCAGTCACCGAACGCATCGGCTATCCCGTCGTCATCCGCCCCAGCTACGTGCTCGGCGGCCGCGCGATGGAGATCGTGCACGACCGCAACGGCCTGCACCGCTACATGCGCGAGGCGGTGCGCGTGTCCGGCGACAACCCGGTGCTGATCGACCGCTACCTCAACGACGCCATCGAGGTCGATGTCGACTGCATCGCCGATGGCGAGACCGTCTATCGTCGCCGGCGTCATGGAGCACATCGAGGAAGCCGGCATCCATTCCGGCGACTCCGCCTGCGCGCTGCCGCCCTACACGCTCTCGCCCGCGACCGTGACCGAGCTGAAGGCCGAAACCGAAGCGATGGCGAAGGCGCTCGGCGTCGTCGGCCTGATGAACGTGCAATACGCCATCAAGGACAACGAGATCTTCGTCCTCGAGGTCAACCCCCGCGCCTCGCGCACGGTTCCGTTCGTCGCCAAGGCGACCGGGCGTCCCGGTCGCGAAGATCGGCGCCCGCGTCATGGCCGGCGCGCGGCTCGCCGACTTCGAGCTCGACAGCCAGGCGGTCGACGCCGCACGTCGCGGTGAAGGAAGCGGTGTTCCCGTTCAACCGCTTCCCCAACGTGGACACCATCCTCGGCCCCGAAATGAAATCCACCGGCGAGGTCATGGGCCTCGATTCCAGCTTCGAGCGCGCCTTCGCGAAAAGCCAGCTCGGCGCCGGCGTCAAGCTGCCCGAGGCCGGCCAGGTGTTCCTCTCCGTCCGCGATTCCGACAAGGCCGCGTCCGTCGGCGTGGCGCGCCGCCTGGTCGAGATGGGCTTCTCCATTCTTGCCACCCGCGGCACCGCCGCGCGCCTGCGCGAGGCAGGGCTGCCGGTGAAGTCCGTCAACAAAGTGCTGGAAGGCCGGCCGCACTGCGTCGACGCGATCCGCTCCGGCGAGGTGCAGCTCGTCATCAACACCGCCGCCGGCGCGCAGTCGGTCGCCGACAGTTTCGACATCCGCCGCAGCGCGCTCACGCACGGCATTCCCCACTACACCACCATCGCCGGCGCCCGCGCCGCCGCGCACGCCATCGCCGCCATGAAATCGGGCGCTCTTGAAGTCGCGCCGCTGCAGGCCTATTTTCGCGGGTCGTTCTGAGGCTCCGTCGCGGCCGGGTCGATGAAACCCGGCCGCGGCGGTCGCGTTTCGGGGCCGCGCGTTAGCCAACGCCACCCGTTGTCTCCGTACCGTCTTGCTTTTGAGGGTTTGCCGTGCAGAAGTTTCCGATGACCGCCCCCGGCCTGCAGCGATTGGAAGACGAGCTGAAGACGCTGAAAAGCGTGCACCGCCCGGCTATCATTCGCGCCATTGCCGAAGCGCGCACGCATGGCGACATCGCGGAAAACGCCGAATACCACGCCGCGCGCGAACGCCAGTCCTTCATCGAAGGCCGCATCGCCGAGCTTGAGGAAATCATTTCCTCCGTTGAGGTCATCGACCCGTCGGCCATCACCGGCGACCAGATCAAGTTCGGCGCGCATGTGCGCGTGGTCGATGAGGAAACGGAAAAGGTCGTCACCTACCAGATCGTCGGCGTGCATGAGGCCGACATCAAGGACGCGCGACTGTCGATCTCCAGCCCGCTCGCGAAGGCGCTGATCGGCAAGAAGGTCGGCGACAGCGTCTCGGTGCCGGCGCCCGGCGGCGATCGCTCCTACGAAATTCTTTCCGTCAAATACATGTGAATTCCGTGCTGCCCGTCGGGATCGACGACATCCGCGCCGCCGCCGCGCGGATCGCCGGCCGCGTCGCGCGCACGCCCGCGGTGCCGTGCGACGCGATCTCCCGCGCAACCGGCGCCGAGGTCACGCTCAAGCTCGAGAACCTCCAGGCGGTCGGCGCGTTCAAGGAACGCGGCGCCGCCAACCGGTTGGCGCTGCTGACGGAAGCCGAGCGCGCGCGCCGGCGTCATCGCCGTTTCCGCCGGCAACCACGCGCAGGCGGTCGCGCGGCACGCGCGCCTCATGGGCATCGCCGCCACCATCGTGATGCCGCAGTTCACGCCGCTGTCGAAAGTGTCGCGCACCGCGGCCTGGGGCGCGGTGGTCGTGATGCACGGCGAAACGCTGGCCGAATCCGGCGAGCACGCCCACAAGCTGGCGAAAGAACGAGGCCTGGCCTTCATCCATCCCTATGATGATCCCGCAATCATCGCCGGCCAGGGCACGCTCGCGCTGGAGCTTTTGCAGGACGCACCGGACCTCGACACGCTGGTGATCCCCGTCGGCGGCGGCGGCCTGATCGCCGGCTGCGCGGTGGCGGCGAAGGCGATCAAGCCCGGCATCGCCATCATCGGCGTCGAGGTCGCCGCCTACGCCGCCCTCGCGCAACGCCTGTCCGAACCGCCCGGTGCACGTCGGCGGCGCAACCGTTGCCGAGGGCATCGCCGTGCGCGACATCGGTATTCTTCCACTTGACATCATCCACGCCCACGTCGCCGACGTGCTGGTGGTACCCGAACGCGCCGTGGAAGAAGCGATCGCCCTGCTCGCCGAGGGCGGCAAGATCGTCGCCGAAGGCGCCGGCGCCGCCGGCGTCGCCGCATTGCTCACTTTCCCCGATCGTTTCGCCGGCAAGCGCGTCGGCGTCCCCATCACCGGCGGCAACATCGACGCCCGCATCCTCGCCAACGTGCTGCTGCGCAACCTGCTTGCGCGATGGCCGGCTGGTGCGCCTCAGCATGGAAATCCCCGACCGCCCCGGCGTCCTCGCCGACATCGCCGCGCGCATCGGCGCCGCCGGCGGCAACATCATCGATGTCTCCCACCACCGCCTGTTCGACGCCCCCTCGGCGCAGAACACGCAACTGGAAGTAATGTTCGAAGCCCGCGACGCCGCCCACGGCGCCGAGATCATGCGTTCGCTGGAAGAACATTACACCGTGCGCCGGATGTGACCCGCATCTGGATCGACGTCGAGGACATGTTCGCCTTCGCGCTGCACGGCGGCCGCCGGCCGACGGGCATCCAGCGCCTCGCGTTCGAGCTCTGCAAAGCCATCGTCGCGCGCTACGGCGACGGCGGCGACATCCGCTTCCTGCGCCACGACCGCCTGCGCGCCACCTTCGTCACCGTCCCCTGGCGCGAAGTGGAAGCGGTGTTTGCAGGACTGACGCAGCTCCCGGAAAGCGCGCCGCCCCGCTCGTCGCTCCGCATGCGCCTGGAAGCCCGCCTGCGCGATACGTTGCGTCCGCTCGCCGGCCGCCTGCCGCACGAATTGCGCGCGCCCCTTGTGCGCATGTTCAGGGACCAGTTCGGCGCCCTCGCGGCATTTGCCGCCCTCATGCCGCGCGTGCGTGCGCCTGCTCGCGCGGCGCATCCGGCGCCGGCGCCGGCGCGGCCACGCCGTCGCCGACGAAACCTTCACGCGCGAGGCCGCCCGCGGCGACGTCCTCTTCATTCCCGGCGCCGCCTTCATCCACACCGGCTACCCGGCGCTGATCGCGCGCACGCAGCGCGACCACGGCGTGTGCGTCGCGCTGCTGCTCTACGACATCATTCCCGTCCGCCGCCCGGAGTTCGTCGACCGCGCGCACGCGGCATCCTTCCGCGCCTGGCTCGATGGCATGCTGCCGCTCTGCGACCATCTGTTCGCAATTTCGCGCTCGGCCGCCGCGGAAGCCGAGGACCACGCAAGCCGCACCGGCCTGGTGCTGCGTGACCGCGTGCATCCAATCCCCATCGGCAGCGGCTTCAGTACCGATCTTGCAGCACCAGCGAGCGCGCCTGCGAACCTGCCCGCGCCCGGCGCCTACGTGCTGTTCGTCTCCACGATCGAGGCGCGCAAGAACCATGGCCTGCTCGTGCGCGTCTGGCGCCGCCTGCTCGACGAATTGCCGCGCGATCAGGTTCCCGCACTGGTCTTCGCCGGCCGTGTCGGCTGGATGGTCGAAGACCTGATGCAGCAGTTGCGCAACACGAATTTCCTCGACGGCAAAATCATCCTTTCCACACATCCGACCGATGCCGAACTGGCCGCATTGTATCGCGGCTGCCTCTTCACCGTGTTCCCCTCGTTCTACGAAGGCTGGGGCCTGCCGGTCACCGAGAGCCTCACCTTCGGCAAGCCGTGCGTCATCTCCAACACGACCTCGCTGCCGGAGGCGGGCGGCGCGCTCGCGCGCTATTTCGATCCCGAGAACATCGCCGAAG
The DNA here is from genome assembly GCA_963747045.1 of uncultured Acidobacteriaceae bacterium. Lineage (GTDB taxonomy): Bacteria > Acidobacteriota > Terriglobia > Terriglobales > Acidobacteriaceae > Bog-257. The sequence continues at coordinate 40,293 of CAVVDN010000003.1, read as the reverse complement.
CCACGCGCCTCATCCGCGAAACCATCGCCGATCGCGCCGCGCTGGCCGCATGGGAACAGCGGATCATCCGCGAGTTTCACCCCGTCGCGTGGGACGAAAGCGCGCAGGCGGTGATGCGTGCCCTGGGGGTCGCGCAAACCGCTTCCGTGTGACAAGCTGCGCCCCTGGCAACGAGGGGGAGCAAGCAATGCCGCCGAAAACCAGCCTGGCAGATTTCACCGCGCTCGTGCGCCGCGCCGGCCTCGCGCTGACCGACGCGCAGATCAGCGAGATCTACAAAGGCTGGGGCTATTTCGAGCGCCTGCTCGAACGCATCCGTGTCCCCGGCCGCGGCCGCGAGGCCGAGCTCGCGCACACCTTCAAGCCGGAGTCCGGCCAATGAGCGGCTTCCTCACCATCGCGCAGGCGTCGGAGCAGATCGCGCGGAAAAAACTCTCGCCGGTGGAACTCACCAAGGCCTGCCTCGCGAAAATCGAAAAGCTCGACGGCACGCTGCACGCCTTCATCCGCGTCACCGCCGACCGCGCGTTGGCCGATGCGCGCGCCGCCGAAGAGCGCATCATGGCCGGCCGCGCGAAGGGCCCGCTCGACGGCATCCCGATCGCGCACAAGGACATCTACGACACCGCCGGCATCGCCACGACCGGCCATTCGCGGCTGCTGCAGCACAACGTCCCCACCGAAGACGCGCACACGGTGAAGCTGTGGGCGGACGCCGGCACGGTGATGCTCGGCAAGCTCGCGACGCACGAGTTCGCCATGGGCGGCCCGTCGTTCGACCTGCCCTGGCCGCCGGCGCGCAATCCGTGGAACCCCGATCATTTCACCTCCGGATCGTCATCCGGCACCGGTGCGGCGGTGGCGGCGGGGCTCATTCTCGGCGGCACCGGCTCCGACACCGGCGGCTCCATCCGCGGCCCCGCCGCCTATTGCGGCATCGCCGGCATCAAGCCCACCTACGGCCGCTGCAGCCGCGCCGGTGTTCTGCCGCTCTGCAATACGCTCGACCACACCGGCCCGCTGGCCTGGACCGTCGAGGACTACGCGCTGCTGCTGCAGGCGATGGCCGGGCACGATCCCGCCGATCCCGCGTCTGCCGATGTCCCCGTGCCCGATTTCCGCGCCGATCTCGGCAAGGGCGCGAAGGGCCTGCGCATCGGCGTGGTGCGGCACTTCCACGAGATCGACAACAAGGCTAACGCCGCCGTGCAGAAGGGCATCGATGACGCGATCGCCACCTTCAAGCACCTCGGCGCCGAGGTGCGCGAGGTGACGCTGCCGCCGATGATGGATTTCATGGCCTGCGGCTCCATCATCCTGTCGGTGGAAGCATTCGCGATCCACGAGCCGTGGCTGCGCACGCGCTTCAACGATTACGGCGAACTGTTGCGCGACCGGCTCGCGATCGCCGGCCTCGTCAGCGGCGCTGACTACGTGCAGGCGGTGCGCTTCCGGCGCGAACTGTGCACGGCCACCGCAGCGGCGATGCGCGACGTGGATATCCTGCTGACGACCGCCTCGCCCACCGAAGCGCCGCGTATCGATGCTGTCCCGAAATGGGCGAGCATGGAAAAGCCGGGCTTCACCATGCCGTTCAACGTCACCGGCCTGCCCGGCGATGGCGATCTGCTCCGGCTTCGGCGAAGGCGGCCTGCCCGTCAGCATCCAGCTCGCGGCAAAGCCGTTCCAGGAGCCGACGCTGTTCCGCGCAGCGCACGCCTACGAAACGGCGACACCCTGGCGCAACAAGCGGCCGGAACTTGCAAGCTAACAGACATCGTCATCGCCGGACTTGATCCGGCGATCCAGGCCAACGTACCGATCAGCGGCCTGGATGCGCGGGTCAAGCCCGCGCATGACGAACGGAGGTAAGGAGGATGAATGTCGGAGTTCGGCGCGGCCGTCCGCCACGAGTGGGCGCTCGATTGGGAATTTCTGACTGTCAACCATGGCTCCTTCGGCGCGACGCCCGAAGTGGTGCTGGCGGCGCAGGCCGAGTGGCGGCGAAAGCTCGAGGAGCAGCCGACGCGTTTCATGACCACCGTGTTGCCAGGCGCGCTGCGTGACGCCGCCGCGCAACTGGCCGCGTTCGTCGGCGCCGAGGGCAAAGACCTCGCCTTCGTCGAGAACGCGACGCAAGGCTGCAACGCAGTGCTGCGCTCGCTGCGGCTGCAACCCGGTGATGAGATCGTGGCGCTCAGCCACGGCTACGGCGCCGTGCGCAACACCGTGCGCTACGTCACCGAGCGCGCCGGCGCGGCGCTCGTGGATGCGGTCGTTCCGTTTCCGCGGCCGCACCCGGAAGCGATCGTCGCCAACCTGCAAGCCGCGCTAACGCCGCGCACGCGGCTGGCCGTGTTGGACCACATAACATCCGGCAGCGCGCTCGTGCTGCCGCTCGCGCGCATGGTGCAAGCGTGCCACGCGGCCGGCGTGCCTGTGCTGATCGATGGCGCGCACGGCCCGGGCCAGGTGGCGCTCGATCTCGGCACGCTGAATGCCGACTGGTATGTCGGCAACTGCCACAAATGGCTGAATGCCCCAAAGGGCTGCGGCTTCCTGCACGCGCGCCCCGACCGCCAGGACGATCTGCACCCGGTCACGATTTCGCATGGCTACAACAAGGGATTCCTCGCCGAGTTCGACTGGACCGGCACCTGGGATCCGACCGCGTTCCTGTGCGTGACCGACGCGATCGCGTTCCACGAACGGCTCGGCGGCGCGACAATGCGCGCGCACAACGTCGCGCTCGCCGCCGAGGGCGCCGCGCTCCTCGCCGGCCGGCTCGGCACCGAAACCGGCGCCGGCAATGAACTCGCGGGGTCGATGGGCATGGTGCGGCTGCCGCTTGCGGGCGCGGTGTCGCCCGAGCGTGCGCTGGACCTCCGCCGGCGCCTGCTCGAGGCCGGCACCGACGTGCCGATCCACCGTCACGGCGAAACGGCGTGGCTGCGCATTTCCGCCGCCGCCTACAACCAACGCGATGATTACGTGCGGCTCGCCGAACTCGTGCAGAAGGTCATCGCTTAGCGTGTAAACCGCCGCGGGTCGGTGCGTTCGAGAATGGCGCCCGCCGCTCCGGGGTCGCGTCCGCTGATCACGTCGGCCACCAGCTGCCCGGCCGCCTTCGAGGTCTGAATCCCGAACCCGCCCTGCCCAACATACCAGAAAAATCCTTCAACTTTTCCGTCCCACCCGATTGCGAAACTGCCGTCGGGCGTGAAGGTGCGCAGCCCCGCCCAACTGTGCTCGACCCGCTGCACCTCGATGTCGAGCGCCTTCTGCATGCGGTCGATGCCGGTGGCGATGTCGATCTCATCCGGCCGCACATCGTGCGCGTGCATGTCCGTTTCATCGGCGGGCGAAACGAGCAGCTTCGTGCGCGCCTCGGGCCGCGCGTACCAGGTGTGCCAGAGGTCGTTCACCGTTGGCCACCCGGCGACGGTCCATTTCCCGGGATCGACGATGGCGACCGTACGTCGTTTCGGCTGCAATCCAACCGGCGCCACACCGGCGAGCCGCGCCACCTCGTCGCCCCACGCGCCCGCCGTATTCACCAAAATAGGCGCCGTGAACACCGCACCGCCGGGAACGGTGACATGCCAGCGCCCATCGCGGCGCTCGATGCGGTCGGCGCGGCTGCGCAACGCGAGCACGCCGTCGTGCGCACGCAGCCGGCGCAGATATCCCTGATGCAGCGCGGCAACATCGACATCAAACGAATCCGGCTCGATCCCGACGGCAACCGCGTAGTCCGGCCGCAGCGCCGGCAGCAACGCGCGCGCTTCGGCCACCGCAATCTCGCGCACGCCCGGCGACGCCGCCAGCAGTTTGCGGAATTCGCCCTCCTGCTCGGCCGGCACCAGGTACAGCACCGGCCGCCGCGTCATCAGCGGCGAGGCGGAAAAATCCGGCGGCGGCGATTCCAGGAACGACCGCGACAGCCCGGTCAGCACGCGCCCGTCGGGCGGTCCGTAGCTGCCGATCCACAGCGCCGCGGAGCGGCCCGTGGTGTGGTAGCCAGCCGCCTCCTCCGTCTCCAGCAGCACGACCCGGTGGTCGGGCGCCAGGTGCGCGGCCGCCGTGCCGCCGGCAATCCCGGCGCCGACGACAATGACATCGAATGATTGCGTCTCCATGCGCGGCAGCATCCCCCGCCGCCGTCAGGCAAGCAAGCGTCAACCCTGGGTGAGTGGGCCGCTATCACGCCGCAACGGCCGCGCCGGCCCGCGCCGCATGCGCGCCAGCAGCGCCAGCACGGCCACCCCGGCGCCCACCAGTCCGCCCGCGATCCATTCGCTGCCCGCCAGCGCGCAGTAGGGCGCGACCAGGAACAGGATCATGGCGACCGGATAGCCGGCCGGCCGCGGATCGGATGTGAGACGCATGGCCCGAACCTCCTGACCACCGCAAGTTTTTCCGCCGGCCCTGTCGATTGTTCGGCCAAACCATGACGGAAACGCGGCGGCACCATCGGGGTGGCGGAGCAGCGCGTCTGTGACGCGCCTCACAGCTTTGGTGCGAAACCGCCGCCGCGGTCAGTAGCGCACGCGCACGCCCATCAGCAGTTGGAGGCCAGGGAACTCGAAACCGTTTGCCGGCTCGAATTTCGAGCTGGTGAGGTTGCTCCCGTCCACGAACAGCGTGACCTGCGGCCGCACCGCGTAGCTCACGGCCAGGTTGAGGATGGCGCCGCCAGGCGAGCGGCCGACGCCGTCCGGAAATCCGTTGTCGTCGCTCAGGAAATCCTGGAACGCGCCGGTATAGATCAGCTCCGGCGCGATGGTCAGCCCGGGCAGCGGCGTCGCGCGCACGTTGACGCTGAGCTGGTTCTGCGGCCGGCGCAGCAGCAGCGAATTGTCCTGCACGTTGCGTGCGTCCACATAAGTGTAGGCGACGATGGCCTGGAGCCACGTCACGGGGCGCAGGGTCAGCGTCGTCTCGGCGCCCTGGATATGCGCGCTGGCGACGTTCTCGGTGGTCGATGCGGTGTCGGTGGAATTGAAGACCACCTGAATCAGGTCCCTGATCTGCGTGTTGAAATAGGTGGCGTCGATGGTCGCGGCATCGGGCCGCCCGAAGGCCGGCACATCGATCGCCCAGCCCAGCTCGTAGCCGGCGCTGCGTTCGGGCAGCAGGTTCGGATTGCCGACGTAACCGTCATTGTCGACGCCGAACAGGTCGAACAGCGAAGGCGCATGGAACGCCGTGCCATACGTGGCGTGGAAGCGGGACAGCACCTCCGGCACCGCAAGCACGCCACCGGCGCGCCAGGTGAAGGCGCTGCCGCCATAGCGCGCATCCTCCTCGCGCAGATCGGCGGTGAAATTCAGGCGATGCAGCAGCGTCGTCTGCACGCCGGCATGTCCCGCGTTCGAGGTGGCGCTGGCGTCGGTGCTCTGCACGAAGGGCACGCCAAAGAACGATTCGTTCAGGGTTGAACGCGAATTGTCGAGCGTGTGCTCGGCGCCGAAAATCAGCGCCGCATTGGTGGAAGGACCATAATCCGAAAGGTGCACCGTGTTGTTCCACTGCAGGTCGGTGCGCCGGCCATGGTATTTTGTATCGCCCTCCACCTGGTTCGGATCGGCGGCCTCCAGCGGCTCGATGTATTGCCGGTCCGTTTGCAGGCGCGCAATGAACAGGCTCGTTTCCCATACGCCGTGGAACAGCGTGCTGGTCACGCCGAGCCGCCCGAACACGGAATTGTCGATGCCGTGGTAGAGGTTCGGGTCGTAGTTGGGGAAACCCAGTTCATCGAGGCTGAACACCGAACTGCGGCCCCGCACGAGCGCCGAAATCCGGGTGCCCTCGATCGGCGTCACGCCGACTTCAAGAATGCCGGTGGTCGATTGGTAGGGGTTGAGCGCGCCGGTATAGATGCTCTCGCGCCGCGGGGTGGTGTCGAAGCCGCGGTCGGAGGCGTTGTCGACGCCCAGATTGTAGTCGAACATGCCGGTCTGCCCCGAAAGCGCCGGCCCCGCCCTGGAAGGCCCGCGGATAGCCGGTGGCGATGTTGGCCGTCGCGACCGGCGCGCCCGTGCCCTTGCGCGTGATGATGTTGATCACGCCGCCCATGGCGCTCGTGCCGTACAGGCTCGACATCGGGCCGCGGATCACCTCGATGCGGTCGACGTCGCCCAGCGTATCGACGCCGAAATTGTAGGCGCCGTTCGGGTCCGACGGATCGTTGATCGGCACGCCGTCGCGCAGCACCAGCACCTGGTCGGAATTGGTGCCGCGGATGAACACGCTGGCGTTGCCGCCCTGGCCACCCGATTGCACGATGTGCAACCCCGGCACCGCGCGCCAGCGCATCGACGAGCGTGGTGTAGCCGCGGGTCGTCGATCGTCGCGCGGTCGATGACGGTGACGCCGGCGGGGATCTGGTCGATCAGCGTCGGCACCCGCGTCGCGGTAACGACCTCGTCGGGCAGGTTCGTCGTGTCGTCCTGTGCGTACGCGATGAGGGGAAAGGCGATGGCGGCGGTGGCAAGCAGCACGCGGCGCATAACGAGACCTCCGGCGGCGTGGAACCGGGCGCGCCGGCTCCGTTCAGGTGGAGCGAATGCCGCCTGCGGGTCTCTCTCCCGTTGCGCCGGTGCACCCCGCCCGTCGCGCGCGCGCAGTCTCGATGCCGGCCGGTCTCCTGGCTTGCGGGTCTCGGCCTTTGCCCGCCTTCTCATCTCCCGCGGGAGACAATGGCGCGTTGGGCGAAGGCTCTCCGCCTACAGTTGCGGGGGCAGCCGCGCACTGTCCGGTTACGGGACCCCATTGCGCAAGCGCAATGGGACCCGGCTCCGGCATCACGCGTTCCCGTTTCAGCCCTTGCGGGCCACCGGCATCTGCCGGCGATGCTAATTCATGTCGGCCGCGCATTGCTATCCCTGGTCGCACACGCGCAACGTCAGGCCCGGCAGGGAACGCGGAGCCGGAATTGGCGTTCGGGGAGGAGGAAAAGCGGGAGTAACTGGACCACGCCAGGTGCCGGCGTGGACGCGGTTAGGACGGCGAGTTCACGGACATGCGATTCAGTGCGGATCATTGGCGCCAGCGGGCGCAGGAGGCGCGGAGCCTCGCGACGGGAGTGCAGGACCGGGAGGTCCGTCAGGCCATTCTGCGCATTGCCGAGGACTACGCGGCGAAGGCGCGCGAGACGGCGCTCGCCGAGATGGCCTCGGGCCTGCCGCGCCCGTCGGAGCGGCGGTTTCACAACGCGGTGAGCGAGGCCGGTCTGCGCGGTGTCGCCGCCGCCCGGCGCGAGGCGTAAAATCGCAACTCACCCGGCGCGCGCGGCGGCCGTCACCCTCGCGGCGCCGGTGATCGCCGCTTCGATAGCCGCCATCAACGTCTCCGCCGAAAGATCCGACTTCGAAATATAATCCGCAACGTTCCCAAGCCGCCGCCGCTGCTCCGCACTGACGTGCATCGAGGTCAGCACGATCGCCGGCGCCTGCTTCGCGCCCACCCGATCCGACCAGCGTTCGAGAAACTCGTAGCCGCTCATCACCGGCATGTTCAGATCCACCAGCACGACATCCGGAGGGTTCTCCGCGGCGCGCTCCATCGCATCCTGCCCGGTCGCGGCTTCGATGATCTGGAAGCTGCTGCGCGGCAGCAACTGGCGCACCAGGTACCGCGTCACCTCGTCATCGTCGATGACGAGGACACGGCGCACGGAATGGCGGCCGAGAACCCGGTCGATCGCCTGCACAACCGAAAGCGCCTCGGCCGGTTTGCTCAGATAATCATCCGCACCCAGGCTGCGCGCCTTCCGCTCCTCCTGGGTAGAGGAAATAACGATGATCGGCACCTGGTGCTGATCGTCATCGTGTTTGGTTTCGATGAGAAAGCGCCAGGTATCTTCGCCGTTCAGGACGACATCCAGCAGAATGGCCGCCGGCCGGACCTGCTCCAACGCCCGTCGTGCCTGCGCCGTCGAACGCGTCACGACCAGCTGATAGGGCGAGTCCGCCAGCGCTCGCTCGTAAGTGAATGAATTGGCTGGGTTGTCCTCCACCACCAGGATGGGCGTTTTTCCGGGCTCCAGCGTCCAGTCAGGCTCGCCCTCTTCCGGCGCCGTCACCGGAAAGAACCGAGGCAGCATCAGCCAGAATGTCGATCCAACCCCCGGCGCACTGTCCACTCCGACCTTCCCGCCGAGCAATTCCGCCAGGCGCCGCGACAGCGGCAGGCCAAGGCCGGTGCCCTTGACGCGCGACTGCAGCGGATGGTCGACCTGGCCAAACTCCTGCCAGATCGATCTGCTGATCAGCCGCCGCGATTCCGATCCCGGTGTCCTGCACGCGGAAGCAGACGTAACCCTCGCCCGGACCGGCCGCGGCCGATACCCGCACCTCGCCGCGCTCGGTGAACTTCAGCGCGTTGGAAATGAAGTTGCGCAGAATCTGCGAAACCTTGCCCTCGTCGGTGAGCAGCGGCTCCAGCTCCTGCGCATCCTCGAACACCAGCGACACCACATCGCCGACCAGCAACGGCCGCAGCATGCCGCGCAGCGCGCCGAACAGGTCCGCGACATGGAATTCCGTTGTCGTAACGACCGTCTTGCCGGCCTCGACGCGGGCGATGTCGAGCAGGTCGTTCACCAGCTCCGTCAGTGTCTCCGCCGCTTTCAGCACGAACTGCACCTGCTTCTGCTGGTCCGGGTTCAGCGGCCCGTCCTTCTGCGCCAGCAACAGGCGGGAAAGCGCCACGATCGAATTCAGCGGCGTGCGGAATTCGTGGCTCATGTTCGACAGGAAGCGCGACTTGAGCTCGTCCGCGCGCCGCAAATGGTCGGCGCGGTCATCGAGCTCGGCATAGAGCGCCACCACGCCGCGGTTGGTATCGTGCAGTTCCTGGTTGAGCTGCAGCAATTCCTGCTGGCGTTTGTGCAGCTCCTGCAACTGCTCCAGCATCTCGCGATTTTGCAGGCGGATTTCTTCGTTGGGATCGAGCGTCCGGTTCTGCGCCAGCTCCTGGCCGACCCGCGCGAGCGCCGCTCGCGTCAACGTCCGCTCCCGCGCCGGCAACTGTTTCGTCATCACGACGCGGGTGCCGCGGCCCGCCGCGCTGTCGATCACAAAACCATCCATCAACCGGCGCGCGCCGGTAATGCCGAGGCCGAGGCCAGTGGGGGAGCGGTACGAACCGTCGAGCACGGCATCGAGATCGGCGATGCCACGGCCCTGGTCCACGCACCACCATCTCCAGCGTCTGCGGCACGGCGTCGCCACTCAGCCAGTACTCGATGCGCCCACCCCCGCCATAGTCGAACGCGTTGCGCACGATCTCGGAAACGGCGGTGGTGATGCGGGTCTGATCCTGCCGCTCGAAGCCGATGAGTTCGGCGATCTTGCGCGTGCGCTGCCGCACCGTGACGATGTCGGTCTCGCGTTCGATCGCGACGGTGAGCAGACGCTGCCTCATTGCGCGCCCCGCACCACGACGATGCACGCATCATCGCGCTCCCGCCGCATGCGCGCGAACAGCGCAGCTGCGATCAGCGCCGGATGGCTCGCTGCCAGGCCGGGATAGCTATTCAGGTCCCACTTCAGCGAAAGCCCGTCCGTGTGGAGGATTACAACCGGCTTGCCCTCGTAGGGATAGGTGAACTCGGCGATGCGGGCGTTGTGGCCGGCGGTTCCATGGTGCGACACCATGCGCTTGCTGACGCCGTTGCTGACGAGAGCACCGGCGATGTTGCCGATGCCGACGAAGCGCACCAGACGCTGCGTGGCATCGATGCGTGCGATCGCGATGGCCGCGCCCCGCGTGGGCCGCAGCGCGACATGGATGGCCTCGCCGATCCGCACGCAGTCCTGTCCGGCATGGCGCCCGAAGCATTCCACCGCCGCGCGGGCCGCCGTGGCGGCGAGCGGCCCGTGCCCGAGCCCATCCACGACCAGCACGGACGCGCCGGCCGGCGGCTGCACGAACGACCAGGCGTCGCCGCTGACGGTTTCGCCCGGGTACGGCGCCGCCATCACGCCGAGCACGGGACCGCCCGCGGCGGACGGGCGCGCCACGGTGAAGCGCGCGAGAACAGCGGTGCCGACCCCCGGTGCCGACCAGATGGCGAAACTGATCGGCCTGCCGGCGAATGGCGCCCAACCCGGTGCCGGGGCTGCCCGCGGCGCGAGAATCCATCCTCCATCGCCCGCGCGGTATCGGCGATGCCGGGCCCGCTATCGAACGCGACGAGTTCGATGCAATCACCCTCCCCGTCGGCGATGCGCTGCATCGCGATCTCGCCCCCGCCGGCATGCTTCAGAAGGTTGCTCGCCATCTCGGTGGCAACGAGCGCCACGCGTCCGGCATCCGCCTCGCCGGCGCCGCTCTCGCGCGCGAAGCCGCGGCGGCACGGCGCGCTTCGCCAATCTCGCTCTGGTCCCCGATCCGGCAGGATCACGCTATTTCCAACGGACATGGCAACGGTCGTGCCCTCGCCCGGCGCCGAACGAATGTCGAATTCGTTGCACAGCCGTTTGGCGCCGCCCAGCCCCAGCCCCAGCCCGCCGCCCGGGTGATAGCCATCGGACATGGCCCGCGCGATGTCGGCGATCCCCGGGCCCTGGTCGCTGAACACCAGGCGCAGGCCGCGACGCACGCCGGAACGCACGATGCTCGAGGCGCAGTTCGCCGCCGCCGCCATAGTCGATCGTGTTGCGCGCGATCTCGCTCGCCGCGGTGATGATCTTGGTCTGATCGACGAGGCTGAAACCCGCGCGACGGCGCCATCTGCGCACCTCCTGCCGGACCCGCACGACATCGAGTCGCTGGACCCGACCGGCATGCTCTCAGCCTTGTCGACGACCAACCCCGGCCTCCCCGTCGACGAGGCGGCGGATCAGCGCGAGACCCTTGTCCACATTCAGCGCGGTCCGGACCCCGGCCAGCGCCAGCCCCAGCTCGACCAGCGTGATCGCCACCGCCGGCTGCATGCCCGACGACCACCGTCACCGCGTCGAGCACGCGCGACATCGCGGCGATGTTGTTGAGCATGCGGCCGATGAAGGAGTCGACGATTTCCAGCGCGGAGATGTCGATCATGACGCCGCGCGCGCGCGTCTTGACGATCTTGTTGGTCAGGTCGTCCTGCAGCTGCATCGCCAGCCGGTCGTGCATGTCCACCTGGATGCTCACCAGCAGGCAGTCGCGGACATAGCAGAATCGGGATCTGCTCCATCGCGCGCTACTCCGGCTGGCGCCGCGGCGCCGCTTGCCTCGACGACCGTCTTGCCGAGGCGCCTGCAGCGCAAGCGCGAAGCGCATCGGCCATCGTCGCCTTGGAAACGACATCGAGCTCGACGCCGAGATGCACGATCGTCTGCGCGATCTGCGGCCGGATGCCGCTGATGATGCAGTCGGCGCCCATCAGCCGCGCCGCCGCAATCGGTCTTCAACAGATGCTGCGCGACCAGCGTATCGACCGTGGGCACGCCGGTGATGTCGATGATCGCGATTTCCGCTCCGGAACTGACGATGCTGCTCCAGCAGGTTCTCCATCACCACCTGCGTGCGCGCGCTGTCGAGCGTGCCGATCAGCGGCAGGGCCAGGATGCCGTCCCAAAGCTGCACGACCGGCGTGGACAGCTCCATCATTTCTTCCTGCTGCCGCGTGATGACCTCCTCGCGGCTGCGCTGCGCCAGTTCGGTCGTGTAGAGCCCGAGCCGGTCCAGCAGCATGGTCGCGGCCCAGATTGCGTCCGCCAGCCTGGCGCCGTCCTTGCCCATCGTCTGGCTCAGGATTTGGAACAACGGCTCCTTCAGCGAGAAGACGAACATGGCGGTTTCCGATGGCGACGAGCCCTGGGCGGCCCGCACGCGCGCGACATCCTCCAGCACCTGGCGCGTCGCCGCCCATCCCGGCGCGCCCACGTCATCGACGCTGGCGCCCTCGGCGTTCGCGCGAAGCTGATCGAGGAAGCGCCGCGACTGGTCGGTCACCGTCCCCCGATCGATCCGACCCGTTCGGATGGCGGAATCAGCCTCCTGAAGCTCGAGCCAGGATCGCAGGATCTGGTCCTGGTTTGCCGTGATGATGGCCGACAACGCTGCACTGGATGAAGGCGGCATGGCTTTTCTCGCAAAGTGGCGGCGGAACGGACGAAGCCAGCGCATGGCTCGGACCGGGGCGCGAAGCTGCGGAGCTTTTGGCGAACACAAGGCAGTGTCAAGACTGCCAGCGAAACCACTTCTGGCCGGGTTACATCTTGCGCTCGCAAGAAGATCAGGGTTTGGTATTGCCAGGCATGGAGACCTGGACTTGGCTACCTCCGAGGATCAGACATTTGACCCTGCCGCCGCGGTAGGTCCGAAGCACATTCTGCTCGTCGATGACGACGACGGCTATCGCTACGCCGCGCACAAGGCACTCGATGCCGCCGGCTTTGCCGTTGTTGCAGTTTCAGGCTTCAATGACGCGCTGCAGCGGCTCGAGAGTTTGGAGCGGATCGATCTGCTCGTCATCGACATCGTCATGAAGGTGAACGGCTTCGCGCTGGCACGCATGGCCCGATACCGCCGGCCCAAATTGAAGACGCTGTACATCACCGCATTCGATGTCCCGTCCGACGAGGCCGTCGGAAAGCTGATCCGTAAACCCGCGGTCATGGATGATCTGGTCCGGGAAGTGCGCGCCGCCGTCGCCAATGATGTGACCGCCGCGTGACCATCTGCGGGCACGCTGCCGCCGTTTAGAACGCGACACGCCGCGCATTCGGCAATACGAGACTCCGTGAGCCGGCGATCACGATTTAGTCATCGCCCGAGCCTGCCCTTCCTCGGCGAGCCGGCCCTCGACTTCCGGCCAGCCATGGGCGATCGTTACGCGCCGCGTTTCGGGGGAGTACATGCGCGCGCTGGCGATACTTGCTTTTCTCGCGACCTGCTTGCTGAGCGCCGTGGCGGTCGCCCAGGACGCCACGCAATGGCCGCACGCCATCAGCGGACCCAACGGTTCCAGCGCGGTCGTGTATCAGCCGCAGGCCGTGAGCTGGCCGGAGCACGAGAATCTCACCGCGCGCGCGGCGGTCGCCATCACCCCGCACGGCGCGAAGGCACCGATCTTCGGCACCATCGAGCTCACCTTCGCCACCAGCACGGACCTCGCGACCAACACGGTGACGCTGACCGAGCCGAAGCTCGTGGAAACGCACTTCCCCTCGCTCGACACCCAGCGCGCTGCGCAGATCGAGACGGGCATCAAGCAGGTCTTGGCCACGCTGCCCGAGAAGCACGTGGCGCTGAACAGCATCCTGCTTGGCCTGGACGCGCCCCCGCAAGCCACGGCGCCGGTCGCGGTGGTGAACGATCCGCCGGTCATTTTCCATTCCGCCCGTCCGGCCAGCCTCGTCGTGTTCGATGGCGAGCCGGTCATGGTGCCCGCCGGCGAGAGCGGATTGACATACGCGGTCAACACGAACTGGAACGTCTTCTTCGATCCCGCGGGCACCGGCACGTGGTATCTGCTGAATAACGGCCTCTGGCTGGCCGCGCCCGCGGCGACCGGGGCGTACAAACCCGTCACGAAGCTGCCGCCGGCGTTCGCCAAACTCCCCGCCGACGCGAACTTCGCGGATGTCCGCAAGGCCGTTCCGCCGAAAGCCGCCAATCCGAGCCAGGCGCCGACGATCTTCGTCAGCACGAAGCCCGCCGAGATCATCGTGACCGCGGGCCCGATCCAGTTCGTCTCCATCCCGGGCACGAACCTGCAATATGTCAGAAATACTGGCGCCGATTTGTTCTTCGACACCGCCAACGGCCACTTTTACTACCTGGTGTCCGGCCGATGGTTCAGCTCCGTCGGCCTGGATGGGCCGTGGACCTATGCGTCCGACTCGCTTCCCCCGGACTTCGCGCGCATCCCGCCCAACGGCCCGCATGGCGCGGCCGTCGCCTCGGTTCCGGGCACGGTCGATGCCGAACTTGCCGTGCTGAAAGCGCAGATCCCCCAGCAGGGCACGCTGAAGCGCAGCGCCACGCTCACGGTCACCTATGCCGGCAAGCCCGAATTCAGGCCGATCCCGGGCACGCCGATGACCTATGCCGTGAACACCTCGTTCGAGGTCATCGGCGTCGAGGGCCGCTATTATGCCTGCTACCAGGGCGCCTGGTTCGTCAGCACCGCGCCCGCCGGTCCGTGGGCGCTGGCGGAGAGCGTGCCGAAGGTCATCTACACGATCCCGCCGAACAGCCCGCTGTACAACGTGACCTACGTGACCGTTGTCGGATCGACGCCGGAAGCCGTCACCTACGCTTTTACGTCAGGCTACACCTTGAGCTACGTCAGCGCCGGCGTCGTCGTTTACGGCACCGGGTATTACTATCCGCCCTATATCGTTCCGGGCGCCGTGCCGATCTATTATTCCTATCCCTACACCTACGCCGGATCGGTTTGGTATAATCCAACAACCGGCGTCTGGGCGCGCGGCGGATCGGTCTATGGACCGTACGGCTACGGCGCCGCCGCCGGCACCGCGTACAATCCCGCCACCGGCGCGTGGGCGCACGGTGCCGCGGTGTACGGACCGTACGGCGGAGCCGATGCGTGGTCGGCCTACAACCCCACCACGGGGGCCTACGCGCACGGCAGCGCGACCTGGGGACCGAACGGCGGCACCTCCTACGCGAGCTTCAACAATCCAACCACCGGCCGCTCCGGCAGCACCACGCAGAACTGGAACGGCTACTCGCGCTGGGGCTCGAGCACGATCAGCGGGCCCAACCAGACCGTCAACACGGCGAGCGGCTCCAACGCGCGCGGCACCGCGGGCGGGTTCAGTTCCTCCTCCGGCGCGGCCGCCGCGGGCGTGCACACGAGTTCGGGCAACAACGCGGCGGTCGGCCGCGGCGCCAACGGCGACATCTACGCCGGCGCCAACGGCAATGCGTACAAGCACAACGACGATGGGTGGTCGAAATGGGACAACGGCTCGTGGCAGCCGGTGACGCCGCCGCAGAAGCCGGGTGCCGGCAGCAAAGGCGCGGGCAGCAACAGCCTCGGCAGCAGCGCTAACAACAACGCCTGGCAGAAGAACTGGCAGAGCCGGATGTCCGGCTCGAACGCACCCGGCGCAGCCAGCAACGACCCGATGCAGCGGCTGGATCAGGACCGCTCGGCGCGTTTCGGGGGCAGCCAGGGTTCCCGCGGGCGGTCCGGAGGCGGCGGCGGCGCGCGACGCTTCCGCGGCTAGCCAGCGTCAGCCACGGACAGACACGGAGAAGGCAGAACGTGATGGTGTTTCGTTACAGTTTGGTTGCGTTCCTGATGTGCATCGTCTCCGGTGCGACCTACGCCCGGCAGCCGCGGCGGCCGCGCCACCGCCTGCGGCAACCGCTCCGCCACGCGCGATGACGCAGCGTGAGGAAGCGATGCTGCTTCGCCGGTCTTACAGCGGCGACTTCGCGCCCATTGCAGCGGCGTCCAACCCGGCGGCGGCCGCGCGGTCGCGTGCCTGATGCAGAACCAGGCGCGCCTGTCACCACCGAGCAAGACGGCGCTGGCGGAGCACCAGTGACTCGCATCACCCGCCGCACCTGCCGCGGCCTGCTCGCCGCAATCGCGCTGCTGGCGCCGCTCGCCGGCTGCAAGCGGCAGAACGCGTATGTCGCTCCGCCGCCGCCGCAAGTACAGGTTGCACACGCGCTGCAGCAGCCGGTCACGCCTTATCTCGAGGCGACCGGCAACACGGTCGCCTACAACCAGGTCGATCTCGTCGCGCGCGTCGCGGGCTTCCTGCAGGAAATCCGCTACAAGGACGGAGCTTTTGCGCACCGCGGCGACACGCTGTTCGTCATCGAGCCGGCGCCCTATCAGGCGAAGCTCCAGCAGGCGCAGGCGGCGCTGGCAGGCGCGCAGGCCAACTTCGTTCAGAGCGACGCCGAATACAAGCGCCAGGTGGCGATGGCAAAGGGGCAACTCGCTGCTTCGGAATCGGCCGTCGACCAGGCGCGGGCGACGCGCGACTCTAACAATGCAACCGTTCTCAACGACCAGGCAGGCGTCACGCTCGCCGCCACCAATCTCGGCGTATACCCAGGTCAACGCGCCGTTCGATGGCGTGGTGACGGCGCACGAAGTGTCGGTTGGAGATCTCGTCGGGCAGAACACGACCACCAAGCTGGCGACCATCGTTCAGCTCGATCCGATCTACGTCACCTTCAATGTCAGCGAGCAGGACGTGCTGCGTGTCCGCGCCGCGCTGCGGGAGCGCGGCGTTACGATAGCCGATCTCGGCAAGGTGCCGGTCGAGATCGGATTGATGACCGAAAACGGATATCCGCACGCGGGCACGATCGATTACATTTCGCCGATGTTGGACACGCAGACCGGGAACGCTGACGGTGCGCGGAGTTTTTGCCGAACGCGGACCGTGCCCTGCTGCCTGGCTTTTTCGTGCGCGTGCGGGTGCCGTTGGCGACTCGGCGGGGCAGGCGCTGCTGGTTCCGGAAACGGCCCTGGGCACGGACCAGAGCGGCCGCTATCTGCTGGTCGTCGACAAGGACGATGTCGTTCAGCAGCGAACGGTAACGACCGGCCCACGGGTCGGCACGCTGCGGGTGATCGCCTCCGGATTGCAGCCCGACGACCATGTGGTGATCTCCGGGCTGCAGCGCGCCATTCCCGGCGAGAAGGTGGCGCCGCAGACCGCCACCGATCAGCGCGGATGCGAAGTCCGCCACTCGCATGATCTCCCGCTTCTTCATCGACCGCCCGGTGCTCGCGAACGTGCTGGCGATCGTCTTCGTGCTGCTGGGCGTGGTCGCCCTGTTCCGGCTGCCGGTTGCGCAATACCCGAACGTCGTGCCGCCGACGGTGCAGGTCACCACGCGCTATCCCGGCGCCAGCGCCGAGACCGTGATGAACACCGTCGCGCTGCCGATCGAGCAGCAGGTGAACGGCGTGCAGCACATGCTGTACATGCAGTCCACCAGCAGCAGCGACGGCACCTACACGCTGACGGTGACGTTCGACATCGGCACCGACCTGAATTTCGCGCAGGTGCTGGTGCAGAACCGCGTCGCCAGCGCGCACCGCGTCGCTGCCGCAGCCAGTGCAGGCGCAGGGCGTGGTGGTGCAGCAGAAATCCACCTCGATCCTGCAGATCGTGACGCTGACCTCGCCCGGCGGCCGCTACGACAGCCTGTTCCTCAGCAACTACGCGACGATCAACCTGGTCGATGAGCTGTCGCGCATTCCCGGCGTCGGCAACGTCAACGTGTTCGGCGTCGGGCAATATTCGATGCGCATCTGGCTCGATCCGGAGAAGCTGCAGGCGCGCGGGCTGGAGGCGACCAGGATGTCATCGACGCCATCCAGCAGCAGAGCCAGCAGGTGACCGGCCGGCCAGATCGGCGCGCCGCCGGCGCCCGCAGGGTCAGGCGTTCCAGTACACGGTGAATGTCGAGGGCCGGCTCGCCGACCCGGCCGCGTTCGGCGACATCGTCGTCAAGGCCGAAAGCGCTAACGGCGGCCGGCTCATCCGCGTGAAGGACGTGGCGCGGGTCGAGCTTGGCGCGCAGACCTATTCGCAGATCGTTCCGCTCGAACGGCCAGCCCGCGGCGGGCATCGCGATCTTCCAGTCGCCGGACGCCAACGCGCTCGCGGTCGCGGGCAGCGTGCGCGCGCAAGATGCAGGAACTGGCACGCGCCTTCCCGCAGGGGCTCGCGTGGGACGTTCCGTTCGACACCACGCGCTTCGTCAACGCCTCGATCGACGAGGTGTACAAGACGCTGATCGAGGCCGCCGTCCTGGTGCTGGTCGTGATCCTGGTGTTCCTGCAGGACTGGCGCGCCACGCTGGTGCCCGCCACCACCGTGCCGGTGACCATCATCGGCGCCTTCGCGGCGATGGCGGCGCTCGGCTTCACGGTGAACCTCTCAACGCTGTTCGCGGTCATGCTGGCGATCGGCATCGTGGTCGACGACGCGATCGTCGTGGTCGAGGGCGCGGCGCCATCACCTGGAGCGCGGGCTCTCGCGCGCACGACGCCGCGATGCAAGGCGATGAGCGAGTTGTTCGGCCCGATCATCGGCATCACGCTGGTGCTGATGTCGGTGTTCGTGCCGGCCGCGTTCCTGCCCGGGCTGACCGGGCAGATGTATGCGCAGTTCGCCATGGTCATCGCCGCGACCGCGCTGATCAGCGCGATCAACGCGGCGACGCTGAAGCCGACGCAGTGCGCGCTGTGGCTGCGCCCGCCCGTGCCGCCAGAGCAGCGCAACATCGTCTTCCGCGGCTTCAACCGCGCCTACAAGCCGGTGGAGCGGGGCTATGCGGCGCTGATCGGCCGCATGGTGCGGCACGCGCGGCCGCTGGCGCTGCTGGCGCTGCTCGCTGGCCGGCGCTGGCGATCTGGGGCATCGCGCGGCTGCCGACGGCGTTCATTCCGATCGAAGACCAGGGCTACATGGTCGTCGGCGTGCAGCTGCCGGACGGCGCCTCGCTGGAACGGACGCAGCGCGCGCTGGACGAAGCGGCCGCGATCGCGCGCGCCACGCCCGGCGTCGACCAGGTGATCGAGATCGCCGGCATCTCGGCGCTGGACAACAACGCCTCGCTCGCCGTCCGCCGGCGCCGTCTATGTCGTGCTGAAGGACTGGTCGAAGCGCGGCCACGGCACCGGGCGCGATCTGCGCAGCCATCTATATGCAGCTGCAGGCCGCGCTGGACGGGATGACGGACGCGACCGGCGTTCGTGGTCGTGCCGCCGCCGATCCAGGGCATCGGCAACGCCAGCGGCTTCACCATGATGGTCGAGTTGCGCGACGGCAGCAACGACTTCGCCAAGCTGCAGCGCATCACGCGCACGATCATCGCCGACGGCAGCCAGCCAGCCGGGTTGCAGCGCCTGATCAGCCCGTTCCGCGCCGGCGTGCCGCAGATCGAGGTGCTGGTGGACCGCATCAAGGCCGAGACCCTGCACGTGTCGGTGGGCGACGTGTTCCACGACGCTGTCGGCTATATCGGTTCCAGCTACGTCAACCAGTTCAACAAGTTCGGCCGCACGTTCCAGGTCTATGTGCAGGCGGACGCGCAGTTCCGGCTGCACCCGGACGACCTGCTGCAGCTCTACGTGCGCAGCCAGAACGGCAACATGGTGCCGCTGGGCGCGCTGGTGACGATCCAGCCGGACGATCGGGCCCGCGCTGATCACGTCTCTACAACCTGTATCCGGCCGCAACGATCGTCGGCGCGCCGGCGCCGGGGTTTCAGTTCCGGCGAGGCGCTGTCGATCTGATGGAGGAGATCGCCAGCGAAGGTGCTGCCGCGCGGCACCGGCTACGAATGGACCGCGATGTCGTATCAGGAGAAGGCGGTCGGCGGCCAGATCTACTATCGTGTTCGGCCTCGGGCTGCTGCTGGTCTATCTGTGCCTCGCCGGCCAGTACGAAAGCTGGATCGCGCCGCTCGCCGGTCGATCCTGGCGGTGCCGCTGGCGCTGAGCGGGCCGGCGATGGCGCTGGGCGCCCTCGGGCGTCGCCAACAATCTCTACACGCAGATCGGCCTGGTGCTGCTGATCGCGCTGTCGGCCAAGAACGCCATCCTGATCGTCGAGGTGGCGCGCGAGCGCCGCGCGCGGCGGGCTGAGCGATCGTCGACGCCGCGGTGGAGCGGCGCGGACCCGGTTCCGGCCGATCGTGATGACCTCGTTCGCGTTCATCCTCGGCGTGGTGCCGCTGGTGATGGCCACCGGCGCCGGCGCGGCGGCGCGCATCTCGCTGGGGCTGAGCGTGCTGAGCGGGATGATCGCCTCCACCTGCCTGGCGGTGCTGTTCGTGCCGTCGTTCTTCGTCGTGATGCAGCGTCTCGAAGAGCGGCTGAAACGGCGCAGCGCCTCCCGCCTTTACGCGGAGCGTCCGTAAAGCCAGCGGATCATCGGTGCCATGCTGAGCCCCTGCACGAACACGGACGCGATCACCACCGCGTAGCAGACCACCAGCAGTTGGCCGCGATACGGGCTCGGCGGCAACGTCAGCGCGAGCGCGATCGAGACGCCGCCGCGCAATCCCGCCCAGGTGAGCATGGCGATGCCGCGCCGCTGTGCCCGCCCGCCGCCGCGCAGCGCCAGCACCGGCAGTGCAACCCCGATGAAGCGCGAGAGCAGCGCGAGCGGCAGCGCGGCGATGACCGGCACAGATAGACTCCGGGTGAAAGTTGATCGACGAACAACTCGAAACCGATCAGCACGAAGAACAGCGCGTTCAGCAACTCGTCGATCACGTGCCAGAACGTCGTCACCTCGTGATGCGCGATTCGCCATCGGCATCGCGCGGCGCCTGCATGCGCAGCACGAGCCCGCACGCGACCACCGCGGTCAGCCCCGACATGCCCACGATGTCGGCCAGCCGATACGTCGCGGTAACCACGCCAAGCGAAATCATCAGCCGCAGGACCGGCTTCATCCACCGACCGCATCGCGCGGGCCGCGAGGAAGCCGGTCACGCAGCCGAGCGCGCCACCGCCGATGCCCGCGAAGGCCAGGGCGACAGCAATCTGGCCGTGGAAGAAAAGCCCGTGCTCGCCTTGCGCGAAGCGGAGCATGATCTGGAACATCACGATCCCCGCCGCCGTCGTTGAACAGGCTTTCGCCGGAGATCGCGGTCTTCAGCGATGACGGCAGCGGCGCGCGGCGCAGCAGCGCGTCCACGACGACGGCATCGGTGGGCGCCAGCACGGCGCCGAGCACCATGCACCACCCCAGCGGCACCGGCGATCCCGCCCGACCGAACAGCGCCCATATCGCCGCGCCGAATGTTATCGTCGCAATGATCACGCTGGCCGGATGCCAATGCCAGCACCGTCCATTTCTGCCGCTCGAGTTCGGTCAGATCGACGTGCAGGCTTGCCGCGAACAGCATCAGGCCGAGCACGATATCCAGCAGCACGTCGGGAAGCGCCGCCGCGTTAAGTGTTTCCCGTGCCATCCCCAGCAGGTCGATCGGCACGAGCGGATCGATCAGGATGATGCCGCGCCGAGATCGCGAGCGACCCGAACAGCAGCGCGATCGCGCGCGGCAGGCGGATGAACGATGATTCATGTCGCGACGAACGCCGCGAACACCAGCAGGATCGCAACGAGGTCGGCCGGCGACACCATGCGCGTTCATAGCACGGTACGCGCGCCGTGGCCGCTATGATGCGCGGAAGGAACCGGATAGCGAACATCTCACCAATGAGCTGGCGACACGACGCAGCGCCGCAAATCGCGACCAGGTGATCTCGCCTCGCGATAACCACAATCGAGCGAGGCGCGGCCCGCGCTACCTGACGTGATTTGCGGCGACCCGTCCGCATCCATACGTGGTGACGGGAAAGCCGCACCGAGGCCGTTCATGCCCACCTCTCCGTACAGCGTCATCTACGCATTCGGCGACAGTCTGTCCGACGCGGGCAACGCGTATCTCCTGTCCATCAGCCAGATCGCGTCAGCGCTCGGCTTCACGCACACGCCGGTCAGCCCGCCGTATGCGCAGATCAGCTACAACGGCGTGGCGGCCGATGTGTTCAGCAACGGCCCCGTGTGGACGCAGGATCTGGCGTCGGCGCTCGGTCTGGCCGAGCCGGCGCCCAGCGGCGCAGGCGCCACTGCCGACGCGCTGCGATCCGCGCTCACGTCATTGATCGGCAATACGGCTGCATCGATCGCGGTTGCGGGGCTGGAAGCCGCGGACGGCGTGTCCGGCCCGAACCCGTATGTGAAAATCGTCGGTGGCGCCAGCGGCGGCGGCAACGACTTCGCGATTGCCGGCGCCGTCACCGGCATGACGACGGAGAATTCCGATCCGACGGTGCAGCTCTACGACCTCGACGCGCAGTTGACGACGTTCGAGCACGACATTCCCACGCCGGCGCCGAACGCGCTGGCCACGCTCTCGATCGGCGGCAACGACATCATCGATCTTGTCGGTGACACCAATTTCGCCACCCTCTACGGCAGCGGCACCACGCTCGCGAATGTCGGCGCCACGCAGGCCGGCATGGACATCGCGCAATCGGTCAGCGTCGAGGCAGGCTTCCTCGGCAGCCTGGCCGCGCTCGGCGTGGACAATGTCCTGGTGATGAACGCGCCCGACGTCGGCAAGACCCCGAAGGTGATGGCAGACGGCCCCACCATCGCCGCGGATGCGACCGTGCTGTCGCAGTACCTACGACAATCTGCTCGCGGCCGACGTCGCGGCCATGAACAACGGCACGCTGCACATCGCGATCGATAATGCGTTCTCGCTGATCGACAGCGCGGTCGCCACGCCGGCGCCGTACGGCTTGCAGAACGTTAGCATGCCTGTCTATTCCGGCAGCGACTCGACGTTCAACTCAGCGGACCTGGTCAGCGCGGACCCGGCCACGCAAGATACCTATCTGTTCTTTGATACGGAGCATCCCACCGAAACCGGCGAGGCGGCGTTGGCGGAGATGGGGCTCTCCGCCCTGGGCCTGGCCTGCTTCGCCGCTGGCACGCAGATCCTGACGACCGATGGAGAGGTTCCCGTCGAGCAGCTCCGCATTGGCGCGACCGTGGTGCTGGCGAATGGCCGGATCGCACCGGTCGTGTGGATGGGCCATTCCAGCATCGACTGCGCCACCCATCCGCGGCCGCACGAGGTCTGGCCGGTACGCGTGAGCGCGAACGCCTTCGGTCCCGGCGTTCCCGCACGCGATCTCTACCTGTCGCCGGACCACGCTGTATTCATCGATGGTGCGCTGATCCCGGTGCGCTACCTCAGCAACGGCGCGAGCGTGGCGCAGCGCCCGTGCGGCAGCATTACCTATTGGCATGTGGAACTGCCCGCGCACGCGGTCTTGGTGGCCGAGCACCTCCTCGCGGAGAGCTATCTCGATACCGGCAATCGCGCCTCATTCGATCGGGAAGAAAAGACGAGGCCCCCTGCTGCTAGGACCGCTCGAAAATAGCGGGTCCTAACCAGGGGCGGGGCCCCTCGCCATTGAAAAGGGGGCACGGTTGCCCGCGCCCCCATTCACGGCCGGTCGCGTGTGACCGGATTACTGCACCGGGCTGCAGTAGGTGCCGTCCGGCATGCGGGCGACGCCGTTCGACAGCTTGACCGCCTTGCCGGAGGAAGCCTGCGCGGACGCCAGCTTCGGGTTCGCCGCCCCGGCGCCTTCGCTCTCAGCGAGCTTCGGGTTGGCCGCACCGGCGCCCTCACTCTCCGCCAGCTTCGGATTGGCCGCACCGGCGCCCTCGCTCTCCGCCAGCTTCGGGTTGGCCGCACCGGCGCCTTCGCTCTCAGCGAGCTTCGGGTTGGCCGCACCGGCACCTTCGCTCTCAGCGAGCTTCGGATTGGCCGCACCGGCACCCTCACTCTCCGCGAGCTTCGGGTTGGCCGCACCGGCGCCCTCACTCTCCGCCAGCTTCGGATTGGCCGCCCCGGCCCCCTCACTCTCCGCCAGCTTCGGATTGGCCGCCCCGGCGCCTTCGCTCTCCGCCAGCTGCGGACTGGACGCGTACTGCGTGCCCGCCGGGCACGCCATCAGGGTAGACGGGATCTGCGCGAACGCCGCGGAGCTCATCAACAGCCCAAGCGTCGCCCCGCTCAACATCAGCTTCATGTTCATGCTGCTCTCCAATGGCATAAAGGCCATCGTCGCCCCGGCCTGTTCGCCGGGCCACCGTGGTCGCCCGTGAACGTCGGGAGCGGCACGGCTCCGTTCAATGAAGGAAACTATTAACTTTCGTCTAAAGCACGCGCGGCGCGAGCCATCGCGCCCAGGCGTTGTAGTTGTGCGGCGCCCCCGGCGCCATTTCCGTCTGCAGCACGAACCGGTGCCGCCCGGTGACCGCCGGCAGGTTCACAGTCATCGGCGCCCGCTCGCCCGACGGCAGGGCCAGCTCCGCGCGCAGCACCTCGCTGCCATCCTCGGCCTCGACGATGAGCGTGAACACGATGGCCGCCGCCGGGTGGCCGGCATGTTGCACGGTCGCCAGAAACCGGCGCTGCCCGTCGAGCGTGCGCGGGAACACCACGCGCGCCGGCTTTTCCCCCGGCGGGTTCGGGTGCACCTGGCAGGAATCCCCGTCGAAGGTGAAGAACCCCCAGGCGGCGCGGGAGACGTCCCGGAGCGCGAACGGAAACAGCCCGGGCTCGCAGTTGATCAGGTGCAGCTCGCGCGCCGCCGGCGGGTCAACCGCGCACAGTGGCACGCGGCGCTGGAACAGGTCAGCCTCGCCGTGGCGCGTGCGCTCGAACAGGTCGGACGGGAAGCACGCCGCCACCATCTCGCTCGCGCCCGGCTGCATGCTGTCGTGCATCTCGATCGCCAGCACGTCGATCAGTTCCAGCCAGCGCGCGTTGGGATCGGAGAACACCGCGTATTCCGCGCCCTCGATGTCGCACTTCACCAGCCCGGCCCCGCGCCAGCCGGCCATCTCCAGCAGTTCCGGCGACCGAATACGCCTGCACCGACTTCTCCTGGTCGGCCACCGTGTCCCGCAACTGCGTGCCCCAGTCGCCGTAGTAGCGCGCGCCCACCCCAAGCATCGCGTTCGAGTGCCAGGCCGCGGCGTGGATGGTGCGGATGCGCCGGTAGGGCGCGGTGTTCAGCGTTAACAGCCGGAAATTGTCGTCGCCCGGCTCCACGCACGCGATCTCGGCCTGCGGGAAGCGGCGCGCCAGATACACGGCCGCGTAGCCCGCGTAGGCGCCAAGATCGAGAATATGCCGCGGCGTCGCGCGCGTCGGAAATCCGTAGCCATTGTCGCGAAAGATCTGCGACAGGTTGCTGGCGTCCGACGAGCCGCAGCGGAAATACAGCGGATGCCCGAGCTCCGGCAGCAGCGCATGCGACAGCCCGGTGCGCGTGGAGGCGAACTGCTGCAACAGGTCGAAATAGTGCCCGCGCAGCGCCTGGTCGTGCGGCGCGGCCACCATGCCGGCCTCCATCTCCATCTTGCTCAGCAGCTCGCGTTGCAGCCCCGACAGCACGCCCGGCGCCGGCAGAACGGGCGGCGCAGGCGCCGGGCCGCGATCGGCGCCGGCGGAGGCGGAGGAAAACAGGCTCGTCTCGCTATCGTGCATCCAGGCTCTCCAGGCACGCCAGTTTCCTCCACTTGGCGCGGAAATGCGAGCCACGGCGTGCGCCCCCCAAAACGAACCCGCGCGGCGGCGTGCAGTTCAGGATGACTGCGGAATAATGACATGTTAGAATAGCGCCCTTGCCCGGAAGACTGTGGGCGCAGGGGGAGACAAAAATGGCGCTTGGCCCAGGACCGGACCGGCTTCTCGAAGTCCTCAGGGACACCATCATCGGCATGGTGCGCCGCGAGGGCCCCGACTTGTCGGCACGCCAGTTCGGCGTGCTGCTCATCTGCTACCTCGAGGAGGGTCCGCACACCGTCCGCGCCCTCGCCGCGCGGCTCGACGTGTCGAAGCCCGCGATCACGCGCGCGCTCGACCGCCTCGCCGAGCTCGGCTTCGCCCGCCGCGGCCCCGACCCGCGCGACCGGCGCAGCGTGCTCGTCCAGCGCACCCGCAAGGGCACCGATTTCATCGGCGATCTGCGCCAGTTGCTCGGCGCCGCGATGAAGGGCGGCCAGTCCCGCGGGACCTAACCGGCGGCCCGCGCCGCCGCCGCTTCCGCCTCCGCAAACAGTTCGCGGTTGCCGGTGTCCAGGTAGCTCTCGGCGCGGAGCCCCTCCGCGACGATGCCGTCGTGCCGCTCCAGCTCCAGGTGCACATACTCGACCGCCCCGCGCCCCGGCTCGCGCGCGACCGAGCCGCCGTTCACCAGCAGGTGCACGGGGATCAGCACCCCGCCGGCGAACACCGCATGATCCGGCGACAGCAGCAGCGGCGCATGCGGAACGCCTGGCCCGAACGCCCCCGCCGCGATCCGCACCGGCGCCACCCGCTCCGGGCGCGAATGCCCATCCAGCGCCACCCGCGTGCGCCCGACCCAGCGCACCCGGCGCACCCGCCCCGACACCGCCGGCAGCGCATCGCCCGGCCGCAGTTCGTCCACCGCCGCCTCGCCCCGCGCCGTCAGCACGCGGGTGCCGGCCGCAAAGCAGGCGACGAACACGATTTCCGTGCCGGTGCCGCCCAGCGGCTCCGGATGCAGCGCGAAGTTCTGCGCGAAATACCCGGTGCCGACGTCGAACGTGTCCTGCGTGCCGAAATGCAGCACCCCGGCCGCGCCGTCGTAGCTGAGCGTCCCCGCCGGCGGAAACCGCACCCCCGGCAGGTCGATCGCGTCGCCCACGCCGAACCCGCTGATGCTGCCCTGCAACGCCGCCGGCAACTCCAGCCGCAGCACCCCGGCCGGCCCGCTGAACGCCACCGGATTGCCGTAGTGCACGGTGGTGAAGATATCGAGCGTCCCCGCCGCGGCCACCACCAGCGATCCGCTGCCGGTGATGCTGCCCCCCACCAGTTGCAGCGCCCCGAGCGGCACCTCGGCCACGACCGCGCCGTTGTCGAGCAGGTTGCCGCTGACCAGCCCGGCCCCGAACAGCGTCGCCCCCGGCGCCACGTCGATGCCCTGCACCGCGCTCGCCCCGCCGATCGCCACCACCGCCCCCGCCACCGCCACATCGAGCGTCGAGCCCGGCGAAAGCTGCACGTCCGCCGCCGTCAGCAGCCCGCCGCTTACCTCCACGGTGCCGACGCCCTCGCTCAGCGGACTGACGCTGCCGATGAACAGCGTGCCGCCGACCGTCACCGTCCCCCCCGCCGTAATCCGCGCCCCCGCCTGCCCGAACGCCCCATCCACGAAGTCGCCGACATCGTCCAGCACCGCGCTGCCGCTGCCCCCGCCCACGCTCAGCGACCCCGTGGCCGCGGCGAGCGAGGTGGTGGCGGCCGCATCGCCGAGCACCACGCCCTGGAACGCCCCCGTTCGCCCGGCCCGCACGCTGACGGTGCCCCCGCCGTTGACCACCAGCGCCCCGGCCGCCCCGGCCGAACCGCCGATGATCAGCGTGCCCGTGACCGACACGCTCGCGCCCGCATCAACCGTCGCCTGCTCCGCCCCGTCGCTGCCGTCCACGAGGTCGCCGTCCACGCTGAGCAGCGTGCTGCCGGTCAGGCTGATGGTGCTGCCGCTGCCCGCGCCGAGCCCGGTGTTCTCCAGCGTGCTGCCGGTGGCATCGAGCGTGAAGCCGGCGCCCGCGGTGATCGACCCGCCGACGATCGTTGCGGTATCCAGGCTGACGGCGTCGTTGCTGCCGAGGCTGAAGACGGCATTGCTCAGCGTGCCGCCGCCGATCACCATCGCCAGGCCCGACGGCATGATGACGGTGTCGCCATCCGCCGGCGGCCCGTTGGGCATCCACTCCGTTGCCGTATCGAACGAATTGCTGCCGCCGCCCAGCCAGGTGAACGTGGCCATCATCGTGCTCCGCGAATCCGCTGAGGAATCTGCTGTTCGCCGTTAGACTGTGTCAACGTGTCCCGAGGTGACTGCCGCATGCGCCGCTCCCTGTTGCCGCCGCTCGCCTGTGTGCTCGCGCTCGCCGGGTGCGGCCCGCCCGCGGGCGACCTCCTGCTGCACATTCCCCCGCACCTGGCCGCGAGCGGCTTCTCCGCCCTCGCGCAGGCCCCGCCGCGCAACGTGGCCCTGCCCCCGTTCGCCGAGGCGAGCGCCGAGCCCGGCCGCATCGGCGATCGCAGCGTTTCCGGCAGCCCCGCCGGCGGCGTGCTGATGTCGCCCACGCCCGGCGAGGTGCTGCACGACGCGTTCGCGGCCGAACTGCGCCACGCCGGGCACACGCTCGCAAACGAAGCCGGCGTCACGATCGAGGGCAAGGTCACCGATTTCGCGGTGCGCCTGAGCCCGACCGCGTTCGGCTGGCAGATGGTTCTGGAGGCGGGCATTGCGCTGTCGGTGCGCGGTGACGCGTCGACGGTGAATCACGCCTATTCCACGCGCTGTGCCGACCGCACGGCGTCCGCGCCCGGCGCCGGCGCGGTCACCGCGTTGATCGAGCATTGTGTGGACGACCTCGCCATTCAGTTCCGCAGCGACGAGGAGGTCGCGCACCTGCTCGGCGCGCCGTAGAGAAAGAAGGAAACAAAGGAAGAAGAACGGATTCACCACCGGCCCGGCGCCGAAGGCGATGGACGGAAGGCGGGGAAAAGAAAAGAAGAAAGTCAAACCGCGGGACCCGTCATTCCGGCGAACGCCCGAATCCAGTCTTTCTTTCTTCTCTGCGTCTCTGTGTCTCTGTGGTGAATCTTCTTTACTTCCTTCTCTCTAACATACTCGTTTTCATACACGGAACAATCGCCTCGCACCTTCCCCCATCTCACTCTCAATCCTTCGGCCGCACGTAATCCTTCGGCAGCCGCGGCCATCGCCCGCCGTACCCGATCTCCGGCGGCGGGCAGTTACCGTCCCGCGGCGCATGCAGGACCAACCCGAGCACCACCGCCGAGACCTTCGTCAGATCGACCGGCTTGCCCTCGAACATCCGCCGCCATATTCGCTTCCCCCGGCGCCCCGCCGGGCTGTCGGGAAACCACGCCGTGATCCGCCGCAACTCCGCCTCGTCCGCCTCCGAGAGCCGCGGCCGCTCCTTCTTCTTCCGCACCCGCTTCGGCAGCATCAGCCATTCCGGCGGCTTCAGCCCCGCCATCTCGCAGATCGGCCGCAGCATGCGCCCCGCCTGCGGCACCTCCGCCACGAACGCCTCCATCTCCGGATGGTTGTCGATGAGCGACGAGAGCCCGCTCGCGATCGTCCCCGCGCTGATCGGCAGCATCCCCTGCAGCCACCTGAACGCCCGCGGCAGCACGCTCGCCGGCCGCTGCTTGGCCCACTCGAACGACGCCGCATCGTGCGCCCCCGGATCGAACGCCGCCTCCGCCCCGGATTTTTCCCTCCCCCCTTGCGGGGGAGGGTCAGGGTGGGGGGTAGACGCCGCACCGCCCGCGCCGTTCGCCCCCGCTTCCCTCCCCCCTTGAGGGGGAGGGCTAGGGTGGGGGGTGGCCGCCGCCCGCACCACCCGCGCCTGCGGCAGCGTCCCCGCCTTCCACTCGGCATACAGCGCCAGAAACCGCCGCTCGAACCGCTTCACCCGGCTCCAGATCGCGACCGAGAACAGTCCGATCCGCCGCTTGCAGCCCTCCGCCGCCATTGTCTTCATGAAGACAGCGACGAGCCAGAAGATCTGGTCGGCCAGGGTGAGGGTGGGGTCGGTGAGCATGGGTCCTTTCATCAAGCAGTTAATATCTAACTCACATACTACGCCGGACGCAGGCAGGTGGTCAAGTGCGATCCGAAAAAAATCGTAGGGTGGGTGCGCGGAGCGCAACCCACCATTGCCGCGCCACAGCGCCACTCGCCAGGACTGGCCCCTGGCCCCGGCTCGGAGGCCGGGGGCCAGTCGCGATCCAGGCTCCATGCGTGCCTCAGACCGCACCGCGCAATTTGGATTACGGCCCCGTTCGCCGGAATGGCCGGAATCCAGGCCTTCCCGCCGCTCCGGCGCCCCCTTGACTTTAACTTCGTCATTCCGGCGGACGATGCCATACCCGCTGTAATGCCAGGAGGAAAACCATGGTCCGCGTCGTCGGCATCGACCATCTCGTCATCCGCGTCAGCGACTTCCGGAAGTCAAAGGACTTCTACGGCCGCCTGTTCGCCTTCATGGGCTTCGGGGTCTCCGACGAATACGATGACGCCATCGGCTGGACCAACGGCAAGACGCGCTTCTGGATCGGCCCGGCCGACGCGCGCGCGAAGACAAATACCGCATCGGCGACGTGGGCTTCCACCATTACGCGTTCCAGCTCCGCAGCCGCAAGGACGTGGACGCGCTGCAGGCGTTCCTGCAGGAGAGCTGCACGCCACCATCGTCGATCCCGCCGGCGAGTATTACGACGACTACTACGCCGTCTTCTTCCTCGACCCCGACGGCCTCAAGCTCGAGGGCATGAAATACGGCGAGCGCCACGCGCACGCCGCCCGCCGCCGCGCCAGGGCGCCAGGCGCCAGCCGGCCGCGCACCGCCCGCAAGCCCTGAGCCGCGGCGCTCAGGTCCCCCGCAGCACGAAACGGCGGTACAGCGGCTGTTCCGGCCGCGCGTTGATCCGAAACAGGCCTTGGAACCCGAGCATCGCGGACCGCGCGACGCGGGCCACGTCGGGCAGCAAACAGCCCCGGCGCACATGGCGTTAATACCTTAGTAATATACGGCTCAGCCAATGAAACAGCGGAGACGTCCACAATACAAGAGCGTGAAAACCGCTTCCATGTTGATCTAGGTCAATCGCAGCCATCGGGTTTTACTATACAGAAAATTACGCACACAGACTGACCACTGAACCTCTTGCATCCGCCGTCAACCCACCCCGCGAGCGTCAAAACGTGCCCTGCCAGACGTTAAATCCATCCCCGCAAGGAGTTAATTCCGCCACGCCGGCGGCTCGCGCGCCGCGTGTCATTCGTATAACGAAACATATAGATCGCGTACCCGCAACGACCCCGCTTCCCCTGCCCCCGGCAAAAACAGGAGAATCAAAATGTGGCTTGCCGGCCTGCTGCCTCCGCTGTTCTTCATCAGCATCGTCACGCTCGCGCTCAGCGACTCTGAGCCTCCGAGTCAGATCCAGACACTCTCGCAGGCTTCATCGGCCGAGCAGGCGTTTCATCGCCGCAGCCTGAAGCTGCAGAAAATCGGATACTCCATGGCCGGCCTGGCCTTCCTGCTCACCGCCGTCGTCGGGGTTCAGTTCCTCACCTGACCTGACCGGCGCCGGCCGCCGCCCTCCGTCCCACGCCATCCTCCAGCACCACTGAAGCGGGCCGCGCCCGGCGCGCCCGCCCCGGGAATTTGCCATGCTGCTTACCGTTCTGATCGCGGTGGAACTCGGCATTTCGCTCGTTTCGCTCGCGGTTATCGGCACCGAGCCCGCCGACCGCGCCGAAACGTTCCGCCGCG
Organism: uncultured Acidobacteriaceae bacterium; assembly: GCA_963747045.1. GTDB lineage: Bacteria > Acidobacteriota > Terriglobia > Terriglobales > Acidobacteriaceae > Bog-257. Next base: position 9,385 of record CAVVDN010000003.1, on the reverse strand, counting down.
CCCGGCCGGACCAACAACCCGGCCTGCCCGCGTCCGCCGACCTCCCCCTGCCGGCCGCTTCCGCCCCCGCCGCGCCGGTCCGTGCCGCGCCGCGATCCCCCGTGCACGCGCAACCCGTCCGCCGCCTGCCGCCGCAACGCCGGATCAGCCGCCGCGCCGCGCCACGCTGGCGGCCGGCGGCCGCCGCGCCAGGCCACCGCAGCAACGCCATGACCCCGGCGAAAGTCTCGATGTCCCAACGGCCCGCCGGCAGCCATCCGCCGGCCGATTCGGCGCCGGCCTCCAATGTCATCGACCTGTGGAGGCGAAAATAATGCGCCCACCATCCGCTTCTGAATATTGTTCATCTTTCCTTAAGGACAATAAAACCAGAAGTAACGCCATCCTTGATTTGGTTCAATACAGAAGCAGGAGGCTTCCCTGATGTCGCTCGCCAAACTCATCGGCCCGATCGTGCTGGCCGCCGCGGTGCCGTTCGCCGCCGCCGCCCAGACGGACTACACCTTCGGCACGCTCGACTACCCCGGCGGTTCCGCCACCACCGCGAACGGCATCAACGATCTCGGCGACATCGTCGGCTCCAGCGCCGTCAGCGGCGGCACCAGCGGCTGGATCTACAGCGCCGGCGCGTTCTCCCCGATCTACGTCGCCGGCGCCCAAGGCACCTCGGCCTTCGGCGTCAATGACGCCGACGAGGTGATCGGCTTCTACACGCCGTCGTCCTCCACCTCGACCGACGCCTTCACCGAGGCCGGCGGCAGCTACGCCACGCTCTCGATCCCGCCCGGCACCTCCACCAGCGGCTTCGGCCTCAACGACGCCGGCATCCTCGTCGGCACCTGCGCCGGGTGCACCGGCAGCCAGTCGTCCGGCTTCATTGACAATGGCGGTGTCATCAGCCTGCTCAACGCGCCCGGCGACGGCGGCTCCACCAGCTTCTTCGGCATCAACGACGCCGGCACCATCGTCGGCACGACCGGCACCGGCACCCCCTTCGTCTATGCCGGCGGCGTCTTCACCGACCTCGACGTGCTCGGGGCCATCGCCGAGACCCCCTATGGCATCAGCAACGACGGCGAGATCGTCGGCAGCTACACCGACGCCCAGGGGCTGCAGGAAGGCTTTATCGACAACAACGGCAACTTCTCCACCTTCGACGATCCGCTCGGCGCGGACGGCACGGTGCTGACCGGCGTCAATGACCAGGGGCAGATCGTCGGTGATTACTTCGATGCCAACGACGTCGAGCACGGCTTCGTCGCCACCCCCGTGCAAGAGCCCGCCAGCGTCGCGCTGTTCGGCACCTGCCTCGTCGGCCTCGGCCTGGTGCGCCGGCGTTCAAGGCAGCCCAGGGGCTCTGCCTTTGGTGGGGTCGAGGGGCGCTGCCCCGGGCAAAGCCCCTCGCCTTCTTCGCGCGATGGCGGCCGGCGCATCGAATTGCTGAAAGAGACCTGAGGGCGTCTCTTCAGCCGATCCCCTTCGGCACGCCCCCTTTGATCGTGGTGCGGTACATCGTGCGCGCCATGTGCTCCGGGCAGCCGGCGGCGAGATGGATCGCGGAACGGTTGTCCCACATCACCATGTCGCCCGCGCGCCATTTGTGCCGGTAGATGATGTCAGGCTCGATCTCGGCCGCGAACAACCGGTCGAGAATCGCCCGGCTCTCGTCCTCGGGAATGCCGAGAATGCGCGTGGTAAAGCCCTCGTTGACGAACAGCGCGCGTCTGCCGGTCTCGGGATGCACGCGCACCACCGGGTGCACGACCGGCGGCACCTCGGCGCGCTGCGCCGGCGACAGGTCCGGGCGGCCCTGCTTCTTCATGCGCGCCGCGTAATCGTGTTCGGCGCTCAGCCCGTCGAGCCGCGCGCGCAGCGGCGCCGGCAGGCGTTCGTAGGCGGCGATCATGCTGGCGAACAGCGTGTCCCCGCCCTCGGCCGGCAGGACTTTCGCGCACAGCAGCGAACCCAGGCTCGGCTCGGCCTTGTAGGAGAGGTCGGAGTGCCAATAGCGGCCGGCGTCGGCGAGGCCGATGTTCCTGCCGTCCCGCACCTCGTTGGAAACGAGCAGGATCTCGGGGAAGTCGGGGTGCAGGAAGTGGCGCAGCACGTGGACTTCGAGCGGCCCGAAGCGGCGGCTGAAGGCCACCTGCTGCGCGGGCGTCAGCGCCTGCTGGTCGCGGAAGACGACGACGGAATAGCGGTTGAAGGCGTCGCGGATGGTCCGGAACTCATCCTCCGGCAGGTCGTGCGCGAGGTCGAGGCCCAGGATTTCGGCCCCGAGCACCGGGTGCAGCGGACGAATATCGATCAAAACGGTCTGCACGGCGCGCCTCCCCCCGGCTTTATGACGGCACGGAGGCTAGCACGGCGGCGCGGACGGCGGCGAGGAGGTTACCGCTGCCAGGGACCCTGCCAGGAATGCGCCAGGGTCAGGCCCGCGGCAGCCGACTCCAGTTGATCCCGGATGTGTTTCATCGACAGATCCATGGACATGCCGACAAAGAACACGACGCCGCAGACGATCATGATGGTGATGGTGCGGCAAACGCGAATCGTCTCTTCCATGGTTTCGGACTCCCGTAGGCTCCAAAAACCCGGCCTTTCGCTGGTCTTCCGCCCTCCGGTTGGCCGGCGTCGGGCCGGCGCCTTTATCGCGAAACGTCGTTTTTTTGAATGTTAACGGGGTGTTTGTAACATACGGCGGGCGAATGTCAAGGAAAGATTAAGACGTTAAGGGCAGGTTTAGCGGCCAGCCGTTTCCTTGACGCCCAGAGCGTTCATCAGGCCGCGGATATAGCCGTAGCAGAACGCGAACGCCGTGCCCGAGGGGTCGCGCCCGTCGATCGTCGGCACGTGGTCGGGCATGATCATGTAGGGGTAGCCGAGCTCGTGGTAGAGGGCGAGCGAGCGGGCCATGTCCATCGCGCCCTCGTCGGGAAAGACCTCCATGAAGTCGAGCCGGCGGCCGCTGATGTTGCGGAAATGCACGTTGAACAGTTTCCCCCGTTCGCCGAACCAGCGGATCGCCGGAAAATCTCGCGCCCGGGGTCCTCCATCATCTCGGCCACCGACCCCTGGCAGAAATTCAGCCCATGGTAGGGGCTGTCGTGCATGGTCACGAAGCGCTTCAGGCCCTCGACGGTGCCGAGCACGCGCGTCACGCCGCGGTAGCCGGGGGGCGTGTAGGGGTCGTGCGGGTGGCAGGCGAGCCGCACGCGGTTCGCGGTGGCGACCGGCACGACGCGGGCGAGGAAATAGTCGATCCGCTCCCAGTTCTCGTCTTCGCTCACCGTGCCCGCGATGCCCGGCGCCGCCTTCTGGTCGGCCTCGTCCCAGCGGAACGCCGCATTGCGCGAACCGCCCCGACCGGGTTGCCGCGCCGTGCGCGGAATGCCGATGATGTTCATGTTGTATTTCGCGGCGGGGATGCCGGCCCGCGCCAGGCGCTCGATCAGGGCGCAGATCGAGTCGATCTCGCCGTCCCGCTCGGGGCTTTTGCCGAGCAGGATGTTGGGGCTCTGCTGTTCCTCCAGCGGGCGCGAAGAGAGCGGCAGCTGCACCATGTCGAGCGAGAGGCCGAAGCTCTCCACATGCTCGCGGTGCCGGTTGAGGTCGTCGAGGCTCCAGTGGTGCGGATTGCCGGGCGGATCGACGCAGGCGTGCGTGACGCCGAGCTGCGCCCAGACGCGGTAGTCGGAATCGTCCCGTGGCGCGATCTGAGTGCCGATGTACATGCGCTGTCCTCACCTTGCCTCGACCGGCGATGGTCCGGCCGGCTCGCCTGGCGCGTCAAGGGTGTGTGGAAGGGGCGGCGTCGCGAGGCGCCCCCCTGTCCCCATTGACGCGCCGCGCGAGCCGGCCGGACCATGCGTGATCGAGGCAAGGTTCCACTCGGCCAAGGAGCGCGCGCATGAAAATCACCCGCATCATCGCCTACCCCGCCTGGATCGGCCCCCGCAACCAGCTGCTGGTGAAAGTGGAGACCGACGAGGGCCTCTACGGCTGGGGCGAGTCCGGCCTGAGCGCCCGCGAGAGGGCCGTGATGGGGGCGGTCGAGCACTACGCGCAGTTCCTCATCGGGCGCGACCCGATGCGCGCGGGGCGCTGTGGCAGGAGATGTATCGCAGCCAGTATTTCGAGGGCGGCCGCGTGCTGACCGCCGCGCTCTCGGCCATCGACATCGCGCTCTACGATATCAAGGGCAAGGCCCTCGGCGTGCCGGTCTACGAATTGCTCGGCGGCAGCCAGCGCGACTTCGTCCCCACCTTCGCCATCGGTCCGGGCGTCCGACCCCGCGCGCATGGCGGAGCTGACCCGGATGGTGATGGCGCGGATGGACGTGCGTGCGGCTGGATCCGGCGGGAGCCGTCGCCCGAGACGCCGACCCTGTTCGAGCCGTGGGAGTCATTGAGCCGCACGGCCGAGTGGATGGTGCGCCGTGCGCGAGGCGGCTCGGCGAGCGGCGTGGTGCTCGGCGTCGACTACCATCACCGGCTGACCGTCGCGGAAGCCGCGTCCTTCTGCCAGCGCATGCCGACGCGGCACGCTGGATTTTCTGGAAGAACCGATCCGCGACGAGACGCCGGAGGCCTACGCGGCGCTGCGCACGATGACCGACGATTCCGTTCGCGATCGGCGAGGAGTTTGCGTCCAAATGGCAGTTTCTGCCGTTCATCGAGCGGGGATCTGACGCAGTACACCCGTCTCGACATCTGCAACGTCGGCGGCTTCACCGAGGCGATGAAAGTGGCGGGCTGGTGCGAAGCCCACTACGTCGATCTGATGCCGCACAATCCGCTGGGTCCGGTGTGCACGGCGGCGACCGTGCAGCTGGCCGCCGCGGTGCCGAACTTCTCCTGGCTCGAAACGCGCAGCGCGCCGACGGAGACGCATCTCGGCTTCGACAGCAGCGAATTCTTCCCCGTGCAGGTGAAGCTGGATGGCGCCGACTATCCCGTGCCCGACGGCCTGGCCTCGGCGTGACCGTCGATGAGGAGCGCGTGAAGCGCGGAAGCTTTCCGCTTTTGGGAGGCCCCGCACCTGCACCGGCGCGACGGCAGCTATACTAACTGGTAGGCTTCAGCCGGCGCTGAAGCGCGCGATCTCCGTCGCCACCAGTTCGCGCAGCCAGCGGTGTCCGGAATCGCCGCGACGGCTCTCGTGCCAAATCAGGTAAATGGCACCGCTGGAAGCTCGACGGGCATCTTGAGCACGGTCAGCCCCAGACGACTCTGCATGAGCGGCGCCATGCTGAGCGCGAACAGGCCCAACAGATCGGTGGACGCCACGACGGTTGGTATTTCCAGCAACTCGCTGACGCGCACCAACTCCGGCAGATCGAGCTTGCGAAACTCCTTGATCGCTTGCGGCAAACGATCGACCTCGCGGCGAGGGTGCGTACCCTACGAACTGTGCTTTCCGAAATTTTGAGCGTTGCGCCCGCTTTGGCTATCGGATGATCTCTCCGCGCCAATAGCACTAACCGGATCGAACAACTTTCGGTTGACGTAGGGTTCCCACTCGATCGGCAGCCAGTCTATCGCGAGATCAACGTTGCCGTCGTGCAGGTCGTCTTCAAGCCCGACCGGCGACGTAACGGTATCGAACCGCAGCGCGATTGCCGGAGCGACGATTGCCACGGCAGCTCGCAGGGCGAATGGTAGAATGGCCCCCACGGATGCGGAATGCTGATGCGGAAGTGGCGTTTCGATTGTGCGGGATCGAAACCAGTGGCCTCCGCGAGGCTGACCGCAGCGCTTCCAGCGCCTGCTTGATCGGCGGGTAAAGCGTCCGCGCCACCGGCGTTGGCGACAGCCCTTCGCGGCCGCGCACAAACAGTTCCTCACCGCATGCTTCGCGCAGCCGGGCGAGGGCGTGGCTGGTGGCCGATTGACTGAGCGCGAGGCGATCGGCGGCACGGCTGGCGCTGCCGAGTTCGTATACGGCCTCGAAGACGGTCAGCAGGTTGAGGTCGAGATTGCGCAGGTTGAACATCGCCCGGTTCCCGGAAGCGGCGCCGTGGCGCCCTTATGCACGCGATCGATAGTCATAATGCAAAACGCGCGTTAACCGTGACCGGCGCTTGCGCGTATGACGCGCGGCCACATTGGCGGTTCCAAATCAGGCAATGAGTGACGCGAACAACCCCGCTGACGCGCCCGGCGACGGCCCGCCGCGACGCTACTCGCGCCGGCTGTCGGACAAAGTCCTGGGCGCCTTTCACCAGGCCTGCGATCAATCCGACTACGAGATCGCGCAGCAACTCCTGCGCATCCTGGAGACGCTGCTCGAGCGTGGCCCCGCTTATTCGGCCGGCAATCGACGGAAGAAACTCGAATCCCTCGTCGCGGCGCACGAGCGGCTCTGGCACCTCCGTCATGGGGCTAGCCGGGTGCCCCGAAAGCCGAGCGATCCGGCGCCGTTCGCGACGCCGTACGAAGACTTCCTCTACCTCCTCGCGGAGATGGAGCGGGTCGTCCGCCAGGGCAGGATACAATGGCCCGCGGAGCAGGCCGAAGTGATTCTGATCCGGCTCGCCAGGATCGCCCAGGAGGTGGCGCTGGCGTTCGGCGGGGATAATACCGATTCACTGAACAGTGCCCCGGCCCGCCCTCGCGGCCCGGCTGGAAGGTGCCCGGCGAATCACGAAGCGGCGGCGGGCGGTTCTGCGTGAACTCGCGAAATGGCGAACCCTGGGTCTGGCTTGAACCGGAAGCCGTTCTCGCCATCCGCGACGAGCAGATAGCCGAGCATGGCGGCGCCCTTGACGCCCCGCCCTTGACGCCCGCCGGCGGGCTGCGCACATGCCCCGCATGCCCGCGCTCGACGCCTTCGTGCAGCCCGAGGAACCCACCGCCGCCGAGGCGATCGCCGCCATCGGCGACGAACTCGCCGTGTTCGACGACTGGATGGACCGCTATCAGTTCATCATCGAACTCGGCAGAAAACTGCCGCCGTTCCCGGAGCATGGGCCGACGACGCGCATCGCGTGCCCGGCTGCCAGAGCAAGGTGTGGATGGAAGCCGTGCTGCGCAGGGAAAGCTGTGGTTGGCCGGCGCCCTCGGACGCCGCCATCGTCTCCGGCCTGATCGCGCTCTTGCTGCGCGTCTATTCCGGCCGCCCGCCGCGAGGAAATCGCCACGACCGATCCCGTGTTCCTGAAAGACCTCGGGCTGCTGGAGGCGCTCTCCACCAACCGCGGCAACGGCATCGCCGCCATGGCGCGCAAGGTCCGCGAGGTCGCGGCGCTGGAGGGCGTGCGCGGCTAGAGCATGATCGCTGCAGGCGGAATCGCCGGAAGCGTGAATCATGCTCTCAGACAAAGAGTTGGAGCACGATACGCGCTTCTACCAGCGCGGATCATGCTCTAGCAGGCTGCTGAAAAACCTGCATTGAACGTGTGATTTCTGAGTGTCTGTCGGCAGCTTTCGATGTCTACGGTCATTTTCACCCGATTTCGGGGAGCCGCAAGGCCGCTGATGCAGCCTTGCGGCTTGTTCCAGACAGACTCATCCTGTCGACAGCAGTCGCGGCAGCCGGACAAGGTTGTAAGCTGCGGCCTTGAACTGAAACGTCCAGTTCACCCGCGCGAGGCCACGGAATTTGGTCTGCGTCATGCCGCCCACCGTCTTGATCCAGCCGTTCGCCTCCTCGATCCTTTTGCGGATGACCTGGCTGATCTCGTAGCCGGGATGGCGCGTCGTCCGGTCATCGATGTTGGAACCGCGATGTGCATTGATGTTCTGTGCCACATGCGGCGTGATGGTCATCTCCCGGACGGCGGCGACGAACTTCGCCGTGTCGTAGTTCTTGTCCGCCCCGACCGTCTTGCGCGAACTGCCCGGGAGCTCCGCCAGCATTGCCAGTGCCGCCTCAGGCTCCGCCGTCCCGGTCGCCTGCGTCGCCCGTGCGTCGACCACCAGGCCAAAGCGGTTTTCCATCAGCAGGTGCCCGGTGAACGCCAGCTTCGCCTCCTGCCCATTCGACTTCCTGGCCAGCCGCGCATCAGGATCGCTGGTCGAGGCGTGCGTCTCGTTCGAGCGCTTCTCCTTGCGGAAGTTCCGTTCGCTGTTCCGCCCCGGGCCGGGCGGCTCGTCCATGCCGTCTCGGCGGCGGAAGCTCTTCATGCTGGCCCAGGCCTGGATCAGCGTGCCGTCGACCGAGAAGTGCTCATCCGACAGCAGCGTCTTCACCCGCGGCAGGCTCAGCACCGCATCCATAAAGGCGGCAGCGATGTCCCCCGCCAGCAGCCGCTCCCGGTTCTTGCTGAACACCGTCGGCACCCACACCGGATCGTCCACTGACAGCCCGACAAACCAGCGGAACAGCAGGTTGTAATTCAACTGCTCCATCAACTGACGCTCCGAGCGGATCGTGTAGAAGGCTTGCAGCAGCAGCGCCCGCAGCAACTGCTCAGGCGGGATCGATGGGCGCCCTTCCGCCGCATACAGTTCATCAAACTGATCGCTGAGCGAGCGCAATGCCTCGTTCGCAACCTCACGGATCACCCGCAGCGGGTGCGCCTTCGGGATACGATCATCCGTCCGCACATAGCTGAAGAGAGTATCTCGCCGTCTATCGAAGCCGCGCATCCGCAACCAACCCATGTTCGATCCGATAACCCATCGAATCCGAACCAATCGCGTCGTGGCAAGGGGTTTTTCAGCAGCCTGCTAGGAGTAACCGGTCCTGCTGTTCAGACCGCTGAAGTAACGGATTGCAAAGGCTCGGCCCCCCCTCGGAGGCCGGGGCATGCTTGGGTGGGGGTCGAGGAGGCAGCGCCGCCCGTCTTCCTTTGGCGTGGCGCGGCGGCTCAGCGCCGATGACCAGCAACGAGGCGACGTGATGCCAAGCAGCATCACCGCGAGAATGGCCGTTCCCATCTGCCGCCAGCCCAGCGCTTTCAACCCAGCCAGTGAATGCCGGCGAGCACGCTGACGAGGATGGTGACGCTCATTGTGGGAAAAACCGACCATCCGCAGCTTGAAGCCGCGACGATCGAATTCCTGCTCTATCCGGTGACGAATGCGAGAAGGTCTGGATCCGCACCTGAGGTTCGGCCCCGCTGAGGGCGAGGGCGACAATGGCGATGAAAAACAACGGCGCAAGCAGGCCGGCCAGCCACATCATCTGAAGGCTCTCTGTTTGGTGGCCACACGGAGGTGCCGCGTTCAAAAACCCGCGAGATGCGGCGCGCCGGCCCCTCGCGGTGGCGACTTAAATCATGCTCAATCTTTGTCGCATTTTATATAGCTGAATGCAAGAAATAGAATTGACTTGGATCAATAGGACATCGCTGCTGTCCGGCCCTGCCGCCGCTGCCTGGCCGGGCAGAAAACACCAGCATTTCAGCAAGACCGAACCTGAAAAATCAGGTGACAGAAAC
>CAVVDN010000002.1:0-44948 GCA_963747045.1 uncultured Acidobacteriaceae bacterium | reverse complement strand
CGTTTTGTCTCCAGCGTCGATAGCGGAAATCTCGCGGCTTCTCTCATCACGCTGAAGGGAGGCTGCGAAGAGCTGCTGCAACGGCCGCTGCTCAGTCCGGCGCTGCCGGACGGCTATGCGACCACTTGTGCGTGCTGGCCGAGGCGGGCGGGTTCTCGAAGCGGTTCGTTCGTTCGCTGGAAACTCCCCAGGACGTGGATTGGCTCGACCGGCTGCTCGAGCCAGCACAGTTGTCGGCGGTTCCAAGAAGAAGAAGGATACGGGCGCCGAGCGCGAATGGTTTGCGGAACGCGCCGCGGGATTGATCCAACAGATCAACGTCGCACTTCCGGTCACTTCCGTGGCTGCTTGCCGAATTTGCGCCGCTCCGCGAGCACGCTACCTCGCGCGGCGAGCTGGAGGAAATTTTCCTTAGCCGCTTGCCAGAATGCATCGAGCAGCTGCGGATCAAGCTCGAAATCAGCATCACGCTGGGCATGGAGAACGCGCAGCTCAGGAAAGCATTGTTCGCCCGGCTTCCGGAGGCCCGCCTGAATGCCATGCATCTGCTGGAACAATTCGCAGCATCGCCGCAGCCTGCGAGCGGCTGGTGCGCGAGATGGATTTTGCTTTCCTCCTCGACAAGCGCCGCAAGCTGCTCTCCATCGGCTACGACGGCGAAGCCGGCAAGGTGCACGCCGCCTGCTACGACCTGCTGGCCTCGGAAGCGCGCATCGCCGCCTTCGTCGCGGTCGCGAAAGATGACATCCCGCAGGAAAGCTGGTTTCGCATGGGACGTTCCCACGTTGTGGTAGAAGGACGCGGGGCGCTCGTCTCCTGGACCGGAACCATGTTCGAGTACCTCATGCCGCGGCTCTGGCTGCGCACCTATCCGGAAACGATGCTGAAAAAAGCCAGGACGCCGCCGTATACGCGCAGCAAATGTACGCCGACGACAAGCGCATTCCGTGGGGCATCTCGGAGTGTGCATACGCCAAGGTAGAGGAGAATGGAGCTTACGGCTATCGTGCCTTCGGCGTCCCGCAGCTTGCCATTCAGCAGGATGAGGAGCGGCTGGTGGTGGCGCCCTACGCGAGCATGCTGGCGCTGGCCATCGATCCCGCGGAGGCGGTGCGCAACCTGCGCTGGATGACGAAGAAGGGCTGGTTCGGCGCTTACGGCTACTACGAAGCGGCCGACTTCACGCCCGACGTCCGCACCTCGCGGCGGCAGCGCTTCGCGCTGGTGCGATCCTGGATGGCCCATCATCATGGTATGAGTTTGTTGGCCATCGCCAACCTGCTCAAGAATGAAGTGGTGCAGCAGTGGTTCCGGCGGGATGCGCGCGTCCAGGCCACCGAACTGCTGCTGCAGGAGCGACCGGCAGGCCAAGTGGCAACTAAGCCGCCGAAGCGGCCTTCCTCCAAGCGCAACAAAGCCGCGCCGCATGCAGCTTAGGGCAGAGTCCCTCACCGGCTGAAGCCGCGCTCAAGAAGTGAATTTGCGGACTGCCAGAAGACCATCCCTTTCAAAGCCACGCTCAATCAGAGGCTTCCATTAATTAGAGAGAGCAGAGCCGGGCGGGAACGGCGAAGGTAGGGTCTCAAGGGCGGCCGTGACAAATTTGGCTTTGCGCTTGAGGTGAGCAGCCCGGTGCGACCGCCAGAACAGTACAACCGCCAAGGCTAGAATCACCAGCACTGCCAGGATGACAAACAGCTTCCAACGGCTATTGCTGGCCGTCGGCTTGTCGTCCACCGCGGCGATGGCACCTTCCGGGACGGGTTGTAGGGCGACCGGCGCCTTAGCCCGCAGAACTGCCGTCGGGTCGGTGACCACTGGCTGGACGGGACCAATCGCCCCGGGCCGCTGTGCGGCCAGATTCCCTTGAATGCCCGATTGTGACTCGACCACGCGCGGCGGCGGCGCGGGAATGGTCTTGGTGACGACGGGAGCAAGAAAGCGATAGCCTCGGCGAGGAACGGTTTCGACGTACAGCGGCGTGTCGGCACTATCGCTCAGAGCATTTCTTATCTGCTTGATGCAGTGGTTCATGCCCTGTTCAAAATCAACATAGGTTTCGCCGCCCCAGAGTGCCTGCTGAATGTCTTCCCGGGTGACCACCTGTCCAGAGCGGCGCGCCAGCAGCGCCAGGAGCTTCAGCGGTTGCGGCGCCAGACGGACCAAAGTGCCCGACTTGCGTAGCTCCTCCGTCGTGACGTTGAGCTCGAAGACCCCGAAGCGCAGCAGATTTTGGGTGTCGCTCACCGAAACATCCTATCCGGCAACCTTGGTTTCGGCGCGATTATACAACGAGGCAGTTGCAAATCGTGCACTCATCCGGCGCTGTAAGCCCCTTATATGCGAGCGTCTTGCGCGATCATCTCGCACTCATCTCGAACTCATCCCCCACTTATGTCGAACTCATGACGATCTCACGCCTAAATCATTCCGCAAACATTGAGTAGCGATCAAGGTCGAGGCATTCTCAGCACATGCGTAGGGGCCAAAGTTCACGGCTCCGTGAGGGAGCCCGGCGGCGGGCCGATCACCCGCCTCCGGATTGCGGTGACGGCGGGTCTCCACCAAGGGGGTGAGGATATGTACAAAGTACATCCGCGCAACCTGACGCTCGGCCCGTTTCTGACCCTTTTGTTTACGTTGAGCAGGAAAAGTCGTATTTCGGCAAGTTTCACGACTCACGGAGCACGAGGGTGCAGGCTTTTGGAGGCGCCTGCCGACGCACACGAAGGAGCATTAAACCTTCGCGTCACCAATGAAGGTGGAGGAGAGCCTTCACCCAAGACGCTGGGACCATTTCTGGCATTGATCCTGGCGGCGGACGAACGGAGGTCGCAGAAGAACGGACGAACGAAGGGCCCGACATCAGCCATCGGCCGCAGTTTATGTCGAAGACTCTTAGGCGGTGACAGTACAAGTTAGGGAGCGCGAGCGCACTTCTACTGGCCGAGAACGCGCACCCGGCTGGGGCGGCGACCACAAACCGCCGCCTCTTGCTCTTTGCGGCGCAAATAAACCCGGCCGCGAGTCTCGGTTGGTTTCCGATTCTCGCGGCCGGTTGAGCGTTCCACTTGAAGGTGGCCCGAAGCAGGAGGCCTCTCCGGGGCTTTCGACTATGTCAGGAAGAATTCGCGGGTGACCTTCGTCCACTGCTCATCGGGCATCGTGCTCGACAAGTCGTCAATCGCTACACCGCCATCCTGCGCCAGCGCTCCCAGAGCGCTCGGCATAACCCGTTGCAGTCTCATCGAGGACTCTTCCGTCCACCACCGCGCCAGCGCACCGCCGAGAAGGTTGCGGAAGTTCGTCTTGGCATCGGGCGACTGAACCGTCACCATCCAGCCTTCACCGTAGGGGTCCTTGGCTGCCAGCGATGGATCGTTGACCACGGCATCGTTAATGTCCGCCACGCTGCCTTCGATCGGCGATACCATGTCGACCTTCACGCCGTTGCGGACGATGCTCCATACTTTTTGTCCTTGGCGGATCCATTGTCCGCGCTGCGGCAGCATTACGCTCTCAACCTTGCCGACAAGCTTCGAGGCGAAGTCATCGATGCCGATTCGAACCAGGTTCGGACTCTCGCTCAGCGCCCAGGTGTGTCCAGGATGATAACGGCGATTCTCTGGAACCGCGAAGCCGCCAACCAGACTGGGCTTCAGAGTCGCTGCAGTCGCTGCCTTCTTGCTCATGGCCGGTGCAACCTGCAGAGCCGGATGTTTCGCTTTCGCATAGAAGAAATCGATGGTGAGGAAGATCGCGAACATTAAGAGAACGAGTAGTACGGTCATGGCCAGCCTCCTGAATGATCTTTGCCGCGCCTTTGTTTTCTCGCGCTGGCACTTTCTTTAAGGCATTCCTGATGCCACAACGTGGGACGATGCAAGTTGTCGCTTTCCACGCTTGCAAGTGATTGGTACTTCGAACTTTGGCCTTCGACGTTGTGAAATGCATCGCGCGCAACGATGAAATCCTTAACGTCGGAAATCGTTGAGTTGTGCAACGGAAAATCCTGAAGGCGCGGAACTGCGAGCTGACAAAACGAAATGAGCACAATGCTCTCAATGGCTTAGCGCAACGGGATTGCAGCAAAAAAGGTGATGTTGCGAAATCTCTCGGCGATGATGCCTTTCGTTACAGAATTGCCGACGAGTTCAATCTCCGAAGCTCGATAGTCAAAGAAAGTTTCTTCAAAAACGTGAGGCAGGCGAACTCGGATCGTGTAGAAGCGTGGTCCGCGAAAGGCTGCTCCGCCTCAAAACTCAGATGGCCGCGACTCGCGGCGTATCGCATTTTCCTTTTTCATACGATCTTCATCGTGCAGGTGCCTTTCTGGTTAATAATGCACATTGACAGGCGAAACTTCTGCACTATGATGAGTAAAACAATTTAGGCCAGAATTGTTTTGGCCGGATCGGTGCAATTGACGTTTACATCGAGCGAGGTCGTGGCCCTCACGGGCATCAGCCCACGCCAGCTTCAATGGTGGGACGAGCAGGGGATTGTGGTTCCCAGCCGCGAAGGGCATCGCCGACTCTATTCCCTCGATGACTTGGCCGAGATGGCCGTACTTTCCGACCTGCGGCAGCGCGGCTTCTCCCTGCAAAAGATCCGGTGTGTCCTGAGCTTTCTGCATCAGGAGCTCGGCAAGCGGCTGATTGAAACCGTGACCGCCGCCTCCGAGTATCACCTGCTGACTGATGGCCGCCACATCTATCTGGAGAATTCCGCCCGGGGGGTGGTCGATCTGCTGAAAAATGCTCGCCAGCCGATGTTAACCGTGTGTCTGAGCGACGCGATCCAGCGGGTACTCGCGCCCATCGAGCGCCTGGCTGGCGCCCCGGAGCAACCGGCTACCGGGTCGAGCTCCGGCACCGAAGACCGGCGGGAGCCGCCGCCGCGCGTTGTGGCGCATGTCGCGGCAAAGCAAAATGGTTCCGTTCGTCATCTTAGAGAGCGTGGCAGTAGAGCTTCTTGAACGGCTTGAAGGAGGGCACATGATCGGAGAACTGAGCGTGTTAGGCGAGTGGATCCCCGAACAGATGGAGCCTGGAACCATTTTCGTTTTGGAGAATGCCGGCGAAATGGGCGAAAAGGACGATCCCTATTGGGCTGTTCTGGCTTGCCCTTCCTGCGGCCAGCTTGGACTGGTCACGCGGAAACAGGTTGGCGGATTGCTGCCCGTCATTTGCGGCTCAGGGGCCTGCTCCGCCCAGTTCTTTATTCGCGACGAGCAGATTGTGCCTCGAAAACCCAACTAAGCCGCCGCCTGGCCCTTTGCCCGTCTTTTTCGACTTGACCAGAGCCGTCGCTTCTGTATAGTGAGAGGCAACGATTCCAGAGCTTCGTTCGAAGCTCGATTTGCCATTCTTCTTCTGGCCTGTAGCGTCTCTTTCAACGCGGATAGAAATGCCCATAAACGCCACGAGGCGCCGGAGCTTTTCCTCCCCTACAGAGAATGGCATCCGGCGCCCCCGACGCGGACTGAGTCTTGGTTCAGCCCGCGTACCCTTTAACGAATGGACGTAGTGGGCAAGGGTCGACGCCGTGAGTGTAGCCGCCTATTGCAGTGGAAACGAACACTAAAGAGTAAGGCGAAGAACGAAGGTAACCACTAAAGTGTAGTACTGCAATCGCGAAATCAACTTCAAAGCAAACCGCCGACCGGCTACCAGTTTCATTTTCAGATATTTGGCTGGGCTACAAGTAACTGAGCCAAATGTCACTGCGGCGCTGCTTCACTCCTGCAAACCGGCGGCAGAGCGGGTAGAGCAGAAGCACGACAATTCCCCAAACCAGATAGATGGCCGGCAGCGAGAGTCCCCACCCAGGCGGCCGCGTAAAGGGAAAGTCTGGCAGCGACGGCGACTGGAACATCCAGTACACCTGCCCATAGCGCGCGTAGCAGAGGACAAGCGCGATGAGATGGATCAGGGGGATGTGCAGGAAGTAGTAGAAGAACGGAACGCGTCCGATGATCACCGCCGGTCGAAGCGTGCGCGGTGTATGCCTTTCGAAGGCTGCCAGCGCGAGCATCGCAGGTCCTAAGGTCATCAGCAGAAATAACAGCGATGGCGGGTACTTGATCGTATTGAGGAATGACAGCAGGGTAAACGCAGCCGATTTTTGCACGCTCCAGGGATTTGGATCGCCGTAGATGTTCACAGCGCGCAGCAGGATAAATCCCGCTGTCAAGCCGAGGCCAAGTCGAAGCAGAAACGCTCGTCTTCTCTGGGTCGACCAGCTATAAACTCGCCCCAGTCCATAACCCACGGCGGTGACACCAACCCACGGTATGAGCGGATAGACCACGAACGCCTGGTGTTGTGGCGTATTGAGGATGAAGCCCGGCTGGTGCAGGATGATCCACAAGGGATTCTGCGAGCTGATGCCGTCAAGCAGGTTGTGGCCAGCGATCAGCACCACGCCGAACGTCGTTACCACCCAATCCGGCAGATAGACCAGAGCGGAAAGGACGATCATCGCCCAGCCCAGCGCCCACAGGATGAAGAACATCGTAAGGCGATAGTCGAAGTTGAACTGGAAGCCGAGGCAGCGCAACACCACGAGTTCGATAAAAATCAGCCACAGACCACGCGTAAACAGGAAGCGTGAGAGTTCGCGCTTGAATTTTCGTCCCAGCGCGAGATACGCGCCAGTTCCGGTAAGCAGAAAGAACACTGGCGCGCAGAAATGTGTGATCCAGCGCGTGAAGAACAGCGGAACCGTGGTGGTCGCGAGATCGGTGGGGTTGGCCGGGCCGCCCAGGAAGTCGCGGACATGATCCAGCGCCATCAGGATCATGACCAGCCCGCGCACGAGATCGACGGATTCGACGCGCGGCTGTTTGGTTGCGACTAAGACCGGCGAGGCAGACATTCCCGGTGAGTCTAGCAAGAGTTGGCGGCGATTGCTCAGTGACTCAGCCCGTGCTGCTGGGGCTCAACCTGGAGGCCCCGCTTTCTGTGACAATGTTGCCATGATGCGAATGTTCCGCTTTGTATTGCTCGTTGTCTGGTTCTTAGCGCTCATAGGCGCGGCATGGTCCGGAAAACCGTCTGACGATCTTGCGCAGACGCTCACCCAGGTTTCGAACGCCTACGCAAAGCTGGAACCGCAGTCGATTCGGCCCGCGGAGGGCTTTATCAAGTATGACTATCTCATCCCCGCCGGCTATTACAAGCAGATGTGGGACTGGGATGGCTTCTTCATCGGCTCGCATCTGGCGCAGCAGGGCAAGCCGCAATATCTGAAGTTTTGGGTGCTGGATTTTGCCGGGGCGATTGATCCCGACGGCTACGTGGCCGGATGCATAACGACCAAGGGTCCGCGTCCGCTGATGGGCAAGTTCGCCATGAAGCCGTTCCTGGCGCAGGGCGCGGTTATCGCGTCGGAGGGCCTCGGCGATTACGAGTGGGTGAAGCCGATCTGGGAGTCGATGCGCAAAGTCATCGCCTATCGGGAGCGCACGCAATTCGATTCGAAATACGGCTTGTTCTTCTGGGAGAACGCGATCTCTTCCGGCGCCGACAACAATGTCGCGCTGACCAACGATGAGCACGACAAGAGCGCGATTCTGGCCACCGACATCAACACCTTTCAGTTTCGCGAGTACAAGGCCATGGCCGCGCTGGCCGCAAAGTTGGGCAAGACGGATGAGACCTTGCGATATCTGCAGAAAGCCGCGGACCTGAAGGCGGCGATGCTCCAGCACTTCTGGTTCGCCCAGGACGCGATGTTCTACAACATCCGTCGCGACACGGGCAAACCGGTGAAGCGCATCAGCTATTCGAGTTTCGTTCCCCTCATCGACGACATCCTGCCGGAGAAGAGCGCGAAGCAGGTGATCACGCGCTACGTGCTGAACAAGGGTGTCATGCTGGCGCCGTATGGCATTCGCAGCTTGTCGAAGCAGGATCCCGACTACAACAATGCGGCCATCATCGTTCCGTATTCGAATTGGCAGGGGCCAATCTGGATCAACGCCAACTACATGAACTACATTTCGCTCAAGCGCTACGGCTTCGACAAGGAAGCCGCCGAGTTGTCGGGAATCCTGGGACGAATGGTGTTGGCTGACATCCAGAAGTGGGGATCGATGCACGAGGACTACAACGCCGAGACTGGCGAGGGACTGGCGCCCACACCGGAGCAGTCCGAGAATCACGTCTTCTCCGGTTTCGTGGGCTGGAACCTGCTGGTGCAGGACATGCTGCAATGCGAAGTGCAAAGCAGGTGCGGCTTCCTGCGAAATTACGGGATCAACAAGGCCCACCAGCGACCACTCGCTCAAACTAATTGATTAGGGCGGCGATGTTGGGAGGCGTGCCGTCGGACGTGGCATCCGGCTTGGCGCTCTGCGGCGCCGGAGTCGGCGACTTCTTCTTGGGCGTGGGCGGCATCTTGAACTCCATGCCGCGATCGTCGTTCGCCTTCACGGTGGCGGGAATATCGAGATCGGCCAGCGCAATTTTCTTCTTGCCGCTATCGAAGACGTACAGCGTGTCGCCCATGATGGCGTAGTTCGTCACTTCCTGCTGCTTGCCGTTGCGGAAAACCAGCACGGTTGGCTCGCCCGACTTCACCTCGTTATTGGCATTGTTGGCAGGGGCCGGCGTTGCAGCGGGAGGTTGCGGCACAGGGTAGCCTGGCGGCGGACCGTAGGAATAGGGCTCGATCGGCGGCTGCTCCACAATCATGTGCAGCGCGGGATCATTGGCGCCGACCGGAGGGCCGGAGTACAAGTCAGGCCCTGCGCCGACATAATCGTAGCCGTAAGCTGAATCGTCGGCAGGATAGTAATACGGGACCACGTACCCCCAGCCGCCTCCGCGATAGCCACGGCCGCCGTTGTGGGTCCCGTTGAAGTACGGGCCGTAGTGATAGTGGTAGCCGTAGCCCGGGTTGTAGCCGGGAACGGGCGGAGCTCCTGTCGGGATCGGGGGACCGGAAAAGTGCGGCACCGGAGCGGGACTGCCGGGTCGAACGCCGTTATACTGCCCGGCACAGACCGTGGCGGCGGCAAACGTAAGAGAAAAAATTACCAAAGCGCTTCGCACGGGCCGCCAAGTCGGGCCGTTTTTGCGCGGGTGCCGAGGGAGCGCCATCACTTTTTTATTCGCCGGCTCAGCCAGGGTACTCATAACCGCCCCTAGTTTATTCCAACCCATTAGATGAGGGAAAGTTCTTATCGGCTGCGCGAACTCAGATTCATGAGACCGTAAATGTCAATCATGGCGTTCGCGATGAGCACGCCGAAGACGACCGCGTTAGCGGCGAGAGCGAATCGGCTTTCCAACAGGTCCGCCGAAACGCCCGCCATAAAGAACATCAGGAATGGCAGCGCCACAAACAGGAAGAGGAATGCGGCAAAGTGCATGCGCAGCCCCAGCCCGAAGAGCAGCAGGCTCACGAGCAATGGCGCCGCCGTGCCAAAAAAACGCGTGCGCTTCCAGACAACAAACGTCACCAGCGTGACCACGGTCAGGATGGGCAGGCCGAGGCCGTTCTCCAGGAAGAAGCTGGCATGGTCCACGAAATCCCGCGCGAGACGAACTGGCGCGAGCCGACTTCCAGCCAATCGGCGTGGCGCAGCGCCTTGGCGTATTCGACGGGGTCGAAACCGTAGAACGCGGACAGCAGAACAGTGCCACGATGCAGGCGGCCGCGAAGATGACCAGCGACCGCACCTCGGGCCGCACGTGTCCCACCCACAGCATGAACAGCAGCGCCGGAACCAGCAGCACCCAGAATGAAAACTGCGCGCCGACGCAAATGGCGATGGAAAGTCCCATCAGCAGAATGCGCCGCCAGTTCCACAGAACGACTTCGCGCGGGGCGTACAGCGTGTGCGCAACCGCGATGCTGGTAAAGATGAGGCCAAAGGCTCCCCAGGCGCCGACGACAGCCGGGCCGACCTGTCCGGCGCGCCGATGGTCAAGCGGCGAGAAGCAGTAGAAGCCCAGAGCGCGACGTAGCCGCCGAGTTTGCCGTAAAGCCGGCGAGCGACGTACCACAGCGACGCGCCCAGCGCGAGGCCCGCCAGCAGGAACGGCAGCCGCAGCAGCATGCGGTAGTTGTTGAAGTCGGTGACGTGCTTCTCTGCGCCGCTGATTCGCGCTAGCATGTCCGGCCATCAGCGGCACCAACGCGCTGTGCTGCGATGAGTTGGCGCTGGCGAAGTGCTCCAGATGCAGCAGTCCGGCCTCGATGTAAACGCTTTCCGTCGCCGACAGCGGCTGATGGACTCGATGAACCACACGCACTGCAGAGCGAAGATCAGAAGAAAACCAGCGCAATGAACTGTGGAGTGCCGATACGAGCGGGAAGAGAACGCAGAGACATGAAGATTTGTTGTAACACAGCGGGGCGAAAGGAAGGCTATCGCTGAAGCGGCGGCGAGTGTTAACGAGGCCGGCGCTGAAAGACTCGGACAAATCGTGGAAGCCGCGCAGCATCCGTCGTTCCTCGCTTCATTCCGTCCAAAGAAAGTGTGAGTTCTGCCAACGCCTCCATGCGCTCGTGGACGAAGCTTCATCGCATCGGAGGATCCTAGATGTCCAGGTTCTTCACATCCAGCGCGTTCTCTTCGATGAACTTGCGGCGGGCTTCGACGTCTTCGCCCATCAGCGTGGAGAAGATCGTTTCCGTCTCGGTCATGTCTTCCAGCTTCACCGAGAGCAGCGTGCGGCGCTCGGGATCCATCGTCGTCTCCCACAGCTGCGTCGAGCTCATCTCGCCCAGACCCTTGTAGCGCTGGACGTCGTACTCCTTGCGGCCTTCGTTGAAGACGTAGTCGAAGAGCTCGCGCGGCGAAGTCTTTTCCACCGCACGGCCTCGGCTTTCTTCTTGGACGCCTTGGGCGCTTTCTGCTCGACCTTCTCCTGATCGGCCTTCTCGGCGTCGCTCAGTTCTTCCTTGCCGTTGCGCCGCGTCCTTTCTTCATCGGCTCGATGACGTAGGGCGGCTGCATGTACTGCTCGATCTGCTTGTACTTCGACATCATCTGCCGGTACTCGGGCGTCGACGCCAGCTCCCAGTTGATGACGTGCTCGGCGCCCTGCGAGTTGACGAACTTCAGCTCCCACAGGCTGTGCTCTTCTTCGAAGCGCGGCTCTTTCGACTTGATGCCGCGCTCTTTCGCGATCGCCTTCAACGCCTTTTCCAGCGCCGCGATCTTCTGCGGCGGCTTCTTGCTTTCGCCTTCGAAGTCGACGCGCTTCACCAGGTCGGCCTTGAGCAGAATTCCGTGATCTGCTCGTCGCGAATGCGCTTGTTGACCTTGTCGAAGAAGCCGATGTAATCGTTCAGGGTGGTCATGAACTTGGTGAGCGGCGCGCCCTCCAGCGTGGCCGCGCCTTCGCCATAGCGCACGACGATGCCGTCGGCGGCGCGCTTCACCATGACCTTCACCAACTCGGCGTCGTTCTTGATGTACTGCTCGAACTTGCCCTTCTTGATGCGATAGAGCGGCGGCTGCGCGATGTAAACGTGGCCGCGCTTGATCAGCTCCTTCATGTGGCGGAAGAAGAAGGTCAGCAGCAGCGTGCGAATGTGCGAGCCGTCGACGTCGGCGTCGGTCATCAGGATGATCTTGCCGTAACGCAGCTTGGAGACGTCGAAGTCGTCTTTGCCGATGCCGGTGCCCAGCGCCGTGATCATGGCGCGAATTTCTTCGTGGCCGAGCATCTTGTCGTAGCGCGCCTTCTCGACGTTGAGGATCTTGCCCTTCAGCGGCAGAATCGCCTGGAAGCGGCGATCGCGCCCCTGCTTGGCGGTGCCGCCGGCGCTCTCGCCCTCGACCAGATAGACTTCGCAGCGCTCCGGCTGGCGCTCGGAGCAGTCGGCCAGCTTGCCCGGCAGGCCTCCGCCATCGAGCGCTCCCTTGCGGCGCGTGAGATCGCGGGCCTTGCGCGCGGCCTCGCGCGCACGAGCGGCTTCAATCGCCTTGTTGATGATTCGCTTCGCGACCGGCGGGATTCTGCTCGAAGAACGCGCCCAGACGCTCGTTGACGAATGCCTGCACGATGCCGGCGATGTCGGAGTTGAGCTTGCCCTTGGTCTGTCCTTCGAACTGCGGCTGCGACAGCTTCACGCTGACGACCGCGACCAGGCCTTCGCGCACGTCGTCGCCGGTCAGGTTTTCTTTCACGTCCTTGAACAGCCCGAGCTGCTGGCCGGCATAGTTGATGGTGCGCGTCAGCGACGTGCGGAAGCCCGACAGGTGCGTGCCGCCGTCGACGGTGTTGATGTTGTTGGCGAAGCTGAACACCGTCTCCGAGTAGCCATCGTTGTATTGCAGCGCGATCTCCATGGCCACGCCGTCGCGCTCGGCCTCCATGTAGATTGGCTTGTCGTGCAGCACGCTCTTGCCGCGGTTCAGGTGCTTGATGAACTCGGCGATGCCGCCGTTGTACTTGAACTCGGCCTTCTTCGGCTCGCCGGTCTTAGGATCGGTAGTGCGCTCGTCGGTCAGAGTGATCAGCAGGCCCTTGTTGAGGAAGGCCAGCTCGCGCAGGCGCTGCGCCAGGGTGTCGTAGTTGTATTCGGTGACGGTAAAGATTTCCTTGTCGGGAACGAAGTGAACTTTGGTTCCGCGCTTCTTCGTGGTGCCGGTCTTCTTCAGCTTGGAAGTCGGCTCGCCTTTGGAGTATGTCTGCTCCCACACCGAGCCGTCGCGCCAGATCTCGAGCTCCAGCAGATGGCTCAGCGCATTCACACACGGAGACGCCGACGCCGTGCAGTCCGCCGGAAACCTTGTAGGTGGAGGAGTCGAACTTCCCGCCGGCGTGCAGCACGGTCATCACGACCTGCGCGGCGGGTAGACGCTCGCCGTCCACATCCATCTCGTCGACCGGAATGCCGCGGCCGTTGTCGACAACCGTGATGGAGTCGTCGATGTGAATGGTGACGTCGATGCGATCGGCGAATCCGGCCAGCGCCTCGTCGACGGAGTTGTCGACCACCTCGTAGACGAGATGATGCAATCCCATTTCGCCGGTCGAGCCGATGTACATGGCCGGGCGCTTGCGCACGGCTTCCATGCCGCCAAGAACCTTGATGGAGTCGGCGGTGTAGTCGCCCTCCGAGCCGTTGCCGTTCTTGCCGTTCTTTGGGGGAAGTTTTTCGTTCTCGATTGGGACTTCTGTTTTCCGAGGCCGCCGCAGCGGCCGACTGGAGAATCTTTCGCAGGCATCCTGCTCCATTCGTTTGGTGACTCGCATCGTCAGCAAGTCGCCACCTTCAGCGCGTGCACCACGGCCCTCCGCATTACCTCGCAGATACTCGTATCTACTAGAGCTTTCAGTAACTTAGAGCCGCAATCACCCACACTGATTGTAGCATAGGGACGCCTGCTTTTCGAGGCTGGATTTATGCCGTAAACCACTGAAGAGAGACGGTTTGCGGAGCCTCCACTTTATTCACAGCGGGCCTGCACAACCGGAGCCGGGCGGTCAGGAATCTATTGTGCTTAGTAACAGTTTTGTAACTGCTGCGGAGCCTTGGCCCAACTCAAAGACAAAATCGAGAACGTCCTCAACGAGACCAGGATTCTGGTACTCGGAATTCAGATTCTGATCGGCTTCGGCTTCCGCGGTTTCTTCGAGCCGGGCTTTGCCAGGATGGCGCATCACGCTCAACAAGTGCAACTCGCCGCACTAACGTTGATGCTGGTTGGACTCGGCGTTCTGCTGGTTCCCGTCTCCTATCATCGCGTCGTTCTGCACGGACGCAACACAGCGGAGCTGCACCGCCTGTCTACGGCAACCGTAACCACGGGGCTGCTGCCCTTTGCCATCGCTATGGGCCTGAGCTTCTTTCTCGGAGCGCACTGGGTGTTGGGTACAACGGGCTCAACCATTCTGAGCGCAACCGTGCTCATTCTTACGCTGCTTTGCTGGTACGGGCTGGAACTGGCTGCGAGACGACGCAAGCTCGGAAAATTGTCGCTGCGAGCGATGCTTGACCCGATACGAGAGGTTGATATGAAGCAGGAGCAGGAAACCGACTTGACGACGCGCGTAAAGCAGGTGTTGATCGAATGCCGCGTCGTTTTGCCCGGCGCACAGGCGCTGCTGGGATTTCAGCTGATCATCATGTGGATGACCGCCTTCTATCAGATCCCGCAGCTATGGAAGCTGTTGCACCTGGCGAGTCTCACGGCGGTGGCGATTTCGACGGTGCTGCTCATCACACCGGCCGCCTACCATCGCATCGTCGAGCGCGGCGACGACAGCGAAATGCTGCACCACCTCACCGCACGCCTTTTGCTTTGGGCAATGGTGTTTCTTGCGCTCGGCATCTGCGGCGACTTGTACGTCGTGTCGCGCATTACCGGCCTCAACGATTTACTGAGCCTGGGGCTGGCGCTGGGAATGCTGGCTTTCTTCTACGGCGCGTGGTTTGGTTATGCGTGGTGGAAGAAGTCGCGCGTGCCAAACCAACGCATCACCGAATCGCACCTGAAAGAGCAGAAAGTGGCGTGATGTGTCCGCAACGATCCGCTGATCCTGGCTCCTAAAACCTGGCCCCTGACCTCTGTCCTAGACCGGCTGGGTGCAAAACGCGCAGCGGGTGGCGTCAAGCGCGATGTCGCTCTTGCATTGGGGACATTTCTTCTTGTCGGGTAGCGCCGCCTTCTCGAAGCGTTTCATCAGCGCGTTCACCGGCAGCACGACAAAGTAATAGACGGCGGCCGCAATCAGCAGAAACGAGATGACCCCGTTGATGAAGTCACCGTAGAAAAATTTCGAATTATTGATCGTGAATGACAGATTCGAGAAATCGGGCTTCTGAACAATTGCCGCGATGATGGGAGTGAGCAGGTCCTTGACGAATGCGGTGACGACCGTCCCGAACGCGGCGCCGATCACCACGCCCACCGCCAGGTCGACCACGTTGCCGCGCAGAACAAACTCGCGAAAACCCTTGAACATGACACTCTCCGTAAGCAGCGGCTGGTCGCCGCTTGAAGGATTCAACTCCGGGCTGATGGCAAATCAAGCTACGCGATACGTCGCGAAAAGTCTAGCGACCCCATGACAACAGAGTTCCGGAAGATTTCGGGAGAGAAGTTGCGCTCGATGTTTCAGTCTCCGGCGGCCACTTGGCTTGTGGCTGTCTGGCCGTTCTTGCCCGCTAAGGGCCGCAGCATCGCATAAACCGTAATCAGTCCGCCTACGAACAGCGCCAGGAATAGCGCGATGACGCTCCATTGCGAGCGCACCGGAAGCTCGCTCAGGTGAACGTAGCTTCCAACGTAGCTGGAACGCACCATTTGCCGGAACACCACCATGACGATCAGCGTCACCAGTGTTGCTCCGATTCCCAGGCGCGCATGCAGCAGTGTCTTCTCGGTTCGCGCTGCCAGCACAATATGCATGATCGCGGCCAGCGGCAGAAGCATGCCCAATCCGATCATCACGGCGCCCAGCGCGCTACCGGTAAAAAGATCGAGCAGCACGTTGCGAGGCAACGCCATCAGGAACCACATTCCCACGGCGTAATTGAGGATGGTCGGCGTGACGAACCACTGCGAGCCGCGTAACAGCAGCCAGCGGCCATATTCGGTCGAACGCGCCCGCACCCCGGCGGCAAAGACAATCAGTCCCGCAATGGCGAACGCCCCCAGCATGAAATGCAGATAGCGCGGGATCAGCGTCGGCTCGCTCAAATTCAGGTGCAGCCCCGAGGCGCCGTGCCGATACATGGCCAGCCAGCGCTGCGGCGCCATCATCAGCGTGAAGTTGTTGACGTAAACGAATCCGATCCCGAGCAGCAACGCGAGCGAAAGCCACAGCGTGCCCGAGCTGCCGGGATGCGACTTGCTGTAATACGTCGCGTAGTAGGCCACGATGAGCGCGGGAATCACCGCGATCCAGAAGGCGCCGATGAGGATGGAGCTGGCGTACAGCAGGTTGCCGTAGAGCACTTGCACGAAGAGGAGTGCCGCGACGCCCAGCGTGATCGTGAAGGCCAGAGACACCGGCAGCACGCGCAGCAGGTCGGCTGCAAGCCGCCCCGCGAACTCGTCGCTCTTGCGCCACAGCGTGCACATCAGCGCAATCGCCGTCCCGCCGACGGTAAGGTTCATGGCCAGCAGATGCAGTAGAAAGGTCACCAGCAGCAACGTCATCATCAGCCACACAGGGCCGGGCAAGGGCATGGGATCGACGTTCGGA
This sequence comes from uncultured Acidobacteriaceae bacterium, assembly GCA_963747045.1. Taxonomy (GTDB): domain Bacteria; phylum Acidobacteriota; class Terriglobia; order Terriglobales; family Acidobacteriaceae; genus Bog-257. The sequence continues at coordinate 28,767 of CAVVDN010000002.1, read as the reverse complement.
ACCGGAAGAGTGATCATCATGTATTTCTCAATTCTTTTCTTATGAACCCGTGCCCCAGGTTCGCGTCCATCTGTTGGGCGCTAAGCTGGGCCCAGGCTAATTCGTTGCGCCGCTTTGCAGGAAACCGGCCAGCGCCTTGCGCTCGGTCTCAGTGCCGTGGAATGGCGGCATGTCAGGGCTGAGCGAATCTAGTTGTTGCAACAGGCCATCGATGGAATCAGCATCGGTTCCCGCCAGCGACAGCGGCCGGAACTTGCCTCCCACGGTATGGCACATCGAACAGCGGTCGTGGAAGACGCGGCGCCCAAGATCAGCGGCATTCGCCGTCTGCTCTGCGCCGGCCGGCGACAGCGACGCGAGATAAGCTCCCACGGCGGCGCGGTCGCGCTCATTGCCGGCGAACGGTGGCATCGTGCCGCGCAGCAGCGGAAGGTGCTGAAGAATATCCGTTGCGAATTCAGGACTCCAACCCTGTACGCGCGGCTTCATCGCGCGGTAGCCGTTCACGCTGTGGCAGGCACCGCATTGAATCGCGAAAATCTGCCGCCCACGCGCAGTCTGGTCGGACTCCGTGTCCATCCACTTCGCACTGGCCGCGAAGCCGGCGGAACTGAATTCCGGAAAACTGGCCAGACGCAGGTCGTTGGCATAGATGTAGCTGCCGATAACGAACGGCTTGCGCGCCACCTCGCGCGTGTACTCGCCGGTGGCCATCACCGTCAGGCCGCAGAGCAGGATCAGCGCGACCACGGGCGCTCGCAGCCACGCCGGTTTAGCGACCGCAAACAGCGCCGCTAGCACAAAGCTCAGTCCGGCAGCGAAGATGCCCAGCCGAATCACATGCGCCATGCCCGGCAGCAACCCCGTGAAGTACGTCTTCGCCTCCGCCGGAAACGAGTCGAAGTACCAGCGCGCCGGCAGCACCAGAAATGCCGTGCCCAGCAGGATCCAGCTGCCGGCGTAGCGCAGCACGCGCTCGCGCACCGGGCTCGTCAGCCCGACTCCGGTCACCAGCCCGAACATGCCCGCCAGCGCGACGCACATCCCCGTTCTCAGCACCAGCGACGGGAAATACGTTGGGTTGAAGAAGCCGCTCCAGAAGGCGTGTGTCTGAAGCCAGCGGCCCGGCGTCAGCATGTAGGTAATAATGCCGTTGATGACCGCGAGGCTCGCCCACGCGGCGACGAAGTACACCCAGCCAACGGCCATATGCGTGGCGCGATCCAGGCGGTCCCAGCCGTAGGCGTAGATGAGCGCGGAGGCGATCTCCACGAAGAAGAAGACCCACTCGATCGCCCAGCCCCAGACAAAAGTATGAATCAGCGACGACGTCGCCTCCGGGCTGACCAGGCCGATGGTGAACCAGATGCCGACTCCGCTGACGGCGCCGAAGACCAGCGTCAGCAGCGCGAAAAATTTCGAGTGCTTTCGCACATAGGCGAGCATGCCGGCATCGTCGGTGCGATTAGCCTTGCGCTCCAGCAGCACCAAGTACGCTCCGCCGCCGATCGCAAAGTGCGAGACAAGTACGTGCAGCACGGCGACGAGCGCGATGAGCAGGCCGCCAGGAAATCCAATCTGCCAAAGGGGATAATTCATGAAATCGACCGTGTCCCTAGACTCCTGCGAGCGAGGCACGACGGTCTGTGATGCCGGTCACAGCATGCAATAATGGTGTTGCCAGCCACACCTCGAACGCGGAGGGATGTGTGAGCGGTTGAAACAGGCGGTCTTGAAAACCGCTGTACTCGAAAGGGTACCGGGGGTTCGAATCCCTCTCCCTCCGCCAGCACTTTCCCCCCAAACAGCCGGTTCTGCAATTCGGCGCGCCAATGCAGGACTGCTTTCCCACACGCACAGTCCGCCTGAGCGAAACCGAGTTCCGAATAACAAGCTTCGCTAAACGACCACGATTTGCTTGCGCAGATCGGGCGCGAACAGGCTCTTGGGGATCATTGCGTGCACGCCGCGGGTGATGTCCACCACCTGCGTCACCCGGAAGCTGACCGCGATACTGCACAGCGCATAGGCGTCGAGTTTGGTTAGGTTAGCGCGCGTGGACAGAAAGTCGATAGCATTCCGCGCCGTCTGGGCCATCGCGACATTCAGGTCTTTGTCCATGGACAGCGCGATCCAGTGCGTCGGCGTTTCCGCAATCGGCCAGGCGAAATTCTTCTGCTTGTGCAGCACGACCTGGATGCGCAGCTCCTTCATGCCGGTTTCGAGCGCGGTGAGGCAGATTTCGCCGTCGCCCTGTACCGCGTGCGAGTCGCCGGTAAAGATCAGCGCGCCCGGCTTCCACACCGGTATGAACATGGTCGTGCCTTCGGCCATTTCGCTTAAATCGACGTTGCCGGCATGTGGCCCCGGCGGAACGGAGTTGGTGACTCCCGGACTGAGTGGAGGATAGAAGCCGTCCGGCGGCGCCAGGCCGAGCGTGCCCTGGAATGGCTTCAGCGGCACATGAATCTTAGGATTGAACTCCGCGGTCATCTTTGTCATGTCGAGCTTGAGATACTTCACCTGGCCCTCGGGATAATCCTTCGCCAGAATGCCTGTACCCAGCGAACCGGGGTTGTTGAAGACGCCGCCCCAATCCAGCGGACGAATGCGCTTATAGCGCACCTCGAGCACGTCGCCTGGCTCAGCGCCGTTCACGTAGATGGGGCCGATGATCGAGTGCGGCCCTTTGCCAGGATTGTCCACACGAATCTTGGCCAGCACGTCGATGGGAACGCCCGGCTGCATTTTGTTCAGGAAGTGCGTCCAGGTGTTGACGTAGCTGATGGTGTCGCCGGAATCGACCTTCAAGATCGGCTCGAGCGTGGTATCGAATACCCCCAGGTGAACCGTCTTGTCATTGCTCTCGACCACGTGCACGTGGCCCTCATCGCTGCTCTTCTGCGGAGGGGCCCCGCCGCCGCCGCTTGTTGCCATCCAGTTCATTGGAGGCATACGCCAGCCTGCTGAACCACGGACCGACCGCTGCCAGCGCTCCCATAAAGCCGCTGGCGCGCAGCATCGAGCGCCGCGATTGACCGCGAGCCGTCAGGTATCCGTCGAGCCGCTCCTGATTGAGCTCATCCATGTGCAGCAGCCGGTCGGCGATTCGCCTGGTGACCGCCGCGTCCTTGATGTCGTCACGCACGACGCCGGTGCCGTTCTCCTCGCCGCATCCGAAGAGATCACCGCAATAGTGCTTCTTCGCCTGACACTCCATTTCGTTGTGTTGATCGCAGTCTGCCATGTTGTTCTCCCAAACCGTCAAGTATGCGCACCCGTTCACCGCAGCGGCAATGTAAATCTGCGGGAAACACGCAGTTCATTCTCGAAATGGAACCAGTGAAATGCGCATCCAACGCAGGGCTCCGGTCGAAAGAAAGACAAAGAACAGAACCGGCTTCGACGGCCCATTTCCATTGGCGTTCTTGCACTTTCGAAGAAAGCGGTCCTTGCCGCCGCCATTGACCTCGCCACAGCTCCCGAACATCAGAGACGTTCATCCGTCACAAGCCGCTGTTCGCCTGCCCGATATAATTTTGAGTTGTCGCGGAGGATATGTTCAAACCTCCTTGTTCTCCGTGCTTCCGCGATGAAAACGCTTTTCCGGCAGGTTTCTATGACCATCATCAAACAAGACGACCTCATCCAGAGCGTGGCTGACGCGCTGCAATTCATCTCCTACTACCATCCGGTCGACTTCATCAAGAGCCTGGCCGCCGCCTACGAGAAGGAGCAGTCGCCCGCCGCGCGCGGACGCCATCGCGCAGACTGCTCATCAACTCGCGCATGTGCGCCGAGGGCCATCGCCCCATCTGCCAGGACACGGGCATCGTGACCGTCTTCCTCAAGGTCGGCATGAACGTGCAGTGGGACGCCACCATGAGCGTCGAGGAAATGGTGAACGAGGGCGTGCGCCGCGCCTACCTGCATGAGGACAACAAGCTGCGCGCCAGCATCCTGGCCGACCCGGCGGGCGCGCGCAAGAACACCAGGGACAACACGCCCGCCGTGATCAACATGACCATCGTGCCCGGCGACAAGGTGGACGTGATCGTCGCGGCCAAGGGCGGCGGCTCGGAGGCGAAGTCGAAGTTCGCCATGCTGAATCCGTCGGACTCGATCGTCGACTGGGTGCTGAAGACCGTGCCCACCATGGGCGCGGGCTGGTGTCCGCCGGGGATCATCGGCATCGGCATCGGCGGCACCGCCGAGAAGGCCATGCTGATGGCGAAGGAATCGCTGATGGATCCGATCGACATCCAGGAGCTGATCGCGCGCGGGCCGAAGAACACGGCCGAGGAGCTGCGCCTCGAGCTCTACAAGAAGATCAACGCGCTCGGCATCGGCGCGCAGGGACTGGGCGGGCTGACCACCGTGCTCGACGTGAAGGTGAAGGACTATCCCACGCACGCCGCCAACCTGCCGATTGCGATGATCCCCAACTGCGCGGCCACGCGCCACGCGCATTTCGTGCTCGATGGCTCGGGGCCGGTCGCGCTCAAGCCGCCGTCGCTGGAAGACTGGCCGACGCTCACCTACAATCCCGCGGGCGCGCGCCGCGTCAACCTCGACACCGTCACGCGCGAGGAAGTCGCGACGTGGAAGACCGGCGAGGTGCATTCTGCTCAGCGGCAAGCTGCTCACCGGACGCGACGCCGCGCACAAGCGCATGACCGACATGCTGACGCGCAAAGAAAAGCTGCCGGTCGACTTCACCAATCGCTTCATCTACTACGTCGGCCCGGTCGATCCGGTGCGCGACGAAGTAGTCGGCCCCGCCGGCCCCACCACCGCCACGCGCATGGACAAGTTCACCCGCCAGATGCTGCGCGAAACCGGACTGCTGGGCATGGTCGGCAAGTCCGAGCGCGGCCCCGAGGCGATCAAAGCCATCCGCGACCACAAAGCGGTCTACCTGATGGCCGTCGGCGGCGCGGCGTACCTCGTGTCGAAGGCAATCAAGAAGTCGCGCGTAATGGCCTTCGGCGATCTCGGCATGGAGGCGATCTACGAATTCGAAGTAGAAGATATGCCGGTAATGGTCGCCGTGGATGTGAACGGCGAATCCGTGCACGAGACCGGGCCGAAGGAATGGCAGGCCAAGATCGCGGAGTTGGTGGAGATCGGGTGAGCGGTCAGCCGCCAACTACTGGATCGGCGTCGTGCGTTTACCCATCCTTACCAGAGTGGCGCGATGTCCATGGAGGACTTGCTGTGGAGGTGATATTCGCTTTGCACCAGTCCGCTGCGAAAGGTACGTGTTGCGACGTGCCGCACAGGAATATCGCGCAATACGGGACCGAACAGGGGAATTCCGCGGCCGATCAGGACGGGAACCCGCGTCACCACTAACCGCTGAATTAGTCCGGCATCGAGGAATCGCTGAATCGTAATGCCGCCGTCCACGTAGATGTGGCGGAATCCTCTGGATTCGAGTTCGCGCCATATGCGGACCGGATCCCCACAGAGCCGCTCTATGCGAGCTCCGGCGGAAGCTGGGGCTAGCTCCAGCGTGCTGAGCACCACCACTGGCTTCTCGCCATAGGGCCAGTCCTTGAATCCCAGGACGACCTCGTAGGTTTTACGACCGACGACCAGCGCGTCCACCGTCGCGAAGAACTCTTCGTAACCGTGAGGATCAGCATGGCCCGCGGCGAGGAAATCCAGCGCTCCGTCCTCCCTGGCAAGATAGCCATCGAGACTGACGCCGACGAAAACCGACGCTAGCACGCGAACGCCTCCTTAGCACGGAATTTGCGGAGGTTCAAATACATATCACAGGGCGGCAGGTGGGCGCACAGGCAGTCGGACCTGAGAGGGCTCGCAGTTGACTCGGACAGCGACGTTTCTGAGTGGAAGAGCCCATCTCACGAGACATAACAGGCTAGAGCGTGAGGCGAGTCCCTCGATGGTTCCTGCTCCACTCAGCTGTGCTAATCTCAGCGGCGAACGTTTTGTATCTCGGCTTCGGGTGATCGCATTTGAGCGGCAGCACCGCACCTCAGCTCACACCTGCCACAGGCGATTCTTCAGCGCGCTCAGAAGACTTGCTGACGCTGGTCGCCGCGTTCTGCCAGGCAGAGACCCTGCACTCCCGCAGGATCGCTTTCGTCAACATCGTTCGCTGGACGCGCGCAGGACAACGCAGCGCCAGGGGCGTACCGCGGCTGTTGAGCCTGGTGCAACTGCTAGAAGACGACGGCGAGCTCCGGTCACAGGTACAGCTTTCTCTCGGCAAATTGCTCGCCGAGATTAGATTCGCTCTCGCTGTTCGCCGAAGCCGGTCTGCCCTCGGTGCATTCCTTCACCACCGAAATCGTGCAGCGCCTGGTGGGCAAACTGATGCCTTCGGCGCGCGACGACTCCGACGCTCGCAAGCTGCTGATCGACCTCTACTCCTCGCAGCTTTACGCCAAACAATTCGCGGCGCTCACGCCGGAGCTGTTCGAGCGCATCGCCGACGTCCTGACGCCGGGCGACAAAGAAGACTTCTGGTCGCGCCAGGAACACGATCTGGAGGAGGCCATGCGGCTGCTGGCATCGCGGATCAGCGGCCTGGGTCTGCAGCCGGAAGTGCGGGAACGCTCGGCTTCCTCGCGCGTGGCCCATTCGCCTTTCTACGAGCTGGTGCCGAAGACCGAAGCGTTGCTCGCCGTCCGGCGAGGCCGACGTGCCCCGGAATTCGACGCCTGGAAGCAGGTCGTCGCCCGCTGCCGCGCCGAGATGGAAATCGTCTACGAGCACATGGAGTCGGCCGGCATCAGCGTCGAGTTGGTCTTCGACCTGAAGACCATTCAGGCATGTCTGGTGCGGATGGAGGCCATCGCGAAGGTGCTTACGGCAACCGACCCGACGAGTGAAGCGCCGCCATGCAGGCGCTGCTGGTGCGGCTGATCGAGGGCAACGTCGCCGACAAACAGATCTCGTCGCTGCTGCGCGAGAACCTCAATCTGCTGGCGCGCAAGGTCGTGGACCGCACCGGCGACACCGGCGAGCACTACATCGCCGCCAGCAAGCCGGAGTATTGGCACATGTGGCGGGCCGCCATCGGCGGCGGCCTGCTGACAGTATTCACCGCCGCCGTCAAGCTGCGCATCATCGAGGCGCACCTGCCGCCGTTCGTCGAGGGCTTTGCCAGCGGCACAAACTACGCTGTCAGCTTCGTGCTGTTGCAGGTCTTCGGACTGGTGCTGGCCACCAAGCAGCCGGCGACCACCGCGGCCGCATTCGCGCGCATCATCCGCGACAACCGCGGCTGCAGCGCTCCAGCAAGCTCACCGACTTCGTGGCCCGCATCACCAGCACGCAGTTGGCCGCGGCGATGGGCAATGTCGTCGCGGTTTCGCTCGGCGCGCTGGCTGTTCGAGGTGCTGTGGCGGATGATCTTTCGCGAATCGTATCTGCCTGAGCTGAGCGCCAGTCATGTCTACGAGACGCTGAATCCGTTCGCGTCGGGCACCGCGCTGTTCGCCATCGAAACCGGCGTGATTCTCTGGCTGGCGGCGCTGGCCGGAAGTTGGATGGAGAATGCCGCGGTTTACTATCGACTCGCCGAGGCGGTGGCGCAGCATCCGTTGGGCCTGCGAGTGAGCAAGGCATTCTCGAAAAAAGCGGCGCGCATCGTGAAGCACAACATCGGCGGCTGGGCCACCAGCATTGTTCTGGGATATCTGCTTGGGCTTTGCGCCTGACGTCGGAGAATTCTTTGGTTTGCCGATCGACATTCGCCACGTGACGCTGTCCAGCGGCACGCTGGCTCTGGCGGCGGCGCGCTTTGGGACCGAGAGCCTGGGCCACCGCTGGTTCTACCACGCGAGTCTTGGCATCGCCGTCATCTTCGTGCTCAACCTGTTCACGAGCTTCACCATTGCGGCCTTTGTTGCGCTTCGCGCCTATGATGTCGGCGCGCGCGAGCAATGGGCGATCCTGCGCTCGCTCACCGCGGCCGCGTTCCGTTCTCCGCTGCGCTTCATTCGGCCCGCCTTCGACTCCCCGAAACTGGAGCCAACCGATATCCAGGCCGCCGACTCCTGATTCGTGACAAGTAGCCACCAGCACATCCAAGTGAACCAGCTAGCCTCTCGCAATCATCTCTTTAGATAGAGGGCGTCGTATGCCGAATCCAAAAGCACGACCCGGATTGAGAAAGACTCTCTCGGCCATAAAGAAATTCCGTCGCACGTCTACTACGGCATTCAGACGGCGCGCGCGGTCGAGAACTATCCCATCAGCGGACTGCGCGCGCATCCCACGCTCATTCGCGCCATCGCGATGGTGAAGGAAGCGGCAGCGCTGGCCAATCGCGAACTCGGCCTGATCGACGAGAAGACCGCCGACGCCATCGTAGAGGCGGCGCAGGAAGTCCAGCAGGGCAAGCGGCACGAGCACTTCGTTGTCGATGTCTTCCAGGCGGGCGCGGGCGTCAGCTTCCACATGAACGCCAACGAGGTCATCGCCAACCGCGCCTCGGAGCTGCTGGGCGGCGCGCGCGGCGAGTACAAGCACGTCCATCCCAACGATCACGTCAACTACGGGCAATCGACCAACGACGTCTTTCCGACTGCGATGCGGCTGGCGACGCTGCTGGAGCTGGAGAAGCTCTATCCCGCGCTCGACGGCCTCAGTCGCCGCGCTGGAGGAGAAGGGCAAAGAGTTCCATCACGTCCTGAAGTCGGGCCGCACGCACATGCAGGACGCGGTTCCCATGCGGCTCGGCCAGGAGTTCGCGGCGTACGCGGGCGCGATCAAGCGCGCGAAGAACGGCGATTCAGGAGCAGTCGGAGTTTCTGCGCGAACTCGGCCTCGGCGGCTCGGCGGTCGGCACCGGCATCAACACCCATCCCGACTACCGGCACAAAGCCATCGCCGAACTGGCGCGCATCTCCGGACAGAAGCTGCACGCGGCGGACGACATGCGCTACGCCATGCAGTCGAACCTGGCGATGTCGAGCGTGAGCGGCGGCACTGCGCAACCTGGCGCTCGAAGTGATTCGCATCTCGAACGATCTGCGCCTGCTGTCCTCCGGCCCGAACACCGGCTTGGCGGAAATCAATCTGCCCGCACTGCAACCGGGCTCGTCAATTATGCCGGGCAAGATCAATCCCGTGATGCCCGAGCTCGCCGCGATGGTGTCGTTCCAGGTTGTCGGCTACGACACCGCGGTCGCGCTGGCGGTGCAGGCCGGCCAGCTCGAGCTCAACGTCATGATGCCGACCATGGCCTACAGCGTGCTTACGTCGATCACCATCATGACCAACATGCTGCGCCAGCTCACCGAGTTCTGCATCAAGGGCATCACGGTGAACGAGCAGCGCACGAACTACTACGTGCAGAGCACAGTCTCGCTGGCGACGGCGCTGAATCCGTACATCGGCTACGCCAAGGCCGCGGAAATCGCAAAAGAGTCGGTCAAGACCGGCCGGTCGATCATCGACATCGCACGCGAGCGCGGCGAGCTGACAGAAGAGTCAGATCAAGGAGATTCTCGATCCCGCGCGCATGACCGAGCCGGCTCTGCCGCTGGAAGTCGCCAAAGAACGGGAGAAGATCAAGAGCAGGGGCTAGGGATCAGAGGTCAGGTGCGGGGCTACGGAGTGCCGACTGCCGAGTATTGCGTGCTTCTGTAAATCACCTTGCCAGCCCGAATCGTGAAGCCCACGTTGGCGAAGTTTCGCACGTCGCGAGCGGGATCGGCGCCGAGTACCACAATGTCGGCATTGCTGCCGGCCGCCAGTTCCCCGGTACCTGCCTTGAAGTACGTTGCGGGATTCGTCGTCAGCGACCCCAGAATGTCGCGCCATGTCATTCCACTCTTTGCCATCCGGACGTACTCTTCCGTCGTATCGTAGTGCTGGGTGTAGCCGACATCGGTGCCGAACAGAACCGTGCCACCCTGGTCGAAGAATGCCTTGAGTTCGTTGACGCCGCGCTGGACGAAGGCCTGCTCCTCTTCCGGTGGGGCGTGATCTTTCTCCAGCTCAACCTCCCACAACGTCAGAGTCGGGATAAGCTTCGTGTGCTGCGACTTCATCCGTGCCAGCTCTTCAGGGGTCCAGCCGGATTCGATGGGAATCGTGTGCGCCAGAATGTCCACCCCAGCAGCCAACGCGTTGTCGGCTCCGACGTGATTGGAGGGATGCGCGAACACTGGCTTGCCTGCGGCGTGCGCAACCTCGACCGCAGCCTGCGCCACATCGGCAGGCATCGGCGTGATCTTGCCGTGACCCATGATGGAGCCGGTGAAGAGCTTGATGCCGTCACCGCCCAGCGCCAATTCCTGTTTCGCCAGGCGAGCCGCGTCAGCCGGCGTCGCCGCCTCGAATTGCTTCAGCACCCCGGCAATTTCCCTGGGAACGTAAACCGGTATGCCGTTTTCCGGCAGGATATTGCCGGCGGTAGTGTAGATTCGTGGCCCGGGAATCTCGCCGCTGTCCACGCGCTTGCGCAGCGGCAAGGTGTCGCGCGGGTCCGAACCGATATCCCACACTGTGGTAAAGCCCCAGCGCGTGAGCATCTCCTGCATGTGCGGCGTCAAGCTTTTCGGCCGGGGCATTCGCGGCGCCCTTCCATACATCTTCGGTGAAATGAACATGGCTGTTCCAGAAGCCGGCAGTGATGACCTTGCCGGTGCAGTCAATAGTCGGGACCGACTTCGGTAGTTTTACCTCACTGCGCTTGCCGACCGCTACGATCTTGCCATCGCGCACCAGCACGACACCGTTGTCGATGGGCGCGGCCGTCGGCGAGGCGTAGATCCGGCCGCCGACTAAGGCGCGGTAGGGCGACGACGTCTGCATCGTTGCACAGGGAGGTAATCGCGACGAGCAGAACGAAGCTGAACGCAATGACAAGATCACGGGCACGATTCCGCAGGCGCATGTTCCGAAAACTCCGTGCTCTCCGTGGACTCCGTGGTGAAAATGTCCTGCAATGCCCTTAGAACGCCCAGCGCAGCAGCGTCGCGCCAGAGGTGAATCCCGCGCCCACGGCGGCCAGCAGCACCAGATTGCCCTTCTTCAGCTTGCCTTCGTCGACGGCCGTCTGCATGGCGAGCGGAATCGTGCCCGCCGTGGTGTTGCCGTAGCGGTCGATGTTGATGATGACCTTCTCCATCGGCATCTTCAGCCGATCGGCCGTCGCCACGATGATGCGCTTGTTGGCCTGATGGGCGATGAAGCAGTCCACGTCCTTGCCGCTAAGGCCGTTCTTTTGCAGGACACGCTCGGTCATCTCGGCCATCTTCTTCACCGCATATTTGAAGACCTGCTGGCCATCCTGATGGATGTAATGCATCTTCTGATCGACGGTTTCGTGCGATGCCGGATGCAGGCTGCCGCCGCCCGGCATGTAGAGAGATTGCCCGCCCACACCTTCGATCTGCGCTTCCATGTCGATGATGCCAACATCCTCGCCTTCTTCGGTCGGCTCCAGCAGCACCGCACCGGCGCCGTCGCCGAAGATGATGCACACCGCGCGGTCGGTGAAGTCGGTCATCGACGAGTTCACGTCCGAGCCGATGACCAACACCTTCTTATAGCGCCCGGATTCGATAAACTCGACGCCCGTGTTCAGCGCATAGACAAAACCCGAACATCCGGCTGAGACGTCAAAACCCCAGGTGCGCGCGATGCCCAACTTGTGCTGCACCAGGCAGGCGGTGGAGGGATACATCATGTCCGGCGTTACGGTCCCGACGATGATGAGGTCAACACTTTGCAGGTCGAAGGGGTGCTTCTTCTGAAGGTTCCTGACGGCTTCGACCGCCAGGTCGCTCGCGGCCACGCCCTTGTCAACGAGGTGGCGCTCGCGGATGCCGGTGCGCTCCAAAATCCATTCGTTGGTCGTGTCGACCATCTTCTCCAGGTCTTGGTTGGTCAGAATGCGAGGCGGAACGTAAGTGCCAAGAGCAGTAATTTTGGCGCGAGGAGATTTAGGCAATGAGTGCTCCGTATGAATGACTATTCATTCTGAAACAAGGCGATGGGAATGTCTATGCGTTAGCAGCCGGCAACTAGCAGCTAGCAACTAGTGGTCGATTCGGGGATGTCAACTGCTCCGCCGTGCTCCTGCCGACGGCAGTTGAAAGGTCGTACTCACCGCGCAGGCTGCCGTGAGTAGCGGGGCAGAGCTGATCGCTAATTGCTGGTTGCTAATTGCTGAAACAAGCCAGGCGCCAGTTGACCGCTGCACACGCACTGGCCTGCTACCGTTGCTTCCTTCCGGACCTGGCGGGATTCACAAGATTGCGTTGCGCGGGACCAGCGCCCGACTCCTCAATATAGCATCAGTGTGCGCGACGGGTTAGGGCTCGCAGAGTCGGGGAATGGCACCGAGCGCCAACGCCAGCGGCGGCATCTGGCATCCGAGGTAGAATGTTCGCGCCTCCTTTGAGGAGATCGCCGGATGCGTAGATTTCTCATCGCGTTCTCCGCACTTCTGTCTCTTGCGCTACTCCACGCCCAAGACGCCGGTACCGCCGCAAAGCCTATCGTCGTGACGTCCGTCTCCGTCAAATCAGACAGCAGGATCTCGCAGGACGTTCTTCGCACCATCAGCAACGAACTTCAGAACCAAACCTACGGCGAAACTGCTGAGATCAGTGAGCGGACGCGCTACCTGTTGCAAACACAGGGCTATTTCAAGGCAGATGTCGGCGAGTCCCAGGTTCGCATTTTGAGCGAGTCTCCTTTGCAGGAAATTGTTGCTGTCACATTGGCGATTCGTCTGGGCGAGCAGTACAGGCTGAAGGAGATTGCGTTCAGCAACAACAAAGCATTTAGCGCAGTTCAATTGCGAGGTCAGTTTCCAATCCGCGATGGCGATATTCTCGACACCGAAAAAATACGGCTTGGGTTAGGACAACTCCGAAAGCTGTATGCATCGAACGGCTACATCAACGCCACCCCGGTTCCAAACACGGCGGCGGACGACAGCAGTCGATCGGTCTCACTCAACATAGATGTCGATGAGGGAGTCCAATTTCGTTTCGGACCGTTGGTGTTGGCCGGAGAAGAGCCACGTCCTGGAGCCGGAGAAGAATTGATTGCGGCGTGGCAGCACAACCGCGGGACGATTTACGATCCCGCAATCGTTGAGGATTTCTGGAAAGAACATCTCACGGCTCTTATGCCACCCGGCTCTTCGTTTAGGCACGCAGTCGAAGAGAGCACCGACGCGCAACAGGGCATCGTAATTGTCAGAGTCTCTTTTCCGTGATCGGTGCCGCCCCTGTTAAGCGAAAAACAGGGACCGTTTTTCCCGCAGAGCGGAAGCAGGTTACGAAAGTACAAGCGCCCACCCCTACTTTCGTAATCTTGACGAAATTGCTGCGCAAACTATGCTGGTAAGTTGGGCTTAGTATCCAACGCTGACCGGGCGCAATGCGCCAAAGGTTAGCTGAGGTCTTTGAAAACTTGAGTGAGGACGGCAAGGTCACGGGCTCTCCAACCTCTTTGTCTTTGGACATTCGGCTGCATAAGCCTCGATTCTTCAGGAACTTAGCTTGTAAGTCTTACGGGCTCAAATTCTTGCGACATATTTATTGCGTAAGTGTTTGGGCCTCAGCGTTTTGCGTTCGCAGGGGGGAGGGGGGACCAGTAAGGATTCGTTGCGCTCCAGCGATGCTAAAATCAAAAGATTGCATGCCGCTGAAAACCGACTCTGTAGCTCTTTTGGACGTTGCTGAAACGCCTCACCCAGAAGCTGCTCCCAAGAAAATAGGATTCGTGAGCCTCGGCTGTCCCAAGAACCTGGTGGACAGCGAGGTCATGATGGGCCTGCTCGCGCAGGGCGGCGCGCAGATCACGCCTCTCGCCGAAGACGCCGACATCATCGTCGTGAACACCTGCTCGTTCATCGACACAGCGAAGCAGGAGTCGGTCGACACGATCCTGGAGATGGCGCAGCACAAGGTCAGCGGCCGCGCGCAGAAGCTGATCGTCGCTGGCTGCCTGGTCGAGCGCTATCGCAACGAAATCCAGAAGAGCATTCCGGAAGTCGATGCCGTGGTCGGCACGGGCGAGCTGGAGCAGATTCTGAGCGCAGCTGGGTTGGTGCCCCAGGTTCGCGGCCGCCATTTGGACGCTAACCTGGGATGCTCGCCATTCGTGATTCTGAACTCACGTCCCGAAGGCGATGCGCGCGAACAGGCCGGGCGATTCTCGAAGGAAGCGTGGGATGGCGCCATCGCCGACCTGCCGAACTATCTCTACGACGAGAACACGCCGCGCGTACTGGCGACGCCGAAGTATTCGGCGTACATCAAGATCGCCGAAGGCTGCGATCATCCCTGCTCGTTCTGCATCATCCCGCAGTTGCGCGGGAAGTTTCGCTCGCGCCGCTTCGAGTCGGTCATCGCCGAGGCCCAGCGGCTGGCGCAGCAAGGTGTGCGCGAGATTACGCTGATCGGCCAGGACACAACCTGTTACGGCGAGGACTTCGGGCTGAAGGACGGCCTGGCACTGCTGCTGGAGCGGCTGGCGCACATCGACGAGCTCCGCTGGATTCGCTTCCTCTACGCGTATCCCAACAAGATCACGGGCAAGCTGCTGGAGACCATCGCTGCGCACGAGAAGATTTGCTCGTACATCGACGTGCCGCTGCAGCACGCTTCGCCGGACGTCCTGAAGCGGATGAAGCGCGGCGCCGGAGCCGAAATTTTCCTGCGCTCCATCGAGAAGATGCGACGCGCGATTCCGGACCTGACGCTGCGCACGTCGTTCATCGTCGGTTTCCCCGGCGAGACCGAGCGCGACTTCGAGCAGCTCTGCGATTTCGTTCGCGAGGCGCAGTTCGACTGGCTCGGCGTCTTCAGCTACTCCGACGAAGAGGGCGCGAAGGCCTTCGATCTGGCGGACAAAGTTCCCGCACGCGAGATCGAACGCCGTCGCAAGAAGCTGATGTCGATGCAGAGGCAGATCAGCCGCAAGAAGAAGCGCGCGCTGGTCGGACGGCAATTCGATTTGCTGCTCGAAGGCCCGTCAGGCGAGACTGATTTGCTCTGGGAAGGCCGAAGCGAAATGCATGCGCCCGAGATCGACGGCAAAGTCTTCGTAAACGATTTCGGCGATCGCGAAGATGTGCGCGAAGGCGAGTTCTATCGCTGCGAGATCACCGAAGCGCATGAGTACGATTTGGTGGCACGCATTTTGTAAGGGTCAAGAAAATGCGGACGGTTGGTCGCTTCCACGATGGCTTCTTCGAAGGGTTTTGGATTGAAGCTTCCCGTGTTCACATCTATCTGAGCACGTACCAAAAAGAACGGTTCATCGTAGTCGCTGAAGGGGTTGTCGCATTGAGTGCCGGCGGCTTTCGGGCGGGGAACGTTATTTTCGATGTTGTGATTCGGGAGCATGACGAGATAACGTCCAGCGATATTGGGTCACTCTATGACCTGGTACAAGGGCCCGCGGGCGAGAAGCAGCTCTCGCAGCTGCTGGATCGGGCGAGGAAAGAAAACTTCGTCCTGTTGGAGATCAGTCCCTCGTATGGGGCTGGTTGCCTCGTGTTGGCGAGATCGGTCGACGCTTTGCGGAGTGCATCGCGGTTGCAAGCAACTGACAACTGACAACCGACAACTTTTCCATGCCTCGAAAATCAATTCGCAGTCTGCGTTGTCCCATCTGCCGTAAGATCGTGCTGCGTTCTGAGCCGGAGTTTCCCTTCTGCAGCGAGCGCTGCCGGCTGATCGATCTCGGCAAGTGGGCGAGCGGAGGCTATGTCATCCCGGCGCCGCTGAACGATCCCGAGACCGACGACTCGAATTACCCGAAGCCACATGTCAAAAAGCTCAACTGAAACGGCGGTGGAAGGGCGAGCAGTGAACTCGGCGCCTGCGCCGCGCTGGGCCACGATGGTCGCGACATTCTTCGGCGCGGGGCGATTGCGTCCCGCACCTGGCACCTGGGGATCGCTGGCGACATTGCTGCTCTGGTGGTTGCTGGCTTCGTATCTGCCTCCTTCGGCTCGGCTGCCGGTCATTCTGCTGCTGATCGTCGTCGTGGTTGCGATTGGAATTCCGGCGGCGACGCTGGAGGAGCGCGGCTGCGGCAAAAAAGATCCGTCGCACGTGGTCATCGACGAAGTCGCCGGGCAACTGGTCACGTTGATTGCGTGTCCCATCGTGTGGCAAGCGCTGGTCGCGGGCTTTATACTTTTTCGTGGGTTCGACATTGTGAAGCCGCCGCCGGTCCGGTCGTTGGAGAAGCTGCCGGAAGGGACTGGCATCGTGGTCGATGATCTCGGCGCCGGTATCTACGGCCTGATTGTCTTACAACTGCTGCTGCATTTTCGGGTTCTTCACTAAAGCTCACGAAGCGAATGATGGATCGTAAGACAGCGACGGGAAGCGTGAATGGCAAGCCGCACATCGACGCCATCGATCCGTTGTGCGCGCTGCCCGGCGGCGAAGTGCGCATCGTCGGCAGCGGCCTGGGTCCGCACCAGTTGCGGCGCCCGCGCGTGAGCTTCGGCGATGTGGATGGCGCAGTCATCATCAGCTCGGAGCAGTTCATCGTGGCGCGCGTTCCGGAGGGCGCGGCCTCGGGCGACGTCGTCGTCGCGACCAACGGATCGCGCAGCAATGCCAGTGAGGTGCGTGTCGCCGCGCCAATTGCGGAGAACTTGCATCCCGTGGCGAACCCCGCCATCGACGCGAACGGCAACATCTATGTGACCTTCTCCGGATCGCGCGGCCAGAAGGTCCCGGTCGCGATTTATCGCATCGATTCCAGCTACAGCGTAAAGCCGTTTCTGCACGAGATGATGAACGCGACGGGACTGGCGCTCGATCGCAGCGGGAGCTTGTATGTTTCCTCGCGCTATGACGGAACGGTGTACCGCGTGGCGCAGAACGGCACCATGACCTCGTATGCCGAAGGCATGGGCGTTGCGACCGGCATCGCATTCGATCGCGTCGGCAACCTGTATGTCGGCGATCGCAGCGGAACGATCTTCAAAATCGGCCGCGACCGGCAGATTTTTGTTTTTGCGACCATGGAGCCCAGCATCGCCGCCTATCATCTTGCGTTCGGCAACAACGGCAATCTTTATGTGACCGGACCGACGACCTCGAGCTTCGATGCGGTCTATCAAATCGATCCGCACGGCACGCTGACGGAGTTTTATCGCGGCCTCGGACGCCCACAAGGTCTCGCCCTCGACGTGAACGACAACCTCTACGTCGCGGCGTCGCTCAATGGGCGGCGCGGCATCGTCAAGATCACGCCCGAGCACAAGGCTTCGCTGGTTGTCTCCGGGCAGAACCTGGTCGGATTGGCATTCGCACCTGGTCGCTCGGCGGTGCTGGCAACCACCAGCGGCGTGCATCATTTGTCGTGGGGCATCGAAGGGCGCTCGTTGCTGCCGGACAACTAAGAGGAAGCAGCTAGCAACTAGCTCCTACTTCTGAACGCTGCGTGTCAGGGCACGACTTCAGTCGTGCGCACGCTGCCGCTTCCAGCGCGGGCTTTCGTCCCTGCGTCCCCAGCTTCTCCGATTCCGAACGGTCGAACCAGATGACAGTGGAGCACGCGGTATGGCACAGTGGCTTAAAGCAATTGCTAGCTGCTAATTGCTGAATTGCTAATTGCTGCCTCTATGATTGCGGAAATCATCGCCATTGGCTCGGAGATGCTGACTCCGTTTCGCCAGGACACGAACTCCCTCTTCCTCACCGAACGACTCAACGACCTGGGCATCAGCGTCGCCTTCAAGACCATCGTCGGCGACAATCTCGAGCACCTCACTTCTGTCGCGCGCACCGCAATCGGCCGCTCTGACCTGATTATCTTCATGGGCGGCCTGGGCCCGACCCAGGACGATCTCACGCGCGAAGCCGTTGCTGCCGCGCTTGGCGTCGAGCTGAAGCGCGATCACAACCTGGTCGCCGAAATGTACAAGCGCTTCGCCGAGCGCCGCATTCACATGCCGGAGAACAACGCGCAGCAGGCGGACGTCATCGAGGCGCGACGGTGCTGACCAACACGAAAGGCACCGCGCCCGGACAATGGCTGGAGACGGAAGTCGATGGAAAGCCGCGCATGATCGCGTTGCTGCCCGGCCCTCCGCACGAGCTGCACACAATGTGGGACATGGAGTGCGCGCCGCGCCTCAGGGCGAAAGCGACGCCCGCGGCCATCGCCAGCCGCGTGCTGAAGGTCGCGATGATGGGCGAGTCGGCGGTCGATCTGCGCGCCGCTCCGATTTACAAGAAGTACCCGAATGTCGAGACCACGGTGCTCGCCGGACAAGGCCAGGTGGAATTTCATCTGCGCGCAACGGCCGCGACCATCGAAGAGGCGCAAGCCCAGGTGGATCACCTCGCCGGCGAGTTGGAGGACGAGTTCGACGACGCGGTGTTCTCGTCGCAGGGCGAGTCGCTGGAGGAGATCGTCAACTACTACCTGCAGATGCGGAACGCGAAGCTCGCCGTGGCCGAGTCGTGCACCGGTGGCTTGGTTGCAGAGCGGATTACGTCGGTGGCGGGCAGCTCGCGCTCGTTTCTCGGCGGGGTGGTGGTTTACTCCAACGAGTTGAAGACGCTGTTCGCCGACATTCCGCCGCTGATGCTCGAGGCGCATGGAGCGGTCAGCCGGGAAGTGGCGCTCGCGCTGGCGGAGAATATTCGCGAGCTGTGCAACGCCGACATTGGTGTAGGCGTGACAGGCATCGCTGGTCCTGGCGGCGGAACGGAAGAGAAGCCGGTCGGGCTGGTGTTTGTTGCGGTCTCAGACGGGCACAGGACAGAAGTGGTGCAGCGCCGGTATTTTGGCGATCGCGAGCGCGTGCGGCGCTGGGCCAGTCAGCAGGCGCTGGATATGGTCAGGAAGATGTTGATGTGAAAGAAGCAGCAGTTAGCAATCAGCAATTAGCAGCTAGCGAAAACCCAACTGCTCGTACTGCTTTGGCTGATTAGTAGTTACAAATTACTAATTGCTAGTTGCTTCCTTCATGCGACTTTTCGTAGCTCTCGATATCGATTCGGATATTCGCAAACGCATCAGCGAGTTTCGCGATCAGATGCGTGCCTATGCACCTGACGTGCGCTGGGTTGGTCCGGAGACGTTTCATGTCACGGTGCAATTCCTCGGCGAAACGGAGAAGCTGGAGGCCATCCAACGGGCTCTGCAACAAGTACGCGGCGCTCAAATCGACCTATCGTTTGGCAGCACGGGATTCTTCCCCAATCCGAAATCGCCGCGTGTCTTCTGGGTCGGCATCGACTCCGATGAGAGCTTGCAGCAACTGGCAAATTCCATCGCCGAGGCGCTGCAGGTGCTGGGATTCAAGCGCGACGCCGGGCCATTCAAGCCTCATCTCACTTTGGCGCGTGCCGGCAGCGGACGTCCAAAGCCAGTGCGCGGGGAGCAGGCATCCGCAGGATTGCGCGCTGTGCGCGTTAAGCTGGAAAGCCTGACCCCGCCGGAGTTCGGTACAATGACGGCGCGCGAGTTCTGTCTTTATCAGAGCACGTTATCGCCGGCGGGAGCGAAGTACACCCGGCTGGCGAGTTACCCTCTGACGTAGCGATGTTGCACTTTGCTAAGTGACTGCGGGTGGAGCACGCCTTCAGGCGTGCAGTTCAGGTTTGCGTGTTGGTGCGCTCAGCGCCTGAGGTAAGGCGTTGCCTCAGCGGCTAAAGCCGCTTCTGAGTGCCCGATCACCTATTGCACTGCTAAAGCAGTGCTCCACCCGATTCCGAGACGCACTCTTAATTTTGCGCACTCTTTCGCCGTGACCAGAGTCGTCCTCATCATCGTCGCCGTTTCGTACCTGCTGGGATCGATTCCCTTCGGCTACTTGCTGGTGCGCATCTTTCGCGGCGTCGATGTGCGCAACACCGGCAGCGGAAACATCGGGGCCACCAACGTCGCGCGCACCGGTTCGAAATGGCTGGCGATCGCGACTTTGCTGTTAGACGCGCTAAAGGGTTATGCCGCGGTAAGCTTCGCTTTCTGGATAGCCAACTGGTATCGGTTCTCGCTGACGATTCAATTTCCTGATACCGTCCGGGACACGCGCGGCGCGGTCATGACCAGCAACGCTGTTTTTCTATTGGCCGCATTAGCAGCTTTCGTTGCCATACTCGGGCACGTATTCACGGTATGGCTACGTTTCAAAGGCGGCAAAGGCGTCGCGACTGCGGCGGGAGCCTTTACTGCCCTGGCACCTCGCGCCATGCTGGTGGTGTTTGTCCTGTTTTTCCTGATTGTTTTTCTCACCCGATATGTTTCGCTGGGCAGTATTGTTGCGGGCGCGGCGTTCCCTGTCTGCGTCTGGTGGCTGGGCCCGGCAGAGCGTACCACTGCGCCGATTCTGCTGCTGATCGCCGCGTCCTCGTTCATCATCATCCTGCGCCATAAGGACAACATTCAACGCCTGCTGGCAGGCACCGAGAATCGCTTTCGATAGGAAGAAAATTGTGAGCAAGATTGCGGTCATCGGCGCGGGCGCTTGGGGTACGGCGATCTCCATCGTGCTCGGCCGCAAGCAGACCCACGACGTGAGACTGTGGGCGCACGAACCCGAGGTCCGCGACAGCATCAACGCACGCCACGTCAATGAATTGTTCCTGCCCGGCCAGTTAATTCCTGGATCCGTCTGCTGCTCCAACGAGCTTTCCCAGGCTCTCGATGGCGCCGAGATTGTGGTCAGCGTCATGCCGTCGCATCACACCCGTCATCTCTTCGAGGGTATGCGGCCATATCTCCGTCGCGAGATGTTGTTCGTCAGTGCCAGCAAGGGCATCGAAAACGACTCGCTGCTGCGGATGACCCAGGTGATTGCGGAAGTTCTGAAGGCGGGTGACGGAGGGTTTCGGCCGCGCCTGGGTGCGCTGAGCGGCCCCAGCTTCGCGAAGGAAGTTGCCAAAGGCGATCCGACGGCGGTCAGCATCGCCTCCGCCGACGCGGATCTGGCTGCGATCGTCCAGCGTGAGTTTACCGACCCGCGGTTTCGGGTCTACACCAACGACGACGTGATCGGAGTGGAGTTGGGCGGCGCGCTAAAGAACATCATTGCGATCGCCGCCGGCGTTCTTTTTGGGCAGGACCTGGGACACAACACCGTGGCTGCGCTGATAACGCGCGGGCTGGCGGAGATCACGCGGCTGGTAGTGGCTTGCGGCGGCAAATCGGCAACCATGTCGGGTCTCGCAGGCTTGGGAGATTTGGTGCTTACGTGCACCGGCGGCCTTTCCCGCAACCGGACCGTTGGCGTTGAGCTGGGACGTGGCCGCAAATTGGAGGAGATCATCGCCGGCATGCACGGCATGGTGGCCGAAGGCGTGTTAACGACGAATGCGGCAGTGGGGTTGGCGCGGAAGGTCAACGTGGAGATGCCCATTACCGAGCAAATGCACGCCATCTTGCAGCGTGGCAAAGCGGTGGAGGATGCGATTCGTGACCTGATGCAGCGCCCTTCGACTCGCGAATTCACGCTAGTTTAGAGATACTGGTAAGGTCGCTCTACTTTTGTGGCCCGTGGCGTGTCCCCGAGTGCGCTTCCAATCCGCAACGCCGTTGTCCTTCGCCACATCTAAGTTGCGACGACCAAAACGGTTGCCTAGATGATTTGTGTACGAATGAACCAATGGAACCAAGAGCAAGCAAACCGCAGCGCTGCATAACGTTAGCAGTCGCCGCGGTCCTGATTAGTCTCAGCGGCCTGGCTTTCGGGCAGACGCAGGAGCCGGGGCTCACAGCGCTGCCGTCGGCGGAACAGGTCATCCAGCGTAATCAAGACGCTTTTTCCGGGTCCATACCAACGGGCCAGGTGACGCCCGGGGTGATCGACCTGTCGGTGCAGGATGCGCTGGAGCGCGGACTGAAATACAACCTGGGGCTGTATCTGAGCGACCGCGCAACCGAGCAGGCACGGGCGTCGCGATTGCGCGCGCTCAGCGAGCTGTTGCCCATGGTGAACGGCTCGGTCGAGGACTCCGGAAACAAGATCAACCTGAAGGCATTCGGCTTCAACTTTCCGGGCTTTCCCACCTCGGTCGGCCCTTTCAATTTGTTTGAGCTGCAGGCCGCAGGCACCTGGAATCCGCTCAATCTGCATTACATCAGTGGCGTCCGCTCCGCCGAAGAGAATGTAAAGGCCTCGCAATTCAGCTATCGAGATGCGCGAGACACCGTAGTGCTGGCGGTCGGAGCGAATTATCTGCTTACGATTGCCAATGAGTCGCGAGTGATAGCAGCGCAGGCGGAACTCAACTCCGCGCAGGCGTTGTATCAGTTGGCCGTCGACCAGGAAAATGCCGGCCTTGCACCGAACATTGACACGTTGCGCGCTAAGGTGCAGTTGCAGACGCAAGTGTCGCTGCTGATTCAGGCGCAAAACGATCTGGAGAAGCAGCGTATCGCGTTGGCACGAGTCATTGGTCTTCCCGTCGCGCAGAAGTATCGTCTGGTCGATCGGGTACCGTATCGTGAACTGCCGCCGGCCGAGGTGGCAAACGCGTACGAACGCGCATTGCGCACCAGACCGGACTACCAGGCGGCGCTGGCTTCGCTGCGGGCGGCCCAACTTAGCCTCGATTCGGCGTGGCAGCAGAGACTGCCGTCGATCGGATTTATGGGTAATTACGGGGTTTTGGGATTCAATCCCAGCTCACTTGGGCCCAGCTGGACCGCGGCGGCGACCTTGAATATCCCGATCTTCCAGGGCGAGAAAATCGAATCGGATGTTCAGCAGGCCAGATCGATCCTCAAGCAGCGACAAGCGCAGGTTGACAACCTGCGTGGCAGCATCGAGCAGGACATCGATAACGCTCTGCTCGATTTGAAAGCGGCAGCTCAGCAGGTCGAGGTCGGAAAGGTTGGTCTGGATTATGCGCAACAGGCGCTGGGGCAATCGCAGGACCGCTTCGGGGCCGGAGTTACCAACAACGTGGAGGTCATCCAGGCGCAACAGCAACTGGCCTCGGCCAACGACCAGTACATCGCCAGCCTCTACGGATACAACATCGCCAAGGTGCTGCTGGCACGCGCGATTGGAAATGCGGAACAGGCAGTGAAGGAGTATTTGTCGGAACCGGGTAACGTGCAGCCGTCCACGCCGCCGCCGACTCCGGCCGGGCCCGCGGCTCCAACGCCTCCGAGCCCGCAGGCTCCGCCGGCTCCAGTGCCGCCGGGTACGAACCCATCGAACGCCACAGTTGATCACGCACAATAGGACAGGTGAAGACGAGATGAGTCCGACGACAACAGGTCCCAACGAGATCGAACGCGCCGAGGTACAGGGCGAGCGTCCCGAAGAACATCATGACCCGGAGGTGCGCGAGCGCGACGAGGACAGCCGAGGTTTTTTTCAAAAGCATCCCGCCGCCAAGCCTATTGTGTTCCTGGTTGCGATTGTGGCGATTGTCCTGGTGGGCTGGTTCTGGTGGGAGAGCCGGCACTGGGAAGACACCGACGACGCGGAGATTGACGGCTATATCTATCCCATCAGCGCGCGTGTGTCCGGGCACGTCATCAAGGTCAACCATAACGACGGCGACCTCGTGAAGCAGGGCGATGTGCTGGTGGTGATCGATCCTACCGATTATCAGGTGGCGCTGGAACGTGCCCGTGCCGACTATGCCGATGCGCAGGCGCAAGCCCAGGCAGCAACCCTGGGTGTGCCGGTTTCGAGCGTGGGATCGTTCTCGCAAATCCGCTCGGCCAGCGCCGACATGGCTTCAGCTCAGGCTGGCGTTGCCGCGGCGGAGAAACAGGCCGAAGCCGCGCAGTCGCAAATCGTGGAAGCGCAAGCTGATGCCTTGAAGTTGAACACGGACGTCGAACGTTATCGCCAGCTTCTCGGCAAGCGTGAAATTTCCCAGCAACAGTTTGATGCTGCAATCGCGGCAGCAGCCGCGGCAAACGCCACCGTTCAAGCTCGTCAGGCTGAATTGCTGGCGGCGCAGGCGCAGGTAAAAATGGCACAGTCTCGCATCGAGCAGGCCAACGCCGAAGTGCGCAATGCGCAGATCACTCCTAAGACGGTGGCCGCTACGCAGGCGAAAGCGCAATCGGCGGATGCGCAGGCGCAACGATCCAAGGCAGCGCTCGACCAGGCACAGCTTAACCTTTCCTACACCACCATCGTCGCGCCCGTCGACGGTGTGGTCGGTAAACGCTCCGTGCAGGTTGGCTCCAATGTGGCGATTGGTCAGGATCTGATGGCGATCGTGCCACTGAACGATATCTGGGTCACGGCTAATTTCAAGGAAACTCAACTAGCTCACATGCGCCCGGGCCAGTACGTGAAGGTGAAGGTCGATACCTACGGCGGCAAGGCTTGGGATGCCCGTGTAACCGATCTTGGCGGAGCTACGGGAGCGAAATTCAGTCTTCTGCCACCAGAAAATGCTACCGGCAATTACGTAAAGGTCGTGCAGAGAATTCCAGTGCGCATCGACTTCGATGGGCATGGCAAGCCAGACTTCAACAAGGACGGCAGGCTTCGTCCAGGCATGTCGGTGGAGCCGGATGTAAAAGTTCGATAGTCAACATCGCCCAAAAGTGGAAGAAAAGTGGAGTATGGTGACGTTTTTTGTTAATCGCGGGCTCGAAGCCGTGTCATACTTTGGTGGCCATAACTTGCGCGATGAACTACGCAATCTTACCGAACCTGATTGCTCTGGCCGTTCTCGTCGCGGTCTTTTGGGCTATCTCGCGAAAGGCTATCAGCGAGCGACTCTATCTGTGGCTCGCGGGATGGGCCTTCGTCGTGCTGCACTTCGCGGCGCAACTCTTCTCGACGGTTAAAAATCCTTGGAGCGGGCTAGCCGACGTTATCTCTGTTGACTCGCTCGTACTGGCCGCTGTTGCTTTCCTAATCTCGGTTTCGGGCGTTTTGGCGCGGCCGCGGCAACTCAAGCTGGCATTATCGCTTGCTCTTCCCACTGTTGCCTATGCAACCGCGGCGGTCGCCGATGTCACCAGCAAAGGCTACTACTTAGCGCTCCTTGCCATTGGAGTGGTTGGCCTCGCAATTAGCTGCCGCGACCAGATACAGCGAGCCAGACCGGCCATGTTCGCGGTTTTGATCCTTGCTCTGTTGACCGCGGTGGGCGCCGCGGGGACGATCATGCGCGGCAATCCTGCGGTTGGTCTGGCGGCGATTTTAGCGAGCCTTAACTTTGCGATCGCTATTTTGTATACCAGTTCGTACCCCCGCATTTCTGCCGGCGTGGTGACTACGGTGGCAGGATTCCTACTCTGGGGTGCTGTTTTTCCGCTGGGAGTCCTGTTGCATAAGTTCGCGCCGAGCTTCATCTCGGAACCTGAAGTTTGGAACATCCCGAAATACCTGGTTGCGGTCGGGATGATTCTGACGCTCTTCGAGGACCAGATCGAGACCAGCCGGTACCATGCCTACCATGATGAACTCACCGGTTTGCCGAACCGTCGCCTGCTGGAAGACCGCCTGGCGCGCGCGTTGACGTATGCGCGGCGGGCCAATACGAAGCTTGCGGTTTTTCAACTGGATCTGGATCGGTTCAAGGAAATCAATGACACCTATGGACACAAGATCGGCGACCTGGCCTTGCAAGAAGTGGCGGCCAGGTTGGCCAGTCGCATTCGTGCCGGAGACACCTTGGCACGCTCGGGTGGGGATGAGTTTACCGTAATCAGTCCAGTAGCAAACAGAAAGTCAGCTCAGGCGCTGGTGGCTGCGTTGGAAAAGACCCTCTCGCCTCCAATCATTATCGATTCCAAGGAAGTACAAACCGGCCTGAGTATCGGCATAGCTCTGTTTCCTGACGATGGTATTGACGCTGACCAGTTACACGCCGCCGCCGACCGCGCGATGTATGCCGTGAAACGCGCCGCGCGGGGAATCAGCCCATCTGAAGCGCTAACCCACCCCTCCGATTTCGGAGTAGCGAATCCGCTAGGATAGTGCCGGTCGCAGCAGCCTCAATAGCATCAAGGTGCCAGTAGTAACTGAGTTCCTCCCATGTGCAATAGTTTTCGCATCACCATCGGCATTGTCGTAAACCTGCTGAGAGCTAACGACTTAAAATCTGCCTGTCTGGAGATGTAAATGCACATAAAGGCGCGAGGACGAGTTGCCACGTCTCTGTCTGGCCAGGTAGCCGTCGCTAATTCGCGGGTTTTCGAGAGGCCACCATGAAAAAAGCGTCACTTGCACTTGCGGTCGTTATCGCTTGCAGTGTGGTAGGTTTCGCCAGCAACTGCCCAACGACAACGTATGACATGTATCTCGGCAACGGGTTCTCCTGCACAATTGGGGACACCACTTGGTCGAGCTTTACCTACAGCTCGTCCTCGAATCCGCCGGGGTTTGCACCTCCTGCTGGGAGCGTAAACGTAACGCCACAGACGACGGGTAACCCGGGCTTGCAGTTCCAAGCCGGCTGGCTTGCTTCCAATAGCACCGGAATTCTGGAAGAGGACTCGGCCTTCGGGTTCACGATCAACTCCAATACTCCGCTGACCGATCTCACTCTTGCCATCGCAGGCGCGTCTTTCATCGGAACGGGCGAAGTGATCGTCTCGGAGAACGCGTGCTTGGGCGGAGTCTTTAACAGCGGCGTGTGCTCAAGCGGAAACACGATCAGCCTGAGCGTATTTACCGACGCGGCAGGAACCCAGCTCTCGGACACGGCTAACTTCGCCGGTGTCAATGAGATCGGGGTTGAGAAGGACTTGACGGTTGCGGCCGGTACCAACGGCGAGGCCAGCGTCTCGCTGCTCTACAACAACGTGTCCGAAGGCTCCTCTTCGGTTCCGGAGCCGGGCACCCTGAGCATGCTGGGCCTGGGCGGAGTTGCCTTGGTTGGATTTGCTCGCCGGAAGCTGAATCTCTAATTTTTGGTCACCCGCGAATCTCGACTCACCGGAAAGCCGGAATCCTCTTGGATTCCGGCTTTCTCCTTTTTGCTGACTCTTTGGCTGATTATGTTAGGGTGTTCGTAACGCCAAAGGTGTCATGCAATCAGCAAGTAAAGCAAGTCGGTTCTTCGTTTATTTCGCCTTCTTCGCACTGATTCTCACGGCTCCGGCCTGGGCCCAGAATGCCAGTTCTTCGCAAAAGCTATACGGCAAGTGGCACACCTATCCTTTGGGCAATCCAAACACCGATCCTGTGCGGCACGAGTTCCGGCATAACAGCACGACGGGCTCCGACGAGTTGGTCGTGACGCGGGCCTGTATCGCCGGAACGCACACCGTCGTCGCCAAGGCCGTCTCTCCCATCCAGGTTTCGGAGGACTCGATCCAAATCCTGAAGGACGCCTCCGATAGCCAGCCGCTTCAAGGCACGGCCGTATGTCAGGTGAACATCACCGCCAGCATCATGGGTTACAGCTTCTCGGAAGATGGCGAGCACTTGTTACTCATGAATCCCGGCGGCAATCCGGATATCGTCGACTTGGAACCGGACACAAACATGGCCGACGATGCGGTTTCGAAACGGCTCTACGGAACTTGGTTGCTCCCGGCGGTGAACGGCAAGGAGATGCGGGTGCAGATGCGATGGGTCTTCTATGGGACGGCAGAACGGAAGGACCGAGTTCGCCAGATCGCGGTCTGCACGAAAGGCAATGACAGCCTCGTATCCCATGTCGATTCCGACGTCTCTTTCACCAAGGACCAATTCAAAGTGCTGCAGTCGGCTTCTCACGAACAGGTCGCAGGAGACTTTCTCTGCAAGGCCAGCCTTGTCGCCGGTACCTGGAGCTATACGCTTGCCCCCACCGGGTTGACCCTAACCCTGCATGCGGAAGGCGCCAAGCCGGTCACGCTCACCCGCGAGAAGGACGGCGGTCTAAACTAACTGGTATGGCTGCTCGACTCCTGCGCGGAGCTTTGCTTCTAGCGATTGGGCTGCTTTGGCTCTGCCCGGTCGCAAGCGCTCAGCAGCGCACGCAGCGGCTGATTCTGAAAGACGGCACCTACCAACCGGTCGTCAAGTATGAGACGCAGGGCGACCGCGTCCACTATCTGAGCGCCGAGCGCTATGAGTGGGAAGACATACCCTCCTCCCTGATCGACTGGGACGCAACCAATAAGTACAACCAGGAGCTTAGCAGCGGAAAGCGCACAACCCAAGTCGTCGAGACTCCCGAGGAAAAAGAAGAGCGCGAGAAAGAAGAGGCGAACTCCCCCGAAATCGCCCCTGGAGTGCGTCTGCCGGGAAGTGGCGGAGTTTTCCTTTTCGACCAGTTCCGGGGAGCGCCCGAGCTGGCTGAAATCGTGCAAAACGGCAGCGAAGTGAACAAAGCCTCGCGCAAGAAGAGCGTGCTGCGGTCGGCCATTAACCCGTTGGCGGCGAACAAACAGGCCTTCGAGATCAAGGGCGAACACGCGCAGACACAGTCACACGTTGCCCGGCCCACGATCTACATCGATATCGACGAAGGCCCACAGAGTTCCGCCCCAGGCGACCGCTTCAAGCTCGTCCGAGCAACCATGAAAAGCGGCAGCCGCATTCTGGGCCAGGTGAAGGTCAGCGCGGGCGGCAAGGTTTCGGAGCAAACCAGCATGGTCCCGGCAACGGTCGAGAGGCTGAGCATTGGAGCGTGGCTGAAGATCACACCTACGCAGGACCTCACTCCCGGCGAGTACGCGATCGTCGAGATGCTTACTCCGGAGGAGATGAACCTTTACGTCTGGGACTTCGGAGTGAACCCCAGCGCCCCGGCTAATCCGAATACGTGGCAAGCCGAACCGCCGAAGTAACAGCAGTCGCCGCGAATTTGGCATTTAGCATTTAGCACTCGGCGACCAGCCTTCCCTGACAGTCAGGCT
>CAVVDN010000001.1:0-68840 GCA_963747045.1 uncultured Acidobacteriaceae bacterium | reverse complement strand
TCAGCGATAGCGACGTTCTCGTGAGGCCCGATTTCCTGCGCAACGTGATGCCGCCGCTGCTGCATCCCAAGGTGGGACTAGTCACTTGTTTGTATGAGGGTATTCCCGCAAATGGTCTCTGGTCGCAACTGGAGGCGCTGGGAATGTCGGTGGAGATGCCGGCGGGAGTCATGGTCGCAGACATGGTGGAAGGCATGAAATTCGCGCTGGGAGCGGCGATGGCCGTTCGGCGCGATGCGATTGACGCCATCGGCGGCATGCGCGAAACAGCGGACTTCTACTCGGACGACTTCGTGCTGGGCAACCTGATCGCTAAGCCGGATTTCAGGTCGTGCTCTCGCACTACATAGTCGGGCATGTGCTGGCGGCGCTCGCTGCGACGCACCTTTGGCGATCAGCTGCGCTGGATGAAGAGCACGCGCTTCTCGCGTCCGTGGGGACACGTCGGCTCTGGCCTGACGTATGCGATGCCATTCGGCCTGCTGGCGCTGCTGCCTCGGCATCGGCAGCCATCATCATGTTTACCTTGGGGAGGGCTTATTTGCCGCAGCCTGGCTGAACCGCATGCTGCTGGCTGCGGTCGTTGGATGGGGAATTATTCGCGACCGCCGCTGCCTGAACTCTGCTGGCTCTATCCCCTGCGCGATCTGCTCGGATTCTGCACCTGGGTCTTGAGCTTTGCCGGCAACAAATTCTTCTGGCGTGGCGAGCCTTATCAGTTTGGCGAAGAAGGCCGCATCACTCCCGTGCAGCGCTCCATCGAATTTGTTCGCGACCGTGTTCCGCAGGCGCACGACTAAATCCACCACAGAGACATAGAGGCACAGAGAAGACAAAAATATCAGGAATTTTCTGTGTTCTCTGTGTCTCTGTGGTGTGATTTTTTCCAACTTTCCTTTGCGCAGCCTGAAGCGCATCCCGCGCCACTCGACGGTATTGCCGAAGTAGCTGGCAATCCAAATCGCCAGCGCGACGAAATCGCGCAACGGGCAGCAGCCACGATGTCGCTGCCGACATAGTCGATCCTGCAGCACGCCGCGGCCTACGACGATGCGCCGCCGCGAATCGCGCGACCACCGCCAGACCAGCACCGAGCCACGCCCACCATGCTCCGGCGCAGAACAGCACGGCCAGAATCGCCCAGGGCAAACCGAAAGTAACGATCAGGCCGAAATATTGCGCGGGACGGCGGTCCTTGACGTTGCGCGCCCAGCGCATCTGATGCGCCCAGAAATCGCGGAAGCGAGTAGTCGGGCAGCGCGGTATCGACGACAGTGTCGGCCAATTCGACCTTGTATCCCGCGGCAGCGGTGCGCGCTCCCAGTTCGTAATCGTCACCGAGATAGTCGGCCAGCGGCTCCAGTCCGCCGATCTCGCGCAGAACGGTCTTGGTGGTCGCGATGGTCGCGCCCAGGCGCGAAACGAATTCCGCCTTCCATCTCGCGCGCCATCAGCACTCCGCCGGTGAAGTCGCTGCTGAGCCCGAGCGCCTCCAGCTTGCGAGCCAATCGTCTTGCCCGGCAACGCCGCGATACAGCGTCGTGACCATGCCGACTGCGGATCGGCGAACGGAGCGAGCACGCGCTGCAAGTAATCGCACTGCGCACCAGAATGTCGCTGTCGTTGATGATGATGTGCTCATACTGCGCCTGCGGCAGCATCTGCGCGAGGTTGCTGACCTTGCCGTTCAGGCCCAGGTCTGCGGGACATTGGATGACCCGCAGCTGCCGCTCCGGAAACTCCGCGCGCAGCTTCTCCACCAGAGCCAGCGCGGGCTCGCTCTGGATCGTGCACTCCGAACAGCAACTCATATTCCGGGTAGTCGAGCAGGCAGTGGCTGCGGAAGGCTGCATACATCTGCGGATCGAGGCCCTTCAGCGATTTCAGAATGCTCACCGGCGGAGTGAAGGCGGGTTCAGCCTGCGGGCGCACCTCGCGCTGAAACCGCAGCGCTGCCCTGATGGTCAGCACGAAGTAAGCCGTCCCCGCTGCGCCCAGCAGCGCGCACACCGCCGCTATCAGAGTCAGAACCGGAGGCATTGGGAGCCGTTCAGATTAGCAGACCGCCGGTGCCGTGGTGGGAAGGTCCGTCCCAATACGGTGAAAAAGCAGCAAGAACGGGCGTTCCAGGGGCTTGAAAATGCCGGCATCGGGTTATTATGTTAGGGCTCGCCCCGGGGACACTCATGATTAATGGTAAACGTGTGGCAGTTGTCATGCCCGCCTATAACGCGGAGCGCACGCTGGAGGCGACGGTCCGCGAGATTCCGGACATTGTCGACACGCGCATCCTGGTCGACGACTACAGCACCGACCAGACGGTGGCGGTGGCCAAGAAGCTCGGCCTTTTGGTCTTCGTGCACGACAAGAACTACGGCTACGGACGCAACCAGCAGACCTGCTATCGCGAGGCGCTGGCCGCCGGCGCCGATGTCGTCATCATGGTTCACCCCGACTACCAGTACACGCCGCTGCTCATCACAGCCATGGCGAGCATGGTCGCATACGAGGTTTACGACGTGGTGCTGGGCTCGCGCATCATTGGCGGACAGGCCCTGCACGGCGGCATGCCGCTTTACAAGTACGTCTCCAACCGCTTTCTGACTGCGTTTGAAAACATCTTCCTTGGCGTCAAGCTCTCCGAGTATCACACCGGCTATCGCGCCTTCAGCAGCCGGGTGCTCACCGCGCTGCCGCTGATGGAGAACTCCCCCGACTTCGTCTTCGATAACCAGATGCTGGCGCAATGTGTGCATTTCGGCTTCCGCATCGGCGAGGTTTCGTGCCCGACCAAATATTTCGCCGAGGCGTCGTCCATCAACTTCCGCCGCAGCGTGAAGTACGGCTTTGGCGTGCTCGGCACCTCGCTGGAGTTCAAGCTCAACAAGTGGGGTCTGATGCATCAGCCGCGCTTCAGCCCGAAGGGCCGCAAGCTGGAACTGCCCCCG
Organism: uncultured Acidobacteriaceae bacterium; assembly: GCA_963747045.1. Lineage (GTDB taxonomy): Bacteria > Acidobacteriota > Terriglobia > Terriglobales > Acidobacteriaceae > Bog-257. The sequence goes on along the minus strand of CAVVDN010000001.1, from coordinate 65,892 downwards.
GAAGTGGCACGAGCATCGTCGATGGTTGGAATGCATTAACTCGTGGGAATTTCCATAACGGGCCGATTCCTGCTTGTAATCCCTTTGACAGTGTTTAGGCGAAGTAGCATGCTTTGCCTATGAGTGCGCGCCGAGCGGGCTACTTCGGAACTTCTGTCCTCGTGGTTTTAATGCTTCAGTTGGTTCTGACGCTTGCGGCCGAGGCGCAGACGGATACAGGAACAGCGGACGTCATCCCTGGCTTAGACCTAACTAAAGGGATCCAAACTCACGCGCAATGGTTCGTGTCGCACTGCTCGGGGTTAACCACTGCGGACCAATGCGACGAGCAATGGCTCACGTTCCGTGGCGTCGCATTGACCAAGGACGATCTCATATCAGCCGTACACAGCGGGGATTCGGATATTGCGGGTCCTGCCATTGATTTACTAGCCATGAAGGGTGTGACGAGCGCCATCCCCGACATCGCTGCCCTTCTTGATTCGACTTCCGACCCGGCTGGGAGAATACACATGGCTTGGGCATTGGCGAAGCTAGGAGACGAGAGGGGCGTGCAAACGCTCCAGAGCTATTGCGACGACCGGAGCGTGCCTATGGGGGACAGATTGTACGCCGCCGAAACTCTTCAGAGTTATCAACCCAAGTCCTGCCCAGAGACCCTGATCGAAGGACTTCAGAACGATACCTTTCGTGTTCAGGCTCTTGGCATGATTCCGCATTTCAAAGAACTGACCGCCAAGCAGTCTGCGCAAGTCAGGGCACTCCTGCTGAAGTCTCTCTCGGATAGCGATTTTGAAATTCGTTTGCAGGCAGCTCAGACAATTGAAGGACTAGGTGACGCTTCGCTGATCCCTCCGCTGCAAGCAGCGATGGTCAGAGAAAGCAATGCCTCGGTTAAGGAAGCAATGGCGTACGCTATCGAGGCCTTACAAAAGAAGAGCCAATCGAGCGCGAGCCCGGCGTCCAAATAGCCGCTGCTCGCAGAAAATCGGGCCGGCACCATCGGCAAATCAACACCTCGCTGCAACTTTCCCGCCGTCCATCTCGTATTACTTGTCGGGTGAGTCCATCCCATCGGTAAAATACCGATAGCGGCTTTGCGCCCGCTTCTCATGACACCGAACACGCAGCAACGTCGGCTGGCGCGCGGACACTTCCTGCGCGAGCCCACGGTCATCGCGCTGGAGACGATGCGGACGCACAAGCTGCGTTCGTTCCTCATGCTGCTTGGCGTCATCCTGTCCGTCTCGACGCTGATTCTGGTGGTCGCTCTGATCGCAGGGATGAATCAGTACTTCGCCACGCGCATCGCCAACCTCGGCTCCAATGTTTTCCTGGTGATGAAGTTCCCCATCATCACCGACTCGAAAGAGCTGCTGAAGGCCGAGCGCCGAAATCGCAACATCACCTGGGAGGATTACGAGTCGCTACGCGACAACCTGACGCTGGCCAAAGCGGTCGGCCTCGAAGTGCGGCGGGCAGCCAATATTCGCAGCGACCAGCAAAGCCTTCAGGATGTCGAGTTGCGCGGCGTGACCGCGAATATCGGCGACATGGATGTCGAAGAGGTTGCGACCGGCCGCTACATTACCGACACCGACAATCAGCATCGCGACATGGTTTGCATGATCGGCGCCGATGTCGCCGACAAGCTCTACGCGAACACCGACCCGCTCGGTAAGGTGCTCAACATCGACGGTGAGGAGTTTCAGGTTGTCGGCGTCGCCAAGCGCATCGGCAACACCTTCGGCCAGTCGCAGGACAACTTCGTGTACATCCCGGTCGAGAGCTGGCTGAAGATGTACGGGCGCAGCAGCGATGGCATGGCCATCAACGTTCAGGCGCGCGGGCCGGAATGGCTCGCGCGAACCCAGGAGGAAGCGCGTGTGCTGATGCGGGCACGCCGTCATCTCGCGCCCAATGAGGAAGACAGCTTCGGCATTCTCGGCAGCGACAGCTTGATGGGCTTGTGGAAGAACCTTACCGGAACGCTGGCGTCGGGCATGGTCGGTCTGGTGTCGATCTTCCTGGTCATCGGCGGGGTGGTCATCATGAACGTGATGCTGGCGTCGGTGACCGAGCGCACGCGCGAGATCGGAATCCGCAAATCGCTGGGCGCGAAACGGCGCGATATCCTGCTGCAGTTTCTGGTGGAGTCGACGGTCATGGCGCTGGTCGGCGGAGCTATCGGCGTCTTCATCGCCTGGCTGCTGGCGGTCATTGTGCGAACGGCAACGCCGGTACCGATGACAGTTCCGTTCGCGGCAGTTGCGGTCGCCATTACGATTTCCTCCGCCGTGGGAATGTTTTTCGGCGTCTATCCCGCGCGTAAGGCCGCGCGGCTGGAGCCGATTGAGGCGTTAAGGTACGAGAACTAGTTGTCAGTTGCCGGTTGTCAGTTGTCAGCGAGTCATTCGCACTCGGTCTTGGATAGCTGATAACCAATATCGCCGAAGTTGCGCCGCTGATTTCCGGCAACCGACAACCGACAATCGACAACATGCTTTTAGGCATCAATTGCGCGAATGGCGCTGGAGACGGTGCACGAGCACAAGACGCGCTCGTTTCTTACCGTGCTGGGCGTCGTCATCGGCGTGGCGGCGATGATCTTTGTCGCCTCGATGCTGGTCGGCGTCAGTCGCGACATTCAGGGCTACCTCGAAGATTACGGCACCAACACGCTGTTCATCTTTCGCTGGGACTTCGCAATCCGTGTGGGCCGCATGAGCTCGGAAGAGCGCAATCGCAAGCCGCTGACGCTGGACGACGCGAAGGCGATCCGCGCCGAGTGTCCGCACGTGAAGGCGTCACCGTCGACCTGATGCCGCGCATCGATCCTGACGAGCAGCGTCCGCCACTGCGCGTCGCGCGCTACGGCAACACACGAAATCACCGACCTCGACTACACCGGCACCGACTCGTCCTACCAGGACGTGTACAACGCGCACATCAAGCAGGGCCGCTTCTTCACCGACTTCGAGGACGAGCACCGCGAAGATGTCGCCGTAATCGGCGACGATATCGACAAGAACTTTTTCCCGGCGCACGACGCCGTCGGCAAGACCATCCTGGTGGACGGCATTTCCTACAAAGTGATCGGCGTCTTCGAGAAGCGCAAAGGCCAGCTCTTCAAAGATCGAGAGCGCCGACCGCACCGTGAAGGTGCCGTACAACACCTATCACAAGCACTATCCTGCCGACGACGAAGCACTTCATCGGCGCCGAAGCCTATCCGCGGCTTCAAGGATGCGGCCGAAGACGAGATTCGCGGGCTGCTGCGCCGCCGCCGCAACGTGCCCTTCAACAAGCCGGACAACTTCGGCATCACCACCGCGCAGGCGCTTGCCGACAACTTCCGCCAGATCATGAGCACGGTCGCATTGATGACCATCATCGTCAGCTCCATCGGCTTGCTGGTCGGCGGCGTCGGCGTGATGAACATCATGCTGATGTCGGTGACCGAACGCACGCACGAGATCGGCGTGCGCAAAGCCATTGGCGCCAGGCGCAGCGATGTCGTCCGCCAGTTCCTCACCGAAGCCGTTGTGCTCACCGGGCTCGGCGGATTGGCCGGCGTGCTGGTCGGGGTCGCTGCGGCTGCCGCTCCTGCCGCTCATCTTTCCTTCCATGCCGACCTCGGTTCCGCATCTGGGCGGTCATCGTTGCCGTGATGATGGCGATGGGCGTCGGACTCTTCTTCGGCATGTATCCCGCGGTCAAAGCGTCGCGGCTCGATCCCGTCGAAGCGTTGCGATACGAATAGGCAGTCGGCACTCGGCATTCGGCACTCGGCACTCGGCATTCGGCACTCGGCACTCGGCATTCGGCATTCAGAGGCCAAGGCAGACGATCGGCCACTGAAGAGGGTTGGCTCTGTCCGCAGCGCACATTTCGAATCAGCGCGTTTCGCCAGGTTCAACTGCCGACTGCCGACTTACCTCCGACGCTGCCCGCCGAGCGCTGACTGCCGACTGCCGACTGCCAATGCCCGACTGCCCATGGCTTTCCGCAGTCCCGAACCGAATCACCACAACGCCAAGAGAACGCCTCCGCCGGACGACACGCACCAGGAAGCGGCCTACCTGAAAATGCTGGGCGAAAAGCAGCGCCCAGTGCGCATCAAGCTGATGGATGGCGAAGTGGTGCGCGGCTGGATCGAATACTACGACCGCCGCATGGTGCGCCTGACCCGCGAAGGTGCGCCCAATCTCTTCATCTTCAAGCACGAGATCGCGTACATCGCCGAAGATTTAGGGCGCAAGGCGCCACCCCGTCCGCAAGACGGCAACTCGCCGAGCGGCGGCCAATGAGCCGCTACCTTCCCGAGCTGGAAGCGATCGCTCGCGAGGCCGGCGCACTGCTGATGGGCCATTTCGCCCGTCACGTCACCATCGAGTACAAGGGTGAAGTCGATCTCGTCACCGTCGCCGACCGCACCTCGGAGGAGTTGATCGTCAAGCGGCTGCGCGCGCGCTGGCCCGAGCACGGCATCGTCGCCGAGGAAGGCACGCGCACCGACACCGGCGCCGAGTATCGCTGGTATGTCGATCCCTTGGACGGCACGACGAACTTCGCGCACGGCTATCCGGTGTTCTGTATCTCGATCGCGTTAGTCAGGCAGGATGGGCAACTCGAAGTGGGCGTGCTCTACGATCCCACGCGCGACGAGCTGTTCGCTGCTGAGCGCGGCTCAGGCGCCACGCTGAACGGCAAGCCGATGCACGTTTCGAAGACGCCGCGGCTTTGCGAGTCGCTGCTGGGTACGGGATTCCCCAGCCACAAGCGCCACAAGAACCCGAACATTCACTTCTATCATCAGATCACGCTGCGCTCGCATGGAGTGCGCCGCGCGGGCTCGGCTGCGCTTGACCTGGCCAATGTCGCCTGCGGTCGCTACGAGGGTTTCTGGGAGTTCAACCTGAATCCCTGGGACACCGCCGCGGGCGTGCTGCTGGTCGTGGAAGCGGGCGGCCGGGTGACGCGCTTCGACGGCTCGCCGTTCCGCCTCGACAGCCGCGAGGTGCTGGGCAGCAACGGCCTGATTCACGACGAACTGCTGCACAACTTCGAAGAGATCTTCGCCGGACGCGGGCTGGAAGAGCTGCCCTCGGTGCCCGAGTACGTCAAGGCGCGCGACTAATTCGATCACTCGCCAAGGAATGATCGAAGCGTCGGCGTACCCCCTCCCCGAATTCAGCGTTGAAAACAAATAGCTTACGCTATAATATTGAAAACAAAGGCACTGGATGGCCGCGCACCTTCCAGCTTTCCTGATTGCTCGTAACATGTTGATTCCAAGCCATTTCTAACGATGCAGAGCACCTGGACAGCCCCTGTCGTTGCGCGGCTAAGCTGGCTGCTTCCACGCAGATTCGCTAGATTTCAAAGACCAACACACGCAAATATCGCGCCACCGAAGACTGGCTCCGGCACTTCCAGTTTATTTGCTGGGATTCACTGCGAGCGAGAGAAAAGCTGCACTCCAGAAACGAAGGTAATCGGCGACCTTACAAGCATTCGACGGGTTAATTCTGATGTTTCTGTTCCGCCGCACTTGCGGCGAGTTCGGCGCGCATCGCGTCCTCATTCCGCCCCTCATGGCGATATAGCTTCGCCAGACGCCGCCACGGCTCGGGGGCGTCGGGTTCGATCTTCGTCGCCTTCTCCTGAAAAACAATGGCGCGCGACACATCGCCAAGCTGGTTGTAGGCGACGGAGCGGCCTTGTGCGAGCATGAAGTCGAAGGTGCCGCTGTCGGCAGCGGCCACTCCGGCGGGCGCGGAGCGCTCGGCTGCGTCGAAGGCGCGCAGCGCATCCTGCGGCAGGTTGGCTTTCAGGTAGAGGTAGCCCAGGTTCGATTGCGGCGTGAAGGGTCGGGCCGACAACGCCGCTGCGCGCTGCATCGCTTGGATGGCTTCGGCGGTGCGGCCCTGGTTGCGATAAAAATCGGACAGCGCCGACCACGTCACATCGCTGGGCTCGAGCGAAACGGCCGTCCGATATTCCTCCAGCGCTTCGTCGGTCCGGTTCATCGCCGCCAGCAGGTTGCCGCGCAGCCAGTGCGCGAAGGAGCTGTCGGGAAAGATCGAGAGCGCGTTGTCGATCGCGGTGAGCGCCTCCGAGTTGCGACCCAGCGCGGCCAGCACCGCCGCCGCATTCGCATTATTGTTAAATGCGGGCGCAAACGGAGCAGAATTCAAAGTTGTGGGTAAGCGGGCGTTCGTCGCAGCTCACGGGAAACTGCTGCAGGAGTTGTTCAGCTCCGGGCGCGCCACGGCGCACGAAGACCGCGGACACTTCGTCGAGGTAGACCGGCTGCCACGAGGTGCTGTTGCAGAACTCCAGCAGGCGCACCAGTTCGATGCCATCGAAGCGCGCGAGCGGCAGCAGGATGGTGTTGATGCCGTAACGGCTCGCCTCGTCTTGCCAAAGCTGCGAGTCTGGCGAGCTTTCGAGCAGCTTGCTATTGCGCTCGATGGCGGGCACGCCGAAGACGATCGCGCGGCCGTCGATGGTGTCGCGGCGTTGCGGGCCCAAGCGCCACGCGACGTATCCGCCCGCGTTGTAGCTGTTGAAGACTTCTCCGGGCAGATTCTGCTGCTCGATGAAGTCGGCCGCGCGCTCGGGGAACCACCAGCTCAGCCCGGCGCCGAAGGTGCTCTCCGACGACCCGCGCAGGTAGAAACGATTCGTCACAAGATCGAAGCAGCGCACCGCGACCAGCATCGCCAGAAGCGCAGCCGCAACCGGCGCGACGAGGGAACGAACTCGCGGCGACTTCAGGCGTGAAACGACCGGCGCAAGTGCCTCGCTCAGAATCGGCCCGCCGACAACCACAACGACGCAGGCGAACAGCGCGCCCATGCGCACGTAATGCGACGCCACGTAGCTTGCGCCGAGCAGCAGCAGGGCCGCTCCGAATTGCCAGCGCAAGACGGCTAGAACCGCGGCGAGGATCGCGATCGCCAGCAGCAGGTAGAGCGCGCCGCTGGTTTGCCGCAGCGAGAGCGAATTCAAGATCGCGAGCCAGGTCAGCGGCAGCCGGCTCCATTCCGCGATCAGGTATTCGTGCTGGCTGTTCACGCGCTGCTGGAGGATAATCGCGCGGTAAATGCCCCATCCCCAGGGATTCAGCAGCGTCGCCGCAAATGTGCATGCCAGCCACGGCAGAGCGCTGCGCAGTCGCTGCAGCGCAGCTTGTCGTCGCGCCGCACTGGCAATTGCATCCAGTATTTCGGCGCCGACATACGCAACGACGAGCGCCAGTCCTGCGACGAATCCCAGATGCAGGTTCACCCAGGCAATCATCAGCAACGGCAGCAGCCCAAGTCGCGAGCGGCCGGTGCGATGCTGCTCCCACAGAAGCGAGAGGAACGCGGCGAACAGCACGACCGTGAACATGTCGGCGCGCGGCGTGGTACGCAGGGCGATGAGTGGCACGGCAAAAATCGCGAGCGCGGCGCCCACGGCGGTGTTCTTGCGCAGCAGCAGCGCGACCGCGCCGACACAGGCCGCCGCGCCGACCCAGGAGATCAGCGCAAATCCGCCGACGAGGTAGGCGAGATAGAAGAGAATGCCCGAGCCAACGGGATAGATCCACGGCTGGCCCGCGACCGTGTAGGAGAGCACGTCCACGGAGGGAACGCTGTGGTGCTGCACGACCCAGCGGCCGGTGGCCATCTGCCAACCAAGATCGAAATCGGAGACCGTGCGCAGCCCGGCGAAGAAGGCGTAGAGCAGCGCGAGAAATGCGAGAAGATGGAAGAGGCGGCTATGGGCAAGAGTTCCACCGGCCGCGATGGAAGTTGGCCTTTGATGCACATCTGCCGGGGAGGAACTCATGCGTGTGGAAGGCGCAATCATAGCACGCAGGGGCGGGGCCACTCATCGATGCGAATACGGCGGTAGTGTCCTAAAGTTGCGTTGATGGCCTTCGTGCGATCATAAGCCATGCGCGCATTTGAGGTTTATCTGAACGGCGAAAAGTTGTGTCTGGGTGGTATCGGCGAGGACGGAGTTTTGACCGTTATGGTGGGTTCGGTCATGAGGAGCGGAGTCGGCGATGAACTATGGGTGGAGTGCGGCGGACTCATCAGTCGGACGAAAGAACAGGTTGCTTGGGTACGCGATAAAGCACTTCATGTGGGCGATGAGATTACGGTCAGGGTTGTTGACTCTGAAACGACCGAAGAACCTGTCATGCGAATAGCTGACGGTCAGCTTCCAAGCAGCTCCTGCAAACCCCAAGCGTGATCGGCGATTCCTGCCTCCATCGCGGGAGTCACGCGCAGCGTCCTGTGTATCCGGCAGAAATTGTAATACGCGAAGTGCAGAGCGCAAGCGGCTTTGTGATTGTCCAGCTTCTTTGAAAACGCATTCGTTAACCGCGTGAAACGGCGAATCGCCATGCGAATCGTGAGGTTCTGGCGTTCAACAAAGCTGGTGGAGATGTGGCGCGGGTCGGGCCGTCCGTCGCGTATCTTGACTATAGTTTCTATCATCGGCGAAGGCGAGTAGCGCCCAGCGGCATCGTGCTGCCCGTAATCGCCGTATATTTTTATCATCTGCGCAAAATCTGCCTGCCCCGCGAACACATCCTCGACTCCGCGACGGTAGAACACGAAACCGTCAGTCGTAAGCTGGAAGCGGTGCTCTTCCGCAAGTGCAACCGCCTGCTGTTTTTCATCAACGCAACTTTAGGACACTACCAATACGGCTGATAGAATAAGCATTCGCACCGTCTTAACTGACAACTGACCACCGACAACTGACAACTGCTTTTCATGGCGACTCAAACGACAAACTTACCTGCGACCCTGGCTCCTTCCGGAGCCGGCACGCTGCTGCCTTCCATTTCGCTGTGGTGGCGCGAGGTCATCCGCTTCTACCGGCAACGCGCGCGCGTGGTCGGCGTCATCGCTTCGCCGCTGCTGTTCTGGATTGTGATCGGCTCGGGCTTCGGCACGTCATTCCGCTCCAGCGGCGCCGGCGGCCAGCATTATCTGGAGTTCTTCTTTCCCGGCGCGCTGATCATGATCGTGCTGTTCACCGCCATCTTCACCATGATGTCGGTGATTGAGGACCGCAAGGAAGGATTCCTGCTCTCGGTGCTGGTTGCGCCGGTCAGCCGCTCGGTGATCGTGCTGGGCAAAGTTCTTGGCGGAGCGACGCTGGCCACGCTGCAAGGTCTTGATCTTCCTGGTTTTCGCGCCGGCGGTCGGCGTGCATTTCACGTTCGCCAGTTTCGGGCTGACGGTGCTGGCGATTTTTCTGGTCGCGTTTTCGCTCACCGCGCTGGGCTTCATCATCGCGTGGCCGATGGATTCGACGCAGGCCTTTCACGCCATCATCAACCTGTTCCTGATTCCGCTGTGGCTGCTGTCGGGCTCGCTGTTTCCGCTCTCCGGCGCGTCGCTGTGGATTCGCCTGCTGATGCGCATCAATCCGCTGACCTACGGGACGGAAGCACTGCGCGCGCTGCTGTTTCCCGGCTCGTCGGCGCGACCGACTTGTCGCTGGGCGGTAACCTCGCGGTGCTGGCGCTGTTCACGCTGGTCATGTTTGCCCTGTCATTCCTCGTGGCCAACCGGCGCAGCACGAAACCGGCGGCGTAATGCAATTGAGCCCGACATTTTTCCCCGCCCTCGATGCCGTGCTCAACGGCTCCAGCGCCGTGCTGATCGGCTCCGGCCTGTACTGCATCAAGCGCGGCCGCATCCAGGCGCACAAGCGGCTGATGATTGCCGCGTTCATTACCTCGTCACTCTTCCTGGTTTTCTATCTCTACTATCATCTGGTCCTGCGCGCGGGCGTCACCCACTTTCGCGGGCAAGGCCTCTCGCGGCCGTTCTACTTCACGTTGCTCATCTCGCACACGATTCTCGCGGTTGTGGTCGTGCCGTTCATTCTCATCACGCTGGCTCGCGCGTTGAAGGGACGGTTCGCCCGGCATAAGGCAATCGCACCCTACACCTTTGCGATCTGGATGTATGTCTCGGTGACGGGCGTGGTGATCTACGTGATGCTGTACAAAATCTTCCCCCACTAAAGAAATTCTGATCAAGTGATGGCGAAGTCCAGCGGCTAAAGCCGCAATGATTTTGCGGTATTCACGGACGGCCTGAAGGCCGTCCCCCTTCAGAGCCAGACTTAATCAGAGCTTCCTTAACGACCATCTCAGCTCAAACAAGAATGCGACCGGTGGTTGCCGGTCGCATTAGGCGCGGGCGCTAATCGCAACGGTTACTGCGGCAAAGCCACGAAGCCGGGGTTGATGGGCGCGGTTCCGAAGAAGCCGACCAGCACGCCGTCGTCGTTGATGCCGTTCACGATCGTCGTGCCCTAGCCGGTGGGCTCGTCAATCGGGACGTAGTTGCCGCTGGTGATGGTGTAAACAAATCCGTGGGTCAGGTTGGAGCCGTCCATGCAAGAGCCGACCACCTGCCCTTGTTGTTCAGTCCCAGCGCCTGGGTGAAGATGCTGCCGGGGAAGTCGAGCTGGATGAAGATGCCGCCCTTCAGCAGCCAGCCGTGGTTCATGCCGGCACTATCGATGAAGAATCCGCACTTGGATTGCGAGTTGTTGATGCCGGTGGCCTGCGCTCCGCCGACGGCGCCGGGGATGGTGATCACTTCGAAGATCCCGCCCACTTCGTCGTAGATGTAAGGGAAATCGGGAGTGGTGTTATCCGGGCTGAGGCTGTAATAGCCGGCGGCCTGTTGCAGATCGTTCTGGCTCAGCAACTGGTTAAACGCGGTGCCGGGATAGTCGACGTTGGTGAAGGTGCCGTTGCTGGTGCGATAGAAGCCGTGCGTGACCCCGTTCTGGTCGACGTAGAAGCCGTCGGTGGTGCCGGTGTTGTTGATGCCGATAACCTGCGTCATCATCGAGTCGGGATAGTTCTCCGTATTGAACGCCGCCGGCAAGGTCAGCACGAAGCCCTGGTTCTGGAAGAAGTTGTGGTAGCCGGCGATGATCAGGCTGTTGTTAACGCCGAGCAGCTGCGTGAAAGGATCGCCAGGGTCGTTGGGGTCTTGTACCACCTGGTAGCGATAGTTCTGGGCAAACGCGGAGGTGCTCAGCAGCAGCGCGCAAGCCAGGGCAAAGTAGAGTCGAAGGGATTTCATGACAGGCTCCTCTGAGGTGCTTTGCGGCGGGCAGGAGTGGCAGCGCCCTAACCGCGGTTCTTCGCAACGCCACTTATGAAGTCGTTTGTGGTGAGCGGCTAAATTGCCGCTCAACTAGGAATGCGACGTTCGCGCGCGGATTCCCTCACGAGGGGCAATTTTTTTGTGGCGGAGGCGAGGCCTGGCACAAACGTCTGCGAGAGGTTCGCGATGCGAGAGGAAATACGGCGATAATTAAGGGGTGACCATGCCAACCGCAGAACCGTTTTCCGATACTGCTTCCGGCGAAGCCCCGGTGCAGGGGTTTCTCCATCGCGCGCACGATAAGGGCGCCGGCTCGATCGTGCTCACCCATGGTGCAGGCGGCAACAGTAAGGCGCCGCTGCTGGTGGCGCTGGCGGAACAATTCGCACAAGCTGGCTACAACGCGCTGCGTTGCGACCTGCCTTTCCGCCAGCGGCGGCCGACCGGGCCGCCGTCGCCGTCCGACGCACAACGCGATCAGGACGGCCTGCGCCGCGCAGTAACGCTCATGAAGGAGAAGTTCGGAGGGCATGCGTTCCTGGGCGGCGTTTCATACGGAGGAAGGCAGGCGAGCATGCTGGTGGCCGAAGATTCTTCGCTGGTTGAGGGCTTGCTTCTGTTGTCGTATCCGCTGCATCCGCCGGGACGTGCTGCGCAGTTGAGGACAGCTCACTTTTCCAAGCTGCACACCCCGGTGCTGTTCGTCAGCGGAACGCACGATGCGTTTGGCTCAAAAGAAGAATTGCAAACTGCGATTAAGCTGATTCCGGCGCGTACGAGGCTGGTGCCCATCGAAGGGGCAGGACACGGCTTGATGCAGAAGTCGAATCGGGAAGAATTACCGGGAAGGATTGTGGGTGAATTTCAGGAGTTCTTCGCTGGATAAGTTGTGTCTCGCTCGAGTTACCTCAGCGGCTGAAGCCGATCTTCATTTTCAACGTGTATGTGTACGCCTGAAGGCGCACTCCACCCGTGTTCGAAACCGCGAAAATCACTCACCCGAAGAACGTCGTCACACCCTCATCCAGCACGCACACCCGCTTCTCGATCTTGCGGCGTTTGGCGTCGGCGCGCAGGCGCTCGAGCGGCTCTTCCACCGGTTCGTACGACAGCCGAAACGTCCCGTAATGCATCGGGACCATCCAACGAGCGCCGAGGTCGAGGAACGCCTGCACTGCATCTTCCGGGCTCGTGTGCACCGCGCGATAGGATGCCGGATGATAAGCGCCGATGGGGAGCAACGCCAGGGCCGGCCGCAGACGCTCGCCGATTTCGTGAAAGCCGTCGAAATAAGCGGTGTCGCCGGCGTGGTAGACGGAGTGCTTTCCGCTGCGCAGGACGTATCCGCCGTAGCCGCGATGCATGTCGCGAACGATGCGCGCGCCCCAGTGGCGAGCCGGCACATGCGTGATTTGAAGGTCGCCCAGCTTGGTTTCCTGCCACCATTCCAGCTCGATAATGCGACCGTAGCCGAGGCCGCTGACCAGGTCGCGAAGATGACGCGGCACCACGATGGCTGGCCCCTTGCCCGAGTGCCAGCGCGTCAGCCGTGCGATGGCGCGCAGCGAAGGCCGATGCAGGTGATCGAAGTGGGCGTGGGTCACCAGTACCGCGTCGATGGGCGGAAGATCGCGCAGTCGCAACCCCGGCCGCCGCAGCCGCTTCAGCACAAAAATCCAGCGGGCGAAGTTTGGGTCGATGACGACATTCTTGCCGCCAATTTGCAGAAAGAAGCTGGAATGACCAATGAAGGTGACCGCCAACTCATCGCGTCCCACCAGCACAGGCTTGCGGGTCACGCCGGTGCGACGTGTCATTGCGGAATGACGAACCAGAGTTCCAAACTGCCTGGCTTTTCGGCGGATTGTCGGTCCAAAGGTCAACGGTGTCACTTTATTAGACGCGCCGGGGCGGGCGACGATGCGAAGCGGAGCGGGCTGCAATTTCCTCTTGGCAACCTCTTGGCCTTATCAATACACTAACTTCCCGGAAGCTGCCTTCGCACGGCTCGTTCAGCTGCTGTTCCCTGCGCCCGGCGGGCGAACGTTTCCACCGACAAACCTGGGAGAAGCCGTACTCGTTCATGACGCCTCCGCCTGCCGACACGTTCCACGAAGAGATCGAACAAGCCAACGTAGTTATCTGGAAGGAAGCACTGTTTGCCGCCGACCTTCTGCTGCTGCACTCGTCGCCGGTGTACTACGGTCTCGGGGTGCCGCACGGCGACGGCTCCGCAGTAGTGCTGGTGCCGGGCTTTCTCGGCACAGACGCGTATCTCCGACAATTGCATGCATGGTTAGGCCGGATCGGATACCGGCCTTATTTTTCGGGGATCGGACTGAACGCCGAGTGCCCCAATCTGCTGATCCAGCGCCGCCTGAAGGACAACATCGATCGCGCGGTGCAGGAGACCGGGCGCAAGATTCATCTCGTCGGCCACAGCCTGGGCGGCATCATTGCCCGCGCCGTCGCCTGCCAACGCGCCGATCACGTGGCTTCGGTGATCACGCTGGCTTCGCCATTCCGTGGCGCGGTCATTCATCCCACCGTGATTCGCGCGGTCGAGAGCGTCCGCAAGAAGGTCCTCACCGAGCATGGGCCCTCAGTGCTGCCCGCCTGCTACACCGGACGCTGCACCTGCGACTTCCTGTCTTCGCTGCGGCGAAAACTCAGCTGCGCAGTTTTGCAGACTGCGATCTACACCCGCAATGACGGCATCACCGATTGGCGATACTGCACCACCGGCGATCCCGCCAGTGATTTCGAAGTTTCAGGAACGCATATCGGCCTGGCGTTTAACGCATCGGCCTACCGCATCATTGCCCAGCGTCTGGCGCTGGCGTGTTCCGTGGAATGAGCACTCCGTTCGGCCGCTCCTCGCATCCAGAAAGTCAAGCACGAGGCTTGTAAGTCGATTCACCGTCCTGTAATCTAGCGCGGAAACACGCAAATAGTTCCATTTTGGGAAACGCAAGCCAACAGCGGACTTTTGCTGTTGGTTTCGGCATTCCAAAGTAGGAAACTCGATGAAGCGTCGTTCGACGACGGGTTTTGTCATTTTCCTGTAACGTGCGATCGTGCGGCGCGACGAAGGCTATCTTTCGATTTTTTTGGCCAACTCCGAATTCATGGAGAGGTCCGGAGATGTTACATGCGGCTTAAGGCTTTTTCCGCGCTATTGTTGTTCCTCGTTTTTGCTTCTCTTACCTGCTTCTCACAACAAGACTATGTCAGCCGCTTCGATATCTATAACGGATATTCTTTTCTCGACGCTCCCAAGCTGAACCTGTTCGAGAACGGTTATAACTTCGAGGCTGGCTGGAACGTCAGGACCTGGGTGGCGCTGGGTTTTGACTTCAGCGTCTTTAGCGGCAACACGAATCTGACCGTCAATGAACTCAATGCCAAGACCCAGGCGGAACTGGCGCCGTATCTTCCGCTGCTTCCTCCCGGCTATGTGCTGGCGGTTCCTTTCACCGCGACCACATATACCTACAGTGCAGGGCCGCAATTCAACATCAGAAAACTGAAAGAGGTCACCTTCTTTGTGCGGCCGGCATTGGGAGCGCTGCATGAGGACGTCACCGTGCACCCGAAGGACGACGGCATTCAGCCGCTGCTTGTCGGGGTCCTGCTGCCTTCGGGGAAAACGAACGACACCGTGCTCTTCTACGGCTTCGGCGGCGGCATGGACTTCAACCTCAGCCAGCACTTCGCGGTGCGTACCGCGGCTGACTTTGTTCACTATGACGTCTTCAGCAATCTGCTGAACGGCGGACGCAATGCCGTGCGCTTCTCCATCGGCCCGACGGTCCGCTTTGGAGGAAACATTAAGTAGCAAGTAAGTTTCGCGAGGTTCTCGGCGTAGTTCAGAGGTGGGATCGGGTTCCTGCTGTGACAGGAACCCGATTTGTTTTGCGCTCTAACGCGGAGGATTGCCGCTGGTGCCGGCCATGTTCTGCGCGATCGGCCCGGAAATCGGCAATACAAACCACGAGCCCGACGCAGCCTTGATGATGCAGACGATCCAGAGAACAAAGGTGAGCAGGCTGACAATGCCGAGCACCATAATGCCGAGACCGAAGCCTCCCAGGCCATAGCCATAGTGGTGGTGGTAGCCGCCAAACATCCAGCCCACGCCGAAGATCATCGCCAGCACGATGCGGATGATGTGCAGGCCTCCGAAGGTGACAATCGATTGCGCCGCATGAAAGCGCACGTAGGGACGCTTATCGATGAGGTAGAAGATGATGCCGGTGAGCCAGCCCAAGACGTAACTCAGTGCGGCGGCGGCATTCTCGGACAGGCCGCCCTGTGCGACCGGCTGAACCGGTGGCGGGGCAGGCGTGCCAAAGGAAGCAGCGCCCTGCGGTTGACCACATACGGAACAGAACTGTGCGTTCGCGGGGACTTCCGCCCCGCACTTCGTGCAATGTGGCATGGTTGCTCCTGAAATCGCAGGAATAGTAACACTGAAACGGCTGCTGTCGCGACGTGCGGCTGTGAAGTTTTGGGATCGGGATTTGACGACTGGATAGGGCGGGCTTTGAGGATTGGGCAGTGCTGGCCCTGAAGATCGGGTAGAGCTGGCCTTGAAGATCGGATACAGCTGGCCTTGAAGATTGGGCCCTGCTGGCCTTGAAAGATTGGGTAGAGCTGGCCGGGTAGAGCTGGCCTTCAGGCCAGCGTCCAAGCCGCCCTTTTGAGCCCGAGCCGGCTTCAGCCGGCTACACACGCATTGACGTCGGCTGAAGCCGACTAGCGAAGGAAGATGAGCTGTATTCGGCACGACAGAAGTCGTGCCCTGATACGAAGCACTGCGACGGCTAAACCGCGAGGGGTTCGTTGGCAGCCACGGGCGCCGACGCGGGCGCGAGCTTTCCGTTCAGCAGGCGCTCGAAGAAGGTATCGACCGCATCGAGTATCTCGCCGCTGGTCTTTGACTCGTAGACCGCCTTGCGCAGATGCGCGCCATGCGGCACGCCGTGGGTGAACCACGAGGCGAACTGCTTCATCTTGCCTTCCGCGCCCCCCATCTTCTCTTCCACCAGCATGGCGAAGTAGGTGCGGATCATCTCGTAGCGGTCGGCGTCGGTGGGGAGGTCGTAGCTTCCGGTCAGCGTGTACTGCTCGATCTGGCGAAAGATCCAGGGATTCGACGCCGCGCTGCGTCCGATCATCACCGCATCGCAGCCGGTCTGCGCGATCATGGCCGCGGCGTCTTCCGGCGAGCGCACGTCGCCGTTGCCGATGACCGGAATTTTGACGGCAGCTTTCAACGCGGCGATCCACTCCCAGCGCGCCTGTCCGCTGTAACCCTGCTCGCGCGTGCGAGCGTGCAGCGCGACCGCAGCCAGACCGCACTCCTCGGCCATCTTCGCGAGATTCACGTGGACGACTTCCTTGTCACTCCAGCCGGCGCGAAACTTCACCGTGAAGGGAATCGTCACCGCCGAGCGCACCGACTCGAAGATGTTGCGGATGAGCGGCAGGTCGCGCAGCAGTCCGGAGCCGCCATTGCACTTCACGACCTTCTTGGCCGGGCAGCCGAGGTTGAGGTCGACGAGATCGAAGCCGAGGTCCTGCACCACGCGCGCGGCGTCGGCCAGCGTCACGGGATCGCTGCCGAACAGTTGCGCCGAGATGGGATGCTCGTTGCCGTAAAACGTGAGGTACTGCTTGGCCTTCTTGTCCTTGTGGCGGACGATGCCGTCGGCCGAGGTGAACTCGGTCATCATCAGCCCGCATCCGCCGAGATTGCGGATGAAGCGGCGGAAGACGGTGTCGGTCACGCCGGCCATGGGCGCGAGCACTGTCGCCGGACGAATCTCGACGCCGCCGATATTCACCGACGCCGGCACACACGCGCCGGAGGGCGCAATCCGCTCCGCCGGATTGTCGAAAAACTTGTGCACCTGACGATTGTAAATGGTGAGGCCCAGCAGCCGCCCGTGCCGTGAAAGGCTTCAGGTATCGTCGCAGGGCTTTCAGGGTTATTCGTATTCGGCTTTGAAAGGGCATGGCTTCAGCCGTGCCGTCAGGGTATTGAAATGGGCGCGGCCTTTAGGCCCTGAGGGACGGCGTCCCTCAGCGGCTGAAGCCGGCTTTCTTGTTCTATGTGCGCCACGCCTGAAGGCGTGCCCTTTCAAAACCACCCTCGACACTGCAGCTGATTGCTGATTGCTGACTGCTTACTTACGGCGTGCCGTATACCTTCTTGTAGACCTCGGTGTTGCGCACGATGGCCTGCACGTACTCGCGCGTTTCGGTGAAGGGAATCGATTCCACGAACTCTTCTACGTCGCGGTAGGTACCCGACGAACGCCAGTCGGCGACGCGGTCGGCGCCCGCATTATAGGCGGCGAGCGCGTATTCCACCTGCCCGCCGAACTCATCCACCATCTCGCGGAAGTAGTGCGTGCCCAACTCGATGTTGGTGGTCGGATCGAGCAGCGAGTCGGTGCTGTAGTGCGCGCAGTCCCTCTTTCTTCGCCTCACCCTTGCCGGTGCGCGGCAGCAATTGCATCAAGCCGTAGGCGTTGGCGCGCGACACCGCGCTGGGATTGAACTCCGACTCCTGACGAATGAGCGACGCGACCAGGTACGGATCAAGCCCGTTCTCCTGCGAATAGCTGCGCAGCGCGTCCCACCATGGACGCGGGAATAGTCCCTGCCAGTACTGCATGGGCAACGCGCTGACATCCATGGAGAAGACGCCGCTGATGGCGTTCTTCAGATACTGCAACGCGCGATAATACTCGCCGCCGCTGGTGTAGATTTTCGCGATCTCCACCATCTCCCACGAGGGGCCGTTAGTGGTGCCACCCTGCAACTCACGCACGGCGAGGTCGGTCACGCCGGCGTTCTCCAGCAGTTTGGCGCGGTTGTAATGGAGATCGTCTTCCGGCGGGTCGGTGATCTGCGACATCGGATCGAGCGCGGGCAGTGTCGGCACATGCTGTAATGACGCGACGACTACTGCCGGGGCCGCGGGCAGTGTCGCCAGCCGGCGGCGCGCCAGCACACCGTAATAGTAATTGTGGTAACGCTCGGAGAGCTTCTGATAGTAGGCGCGGGCAAGACCGTATTGGCCGTCATCTTCGGCCATGCGGCCGCGCCAGTACATGGCGTTCGGAACTTCGTTTGTTCCCGGATAGAACTCGATCTGCTCCTCGAAGTACTTCTTGGCCTGGTCCTTGCGGTTCTGCCGGTAGGTCAGCCATGCGCACTTCCAATGCGCGTACGCCGCTTTGTTCCCGGAAGGAAAGCGCTCGTGGATCTCGCGGTAGTAATCGAGGGCGCGATCGTAGTCCTTGCGCAGCAGATACATGTTGCCGGCGCTGAGCAGCGCCGACTCCAGCCACGGCGACTTCGGCGTGGTGGCGCGCATGTGTTCCAGGATGTTGTTGAGCGAGGCGTCGTCGCTGGCTTCGCGGGCGATCTCGCGCTGCTGATACCACTTCTCCGCGCTGGCTTCGCTGCCGTCATCGGGAATGCGATCGAGCGCCTGGTGCGCCAGCCTCGTGTTGCCGTCTTTCACATACGAGTTGGCAAGCTGAATCAGACCGGCCGACTGCTGTCCCGGCGGAGCGAAATCGACCACGTACTGGTATTCGTCCGCGGCTGCGCCGTAGTGCCGCGCCTTGTAGAGCGCGTCGGCGCGCCTGAGATGCTCGGCGTAAGTCACCGGCGGCAGCGCGTTCAACTCCGGCAGCTTGCGCAGGTCGGCTTCCGCCTGGTCGGCGAGGTAGTTGGTTGCGTAGTCGTAATAAACGCGCTGTAGAATCTCGCCGCCGGTGCGCCCCTGGCCATTCTGAATGTATGCCTTGCCGAGGTAGTACTCGGTCTCGACCGACGCCGGCGTGCGATGCGCCTCCAGCAGCTTGATGGCATCGCCGGGACGATTCAGCGCCAGCAGTGCCTTGGCGTAAGCAATCGTCGCATCATGATCGTACAGCGAGTCGGGGAAGCGCGTGCCGAACTCGCGCAGATACGCCAGCGACTCTTCAGAATTGTTGCTCAGTACATACGAGTTGCCGATGAAGAAGGCGACGTAGTCCGCCAGCTCGCCGATCTGCGGCTGCGCTTTCTGAAACGCGGCGATGGCCGCGGATAGTGCGCGTCAAGATAATGCGCGTAGCCGATCGCGAACCAGGCCAGCGCGCCGGGCTCGGTGCCGGCATGGGAGTGCGCGTAGTTCTCGACTCCGGTGTAAGCCGCGGGCGTGCGGAACTCGACGAGCTGCCGCGCCATGGGCCGCAGATCGCTGGACGCGACAAACGTGCGATTCATGTGATGCGCGCGCGCCGCCGTGACCTTCTTGCGGTGATGCGAAGTGCTCGCTGTCGTCTTCTTGTGCGTGGAGCTGGTTGATTTGTGCGTGGTCGTCGACTTCTTATGTGCCGGCGACGTGGACGACGTTGTCGACGAGGAGGATGACGATCCGCTGTCCTGCGCAAGCAGCCCACTGGACGGCAGTGCCAGAACACAAGCCAGAGCGAGAACGGAGAGGCGAAGCGAGGAATTCACTGGCAGCAGTTTAGCGCGATTGCGCGGTCGCGGACATGATGTTTCATTGACACACTCGGTTCCTTGCAACTAAAAACGGCCGCGCTGCGTATCATGTTGTGAACGTCCCGGCTGTAACCTCTGCCGGGTTCGCACGTCCTTATGATTAAGACGTAAGCTCCACCTCCGGCGTTAACCGCCACAAACCGACTTGCGTGGCGCAACAAAAATCCGCCTGGTCGCCCCCGAATCCGGTCCAAATCGGTACAATGGGTCAGGGTTGGTCTGCTCCGGGTGTAAAATCCTGAATCTGCATAAACATGGGTACCATCCAACCAAAGGTAGTTGAACCGGTCTCGGAAGAACTGGCACTGGTTCATGCGGCGAAAGCCGGCGACATGGGCGCCTTCGAGGAGCTCGTCCGCCGCTACGACCGCAATGTTTTCCGAATTGCGCAGCACATCACGCAGAACCGCGAAGACGCCGAAGATGTAGTACAAGATGCGTTCCTGAAGGCGTATCAGAATCTGGGAAACTTTCAGGAGCAGTCGAAGTTCTACACCTGGCTGGTGCGCATCGCGGTGAATGAAGCGCTGATGCGTCTGCGTCGGCGTCGTCCTGAGCGGATGGTTTCGCTCGACGAGGACATCAAGACGGAAGAGGACTCCATGCCGCGCGAAGTCGCGGACTGGGCGCCGAATCCGGAGCAGCTTTACACGCAGGGCGAGTTGCGGGAGATTCTGGGCAAGACCATACAAGGCCTGCCGCCGAGCTTCCGCACGGTTTTCGTCTTACGCGACGTGGAGGGGCTCTCCACCGAGGAAACGGCGGACGCCTTGGATTTGAGCATTCCGGCCGTGAAGTCGCGCCTGCTTCGTGCCCGGCTGCAGTTACGTGAGCGGTTGAATAAGTATTTCAAGAATCGTACTGGTGGAGACGGGAAAAAGTGACGTGCTCTGAGTTTCTAAAAGAGCTGACAGATTATCTTGACGAATCGATGGACGCCCAGACTCGGGCGGAGTTGGAAGATCATCTTCAGTGGTGCCACAACTGCTACGTCGTCTGCAACACGACCAAGCGAACCATCGAGATCTATCGCGATTCCCACCTGTACGAACTGCCCGACGATTTGCGCACCAAACTGCGCAGCGCGATTCTGTCGAAGTGCCACAGCCATAAAGATGGCTGCCCGGACGGCTCGCATGAAGCGACGGAAGCTGCGGGCCCCAAGTTGTCCGCCAGCCCGGGCGACACGCCGAACAAGTAGCGAGTATTCCACCCGTCTTTTGCACTCGTTGACGGCCGGCATTTACTCTCCTCCGTCTCCTACAACTATTCATACCTAGGTGAGAAACCTCAGGCCGGGGATTACTGTCTAACCAGTAGCGCTCCTCCTGCCCGCCGAGCGCAACCGCCCGATCAGGATGCGACCATGAAACGCCTTGCCTATCTCACCGCGATGGCACTGTTGGGAATTGGATTGACTTTGGCGCAGAACACCACACAGAGCACGAAACCCAGCTCCGACCCGAGCAACTCCAGCAACAACGCAAGCCAGGCGCAGAGCGACAACTCGACGACGCAGCGGAGCGAAAAGGACCAGATCGACAAGCCCGGCGCCAAGCAACATGGCAGCGGGGAATCGTCCAAGGATGCCGTGCCCAATCCGACGATTAACGATCAGCAGAGCAACGCCAGTTCGGCCAGCGATGCCAGCGGGCAGAAGACCGGCCAGCCCTCGCCCTCAACGATGGGAACCACCGGCAGCACGCCGCCAGCCCAGGACGACAAGCAGCCGCCCGCCGAGCCGGCGAACGCGACTCCACCTGACCAGCAGCCCAATTCTTCGACCGGACCGGGAACGGCCTCGCCGCATGCCGAACTACTGCAAACGCCGGCAGCCCGCGCGGTGGCAACGCATACTCCCGACCCCGGCACGTGCATGAATCCCGCCGCGCTCGAGAGCAGCGCCGACGGCACTCAGCCGGCAGCGGCGCCTTGCAGGTAAGGCGGCTTTTGGCCCTTTGGCTTTTAGCTTTCGCCGCAGCTTATCCGATGTCATAGATTTCGTCTCTACGCCGTTGTAGGAAACAGTCTCAGCGCGCATGTAAAAGCAGTAGCTGCTCGCTAGCCCTGCACGTGGGCACCGACTCCTTACGAGCGAGCCGATGGCAAAAGTCAAAACCCAAAAGCTAGGCGCTGAATATTCAAAACCCGCCCCCCGCAACGCGCTATAATTTCCGCCGCATATCACGACTGGAGGAAAACGCATGCGAAAAATCTGTGTAGTGGCGGCCCTTGCTATGTTGTCGATGCCAATCCTGGCGGGCGCCCAGAGTCCGCTCAACGGAACCTGGAAGGCCAACATGAACTCCGTGGACTGGTCGAAGAAGCCGGATGTCTACGTGTTGAAGGATGGCATGTACTCCTGCAAGACCTGTGTACCGCCGTATGAAATCAAGGCGGACGGAACCGACCAAAAGGTTACGGGGCATCCGTATTACGACATGGTGGCCGTCAAGGTCATCAATGACCACGAGATCGAGGAGACCGACAAGAAGAATGGCAAAGTCGTAGGGACCAGCAAGACCACGATCTCGCCTGACGGCAATACCTTGACCTTCGAGTTTACCGACAGTAGCAATACAAGCGGAGCGCCAGTCACCGGCAAAGGGGAAGCGACTCGCGTTGCGAAAGGTCCGGCAGGGTCCAGTCCGATTTCCGGCTCCTGGCGCATGTCCAAGATGGAGAGCTTGTCGGACAATGGCATCACCGTGACCTACAAGGTCAGCGGGGATGAGGTCACTATGAGCAATCCCACCGGTCAGACCTATACGGCGAAGTTGAATGGGACCGACGCCCCCATGAAGGGCGATCCCGGCATCACTTCAGTTTCAGTGAAGATGATCGGCAAGAACACGCTGGAGGAGACGGACAAGCGTGACGGCAAGGTCATCGGGATTTTCAAGGCCACGGTGCAGCCGGACGGCAAGACGATTGACGCCTCCTACGACGACAAGCTGTCGGGCCGCTCCAACAAGTGGACCATGACCAAGCAGTAATTCTCACAAGAATCGGCGCCCCACGTTCGTCCGCCGCGGCGGACGAACGTGGGTTCACTCCTCGCGCAGCAGGTTAACCGGGCTCACGCGTAACGCCCGTTGTGCCGGTATCCAGGTGGCGAGCAGGCCCAGCAGCGCCATGACAACTACCGCCCCTGCCAGCACGAGCGGATCGCGAGGCGTGGCCTGGTAGACGATAAAGGCCAGAACGCGGCTGGCGAGAATTCCCAGCACCAGCCCTGCCGCCGAGCCCACGGCGAGCAACCTTAAAGCCCGTCCTAGCGCCGCTTGCAATACTTCTTCACGACTGGCGCCCAGCGCCACGCGAATGCCGAGTTCCTTCAACCGCTTGCTGACCGAATACGCTGCCATGCCGAAGATGCCCGTGATAGCCAGCATCGCGCCCATCAGGCCCAGCACGCCGAGCGAGAGCGACGCCATGCGCGGGCCAAAGAAGGCCATGTCCAGCACGTGGTAGCGGGTGCGAATGGAGATGGGCAGCGCAGCATCGAGGTCGTGCAGCGTGCTTCGTATGGCTGCGCCCAGTTGCTGCGGATCGCGCTCCGAGTGCACGATCAGCCAGGTCGAGCTCGAAGGCCGCTGCAGAATGGGCAAGAACATCGCGGTGTGCGGAGCTTCGGTGAGGCTGTTGTATTTTCCATTCTCGACGATGCCCACCACCTGCATGCGCCTTCCGTCCTGCATCCTGTAGTAGCCGCCCAGGGCCTTGGCCTCGGAGCCGAAGATCCTGCGCGCAAACTCCTGGTTCACGATGGCTACCAACGGAGAGTGCTGGTCGTCGTGCCAGGTGAAGCCCCGGCCGGCGAGCAGGGTCGTGCCCTCCGTGTGCAGGTATTCGGGAGAGACGTCAAACCGGTTGGCATCGGCGACCACGTTGGCGGGAATGAGGTCGGTCGTATCGTCGCGGAAGACATTCGAATCGGCCGGACCCTCGCCCAGTGGCACTCCGTCGCCGAGGCCCACCGACTCCACTCCCGGAATTGCCGCCAGGGCTTCGATCATGCGCTTCTGCATGGGGGCAACCTGATCGCCGCTGTAACCGGACATCGTCAGGTCGGTGTCGACAACCATTCTGTTCTGCGGATCGAAGCCGAAATCGTTATGCAGGGAGCGCGCCAGTCCGCGCACCGCGACCAGCGACGCGGTGACCAGCACGGCGCAGATGGCGATTTGCACCACCAGCAGCAGGTCGCGTGCGGTGATGCGGCGGCCGGCGCGCGCGACCACTCCCAGCTTGACCACCTCGTAAGGACTTGTTCGCAGCACTTGCCGCACCGGCACTGCGCCGAACAGGAATCCACTGACCAGGCTCAGCAGCAGCGCCACTGCGTAGACGTACGCATCGGGATTCACCGGCATGTGGATGGGAAATCTGGGCAATGGCTGCCACGCGCTCAGCGCGTGTAGCAGAATGACGCTCCCCAGCAGGCCGACGGCCCCGCCCATCAGCGAAATCAAAACGGCTTCCGTGAAGAGTGCGCGCAGGAGGCGAGTGCGCGTCGAGCCGAGCGCCAGCCGCAACGCGACTTCGCGCGAACGATCGGCAGCACGCGACGCGAACAGGCTGCCCAGGTTGGCGCAGGCAGCCAGCAGAATCAAACCCGATAGCAGCATCAATCCCGTCATGAACGCGGTGATGGGACCGCCGAGATAGTCGCCGTAAAGGCCGGGGCGCGCCACAGTGAAGCGCATTTTGCCATCATCTTTGGGGTAGGTCTTTTCCAGGTATGAACCAATCGCGCTGAGGTCGGCGGTGGCCTGCGCCTTGCTGACGCCCTCCTTCAGGCGTCCCAGGGTCATGAACACCCAGCGGTCCTTGCGCGCGTTGGAGTCGTCCGGACCAAAGACGGCGTGATTCACAATCGGCACGAAGGCATCGGGATTGAAGAAGACGATCGTCCCGTGAAAGTCAGGCTGCGTCACCCCGATGATCGTGAAGGGATGCTTGTTCAGTTGGACGGTGCGGCCCACCACCCCCGGATCGTCGTGAAAGCGCGAGTGCCAGCATCCGTAGGTGAGCACCACATAGGGAGCGCTGTTCGGACCATGCTCGTCGGAAGCGTGAAAGAGGCGCCCCAGATATGGCTGAACGCCCAGGGCGTCAAAGTAGTTTCCGCTGCCTTCCATGATCCAGGCGTCAAACGGCTCTTTGCCGGTATTCATGCCGGCCTCGGTCGCGTTGAAAGCGGCGAGGCTTTCAAAGCTGCGATTGCGGTCGCGAAGGTCGAGGTAGTCGGGGTAGGACTCGTGCGCGTCGGCCACATCCGGGCGCCAGACGGCATAGAGGCGGTCGGAATGTGGCAGATTGAACGGATGCAGCAGGAACGCGTTCATCACGCTGAAGACCACGGCATTGGCGCCGATGGCCAGCGCCAGCGTCAGGACCGCGGCGACGGTGAAGCCGGGAGACTTGCGCAACACGCGCAGGGCGTAGCGAATGTCATTGAGCAAGGTTTCGATGAAGTTGCCGCCCAGTGCTTCGTGACATTCTTCTTTGAAGCGCTGCTCGCCGCCAAATTCGATACGCGCCTGGCGCTCGGCCTCGGCGCGTGCCATGCCGGAACGTTCGAGGTCGTCGGCGCGAAGCTGGATGTGCGAGCGCAGCTCCTCGTCCATGTCATTGGCGATACGCTCGCGACGGAAAAATTTCTCGGCGAGAGAACGAAGATACGACACGAACTTCATACTTCCTCCGGCTGCGCGGCGAGTGCCGAGCCAATGGCTGCGGCGAGACGGTTCCAGCCCTCGGTTTCTTCGCGCAGACGCTTGCGACCTGCGGCCGTCAACTCATAAAACTTCGCGCGGCGATTGTTCTCCGATGTGCCCCAGTTCGCCTTCAGCAGCCCCTGCCGCACCAGCCGAAATAGTGCGGGATACAGCGCGCCCTGCTCGATGAGCAGCGTCTGACCCGAAATTTGCCCGATTCGCAAGAGCGCGCCGTAGCCGTGCAGCGGGCCGAGCGAGACGGCTTTCAGGATGAGAAGGTCGAGGGTGCCGGGAAGGATTTGCGCCTGGTCAGGCATGGACTCTCCTAAAGCGATTAGGAGATTAACGCCACTCTCCTAAGCTGTCAAGGAGAGAATTGTAAATTCTTGGTGGTGCCTAGGGGGAAAAGTCCGCTGATGGGGAGGACAGGAGTCGGGACATGATGTGGGTATCCTGCGTCAGACCTAAGTTTTGCAATGTGTGGTGGAACAAGCCTCTGCGTTGATCGGAACGAAATGAGCGCCGTAGGCGCGAAGAGGTTAGCCCAGCGCTTCAGCGCTGGGAATGTGGGAGCAACGAAAAAGTCCCGTAGGGACGGCACGTTCCCCACGCACGACTTCAGTCGTGCCGATTTTCATTTGGATATCCCGAGGGCCTTCCGCCCGCGAGAGCTAAGGCGCGGCGCTATGCCCGCTACATTGCAGCACGCCCAGAAACTTCACCCACGGACCGACGGCCTCGCGGTTCTGATAAGCCATGACGCGCGCGAGTTGATGCACGTGGGTGAGATCGTGATCTGCCCACGTCGCGAGCAGATTGGCCAGCGTTACTGGGCCGAGCGCCGGATGCATGCCTCGACGCGCCAGATCAAGCGGCTGTAGATTCAGACCCTGCAAGTGAGCGAGATTCTCACGGCGCAGGCGCGCGAAGTCCTCCAGTCGCTGCTCCAGCGATTGATCCTGACCTTCCTTCATCTGCGCGAAGCGGTCGATGCGATCAAAGGGTCGGGTCTCGCCGTCCTCAAGGATCCGTCGCACCCGCGCCATCCAATCCGTACGCTCAAGGTTGGCCAGGTGTCCCACAATGTCGTAGGCGCTCCACGTGCCTTCGCCTTCGTTGCGCCGCACCCAGGTATCGGGCAGGCCACGCAGCAGCGCGTCGAGTGCGGCGGGAGTGCGGCTCAGCAGAGCGACGTTCCCGTCCAATATGAATTCGCCAGTGGTTGCCATGCCCGAGTAGATGCCCGGCTGAACGGTTGGGCGCAATCGCCGGGAAAAACTTCCGCTGAGCGGAATAAATCCCGCGTTCCTCAGTTAGCCACCCCGAAGGACCTCCAATCTGCCTTCGAGGAGCAGCCATGAAGCAACCAGAACATAGTTCAGCAGTGCTGCCTGCAACCGACGAACTGGCCCACGACCACAACCACGACGGCATCGACCGCCGCGGATTTCTGAAGTGCATGGCGTGGGCCGGAACCGGCGCTTTTTGCGTGATGAAGGGCGGCGTGCTCACGTCATACAGCCTGGGCGCCTTCCCGTTCCGCGGACATGACAAGGGTGAGCTCAGCTTCGTGCAAATCAGCGACAGCCACATGGGCTTCGACAAACCGGCAAACACTGACGTCGTCGGCACCTTCAAGACCGCCGTCGAGAAGATCAACGCGCTTCCGGTCGCGCCGGAGTTCATCCTGCATACCGGCGACATCAGCCACCTCTCTAAGTCGGCGGAGTTCGACAACGTCGATCAGTTGCTGAAGGCCGCGCGCACCAAGGACATCTTCTTTGTCCCAGGCGAGCATGACGTGCTCAACGATGACGGCAAGCAATACCTGGAGCGCTACGGCAAAGGCACGCAAGGCTCGGGCTGGTACAGCTTCGACAAGAACGGCGTGCACTTCGTCGGGCTGGTCAACGTGATGAACCTGAAAGCCGGCGGCCTGGGCAGCCTCGGCCAGGAGCAACTGGAGTGGCTGGAGAAAGACGTCAAGCGCTTGTCGCACAGTACGCCCATCGTGGTCTTCGCGCACATTCCGCTGTGGAGCGTGTATCCCGAGTGGGGGTGGGGCACCGACGATAGCGCGCAGGCGCTCTCGTATCTCAAGCGCTTCGGCTCGGTCACGGTATTGAACGGCCACATCCACCAGATCATGCAGAAGGTCGAAGGCAACGTGACCTTTCACACCGCGTCGTCCACGGCGTTCCCGCAACCCAAGCCGGGACAGGCGCCGTCGCCCGGCCCGATGAAGGTGCCCGCGGACCAACTGCGCCGCGTGCTGGGCATCACCGACGTGAAGCTGGTGCAGGGCAAGCACGCGCTGGCCGTGACGGACTCGGACTTGGCGTGAGCCGCGACATATACAAAAAGGACATCTCCATGAAAAGTACAAAGTGGCTGCTCGGCATAGCTGTCTTGATGTCGGTCGTTGGCGTTGGCGCACCTCGCCGTACCTTCGGCGTGACCGCGGCGGATAAATCCCCAATCACGGTCGATATTAAGATCGACAACTTCAGCTTTGTGCCTGCCGTCATTACTATCCCGGCGGGCACGACCATTCGCTGGACGAACCGCGACGACATCCCGCACACCGTCGTCAGCGACGATCACACTACCTTCAAGTCGAAGCCGCTCGACACCGACGACCAGTTCACCTACACGTTCACCAAGCCGGGCACGTACAGTTACTTCTGCTCCATCCATCCCAGGATGACAGGCAAGGTCGTGGTGCAGTAGGCGCGATGAAGCCGTTCGATCCTCGCTCCGTTATCTTCGCCAGGCACGCGCAGCACGTCGTGCTAGTGCACTTTCCCATCGCGCTGTGCCTGGTCGGGGTGATGTTCGACTTCATCGCGCAATGGAAGAAGAGTCGCGTGCTGGCTGACGTGGCGTATTACAACCTGCTGGTTGCGGCGATCGCCACGATTCCCGTCGTTGCTACCGGACTGCTCGCCTGGCGCTTTCAGCTGGAAGGACAGCGGCTGAAAGGCACACTGTTGCTGCACCTCGTGCTTGGGAACCTTTCGGCTTGCATGATTTGGTTGGTGTGGAGCTTTCATTTTCGCGCACGCCGCGATCCGAGGCGCAAGCTTTCGCTGCTGCGGATTCCCGTCGAACTCGCGGCCGTTGCGGTTGTGTCCCTCACGGCCCATCTCGGGGGATTCCTGAGCGGGGTGAATGGGTAGTGCGGGCCTTCAGGCCCGCGTTCCGCCATCACCGTGGCCCTCAGGTCGGCTTTGAGCCGATGTGCCGCCCGCTGGAGCGCCGCACTACCCGAGTTCGCAATCTATGGAATAAAACTCTCCTCTTCCGGTTTACTCTTGTAGGCGTGGGGCGGGACCGCGACAAGGCGCAGGAGTTCGAACAGCTCGCGATGCCTCTGTTTGGGCCGCTGTACAACCTGGCGCATTGGCTCACGCAAGACCGCAGCGACGCCGAGGACCTGGTGCAGGAGACGTTCGCCAAGGCTCTCAAGGGATTCGACTCCTTCCAGCCGGGCACCAATTTTCGCGCCTGGATCTATCGCATCTTGCGCAATACGTTTCTCACTTCGCGCACCGGCCTGAAAGCTTCGATTTCGCTGGATGACGAAGACGATCCGCAAACGCCGACGCCGGCGACAACCCAAACGCCCGAATCGATTCTGCTGGCGCGCGCCGATCATGATGCCATTCAGCGCGCTTTGCGCGAGTTGCCGGTGGCTCATCGCGAAATCATCGTATTGTGTGATGTGGAGGAGATGAGCTACCGCGAGATCGGCGAGGCGCTCGGCATCCCTATCGGGACGGTCATGTCGCGCCTGGCGCGCGCCCGCAAAGCTATGCGTCAACGGTTGCAACAACGGGCCACAGGAGCGCACTCATGAGTTGCGATCGCTGGCGGGAGAAGCTCGACATTTATCTCGACGCCGAGATGCCCGAGCCCGAGGCGCGCGAGCTCGAGGCGCATCTGCAAACTTGCAGCTCATGTTCTTCGGAGGCGCTGGCGCGCTCCGAGTTGAAGCGCAGTGTACATCTGGCGGGCCAGGCGTTCGCGCCCGACCCCGAATTCCGCCGGCGTGTTCAGCAGAGTCTGGCTCCGAAGCCGGCGCGCAAAGCGTGGCTGTGGGCTTTCGCCGCCGCTTCCATCGCGACCGCGGTGCTGCTGATCGTCCTCGGCCCGCTGTTCTTGCGGCACGATGCGCAACGCGACCGCCTGCTCAGTGAGTTGACCGATGCGCACGTCACCACGCTGGCCAGCGCCAATCGCGTGGACGTTGTCTCCTCCGATAAGCACACGGTGAAGCCGTGGTTCCAGGGCAAGCTGCCCTTCACCTTCAACCTGCCCGATCTCCAAGGCACGCCGTTCGAGCTGGTCGGCGGCAAGCTGAACTACATCGACCAAGACCCGGCGGCGGAGTTGCTCTACACCGTGAGACAACACGTGCTGTCCGTGTTCATCCTCAGAGACTCGCCGGAGCTGGACCACGCCATTCAGGACGTCAAGCTGATGCACAAGCTGTCGTTCAACATTGAATCGTGGAACGCCGGCGGCCTGCGCTATTTCATCATCACCGACGCCGGAGCTGCGGACGTGGACGACCTGCGCGCGAAATTCATCGCGGCAGCACAATAACCCGGTTCATTACTGCTCCAAGATCAGGTACTGCTCGACCTTCCCATCCGGCATCTGGTAGATGACGATGTCCAGCGTCTTCTGCGGATACTTCACGCTGTACACGCGTTCGGTCATGCCGCCGCGCAATGCCGACCGCGCCTGCGTGAAGGACTCCGGCGCGCCCAGCGGAGCCAGTCCGGCGGCATAGTCCTTCAGCGCCTGCTCGGTGAAGTAGGCGTTCGCATTGTCGGTGAACAGCGATCGATCGATCTTGCCCTGCTGCAGTCCGTCATAGACTTTGCGCATCAATTCGTCCTGCTTGGGATCGCTGGGATTGGCCGCCTTCAGCATCAAGGCTGTAATTTGCTTGCCGATGTCGCTCGCGGCCGATGACGCGTCCTGATTGGTGAGCACCACGACGGCGATCTTGTCGTCGGGCAACACGATGTTCTCCGCGACGAAGCCCAGCACTTCGCCGCCGTGCTCCAGGATGCGATGGCCGTTCTGGCTGGTCACCGTCACCCCCAGACCGTAGCGTGTTCCCACACCGTCCTTCAGCAGCGTCTCGGTTTCCATCGCGTGGTACGACGCCGGCTTCAGCACCTTCTGGTCGATAATCGAAATGTCCCACTTCGCCAGGTCCTCAGCGGTCATCGCCAGCTCGCCGGCAGCGAACATCCATCCCGCCCCCTCTTTGCCCGACGGACGCAGCGGCCCCAGCGCGTAACGCATGTAGCCGGTCGGGTCGGTCGCAGGAAGTTTGTTCTTATCAGTGTCGGCGACGCTGGTCATGCCCAGCGGCGTGAAGACGCGCTGGCTGAGGAATTGCAGCAGCGGCATGCCCGAAACCTTCTCGACGATCACGCCCGCGATGACATAGTTCGTGTTGCTGTACTGCCACTTGGTACCAGGCTGAAAGTCGAGCGGGATCTTCGCCCAGCGATTCATGATTTCGTCGGCGGTGATCGGCTTTAACATCATGGGAGGCGCGTAGTCCTGCGGCCAGAAATCCTGATAGCCCGAGGTGTGCGACAGCAGCTCGCGAATCGTGACCTTGTCGCCGTCGGTCAGGCCGGGGACATACTTGGACACCGGATCGTCGAGCGACAGCTTGCCTTCCTCGGCCAGCAGCAGAATCGCGGTCGCCGTGAACTGCTTGCTGATGGAGCCGATGCTGTAGCGCATGGCCGGAGTGGCTGCCGTCTGCGGATCGAGTTTCGCGGCGCCGTATGCCTGTAGATAGGCGATCTTGCCATCCTGAACCACAGCCACGGATGCGGAAGGCACGCCAGTCGACTTGAGTACTTGCTGCGCCGTCTGGTCGATGCTGCTGCGCAATTGTGGCGACAGTGTTGGCTCGGCTTGCGCTACAATCGCGGGCGCGAGCGCCAGTGAGCAGACGACGACGCAAAGCAGGATCGTCCTGCGAGAAGCAAAATTTGCTGGAAGCATGGCTGACCTCAGAGGGAAACGTCCAAACGCACTACACTAACGCAAGCGCGTTGGCCGGAACAACTTGAGGTCCAGCGGAATTCAGATTTTGTTAGCCGGCCGTTTCACGATCTGCGGCTTGCCGGCCATGACTTGTACCGGTGCGCTGTTGTGTTCTGGTGCACTGCCGGAGCTTGCGGCCGCACTGGCCTGGGCCGTGACCGGTGCAGACGCCTGGCCCGCAGTCTTCGCCGCGCCATCTCCGGGCGGCGCAGCGGCGGCCGCAGCTGCAGCCGCAGCCGCAGCTTCGGGCGGTGGTGGTGGATAGCCATAGCCATCCAGCAAACGGTGATGCATGCTGTACAGGGCCAGCTCGAGCCGGTCGGCCACGTTGAGCTTGTCGTAGATCTTGCGCAGATAATTCTTGACCACCTGTTCGGTGGTGCCCACTTCGCGAGCGATGTCTTTGTTCTTCATGCCCTGCGTGACACCGCTGATGATCATCATCTCCTTTTCGGTGAGCCGCAGCCGCTGCTGCGGAGCTGTGCCCTGCAAGGACTGGTTGCGATAGGCGTCGATCACCCAGTTCACACCCTGTTTGTCGAGCCAGGTTTCGCCTTCGGCAACTTTGCGCACGCAGCGCACCAGCAGCTCAGGAGTGACGGCGCGTGCCAGAATACCGCGCACCCCGCGGCGCAGATAGTCCACCGTTTCCTGCTCGCCGGCACGCGATGTCACCAGGATGATCTTTGTATTGGGATCGATCCGGCGCGCGACTTCGCTGATGGCGTCGGACGGCGTAGGTGACAGTCCGACCTCGAACAGCACAACATCGGCGCCCATGGAGGAGACCGCGCTCAACGTCTGCGACAAGGTCTCGGTTTGCGCGACGACTTCCAGGTCGGGTTGGGCGGCGAAGATCTTGCTCATCCCCACCCGGAAGATCGCCTCTGAGTCAGCGATGATGATGCGCACACGCGGGGTAGGCTCTGCGACAGGTTTTGGCGCAGCAGCATCGCCCGGCTTGCTCTGATCGCCGCGGCTATTGCTCTTCTGATCTTTCGAACCGTTTGAAGTGGTACTCATCGATAACCACCGCAACACCTTGTCCGGTTGCGTCGCTCAAGCAACGCACCACCCGACCCGTACAATTCACTTCCACCGAAGAGCTAGTCCCTAACATCTCCGCCGGCATCTCAATGGCGAATTCCACCTGAGAGCCGACTTCAACGGCCGTTTCGAGTTGAAAAAGAATGCCACCGGCGGAAATATCGCGAGTCTTGGCGCGAAACTCGCCGCGCGGCGTCTTTAACTTCACATAGAGCTCCAAGGGAAAGCGAACGGAATTACGGAAATCGGATTGGCGGCCAGCCGGCATCATAGTGCTGTCTCATCCGACAATATCGAAAAACAGGCGCGGAGGCAGCGAAACTCTGAATGCAAGAATTACTAAAGTACTGTTACTTGTAGTTACCTTACTTCGCTATCGCTCGATTAGCAATGACTATTTGGTGGGATGTTGTTGATTTCGTGAGGCAAAGGCGATGGACTCCGGGCAAGCATGGTAGGCCTGCGCCACCTCAATGAGCTTCGGGTCCCGGCTCGCGGCGACGAACGATCGGCATGCCGGACAGTAGTGCACGATGAACTTCCCCTTAAGCGGGTGGCGAGGATCCTTGGTTCTCCTCATGGCACGAAGGCAGCTCTGGGTCTACCGCATCGAGGCACAATCGGTTTTCTGAGTTGTGCGGGAGACGACTGCTGAATTAGACGCCCATGTTTGGAGCGCGAGTGTACGACAAATCACGCCAACCATCCGTGACGAGAAGTCGGTTGCGCACATACGGTTAGAACTTGGTTGTTTCCGTGAAGTTGAAGTCGCGGACCTTCATCGCGGGCACCACCATGTCCATCGACTCCTCCCCGCTGGCGCGCAGAGGGTCGCTCATCGCCTCAACGTTTTGCAGCATGTGGATGAGATTTTCGTTGAAGCGGAAGTTGCGGATGCCGTGGCGGATCTTTCCGCCCTCAACCAGGAAGGTGCCGTCCCGCGTCATGCCGGTGAGCATCTTTTCGTAAGGATCGACTTCGCGGATGTACCACAGCCGTGTCACCAAGATGCCACGCTCGGTCGAGGCGATCATTTGTTCAATCGATTGCGCTTGTCCTGGCGCCGGCCCTGTAAACACGAGATTCATCGGAGCTTCGCCGATCTCGTTGGGCAATGAGAAACCGTGGCCGGTGGGCTTCACTTCTCCCACCTTCGCGGCAAGTTCAGACTGCCGCATCCGTGCCGCGCTGGCGCGCGCGTAAGTGACGGCCCTGACAATTCCGTTATCAATCAGCTTGATGCGATGGCGCTTCATGCCTTCGCCATCAAACGGCACGCCGAGCTGCAGCGGGTGATAGACATCGTCCCAGACTGTGATGTTTGAGCCGAACAGTTGCGTGCCCAGGCGATCGTTCAGAAAGGAACGCTGCTCCAGCAAGGCCGAGCCGCCGAAATCCCAGAACATGAAGCCGACCGCGTCGAGCACCGCCGAGGGCTCCAGGATGACAGTGTATTTTTTCGCCGGAAGATCGATGGGATTCTGCGAGGCGATTGCTTTGTCGGCGGCGACCTGCGCCATGCGCGCCGGGTCGAGTTGCGTGACGTCAGGCGAGTTCGCCTTCTGCCATCCCGACGAGTTGTCGCGGATCATGGTGATGGAGACTTCCGCCAGCGTCTGCTCGTACCAGTCGGCAACGCCGCGCGAGTTGAAAATGCCCTCGACCACCTGCGACGACGAGAAGATTCCCGCGCAGGTGAGCGCGTGCCTCTTGGCGACATCGACCATCTGCGCGACCCCGGCGGCGCGGTCCTGCGGACTGAGTGCAGCCGTGGCATCGAAATGCCGCTGCACGGGCTTCGCACCGGAGTCGGCTGCGTTCTGCTCGACCTCCTGCGGCGTCGGCATCGGCAACAGCTCCGGATCTTCCTGCTGAACCCTGGCCAGCGCCTCGGCCGATTGCACCACTCGTCGCAGGCTTTCGCGGTCGCACTTGTTGGTGGAGGCACGAGCCGTGCGCCCGCCAAACGACACGCGCACCGAGATGTGCTCGTTCTCGTCTTCCATGTTCTGATGAATGGTGTTGTTGGCGAAGCGCGTGAGCGCGCTGCGGCTGCCGGCCACGAGCAGCTCAATCTCGTCGGCAGTGGCGTAGCCGCGAAGCGAGTCGAAGATATCGTGAGCCTGGTCGCGAGTTAGCATTTAGCAATCAGCAATCGGCAGTCGGCAATCGGCAGTCAGCACTCAGCACTTAGCACTCAGCAATCAATAACGATTGCGCTCCGAATAAACACGTTTGGACAGAGAAGAAAGCATTTTCTTGACCTCTTCTGCTGCAGCGGGCAGATCCTGATACGCGGCTGCTTCCAAATAGCCGAGATCGCGAGCAAGCAATAGATGGTATTCCAATTCGCTGGCAGAGCCTGTCGCAATCTGCAGGAATCGATGAAGCTCTGCATTGCCGCGCCTGCCGCCCCTCTGCGATATTTGCAGCAATCGACGCGGAACACCTGCGCATCTGCGACGTTAAGCCAAAAAGCTCTTCTTTCGGGAATGTCGCAGTGTCGCGATACACGCGCAGGGTCAGCTCGTGCGCCTTGCTCCAAACCTGCAGATCCCGAAAATTCTTCATATGGCTCTCGAATCTCTGACTGCTGACTGCTGACTGCTGATTGCTGACTGCTGATTGCTGACTGCTAATTGCCGATTGCCGACTGCTGACTGCTGACATGCTGACTGCTAACTGCTCCCCTTGTACGCCGTTCCAACGCTTACGCCCCGGAATCGTGCCGGCGCAGCGCCGTGTCCTGTGCCCATCACCTGTTGCGGTTGGCCCTTGCCGCAATTCGGAATACCCCACAAAGTCCACTCGTCGCCCGAGCAGATGGCGTCCATCGAATTCCAGAACTCGGTCGTGATGCCCGAATACGACGGGTTCTTCAGCATGCGGCCGCGCTTGCCGCCGACAATCTCCCAGCCGATCTCGCAGCCGAACTGGAAGTTGTAGCGCTTGTCGTCGATCGACCACGAGCGGTTCGTTTCCATCAGAATGCCGCGCTCCGTGGACGCGATGAGCTGCTCCAACGTGAGCGGATCCGGGCCGGGCAGAACGCTGACATTCGTCATGCGCACAATCGGCAGCCGGTTCCAGCCCTCGGCGCGCAGGCAGCCGCCGCTGCGCGAAGCGCCAATCGCCGGCGCGGTGTCGCGCGAGCTCAGATATCCCGTGAACAGTCCGTCGGTGATGATGGGAATGCGCTGCGCGGCCACGCCCTCGTCATCGAAGGCGAACGTCCCCAGCCCGGGCCCGTGCGCCTCGGTCGCGTCGGCGACCGCATTCACGATTTCGCTGCCATATTTCAGCGTGCGCAATTTGTCCAGCGTGAGGAACGATGTGCCGGCGAAGTTCGCTTCCATCCCCAGCGCGCGATCCAGTTCGATGGGATGCCCAATGGACTCGTGAATCTGCAGGCTGAGCTGAGAGGAGTCGAGCACGAGGTCGACCGTTCCTTCGGGACACTGCTCGGCCGAATGCAGCGCGACCGCCTGCTCGGCAATCTGCGGCGCGTGCTCCAACAGCCTCAGCTCCTCGATGAGCTCATAACCGCGATTCTGATACTGCCCGCCGAACGAGTTCGGATATGAGCGCTTCTGAATCTCGCTGCCTTCGAACGAGTGCGCCGCATAACCCGCGCCCGTTGTGATAACGGTCTGATGAATCTCAGAACCTTCGGTCGAGTAGAACCACTGCTCGTAACGGCGGAAGTTCAGGTTAGCTTCGGCCAGCGTCACGCCTTTGTTCCTGCGCAGCTCGGCGTCGATGGCAAACAGCAGAGCGAGATTCTTCTCGATGGGTATGGCGAACGGATCGATCTCGCATGGCGACGCCCACTCGGCTTTGTGCGCAGGCTCGGGCGCCATGCGCAGCTCCTGCGCCTTCACCGTCGCCGAAGCTTTGGCAATCGCGACCGCCTTGGCCGCGCAGCTTTGGACGCCTTCGCGCGAGAGATCGTCGCTGGCGGCGAAGCCGAAAGCGCCGTCGGCGATCACGCGAATGCCGAGGCCCAGCGACTCCGAGTCCGAGGCATTGCCGATTCTGCCGTTCTTGGTCGCCAGCGCGCGGTTGCGCTCGTCGACGATGCGGGCCTCGGCCAGCGATGCCCCGCGCAGCTTCGCCGTCTCCAGCGCCCATGCAGCAATTTCTTTCATCTGCGAATCCCCGAGTCACAAATGATATCGTGTTCGCGAGATCGATTGTCGCGGTAGTGGGTGGAGCAACAGAAGCTGACGGGAATTGCGGCTTCAGCCGCTAAGGTCTTCCAAAAATTGCCTCAGGCGCTAAAGCGCGAGCGTTATGCATGAGCTTTTCTGCACGCCTGAAGGCGTGCTCCACCCGCGATCTCGTGATGAGACTTGCATGGCTGTGCTCATCAAAACCGTGATCCTCAAAGAAGGCATGCCCAGCGTGGAACAGGCGCGCGCGCGGCTGCGCGGCGAAATCACGACGGCCCAGCAGAGCGGCGTCAGGTTTCTGAAGATCGTGCACGGATACGGCTCCAGCGGCATCGGCGGCGACCTGCGCATCGCGCTGCAATCGACCTTGCGGCAGATGGCAACGAGGAAGGAAATTCGCGACTGCATCTACGGCGAGAACTGGCGCTCCTCCGACGAGCGCACCTGGGAACTGCTGAAGCGCCTGCCGGAACTGAAGAGCGACAGCGACCTCGGTAGAGGCAATAAGGGCATTACGATCGTGATCTTGTGAGCTCCCGGCTAGCCTAACTGATGGCCGAACCCTTCGGCAGGCTCAGGGCAGGCTCCGGGGCACTGCCCTATAATCCTCACTTGGCCTGTTCTCGGGCCAAGCTCGCCATTCCAACCTGAGGCCCGCCTCTCCGTCGATGAGCACCACAACCGCAGTCGATGTCAGCCGCGCGACGTTCGCCCCGCCGCCGCACACCGCGCTTGCGGCTTGCTTTCTCGCCGGTGTCTGCACCTACCTCAACATGTACTGCACGCAGCCGCTGCTGCCATTCCTGCAGCGCATTTTCCATGCAACGGAAATTGAAGTCAGCTTGACCGTCAGCTCGACCATTCTGGCGGTCGCGCTGGTGGCTCCGATTGTCGGCCTGATGGCGGAGTCGATTGGGCGCAAGAAGGTCATCGTGCCCTGCCTCTATGCGCTGACCCCGGTCACGATGCTGGTCGCAACTTCGCACACCCTGAAAGAGCTCATCTTCTGGCGCTTCATGCAAGGGGTCTTTGTGCCCGGCGTGGTCGCGGTCATGATGGCTTACATCGGGGAAGAGTTTGCCGGGGCGCACCTCGGGCGCGCCATGTCGGCCTATGTTTCCGGATCCGTGTTGGGAGGATTTGGCGGCCGCTACATCGCAGGAATCGTGGCGCATCATCTGCGCTGGGAGCACGCGTTCCTCATCATCGGACTGATCAATCTGGCGGGCGCGGTGGTGGTGCAGCATTATCTGCCTCAGGCGAAGCATTTCGTTCGTGCCACGAACTGGCATGATTCCGTTGCCGAAGCTTTTCACCACCTGCATAATGTCAGGCTGCTGGCGGTGTACGCCATGGCGTTCTCGGTGCTGTTCTGCCTGGTGGGTGCGTTTACCTATGTCAACTTCTATCTGGCGCTGCCGCCGTACAGGTTGAACTCGGAGGACCTGGGCAGCATCTTCTTCGTGTATATCCTGGGCGTGGTTATCACTCCCCTTTCTGGAAGATTTCTCGACCGCTACGGGATGCGACCCACCGCGATTGGGGCCTTTGCCATGGCGGCCACCGGCCTGCTGTTGACCTTGACCCGGCCTCTGCCCCTTATCATTGTCGGACTGGCGCTGTTCTCGTCGGGCATCTTCATTTTCCAGGCGGTGGGAACCGTGCAGACCGGCATCGTCGCGGGCAAAGCGCGGTCCTCAGCGGCGGGATTATACGTAACGTTTTACTACGTCGGCGGAAGTCTCGGGGCGATCGTCACCGGCTACACGTGGGTCGCCGACGGCTGGCGCTCCTGCGTGCTGCTGCTCATCGGCGTCGCCGCCATAGGACTGGTGATGGGATTCATCAGCAGTCGAAAAGAGCCCGCCGTCGCGCCCCTCGGCCGCGAGGCGACGGCCGCGAGCTAGAAACCGCGAATTCGCGCGTCTCAGGCGCTACAATTCTGTAAGCGAGGAAATGCAATTATGACTACCAATCCCATGGAGCGTCCGCTGGCGGAAGCCGATCCGGAAATCGCGCAAGCGATCGAAAACGAGGAGCGCCGTCAGCATGAAGGTCTGGAGTTGATCGCCTCGGAGAATTTCGTGAGCGAGGCGGTACTGGAGGCCGCGGGCTCGGTCTTCACCAACAAATACGCCGAGGGCTATCCCGGCAAGCGCTATTACGGCGGATGCGAGTTCACCGACGTGGTCGAGAACCTGGCACGCGATCGCGCCAAGCAACTCTTCGGCGCCGAGCACGCCAACGTGCAGCCGCACTCCGGTTCGACAGCCAACATGGCTGCCTACGCCGCCGTCATTCAGCCGGGCGACACCGTGCTCGGCCTGAACCTCGCCCACGGCGGACACCTAACCCACGGACATCCGCTGAACTTCTCCGGCAAGACCTACAAGATCGTCCCCTACGGCGTCACCAAGGAAACCGAAACCATCGATTACGACGAGCTGGAGCAGATTGCCGAGCGCGAGCGCCCCAAGCTGATCATCGGCGGCGGCAGCGCCTACCCGCGCATTATCGACTTCGCGCGCATGCGCCAGATCGCCGACAAAGTCGGCGCCGTCTACCTCGTCGACATGGCGCACTTCGCGGGACTGGTCGCCGGCGGCGCGCATCCTTCGCCCGTGCCGCACGCGCAGATCGTGACCTCAACCACCCACAAGACGCTGCGCGGGCCGCGCGCCGGAATGATCCTTTCGCAGGTGCAGTACGCCGCGCCCATCGACAAAGTTGTGTTCCCCGGAATGCAGGGCGGACCGCTGGTGCATATCATGGCCGCCAAAGCCGTGTGCTTCCGCGAGGCCATGCAGCCCAGCTTTAAGGACTACGCGCGGCAGATCGTCGCCAACGCCAAGGTGCTGGCGCAGACGCTGGCCGACGAGGGCTTCCACATCGTCT
Organism: uncultured Acidobacteriaceae bacterium; assembly: GCA_963747045.1. Taxonomy (GTDB): domain Bacteria; phylum Acidobacteriota; class Terriglobia; order Terriglobales; family Acidobacteriaceae; genus Bog-257. Next base: position 26,247 of record CAVVDN010000001.1, on the reverse strand, counting down.
CCGGCGGCACCGACACGCACCTGATGCTGATCAACGTCTTCGCCAAGGGCATGCTGGGCTCGGAAGCCGAGAACGCGCTGCATGAGGCCGGCATCACGGTCAACAAGAACGCGATTCCGTTCGACACCAACCCCCCGCTGAAGCCCAGCGGCATTCGCATCGGTACCCCCGCGCTGACCACGCGCGGCATGAAAGAGCCGGAGATGCGGCAGGTGGGCAAGTGGATCTCCGAGGTGCTGCACAATCGCACCGACAAGGCGCTGCTGGCAAGAGTGAAACGTGAAGTGCTGGAACTAGCGGAAGCGTTTCCGCTCTACGCTTCACGTCGCGCGAAGCACGCGGAAACGGTGAGGGCGTAAAACAAATCTCGAATTTCCAGGTGATTCGTATCAGGGCACGACTGAAGTTGTGCGCTGATACGAATCGCGGGTCCACGTATGTTGTGCATCTCCCCTTTCCTGCTACGACGCTGGTCGAAGTGCGGCGTCTGCCTCGCACTACTGTGCTGGGGTTTTGCTCTGATGTCAGCCGCCCAGGTGCAAACCGCTCCTATCACCGAGCCGCGCGCGCAGCAGGAGCCTGCGCCCGCAGTCGCAAAAGGGGCCGCAGCCATCACCCAGCTGAACGAAAAATGTGCCACACAGCTGGTCGTCAATGCCGACGCGCTCTTCACGCCGCATCGCTGGACGCTGAACGCCGATGCTGCGCAGACGCTCGACGTGCTCGGATCGATGATCGAGAAGGCGGGCAAACATCCCGTGCGCATCACGGCGTTCACTGCCGCTTCGGATTCTGCTCCCGAGAATGAAGATGTCAGCCATCGGCGAGCCATCACGGTTCGCAGCTGGCTGCTCAACCATCAGTTGGTACCCCCGATGACCCCCGTTGCGGGATTCAGTTTCAGCGGCCTCGGCGAGCAAGCGGCAGCGGCACCGAGCAATCGACGGCGGCAGAAAAATGGCACCGTGGAAATCGTGATCGAGACCTGCAAGCCGCCTGCGCCTTAAGCGCGAGGCGCAAATGGAAGGGCGTTGATGAGTTCTCCTGATTCAAAACTGTTTGCCGTTATGCTCGTACGTGGCGCGGCCTATCACCATGGCCAGCCGCTGGAAGAGCAGGATGAGTGGGACGCTCACGCCAGCTTCATGGATGCGCTCGTGGACGAGGGGCTGGTGAAGCTTGGCGGTCCGCTGGAGGGCACGTCCGAAGTTCTGCTCATCTTTCGCGCCGAGTCAGAGGGCGAAATTCGCCAACGGCTCGCGGCCGATCCCTGGCATCGCATGGGCTTGCTGCAGATTTCGCGGATTATGCCGTGGACGTTGCGGCTGGGGAAACTGCTGTAGCGGCTTCCGTGGCGCGATAGTTTTTCACCCAGAGAACACGGAGCTCACGGAGGTGAAGAAACTCAAAAAGCCTCCGTGCGCTCGGTGTACTCCGTGATGAATAAAACCCTTGTGGGAAGCCAGACGGCGGAAGATTAGGCGGCCAGAACCGTCCGTCGCGCTTCCATCCCATCCAGCGCATGCCACAGCGCCTTGGCCGCAGTCTCGGCCGCATCCAGAGCCGCCTCCGACTGCTCGGGATGCGCCGCAACTTCAGCGCTCAGCAGTTCGCGCCACACGTGCGAGTGCTCGACGTCAACGAACTGATGCAGCTCGAAATAGCCGCAGGTCTTCGCATCCGCGCCATAGCGCTGTGCCAGGCCATTCGCCTTTTCCTTCGCCACGCGCGGCACCTGCGATTCATACGCATAAAACGCAGCCAACGCCTCGGCAAGCGAGCCCTCGCGCGCGATGCGCCGGAAATCGGCGATCAGCTCTTGCACTTCCGCCAGAGGCTCGCGCTCACGAACCTCATTGCGGTCGGCGCCCATGCCTTCGGCAAAATCCAGCCACAGCTCGCTATGCGCGCGGCCGTCGAGTTCCTCCTCGCACAGATTGCGCAGCACGGCGCGACGCACCTCGCCATCTTTGAGGCGCGAGTGCAGCGCGCTCAGATACGTCGGAAACGCCGCGACGTGGTGGTAGTAGTCGGCGGCATAGTCGCGCAGATCGTCGCGCGTAAGCTGGCCGGCAGTCCACGCCTTGTAATACGGATGGCAGAGAAGATCGTAGCGGGCAATGCGCTCCTCGAGCGCCGCCTGAAAAGCTTGCAATTCCATCATTCACCCCACGTAAGAATTAGGCCCAGGAAGTGACAACACTATACGAGAGAAGGAAGTCAACAAACAAGCGGGCGAGCATCCTCACTTTTTGATCAGTGCGAGCTGAGGACGTGATAAAGCTGTGATTCGCTTCGCCTCAGTATGGGCCGCTGCCACTTGCTTCGCTGTAAGCTGCGCCGACAACTTTTCTGCCATAGCCTTGCCGTCCAGGCTTCCGAAATCAGCTGCAGCCAGATAAAAGCTCAGCGCCTCCTGACGATTTTGCTTGGTGCCTCGACCTGCTTCATACATGTCACCCAGAGCCATAAGCGCTTCAAGTTGGCCCCCAGCGGCCGCCGCTTCGTACATCTTCTTCGCTTTGGCGATATCCTGCGGCACACCCATGCCGCCTTTGTCGTACATATATGCCATCTCGTAGACGGCGGGGACATAGCCGAGATCAGCGGAGCGCTTCAGCCATTTCAGGCTCTCCTCTTTGTTCGCCGTGACGCCCAGGCCGCGGTCGTACATGTAGGCGACGCGTTCACAGGCAAGGCCGTCTTTGGCGTCCGCCGCCTTCAGGTACCACTCCATTGCCTTCCCATAATCTTGTCTAACTCGTTCGCCGGCTTGATACGCGGTTGCTGTTAGCAACTCGCAATGTGTCATCTGGCCCGGCGTAAACGCCTGACGTGTGCGAGCGATCGCCTCTTCGCCTCGCTGATCTCCAGCATCGGCAGCGAGCGTGAACCAGACGCAAGCGTCCTGATCGCTGACGTTGACTCCATCGCCGTTGTAGTATGCTGCGCCCAAGTTGAAATAAGCCTTCGCATATCCCTGCTTCGCGGCTTTCAGAAACCAGGAAACCGCTTTCGCGGGGTCCTTATCGACATCTGTGCCCAACCGATAACGCACGCCAAGGTCATTCTGCGCCGCCGCATCACCGCTGGCGGCCAGTTGCTGCAACTGTGCGATGGGCATCTTCGTAACCGTATTCTGTTGCGCAGTAAGAACACAGAAGGGAGCGGCGGAAAAGAGCACCATCACGAGAATGCGGAGTAGACGCATATTCGCGGACCGAGGAAACCCCAAAGGATATCATCGTCGCTCGCGAACGTTCTGCGGTTATGAGCTGTTTTAAACCATCACATCTGCTGCTGCCCAACAAAGCCCCACCCGCTCGTTCGGCCGGATACGCATTCGTCCCCGCTTGCGTGTGTCCGCGGCGGAGTTATTCGATTCACGCCCCGCACAACACACCCCTTCACCGTCGAATTGTTAAAATTGAATCAGTCGGGGTGTCCTGGTTGTCGTCTCAATTCACAGAAACCTATGACGTCGTCGTGGTCGGCGCCGGCCATGCCGGATGCGAGGCTGCGATGGCTGCCGCGCGCATGGGCCTGCGTACCGCGCTCTTCACCCTGAACGTCGACCTCATTGCGCAGATGTCGTGCAATCCCGCGGTCGGCGGCATTGCCAAAGGACATCTCGTTCGCGAGGTCGACGCCCTCGGCGGCATCATGGGCGAAGTGACCGATGCGGTTGGGATCCAGTTTCGACTCTTGAACACCTCGCGTGGCCCGGCCGTGTGGTCGCCGCGCGCCCAATGCGACAAGCAGCAATACCGCCTGAAGATGCGCGCGGTACTCGAGTCCGAACCGAACCTGCACATCAAGCAGGCAGAAGTGGCCGAGCTGATTGTGGAACGGGTCGGGGATCAGGGGTCAGGGGTTGGAATCACTGACCCAAATGCGACTAATTTCTTTGCGACACCAGGCCCGGAAGAAGCAGCCTCGGACGGTTCTTCACTGACCCCTGACACCTGGCCTCTGACCCCTAGCATCGTTCGCGGCATCAAGCTGCGAGACGGGAGAAGCGTCGGCGCCCAGGCCGTCATCATCACCACCGGCACCTTCCTCAACGGCCTGATTCACTGCGGCGAGCAGCAGTATCCTGCCGGGCGCAGCGGCGAGCCGCCTGCTGTGCTGCTGGGCGAAGCGCTAAAGAAGCTTGGCCTGCGCGGCTGCCGCCTCAAGACCGGCACGCCACCGCGCCTCGACGGCCGCTCCATCGACTGGTCGAAATTCACCGTGCAGCCGGGCGACGACGATCCCACGCCGTTCAGCTTCCGCACCAGGCGCGTCGCCCATCACGACAAGCAAGTGCCGTGCTATCTCGCGTTCACCACGCCCGAGACGCATCGCATCATCCGCGAGAACGTGCACCGCTCGCCCATGTACAGCGGCCAGATTCAGTCGATCGGTCCGCGCTACTGCCCGTCGATCGAAGACAAGATCGTCAAGTTCCCCGACAAGGAAACGCACCAGCTCTTCCTCGAGCCCGAAGGGCTGAACACGCACGAAATCTATGTCAACGGCATGAGCACGTCGCTGCCCATCGAGGTGCAGCTCGCAATCATCAAGTCGATCCCCGGCCTGGAAAACGCCGAGATGCTGCGGCCGGGCTACGCCATCGAGTACGACTCCATCGATCCCACCGAGCTCGAACGCACGCTGGGCACGAAAAAGATCGAGCGGCTCTATCTCGCGGGACAAATCAACGGCACCAGCGGCTACGAAGAGGCCGCATGCCAGGGGCTGATGGCCGGCATCAACGCCGCGCTGAAAATTAAGGGCGAGTCGCCGCTCATCCTCGACCGCACGGAAGCCTACACCGCGATCCTGATCGACGATCTCATCAGCAAGGGGACGAATGAGCCGTATCGCATGTTCACCTCTCGCGCGGAGTTTCGGCTGCATCTGCGCATCGACAACGCAGACCGCCGGCTCACGCCGCACGGCCGCCGCGTGGGACTGATCAACGACGAAGCCTGGTCCGACTACCTCGCCAAGCAGGAGCGCATGAAGGCGCTGCGTGAATTACTGGAGCGGACGAGAATCAATGAGGCAGTTGTCGGTGGTCAGATGTCGGTTGCCGGAGACGAGTCGCCGATTTCGGGTCTGCTGAAAGAAGCACGTGCCGCGGGTTCGACAATGGCGCAACTGCTCAAGCGTCCGGAAGTGCGGATTGAGCAACTCGTTCCCGTGCTCGCGAAATTGATGCCTGCGTTTTTTGAAGCAAAGGCGGAAGTCAGTTGTCAGCCGTCAGCCATCAGCGAGATTGCGACCCTGACAGCCGACGGCCGACAGCTGACAACTGCCGTCCTCAGCGGCAGCCAGCCGCTGGGCACTGACCACTGGCCGCTGACCACTGCAATCCGCAACGAGCTGAAGTCCGTTGAAACGGAAATCAAATACTCCGGCTATCTCGACCAGCAGACCAAGGCCATCGAGCGGCTGAAGAAGTCGGAGCAGCGCCTTATCCCCGCGTGGTTTGACTACGGCAAAGTTTCCGGCCTTTCGCGCGAGATGAACGAGAAGCTGACGCGCGTCCGGCCGCAAACGCTCGGACAAGCCAGTCGCATTCCCGGCGTGACGCCCGCCGCGGTTTCACTCATCAACGTGTACATTGAAATTCAAGCGCGGCAGCAGACCCGAACCGCCGCCGCGCAATAGGTTTGGAAGCTGGATCCAACCCGACGGCAAACAGAGCCGCCCCTTCGTATGCCACACTTATGCTTGTTTGCTGCCCATCATTCCGGAGATCATCGTCTCCGCCGTCTCGAGCAGGCCGCCCTTCGAAGTAGGATCGGCCGATGCCGTGCCACCCATCAGTTGATCTAGCCCGGCCGACATACTTGCGGGAAGTCGGCTCTTGAGATGCTCCATCACAGTATTCACAACGGTTTGCGCCATGTCCTGAGACAAGCCAGTCTTCTGCTGCACGATTTGCACTAATTCGTTCACGGTAGTTCCTTTCCGGCCAGTTCTGAGTTGATTGGCCTCGACGTTAGGCGCGCCTGACGGAAAGAGAGATGTGACGGCCCACCCGGATTCCCCTGTTCCTCCTGCGGGTGGTTCGCGACGAGCGTTTCTAAGTTTATACACCCATTTCAGACGGCGAGAAAAGCCAGACAACGCGACCGCACAGAGAAGCCGAATCCTGCACACCGCCTTATCTGTCTAACAATTGCTATGCAGGCTCAAAGCCTCGACGTCTTCCTCGAATACCTCGACAAGGTCCATCAGCGCAGCATGCGCGTCGTCCGGGCCATTCCCGCCGACAAGCTGGAATGGTCGTACGCCGCGGGGAAATTCACGCTTGGCGACCTCGTTCGCCACATGGGCGCCATCGAACGCTACATGTTCGGCGAGACCGTTCAGGGCAAGCCCAGCCGCTATCAGGGCTGCGGCAAGGATCTCGCCGACGGTTTCGACCAGGTCGTGGGCTTTAAAGAAACGATGGATCGCGAGACGGCGGAGATTATTCGCTCGCTCGGTCCGGAGGGCATGATGCGCAAGTGCACCACGCCTGACGGAGCGTCAATCACTGTCTGGAAATGGCTGCGCCTGATGGTCGAGCACGAAATTCATCATCGCGGCCAGCTCTACATTTATCTTGCGATGCTCGACGTGCCCACGCCGCCACTGTACGGCCTGACGTCGGAGCAGTTGAGCGAGCGCGGCGCAAGGGCGTGAGGCTCGGGTAGAGCTGGCCTTCAGGCCAGCGTTGCTGCGGCTTCTTGTGTTTTGAAGCCGGCTTCCGCCGGCGGCAGAGAGTTCGCGGACTGAGGCCCGCGAAGAATGAAAGCTGTGCCCGGGACGCTGGCCTGAAGGCCAACTCTACGAAATTCTTCCGTCCCTCTTCCAACGCACTCATTCCCCCTATAATCACTCTTCGCATGCACTCTTTCTTCGCCCGGCGGACCGCGTGGGACCTCGCCACCAATCGCTACACCCAGGCGCTCGAAGCGCACCGTCGAGCGGGCCGGGAACTCCTCGACCTCACTGCTTCCAATCCCACCACGGTTGGCCTGCGCTATCGTGAGCACGAATTGCTACGCGCGCTGGCGAATCCCGAGGCGATGCGCTACGATCCGCAGCCGAAGGGACTGTCCCTCGCGCGTGAGGCCATCGCGGCTTATTACGACGAGCACAACGTCGAGCTCTCACCCGATGACCTGATCCTGACCACCAGCACCAGCGAGGCGTATTCGTTTGTCTTCCGCCTGCTCTGCGATCCCGGCGACGCGCTGCTGGTGCCCACACCCAGCTATCCGCTGTTCGACTTTCTCGCCGGCATTCAGGACGTGCAGCTCTTCCCCTACGAGCTTATCTACGATCACGGCTGGGAAGTCGAGCCGATGGCGCTGTTTGCAGCGGTCGATCGCGCTCAGGCCGCCGGCGCGCGGCCGCGAGCCATCCTCGCCGTTCATCCCAACAATCCCACCGGGTCATTCATCAAGCCCCGCGAGCTGCAACTGATGAACGATGTTTGCGCCGCGCACGACATGGCCATCATCGCCGACGAGGTCTTCCTCGACTACTCGCGCGGCGAGGAGAGGCCGCTCACCTTTGCCTCGAACGACGACGCGCTGACGTTCACCCTCAGTGGTCTGTCGAAGGTCTCCGCGCTGCCGCAGATGAAAATCGCGTGGATCACGGTCAGCGGTCCGCCGTCGCTGAAGCAGGACGCGCTGGCGCGGCTGGAGGTCATCGCCGACACATATCTTTCGATGAATGCGCCAGTGCAGTTGGCCGTGCCGGCTATGTTGGAAGAGCGGCACACGATCCAGCAGCAACTTGTGGAGCGCGTCCGCGCGAATCTGCACGAGCTCGACGCACAACTTGCGCGGCAGAAGCTCTGTCATCGTCTCGAAATCGAGGGCGGCTGGTACGCAATCCTTCGTGTCCCTGTGGCGGGTTCGGACGAGGAACTTGCCGTCGCGTTATTGGATCAGACGGATGTGCTGGTGCAGCCGGGACACTTCTACGATTTCCCCAGCGATGGCCACCTGGTCCTAAGCCTCATCACGCAGCCTGCGATTTTTCAGGAAGGCTTGGCGCGAATTCTCAGGCGAATCGCGAGCCAGAACGGCAATTTGTAACTGGTCCCTAAATACCATTGCTTACGGTACAGCCCATGAAGTAATATTGTTACCGGTTTTTCGAATGTTTTGAATAGCTTAGAGGGTAATATAGGAGGGGGGAGGGGGTCGGTTACGTTACCAACTAAGGTGGTAGACAGCGGCGCGCGGTTGTGAGGTGATCACTTCGTCCGTCGTCGTTGGAGAGCGATTCCGACAAGTGACAACTGCCGACCGCTAATCGACTACTGCCGACCGACAACCGATTTTCGAGCGGTATAATAAAAAGCCTGTGCTCAAGTATTCCATCGTCGTTCCTTTCCACAACGAAGAAGAGAATGTCACCGAGCTTTACGATCGGCTGAAAGCCGTGATGGAAGCTGCGGGCGAGCCGTTCGAGCTGGTGTTTGTGGACGATGGCAGCCGCGACAACACGTTCTGGCTGCTGCAACAAATCGCGAGCGTCGATCGCCGCGTGGTGATCGTGAAGCTGCGCCGCAACTTCGGTCAGACGGCTGCTTTGGCTGCGGGTTTCGATCACGCCGAAGGCGAATATGTGATCGCGATGGATGGCGATTTGCAGCACGATCCTAACGACATTCCGCTGTTCCTCTACAAGCTGCGCGAAGGCTATGACATTGTCAGCGGCTGGCGCAAACAGCGCATCGACAACTTTGTCATGCGGCGCATTCCGTCGAAGATTGCGAACTGGCTGATGGCCAAACTCAGCGGCGTCGAGCTGCACGATTTCGGCACGACCTTCAAGGCGTATCGCCGGCAAGTTGTGCAGGAAGTTCCGCTCTACGGCGAGTTGCACCGCTTTATTCCGGCGCTCGCCTCCGCTTACGGCGCGACCATCTGCGAGATTCCCATCCGCAACATCAACCGCGAGCGCGGCGAGTCGCATTACGGCATCTCGCGCACCTTCCGCGTCTTCTTCGACCTGATCACGATCCGCTTCCTGCTGAAGTATATGTCGCGTCCGCTGCATTTTTTCGGCAGCTTCGGCGCGCTCAGCTCGATGACCGGAATGCTGATCGCAATGTGGATGTTGGTGGATAAGTTCCTCTATCGCGTCAACGTCATGGACGAGCACGGACCGTTGCTGGTTTTCGCCGCGGTGCTGATCGTCGCGGGCGTGCAGTTGATCGCGCTCGGCTTACTCGGCGAGCTGCAGGTGCGACACTTCCACGAACCCGCAAAACGCGCGCCTTACACGGTCGATCGCGTGCTGCGCTCCTCGCACAGCCAGGGCGCGCTGGCGGACTGAAGTTCGTGAATCGTGGATAGAAACGGCAGTCAGCTGCGCCGTCTCTCGGTTTCTGCAAGGTTGTCTTCCGCTTTACGGTGTCGAATTCAGTCTTACATATGGTCCTGACTATCCACTGACCACTGCCTTTATGCCCCGCACGATCATCGTCTTCACCCAACCGGATTCTCTGCCTTGCGAAGCGGTCAAGAGGTTTCTGAAGCACCGCGGCGCGAAGTTCGACGAGCGCAACGTCATGCGTGACGAAGCTGCGGCCCGCGAGCTCGAAGAGAAATACAATAGCCGTTCCACGCCGACGCTGATCATCGGCGACGAAGTTCTGGTCGGCTTCGATCCGGAGCGCATCGACGAACTGCTTGCGTCCTGAAACTCATCCCGCGCGCGGATACCTGTTCATCGCAGCTGCGACGTTCTTCTGGGGCCTCTCCGCTGCCATGGGCCGCGCGATGTTCACCGGCAGGTTTTCCGGCGGCGCGCACGTTCTGCGTCCCATCGATCCGCTGATTCTCGCCCAAAGCCGCAGCACCTTCGCCCTGCTGATTCTGGCGCCGCTACTGTTCGTGGCCAATCGCTCCGCGCTGCGCGTGCGCAAAAGTCATCTGGCGCAGTTTTTCCTGCTTGGTGTGCTGGGACTCTGCGGCGCGAACTACTTCTACTACTTCGCCATTCAGAAGACTTCAGTTGCGACCGCAATTGTGCTGCAATATGTCGCGCCGGTTTGGGTGCTGCTCTACATGCTGGCGCGCCGATTGCAACGCCCCACGCTGCAGCGCGTGAGCGGCGTGATTCTCGCGGTGATCGGCTGCGCGTTCGCCGTCGGCGAGATTGCCGCGCGCGGCAGCTTTCCCTGGCTCGCAATGTCCGGCGTGCGCTTCGACAAGCTGGGCGTGATCGCGGCGGAGCTGGCCGCCATCACCTTCGCCTTCTACAACGTTTACGGGCAGCATCTGCTGCAGCTCTATCAGCGCTGGACCGTGCTCGTCTATTCGCTGCTCGGCGCGTCCTTGTTCTGGATCGTCTTGAATCCGCCGTGGAAGATTGCCGCGCAGCATTACAGCGGTGCGCAGTGGCTGTTCATGCTGGTCTTCGCCATCGGCTCGATGCTCATCCCGTTCTCGCTGTACTTCACCGGACTGCAATATCTCGATCCGACGCGAGCCATCGTCACGGCCTGTCTCGAGCCGGTTTGGGCGATTCTGCTGACCGCGCTGATCATCGGCGAAGGCGTCGCGCCGATGCAGGTTCTGGGAATCGTGATCGTGCTGGCGGCGACGATTCTCGTGCAGCGTCCCGATCGCAGAGCGCCCACCGAAACGCCGATTGTAGTTGAGCCAATTGAATAGCGGTTGTGAGTTGTCAGTTGTCAGTTGTCAGTAAACTGGCGAACCGCTCAAACCGACAACCGAGAACCGCCAACTGACAACTGACAACTGACAACTGACAACTGACCCCTGATCCCTGACCCCTGATCCCTGACCCCTGATTTACCATCGTTTTGTGCTTGATCTCTCGACCAGCGTGCAATACGTGAAAGGAATCGGCCCGCGCTTTGCCGAAATCCTGCAGGACAAGGGCATCAGCACCGTCGAGGACCTGCTCTACGATTTGCCATTCCGCTACGAAGACCGGCTGAATCCGCGCGGCATTGGCGAGCTGCGCGTGGGCGAAATGGCCAGCGTGATTGCCGAAGTGCGAACCTTCGGCCTCTTCCGCACACGCCGCATGCCCATCTTCGAGATGACCGTCGGTCAAGGACGCGACACGCTGAAGTGCATCTGGTTCAATGCGACGTACCTGAAAGACAAGTTCCGCGCCGGAATGATGCTGGCGTTGTATGGCAAGGTCGAGGCCGGCGATCGCAGCGGCCATCGCTTCGAGATTCTTCAGCCACAGTTCGAAATGCTGCACGATCCCGCGGAGGCGCAAGGCGACGGCGAAGCAAAGAAATGGCAGTCGCTCGAGGTCGGGCGCATTGTTCCCATCTACGAAGCCGCGGGGAATGGACGACTCACGGCGCGCTGGTTTCGCCGCGTCATTCACGGCATGCTCGAGAACCTGACCGGCGACATTCCCGACGCGATTCCCGCTGTCGTTCGCGGGCGCATGCAACTCATCGATCGTCGCCGCGCGTTCTGGCAGGCGCATTGGCCCGAGGTCGGCGAGAGCATGATCCGGCTGCAGGAAGCGCGCACCCCCGCGCACATCCGCCTCATCTTCGAGGAGCTGTTCTTCCTCGAGCTCGGGCTGGAACTCAAGCGCCGCAAAGTGCGTGCGCAAACCGGCATCGCATTCGAGATCAACCATCGCGTCCGCGATGCGGTCAAGAGCATCCTGCCGTTTCATCCCACCGCGGCGCAGAAGCGCGTGCTGAAAGAAATCGCCGGCGACATGGCGCAGACTGCGCCGATGCGGCGGCTGCTGCAAGGCGATGTCGGCTCGGGCAAGACGATTGTCGCGCTGGAAGCTGCGGTGATTGCGATCGAGAACGGCTACCAGGTCGCGCTGATGGCGCCGACCGAGATCCTCGCCACACAGCATTATCTTTCCGCGCGGCACATCCTGGAAGCTGCCGGCTATCGCGTCGTGCTGCTGACTGGCTCGCAGGAAGCGGGACGCAAGAAGAAAGCGCGGCACCACATCGCGCAGGGCAACGCGCAACTGGTCATCGGCACGCACGCGCTGATTCAAGAGACGGTCGAGTTCGATAGGCTCGGCCTGGTCATCGTCGACGAGCAACACCGCTTCGGCGTGATGCAGCGCTTCCGGCTGATGAAGAAAGCCGACGACAAGGAGCCTGACGTGCTGGTCATGACGGCGACGCCGATTCCGCGCACGCTGGCGCTGACCATCTACGGCGACCTCGACACCAGCGTGCTCGACGAGCTGCCGCCGGGACGCACGCCGATCACCACGCGCAAAGTGGGCGACGAGCGCGCCGACGAAGTCTGGCAATTCGTGCGCAAGCAGGTCGCCGCTGGACATCAGGCGTACATCGTGTATCCCGTGATCGAAGAAGGCGCGATGGAAGGAGAGCTCAAAGCCGCGATCAAGATGCACGACCGGCTGCGCACTCACGAGTTTCCCAGCCTGCACGTTGGTTTGCTGCACGGCCGCATGAGCGCCGAGGAGAAAGAAACGACCATGGCCGCTTTCAAGCGCGGCGAGATTCAGGTGCTGGTCTCGACCACGGTGATCGAAGTTGGCGTCGACGTGCCGAACGCGAACGTGATGGTCATCGAACACGCCGAGCGCTTCGGGCTCTCGCAGCTGCATCAATTGCGCGGACGCATCGGGCGCGGCGCGGCCAAGTCGTACTGCATCCTGATGACCGGCGGCAAAGTGTCAGTGGAAGCGCAGCAGCGGCTGGACGCGATGGTGCGCACCCAGAACGGATTCGAGATTGCCGAGATCGATCTGGAGCAGCGCGGCCCGGGCGAGTTCTTCGGCACGCGACAGGCGGGCATGCCGAACCTGCGCGTGGCGAACCTTGTGCGCGACCGCGATCTGCTCGAAGCGGCGCGCAAGGAGGCGCGATTCGTGATGGCCGGTCCGAGTGCCGATCTCACGAAAGAAGAGATCGCGCGCGCGGTGCAGCATCTGCGCGCGCACTGGAACCGGCGCTACGGGTTAGTCGAAGTGGGCTGAAGGAGCATCGAAGGCGGAAAGGAGTTTCGCATGCTGGATCCTAAGGAAATCATCACCTCGCTTGCAGACCTGTTGACAACCGCCGGCAAAGTTCAGACGGTGTTCGGCGAGCCCCTCGAGGCGCATGGCAGGACGATCATTACGGTTGCACGCGTCAGTTATGGCATGGGCGCAGGCGGCGGCGGCGAGAACAAATCGAATTCCGAAGACGCGGTCGGCGGTGCGGGCGGCGGCGGAGGAATTAACGTCAATCCCATCGGCGTGCTGGAGATCACCGACGCGGGGACGAATTTCATCCGCTTCTTCGACCCGAAGATGGCGGCGCGACTGGTTGTCGGGGGAGTTGTGTTCGGCCTGCTGCTGCGCAGAATCTTCGGGAGAAGGTAGTTCTCCTCACAGCAACAGGTAGGAGTTAAAGTTTCGTATCTCTTTGGCCATGTTCCTGTGGTTTAATGCTTGCAGCTAAGGCGGCAATCGGGAGAACTGCAATGTCGTTCGAGGAAGCACTGAATCTTGCGTCGAGGGATGAAGCCTTCAAAGCCACCATCTATGCGATGAATACTTTACTCATCGACAAAGGCGTCTACACCCGCGAGGAGTTCGAGAGTCTCTTTGTCGAATGGGTAAGGAAGGAGCAGCACCGCACGCGAAGCAACGGTCAAGCGCGCGATCCTATCTCTTGCTCGGCTTAGAACGGAACGCAGGATGCTCGCAATCGGGTCGGCGGCCGCAATGAATGCCGATGTCACAGGCTTTGCATTCACAGGCACAACGCGGCGCGGGCTTTGGTTCCTTGACCGCTGAATCCTTCTTGGCCACCATTCAGCCTCCCTTGCCTACTACAATGTTTGCCACTACTTTCGTGCATATAGCATTAGGTTAAATGTCTTCAATAACTCAGCTGGCGAAATGTTGGCTGAGAATGCGGAAATTCTGTGGAAATCACGCAATCACTGTGTATTACTGTGGAAACAAAAGCGAAAGGCCCGCAAAAGGAGCACATTTCTTCGGCGTATAGCACTCTTCCGTATGAGCTCCGATCTTTACCGCCTGCTTCCTTCCGTCGACGAATTGCTGCGTATAGAAAGCGTGAATGGGCTGGTGCGCCGATTTGGGCATGCTGCAACTGTCGAGGCCTCGCGCACGTTCCTTCACGAGCTTCGCAAGCAAATCGCCGACGCCACACTGGATGAGTCCAATCTCAGGGCCGCAATCAACAGGGCAACACAATCACTTCAAGAACTGCTAGAGAATGGTTCGGCCTATTCGCTGCGCCCCGTCATTAATGCGACCGGTGTGATCCTGCACACCAACCTCGGCCGCGCGCCTCTGAGCGAGGCCGCGCTGCAACACATTGTCGAGGTGTCGCGCAGCTACTCCAATCTGGAATTCGATCTCGAGACCGGCGAGCGCGGCAAACGGGATGTTCACGTCAGCCGTTTGTTTGCGCAGCTATTCAAAGAAGTGGAGCGCGAACTCTCGACCATCGTCGTCAACAACAACGCCGCGGCGGTGCTGCTGGCGCTGAACGCGCTGGCCGAAGGCGGCGAGGTCATCGTTTCGCGCGGAGAGCTGGTCGAGATAGGCGGATCGTTTCGCATTCCCGACGTGATGGCAAAGTCGGGCGCGGTGCTGCGCGAAGTGGGCACGACGAACCGCACGCGTATTAGCGATTACGAGCAAGCGATCAGCGAGAAGACGAAGCTCTTGCTGCGCGTGCATCGCTCGAACTTCCAGATTGTCGGTTTTACCGAGCAGCCGTCGCTGGAAGAGCTCGTAGCGGTTGGCCGCAAACATCGCATCCCGGTGATGGAGGATCTCGGCAGCGGCGAAATCTTTGATCTGCTCGAAGTGGGAATTCACGGCGAGCCGATGATCGTCGACAGCCTGCGTGCAGGCATCGATGTGGTGACCTACAGCGGCGACAAGCTGCTGGGCGGCCCGCAAGCCGGGCTCATCAGCGGCGAGCCCGACCTAGTGAAGAAGATTCGCAGCAATCCTCTGTTCCGCGCGCTACGTGTCGACAAGATGTTCTACGCGGCGCTGCAGGCGACGCTGCTGGCGTATTTGCGTGAAGACTACGATTCGATTCCGACCCTGCGCATGATGCGCTCCACCGAAGAGGAGCTGCAACGACGCGCCGATCACATGGTGCGGCAGTTGCGCATCAGCTCGCCGGAGCTGGAGGCAGAGGTTATTGAATCGCGTGCTCCGCTGGGCGGCGGCTCGGCGCCGGGAGCAACGCTGGCGTCGCGGGCGATTGCCGTAAAGTGCCCGACGCTTTCAGCCGACGACATTCTTGAGCGGTTGCGGAGTTGGGAGACGCCGATCATCGGGCGCGTGGAAAACGAGCGGGTTTTGTTGGATCTGCGCACGATAGAACCGGCAGCGGATACGTCGATCATGGCAGCAATGGAACACATTGCAAAAAGAGAAATGTAGAGCGGGCCTTTAGGCACGCGTTCAGGCAGCTCTTTCCAACTGCTACGTCGGTTTCAGCCGACGACAAAGTGTCGCCCCCTGAAGCGGGCTCGGGTGCCAAACCTGGCCGTTGCAGACGTGGCGCTGAAGCGCCGCTCTACCCTCTCATTTGCCCGGTAATTCGCGCATTCGTTATAATCGAACTCTACCGAGCGGGAGTAACTCAGTGGTAGAGTGCGACCTTGCCAAGGTCGAAGTCGCGGGTTCAAATCCCGTCTCCCGCTCCAGAAATCTGCCGCCCTCGCAAACCAGGCGAGGGTTTTTCGCATAGCGGAGTCCGCGGCAAACGCAGGTTTTGCTTTGCTGAGGTGGAAAGGCGGCGCGGTCGCCAAGTGGTAAGGCCGAGGTCTGCAAAACCTCTATCGGCGGTTCGATTCCGCCCCGCGCCTCCAAACGCAGCAGCCATTAGATCAATTTTCGGGGAGGGTATTGTTGCGGAGGAACAACCTTGAGACGCATCAGCAGTCGCCATGTGAGGCGCGGAAGAACGAAGAAATAGACGGCTGCGCCACCAGCCGTCCACCAAAAACCTCTGGCAGCCCACAGCAAATCCTAGCCCAGCAATGAGAGACAGTGCGAGAAGCCCGGCGATATAACCCGTGTAAAACATGAATGCGTAGGCCGCATGCGAAATGGGAACCGCGGCATGGCCTGCGTACCAACCGTGGAGCATACTCGCGAGAAAGAGCAGCAATACCGCGCTCAATATCATCATTGCGGTTTGTTCCGAACGAGCTGTGTAACGACTCGGATCCCCTTGCAGCGGATCCCCGAACCTGGACAGAGCAGGTCATCCACAATCACAAACAGACCCGTTGCGACCAAAGCAGCTAGGACGCTGTTCTCGGCCTGCTTCGTGTCGGCGTTATGACCGAGACGGCGCAGCCAGTAATCGAACGAATGTGGCTTAGTGTAATTCGCGCGTGCTGCAGCCTGCTGTCCTTGGATGATGTAGTCGCGCCCCGAAGCCGTGATGTGATCGAGCAAATCATACTCGTCGAACTGACCACTGTAAGGTAATGCAATCATCAGTGCCTCCTTAACAATTAGCAGCTAGCAGTTAGTTGTCCTCCAACTCGGAATTTTGATTCCGCCCCGCGCCCTCCTCCCAACACATTAGTACGGTATTCGCTCGATCCCAGTTATGAATGTAACGCCCGATACCGCTACCGCTGAGAGGCGGTTGTCATTGGTGACAAAGAGATCGGTCCCGGCAGCAGCGGCGCAGGCAAGTTGAATAGCGTCCGCGGGTCGAATCCGCTCGCGAGAGCGAATTTCTGCATATCGCTTCGCGGCCTCTAACTCAAAGCCAACCAATTCGACCGGTCCATTGACAAAGAAGTTGAGGTAACTCTTCTCAAGGGTGGAATTGCCCATTTCTCTGGGCTTGGTAAGCGCCTCTCCCACAGTGAGGTAGCTGGTTAGCAGTTCGTCTCTACGCGCCACCATGCGGCGCCGGAACTCGATTACGCGCTCCGACCATTCCGCGTTGCGCTCGAAGAGATAGATGAAAAGATTGGTATCCCAAAACACTCGGGCCATAGCGTTACCACGCCTCGCCACGAATTCGCCTGTCCATTAATAGCGCATACAAGTACGGGTAATCGATGAGGTCCTTAATCTCGGTTGTGCTGGAGAGAGGACAACGGGCAATGGCCATGTCCACTTGCGTCCGCGACAGCTTGCGATTAATGCGCCGCCTATCCCGAAAGAACCAAATACCGGTACCCTCTACCTCATACGTGAACGGCAGTCGCCTGGCTGTCCAAAACTCCTCTCCCTGATGGCCCTCGATTCTGCGCCAGACGGATTCCGGCGCATTCTCCGCCCTAATGTCTAACCGGCGACTGGGGGGCGACGCCGGCAGATCCTCCGAGCGCAGGCGTTCGATAAAACGGTCGCCAGACTCGTGTTCAAACAACTGCTTTCCAACCCCCAGCATCGACAAAACAGGGTCGGTCGTCTCGAGATTTTCTTTCGCCTGGTTGTGAGCGGCCAATTTGGTCATAAGCCAACATCTCCCGTCACCGATGCACTCTATAAACCTTATAGAGAAATAAGGCAAATGTCAAGCGCCGCACCCACCTCCAGGACGGGCGTATTCAAGAACCCTGGTTCCAATCACATCCGCTCGTGACCTGTCTCACAGACTCCATGTTTATTACCAACCTAGCCTGAGTGTTAGCACGTACCGCCGGAACCCGCAGGTTTGCGCCTTGGCTAAGTGCCAAATGCCAAGTGCCAACCGTGGTCACGCCCTGAACGAGGACTCTCCATGCCTCTCGTCAACGCTTTTTCCAAAGCTGTAGTGCGCGATTTTTCCATTGACGAACTGCAACAGGCCGCGCGCCTCATGCGGGGCTACGACCTGGTGACACTGTGCGCCGCGGGATCGGGAGACGCGGGCGGCACGCTTTCCATCATGGACATCGTGGCCGCGTTGTATCTCAGAATCGCTAAGCATGATCCCAACGTTCCCGAATGGCCGGATCGCGACCGTATTGTCTGGCCGGCCGAGCACAAGATGCCCGCGCTGTATCTTGGCTTGGCTTTCGCTGGATATTTCGCCATCGAAGACGTGGTCACGCTGCGCCAGCTGTACTCTCCCTTTCAGGGGCATCCGCATCGGCTGAAGCTGCCCGGCGTTGAAGTCTCGAACGGATCGCTCGGCCAGGGGCTCAGTATTGCGGTAGGTATGGCGATGGCGGGGAAGCTCGACCACGACGAGCACACGGTCTTCTGCATCATGGGCGATGGCGGGCAGCAGGAAGGCAGCATCTGGGAAGAGGCCATTGAGGCGTCGCATCACAGGCTCGACAATCTGGTCGCGATCATCGACCGCAACCGGCTGCAGATCGATGGCTCGGTGAATGAAGCAATGAACGTCGAGCCGCTGGACGAACGCTATCGCAGCTTGGGCTGGGAGGTCATCGAAATCGACGGACACAACATGCCGCAGGTAGTCGCGGCGCTGCAGAGGGCGAAGAGCGTCCCAGAGCTTGGCAAGCCTACACTGATCGTTGCGAACACCGTGAAAGGCAAAGGCGTCGGCTTCATGGAGAACGTCGCCGGCTGGTACGGTAAAGCGCCCAACTACAGCGAGATGGTCAGAGCGCTCGACGAACTTGGCTTGAAGAACGTCATTGCCTACGACGCGCTGCTGAAGCTGGGGCAAGAATTTGAAAGCGAAGAAGTCGTTAGTCTGGCGGGTCAGTAGCGTAATGACTGAAGCGGCTGGTGCTCCGAGCCGCTTTGTTGAACGCCCGCGCGTGCAGTGTTATCGTCGAACGTGGCGCTTCTCTCAGCGCCATAACTGATGCCGTTGTCTGTCCATCGCCTCGCCTTGGCTGCGCTTTTCCTCTTTACGGTTTCGTCAACGGCAGCGCTCGCTCAGCAAACCATCGGAGAACTTTACGCCACGGACGCCAGCGTGAAAGGCTCGGTCATCCTGGCCGGCTCGGGGACGAGCGTTCTCAGCGGATCGTCGATTCAGGCGGGCGCACAGGCAGCTACTCTCAAGCTGGAACGCGGCGGCAACGTGCTGGTGTGCGAAGGCACCAAGCTGACGGTCAACGCTTCGCAAACCGGACGTGAGCTGCTGTTCAGCCTGAATACCGGAAACCTGGAGCTGAATTACTCGCTGGGTACCGAGGCGGATACGCTGCTCACTCCCGACCTGCGGCTGATGCTGCCGGGTCCGGGAACGGTCCATGTTGCGGTGCGGGTGACTCCGCAGGGCGACACCTGCGTGCAGTCGCTGCCGTGGAATGTCGCGGCGATTACGCTTTCCGAGACGATGGGCGACGCTACGTACCAGGTCAAGCCGGATGAGGCGGTCATCTTCAAAGGCGGCCATTTGAACGAAGCCAGCCATTCCCGACAGAATTGCGGATGTCCGAAGGCTGTCCCCGTGCAGGTCGCGCAGACACCGCCGGCTCGTGCGCCGGCGCAGCCGCAAGCGGCTCAGTCGCAACCCGCTCAAAGCGCGCCCGCTGCGCTGCCGAAGCCTACTCAAAGCGCGGCCTCCGAGCAGGCGAAACCCGCGCAGACCCTGGCTGCGGCGCCGCTGTCGTCGCCTCCGCCGGAGCAGCACCTGGCGGTTGAGGCGCCATTCGTGTTCAAGGGGAGCGATCCGATGCCGGATCTCGGCCCGAGTATTGCCGTGCTGCGCCTGGAAAACAACCAGGTCGTGCAGCTTGAGCCGACCGTTTTGCCTCCCGCCAATGTCAAGAAAAAGCCTGCCAAGCAGACCACACAGGCGGCGAATAAGGAATCGCGAGGTTTCTTCAGCAAGGTAGGGGCGTTCTTCGCGTCCATCTTCCACTAATTCTAGGTTCTGCCTGTCGAGACCTACACTAGAGTGGTGCATCAGGCCTACTCCCTAGTCGCCCAACTCCGCTCCACTGTCAGAAAAGTAAAGTGCTCCCTAAGTTGTACTTGCCAAAGTAATAGCCGATTTGAGAGTATCCGTTGTGCTGGTAAGCTGGTTTGGAGTCGTTGACTCCGTTTTGTGGTGCCGGGTGGCGTGTTGTCTGTAACCGAGGGGCGTGCGAGATGACCAAGGCAGACTTGATCGACGAAGTTTCCCGCTTAACCGAGCTCACGCGCAAAGATAGCGAAGTGATTGTCGAGACCATCTTTGAGAGCGTGGTGCGCTCCTTGCGCGCCGGCGACAAGATCGAGATACGCGGCGCAACGGTGAGAGCTCGCCGGGGGCGGGGTCGCTGTCGGAGGCCACCGTCGCGCGCGCGTCCAGGTGCTCACGGCCGGGCTCGTAGGAGAGGACGATCAGGCGCGAGGCGTGATAGCGCCCGACGCCGCGCAGGCGGTTGGCGATCTCGCCGCTGTAGCGGCTCTCGACGAAGCCGACCATGTTGAGCGCGCGCGCCGGCACGTAGCCGTCGCTCTCGTCGTGGCGCTGGATCAGCAGCTCGCGCAGCGCCTGCTCGACCGCCTCGGGCGTCGTGCCCTGGGCACCCCACAGCGCGTCGGTCATCGGGCGGGCCACAGCGCGTCGGTCATCGGGCGGGCGCGCGCAGGTGGCTCGGTACCGCGCGGGCACCGCGCGAGCACGCTGGACGCCCGCTCATATCGCCCTCCAGGTGTGCCCTTCGCAGAGGATGCTCTCCGCCTCGCCGGGCCTTGAGAGCCTGCCTTGTACTGCGGCAGCGGCCCCGGCTCCTGGCCCCAGCGCCGCACGATCGGGTCACAGATCCGCCACTGCGCTTCGACCTCGTCGTTGCGGGTGAACAGCGTCGCCTCGCCGCGCATCGCGTCGAGGATCAGCCGCTCGTAGGCCTCCGGCGACTGCGAGAGGAACGCGGTGCCGTAGAGGAACTCCATGTTGACCGGGCGGATCCGCATCCGCGGTCCCGGGATCTTCGCGCCGAGCGAGCAGCGAGACGCCCTCGTTGGGCTGGACCGTCATGACGAGCTGGTTGGGCCGCACGCCGAGCGAGCCGTCCTGCTCGAAGGCGAGGTGGGGGACGGGCCGCAGTGTCACCGCGATCTCGGTCACCTTGCGCGCGAGCCGCTTGCCGGTGCGCAGGTAGAACGGCACGCCCGCCCAGCGCCAGTTGTCGACCTCCAGCCGCAGCGCGGCGTAGGTCTCGGTGTGCGAGTCCGCGGCACGCCCTCCTCCTCGAGGTAGCCGGGCGACGGCCTCGCCGCCGACTGACGCCCGGGCCGTACTGCGCGCGCACCGCCATCTCGGCGACCTCGTCGGGCGTGGGCGGCGCGGATCGCGTGCAGCACCTTGACCTTCTCGTCGCGCACGTCGTCGGCGGCGAAGGTCACCGGCGGCTCCATGCACGAGCAGCGTCAGGCAGCTGCAGCATGTGGTTCTGGACGAGGTCGCGCAGCGCGCCGGCGTGGTCGTAGTAGCCGGCGCGGCCGCCGATGCCGATGTCCTCGGCCGCGGTGATCTGGACGTTGGTCGATGTAGTTGCGGTTCCAGAGCGGCTCGAACATGCCGTTGGCGAAGCGGAACGCCAGCATGTTCTGGACGGTCTCCTTGCCGAGGTAGTGGTCGATGCGGAAGACCTGGCGCTCGTCGAAGACCGACGAGCACGCGCGCGTTGAGCTCGCGCGCCTCCGCGAGCGAGGTGCCGAACGGCTTCTCGATGACGACCGCGCACGTCGGCGCCTCGTGCTGCGGCCGAGCCCGCCTGCCGAGCGCCTCGACGATCACCGGGAAGAACTCCGGGCGCGGTCGAGAGGTAGAAGGCGCGCGACAGCGGCTCGCCTGCGGCCTCGTCGAGCTCGTCGAGCGTCGCCGCCGAGCGTCGGCGTAGGCCGCCGCGTCGTCGAAGGCGCCCGCCACGTAGCGCAGCTCCTCGAGCAGGCCGGCGAGCACGTCCTCGTCGGGCGGCGTGCGCGAGAACAGCCGGATCGCCTCGGCCGCACTCGTCGCGGTAGTCCTCGTGGGGCTCGCCGCGCGAGACGCCGACGAGGTTGAAGCGCTCCGGCAGCGCGCCCTCGTGGGCGAGGTTGTAGATCGCCGGCAGCAGCTTGCGCCGGGCGAGGTCGCCGGTCGCGCCGAAGATGACGAGCTTCGTCGGGGCGACCGGCAGGCGCTCCAGGCCCTCCGCCAGCGGGTTCTCGGGCGTCCGGGGCTTCGGCTGGGCCGGTGCGAGAGCCATCTAGCGCCGGCCCCCGTCCTTGCGCGCGCCGGCCGGCGGTCGGACGGCGTGGCCGCCGAACTGGTTGCGCAGCGCGGCGAGCACCCGGGCCGCGTAGTCGCCGTGCCGCGCGAGTAGAAGCGGCGTACAGCGCGGCGGCTCAGCGCCGGCGTTGGCACGTCGTGGTCGATCGCGTCCTCGATCGTCCAGCGGCCCTCGCCCGAGTCCTCGACCTAGCCCTCGAGCGCTGCGAGGTCGTTGCCGTCCGGCTTCGAAAGCGCGCGCCGCGAGCTCGCACAGCCACGAGCGGACGACCGAGCCCTGGCCCCAGAGGTGGGCGATCTTCGCGTTGTCGAGCTCGTACTCGCGACTTGTCGAACAGCTCGAAGCCCTCGGCGTAGGCCTGCATCAGGCCGTACTCGACGCCGTTGTGGACCATCTTCACGTAGTGGCCGGCGCCGCTGGGCCCGAAGTGCTGCCAGCCGCGTGGCCGATCGCCGCGACGCGACCGTCGCGGTCGGCCGGCGCGAGCACGTCGAGGATCGGCGCGAGCCGGCTCACCGCCTTGACCGGCCCGCCGACCATCATGCAGTAGCCGTCCTCGAGGCCCCACACGCCGCCGGATGTGCCGACGTCGACGTAGTGGATCCCCGCTTGCGCAGCTCGGCTGCGCCTGCGCTTGTCGTCGGTCCACTTCGAGTTGCCGCCGTCGACGATCGTGTCGTCGCGCATCGAGCAGCTTGGCGAGCGCGTCGACCGTCTGCTCGGTCGGATCGCCCGGCCGGGACCATGATCCAGACCGTGCGCGGCGGCTCGAGCCCCTTGACGAGCTCCCCGCAGCGAGCGCGGCGCCGCGCGCGCCGGTGCTGCGGCGCGCGCCGACGGCCTGCTCGTCGAAGTCGAACGCGACGACCTCGTGGTCGGAGTCGCGGCGGATGCGCGCGACCATGTTGCCGCCCATCTTGCCCAGCCCTACGAAGCCGATCTGGCTCACGAGGTCCACTCGAGCGCCGGAGCTTGGAGGGTGAGGGGGCCGCTCACGCCACGATCGTAGTCGGCTTGCCCGATCGTGGTGGGGGCGGCGCTCGTGTAGGTTTCCGACGAGGCAGCCTTGAGTCCCGATCCCACCCATCAGCGGCCCGACCGCAACCTGGCGCTGGAGCTCGTGCGTGTCACCGAGGCGGCCGCGCTGGCGGCCGCGCCGCTGGTCGGCAAGGGCGACAAGGAGGCGGCCGACCAGGCCGCCGTCGACGGGATGCGCCTCATGCTGCACTCGATCCGGATGGATGGCCTCGTCGTGATCGGAGAGGGGGAGAAGGACGAGGCGCCGATGCTCTACAACGGTGAGCGCATCGGGGACGGTTCGCCGCCGGAGGTCGACATCGCTGTCGATCCGCTCGAGGGAACCACGCTGGCGGCCAACGGCATGCCCAGCGCGCTGGCCGTGATCGCACTGTCGGCCAGGGGCACGATGTTCGACCCCGGGCCGTGCGTCTACATGGAGAAGATGGCCGGATCTCCGGAGATCGCAGACCTGCTCGACCTCGACCGTCCGCTCGCGGAGACCGTGCAGCTCCTGGCGGAGCGCAAGGGCTCTGAGGTCGCCGACGTGATGGTCGTCGTGCTCGATCGTCCCCGCCACGAGGAGGGGATCGCCGCGATCAGGCGCGCGGGCGCGCGCGTGCGGCTGATCCCTCACGGCGATGTCTCCGCCGCGCTGCTGGCAGTGACCGAGCGCTCGCCCGTTGACATGCTGTGGGGGATCGGCGGCACGCCCGAGGGAGTGATCTCGGCGGCGGCGATCAAGTGTCTGGGCGGCCAGCTGCTCGGGCGCCTGTGGCCGCGCGATGAGCAGGAGCGCCAGGCGGCGCTCGACGCAGGCTATGACCTCGACCGGGTCCTGGACCGCGACGATCTGGTCGCCGGCGAGGACATCTTCTTCTCCGCCACTGGCATCACCGACGGCGACGTCCTGCAGGGCGTGCGCTATCCGAGCGCCGGCGGCGCGACCACGGAATCGCTGGTGATGCGCGCACGCTCGGGCACGGTGCGGCGCGTCAGCGCCCGGCACGATCGCGCCAAGCTGCGCGCCCTCACGGTCGGCGCTCGCCTCGGCTAGGCTCGAAGCGCCCGACCTTCGACCTGGGAAAGTCAAGCTGCGCCAGCGAGCGCAGGAACGCTCGGGTGACGATCACGTGGATGCGTGACTGCGTCGCGTTGTAGAGCCTGCTGCTCAGCCCGAACGCGATCGCAGGATAGAAGTTGGCGACCTCGACCGAGACGTGCACACGTGCAAGCGGCGCCGCGCTCGCGGACCCGAGCTCGAGCTGTCGGCCCGCCGGGGCCTGCGTCCCCGGCGCTTGGGTGTCCTGCCAGCCGGGCAGCCGGCGCAGCTCGATCTGCAGATGGCCCCGTCCGCCGCGCCCTGCCCTGGCCACGAGCAGCCCGCGCTCGATGCGCCAGCGCACCACGCCCCTGAGGGAGTCCAGCTCGTATTCGGGCGCACGGAACGTGAGCAGCTTCAGGGGCTTGGCGATCAGCACCACGAAGCGCTCGTGCTCGGTGTAGTGGACATGGACGATTCCCACCGTCACCCTGGCCAGGAAGCGCCAGTAGGTACGCGCCAGACGCTCCAGCTGAGCCACCGACCAGAGCTGGCGCAGCGCGCTCTCGGTGAGCAACATGTCGGCCTGCTGCACCGAGTGGACCGCGCCGGTCTCGGGATCCACCCCTCTTGAATCCTGCACGTTGGCGATCGTCGCCGAAGTGTCGGCCGAGGCTCTGCTGGTCATCCTCAGCTGCAGGCTATCCGGGCCGCCGGGGTCCTCCACGACCGTCGTGTCCTGTGCTGGTGGTATTCAGGGCCTATGACCGATGCGTTGGGCGACGTTCAGCCGCAGGGAGGCCTGACGGACTCCTACCGGCCACGACGACCACGGGCACGCGCCGTCGCAGGCGCTCCGGTGGACGCGCTGAGCCTCCGTGCAGGTGAGCTTTCCAGGAGCTGGGCGATCGCCCAGCTCCAGGAGCATGCGCCCGGGCGGATGGGAGAGGTGCCCGTCGCTGCGCTCGCGCAGGAGGGTCCGGGGCTGATACGCCGGCTAGCAGCCGCGCTGGCCTGCGACTCCGAGCTGGCCCAACTGGGGTTGGGAGCGAGCGCCGGCCGGTATGGGCAGGCTGGCGCGAGCGCCCACGACGCACTCTGGCCCGACGGTGGCCAGGCGGGGGCGGTGATGGCGGCAGAGGCGCTGCGGGGAGTGCTGTGGGACGCCACGCTGCAGGAGCTTCGCGAGCCCGCCGCGCTCGAGGTGGCCGAGCTCTCCGACAGGCTGGCCTATCTCTGCTCGTTGCTGGTCGCGGGCTGGGTCGGCGCCGGGGCGAGCGCCGCGCCGGCACCGTCCCAGGAGCTTGTACTGATCGTCGATGAGCACGAGGACGAGCAGGCTAGCGGGATCGAGATCAGGGACGAACGCCGGGCGCGGCCCAGGCTCTGGCTGGAGGCGATCGAGCGGCGGCTCGAGCGCTTCGAGCTCGACCGCAAGCCCTTCGCGGTGCTGCTCGGCGAGATCACCGAGCTCGAGCGTCGGGAGAGATTCGCCTCCGCTACCGAGGTATCGAGCTCCGCGGAGCTGATCCTCGGCGCATTGCGTCGCGAGCTCGGTCCGATGGATCACGTGGCCGAGGAGCGCCCCGGGCGTTACTGGCTCGTCGTGCCCGAGACCGACGCGCTCTCCGCGCGTCTGCTGGCGGAGCGCCTCGCGCAGGCGGTGCGCACGGCGATCGGCATCGGCGCCGCGCCGCTGCTGCTCGCGGTCGGGATCGCGCTCTGCCCCGACCACGGACGCGACGCGATGACGCTGTGCGCGCACGCCGATGTCGACATCCACGCCGCCCGTGCCGCCGGCCAGGTGGTCGCACCGGCTGACGACTCCACGCCCGGGCGCTGAGGGAGGTGCTCCGAGCGCTCGCGCCGCTCAGGTCGGGCTGGCGCCGCCCAGCTCGGGCTGGCGCCGCTCAGCCCGGGCTCGCACCGCCGGTGATCGCCGTTGAGGGTCCGGCGGAGGCGCTGCTCGTGGGCGGCGGCTGTGCGGGAGTCCGAGAGTGGAAGTTCGCCACCTGACCCACGACGTGCGTATGGATGTGCACGGTCTCGGTGATTCGC